>NZ_JAKEUV010000001.1:0-1578158 GCF_022398095.1 Vibrio sp. Isolate23
GAAGGCGGCCGTCATACTCCGTTCTTCAAAGGCTACCGTCCACAGTTCTACTTCCGTACAACTGACGTAACTGGTAACATCGAGCTACCAGAAGGCGTAGAAATGGTAATGCCAGGCGATAACATCAAGATGACTGTAGAGCTAATCGCCCCAATCGCAATGGACGAAGGTCTTCGTTTCGCGATCCGTGAAGGTGGCCGTACAGTAGGTGCTGGTGTTGTTGCTAAGATCTTCGACTAATTCTTAGGAATTAATTGAAATCTTGCACTTTTCTTCATTTATGAAGAAAGCGCATCTAGAAAAAGAGAAGCTTCGGCTTCTCTTTTTTGGTTTCTGGTTATAAAAAAAATTGTCCGATAACTTCACTTACTCACCAATTCCTCTTTTCTTTATCTTTAAAAACAAACAGTTATCAAAACTTATTTCATTGCTATTTGTGTGGTTAAATGCGTAAGTGTTTAGAGCCGCTTCTTTGTCATTTTTGATATAACAAATCAGTCTTAATATCTCCAAAATCGTAACTGGTAATAAGAACAATTATTGTTTATATTTTCTCCTAGGTTGTATTACGGGTTTTAATTTATGTACGTTTGTTTGTGTCATGGAATTTCTGATAAGAAAATCAAAAAGTTAGCTTTAGAAGAAGGCATCACTGATATCAGAGGCATAAAGAAATGTACCGCGCTTGGCAGCCAATGTGGCAAATGTGTCAAGATGGCGAAGGAAATCCTTAATGAAACAGGTGTAGTACAGTACCAAAAAGCGAGCTGAAACCGTCTCGTGGCTTTTTGACACCTTCTCAATTGGTTCTACAGTTTAATTGGAGCCAAAGAGGAGGTTTTTGTCATGAAAGGCGATCCAATCATTATTCAACATCTCAATAAAATCCTTGGCAATGAACTAGTTGCCATTAATCAATATTTCCTTCATGCACGAATGTATAAAGACTGGGGCTTAAAGCATCTAGCGGATAAGGAATATCACGAATCCATTGATGAAATGAAACATGCGGATCATTTGATTGAACGTATTTTGTTTCTTGAAGGCGTCCCTAACTTGCAAGATCTTGGTAAGCTCATGATCGGCGAAGATACCAAAGAGATGCTGGAGTGCGACCTTAAGTTAGAAATGGCTGCGATACCTGATTTAAAAGCTGCCATCGCTTACGCAGAAGACACACACGATTATGTATCCAGAGATCTGTTTCAAGATATATTGGAAGATGAAGAAGAACACGTAGACTGGCTTGAAACGCAACTTGGTTTAATTGACATGACAGGTATCCAAAATTACCTACAGGCTCAATATGTTGATGAAGATGATGACTAGTCAGAATTAGAACAACTCTGGGCAGCGTGCGATACGCTGCTCTATTCCTACCAGCTTACCACCACTTGTATCACATTTTTCTTGCTTAAATTGCATTCATTCTGTACTATTCGTGCTCCTTAAAACTCGGTCAATTATCTTTAGTTCCTTGCTTCCTCTGGACGACCGGGCCAATTGTGGAAGCTGAATAATCCGTAAGGAGCAACCAATGCGTCATTACGAAATCGTATTCATGGTGCACCCTGATCAAAGCGAGCAAGTTGCTGGCATGATCGAGCGTTACACTGGTTCTATCACTGAA
This sequence comes from Vibrio sp. Isolate23, assembly GCF_022398095.1. Classification (NCBI taxonomy): domain Bacteria; kingdom Pseudomonadati; phylum Pseudomonadota; class Gammaproteobacteria; order Vibrionales; family Vibrionaceae; genus Vibrio; species Vibrio sp. Isolate23. The sequence goes on from NZ_JAKEUV010000001.1 coordinate 1,631, forward strand.
GCTGGCGGTACTATCCACCGTCTAGAAGACTGGGGTCGTCGTCAACTGGCTTACCCAATCAACAAGCTTCACAAAGCTCACTACGTTCTAATGAACGTTGAAGCTGACCAAGCTGTAATCGATGAGCTAGAAACTGCTTTCCGTTTCAACGATGCAGTTCTACGTAACATGATCATGCGTACTAAAGCGGCTATCACTGAGCAATCTATCATGCTTAAGCAGAAAGAAGAGCGTGCTCCTCGTCGCGAAGAGCGTGCTGAAGCTAAGCCAGAAGCAGCTGCTGAGTAATTACTACTCAGAATTAGTACTCAGTCTAGATAACTCACGGGTTTACTCGAATGTGTTTATTTAGGCAGACAACTTTTTTCAAATTTAAGATCAGGAGATAGCCCATGGCTCGTTTCTTCCGTCGTCGTAAATTCTGCCGTTTCACTGCAGAAGGCGTACAAGAGATTGATTACAAAGACGTAGCAACTCTTAAAAACTACATCACAGAAGCTGGTAAAATTGTTCCTAGCCGTATCACTGGTACAAGCGCTAAGTATCAACGTCAACTAGCTCGCGCTATCAAGCGTTCTCGCTACCTAGCTCTACTACCGTACACTGACAAGCATCAGTAATCGGTCGTTTTATTAAGAAAGAGGATTAAGCAATGCAAGTTATTCTACTTGATAAAATCGGTAACCTAGGTGGTCTTGGTGACACTGTAAACGTTAAATCTGGTTACGCTCGTAACTTCCTTATCCCTCAGGCTAAGGCAGTGATGGCAACTAAAGCTAACGTTGAAATGTTCGAAGCTCGTCGTGCTGAACTAGAAGCTAAAGTTGCTGAGCAACTAGCAGCTGCAGAAGCGCGTGCTGAGAAAGTTAACGCTCTTGAAGCAGTTGTTATCGCTTCTAAAGCGGGTGACGAAGGTAAACTATTCGGTTCTATCGGTACTCGCGACATCGCTGATGCAATCACTGCAGCTGGCGTTGAAGTGGCTAAAAGCGAAGTTCGTCTTCCAGAAGGCGCACTACGTAACACTGGTGAGTTCGAGATCAGCGTTCAACTTCACTCTGAAGTTTTCGCGACAGTTAACCTACAAGTTGTTGCTGCTGAGTAATTCAGTATCAAGATGTATTTTAAAAGCACCTCTTAGAGGTGCTTTTTTTATACCTGAATTTCGGATTAAAACAAGAAGAGCAGATTGACGGAAAAGATACTATCGGCCTTTTTCAGCCCTTCTGGTACACGGTCATGGTATTGGCGTGTATAAGCCAGCTTGAGTGCAATGTCATCGGTGATGTTATTGGTGACGTTAACATCCGTATCGGCTCTGAGATTACTGTCACCTGCAACTAATGTCAGCCCCGCTGACACATTCAGATTTTTCACAACTTGCCAGCTTGAGTTGACCTTGCCTCGAAAAATCGCCTCTTGAACGATCTCTTCAAACACAATATCGTTGTCGCCGATTTCATCGGTATTGGGTTCCTGATAACGAAAACCTGGACCTAGTTCCAGCTCAAGGACAAACACATCGGTATTGGAAAATTGATAACCTAAACCGCCTGAGAGTGTGTAGTCTTTAAAGTAGGCACTATAGCGAGAGTCAACGCCTTTGAAGCTACCGTATAGGTAAGTTTTAGGGCCTAGTTTATAGTCACTCTGAGCTGTATATGTGGATTGACGCCTATCTTCCTCACCATCTTTGTATAGAAGATAATATTTCCATTCACCACTGGTTCGGTAACGGCCAGAAAGATACTCGGCACTGAGTCGAGAATTGAGAGAGCGCGAATCTGAGTTTCCGGTGTGTGCTTGATAACCGAATTCAACTTCGGTATCCCAAGGGGAGGGTATCTCAATATCCGTTTGACTTTGTACCGCCTCATCCGCATAGGCTACGGAACTGCACAGCAGGCCTGCACTTAAGAGCCAAAGTTTCGCCACTCACAACCTCTTTAACAATGGGAAAATTGTGAGGAATAGTAGAGGCTATTCACTCTAAATTCGTCAGTTCTAAGTTAATTCTATATGAGTTGCTTTCAAACCCCTTGTTTATTACAGACATCCCGCTCATTCTGGCTATAATGGGCGGTCATAAGTAAGTTGTTGAGCAAAAACATGGCAGATCAGAGAACAGACAATCGTAATCAGAAACCAGTAGACGCCCAAGTTGATGCTATCAAGGTTCCTCCGCATTCGTTGGAAGCTGAGCAGTCCGTCATTGGTGGTTTACTTCTGGATAACGAGCGCTGGGATACTGTCGCAGAACGTGTGGTGGCGAAGGACTTTTACAGCCGACCACACCGTCTGATATTCGAAGCATCACAAGCCATTTTAGAAGACAGCCAGCCTCTTGACCTCATCACCTTGTCGGAGTTTCTTGAGCTGCGTGAGCAGCTTGATGATGTTGGTGGCTTTGCTTACCTTGCGGACCTTGTTAAGAATACGCCGAGCGCGGCCAACATTAATGCTTATGCAGATATTGTTGCTGAGCGAGCTTTGACCCGTGATTTGATTGGCGTTGCCAATGAAATTGCGGATGCGGGCTATGATCCTCAAGGGAGAACATCGGAAGATTTGCTTGATATGGCAGAGAGTAAGGTGTTTGCCATTGCTGAGTCGCGCACCAACGAAAGCGAAGGTCCACAAAACGTCGATAATATTCTTGAAAAAACGCTTGAACGTATCGAAATGCTGTACAAGTCACCGCAAGATGGCGTGACAGGCGTGACGACAGGCTTTACCGATTTGAATAAGAAAACGGCCGGCTTGCAAGGATCAGACTTGGTGATAGTGGCAGCTCGTCCATCGATGGGTAAAACCACTTTTGCGATGAACTTGGTTGAGAATGCGGCGATGGCACATGATAAACCCGTGTTAGTCTTCTCATTAGAGATGCCGTCTGAGCAGCTGATGATGCGTTCTCTTGCGTCACTGTCTCGCGTGGATCAAACCAAGATACGAACGGGCCAATTAGATGATGAGGATTGGGCGCGCATTTCATCGACTATGGGTTTGCTGATGGAGAAGAAAAACATCTTCATCGATGACAGTTCGGGTTTGACTCCCACTGAAGTTCGCTCTCGTGCGCGCCGTATAGCTCGTGATCATGGTGGTCTTTCCATGATCATGGTCGATTACCTGCAGCTCATGCGTGTACCTTCATTAACCGAAAACCGAACGCTAGAAATTGCCGAAATTTCTCGCTCTCTAAAGGCTCTAGCCAAAGAATTGAATGTGCCTGTTGTCGCACTATCGCAGTTAAACCGCTCCTTGGAACAGCGTGCAGACAAACGACCAGTAAACTCTGACTTGCGTGAGTCGGGCTCTATCGAGCAGGATGCCGACTTGATCATGTTTATCTACCGTGACGAAGTCTATAACCCTGATAGTCCGATGAAAGGTACAGCGGAAATCATTATTGGTAAGCAGCGTAATGGCCCGATTGGTTCGGTTCGTCTGACCTTCCAAGGTCAATGGTCACGCTTTGATAATTACGCTGGTCCGGCGTTTGATGTGGATGAAGAGTAACACATGAGTTATATGAAAGCGGCAACTGCCTTTATCGATTTGGCCGCACTGCAACACAACTTAGAGCAGATAAAATCTCAAGCACCACACAGCAAAATCATGGCTGTGGTGAAAGCCAATAGTTATGGTCATGGCCTGAGACATATTGCCAAATACGCCGATGGGGCCGATGCTTTTGGTGTTGCTCGAATAGAAGAAGCTTTGCAGCTACGAGCATGTGGTGTTGTCAAACCGATTCTACTGCTAGAAGGCTTCTATTCATCGGGTGATTTACCTGTTTTAGTGACTAATAACATCCAAACGGTCGTGCACTGTGAAGAGCAACTTGAATCGCTTGAACAGGCTGAATTGGAAGTACCCGTTGTGGTGTGGCTTAAAGTCGATAGCGGCATGCATCGATTAGGGGTGAGGCCAGAGCAATACACAGATTTTGTGACCCGGCTGAAAGCGTGTCGCAATGTGGCAAAACCTTTACGCTATATGAGTCATTTTGGTTGCGCAGATGAGCTGGATAACACCACGACTACAGAGCAGACCAAGCTCTTTTTATCACTCACTAACGGGTGTGAAGGTGAGCGTTCTCTAGCCGCCTCTGCTGGTTTGCTCGCTTGGCAAGACAGTCACTTAGATTGGGTAAGGCCAGGCATCATTATGTATGGTGTATCACCATTCAACGACAGAACAGCCCAGCAGATGGGGTACCAACCTGTAATGACTCTGAAATCACATCTTATTGCGGTAAGAGATGTCAAAGCGGGTGAGAGTGTTGGTTATGGTGGGACTTGGACGAGTCAGCGAGATACCAAAGTAGGGGTGATTGCTATTGGCTACGGTGATGGTTACCCAAGAGCGGCACCTAATGGCACCCCTGTCTTAGTCAATGGCCGTAAAGTGCCTATCGCGGGTCGAGTATCAATGGATATGTTAACGGTAGATCTTGGTCCTGAGGCTCATGATATGGTTGGAGATGAGGCTATCCTCTGGGGAGATAGCCTGCCAGCAGAGGAAGTTGCTTGCCATATTGGTACCATTGCTTATGAGCTGGTGACCAAGCTCACTTCACGAGTAGAGATGGAATATTCTAAGGCATAGAGAGCGACTCTTTTATAATGGGCTGGCGAGAAGCCAGCCTTTTTTACCGTTCACCGTGTATTGTCGCCACAAGAGTGCGGCTCCCGCCATAATCTCGGTGCTCTCCAAGATAGATCCCCTGCCATGTCCCTAATGCTAATCGCCCATTGCTAATGGGAATCATGACACTGCATCCTAAAGTAGAAGCTTTGATATGGGCTGGCATATCATCATCACCTTCATAGGTATGCTTATAATAGGGAGCCCGTTCAGGCACATAGTGATTAAAGTGTTTCTCCATATCATGACGAACTGTTGGATCTGCATTTTCATTGATGGTCAGGCTTGCGGAAGTATGTTGGATAAATAACTGTAATATTCCGACAGAAAACTGACCTATTTCTGGGATTTGTTGTTCTATTTCATCGGTGATGAGATGAAACCCACGCTTTCTTGCGCTCAATTGAATACGCTTCTGAGACCACATATGGCATCCTTTATAATCTATTTGGCAAACCTAACCTTTGTCGGTATGGTGAGAGTCAATATAAGTCTGGGTTTGAGTGTCACTTAATCATTTAACGTGACTTAACTCAATGATGGTGCAGCCACTCTGGTTCATAATTGCACTTTGAAAATTTATTACAAAGTTTTGGCTGCTTGTTGCAACGCCAGAACCGAACTATTTTTGCATAATCGGGGATTCCACAGTTTTCGCTAGGCTGTATGGAATAAAACCTACTGTAACATCGGGATAGTAACCATGTTGAAAAATATCAATCCAACGCAAACACAAGCTTGGAACGCGCTAACCGCGCACTTCGAAACTGCACAAGATATGGATCTCAAAGATCTATTTGCACAAGATGCAGCACGTTTTGATAAGTTCTCTACCCGTTTCGGTAGCGACATTCTTGTTGATTACTCTAAAAACCTAATCAATGAAGAAACCATGAAACACCTGTTCGCACTTGCCAACGAAACTGAGCTAAAGGCAGCAATCGAAGCGATGTTCAGTGGCGAAGCGATTAACCAAACAGAAGGTCGTGCAGTACTTCATACCGCACTGCGTAACCGTAGCAACAAGTCTGTTATGGTCGATGGTGAAGATGTCATGCCTGCGGTCAATGCCGTGCTAGAAAAAATGAAATCATTCACCGAGCGCGTTATCGGCGGTGAGTGGAAAGGCTATACAGGTAAAGCGATTACGGACGTAGTTAACATTGGTATTGGTGGCTCTGACCTTGGGCCTTACATGGTGACTGAAGCACTAGCGCCATACACAAACCACCTAAATCTGCACTTCGTTTCTAACGTTGATGGTACTCACATCGTTGAGACGCTTAAAAAAGTAAACCCAGAAACCACGTTATTCCTAGTTGCTTCTAAGACGTTTACTACTCAAGAAACCATGACCAACGCACATAGCGCACGAGATTGGTTCCTTGAATCTGCAGGTGATGAAGCGCACGTAGCGAAACACTTTGCAGCGCTTTCAACTAATGCTCCAGCAGTGTCTGAGTTCGGTATCGATACAGACAACATGTTCGAGTTCTGGGACTGGGTTGGTGGTCGTTATTCTCTGTGGTCGGCAATCGGTCTTTCAATTGCTCTAGCGGTTGGTTACGACAACTTTATTGAGCTACTTGATGGCGCTCATGAAATGGATAACCACTTTGCATCAGCGGATTTTGAGAACAACATTCCTGTTATCCTTGCGCTAGTGGGTCTTTGGTACAACAACTTCCATGGCGCTGAGTCTGAAGCGATTCTTCCATACGATCAGTACATGCACCGTTTTGCTGCTTACTTCCAACAGGGCAACATGGAATCGAACGGTAAGTACGTTGATCGTGACGGTAACGCAGTGACTTACCAAACAGGTCCAATTATATGGGGTGAACCTGGTACTAACGGTCAGCACGCGTTCTACCAGTTGATTCACCAAGGTACTAAGCTGATCCCTTGTGACTTTATTGCACCTGCCATCAGTCATAATCCAGCAGGTGATCATCACCAGAAGTTGATGTCTAACTTCTTTGCCCAAACTGAAGCGCTTGCTTTTGGTAAAGAGGAAGAGACAGTGAAAGCCGAATTTGCTAAAGCAGGCAAGAGCGAAGAAGAAGCCGCAACGCTTGCGCCATTCAAGGTATTTGAAGGTAACCGCCCAACTAACTCAATCCTAGTAAAACAGATCACACCACGTACACTGGGTAACCTAATCGCTATGTACGAGCACAAGATCTTTGTACAAGGTGTTATTTGGAATATCTTCAGCTTCGACCAATGGGGTGTGGAGCTTGGTAAGCAGCTAGCAAACCAAATCTTGCCTGAACTTGCGGATGATTCAGCAATCAGCTCACACGATAGTTCGACTAATGGTTTGATTAATGCATTTAAGGCTTTCAAAGCGTAATAGCATATAACCTAGTTAGCTGATGATGACGCCAACCGAAAGGCTGGCGTTTTTTATAATTGGAGTTAATACTCTCTCGAGGCAACTCTTTATCATACGGTGGTATCAATGGTTGACTTGACGTCGGTACTTGCGGTGAATTTCTGGCTGAGCAAAGCGACCATCTGATCGTAGTATTGCATATTGGGCTTATTACCAAGCAGCTTACATAACTCATTGCCCGTAGGGCTGAAGCGGTAATAGAGTAGTCGAACACCTTTGCTGTGCGCTTGCAATGATAACTGTTTACCTTGATATGTCAGGGGTAAGGGTGAGTCGAGATCAATTTCGCCTGACTCAAGCTCTGTTCCGTGCATCAAACCTAACTCAAACAGCACCAACAGATTGGAGTAAGGCAGCTGGAAGTTACCTACATTGATGTTGCCAGTGATGTTGCGCTTACCAAAGTTGAAAATTCCCCCCTGAGCTCGATAACCAATCAATAGTTTACGACTAGTATCTCCTCCAAAGCTGCATGCAAGAGAAGCGGCACGCTGCAGTATTTGCGCTTCTTTGGGAGACATATCCTGTAGTACCTTCAAAGCTTTCATGGAAGTGGATCCAGGGTTTGTGACTTCACGCTTTAGTACCTGTGCCCATAAGCGTTGCATCGACGCGTTATGAACTTCTTGTGCCATAGAGAAGAAACGATGAAGCCAGTCATGATCTGGGTCGCCCGCCGTTTCGTCTTTACAGGAGAGGTGAGCGAGCTTGAGAATTTGTTCGAGGTTTTTCTGCTTTTGTTCTTTGTAGCGGCGCTCTCGAATCAGCGCTCTCTCTAATGCAGTCTTTTGCGGAGCCTCTTTTTGTAACAGGGCATCAAGGCCATGAGTTTGAGCAATATTCATGACGCGACTAGCGCTGTCTTTGATGTAGGCGGTTTTTTTCTCATGCCGAGCTTCAGCGTTAGACTCGTGCTCAATGACAACTGGCTTTTGCTTCTCTGACATGTGAATTCCTTACTCATCAAAGTGTTAAATGTGCTTATTAAATTTACCTCTTAACCAGTTTAGCCGCCAGAAGAACTATGTGAGCAAGCTTTGAAAATTGGCGCTATGCCAAATGATAATAAGTTGTTAAAATTGTTATCGATGTTTTTGAGGGGCTTATGAAGTTTTTAAATGAGAGTAAACTGAAAAAGCACCTGTCAATTGCCCTATTGCTTCTGGTTTATCTAGCCGTCTTGGTTTATCTCTCTAGATACATATAAAGAAAAGCGGATAATTAACAGGTTGCTTTTATGTTAAATAATATTAGTAGTCATCGTATTCTTCGATAGCGGTGCCTTCTAAAACGTAGCCTGTTTCAGCCAGTTCATGGTTGATGGTTTCCGTTTTTAATGTTCCTACCACATAAATGACATCCCAAAGTTGCTGCACAGGCGCTCCTTTAGGGAATTTCACATATATGATTTGGTTTGGTGGTGGTGGTGGAACGTGAATACATGCACCAAAGTATGGAACCAGCAGAAATTCCGTGACTTTATCCTCATCTCCTTCTAGGGGGATCACAAAGCCAGGTATTTTTACCTTACTGCCATTCAGCTCTTGGCGTACTTTACCCACTAGCGATTGCTTTGCAGCTTGACCAGAGTGATCCGTTACTGGCATACCAGAAGAATCAAATTGCTGGCGTTCACTTTCTGGGATCAGATCTATCCAATCTAGTTTGAGAATATCTTCACTGGCACTAGCCAGCGATGGGGTTGCAAAGCTCACGGCAAGCATGAGCGCTAAGAATATCTGTTTCATATTTAAACTCGTATTGTCATACCGTCGCTGAGAGATTGTCTATACGCGCGGAACGCTGGAATAAAGCCGATTACAGTACCTGCTAACTGTACCGCTGCAAGTAGCATCCACTCATAATGGGATAAAGCTATCATCTCTATGTGTATCCCATATTGCTGTTGAATTACTGGAGCAATAGTCGCTAACAGGGCATATAAACCTATAACGCCAACCGCTAAGCCGACTAAGGTTAAGGCACTGGCTTCCATAACCAGTAGCGCCAGTACATGCCTAGGCCTCGCTCCCATGGCTCGCAGAATTGCCATTTCCCGTCGTCTCTCTTGGAGACTAGTTAGTAAGCTCGACAACATACCGAGTAAACCGGCAATAACAACAAAGACAGACACGGCCATCAGAGCTTGCTCTGCCACCGACATCATTCCCCACAATTCATGCAAGGCAACTCCCGGAAGAATCGCGCTCAAGGGCTCCTTAGGGTAGGTGTTAATTTGACGTTGCAGAGCAAAGGTCTGAATTTTGGAGTTTAGGCCAAGCAACATGGCAGTGATCTGTTTTGGTTGGAAGTTTTGCTTTTCAAGCTGATCTGCGCTTGGTGTATTACCCAAGTGGGCACCGGATTCCCAACCCACATGAATCGCTTCAATGGCTTCAAGAGAAACATGAACAGTTTTGTCTACTGGGGTGCCTGTTGGGGCTAAGATACCGACCACCTTAAATGGCAGGTTGTCATGACGACTGAATCCAACGTCACTGATACCGTGAGCAATAATGATTTCTGTGCCTATCTCATACCCAAGAGAGCGGGCGACATCGGCACCAATGACGGTCTCAAACAAGCCGTCAAATTCGCGTCCCTCAGCGATGGCAATGTTCTGTTTTTTGCCATAGCGATAGTGCTCAAAATAGCTGTGATTGGTGCCCATCACGCGGAAACCTTTGTGTGAGTCTCCGAGAGATATAGGAATCACCCACTTCACAGAACGATGATTACTGAATTCCTGATAACTCTTCCAGTCAATATTATTGGTGGCGTTACCGATGCGAAACACTGAGTAGAGCAGCAAGTTTACTTGACCAGAGCGTCCACCGACGATCAGGTCAGTCCCTGAGAGAGTATTAGCAAAGCTGCTTTTGGCTTGGGTACGAATTCTTTCTACACCCAGTAGTAGGATGACCGAAATTGCGACGGTTAATATGGTCAGAATGGCGGTGACACGGCGATTACGAACACTTTTCCAGGCAAGCATGAATGTTGGGGTCATTGTGTCACTCCTACCTGATTCAATTCGTTTAAGTTTAATGTTCTGTCGAACAAACTTTCCAATGTTGGGTCATGACTGACAAACAGCAGAGTTGATTGAGCTTGATTCACCTGCTCAAGCAGCAACTCAATAAACGCGGTGCGGTTGTCGTAGTCGAGCGAAGAAGTCGGTTCGTCGGCAATGATTAGGGCTGGTTTGCCAATCAGAGCTCGAGCGGCTGCGACACGCTGTTGCTGACCAATACTCAGTTCCACGACAGGCTTATCCAGCAAGTGTTCAGGTAGATGAAGTTTTTCCAGCAGCCGAGTCGCGTCTTCAACCAGCGATGTATCGACCTGTGATTTGCGTTGTGCGGAAAACTGGCAAGGTAGGATGACGTTTTCAATCACGTTGAGATAGGGCAACAAGTTGAACTGTTGAAATATATAGCCAATGTGGTCGGCACGGAACTTGTCGCGCTGGCTACCTTTCATCTGGTTAAGGTCTTGGCCAAGAACCCTTAACTGGCCACTGCTGGCTGTATTAATCCCCGTGAGCAAACCCAGTAAAGTCGATTTACCGCAGCCGCTAGGTCCTTTGATGAAGAGATGTTCTCCTGCAGTGATACTAAGTTGATTGATATCGATTGTTGGCGTTGGATTTCCGGGCCAGGTAAAGGTGACCTGCTCCAGCTCGACAACGCTGTTGCTTCTATTTTCTACCATCGGCGTAACCTGAACGAAAAAGTCTGATGGCTTAGGCCATCAGACTTAGAGAGTGATTAAAACGAAATCTTAGTGTTGCCTGAAGACAATTCAAGTGCTGTTTGCACTTTATCTGTCAGTAGGTTCACGCTGATCGACTCTGTGGTTGGGAAAGCGTTAAACCATTGCGTATCGATGGAAGAGAGCGCGTTAATATCGTCACATTCGAAGTGGTATTCCACAGTAAATTCGCCATGGCCACCTTTATGTTCATCATGGTGTTCGTGACCTTCGTGCTCATTATGATGCTCATCATGGCTATCGTGATGCTTGTGTTCATCATGATGTCCGTCATGCTTTTCGTGGTCGTGGTCGTGGTCGTGGTCGTGGTCGTCAGCTCCTAGTGTATGTGTGACTGACTGATGTTCAACTTTACAACCTGCTGCTGATGCAAGAGTAAAAATTGAGTCTGCTTTCTCTAGGCGAGTGACGGCCTCTTTAAGGGCTTTTTCTTGCTCTGCTGTTTTTGGAGCATGTTCAAAGCCCACAACATCAGCGCCAGGAGCGGTAATTTCCATTAACAGTTCTTTACCATCTTGAGCGATGTTCAGTTCAACGTGTCCATGTACGTGAGCTTCGTGTTGACGAAAGCCTTCGTCAGCGAAAGCAGTGGTACTTAGTGCAAGAGCAACCAATGTGGCAGTTTTTGTCATTGAGTTCATTGTGAATCCTAATAAAGTGTCATCATAAAAATCGATGGCTGTAGTGGTAAAACAGCACGTATAAAGTTTGAGTGAACTAAATCAGTCTTACAGGTGGTGAGCGAGCTTGATAGGCAAAGGCTGGTCGCTGGTAGAAGTGATAATCATCCTGAGCGACGAATCTATCAGGTAATGAGGTGTCGATTAGTGTCAGAGATGATTGACTCATGCCGTGTTGTGCGCATGAGAATAGCTGGCAGTGATGTTCATCATGATGCGCTGACGAGAGCTCGTATTGATGGTCGATGTAGGCGAAACTCATCCACAGCATCAGCCCAATGCCACATAGAGCATGAAGGGTTAAGTATCTGATGCGATGGGAATGAGTAGAAGTCACAGCGTTTTGTTCAATACGAAAAAAGAGCTGTTATGTTATAACAACTCTTATTGAAACGCTAAGATCAAATGAGATTAGATATTATCTTTAATTAGGGTCAGAACTTGTTGAACTTCATCTTCGTTGAGTGCGCCTTCTTTAACAAACAAGACGTGACCTTGTTTGTCCTGAACTATGATGGCTGATGATTCTTCTGCTAGCTGCCAAGCACTCGCGACAACGCCATCTTCATCAAGCACCATTGAAGACCAAGGAAACTCTTTTTTGCTGTCTTCGGCTGAGGACTTGACGAACGATCCTGTGCCCCAAATAGCATCATCCTGATTGATGATTGTCGTGGTTTGGTAGCTGTCTTCTGGAAATTTAGCGGCGGTAATCGCGGCCATTAGTGGAGCATTGAGCTCTTTTGAGCTACTGCGACCGGCAATCGCTTGAATGACACGAACTTTCCCTAACATGTCCTGAGAGGACCATGATTGATAGTTTGTATCGTTGTTCTTGACCATAATCTCACCGTAATTCGTCACTTCAATGCTCGGCACTGGCTGACCTACAGAGAGATTATGTGCCAGAGCAAACATGGGAGAGCATGCTATTGCTAAAGCTAATAGAGTCTTGTTTTTCATTGTTTTCTTCCTTTTTAGTAAGCGGAAAAAGTATATAACGAAATTTTCTCTATTGCTGAGTAAAACGCCAGATGTTAATTTTTTGTTTGTTAATTGTGATCCTGCTGCTTGTGGTGACACTATTAATGTGTATGATGTGTTGTAAGCCTTTCAGGAGGAAAGGTGGAACCAAGGATAGGTTCGAATCGCAAATGGATATGAGGTGGTTATGCTACGCGAGTTTACAAAATATCGTCCACGTCAGGTGGCACGTTTTGTCAAAACCTTATTCAAAGGAAAGTTTGTTATTTCAGGGGTCGGTGAGTTCCGATTTGATAACGGCAAAGTCTTAATGCCGGATATTAAAGATAAAAAGAAAATGAATACCTTTAAGGAAATCAATCAGGCCATTACCCTGTTACCTGTGTAGGAAAATAAAAAGTCGCCCAATTGGGCGACTTTTACTTTGTATTCCTTAACTTTCGGGTGGAAAACAAACCCCCGTTCCACCCAACCCACAATACCCATTCGGGTTCTTGGCCAAATATTGCTGGTGATAGCTTTCCGCATAATAATATCGACCAGCAGGCAAGATTTCAGTGGTAATGGATGAGGTCTCCTGTCCGAGCAACGCTTGATACTCGTCTCTTGATTGTATCGCTGCCTGATACTGTTCATCGCTATAAACGTAAATGGCAGAACGATATTGTGTGCCTAAGTCATTGCCTTGGCACATACCTTGGGTTGGATTGTGGTGTTCCCAGAAGATCTGCAATAGTTGTTTTAGGCTGATGACTGTAGGATCAAAGACAATCCGCACTACTTCTGTGTGACCTGTCTGGCCTGAACACACTTCTTCGTAGGTAGGGTTGGGCGTAAAACCGCCTGCGTATCCTACAGAGGTGCTAACTACGCCATCAAGCTGCCAGAACAGGCGCTCAGCCCCCCAAAAACACCCCATGCCAACCAAAATTTCTTCGCAACCCTTGGCAGACTTTGCGGTCAAACTGGATTGATTAACAAAATGTGAATCATCAAGGGGCAGGGCTTGATCACGGCCTGGTAGTGCCTGCTGAGCGGTGATCATAGTTTGTTTGTCGAGCATAGAAAATATCCTTACATTAACAATCTTGAGAGTAGACCACCTAATTGACTGTTTTCGTACAGACTTATTTTTTGAGTGGCGTTATTATTCCGTTAAGATTTTTAGGCAGTAAATAAACCATGATAAGAAAGTCATTACCAGTCATTCTCCTTGCTAGCGGTTTACCTGCTTTTGCTCAGACCGTGGATTTGTCCGTTGAAGGTTTATCTGGTGAGTTGGAGACGAATGTTGACGCTTATCTGTCTTCTATCCCTGAGGAAGATTACAACACCAGCCTACGCTTTCAAGCTCGCCTTGAAAAGAGCCTCACCGAAGCCCTCAATGCGCTTGGCTACTACCACCCAGATTTTTCTTTTCGTGTGGAAGACGAGGGAAGTGAATTGGTGGTGGTCATCACTCCTGGTTCTCCTGTACTGATTAAAGAAGTGGATATACAGCTAACGGGCGAAGCTAGTGATGATCGTTCATTTAAGGCTCTGATTCGTAAAATCGGTATTCATGAAGGGCAAGTTCTTAACCACAGTTTGTATGACGGTCTCAAATCTGGTATTCGCAACCTCGCTTTGCAAAAAGGCTACTTCGAAGGTGACTACACCATGAGTCGACTGGAGGTATCCCCTGATTTGAATGAAGCGTTCATACGTTTACATTTCGATAGTGGGATTCGTTATGCCTTTGGTGAGAAGATCATTTCTGGCAGTCAAATTGAAGAAGACCGTGTTGGCTCGTTGGCACCATTCAAACAAGGTGACCCATATCAGGTTTCTCAAGTAGGTGAGTTCAACCAAAACCTTTCGAATACGGATTGGTTTTCTTCGGTGTTTGTGGAGCCCGATTTATCCATGCTTGGAAAAGGTCGGGAACTACCAGTGAAAGTGTCTCTGGCACCACAGGCTAAGAACAAAATTGAAACGGGCTTAGGCTACTCCACCGATGTTGGAGTAAAAGGCTCTTTAAAATGGAAAAAGCCTTGGGTAAATGCCCGAGGGCACAGCTTTGACAGTAGCTTCTCACTTTCTGGGCCAGAACAAACGATTACTGCCGGTTACCGAATTCCACTTGAAGATGCACTCAATGAGTATTATCAAGTCAGCTATGGTATGAAAAATGTCGACAACCGTAACACCAAAAGCTTGGAATCGAACTTGGCTGTTGAGCGCCATTGGCTATTAGATAATGGCTGGCACAGGACTTTATTTGTGCGTTACTTGCTGGAAAATTATGAGCAGGGCTTACAAGATGACTCAGGGCAGTTTGTGTTACCTGGGGTGACGTTCAGCCGGAGTCGTATTCGTGGTGGAGCTATGCCTCGTTGGGGAGATAGTCAAACCATGACGTTGGAGTTTGGCGATGATAGCTTGCTGTCTGAGACTAGAGTGATTCGGCTTCAGGCAGGAACCACATGGATTCGAAGTTTAGGGCGTAATCATCGTGGCCTTTTGCGCTTAGACGGCGGTGCTAACTTCGCGGATGAGTTTGATAAGTTATCGCCATCACTGCGTTTCTTTGCCGGTGGTGATAACAATTTACGTGGTTATGGTTACGAGTCTATCTCTCCTCAAGATAGCAGTGGTGCATTAACGGGCGCAAAGTACATCGCCACCTCTTCTCTTGAATATCAGTATCGTTTTTATGGTAAATGGTGGGGCGCGCTCTTTTATGATTACGGTGATGCGTTCAATGACCAACCTGACTTTAAACGCGGGACTGGTTTTGGTGTCCGTTGGGCATCGCCCGTCGGTCCTATTCGTCTCGATTTTGCATGGGGGTTAGATGCGACGCCGGGTGATGAATTCAAAATCCACTTCACATTAGGGCCTGAGTTATGACCAAGGTAGTGTTTAAATGGTCTAAGTGGCTATCTATCTCTTTAATCAGCTTATTGGTGGCGATTGCCATCGCCTTAGCAGTAGTACTGTTTACAACTCCGGGTCTTAAATTAGCGCTCTGGGGTGCAGAAAAGTTTGTGCCTCAGTTGAAAGTCGAGTCCCATTCAGGGGCGATTTTCCCGCGCTTTACGCTTAATGGTGTTGTGTTTAAAGACGACTCACTTAACGTCGATGTGCAGGCTCGCTCAATCACGTTGGCAGTCAACGCCTCTTGTTTTACGGAGCCGAGCTTATGCGTGGATGATTTGGCCATTGATGGATTAAAGTTTGTGATGCCAGAGCTCCCTACGAGCACGCAAGCATCCCCAGAGCCCGCCGCAGATACCAGTGGCCCCATCACCGCCCCGTTACCAATTAAAGTAAAACGTGTCGCTTTATCTGATATTTCGCTTGATGTATTAGGCCATCAGGTCCATTGGCAGTCTTTCACGACTGGATTAGCGTTTCAGGGCAATCGTCTACGAATCAACAAAACGGCGCTAGACTCCATTCGCGTCGCACTGGCGCCAAGTGAGGCCAGTGAACCAGCCCCTGCTGCGAGTCCTTCTGCGGACGCTAACGCACAGATAGTCCTACCAAGCATTACCTTACCGCTGCAAATTGATGTAGTGCGATTGGATGTGAATGATTTTGAGCTGCAACAACCCACTCCTGTAGTCGTACACCATTTGGGGTTGGAGGCAAGTGCAGCCCGCTCCCAAGTTCAGGTTGATACTCTTGAGTTGGATATGCCTGAAGTCGAAGGTGTGCTGAGTACAACGGTGACCTTAGCAGACGACTATCCGTTGGATCTGGAACTGAATGCCAAAGTGAAGCAGAAGATAGCGGATGGACAGACTGTCAAACTGCATGCGACGGGAAGTGTTGCTGACTTGACGTTAAAGGCAGACTTTGGCGGTTTAGCGAAGGCACATGTTGAAGCGGCACTGCAGCCACTGAAGGCTGAATTTCCTTTTGAACTGACTTTGATTGATGGTGATCTTCAATGGCCGTTGAAAGGTCAAGGTGATTATTATGCCACAATACGCAACTTGCATACTCAAGGCTCGCTAAGCGGCTACAGTGTTGAACTCGATTCGGCTCTGAAAGGTAAGCAATTGCCTGATGCTGACCTGACTTTGCGCGGCAACGGGGATTTAAACCAAATCGATCTTCAGTCCCTCTCTATACAAACTTTAGGTGGAGAGGTGAGTGGTACGGTGATGGCGAATTGGCAAGCTCCGATTAATTGGGCAGCGGACATATCATTGGTCGATATTCAGCCAGGCCTCCAGTGGCAGCAGGCGGAAGGAAAAATCAGCGGTCAGCTATCGACGTCAGGTTCATTAACTGAGCAAGGTGGCTGGCAGGTGGAACTACCTACTTTGGATATCGATGGTATTTTACGTGATTACCCACTTAACATTGAAGGTGCGTTGTCGGCATCAGATCGTGCTAGCAGTGGAGACGTCCAACTCAGTACACCTCGCCTTGTTTTGTCCCATGGTCCTAATCACCTCATAGCTAAAGGGGATATAGACCGAGAGTTGAACATGCAGGTGGCGGTAGACTTTTTGGATATCGCTAAGTCGATCCCCGACTTGAAGGGCAGCGCACAAGGTAAGATCAAGCTGACCGGCCAATTAGAGCAGCCCCAAGTTGGCATTAACCTCAAGGCGAAAGCGATAAAATGGCAGCAAGAAGTGAGTGTGCAAAGCGTGGTGCTGAAAGGGCAGATCTCTCCGTTACCTCTGCCGTCAGGAGAACTCAAACTTCAAGTCGCTAATACTCAGTATCAAGACTATTTGATCGATACCATTGCGTTGAACTTTGATGGGGAGCAGAAGCAACATACGCTGACATTGGATGTTGATTCAAATCTTGCTTCGACGAAACTTGCGATTCAAGGTGCGCTTCAAGATACGCCTGAGCTTGCATGGAAAGGGGCGTTAGATAACATGTCACTGACTTCGGAACAGGGAACATGGACCTTAGCGCAGCCGACACCAATAGAATTGCTGATGGATTCACAACAAGCTTTCGTTGCTGCCCATTGCTGGTTGCAATCCGGTTCTTCAGTCTGTCTCGATCAAGATTTAACGGCAGGTAAGAGTGGAGAAGCTCACCTCTCAATTAAACAATTCGATTTTGAACAGATCAAAACTTTTATCCCACAGGAAATTAATCTACAAGGCGCCGTTAACGCAGCAGCCATCGCGAAGTGGAATCCTGACACTGTACCTGAGGTGATGCTTGATGTGGAGATGCCAAAAGGCTCGTTGGCTCAGACTAACAAGCAACCTGTAAAGCTAGGTTGGGAGTCATTCAAGCTCAATGCTCACCTAGTAGACAATAAGCTACAGGCAGATTGGCTATTGGATGTAACGGACAATGGTGACATTTCAGGGGAAGTTAGGATCCCTGATGTGTTAGCAAAAGACAAACGGCTCGACGGTAAGCTGGGTTTAACGACGTTTAACGTGGATTTTCTTGCTCCACTGCTTGGAGGCTACAGCAAGATGAAATCCAATATTCAGACAGAATTAACCTTCTCAGGCCCAATGATGCAACCTCGCGTTAATGGCCAGTTTGTGGTCGATGATATTTTGCTCAAAGGTGAGATTACGCCGGTCGAAATTGATTCGGGTAAGCTGGTGGTCAATTTCTCTGGCTATGATGCGACCTTAGCCGCAGCGATTAATACCCCGGATGGCAAGTTGGAAATCGCGGGTGATGCTGACTGGCAAGATCTTGAAGATTGGCAGACCAATGTGCGTGTTTTTGCTGAAGAGCTATTGGTGGATGTGCCGCCGATGGTAAAAATCAAAGTTGTGCCGGATATGACTATTTCCGCTTCACCTCAACAAGCTCGTATCGATGGTGATATTTCTTTGCCTTGGGGGCGAATTGTGGTTGAAGAGTTACCACCAAGCGCGATTGGGGTGTCTAAAGATCAAGTGCTCTTGAATGAGCAGTTACAATCCGAAGATGAAACGACAAGTGTTCCATTCAGTATTCAAACCAATGTCAACATCAATATTGGTGATGATTTCAAGCTGTCCGCTTTTGGCTTGGAAGGCGGGTTATCGGGTAATCTCAATGTTGCACAACGCGATCAGGGACCATTTGTGACCGGTGAAGTGAACATTGTGGATGGTTCTTATCGATCTTTTGGTCAAGACTTGTTGATCAAACAAGGGAAGATCCTCATGAATGGTCCAGTAGATCAGCCTTATGTGCAAATTACCGCCATACGTAACCCTGATAACACTCAGGATGAGGTGACGGCTGGAGTGCGAGTTACAGGCCCTGCTGACGAACCGACCGTCACTATCTTCTCTGAACCCGCTATGCCACAAGCTAATGCGCTATCTTATTTGTTACGTGGTCAGAATATAGACGGGGAGTCTGGAGGAAACTCTATGACGACGACTTTGATTGGGTTGAGTCTAGCGCAAAGTGGCCATGTGGTTGGAGAAATCGGAGAAGCCTTTGGTGTTCAGGATCTTCAGTTGGATACCGCAGGATCTGGTGATGATTCCCAAGTGACCGTGAGTGGCTATGTGCTACCGGGCTTACAAGTCAAATACGGTGTTGGTATTTTTGACTCTGTGGGTGAGTTTACGGTGCGCTATCGTCTGATGCAGGATTTGTACGTTGAGGCTGTGTCAGGTCTGGATAGTGCTGTCGATCTACTGTATCAGTTTGAGTTTAATTAATCGGAAGTTAGGTGGCAGGATGCAGCATTTACTCTTTGTGTATGGAACCCTACGTCAAGGGGAGAGCAACCACGATTATCTGATCGGAACCCAATGCTTGGGGCATTTTGAAACACTTCCTAACTACGCGTTATACGATCTTGGACCGTATCCGGCAGTGATTGAAGGTCATGACTCAATACTGGGTGAAGTGTACCTGATTGATGATGAGACATTGGCCAAGGTAGATAAGCTGGAAGATGTGCCAGTCGAGTATCGCCGTGAGCAGATTGAGACTCCTTTTGGTGAAGCTTGGATATACTTGTATCAAGACAGCAGTAAGCTCGATACCATCATTTCATCAGGTGATTGGTGCCAGAGGGTATGAGTTCATGCAATGTGCAACCAGGAGAATGACAATGATTATTAGAGTTTTACTATTAGCAAGTTTTCTTGTTGGATGTGCCGTTCCGCTTCCTTCGTCCACTTCAGAAGGCGACTGGCTAAAATATGGTGAACAACGGGCACTAAGTGGTTACAAAGTCCAATCAAAACATGAGCTTTCAAACAATCATATCTTGTCTCGGGAACTTTATTCTGCCTATCTCAGTGGTTATGAAATAGGAAAAAGCGCATATTGTGAGCAGAACCCTTATGCATTAGGGGCGCGAAAGCAATCTTATTTTGGTATATGTGACGATGTGAATAAGTTCTTTCGAATGAAATTTGAGGCAGGTAGAAGCTTGGCAGACTCTCGTTCACGTAGTTAAAAAAGAGCCAGCATTGCTGGCTCTTTTTGATTATTTCTGTGCGCGTTCGTAAGACTCAAGAATCTCTTTACGAGCTGACTCTACGTCTTCCCAACCGTCGACTTTTACCCACTTGCCAGACTCAAGCTCTTTGTAACGCTCAAAGAAATGCGTGATTTGCGCTTTTAGCAGCTCAGGCAGGTCGTTTACGTCTTGGATGTGATCGTATTCTTTAGACAGCTTAGTGTGTGGTACCGCCACTACTTTCGCATCTTCACCAGACTCATCCGTCATTTTTAGAACACCGACTGGACGGCAGCGGATCACTGAACCAGGCATCAGAGGATGTGGTGTTGGAACCAGAACGTCTACCGGATCACCGTCTAGAGACAAAGTGTGGTTTACGTAACCATAGTTACATGGGTAGAACATAGGTGCAGACATAAAGCGGTCGACGAACACAGCACCTGAATCTTTGTCTACTTCATATTTGATTGGATCCGCGTTAGCTGGGATTTCAATCACGACATAGAGGTCATCAGGAAGAGACTTACCTGCTGGTACGTTGTTTAAACTCATTAAGAAAGTTCCTTTTTAGTTTGTACCTCAATGAGGCACACGGGCTGAATATAAGACCGGAATACCTTACTGCTAAACTCGGTTTTATGTAAACCAACTAAGGCGAGATTTTGCTCAAGAAAATATGAAAAAGGCGCTCGAAAGCGCCTTTATATTTAATCTTCTGGGTGTTGTTCTAAGAACTCTTCCACTTTCTTGACCATGTTTTTTGATCCAACAAAGAAAGGCACACGTTGATGCAGCTCGGTTGGTTTGAGATCCATGATACGAGTCTTACCATCAGACGCTACACCGCCAGCTTGCTCAATGATATAAGCCATTGGGTTACATTCGTATAGCAAACGCAGCTTACCGTTTGGATGGCTTTGCGTACTTGGGTAAAGGTAGATTCCGCCTTTAAGCAGATTGCGATGGAAGTCCGCGACCAGTGAACCAATATAGCGTGACGTGTAAGGACGATGCTCGCTCGGTTCATTTTCCTGACAGTATTTGATGTACTTCTTCACACCCATAGGGAAGCGGATGTAGTTACCTTCGTTGATTGAGTAAATCGTGCCATCTTGAGGAATCATCATGTTTTCATGAGATAGGCAGAATGTGCCCAGAGATGGATCGTAGGTAAAGCCATTAACGCCTTTACCGGTTGTGTAGACCAACATCGTTGAAGAGCCGTAAATGACGTAACCTGCAGCGACCTGCTTGTGGCCTGGCTGAAGGAAGTCTTCTTCTGTCGGTGGGGTGCCAATAGGCGACACACGACGGTAAATGGAGAAGATGGTACCGACTGACACGTTAACATCGATGTTTGAAGACCCATCTAGCGGATCCATCAGAACCACGTATTTCGCGTTTTTGTTCAGCTCTTTATTGAACGCAACGGCTTCGTCTTCTTCTTCACTGGCAACACCACAAACCTGATCACGGGCTTCTAGCGCTGCTTTAAACTTTTCATTCGCGTAAACATCCAGCTTCTGCTGGTCTTCACCCTGTACGTTCTCAGTACCGACTGCACCGGTAATGTCACCAAGACCAGCTGCGTTGATTTCGCGGTTAACGATTTTTGCAGCAAGTCGGATAGAAGAAAGTAGGGATGATAGATCACCGCTAGCGTGGGGGAAGTCCGCTTGTTTCTCAACAATGAACTCGCCAAGGGTGCGCATTCCAGACATGATTTTTCCTTTAAGTCGCTTCAATATAGGGGGATTGGCGTTGGTGATCTCTGACGGATCTTAGATTTCGCCTAAGCCTAGTCTAAGAGTTAGATCTTTTTATTGGTAATGAACTAACTGACTGAGATCTCGTTTTATTTGTCGACTTGATAACGCTTTTCATCTGCTTGTTTGAAGCCATACGAATTGAATAACGCGCATAACACGCAATCATTTGCGTTCGTGTGACGTAAAAACAGTGAGCAAAGTAGTTCGCTTTTCTGCGTATAATCGCCATAATGTCAGCTCAGTTTTCGCCTTGGAGAAGGTTGTTTATGCATATTCATATCTTGGGAATTTGTGGCACATTTATGGGAGGTGCTGCAATTTTAGCTCGTCAATTAGGTCACAAAGTGACGGGCAGTGACGCCAACGTTTATCCACCAATGAGTACATTGTTGGAGTCTCAAGGTATTGAAATCATTGAAGGCTTTGATCCTTCTCAGCTTAACCCTGCACCTGATCTGGTCGTGATCGGAAACGCGATGAGTCGAGGCAACCCATGTGTCGAGCAGGTACTCAACAGTAACCTGAGATACACCTCAGGCCCACAGTGGTTGCAGGAGTTTCTTCTCCATGACCGCTGGGTGCTGGCTGTGTCAGGGACCCACGGTAAAACCACAACTTCCAGCATGCTGGCGTGGATTTTGGAAGACTGTGGCTATCAACCTGGCTTCCTTGTTGGTGGGGTGTTGGGCAACTTTGGGATTTCAGCGCGTTTGGGCGAAAGTATGTTTTTTGTTGTTGAAGCCGACGAATACGACAGTGCTTTTTTCGATAAGCGTTCTAAGTTCGTACATTACCATCCTCGCACGTTAGTTATGAACAATTTGGAGTTTGATCATGCGGATATCTTCGATGATCTGGAAGCGATCAAGCGCCAATTCCATCACTTAGTCAGAACCGTGCCGGGTAATGGTCGAATCCTTGCCCCGCAAGGCGATTCAGCAATTGCCGATGTATTACAGCGTGGCTGCTGGAGCGAAACGGAGTTCAGCGGCGAACAAGGTGACTGGCGAGCGGAGAAACAAGTCGCCGATGGTTCAATATTCACAGTCTTCTTCCAAGGTGAAGCCGTTGGTACTGTGAAGTGGGATTTGGTGGGCGATCATAACGTCGATAACGCCTTGATGGCCATCGCCGCGGCTCGTCACGTGGGTGTTACTCCGGATTTAGCTTGCCAGTCGCTGGCGAAATTCATCAATACCAAACGTCGACTTGAGCTAAAAGGTGAGGTGAATCAGGTTACGGTTTACGATGACTTCGCTCATCATCCTACGGCGATTGAACTTACTCTGGGCGGATTACGTAATAAGGTTGGTAAACAACGTATCCTAGCAGTACTTGAACCTCGCAGTGCGACGATGAAACGTGGTGTGCACAAAGAAACATTGGCTGCGTCCCTTGCTCAGGCTGACGTGGTCTTCCTTTATCAACCAGATAATATTGAATGGTCTGTCGAGGATATTGCCCAGCAATGTCAGCAGTCGGCTTATGCGTCAGACAGTGTTGATGCGTTAGTGCAGATGATGGCGGAACAGGCTCAACCGGGCGATCAAATTCTGGTGATGAGCAATGGTGGGTTTGAAGGTATCCACGATAAAATTCTGGCGAAACTTGCCGAATAGATGAATGTAACGGTATGAACCAAGAGAAACACAAAGCGATTACACTCGCTTTTACAGGGGCTTCCGGTGCGCCCTATGGACTAAGACTACTTGAATGTCTCTTAGCTGCGGGCTATCAAGTTCACCTACTGATTTCTTCAGCGGCTCGGGTTGTGTTAGCGACGGAGCATAATTTGAAGCTACCTGCCAACCCTGATTTGGCTCAACAGGCGCTAGTGACACACTTAAACTGTGATGCAGAAAAAATCATCGTCTATGGTAAAGACGACTGGTTCTCTCCAGTGGCTTCTGGGTCCGCAGCACCGAAACAGATGGTCGTGTGCCCTTGCTCTGCAGGCAGTGTGGCTGCCATCGCACATGGTATGTCTGATAATCTTATTGAGCGTGCGGCCGATGTGGTGATCAAAGAACGCGGCCAGTTGCTGTTGGTCGTGCGTGAAACACCGTTCTCTACGTTGCATCTAGAGAATATGCATAAGTTGTCGCAGATGGGCGTCACCATTATGCCTGCGGCACCAGGCTTCTACCATCAACCTAAGTCTATTGATGATCTGGTCGACTTTATGGTGGCGAGAATTCTCGATCATCTTAATGTTGAACAGGGGCTTGTCCCGCGTTGGGGATATGACCAGCGTGTATAACTCTGGCTAATTGACAACATTACGATTACAATCAGCCGATACTCATCGGGGAGCTATTCATCGCACAGATGAAGCTGAGATTGGGCAAAGCCCAGGACCCGTGTACCTGAACCAGATAATGCTGGCGTAGGAATTGAGTCTGAACATTTGCCCTGCCAATGTTTCCTCAAACCTGTGCCGCTCAACCAAGGAGAGAGCGAGCAGTGAAAACCACTTTAAGTACCATCGCCGTTGCCACACTGACATCTTTTTCTGCATTGGCAGCAGATAACACCCTTACCGTTTATACCTACGATTCTTTTGCCGCGGATTGGGGCCCTGGCCCGAAAGTGGAAAAAGCGTTTGAAGCTCAATGTGGCTGTGATGTGAACTTTGTTGCTCTTGATGATGGCGTTTCTATTCTTAATCGCCTGCGCCTTGAAGGAGACAACAGCAAAGCGGATATCGTGTTAGGTTTGGACAATAACCTGATGGCAGAAGCGCAGAAAACGGGACTACTGGCCGAACACAAGGTTGATACCAAATCGGTCAATCTGCCTAACGGCTGGGAAGACAGCACTTTTGTGCCTTATGACTTCGGTTACTTTGCGTTTGTCTACAACAAAGAAAAGCTTACCAACCCACCAAAGAGTCTTAAAGAACTAGTGGAATCACGCGATGATCTGAAAGTGATTTATCAGGATCCCCGTACGTCAACGCCGGGCCAAGGCCTGATGTTATGGATGAAATCTGTCTATGGCGATGACGTCACCCCTGCATGGCAACAACTGGCGAAGAAAACCGTCACTGTCACCAAAGGTTGGTCTGAGGCTTACTCTATGTTCCTTGAAGGTGAGTCAGACATGGTGTTGTCTTACACTACCTCACCGGCGTATCACCTGATCGCAGAAAGCGACAGCAAATACGCCGCCGCTGATTTTGCCGAAGGCCATTACACTCAGGTTGAGGTGGCGGCTAAAGTAAAAGTATCGAAAAACGAAAAATTAGCCGATGAATTTATGACGTTTATCCTTAGCGACGACTTCCAGTCTTTGATGCCAACAGGAAACTGGATGTACCCAGTAACTAAAGTCGCACTGCCTGAAGGCTTTGAGACACTGACGGTACCTGAAAAAGCCTTGAGCTTTAGCGCAGAAGAAGTGGCGCAAAATCGAAAATCCTGGATACGTGAGTGGCAAAGCGCCTTAACCTTCTAAGGAGACGCTTTGCGTAGTATTCCAAAATTAGGACTCTGGGTCGCGATAGCTATCGCGGCCTTTGTTGTTTCTGCTCTCGGTGCTTTGTTAGCTGCTGCCCCATCCCTGAATATCGCTCAGGTATGGTCTGACCCTTATTATCGGCATGTCACCAAGTTCAGCTTTTACCAGTCGTTCCTGTCGACTCTGCTCAGCGTTGGCTTAGCCATTCCAGTCGCGCACGCACTATCTCGGCGTACCTTTCCTGGTAAATCTTTGCTGCTTAAGCTGTTTGCTACCACATTGGTGTTGCCTGTGTTGGTTGGGGTGTTCGGTTTGCTGGCGATTTATGGCAATAGCGGCCTGTTGTCATCAGCTTTTGCATGGTTTGATTCTAAACTGCCATTTTCGATTTACGGTCTGAACGGTATTTTACTGGCGCATGTGTTTTTTAACTTGCCTTATGCCACGCGCCTGTTATTGCAGTCATTGGAGTCTATTCCCGCTGAGCAGCATAAGCTGTGTGCTCATCTAGGCATGGGCCATTGGCATAAATTTAAGTGGGTTGAATGGCCTCGTTTGCGTCAGCAGTTGCCACATGTATGTGGCTTGGTGTTTATGCTGTGCTTTACCAGTTTTGCGACGGTAATGGCGCTTGGTGGCGGGCCGAAATCGACCACGATAGAACTGGCGATTTATCAGGCGATCAAATTTGATTTTGATTTGCAGGCAGGGGCATTACTGGCGATATGGCAGATGCTGCTGTGCGGCATTATGGCGTTGGCAGTGCAGCGTTTGACCAAGCCTGTGGCTGTGAGCTCAGGTACGCAAGGTCACAACCTTTATATAGCCAAGGACTCTATCTGGTCACGTATTTGGGATAGGAGTTGGATTGGCCTGAGTATGTTATTGGTGCTACCACCTTTATTGATGGTAGTGCTCAGCGGCCTCAACTCAGAAGCCTTATCGGTGTTTACTGATCAACGATTTTGGCTGGCGTTATGGTCATCACTTAAAGTGGCAGCATTGGCGAGCGGTATCGCGCTCTTGGCAGGGATTGCAATATTGTTGACCAGCCGTCGATTGCGACTGAATGCAAAAAATCGTCATGCGGATCAGATTGAGTTTTTGGGAACGATCATTCTTGTCACGCCCGGTTTGGTGATTTCTACAGGGTTATTCTTACTACTGCGGTCTTTTACAGATGTGTTTAGTCTGGCGTTTTTTATTGTGGTCGCGGTGAATGCGCTGATGGGTTTGCCTTACGTGATCAAAACCTTGTCACAGCCGATGCTGCATATCGAGCAGCAATACCAATACGTATGTGCAAGCTTAGGTATGAAAGGCTGGCAGCGCTTTCGCGTTGTTGAATGGCGAGCCCTGAATAAGCCAATGGCTCATGCTTTCGCGATCAGTTTTATGTTTGCGGTGGGAGATTTAAGTGCGATTGCCCTGTTTGGTAGCCAGGAGTTCCGTACGCTGCCGTTGTATCTTTTCCAATTGCTGGGCAGCTATCAGATGGATGCAGCAGCTGTCGTGTCAGTCACTCTGTTACTGCTCAGTGTTGGCTGTTTTGCACTGATTGAAACCCTATTTAAGGCAAACTCTAAGGTGACTTATGCTGATCCTCAATGATGTACATTACTATTACCATCAGGATCTATTCCATTTTGATTTACATATTGAGCAGGGAAGTCTGGTCGCATTGATGGGGCCGAGTGGGGCGGGTAAATCAACGTTACTGGCCTTGGTTGCGGGCTTTATCGAACCTGAAAGCGGCAGTATCAAAGCTGGTGGATTTGAGATTGTGGGCAAAGAGCCTTACCTGCGTCCTTTTGCGATGCTATTTCAGGAGCATAACCTGTTTGCCCACCTCACAGTACGCGAAAACATTGGACTGGGCCTGCACCCTGGGTTGAAGCTCAACTCTGAGCAAGCCAATCAGGTGGAACACGCAGCAGTGCAGGTCGGTATTGCGGAATATTTGGATCGGTTACCTGAGCAATTGTCGGGTGGGCAGCGTCAGCGTGTCGCATTGGCTCGTTGCTTTGTTCAGCCTCATCCTATTTGGTTGCTTGATGAACCTTTCTCGGCGCTTGATCCGGTATTACGAGAAGAAATGCTCGGGCTAGTTAAGCAATTAGCCGCAGAGCGCAATATTACCGTGGTGATGGTGACTCATCATATCAGTGACGCTAAAGCTATTGCTTCGCATTTTGCCTTTGTTGACCAAGGAAAAGTGGCTGTTGCGGATAAGATAGAACATTTGTCTCAGCAGAACGCCCATCCAGCTCTGAGCGGCTTTGTCAAAGCTGGTGAGTCATCGTTGGCTAACTTAGGGTTTGATTCAATCTAATTGCTTTTCGCTGTCGGCTTTTAGTGCATCAATATCTGGCGCAATATACTGTACGTGTGAGAAATCTCGTTCAGGAAATAGATATTGGGCTTCTCTGCGAATTTGCTCGGCACGTTCGCTGTCGCCTAAGCCTTGGTAAGCAAGGATTAAGTTGTTATAAAACGCCGGCCTTGGCTTGTCTTTAATAATCTGAAGTGACCAGTCAATGTAGGGCTGGATGAACTTTGCTTCCTGACGATAAAGGCCAATATTGAGATAGGTGCTATAAATGTCCCAATCGTATCTGTCTTTCCAAACGATTGGATTAGTCACTTCATTGAGCAAGTCTGGGTCTTTAGGCGTTGATGTTTCAAACTTCGTTAACACATAGTTGGTATGTAGGGCTGTCAGCATATAGAAGCTGACTAGGATGGGTACGATTAAGCTCATCACTCGAAAGAGTGTTTTACTGACAATGCTAATGGATGCGTGACGGTATGAGCCAGCACGTTGATCTATCCAAAAGAGCAAAACCACAAAGGTAATCCAGTGGATGGCTGAATGGTAAAAAGGGTACTCCAATTGGCTATGCAGAACGATAGGGACAAATAAAGCGAACATAGCTAAGCGAGTACCTTTTTTCGCGTTGTATATCCGAAGTAACACCATCACGGCAGCAAGCATGATGGCTAAAACAGGCAATAACCCCCCTTCAACTCCCCAATAGAGCAGTTCATTATGTGGGTGATCCATCGCAGCCAAACCTGGATGATAGCTAGGGTTTAGCTGATGCTGGCGGGCCGTGTAGACAATATATTCAGGCTCAAATCGTCCGTAGCCATAACCTGTGAAGGGCTTCTCGACTAGCATATCCAGAGTTTGTGGAAAGGTGTACTGTCGCGGGCCTTCCAGATTAGCGCGCTGCGTGGCAAGAGAATCTCCAGCCGACAGGAGATTAATACTGCTACCTATAGATAAACCCAGGCAGATGGCGGCTAGCCATCCCCAGAAGCGCTTTTTTGTGGCAAATCGGTATAAGTAAGGTAACAGCAACATGACAGCAAGTAAGGCGCCTAGCCAGCCGGTGCGAGAAGCAATCAGTATCAAAAGTGGAACTGTCACGACTGGCATGACGTAGAGTAGTAACACTTCACTGAGTTGGCGGTGATATTTTTTGGGGTGTCGAGTGAGTAGGTATCCAGAAAGGACTAGGCCTGTCGCGAGAAAACTCGCCATGACGTTTGGCTGTTGAAAAATACCATAGGGACGGTTTTGGGCGGTATCGTAGCCAAATAGATTATTAGGCTGAAGAACGAAATATTGCACCCAACCGAATAGGGCTTGAATGAAAACTGCGATGGTAATAAACCACAGTAAACGCTGTTTTTGTTTGTTACTGAAGCGAAACTGTTGCAGCACGAAAAAGAGGGTAAAACCTGCCCAAAGGCCGATAAGCTTGCCTTGAGATAAAGAAAAGTCTGACTTGGGGTAGAGCACAGGTATGGTTAGTAGTACACAACAAATGAAGAGCCCTATGGTCAGTTTGTTGTATCGCAGTCCCCCTTGTGTCCCTGCTTGATATAATCCTAACGCGAGAGAAAGGCTGACAGCAATCCAAGTGGTCGCATTAAAAGACAATGCCAGCCCAGACCCTCCGGGGTTAGGCATAAAAATGTGCATTGCGAGCAGAAACACTATTGCAATAGAAATAAGAAATGGCCTGGTGAGTGGAAGTTTAGGCGCTTGAGGCTCTAAGCTTGTCCCTGCTAAATGGGTAGTTGCCATCGATGATTATGTCCTTAAAAGAAAACAGACCAAATTCAGGTCTGTTTAATTTACTACTTTTCGTTATTCTAACATAGGCTTGAGGAACCTTGCGGTATGAGAACCTGTGACCTTAGCGACCTCTTCAGGTGTGCCTTGGGCAATAATTTCACCGCCACCTTGCCCGCCTTCTGGACCTAAATCCACAATCCAGTCTGAGGTTTTAATCACATCAAGGTTATGCTCAATAACAACCACAGTATTGCCGTGATCTCGTAGACGATGCAGTACTGTTAACAGTTGCTGAATATCATGGAAGTGTAAGCCCGTTGTGGGTTCATCTAAGATATAGAGTGTTTTGCCTGTATCGCGCTTTGACAACTCTCGAGCTAGCTTAACACGTTGTGCTTCACCACCGGATAAGGTCGTTGCCGCCTGACCTAATCGGATGTATGACAGACCGACATCCATCAGAGTTTGCAGCTTACGGGCAATAACAGGCACAGGGTCGAAAAATTCGCGAGCATCTTCAACCGTCATTCCGAGTACTTCATCAATCGTCTTGCCTTTGTAATGAACTTCCAGCGTTTCGCGGTTATAGCGTTTTCCTTTACATACGTCACAAGGTACATATACATCAGGCAGGAAATGCATTTCTACTTTGATTACACCATCACCTTGACAGGCTTCACAGCGACCACCGCGTACGTTGAAGCTGAAGCGACCTGGTTTATAGCCTCGAGATCTTGCTTCCTGAGTGCCGGCAAATAATTCACGAATCGGGGTAAAGATCCCCGTATAAGTTGCAGGGTTAGAGCGTGGTGTGCGCCCGATCGGGCTTTGATC
The DNA here is from genome assembly GCF_022398095.1 of Vibrio sp. Isolate23. Lineage (NCBI taxonomy): Bacteria > Pseudomonadati > Pseudomonadota > Gammaproteobacteria > Vibrionales > Vibrionaceae > Vibrio > Vibrio sp. Isolate23. Next base: position 31,674 of record NZ_JAKEUV010000001.1, read on the forward strand.
GATGTCGATGACCTTATCAAAGTGCTCTAGCCCTTTTATTTTTTGGTAAGGTGATGGGGTCGCAGTCGTTGCACCGTTGAGTTGAGTGTGGGCAATTTTAAAGAAAGTATCGTTAATCAACGTCGACTTGCCGGATCCCGAAACGCCAGTCACACAGGTAAACAAGCCAACTGGAATCGTTAATGTCACATCCTTAAGGTTGTTGCCTGTTGCTCCGAACAACTCGACCACTTTTTTGTTATTTATAGGAGTGCGTTGTTTAGGCACTTCAATTTTCTTCGTACCACTAAGGTACTGACCCGTTAGAGACTCTGGAGTGGCGACAATCTCTTCCATGGTGCCTTCTGCGACTACATTACCACCATGAACCCCGGCGCCGGGGCCAATATCGATCACATGATCCGCCATTCTAATTGCATCTTCATCGTGTTCAACGACCAAGACGGTATTGCCCAAATCACGTAGATGGGTCAGGGTATTCAAGAGTCGTTCGTTGTCGCGTTGGTGTAGCCCGATGGAGGGTTCATCCAGCACGTACATGACTCCGACTAACCCTGCACCAATCTGGCTGGCGAGTCGAATTCGTTGTGCTTCACCACCGGATAAAGTTTCGGCACTACGGGAAAGGTTGAGGTAGTTGAGGCCAACGTTCACTAGGAATTGGAGACGATCATTGATCTCCTTCATCACTTTCTCTGCGATTTGAGCCCTTTGCCCTTCTAGCTCTAGTGACGCAAAGAAACCGAGCGCATCGGCAATGCTTAACTCAACAATCTCGGGCAATGTTGTATCGCCAATAAACACATTACGGGCTTCAAGGCGAAGACGGCTGCCTTCACAGCTAGAGCAGGTACGAGTCGAGATATATTTTGCCAAGTCCTCACGGACCGCATTTGACTCTGTATCTCGATAACGACGTTCTAAAGTGTTCAGTATCCCTTCAAATGGGTGACGTTTCACACGAATATCACCGCGATCATTGATGTATTTAAACTCAACCTCAGTTCGCCCCGAGCCATTCAGCACTACATCACGAATTTTCTTCGGTAAGGACTTAAAAGGAGCTTTAAGATCGAAATCAAAGTGCTCAGCTAAGGAAGAGAGCATTTGGAAGTAATAGTAGTTCTTTTGATCCCACCCCCTAATGGCTCCTTCTGCCAAGCTTAAGGAGTCATCAAGAATAACTCTCGCGGGATCAAAGTATTGCTGCACACCAAGGCCGTCACAGGTATGGCACGCCCCCGCTGGATTATTGAATGAGAAAAGCCTTGGCTCTAACTCTTGCATACTGTAACCACAGTGCGGACAAGCAAAGTTAGCAGAAAACACCACTTCTTCACCATCACCGTCCATAGGCGCAACCACTGCAATACCGCCAGAAAGTTCCAGTGTGGTTTCAAAGGACTCTGCCAGCCTCTGTTGTAGGTCATCGCGCACTTTAAAGCGATCTACGACCACTTCGATGGTGTGTTTCTTGTGCAGTTCTAAGGTCGGAGGATCCGATAAATCGCAGGTTTCACCATCAATACGAGCACGGATAAAACCTTGCGCTGCGAGGTTTTCCAGTGTTTTTACATGCTCACCTTTACGCTCTTTAACGATGGGAGCCAGTAGCATCATTTTAGAGCCTGCTGGCAGTTCCAATACTTTATCGACCATCTGTGAGATGGTTTGGGCGGTGAGTGGAACCTTATGTTCTGGGCAGCGGGGCTCACCGACTCGTGCATAGAGTAAACGTAAATAGTCGTAGACTTCAGTAATGGTACCGACGGTTGAGCGAGGATTGTGTGATGTCGATTTTTGTTCAATGGAGATGGCAGGGGATAGACCTTCGATATGGTCAACATCTGGCTTTTCCATTAAAGATAAAAATTGACGAGCGTAAGCGGATAGTGACTCAACATAGCGCCGCTGACCTTCCGCATATAAAGTATCAAAGGCAAGTGATGACTTACCTGAACCTGATAATCCAGTAATGACGATGAGTTTATCTCGGGGGATGGTCAGGTTGACATTTTTTAAGTTGTGGGTGCGTGCGCCGCGAACTTCGATCTTATCCATTGCTCTCGCTCAATGTAAAAACAAGTGGGCTAAGTATTACATAGAGTGATAAATGTTCAAAGAAAATACTGTATGAAAAAACAGTAATAAAAAAGGCTGCTCACAGAGCAGCCTTTGAACACTGAGAAATAAACCATTAGGCTTCTTTGGTTGTACTTTGTTTACCCAACTCAGATTTCTTGCTGTCTTTGAGGTAAAGGTTCTCAAAGCAGTAGTTAGTGGCTTCGATGTAACCCTCAACACTACCGCAGTCAAAACGTTGGCCTTTGAATTTGTAGGCCAGTACACAGCCTGCTTTAGCCTGTTTCAGAAGGGCATCTGTAATCTGAATTTCACCGCCTTTGCCTGGCTCGGTATTTTCGATCAGCTCGAAGATATCTGGAGTCAGGATATAGCGACCAATGATAGCGAGGTTACTTGGGGCGGTACCAGGTTCTGGTTTTTCAACCATGTCATCAACGCGATAGATATCGTCTTTGATCATTTCACCTGAAATCACACCGTACTTATGTGTTTCATCAGCAGGCACTTCTTGTACGGCAACAATTGAGCAGCGGAACTGTTTAAACAGTGCCACCATTTGCGCCAGCACACCTTCTTGTTCGTTGACGCAAAGGTCATCCGCCAGAACTACAGCGAAAGGTTCATCACCGATGAGTTCACGCCCAGTCAGAATTGCATGACCCAACCCTTTCATCTCACGTTGACGGATGTAGGTGAAGTTAGCACTTTCGATGATATCGCGGATATCGACTAAGAGCTCTTCTTTGTTCGTCCCACTGATTTGGTGTTCCAATTCGTAGTTTTTATCAAAGTGATCCATGATCGAGTGTTTACCACGACCTGTGACAATACACATACCATTCATTCCGGCTTGAATCGCTTCCTCTACACCGTATTCAATCAATGGCTTGTTAACGACAGGCATCATTTCTTTAGGCATGGATTTGGTCGCTGGGAGAAAGCGAGTTCCATAGCCTGCTGCCGGGAAAAGGCATTTTTTGATCATGTTAAAACCCTATATCTGTATTTCGTCTTTTATATAGCTGGCGCAACCATATCACTTTTTGCATGAATGAATAATGACTATAGAAGCGAAAACGTGAGTTTTTGCACATTGGATTATATTTAAGACATCATATGTTGATTGGCCCAAGCGATGGCTTGCACTCTATTCTTGACCGAGAGCTTTTTAAAGATTTGGTATAAATGAGACTTCACCGTGAACTCACTGATAAACAGGTCTTCGGCAATCTGCATGTTTGACGCACCAGTTTTTAAACAGCGAAGAATTTGGATCTCGCGGGCTGTTAAATCGACTGTCGCGGGTGCGGTCTGGCTTAATACTACATGGCGGTAATAGTGTAGTAGCTGAGCGGCGACCTTACGTGGTAGCCAGTTTTGGCTGTTGATGACTTCAGCACATCCTTTGGCGACTGCTTCAATAGACTCTTCTTGGTAAAATAAGGCTTTGAGGTTGCCAAAACGTAATAGTTCTTCTGTAGTCAGTCTTTTCTCGACATTAAAAATGATCGTCTCAAACATTTTATTCGACAGAGGGAGGTCGCGAATCTGGTTGTTAAGCTTTTGATAATTGTTGTGATCTATCATTAGGATCTTATGTTTATGTTGTTGCATGGCAAGCATGAGTTCATTGGGCTCAATACGTGGAATGTCGATACTGAGCAGCTTTTCTACTTGATGGATAAGGTGATGGGGTTTCGATGTATCTTCACAAAGAAAGTAGATAGTTCGGGCGTAAATGTTTTTGGCCATAAGGTTCTTCATTCGGTTTAATTGAGGTGTTGGCAGAGTGAATGAGAAATTTGACCAGTGCGAATCAAGTTTACAGGATTGCGTTCAATTTCATGTTGATAAGTAATTATTAAATCTATCAATCGAACAATAGATTGAATTTACTCGAAAATAGATGTGCCTTGAGTTGGGCTGATGACTTTGTGAGCTCATGGTGTGGATTGCAATTTGTTCGAAGGCTAAAGCGTGTTATCCTAGTGCGCTATTTTTAAGGTTAATAGAGAATTTAGACGGAGCGAATCATGGCGAGCCGTGGAGTAAATAAAGTTATCATTATGGGTAACCTAGGGCAGGACCCTGAAGTTAAGTACACTGCGAATGGTAGTGCCGTGGCGAACATTACCGTTGCAACTTCTGAATCTTGGCGAGACAAAAATACGGGCGAGCAGCGTGAAAAAACGGAATGGCACCGTATTGTGCTCTTTGGTAAGACCGCTGAAGTCGCGGGTGAGTACCTACGTAAAGGCTCGCAAGTCTACATTGAAGGCCAACTTCAAACGCGTAAATGGCAAGACCAAAATGGTCAAGACCGTTACACAACTGAAGTCGTTGTTCAATGGCCAGCTGGTCAAATGCAATTGCTTGGTGGTCGTCCGCAGGGGGGAGCATCAGGTCAGCCAATGGGGCAACCTCAGCAGCAAGGTGGTTGGGGACAGCCTCAACAGCCAGCGATGCAGCAAAGCCAACCTGCTCAGCAGCAATACTCTCAGCCGCAACAGCAGCCGAGTCAAAGCCAGCCACAATACAATGAACCTCCAATGGATTTTGATGACGATATCCCATTCTAGGTCATTGAATCCTGAAAAAAGCCGCGAATTTCGCGGCTTTTTTATATAGTTAGAAAAACAGACTCATCAGTTAGTGGTCTCTTTTATCACATAGTTAACTGACCGCCAGCGCTATCGCGACCTTATTTTGAGAAAAGGAATTCTTTATCTATGAGGTACACACCTACTTTAAAACTGAGCACTCGCCTAGTTGCGTTTGTCACCGTTATAGTGACCAGTGCGATGTTCATCCTATTTTTAGGTGGTACCTTATCTTTTAAGCGACTTGGGCAAGAGTATTTAGATCATTCTTTGCAAGGTATCGTTGAAGTATTGGATAAGGAAATGGAAGATCCTGACGCGGCTTATTCACTCCAGCGTTGGATGCCCAAAATGCTTCAAGCCTCTAATATTGTTGAAATGGAGCTCCTGTCAGATAACGGTGTGATATACCGTTATAAAGATACTTCTTCGAAAGTCGATACCACTTTGCTGTATGACACTGAATATCAGCTGGAGCGCAATATTGGCTATCGCCTTCATTTTAAAGCTGTCCCCCCATACATAGGCTATGGTTATTCTCTTGAAGCTCTGTGGTCGATCACATTAGCCGTGGCCTTGATTATCTTTTGCTTGATGCGTGGGGTGAAGTGGTTGAAAGAACAGCTTGCAGGTTCTGAGTTATTGGAGGAGCGGGGCAGAATGATTCTTGCCGGACGTGTGGAAGAATACGCGAAAGGGGACATGAAAGAGTGGCCTTATACAGCCAGTGAAGCATTAGACTGCCTAATTGAAGAGCTACAAGATGCACGTCAAGAAAGAAGTCGCTTTGATACATTTATTCGTACCCAAACCTTCCTTGATCCATTAACTGGTGCGGCTAACCGTGTCCTGTTTGACAGTAAATTGGAAGCGGCTTTGTCTGAGCATGGTTCACATGGCGGTGTTTTACTGCTGCGTATTGACGATTGGGAGCAACTGCAGGAAGAATCTGGCAAGCAAGTCGCAGATGAGTTTGTTGTCGATATTGGTGATAGCTTGAATAATATTATTCAACGTTATCCTGATGTGATTCTTTCTCGTTATTACGAGTCTGATTTTGCCATTTTTGCCCCTCATTTAAGCAGTAAAGAGGTGTCACAAATAGCGATAAATAGCTTAAAGCAATTGACTAAATTATCACCTACCTCTCCTTTGGATAAAGAAAATTGGGTGCATATTGGTGTCAGTATGTACAGGGAAGGAGAGAGCCAAGGACGTATTTTAGATGAAGCTGAAACCGCTCTTAAAAGTGCCCAATTACAACGTGTAAATACTTGGAATAAGTTTAATAAATTGGTCACGCATGATGATGAGCGAGGCAGTGTACGTTGGCGTACTCTATTCGATTTAGTGCTTAAGCCGGACCAGCTTTATATTTTCTATCAACCTTGTTATTTACTGGACTCACATAAAGACAGAATCTTTGAGCATTCAGAGCTATTTGTCCGTATCAATGATCCTGATAAGGGATTGATAAAAGCATCGCGATTTAATTCTGCAATAGAATCTGTGGGTTATGAGTCCGTTTTGGATCGCGCTGTTTTTTCGGCAGTCGCTCAGTTTTTGAAAGTGTCAAAGAAAAGAATATGTTACTCTGTCAATATTCACGTAGTACCTTTTGCTGATCGTGATTACTTGAAGTGGTTTCGATATGAGCTACTACAATTAACATCAGAACAACGCAAGTCGCTGATTTTTGAATTTGCGGAAGCGAGACTAGTCAAACATCTCGATTATATGCGTCCAGTGATCAAAATGATTTCTGGGTTGGGTTGTCGAGTTACTGTTGGGCAGGCAGGTCGCTCTATAGTAAGTACTCATTATTTAAAAGATCTGCCCATTGATTTTTTGAAGCTGCATAGAAGTCTAGTGAAACAAATAGATCAGCGAGATGAAAACCAGTTATTTGTACGTAGCTTGTTAGGAGCTTGTGAAGGGCTTAAAACTCAAGTTATTGCCGTGGGTGTCGACAATAAACAAGAGTATAAAACAATGCTGGCTTTAGGAGTACAAGGGGTGCAAGGACGTTATTTTCAGTCTGAGCAACAGCTATTACCTAAAGTTGAAACTGAAAAGAAAGTCATGACGACCAGTAAAGTGCAAATTGGTCGTCGCAACCGGTGGCGAAAAGTTAGCAGTAAATGAATATCCAATCCTTGATCGGAAAGTTTAGTCACAATAAACGAGTTGGTTTAAACCTGACCGTTGTTGTCCAACCCGGCGAGTTGTATTTTTCAGCATTAGCTGAGGGAAAACTGCCATCTAAAGTGATGGTGGAAGGCAACTCCTGGCAAGAAACACTGCTTAAAACCTTGGTGCGTTCCAAGTTAACGGATCTTCATCTTGATATTGTTCTGAACTCTAAATTCTACCAAACCTATCAAATCGATAAACCCAACATTCCAGATGCAGAGTTGGTAAGTGCACTCCCGTTTTTACTTAAAGACCTGATCAGTGAAAAAGTAACGGACATCGTTGCTGATGCGGCGCACCTTCCAGTGGGTAATAAACTTCAAGTCTATGTTGCCCCTAAAAGTCTGATTGTCGGCCTACAACAAAGCCTGTCTGCTCATCATATTCAGCTCAACCGCGTCTTAGTTGAAGATGAGGTATGGGGGATATCCGCAGGCGAGTTATCAAGCTTTTTACTTTTACAGCGCAGTAAGCAAAGTAGCTTTCGAGTCAGTGCTTTTGTTGACCATCACTGTGCTTTCCAAAGAACGATTCGTGGGGTGGCTTCTCCGTTGACTGGGGTGGCGACTAGCATTCTCCAGCTTGATGGAATCGCTTTGGAGTTACAGCGTTCGATTGATTACCTCTCTTCGCAATTGCGTGGAGCTTCTCTCCACAAAATGAAAGTCTGTTGTGATGAAGAAGACCAGCAAGAGTTGGTTGAAGCATTGAGTGAACGCTTGAGTGTCAAAGTCGCTGGGTTAAGTGAGGATGAGCGTGAATCAGGGGATATTCTGATTGAGTATGCTGATCAACTCAGTGAAAGTGCGGTGAATCTTTTCCCTGACTCTCTTAAACCCAAAAAAGAAAACTTTACGCTCACCAATGTTGTTTTGGCTTGGGGGGCGGTAACGACAGTGTTACTCAGCGCTTTTGCTTATCTTTACGTTCAACAAATTCAGCTTGGGCAAGAGCTCGAAGACCACAGGGCACAGCAAGTGAAGCTTGAGCAACAACTTTCTGGCTTGAATCAGCGTCTTGCTAAACATAAGCCATCAGCCGCTAAAATCGCTGCTGTTGCCCGGTTGAAGCTTGAGATTCAAGCGAAACGCGCGTCATTAAAAGCCGTCAATGAGTTTGATCAATCCCAGCAAATTGGATATTCAGGAGTCATGCGTGCATTGGCAGAGTTGGGAAGACAAGACATTTCACTGAGCCATATTTTTATCGATTCCAATACCATGGATTTACAAGGGCTTGCGCGTGAGGCTAAAGCCATTCCGAATTGGGTCAATCAATTTAAGTCCGAAGTGAACCTTGTCGGACGTACATTTGAAAAGCTTAAAATTGGTCGTAACGATGATGATATTGTGACGTTTGAACTCATCACTAAGCAGGAGCCCAAGTAATGCAGCAATTTTGGCTCCAACTCAATGATAAATTCAATACTTTAAGTCGACGAGAAAAGTGGTTATTAACCCTTTGTGGCCTCGTGATTATTAGCCTGACTTTGTTGGTTTGGCTCGTTGAACCTATCTTGAAAGCCAACCAGTCCTTATCTGGGCAAGTTAGCTCATCTAAGCAGAATGTGCAGCGCTTAGAAGCGGATATTTTGCTGGTAACCGCTAAACTTAAGCGAGACCCTAATCAGAAGATTGATTTGGAATACAAGAAGTTGCTGACAGAGAGTCAGCAATTATCACAGCAGTTAGCAGAGATAATAGAAAACCTGATTTCTCCTAGTCAGATGGCTCGTTTATTAGAAGATGTGTTAACAGGTACACAAGGGCTAAAACTGGTGTCACTTGAATCAATGACCGCAGAAGCCATTACAGGTGGCGTCGATAACCAAACACGGACTGGATATTATCTACATCCGGTCAAAATAGAACTAACTGGCAGCTATTTTTCGATTCTGACTTATCTCAACACACTAGAGTCTTTGCCCGTTAAGTACTATTGGAGAAGCTTCCGCTATACCGTAGAGGAATACCCGACAGCACGTTTAATACTTGAAGTGTATACACTGGGAACCAGACAGGAGTTTATCGGTGGTTAGATGCATTATGGTAATTTTGATGGCTTACTCATCGATACTCCTCGCTTCGCAGGACCCGACAGCCCCATTGGGTTGGCAAAAGCCACAAGAGGCTAAGCCTGCCTCTAAGATAACTGACCAACCTGTTCCGATGCTGCAAAGTATCGTTTGCCGAGAGATTGCACAATGTCAGGCCGTTCTGAACAATCAAGTGGCATTAGTAGGGGAAACGGTTAATGGTTACACCGTGAGTTACATTGGGCCGGAGCTTGTTACGCTAGTCAAAGCGGGCAAGCAGTGGAAGTTAGAGCTATTTACTCTGGATATAAAACAGTAAGGTGATTGGAATCGTATGCGTAAACTCGTTGTAGCAATTACTGTTGCGTCATTAGTCGGTTGTTCTATGGGCCATCGTGAGCCAGTGGAAGCTAAAGATGCGCTCAATGAAGCGATTAATCAATCAGGCAGTCGCAGTTTAGATGAATTGCCACCTTCTGTTGAAGCAGACTTAATGCCTGACCTCGAGGGAGCAGCAAGCACTACCTTTGAAACAGTAAAGCGCTTTAGAATCCAAGCCAATGATGTTGATGCTAAAGCTTTTTTTGCTAGTTTGGTTAGAGGAACGGAATTTAGTGTTGCTTTGCACCCAGAAGTATCAGGCAGTATCACAGTCAATTTAACGGATGTGACATTGGACGAAGTGTTGTCTGTGGTGCAAGACCTTTATGGCTATCAGATTGAAACAACAGGGAAAGTTATCCAGATATACCCAGCAGGGCTAAGAACAGTGACTATCCCGGTTGATTACTTGCAATTTAAGCGTAGCGGTCGCTCGCTAACCTCCATCACCACAGGCACCATCACTAACAGTAGCTCTTCCAGTTCGTCATCCTCCAGTTCGGATTCGGATACTTCCAGCTCGGGCAGCTCGAGTACCACTTCATCAAAAGGAGGGACGGAAATTGAAACCACCAGTGAAAGTGACTTTTGGCCTCAGTTAGAACAAGCGGTGAGTCAGCTGATTGGCTCTGGTCAAGGGCAAAGTGTGGTGACTACCCCACAAGCTGGTGTGATCACGATTCGAGCTTTCCCTGATGAAATCCGGGAAGTGAAAAGCTTTATTGGGGTTTCACAACAAAGACTACATCGACAAGTTATCCTAGAAGCGAAAATCTTGGAAGTGACGTTGAGTGATGGCTACCAGCAAGGGATCGATTGGTCGAAGGCATTTACTTCGAATGGGACTAACTACACGATTGGTCAAGGAAACCCTGGGACAGCAGCTACATTACCTGGTTTGGATGCGATAGGGACTTTGCTAGGAGGTCAGTCCAACTTAGTCATCTCTAGCGGCAGTTTTGATGCCGTTATTAGCTTTATGTCGACTCAAGGTGACTTAAATGTGCTCTCTAGCCCTAGAGTGACAGCTTCGAATAACCAAAAAGCGGTGATCAAAGTCGGTACGGACAGTTACTTTGTGACGGACTTTTCGACGAACGTCGATTCCAGCAGTACAACATCGACAACCAGCACGGATATTGAATTAACGCCATTCTTCTCAGGGATCTCTCTTGATGTGACCCCCCAGATTGATAATGATGGCAGTGTGCTTTTGCATGTTCATCCCGCGGTTATTGATGTGAAAGAGGAAGAAAAAAACATTACCAATGGCTCGGATACGGTTTCTTTACCGCTGGCGACTAGCTCTATTCGCGAGTCGGACTCTGTGATTCGTGCTCAAGATGGGGATGTGGTTGTTATCGGAGGTTTGATGAAGTCAAATACTCTAGAGCGAACCTCCAAAGTGCCATTCCTTGGTGATGTGCCGGCATTGGGTCACTTGTTCCGCAATACCACGCAGTATACCGAGAAAACCGAATTAGTGATCTTACTTAAACCTACCGTTGTAGGGGTAAATACGTGGCAAAAAGAGCTCGAAAGATCTAGAGATTTACTTCAGGAATGGTTCCCTGATGAGCAATAATCGCCTATGTATTTGGAGCATTTTGGATTAACTCAGTTTCCATTTCACTTAACCCCGAACACTGAATTGTTCTTAGGGTTGGAGCCTCATTATGAGGCGATTCAGACGGTTCAATCCGCGATAGAAATGGGAGAAGGTCTGATCAAGATCACCGGAGAAGTAGGAACCGGAAAAACCATGGTGTGCCGGATCTTGGTGAACCAACTGAGTCAGACCGTTCAGCTTGTTTACCTACCTAACCCTGCTCTGAGCGGTGATGAACTTAGGCGAGCCATTGCGACTGAACTCGAAGTTAGCATCACTGCAGACACCACGCTGGTCGAGGATATTCAAGCTAAACTTATAGAGTTTGCGCGAAATGGCTCTCAGGTGGTGGTATTTGTGGATGAAGCGCAAGCCTTAAGCGATGAAGCGCTGGAAGTATTACGTTTATTTGGCAACTTAGAGACGGAATACCATAAGCTGATACAAATTGTCTTGCTGGGTCAGCCTGAGTTGGATGAGCGATTAGAGCAGCATCACCTGCGCCAACTTAGGCAGCGTATTACTTTTAGTGCACGGCTAAGAACGCTGACGGTTTCTGAAGTGGTGGCGTATATCGACAACCGATTAGAAAAGTCCGGTGGGGAAGCTGGTATCTTCACGGTTCATCAGAAAAAAGCCATTTGGAAAGCGAGCCGAGGTATTCCGAGGTTGATCAATCAAATCTGCCATAAGTGTTTGGTTCTGGCGTGTAGTCAAGACGAACTGACTGTCAGCAACCAACAGTTGTTTAATGCTATCCATGATACGTATGACAGCTGTAAACCAAAATTTAGAATCCCGTTAATTTGGGGCTGGAGTTTATCATGAGTGCGATTAACAATGCGCTTTCTGAGCTAGCCGATAATCAGTCTACTAAGCCCGAGCAAGTGGTTAAAGCGAACGTAAAACCTGTGAAACAACTTAAGGTTTTGCCTTGGGTGGTAGGCAGCTTTGGCTTAAGTTTAGCGGTCGGGGGATGGGCTATTTCAAGTCAGGCTCCAGTTATTGATCCGCAACCTTTGCCCGCCGTCGGAGTTGAGAAAGCGAATGAACCTATTTCCTCACCGACATCGAAATCATCGGTAAGTAGCGACACTATCTATCTTTCACAGCCTCGTCTGGTCAGTCAATTGAATCCTCTCCCCAATAAAGTAGAGACAGCAAGAGCAAGCGTTGAGCCTGAACCGACAACAATAAAAGAGGCTAGCATTGCTGCTCCTCCAGTGAAAGTGGCTCAGGGGCAAGTTGTCATTCAACAAGTGGAGTTGTCTCCTGCTCAGTTAGCAAAGAAAGCGCAAAGTCGAGCGAAAAAAGCACTGGATAACAACAACCTGACTGAAGCACTTAAGCATTATCAAGAAGCGCTGCGTTATGCGCCTGATAACGTTAAATATCGTAAAAAGCTGTCTGCACTTTATTACGGTAAAGGAGAGGTCCGTAAGGCGGTCGATATTTTACGTAAAGGCATTCAAATTGATAAAGAAGAGAGTGCTCTGCGGATGTCGTTAGCTAAATTGCTCATCAAAGAGCAGCAAAATGAAGCGGCTTTAACGGCTTTGGTGCACGTGCCTCAAAAGGCACCGGTAGAGTATTTATCGCTTCGAGCAGCGTTAGCCCAGAAATCGAAGCAAGATGACATTGCACTCAGTAGCTATCAGAGTTTAGTGACGCTGGAACCTGATAGTGGGAGATGGTGGCTTGGCTTAGGTATTCAACAAGAACGGGCTTTGAACTTAGCCAAAGCCGAAGAAGCCTACCAGCAAGCTTTAACTAAGCTGGGGTTATCCAGTCAGTCGCAGCAGTTTATTCGTGACCGTTTATCCCTTATCAGCCGTTTAAAGGAGCAGCCAGATGCAAATTAAACTTAGGAAGCGTCTTGGTGATTTGCTCGTCGAAGAAGGGATTATTACTGAGTCTCAAGTCGAAGAGGCACTAGCGGCGCAGAAAAGCACGGGCAGAAAACTGGGAGCAACTCTGATTGAGCTCGGCTTCTTAACGGAACATCAAATGCTGACTTTCCTTTCTCAGCAGCTTGACGTCCCTCTCATTGACCTGAGCCGTGCAAATGTTGATGCCGACGCGGTACAGTTACTGCCAGAAGTACACGCCCGCCGTTTGAGGACTCTGGTTATTGGGCGCCAAGGGGATACGCTAAGAGTCGCTATGAGTGATCCGGCGGATCTTTTTGCTCAAGAAGCGTTACTGGGTCAGCTACCTAACTACAGTATCGAATTTGTTATTGCGCCAGAAAAACAACTGGTGGATGGCTTTGACCGTTATTACCGACGAACCAAAGAAATTGCTTCTTTTGCTGAGCAACTTCAGGCTGAGCATCAGGTCAATGAAGCGTTTGATTTCAGTATTGAGGATGAAGACAGTGACGAAGTTACAGTTGTAAAACTGATTAACTCGTTATTTGAAGATGCCATTCAAGTAGGTGCTTCAGATATTCATATTGAGCCCGATGCCAATGTGCTGCGTCTGCGTCAGCGTATTGATGGTGTGTTACACGAGACCTTACTGAATGAAGTGAATGTTGCTCCGGCTTTGGTACTGCGCCTCAAGCTAATGGCTAACTTGGACATCTCCGAAAAACGATTACCACAAGATGGACGCTTCAATATACGTGCTAAAGGTCAGTCGGTCGATATTCGTATGTCAACCATGCCTGTCCAGCATGGTGAATCAGTGGTGATGCGTCTTCTCAACCAGTCTACAGGGGTGAGAAAGCTTGAAGAGTCAGGTATTCCGGACCATTTATTGGTTCGTCTAAGACGGCAGCTTCGCCGCCCGCACGGCATGATACTGGTGACGGGGCCAACAGGCTCAGGTAAAACCACCACGTTATATGGTGCCTTGAGTGAACTGAACGAACCCGGAAAGAAAATTATTACCGCAGAAGACCCGGTAGAATACCGCTTACCGCGTGTTAACCAAGTGCAGGTGAACCCTAAAATTGACCTCGATTTCTCCACCATCCTGAGAACCTTCCTTCGTCAGGATCCAGATATCATTCTAGTTGGGGAGATGCGTGATCAAGAAACGGTTGAAATTGGCTTACGTGCTGCGCTGACGGGCCACTTGGTATTGAGTACTTTGCATACTAATGATGCGGTGGATAGTGCGCTTCGGATGATGGATATGGGAGCACCGGGTTACTTGGTAGCCAGTGCTGTTCGAGCAGTGGTTGCCCAGCGTCTAGTTCGTAAGGTTTGCCCTGACTGTAAAACGGATGATGATGTGGAAGACGCACGTAGACAGTGGCTAGCGCAACGTTTCCCAAACCAAGAGCAAGCGACTTTTGTTAAAGGGCGTGGATGCCAAAACTGTAACCTGACTGGTTATCAGGGTCGTATCGGTGTCTTTGAAATGCTTGAACTTGAACAGGAGATGATGGATAAGCTACGAGCTAATGATGCTGTGGGTTTCTCCATTGTTGCTCGTCAGTCGGCAAGTTATAAACCTCTGCTTGCCTCTGCTATGGAGCTTGCTTTGCAGGGAATCGTGAGCTTAGACGAAGTGATGAATCTCGGAGAAGGCGATGCTTCTGGCTCTGTTGAAGCGATCTACTTATAGGGAGAATGATGCCAGTATTTAGCTATCAGGGACGTAATCTGGATGGTTCAGCCGCGGCTGGGCAGGTTGAAGCGCCCAATGAAGAGGCGGCGGCTGAATCGCTTATCAATAAAGGTGTCATTCCTACCGCTATAACACAGGGTTCAGGCGGCAGCTCTTTTGATATTGATCTCCGGTCGATATTTAAACCCTCGATCCCTTTGGAAGTGCTGGTCATTTTCTGTCGTCAGTTATACAGCTTGACCAAAGCCGGTGTTCCTTTGCTGCGTTCAATGAAGGGCTTGACGCAAAATAGCGCTAATAAGCAGTTAAAAGAGGCACTAGAAGAAGTAACACAAGAGCTGACTAATGGACGAAGCTTGTCGGCATCCATGCAGATGCATTCTAAGGTCTTTAGCCCTTTATTTGTTTCTATGATCAATGTGGGGGAAAACACAGGTCGATTGGATCAGGCTTTGATGCAACTGGCTAACTACTATGAGCAGGAAGTGGAGACGCGAAAGCGGATTAAAACGGCAATGCGATACCCCACTTTTGTGATCAGTTTCATTGTCGTGGCGTTGTTTATCCTTAATGTAAAGGTTATCCCACAGTTCGCTAGCATGTTTTCTCGTTTTGGCGTCGATTTACCCTTACCTACTCGAATTATCATTGCGACATCCGACTTCTTTGTGAACTATTGGGCATTTATGTTGGCTGGGATCGTGAGTCTGATCTTTGCGTTCAAAGCTTGGGTCAAGACAGCTAAAGGTCAAGAACGTTGGGATAAGTTTCGCTTGCGTATGCCGATCATTGGTGATCTGGTAAATCGTGCCCAACTGGCGCGCTTTTCCCGTACGTTTGCTCTGATGTTGAAGGCAGGTGTTCCACTTAACCAGTCACTCGCCCTGTCCGCAGAAGCGCTTGAAAATAGATATCTAGAAAATCGTCTGTTGGAGATGAAATCTTCGATTGAAGCAGGTGGAACGATCTCATCGACAGCGAGCAACAGTCAGGTATTTACCCCTTTGGTTCTGCAGATGTTGTCGGTGGGAGAGGAAACCGGTCGGATTGACGAGCTTTTGCTTGAAGCCGCTGATTTTTATGATCGTGAAGTCGATTATGATTTGAAAACACTGACGGCACGAATTGAGCCTATATTATTAGTAGTGGTTGCGGGCATGGTATTAATACTTGCATTGGGTATATTCCTGCCAATGTGGGGCATGTTAGACGCAATTCAAGGTTAATATGTCGAGTAATATTGAACGCTCTAGATTCGTTGTTTGGCTGTTGGTTATCATTATTCTAATACTGAGCTTTGTTCTGATAATCGAGAAATTAGAAGAAGATGTTGATGACGCTGCATTTTTACTGGCGAGTAAAAGAATGATAGAAAGAGCGAGCTTCTATAAGCAGCAATGGATGTTGAATGGCCAACGAGAGCACTTAGTGGTAGATACTGAAAACCTTTTGTTTTCAAAGCATGGTTGGGTTATCCCAAACCGTGAACAGAGTAGAACAGCATGTGAGAGTTGGTTTTCGTTATTATATCCAGAACAAAGAGTGTTAGGGGTAGCACCGTCTAAAGTTGTGGAGCGTTCTGAATTAAATAATTATCGATGTGAGTATATTTTTAATTATGGAAAGTCGATTCATATACAGCTCGTGGATAATAATTTTACCGTGAGTGTCGGCTTCTCGGCCAAGTGATTGTATTGACGTATTTGCGATAGCTATATTGCGGATATTTCGTATAATATGTTGTAGTAAATAGCGAGTTTATCATTATGCATAATAAGCAGTTCGGTTTTTCGTTAGTTGAGCTTGTTGTTGTCATTGTTGTGGTTGGTCTATTAGCGGTTGCTGCTTTGCCGCGCTTTTTAGATGTTACTGATGAAGCGAAAAAGGCTAGCGTGGAAGGTGTGGCTGGTGGCTTTGCTACTGGCGTGTTATCCGCTCGTGCGCAATGGGAAGCAGAGGCTCGTCCCTCGGTGACAGTCAACACTGAAACGTATAATCGAGTTGATTATGATGGTGTGGATTTTTGGCTGACTCGCGCCCAAAACGGCAGTAATGCGGATACTGGCTTTCGAGACGGATATCCCTATGGTTTAAACACCGATAATGTGAGTTTTCCGACCAGTTTAACTGACCAGATGTGTATAGACTTGATGAATAACTTATTACAAAACCCACCAAGTGTTGATACAGTATCGAATGCAAACACGAATGGAAATATAAAATATTCAGCACAGGCTGATGACTCAAATGACACTTGTACCTATATTCAACAAGAAGGTGGTATGGATCATCAGTTTGTTTATGAGATTAAAACAGGTCGTGTGACCGTAACCTTGCAGTAGTACTGCGGACATTTAACACAGAGAGATTGAGACTATGAAAAAACAAGGCGGTTTCACCCTAATCGAATTGGTCGTGGTGATTGTTATTCTAGGTATTCTGGCAGTGACTGCAGCACCTCGTTTTCTTAACCTGCAAGGTGATGCTCGCGAAGCTTCCCTACAAGGATTGAGAGGCGCAATGCAGGGCGCGGCAGGGATTGTTTATGGTAAAGCTGCTATAGATGGTAGTGAAACCTCATCCTCAGCAGTGAATGTTACGGCAGGGAGCACTACAGTTAGTACCATATTTGGTTATCCAGTAGCTTCCTCTGCGGGTATTGGCGCAGCAGTTGCTGGGCTTGCGGAGGACTGGGATGAAATCACAAGTGCAGGTCAACCGACTGACTCTATTTCCTACACTTTTGATGGAACAACAACTGCTGGTTGTCATGTTAACTATGAACGAGCCACATCGGCAGGCGACGAGCCTACCATAACAGTTGTTACCACAGGTTGTTAAATTTCAAAGGCCAGCATTGCTGGCCTTTTCTTTATGCCACTCTACTTCTATTCCATTTCTAAATACCTTCTCAAAACTCACACAAATTCCCTCATCAATAGCCTTTCTAATTTATAATCAAATAAGAAAAATTAACTACTTAGGTATGCTATGAAAGTTAAGCGTGATCGAGGATTTACACTCATTGAACTGATCATGGTTATTGTTCTGCTGGCGGTTGTCTCTGTTTATGCGGCCAGCCGATATTTTGGCAAAAGTAGCTTCGACGCCCAATTAATGGAAGAGGCAGTATTATCTTCGTTGCGCTTAACTCAGCTAAGAGCAATGAATCGTAGTAATTTGTGTGGTAGATGGATTCTGAGTGGAAACCAAGCCATTGATATGGCAGCTTCAATAACTTCTGGAGCCTGCAATACTATTTTCCCAGGTGACACCAGTGACAGCAGCTTTGTCGATGCTGAGGTCGAGGATGTGTCCATAACACTCAATTCCAGCTCCCAAGGGTTTATTGACTTTGATAGCTTAGGACGACCTTCGCAATGCTCTGTGGCTTCTTGCACAATAGCAATTCAAGGTCAGTCGGGAACCAGCCGATTTATTTGTATCAATTCAGAAGGTGGTATTTTTGCAAATCCGACAAGTTGCTAAAAAAAAGGGTTTTTCACTGTTAGAAATGGTGGTGGTGATCGTGATTATTGGCATCGCAATCGGTGGTGTCTCGATAGCCCTTTTTCCTAAAGGTAAGCAAAGTGCCGACCAGGTTGCGTCAGTTAAAGCCGCTGAGCTTGGGCGAGCAGTATTGGACGAAGTATTAGGGCGACATTTTGATCAGAACTCTGGGCCGAATGGAGGAGTACCAGAATGTGTCATCGTTGCTCAGGCTGATCGGGTGTTATGTACTTCGGCGGCGAACCTTGGATCGGATTCCGGAGAGTCGGATAAAACGCTCTACAATGATGTCGATGACTTTGATGGGCTGAATGGAGCGGCTCAAGATGTGTTAGGTAATAGCATCAATGATGGCTACCAAGGCTATAATATTGCGATTACGGTTTTCTATGAGCAGGAAGTCGGCGGAACAATGCAAGGCGTAGAATCGACCGCAATGACAAACTACAAGAGAATCAACGTCACTATTACCGATCGGCAGGGGAATACCTACCCCTTCGCGGCGACAAAAGGGAATTTTTGATGCGTGGTTTTACTCTGATTGAGATGGTGGTGTCAATTACTTTACTCGGTATAGTCGGCTTGTTTGTGGGCGAGGTGGTGCGTCAGTCATTAGTGCTTTATTCCGACTCTGCAAATAGAGAAGCGCTCATTCAACAAGGGCGGTTTGCCACAGAAAGGCTACGTCGAGAAATCCGTGAAGCGATCCCTAACAGCGTCGTGGTTGAAAATAACTGCATTGAAATTCTGCCGATTACCAACACTGCTATTTATATGGATCTTCCTACCCCTTCCTCCGCCTCTGCGTCGATCAGAGTATTACCTGTGGTCAAAAGTATTACCGCAGGTGAGCGTGTTGTCGTTTACCCAACGGATGCCTCTGAGCTAAGAAAAACGATTGATGGCACCGGCCAAATTGCTGAAGTGAGAAATGATGTTGATTTTACGGCCAGTGGCGCTATGTCTTCTATGGTAGATGTTGATCTGACGGTAAGCACAGGTTTTACGACCTTCAGCCCTGCTGAACGCCTGTATTTCTATCAAGAGCCAGTCGCATTTTGCTTGGTTGGCAATGAGCTAATGCGTTATTCGGGCTATGATCTAGGTAGGGCTTCTCTAACACCAGCGTTATTGGGTAGTGGTGTTCGAGTCGCTGGAAATCTTAACCAAGTGAATTTTTTGGTCTCAGAACCTCAATTGCAACGAAATGGCTTGGTAAAAATGGAGTTAACATTCTCTGATAATGGAGAGCAGATAAGGTTTGATCATGATGCGCTTATCTACAACACGCCGTAGACAACAGGGCAGTGGATTGTTACTGGTTATCTTCATCACTGTGGTGGTGGTGGGGTTTATGGCGACTATTGCCAATAGAAACCAAGAGCGTAGCAGTGATCAGCTTATTGCCGCAGTGATAGGCACAAGAGCGGAAATGGCGGCACGCTCAGCCGCTCAGATAGAAATCAGTCGCTTTTACCAACCCGTAACGGATGGCAGTTGTCAGCTTGGGGTTCAACAAACAATTAATTTTAATGGCGGCGGCCTATCTCAGTGTACGGCTTCTGTGGTGTGCAACGCTTTAGGGACTTTGGATGACAATACGCAAGTATTTCAGTTGGTTTCAACAGGAATATGTCAAGTAGGAGGGTGGCAGTTGCAAAGAATTATTGAGGTAGGAGTGCGGCAATGAACGTAATGAGGAAAATAGTTTATTGTGTCATTGGGTTGATAATGCCGATTTCCGCTTATGCTGTGCCTCAATGTACGGATGTCTTTACTGATCCTCCTTCTGGAAACCATTCTGGAAGCGGTTTAGTACCGCCGCCAGATATTATTGACAATAAATACGGAGACTTAGATTGTTATAGAACATGGTGGGGGTACGACTACTGTAGAGTGAATGATACAACCATCGTCGGCACAAATTTTCCTCCAGGAGATTTCAGTTTTGCTGCAGGCGATTTTAATAATGGCTCAAGAATCTACACTAATGGAGCCACCACTCGTTTGTATTTTGACTCTCTTCAACTAAATAATGTTGAGTTAAACCTTGATGGTAATCCTGAAGATTTATTTATTTATGTCGCAGGCAGCTTGCAGATCGCGGGTCAGAACAAAATCAATGGCATTATCTACGTTGCAGGGAGCGTTCAGGTAGCTGGTAATGCAGAAATCTCAGGAGCACTAGCTTCTGGAGGCGCATTATCAACCGTTGGTAATAGTACTGTAACGGTAGACCCTGATGCGATTGAGGATGCGGATCTCATTGGTATGTGTGAAGACTCAAGTGTCTCTTTAGAATGTTTTACCGATGACTTTAATTCAGGAAGTTTGTCTGATTTGTGGGTCACTTCAACCAGTAGTGGCTCATTCCAGCCGGGTATTGCGAGTAGCCGATTACGTTTTACTCAGGCAGTACAAAATCAGTCCACATCATCGACGTATCAACGCTTATTCCCAGCTAAAGATAACTTGGTTGAAATTGAATTTGACCATTTTGCCTACAATGGGTCAGGTGCGGATGGTATTGCAGTTGTACTGTCTGATGCATTAGTAACGCCGAGAGCGGGGGCATTTGGCGGGCCATTGGGATATGGTTTTAAACCTAATGAGCCTGGCTTTGCAGGCGGCTGGTTAGGTATTGGGATCGATGAATACGGGAATTTCTCTGCTCAAGGTGGAGAGGGAAGTGATCCTGGACAGCGCCGTCAGTCGGTCGCTCTAAGGGGCTCAGGCTCTAATGAAACAGGGTATCGGTACTTAGCAGGTGCCTGTAATAACGGTCAAACTAATCAAAACAGCGATTGTTTATCTCCGACCGTCGATGATAATAACTCTGGTTCAGTACATCGCTATAAGATTGTGGTTGATTCTAGGGTGAGTAACCAATCTCAGGTCGAGATCTTCCGTAAAATTGGTAGTGCTGACTGGCAAACGATTGTTGGTCCAATTGATGTCCTGGATGGCCAATACTCACAAGCCGCAGTACCTGAAGATTTTTTATTATCTATCACAGGCTCTACAGGTGATTTAACGAATAATCATGAGATAGACAACTTTCAGGTTTGTGCGTTGAATTCCCGCCCTATAGAAGATCAAATTGATCATTTCCGTATAACGCATACAGGGCAAGGTGTAACTTGTAACGAATCAGAAGTTACCATCCGAGCATGTAAAGACTCAAGTTGTACAGAAGAATACACAGATACTGTCACGGCAACTCTGTCTCCTGCAACCGTTCCTGGAGGTGGAGGATGGGTTGGTGGCAATGTGAAAACCTTCTCTGGAGGCTCTGGTACTTTTTATATTCGCAAGAATCAGCCAGGCACACTGACATTGGATGTGACAGGTTCTACGCCACCAGCTAAGCCTTTCTCTAGCAATCTGTGTGATGATGGCAGTGGCTTGAGTGAGAATAACTGTGACATGGTTTTTTCTGATAGTGGCTTTGTGATCGATGTGCCTGATAAGTATGGAGCAGAGACTGTGACTGCTACGATTAAAGCGGTTAAGCAAGGTGATAGTGCGACTCAGTGTGTACCTAGTTTTGCTAATGTCACTAAGAGTGTTGACCTATGGAGCCAGTACTTAGACCCTGTTGAAGGGGCTGACTTAATAGGTCAGCCCAAAGTATCGGTAGAAAGCACAGAAATTGGTATTAACGAATCCGATGCCACCAACTTCAACCTAGCCTTTAATAGCTCGGGGCAAGCATCGGTTAACCTTAACTATGATGATGCAGGGCACATACAGCTCAATGCTAAATTTAATGGTACTGGTGATGAACAAGGGTTAGAGCTAACAGGGAGTGGCAATTTTATTAGTGCGCCAAAATACTTAACTGTCAGCGCAGAGAATACCTCTGGAGGTACAGGTGTTTGTAGCAGTGCGGATACAAGTTGTAGCGTTTTTGCGAAGGCAGGAGAAAACTTTACTCTTAAAGTCACTGCTTATAACCAAGATGATGAAGTGACGCCCAACTATAAACATAGTGATATTACCATCACCCATAGCTTGGTTGAGCCCTCAACAGGCAACACAGGAAGTATCAGCACCACTTCTTACAACCACGTTCCGATTTTGAATGGTACCAATAGTGTTACACAGTCGGTCTCTGAGGTTGGGGTGTTTAATTTTACGGTTGATCCACCAAGCTCATTTTATGGAAAGACGACTAAACCTATCGCCTCAAGCTCTACAGGTAATATCGGGCGCTTTACTCCGGCATATTTTGAGCTTCCGGCGACGTCTACTGGTATTTTGAATACGCCAGTGCTGCTGGGGGCTTGTTCTCAATTCCCGCAGTTTAGCTATATTGGCCAATCATTTGGTTATTCGACTAACCCTGCATTGACGCTAAATCCTAAAGCCGTTGATGGTTTGGATATTGAAAATTATGTTATCGGTAATTGGTGGCGTTACAGTAATAGCTGGGGAAGTCGTAACTATATCGCTGATAATGGTTTAACTATTGCTTTAGACCCCACGGCTTCTCCTAGTGTGACTAGAACTCCCTCTGATGAGAACATCATGGTGTTAAATAATGAGATGATTTTCTACACCAAGGAAACGACACCAATTAATCCTTTTACTGCTAGCTTCCAACTAGTATTAACTGCAAGTGATGTGACTGATTCCGATGGCGTTTGCTTGAAGTCCAACGACTCAGGAGCTTGCCAAGGTATTACCTTTGAGAATGTAGATGACACTATGCAGCTTCGTTGGGGGCGTTTGCTTATCAACGACACCTATGGCTCTGAGATAGCAACGGTGAGGCAGAGACTGGAATTACAACACTATCAAAATGATCGCTTTGAAACTAATACCGATGACTCATGCACCAGCTTCGGGGCGATTGGAAACTTTGTATTTACATCAGGGGAATACACGGTTGTTGACAGCGGTAGCCCTACTCAGCCGGAGGTTAATGCTTCACTCGTTTCTGCGACAGCTAGTGGTGGTGAGTCTTGGATAGAATTCACCCCACCGGGTTCTGGCAGTTATGGAACGATTACAACTTCTCTCAACGTGAATTCGTTGTTTCCTTGGCTAAGGGATGATGAAGACGATGATGGCAATTTTGAAAGTACTGCCTCAGGACTGACACAATTTGGTCTCTACCGAGGGAGCGATCGGGTCATTTGGTGGAACGAACAGAATTAGAGACAAGGCGTTTTTTTCGACTTTCGTTAGGAATCTGTTAGAAATTGCGGGTTTCAGCCCATGTTTATAGTTCAATGCCTTGCTGATACGGCAAGGCATTGGTACATTTAGTGCAATTTTCTATCTTCTAATTCTTTCAGGACGAGCGAAGAATATGTTCAAAAAACTTCGTGGCATATTTTCTAATGACCTATCAATCGATTTAGGTACTGCCAACACTCTTATCTACGTCAAGGGACAGGGTATTGTTCTAGACGAGCCTTCAGTAGTCGCTATCCGTCAGGACCGTAACAGAGCAGGCAAAAGCGTCGCTGCTGTCGGTCATGCGGCAAAGCAAATGTTAGGTCGTACTCCAGGTAATATTTCGGCAATTCGTCCTATGAAAGACGGCGTGATTGCGGATTTCTACGTAACAGAAAAAATGCTTCAGCACTTTATTAAACAAGTGCATGACAACAGTGTTCTGAAACCAAGCCCACGTGTTCTTGTATGTGTGCCTTGTGGTTCTACGCAAGTTGAGCGTCGAGCGATTCGTGAGTCAGCGCTTGGTGCCGGTGCTCGTGAAGTGTATTTGATTGATGAGCCAATGGCGGCCGCAATTGGTGCTGGTTTGCGTGTTTCTGAGCCTACAGGCTCAATGGTTGTTGATATCGGTGGTGGTACAACAGAAGTCGCAGTCATCTCCCTAAATGGTGTGGTTTACTCGTCTTCCGTTCGTATCGGTGGTGATCGCTTTGACGAAGCCATCATCAACTATGTCCGTCGTAACTACGGTAGTTTGATTGGTGAAGCAACGGCTGAAAAGATCAAACATGAAATCGGTTCCGCTTACCCTGGCGATGAAGTAGAAGAAATCGAAGTTCGCGGCCGCAACCTTGCTGAAGGTGTGCCACGTAGCTTCAGCCTTAACTCCAATGAAATTCTTGAAGCTCTACAAGAGCCGCTGACAGGTATCGTTTCAGCTGTGATGGTTGCGCTGGAGCAGTGCCCCCCAGAGTTGGCATCGGATATTTCAGAAAATGGTATGGTTCTTACAGGTGGTGGTGCTCTACTGAAAGATCTTGATCGCCTTCTGACTGAAGAAACGGGTATCCCAGTGGTGATTGCTGAGGATCCACTGACTTGTGTGGCTCGTGGTGGCGGTAAAGCTCTAGAAATGATCGACATGCACGGTGGCGATCTATTCAGTGAAGAATAATTGGGTTGGCCTAGTGATTCGCTAGGCTGCTTCGATCGATTAAGGAACTCATACTCAATGAAGCCTATTTTTGGCCGAGGACCTTCACTTCAATTACGCCTGTTTTTTGCAGTCATTATATCAGCCAGCCTTATGCTGGCTGATAGTCGTTTAGGCGCATTTGCCCAAGTACGTTATTTACTTAACAGTATGGTCGCGCCGATTCAGTATCTCGCGGACGTTCCTCGCACCATGTTCGATGACGCTTATGAGCGATTCAATATTCGTAAAGACTTTATGGAGAGCAATTATCAGCTCAAACGTGAAATTCTGCGTCTCAAAAACGACATGCTGTTATTGGATCAGTATCGTGAAGAAAACCAGCGATTGCGCAAGCTGCTAGGCTCTTCCTTTGTTCGTGATGAGCGTAAGGTCGTGACAGAAGTCATGGCGGTAGACACATCTCCATATCGACAGCAGGTTGTGATCGACAAAGGCCAGATCGACGGGGTGTATGTTGGTCAGCCTGTGGCGAATGAAAAAGGGATTGTGGGTCAGGTGACATTTGTGTCAGCGCATAATAGCCGCGTGTTGTTGCTTACCGACAGCCAGAGCGCGATTCCAGTGCAGGTAATACGTAACGATATTCGAGTCATTGCA
The DNA here is from genome assembly GCF_022398095.1 of Vibrio sp. Isolate23. NCBI lineage: Bacteria > Pseudomonadati > Pseudomonadota > Gammaproteobacteria > Vibrionales > Vibrionaceae > Vibrio > Vibrio sp. Isolate23. The sequence goes on from NZ_JAKEUV010000001.1 coordinate 56,666, forward strand.
TCAGGTAACAGTAAAATTGATCGGATTAACCTAGACCATATCCCGATCAGTTTAGATATCCAGGAAGGTGATTTACTGGTGACTTCTGGGCTGGGAGGTGTATACCCCGAAGGCTACCCTGTCGCGCACGTAGTGGATGTGCTTCGTGATACTGCACGTGAATTTGCGGCTATTGAGGCGGAGCCCGTTGTGGACTTTGAACGTCTACGCTATCTGCTGTTGATTTGGCCTAATGACTCTCGACAAGATAAAATTCAGCAGGCCTTACCGGATAACAGTCAAGAGGTAGTGGGTAATGGCGAATAGTGTATTTAAAGGCAAAATGGTCATTGCCTTTTCATTTTTAATTGCTTTAACACTGCAGACGATTCCTTGGCCTGGTGTACTGGATGTGCTGCGACCTTCTTGGTTATTTTTGGTGATTTGCTATTGGGTTCTTGCATTGCCACATCGAGTCAATGTGGGTACTGCGCTAGCGCTTGGACTACTCTGGGATCTCTTGCTCGGCTCGACACTGGGGATCCGCGGCATGATGATGTCCATTGTGGTGTATCTCGTGGCTCTTAATTTCCTTGTACTACGTAATATGGCGTTGTGGCAGCAGGCAATGCTGATCGGCTTGCTTTCCGTCTTGCTTGATGTGTTGATCTTCTCGGGCGAGTACCTGATTCAAGACATTTCGTTTAATTTGCTGTCACTGTGGAGTGGCTTGATAAACTGTATTCTCTGGCCTTGGCTGTTCCTATTAATGCGCAGAGTCAGACGCCATTGGCATATAAGATAATTGATGATGAAAAAATTGGTGCTAGCGTCAGGTTCGCCGAGACGCAAAGAATTACTGTCACAACTCGGGTATTCGTTTAGCGTTATTCGCACTGATGTTGAAGAAAGCCAAGCCGCCCAAGAAACGCCTTTTCAGTATGTATCTCGTCTTTCTTTCGATAAAGCCATGGCTTGCGTAGCCATTGATAACGATGCTGTCGTACTGGGTTCAGACACTATTGTTGTTTGCGATGGTACGGTTCTGGAAAAGCCGGAAGATCTGGAACATGCTAAAAGGATGCTAATGCTACTGTCGGGTCGTGCACACCAGGTAATGACTGCGGTGACAGTGGCGACAAACGAACATCAAGAAACTGTAGTGGTAACTACAGACGTTTGGTTTAAGTCTTTGTCAGAAAAAGAGATAGAACAATATTGGCAGACAGGTGAACCATACGATAAGGCTGGTAGTTATGGAATCCAAGGTATTGGAGGACGTTTCGTGACGCGTATTGAAGGCAGTTATCACGCTGTGGTAGGCCTGCCATTATTCGAAACAGACCAGCTCTTGCACAAATTCTTATAATTTAAAATTTTGAGGTGCGCCGATGAGTGCAGAGTTGCTAATCAATGTGACCCCGAGTGAAACTCGTGTGGCCATGATTGAAGGGGGAACCCTACAAGAGATTCATGTTGAACGTGAGGCGAAGCGTGGAATAGTCGGCAATATATACAAAGGCAAAGTGAGTCGTGTCCTACCTGGCATGCAAGCAGCTTTTGTTGATATTGGCCTCGACAAGGCGGCGTTTCTCCATGCCTCTGACATTGTTCCGCATACTGAATGTGTGGCTGAGAATGAAAAGCAGCAGTTTCAGGTGAGGGATATTTCTGAACTGGTTCGTCAAGGGCAGGATATTGTCGTCCAAGTTGTTAAAGACCCGCTGGGGACTAAAGGTGCTCGCCTGACCACAGACATTACTTTACCTTCCCGTTATCTCGTATTTATGCCAGGCGCAAGTCATGTGGGGGTTTCACAGCGTATCGAGAGCGAAGAGGAGCGTAACCGTCTCAAGAAAGTCGTTGGTCATTACTGCGATGAAGATGGTGGCTTTATTATCCGAACTGCTGCGGAAGGGGCGCATGATTCTGAACTTGCTCAGGACGCGGCATTCCTCAAACGACTTTGGTCTAAAGTGAATGAGCGTCGTTCAAAGTACAAAACCCGTTCCACGCTGTATGGTGAACTTGGCTTGTCCCAACGTATTCTGCGCGACTTTGTGGGGACAGAGTTGACCAAGATATTGGTTGATTCCCGTTTGGAATTTGAAAACCTCAAAGAATTTACCTCTGAGTATGTGCCTGAGTTGACAGAAAAGCTTGAATTGTATGACGGTGATAAGCCTATTTTCGATATGTACGACACTGAGAATGAGATTCAGCGTTCTCTGGAGCGTAAAGTGGAACTCAAATCTGGTGGTTATCTGATCATTGATCAGACAGAGGCGATGACAACGGTTGACATTAATACAGGTGCTTTTGTTGGCCGTCGCAACCTCGAAGAAACGATTTTTAATACCAATGTTGAGGCGACTCAGGCGATTGCCCGCCAACTTCGCTTACGTAACCTTGGTGGTATTATTATCATTGATTTCATAGATATGTTGTCAGAAGAACACCGTAAGCGTGTACTTACTTCACTGGAAGCTGCCCTTGATAAAGACCGAGTCAAAACCAACATTAATGGCTTTACGCAACTAGGCTTGGTCGAGATGACACGTAAGCGCACACGCGAAAGTATTGAACATATTCTCTGTTCGACTTGTCCAACTTGTGAGGGGCGCGGAAGTGTGAAAACGGTCGAAACGGTTTGTTATGAAATTCTTCGTGAAATCACTCGAGTGAATCGGGCATATGATGCAGACAAGTTTGTGGTTTACGCTTCTCCTTCCGTTGCGGACGCACTACAAGGTGATGAATCGCACGCGCTGGCAGAGCTGGAAGTCTTTATTGGCAAGCAGGTGAAAGTTCAAACTGAGCCCCTTTATATTCAAGAGCAATTTGACGTTGTCATGATGTAGGCTTTTTGTGAACACCATAGCGAGACGCTTAATTCAGGTATTAATGTGGCTCTTGGTGACGGTATTGGTCACCATGGCTGTTGCCATCACCACGTTGCGCATTACTTTGCCACAGCTTAATCACTTCCAAAGTGAGATTCAGGGCTGGGTCAACCAAGGCTCAGAGCTGGACTTCGACATTGATAACATCAGTGGATTCTGGCGCAATACGCACCCTTCGGTCTCTCTACAAAATGTACGCGCGAAGACGCCTGAAAGTAGTGGTATTCACTTTTCGGCACAAACGGTTGAAGTCGAATTTGATCTCATTCAGTCTCTCATTGATAGGCGCCCAGTGATTGCTGACCTCAGTATCCATAACCTCAAATTGGATATCAGCTCCATCGAATGGGTCAAGTCGGGTGAGAAAGCGGCCATGCAACCGCAAGGAGAGCAGAAGAGTGTTGTTCAGCAATTAGATCAGCTTCTCCTGCGTCAGCTAGATAGCTTCTCTCTGGTGGATTCTGAAATATTCCTGCAGGGAATTGATGGTTCAAAGCGTGAACTGGAAATAGTGAAGTTATTCTGGCAAAACAAAGGCAGACGCCACATCGCAGACGGTGAGATTAGCATTGCTCACAGCAACCTAAACTCTGCTCAGGTTAAAGCTAACTTTGTCGATCATGGTTCACTAGCGGAAGTGAGCGGTGAATTCTACTTGGCCGTGGATAATGTTTTAGTAACGCCTTGGCTAACCAAGTACCTCAAGACTGAAACAGGGATAGAGAAAGGTCAGGTTAGTTTAAATAGCTGGATTACGTTACAGAACAATAAACCGACTAATGCCTATGTTGCGCTCGAACCTTCAGAACTGACATGGAAAGAAGGAAAAGAACACGAGCTGTTAATAGAGTCGGGTATTTTACAACTGGAGCCTAAAGGGAAAGGTTGGCAAGTTAATGCTCACTCACTTCAGTTACAAACGGATGGTGAACCATGGCCTGAGCTAGATATGGCTTATCAGTGGCAGCCAGAACACTGGTTGCTCAACATCTCTCAACTTGATCTTAGTGCTATCCTGCCTTTGGTTAAACTGGCGCCAGAATCCAAAAAAACGACTCAGCTCTTGGAGACTTTAGCCCTTGGAGGCTTAGTAGAAGATATTCGGGTTTCGATGAGCGGTGAAGCTTTGGATTCACTCAAATACTCAGCAGAGCTTATTGATGGCTCTATGAAGCAATGGGAGTTGCTGCCGGGTATTCATCAGCTTGCGGCGAAAATATCAGGTGATGTTCATCAAGCTCAAGCCAGTGTGACCTTAATTGATGATGTATTGCCTTATGGAGAGGTCTTTCAGGCTCCGTTGAACATCAAGCAAGGCCAAGTGGATATGGTTTGGCAGAACCACAAAGATGGCTGGAGTTTGTGGGCGGATAAGGTAACGGCGGCTACACCCGATCTTCAGGTGCTCGGTGCGTTTAGACTCGATTTTCCCAATGATAAAAGCCCGTTTCTGTCATTTTACGCCGAAGCCGATGTATATAATGCAGGGGAAACTTGGCGTTACTTGCCGACTTTGGCCCTTGGGCGAGACTTAACCGATTACCTTTCGACGGCGATTCAAGGCGGAAAAGTGAATACGGCCAAGTTACTATGGTACGGTGAGCTAGCGGATTTTCCCTACCATAATAATGATGGCATTTTTCAGGCTTGGGCTGGGTTGAAGCAAGCCCAGTTCAGCTTTGATACAGCTTGGCCCACCATCACAGATTTACAACTAGATCTACTCTTCCAAAACGATGCTATGTACCTCGATTCACGCAGTGCAACTTTAATGGATGTAGAGGCCACTAGAATTACTGGCCGTATACCTGAGCTTGCTCCCGGTGGTCATATCGAAATAGAAGCGAGTGCAGTCGCACAAGGTAATGCCGTTCGAGATTATATGACGGCGACGCCATTGGTTGATTCTGTAGGGGCTGCTTTAACAGCGGTACAGGTGGATGGCAAAGTGACATCCAGCTTTAAGCTCAATATACCGTTTAGCTCTGATGAGGAAGTACGAGCTTGGGGCTTCGCTGACTTGGATGAAAATCAGGTTACAATTGAGACGCCTCCAGTAGCACTCGAAACGGTTTCAGGCCGAGTCGAATTTGATAATGACGTCGTCAGTGCGGCAGGTTTGTCAGCGCACTTGTTGAAACAACCTGTAGCGATAGACTTTGCTGGTGAAAATGCAGGCCAAGGCTACAGCGTAAATATTGATGCGGTTGGTGATTGGGATTTGAAACCTCTGACACCTTATCTAGGCGGGCGTTGGACTGAGCCTCTTGATGGTCATGCACCGTGGCGAATGGGAGTTGATATTCAGCTTAATGATGTCGGCTTTACTTACCAACTGGATACTCGTGCTGACCTGAAGCTGGTGAGCAGTCACTATCCTTATCCACTCAATAAAGAATTACATCAAGCTGGTGAAGCCAGTATGCAAGCCTCGGGGAATCAGGAAAGTATTACGGCTCGTCTTCAGTTGCCGAATTTGAAGTATCAGGCTGAAATTGACATTCGCCCAGAGACTCCGGTGTTAAAAGCAACGAACCTGATTTTAGGTAAAGGCAGTTTTAAAATGAGCCCGGTAGCGGGTCATCAAGTTCAGATCCGCACGGATAAGTTAGATATTGAGCAGTGGGTTGAACGCCTTTCTCCCCCCACACCAAGTACCCATAAAGCGGTTCTGAACACTATGAATACGCCCGAAATTCCGATGCCAAATCGATTGGAGTTGGATGTTGGGGAACTGACTTTGGCGGGGATAGAATGGAATGATGTTGATTTCACCGCTAAGCGCAAAAATCTGGGTTGGCATATGAGCCTTGAAAGCCAAGAGGTCGCAGGTGAGGCAAGCTATATTGAACCTTATGATCTCTCCATCGCGCTCGATAGGTTACATGTCTATATCCCAGCGTTAGATACAGAGTATAAAGATACGTCGTTGTTTGAAGCAGGCAAAGATCAGAAAGAGTTGATCAGTGATTTTGAGCGAACCTTCCATGAGCAGATACCCAATATCACGCTTACTATCGATGATTTCTGGCTACAAGGCTATAAAGTGGGGAAAACTCACTTAGATCTTCAGCGTCAAGGAGACCGCCTTGAGTGGAAAAAACTCTCCTTCCAAAGCGGCGCGAATAAGGTGGATATGAATGGTTCGTGGCGACTGACAAAAGAAACCAGTCACACCAATTTTAATATCGCGATGTCCGGTGAAAACAACAGCGATGTGATGGAGCGCTTCGGCATAACGTCTGGCATTCAGCAAGCGCCGTTTGAGATTGACTCAAAAATTGAGTGGGATGGTTCTCCATGGTCGATGAGGGTCGATACTCTCCAAGGGCATGTATCGACTCAGCTAGGTAAAGGTCAAATTTCAGATGTGAGTGGGGCAGCGCGGCTACTCGGCCTCTTTAGCTTAGATTCCATTATTCGAAAAATGCAGCTCGATTTTAGTGATGTATTCGACAACGGCATGGCGTTCAACTCCATTACCGGCAGCGGTGAGATTAAAAATGGTATCTTTCTGACTAATGATATTAAGATGGATGCTGTTGCAGGTGAGATGACCATTAAGGGGTTGGCCAACTTAAACTCACGTACTGTGGATGCGGAGGTAAACTTTGTTCCTGATATTACATCGGGTATCCCAGTGCTGACAGCGTTTGCTGTCACACCGCAAACCGCTTTGTATGTTTTGGCTATTACCACGGTGATTTCACCTGTAGTCGAGGTCTTTACTCAGGTTAACTACGAAGTCAAAGGCCCGCTGGATGCGCCAGTGGTTAAAGAGCTGTCGCGAAGCAAAGGTGAGTTTAAGCTGCCGGAAAATTTACGCGAAGCAACGAAAGAGTAAGGAGCGCTCATGGAACGAGTGGGACTAATTCAAATGACCTCAGGACCAGATCCTCAACAAAATCTGGCCTATATCCAACAGCAAGTCTCTGATTTAGCTAAATCGGGAGCAAAGCTGGTAGTCACCCCAGAAAACTGCCTAGTGTTTGGTAATCGAACGGATTACCACACGATGGCCGAGCCATTGAATCAGGGAGCGATTCAATCAAAGCTAGCGCAGATAGCTAAGCGCCACTCTGTTTTTTTAGTCATCGGGAGCATGCCGATTCGGTGTGGTAATGATGTGACTACGACTTCGTTAGTCTTCAGCTCTCAAGGTGAGCTCATCGCACACTATGATAAGCTGCATATGTTTGATGTCGATGTTGCCGATTCACATCAGCGTTATCGCGAATCCGAAACCTTTAAGCCGGGAGAACAAATTGTATCGGTCGATACGCCTATCGCTCATTTAGGTTTAACAATCTGCTATGATGTTCGTTTTCCACAGCTATACAATGAGCTGGTGCGACGAGGTGCCAATGTATTACTGGTGCCTGCGGCATTTACTGCGGTTACGGGAGAGGCTCATTGGGAGCCTTTACTCAGGGCTCGTGCAATTGAAACTCAAAGCTGGGTTATCGCTGTGAACCAGACAGGCGTCCATCCATGTGGCCGAGAAACTTGGGGGCATTCTATGGTAGTGTCTCCATGGGGAGAGGTGATTGCTCGTCTCGACACTCAACCGCAAAATTTGTTAGTGGATATTGATTTAGAGAGAGTAGATGACATCCGTAAGGCGATGCCGACTCTCAGCCACACCCGGTTCCAAAACTATTTACATGTTTAAGAGCGAAGTATGACAATAAACCAAGTAGAAGATGCATTGCTAAACTCGGCTGGTCTGACCGAGCAAGACATTGCAGAGACCTTAGCGAGCATTGCCAGTCGTCAGATTGACTACGCAGATATCTATTTTCAGTCGAGCTGGCATGAATCATTGGTTCTGGAAGACAGTATCATCAAGGATGGCTCGTTTAACATCGACTGTGGTCTCGGTGTACGAGCGGTTGCTGGTGAGAAAACAGGTTTCGCCTACTCAGACCAAATTCAGCTTGAAGGCTTAAAGCAAAGTGCGATTGCGGCTCGTGGCATTGCTCAGCAGGGGCAGAATGCTCAGGTTCAGGCATTTAAGCGCAGTGACAATCAACAGGTTTACGCTGCAGTAAACCCACTTGAGAGCTGGGAGAAAGAACAAAAAACACAGCTGCTGAAAGAACTGGATGCGTATATCCGTACCAAAGAGCCTTTGATTAAAGAAGTGTCGGTAAGCTTAAGCGGTGTACATGAGCAGATGCTTGTCGCCGCAACAGACGGCACTTATGCCGGAGATATTCGCCCACTGGTACGTTTGTCTATTAGTGTATTGGCTCAGCGAGGCGAACGTCGTGAGCGAGGCAGCGCTGGCGGAGGTGGTCGATTTGGTTATGACTTCTTTTTGACTGAAGAGCAGGGTATCAAAGTAGCCTATCACTACGCTGATGAAGCGATTCGTATGGCGTTAGTTAACCTTGAAGCTGAAGCTGCACCAGCGGGTGCGATGCCGGTTGTATTAGGCTCAGGCTGGCCTGGTGTCCTGCTTCATGAAGCCGTAGGCCACGGGTTGGAAGGCGACTTTAACCGTAAGGAATCTTCTGTGTTTAGTGGAAAGGTCGGAGAAAAAGTGACGTCTGATCTTTGTACCATTGTTGATGATGGCACTCTAAAAGATCTGCGTGGTTCTCTCAATATTGATGATGAAGGGGTTGCGGGACAATACAACACCTTGATTGAAAATGGTGTACTTAAAGGTTACATGCAGGATAAGCACAACGCACGTTTAATGGGCGTTGCGCCGACGGGTAATGGCCGACGTGAGTCTTATGCGCACCTTCCAATGCCACGTATGACCAACACCTACATGCTTCCGGGGCAGCACACGCCAGAAGAGATTATTTCAACAGTGAAGAAGGGACTGTACGCACCAAACTTTGGTGGTGGTCAGGTGGATATCACTTCCGGTAAATTCGTCTTCTCTGCTTCAGAAGCCTACTTGATTGAAGACGGTAAGATTACTCGCCCTGTAAAAGGTGCGACACTGATCGGTTCAGGTATTGAAGCGATGCAGCAAGTCTCTATGGTCGGTAATGACCTTAGTATTGACAGAGGTGTGGGTGTTTGCGGTAAAGCGGGTCAGAGCGTGCCTGTGGGAGTAGGACAACCGACATTGAAGCTGGATTCTTTGACGGTGGGCGGCACTGAGTAATAGCCTCAAGAAATATAGCTATTTATAAAGGGTTGGCGCCTACGTGCCAGCCCTTTTTCAGTTTCGTAGTTTTTGTTTTTGGTTCGCTATTTTCATATGTGAAGAAAGGGGCTTTCATAGCTGAGGCTTTTTCTAATGTGGCTCCCCTACGGGACTCAATGCGGCCAGCCAGCTCTGAGACATTTACTTTGGAACAAGTAAGTCGCAGTTAAAAACGAAAAAAGCCAAGTCTTTCGACTTGGCTTCTTGAAAATGGCTCCCCCTGCGGGACTCGAACCTGCGACATACGGATTAACAGTCCGCCGTTCTACCAACTGAACTAAGGGGGAATAATGGTGCCGACTACCGGAATCGAACTGGTGACCTACTGATTACAAGTCAGTTGCTCTACCTACTGAGCTAAGTCGGCGCCTTTTTAATCAACAAGCATTTGCTCATCGATTGAATATGGCTCCCCCTGCGGGACTCGAACCTGCGACATACGGATTAACAGTCCGCCGTTCTACCAACTGAACTAAGGGGGAATTATTCGTTTAAAGAAATGGTGCCGACTACCGGAATCGAACTGGTGACCTACTGATTACAAGTCAGTTGCTCTACCTACTGAGCTAAGTCGGCACACTGTATTCTTTAACTATTGTTCGTGCAGAGCACCAACAATTAATAAATTATGGTGCCCGGAGGCGGAATCGAACCACCGACACGAGGATTTTCAATCCTCTGCTCTACCGACTGAGCTATCCGGGCGACGAGGTGTATTAAAAGGCTTTTCGTCTTAGAGGTCAACATTAAATTGCAAAAAAAATATCGTTTGTTGTTTTTCTATACTTAATGGGCTGTTTTTGCTCATTTCGAATAAGAAGTGTATAGCTAGCAACAGAAGTTATACTTGAGAGAGTAGGGAATAGTGGTTTTAAAGAGACAAAAAAGTATGCTCTAAAGAGTGCTTTTCACTTGTTTGACTACAGAATCTGCGCCTAAAGGAAAAGTGACCTGAGCTATTTCTAATATGGTCCTATGTTGGGACTCAACACGGCCGGCTAGGTCTGAGACAAAGCTGGAGCATTAGATATGAAAAAGCCCCATCATGTGATGAGGCTTTTTCTAATATGGCTCCCCCTGCGGGACTCGAACCTGCGACATACGGATTAACAGTCCGCCGTTCTACCAACTGAACTAAGGGGGAATTATTTGTGTCATCTCTTCAGATAAACACCAAATAATGGTGCCTCGAGGCGGAATCGAACCACCGACACGAGGATTTTCAATCCTCTGCTCTACCGACTGAGCTATCGAGGCAAAAGAATGGTGCCGACTACCGGAATCGAACTGGTGACCTACTGATTACAAGTCAGTTGCTCTACCTACTGAGCTAAGTCGGCACACTGTATTCTTTTACTAACTGTTCGTGCTAGGCACCAACAATAACGAAATTGTGGTGCCCGGAGGCGGAATCGAACCACCGACACGAGGATTTTCAATCCTCTGCTCTACCGACTGAGCTATCCGGGCAACGGAGCGCTATTAAACGGATTTTCCGTCTTGCCGTCAACTTGTTTTTAGAAAAAAATTCAAAAAAGTGGTTGAGTGCCGATAATTTAGGCGTTTTTAGTGCTTATGATTTACCAGCGTTAAAATCCTTTTTGAATTTTGTGACTTTTTCTAAGTAACGACGAGCTTCTGCATTGGGGTGCTTTTTGGTCAGTGCCCAGTAAACCTGATTTGGTTGTAGTGAATTGAGGTCGCGCATTGCTCGTTTTCTGTCACTACGATTAAAGGTATTGAGTACTCCGCCAGTGCCACCGTTGTAAGCGGAGATCATGCTGTACTCTAGAGAAGTAGGATGACGGACATCTTTTAGGTAACGGCTTTTGAGAATGTAGAAATACGCAGTACCGGTATCGATATTATTTTCTGGGTTGAATAAGTATTCTGGAGACGGCTGTCCGGATTTCTTTTTCACCAACTTAAATACATCGCGCCCTGCGGTTTTAGGCACCACCTGCATCAGACCGTAGGCGTTGGCCCAGCTTACTGCATACGGGTTAAAGCTACTTTCTGTTTTGATAATCGCATAAATCAGATCTTCAGGTATACCGTAACGGCGTGAAGCGCGTTGGACAATATCCGCATATTTATAGCTGCGAATTTCAAATTGTTCCTCAACCATAGGAATTTCAACGTAATAGGCTTTTTTGAAGTCGACATCTTTGACTTTGAGCTTGTTGGCGATCAGGTAATCGGCAAAACGGTTCGCTCGCCATGACCATTGAATAGGTTTGTTATCTTGATCGACGACCTGACGGTATAGGAACGGCTGACCTTCTAGCTTGATATCTTTGGAAGAGAATAAATCGACGTTTGCAGGATCATCTGGGGTTAGTAGAGTGGTAACAATCGCATTTTTAAGGTGGCCTTTTGGGTCAGTAGGCGAAACGGTTTCGATAATAATGGTGCCTTTGTCGAAATTGACTTCCGAACGACTAAGGTAATTGTCGATGTACTTTACATAGTTACTTTTACCAGCAAACTTAATTTCTCCGCGTCCCCAGCGTTTTGCAATGTTACCGGAGAAGCTGCTGATTAAGGCGTCAAGGGCTTCTGTATCCTTTTGAAATTGGCCGGGTAGCTCGGCTAGGTTCTTGGCAAAACGATTGGTGGGTTCATAGTTTACATCATAGATGTTTTCAATAAACTCACGGCTACAACCAGTGAGTATCATTGCCAGAAAAAAGTAAGCTAACTTCTTCATATTTATCCTAAAAAAATGACATCAAAGCAACGCGTTGATGTCATTCTCTCTATCCTTAACCTAAAGGGAAAACCTTATTCGCTTGGTGGCGTGTAGCCTTCGATATGGACATCTTTACCTTCAAACAGGAAGTTGACCATCTCTGTTTCAATCAATTTACGGTGCTCAGGATCCATCATGTTGAGCTTTTTCTCGTTGATCAGCATGGTTTGCTTGTGTTGCCACTCTGCCCAAGCTTGCTTAGAAATGTTGTCAAAAATACGCTTACCGAGTTCACCTGGGTACAGTTGAAAATCCAGACCTTCTGCGTCTTTTTGTAGTCGAGCACAAAATACAGTGCGGCTCATAACGACTCCTTAGAGTTAATCAATATTGAAGTTCGAAAGGCAGGCTTTCCAGTAGCTGTTTTACCGGAGCGGCCAAACCTATCTCTTCAGGTTGCGATAAGTTATACCAAAGACCTTTGTTTGCTTCCATCACCACGTCAGGTTGCTTTGATAGGTCTACCAAAATTGGTGTGATATCGAGATGGTAATGACTAAAGGTGTGGCGAAAAGCAATCAACTGATCGCGACGTTGAATGTCCTTATCAAGGACACCACGTATTGTCAGTTGATGATCGAGTTGGGCTTCAGAGTGTTCTGGAAAGCAGAATAGCCCGCCCCAAATCCCCGACTGTGGGCGTTGCTCCAGCCATACATACCCTTGGTGATGCAGCATAATGAACCAGGTCTCTTTGACTGGCTTTTCTTTTTTCGGCTTTTTACCAGGGTAGTCGAGAGGGTTAGCTTGTTTGTATGCAGCGCAAAATGAAGATACCGGACACAGTGTACATTTGGGCTTACTGCGAGTGCACACCATGGCCCCCATATCCATCATTGCCTGATTGTACTTATCGACATCGGTGTCGGGAGTGTGTTCTTCAGCATACTGCCAAAGCTGATTCTCGACTTTCTTTTGCCCTGGCCAGCCGTCAACAGCAAAGCTGCGCGCCAGTGTACGTTTCACATTGCCGTCTAAAATGGCGTGTGGCTGTTTATAGACAGATGACAATACAGCCGCCGCGGTAGAGCGGCCTATACCCGGTAGGGCGTTCATCTGCTCGAGATCGAGAGGGAATTCGCCCTGATATTGCTCTGCCACAATCTTCGCAGCTTTATGTAAGTTACGCGCTCGTGCGTAATAGCCGAGCCCTGTCCATAGGTGAAGCACTTCATCTTGCTCTGCATTGGCGAGGTCAACAACGGTCGGAAAGCGTTCGAGAAAACGCTGGTAATAAGGAATCACGGTAGTGACCTGAGTCTGCTGAAGCATGATTTCAGACAGCCAGACACTATACGCAGTTTTATCTTGTTGCCACGGAAGGCTTTTTCTTCCGTAGTCTTCGTACCATTCTAGGATGGCGTTAGCAAAAGGAGTCACGACTTGCTCGGTAATTTTATATTTATTGGGTTAGCTAAAATTGCACCACAGATACAGGTTAAAGTACAACTGATAAAGAGTAAGGGTTTATTCTGCGTGAAATGACCTAAAATACTTGCACCAGTGTCGATTCTTTGGATAATCACAATCCCTTTAAGTCGAGAGCAATTTTTAGACAGGCAGAATCATGAGTGAAGTGACCACTAACGAATACAATGAAGACGGTAAACTGATACGCAAAGTGCGCAGCTTTGTGCGTCGTGAAGGCCGTTTGACCAAAGGTCAGGAAAGCGCAATGAATGAATGCTGGCCGACAATGGGGATTGATTACCAAGAAAAGCTTCTTGATTGGAAAGAAGTGTTTGGTAACGACAACCCTGTGGTACTGGAAATTGGTTTCGGTATGGGGGCATCACTGGTTGAAATGGCGAAAAATGCCCCTGAGAAGAACTTCCTTGGTATCGAAGTGCATAGCCCAGGTGTGGGTGCGTGTCTTGCTGATGCACGTGAAGCTGGCCTGACCAACTTACGAGTGATGTGTCATGATGCTGTGGAAGTGTTTGCTAACATGATCCCAGACAGCAGCCTAGCAACACTGCAATTATTCTTCCCGGACCCATGGCACAAGAAGCGCCACCACAAGCGCCGTATCGTACAGCTAGATTTTGCTGAAATGGTGCGCCAAAAACTCTCAGTTGGTGAAGGCATCTTCCACATGGCGACAGACTGGGAAAATTACGCAGAACATATGATTGAGGTGATGAATCAAGCGCCTGGATATGAGAACATCGCCGAGGATGGTGACTTTGTTCCACGTCCGGAAGATCGTCCTCTGACCAAGTTTGAAGCACGTGGTCACCGTTTAGGTCACGGAGTGTGGGACATTAAGTTTAAGCGTGTTAGCTAAGTCACCCGCGAAATAAAAGCGAATGAGAAAGCCAACATTTTGATGTTGGCTTTTTTGTCCCTACAAGAAAAATAATAAGCCTTTGAAATATAGGTAAGTAATGAAACCGACAAAAGAAATTTTAGCCGACATTCTGCAAGAGGTTAGGCCGCTTATCGGTCAGGGAAAAGTAGCCGATTATATTCCTGCGCTGGCCAAAGTTCCGGCTAACAAACTGGCAATTGCTGTCTTCACCAATAAGGGAGAAGTGATCAAAGCTGGTGACGCCGATGAACCTTTTTCAATTCAGTCCATTTCTAAAGCGTTAAGTTTAACGTTAGCAATGGGGTTATATACTCCTGATGAGATTTGGGCTCGGGTAGGTAAAGAACCCTCTGGTCAAGCGTTTAACTCTCTGATTCAGCTAGAAATGGAGCAGGGGATTCCACGTAACCCTTTCATTAATGCTGGGGCAATAGTGGTTGCCGATTTGCTGCAAAGCCGCCTGTCTGCGCCGAGACAACGCTTGCTGGAATTTGTCCGTCAGCTGTCGGGCGATACTCATATCTGTTATGACAAGATAGTTGCAGCATCAGAGATGATGCACAGCGATCGCAATGCGGCGATTGCTTATCTGATGCGCTCTTTTGGCAACTTTGACAATGATGTTATCCCTGTTCTGAATAACTACTTCCATGCGTGTGCTTTGAAGATGAGCTGTGTCGATTTAGCGAAAACATTCAGCTATCTGGCTAATAAAGGCACTTCAGTACAAACAGGCAAGCCTGTGGTGACGCCTACTCAAACTAAGCAGCTTAACGCTTTGCTGGCAACATGTGGCTTGTATGATGGTGCTGGGGAGTTTGCATACCGAGTCGGTATGCCAGGGAAATCTGGTGTTGGTGGCGGGATCATCGCTATCGTACCGGGAGAGATGACGATTGCGGTTTGGTCTCCAGAGCTAGACCCTTCAGGTAACTCTCTCGCGGGGACCAGAGCACTAGAGCTACTCGCTGAACGAATTGGCCGCTCGATATTCTAAACTTCGCTCCGAGGCAGCGGAGACAAGTTTTGAACGATGAAAAACAAAAAGGGTTGACCATATCGTCAACCCTTTATATTTATTCCAGTCTTTTATTCCTCTTCCGCCATAAACGCTTCTAGCAAATCGTTAAGGAACAGCTTTCCTTTTTCAGTGATTTGCCAATGCGTATCAGACTCGCTGAGGTATTGCATCTCTTTCGCCCAGTCGATGGTTTCCTGAATCGATTCAAAACTCAAGCCGGTGGTATCCAAGAAGTCTTGCTTTGGGCAGGCTTCCATCAAACGGAACCGGTTCATAAAGAATTCGAAAGGGCGATCTTCGCTAGCGACATCGGCTTCACTGTCTAGGTAGGGCTTCACCATATTCTGATATGCAGCCAGATAGCCTCTCGGGTGCTTGATCTTAGTCGTACGGATGATACGTCCATCAGCGAAACTGAGTTTGCCATGCGAGCCACAGCCAATGCCGAGATAGTCGCCAAAACGCCAATAGTTGAGATTATGTTGGCATTGATATTCTGGCTTACTGTAGCCGGAGATTTCGTACTGGACGTAACCCGCTTCAGCCAGCTTTTGGTGGCCGAGTTCAAAAATGTCCCACAAGTCATCATCATCGGGCAGAACAGGTGGCTTGTAGTGGAACATTGTATTGGGTTCAATAGTGAGCTGATACCACGAAAGATGTGGCGGGTTAAGCTCAATCGCCTTGTCCAGATCTGCGAGGGCTTGCTCTACGGTTTGATCTGGCAGACCGTGCATTAAGTCAAGATTAAAGCTGTTTAAACCAATCTTGTGAGCCAGTTTCGCGGCATTGACGGCTTCATCCTGACCATGGATGCGCCCTAGACGTTCGAGCTTCTGCTGTTCGAAGCTCTGCACACCAATCGAAATTCTCGTCACACCAGCTTTACGATAGCCAGCGAAGCGCTCCGCTTCAATCGTGCCCGGATTCGCTTCCATGGTGATTTCAATCTCGTCTTTAAACGCGATTCTTTTTTCTATGCCAGCAAGTAGATCAGCGATTCCTTGCGCTGAGATGAGACTTGGCGTCCCTCCACCGATAAATATGGAGTGGAGTGCCCGTGGGTTGGTTTTAAGCTGATAACGCTCGATATCAGTATCAAGGTCCTCCAGCAGAGCAGCGATGTACTCCTGCTCTGGGATGTCGGCTTTTAACGCGTGCGAGTTAAAGTCGCAATACGGACACTTTTGTACACACCAAGGGATGTGGACATAAAGACTCAGCGCTGGTGGAATCAACTGGCTCATTATTGCTGCTCAGAAAGTGTCGCAAACAACTGCTTAAGCGCTTTACCACGGTGAGAAAGTTGCTTTTTACGTGTTGGTTCAAGCTCTGCTGAAGCACAGTTATCTTCTGGGACGAAGAAAACCGGATCGTAACCAAAACCATTGTCGCCCTGAGCTTCGGTCAGAATACGACCTTCCCACTTACCGTGGCAGACGATCGGCGTTGGATCTAATTCGTGACGCATTAGTACTAATACACAATGGAAGCGTGCAGTACGTTGCTCCTGCGGAACGCCTTGCATTGCATCAAGCAGCTTCTCTAGATTTTGCTGGTCGCTCGCACCTTCTCCGGCATAACGTGCAGAGTAGATGCCCGGCGCTCCTTTTAGGAAGTCAACTTCAAGGCCTGAATCGTCGGCAATGGCCGCCAATCCAGTTTCTTTCGCTGCATGACGCGCCTTGATGATGGCGTTTTCAATAAATGTTGTGCCAGTTTCAGCAACCTCTGAGACATTAAATTCGCTTTGTGCCACGACATCGAAACCGAAATCTGCCAGCAGATCGGCCATCTCACGAACCTTGCCTTGATTACCTGTCGCTAGGACAATTTTTTGTGCATTCATAATCTTGTTTGTGCCTATATTGGGAAGGGCGTTTAGCCGTTACTCTTCCACATAAAATTTCTGGGTGAACTTTAATCTGCCCGTGCCTTTATTACCAGCATTAACATCGATATTGAATGTTAGGTTTTCCTCGTCCGAAATAGGGAATTCAGCGAGGTAATAAATCGCAGAGCCTTCTTTTATTTCACGGAACTCAAGTGTCTTAGTTTGACCGATTAAGTTTTTCGCGCTGCCACTAACTTTTGCGGTTATAGCTGGTTTACCAGCCTGATAATTATCTAACACACTGATATTAATGATCGCTGAGTAGCCGTTTCGTTTCAGCTCATAGCTACGAGCAACTTGAGGAGTTAAGAAAGTCGAGTTAAATGCGGAGTAGTGAACTTCGACATCTTTGATGGTTTTAAACTGACCCGCCCATGTGGGTAGGGCTAAAAGACTGGCCAGCGCTAATGTGATCCATTTTTTCATTGTGCTTCCTTAAGGATTGACTACAGAGGAAAAGCAGCGCGAATCATCTTGCTTCGTGCTGGTTGTTTTACACCTGATCATACGTTTGGATCTTCATGCTGTGAAGGTTTTTAGATTGACTATGGTGACTTATGCCGTGCTTTTAATGTGAAGTATTGAGAGTGCGCCTTTCGTGATGCGAATTAAAAAAGACCATCACAAGATGGCCTTTATTATTTCGGGGATATGAGTTGGGGACTGGATTCGGACTTGTTTATGTCGCCCGAGTTCCCCTTTCTCTATGGTGACTAGCCCTTTTGCTACTTTGAACTGTTTGGACAGATATTTGCTCAGGTGAGCGTTGGCTTTTCCGTCTACAGGCGGGGCTGTGATGGCGATTTTTATTTCATCGCCATGCAGCCCAATCAGCTTATCTCTGCTTGCTTTGGGCTGAATGTAGAGCCTGAGTAGGAGAGCATCACCTTCTAACCAAGCGGCTTTTGCCATTATAGCTGGAACCAAACGGGACCAATGAGATCGCCCATTAGGAAGTTGGCAAACTGCAGAGCAATAAACAAAACCAGCACACTTAAGTCGAAGCCACCCATGGCTGGAATCACACGACGAATCGGCGCCAGCATAGGCTCAGTTAGTTGGTGAAATACGTACTCGATAGGGCTTCGTCCTTGGCTTACCCAGCTCAGAATAGCTCGGATAAGTAGCACCCAAAATAGTAAGCCACCAGCGGCTTTGATGAGGGATAGCAGACCAAGGTAGAAAAATTCTGCACTGAAGGAAACAGCGCCACTGGAGGCAAGCAGGATCAGAGCGACAAATTTCAATACGCACAGCACATAGGCAAAGAGTACAGTGGCCAGATCGATACCACCAACTGAAGGCACAACCCTACGCAGCGGTGCAATCACTGGTTGAGTGGCTTTGACGATAAATTGTGAGAATGGGTTGTAGAAGTCTGCACGTGCAGCTTGCAACCAAATACGTAAGATCACCACCATGATGTAGAGATCAAACAGGGTGGAAATCAGAAAACTTATTGAATTCATAGGTTACCCTTATTTCGTAGAGCTATAGCTCAATCTAATTAAAACAGTTTTTCCATCTCTTCAGCACGTGCTACGGCAGCTTGCATCGCTTTCGCTACTATATCTGAAAGTTGGTGTTCGTTGAATGTGCGTAGCGCTTCTGCCGTCGTGCCGCCTTTTGAGGTCACATTTTCGCGCAGTGTAGACAACTCAACTTCAGGGTTGCCGACGACCATACTTGCCGCGCCCAGTGCGGATTGCTGAACTAATAGGCGCGCTGTCTCTTTATCAAAACCTTGAGCAATGGCTTCACTTTGCATCGCTTCCATAAAGCGGAAGAAGTAAGCTGGAGCACTACCTGCTGCTGCGATGATGTTATTAATGCCGGACTCTTGCTCCACCCAGCAGACCTTGCCACATGACTCCATTAGCTCAGCGGCAAACGCTTTATCTTGCTCAGAAACATAAGAAGGGGCGTATAGGCCACTCATTCCTAAGCCAAGTTGACTTGGCGTATTTGGCATAACGCGAACGATGTTTAGGTTGTGATTGAGCATCTCGCACAGACGCTGGCTGCTGATGCCTGCAGCAATCGAGATAACCAATTTACCTGACCAGTCGATCGATTGAAGCGGTTTACATACTTCTGCCATCATTTGTGGCTTTACAGAAAGAACGATGACATCCGCCTCGCTAGCAGCGGCTAGGTTGTCGCTGGTGGTCTTAATGGCGAAATCCTTCTCCAGCGGTAGTCGTCGAGTTTCAGATGGGGCTGTCGCTGTGATCATTTCAGCGGGATATCCCCCAGATACCAATCCAGAGACGATAGCCTTGACCATATTACCTGCGCCGATAAAGGCAATGTTCTTATGTTCCATTGAGTCTGTTCTTCCTGTCTTACTAATTAAGCTTTATTGCTGTAGTCACGCGCGCCAAAAATAGCGGTACCGATACGGACCATGGTACTTCCTGCTTCAATCGCTGCTTCCATGTCACCACTCATACCCATAGAAAGCGTATCGAGGTTGAGATGCGGATAGCGTTGCGCCAATCGGCTTTTTAGTTCAGCTAGATGATGAAAAGCGGCAAGCTGAGACTGATAGTCTGAAACGTTGGCCGGGATTGACATCAATCCTCTTAACGTGAGGTTTGGCAAAGAAGAAATCAACTCTGCCAAAGCAAAGATTTCGTCATCACTGGCGCCAGATTTAGAGCTTTCACTGCTGGTATTGACCTGAATAAGAACTTGCAGAGGCGCCATTTCTTGAGGCCTTTGATCATTTAACCGCTGGGCAATCTTAGCGCGATCAACGGTATGCACCCAGGCAAAGCTTTCCGCAACATAGCGTGTTTTGTTGGACTGAATTGGACCAATAAAGTGCCATTCTAGGGTTAATTCAGGGTGGTTTTCAGCGAAATACGCAACTTTATCAACACCTTCCTGCACGTAATTCTCGCCAAAATCGACCTGACCGACGCGAGCCGCTTCTAAAATGGCTTCAGAAGGCTTGGTTTTACTCACCGCCAGAAGTTGCACTGAGCCTAGAGGGCGTCCACACTTTTGTTGTGCCGCTTCAATCTGTGAGGTGATCTGTTCAATGTTTTGTTGAATACTACTCATAGCTAACTTTATTAAGGATTTTAAATGGATATCGCTGAATTACTGGATTTTAGTGTAAAGCATAATGCTTCAGATCTACATCTTTCTGCTGGTGTATCTCCCATGGTACGCATTGATGGAGAAGTAAGAAAGCTTGGCGTACCAGCATTCAACCATTCTGAAGTGCATCGTTTGGTGTTTGACATTATGAATGATGCTCAGCGTAGTGAATTTGAAGAGCGTCTCGAAGTCGACTTTTCCTTTGAGCTGCCAGACGTTGGCCGTTTCAGGGTTAATGCTTTTAATCAGTCACGAGGTTGTGCGGCGGTTTTCCGTACCATTCCAACCGATATCCCGACTTTAGAGCAGTTGGATGCACCGGCCATCTTTGAAAGTATTGCTAACATGGAAAAAGGCCTGATTTTGGTCACAGGGCCAACGGGATCTGGTAAATCGACGACATTGGCAGCAATGGTGGATCATATTAACCGCCACCATAACAAGCATATCCTTACGATTGAAGATCCGATTGAGTTTGTGCATGCCAATAACAAATGTCTCATCAACCAGCGCGAAGTTCATAGTAATACCCATAGTTTTAATAACGCGCTGCGCAGTGCTCTACGTGAAGACCCTGATGTTATTCTAGTAGGCGAGTTACGTGATCAGGAAACGATCAGTCTAGCGCTGACCGCTGCTGAAACCGGCCACTTGGTGTTTGGTACTTTGCACACCAGCTCGGCGGCGAAAACTATCGACCGTATTATTGATGTTTTTCCGGGCAGCGATAAAGGCATGGTGCGTTCCATGCTTTCTGAGTCTCTGCGTGCGGTGATTGCGCAGAAATTGCTCAAGCGCATTGGAGGCGGGAGAACGGCTTGTCATGAAATCATGATGGCAACGCCTGCGATTCGTAACCTGATCCGCGAAGATAAAGTGGCGCAAATGCAGTCTGTGATCCAGACAGGTGCAGCACATGGTATGCAGACCATGGAGCAGCACTCGAAACAGTTGATTGCTCAAGGTCTGGTTGATGCTGAAGAAGTGTCGAAGAAAATTGAAGTTGAGCAAGGTCTGTTCTGAGAGAGGTCATGATGGATATCAATGCTTATCTGCAAGGCATGCTGACTGAGAAAGCGTCAGACTTATACATCACTGTTGGCGCGCCGATACTTTATCGTGTTGATGGAGAGCTGAGACCGCATGGAGAGAGCTTATCGGAAGCCGAAGTGCTGACGCTACTCCACAGCACCATGGATGAGGAGCGTCAGAGTGACTATAACCACAGCCGAGAATCGAACTTTGCCGTAGTGCGAGATTTTGGTCGCTTTCGTGTGTCCGCTTTCTACCAGCGAGAATTACCCGGTGCGGTTATTCGTAGAATTGAAACCACCATACCCACATTTGATGACTTAAAACTGCCCGAAACTCTGAAAGACCTTTCCATTGCCAAGCGTGGTTTGGTGTTAGTTGTGGGTGCCACAGGTTCTGGTAAATCCACAACAATGGCAGCGATGACGGGCTATCGAAATACTGAGCGCAGCGGCCATATTCTGACGGTGGAAGATCCGATTGAGTTTGTTCATGAGCATCAGAAATGCATAGTAACGCAACGTGAGGTCGGCTTAGACACAGAAAGTTATGAAGTCGCGCTGAAGAACTCTTTGCGTCAGGCTCCTGATATGATCTTGATCGGTGAGATCCGCTCGCGAGAGACCATGGAGTACGCGATGACCTTCGCCGAAACGGGCCATCTGTGTATGGCGACTTTGCACGCCAATAATGCTAACCAAGCTTTGGAAAGGATTCTGCATCTTGTACCGAAAGAGCAAAAAGAGCAGTTCCTGTTTGATCTCTCCATGAATCTTAAAGGTGTTATCGGCCAGCAGTTGATTCGAGATAAAAACGGCCAAGGTCGTCATGGCGTTTTTGAAATCTTACTCAACAGCCCACGAGTATCGGATCTCATTCGACGCGGTGATCTGCATGAACTCAAGTCAACCATGGCGAAATCTCAGGAAATGGGTATGCAGACGTTTGATCAGGCGCTTTACCAATTGGTGGTGAATGACAAAATTACTGAAGAAGATGCGCTGCACAGTGCGGATTCAGCCAATGACCTGCGTATTATGCTCAAGACTCAACGAGGTGAAAGCTTCGGAGGTGGTGCTCTGGCAGATGTGAAGATTGATATGGACTAGAGCCGTTTGAGGATTATAGATATTTTCTATCGTGCTCTATTTGTAGTGCTGAAATGTAAAGGGTTGGCGCAATGTGCCAACCCTTTCTGTTTTCTCGCTTAGCCGTGTTGCGCTTCAAACCAGCTTTCAAGGATAACGACCGCTGACTGACAGTCGACATTCCCTTTGCTGAGCGCCTTGTAGCCGCCCATACTGAACAGATCTGAGCGAGCTTCTGTAGTGGATAAGCGTTCATCGTGCAGCTCGACAGGAAGGCCAAAACGGCCGTGAAGGCGATTAGCAAACTTTTTCGCTCTAGGAGTAATAGTTTCCAGAGCTTTGCCGTGAAGGTCCGTTGGCAAGCCGACAACCAGCAGGTTGGGTTGCCATTCTTTGAGCTGTTTTTCAATATCGTCCCAGTTGGGAATGCCATCGTTGGCTTTAAAGGCTTTCAGCGGTGATGCCGTGCCTGTAATCTCCTGACCAATGGCACTGCCAATACTTTTAGTGCCAAAGTCAAAAGCCATAATTGTTCTAGACATAAATTTTAGTAGTGAGGTTATGCGTGACCAATATCACTGGACAGTTGAGACGCGTCGATGCCAAGCATCTGCACGGCTTTCTGCCAACGTTCATTGATTGGTGTGTTAAACATGACATCAGGGTCAGCTTCAATAGTTAACCAAGAGTTTTCCGAAAGCTCGCTCTCCAACTGACCAGCTTCCCAACCTGAGTAACCTAATGCAACAATGTACTCTGGTGGTTCGGCTTCTGTACCGAGTACCGCGAGAATATCCTTAGAAGTTGTAACAGAGATACAGTCAGTCATCTGAATGCTGGACTCATAATGATCTTTTGGTTGGTGAAGAATAAAACCGCGATCTCCTGAAACCGGACCG
Organism: Vibrio sp. Isolate23; assembly: GCF_022398095.1. NCBI lineage: Bacteria > Pseudomonadati > Pseudomonadota > Gammaproteobacteria > Vibrionales > Vibrionaceae > Vibrio > Vibrio sp. Isolate23. The sequence goes on from NZ_JAKEUV010000001.1 coordinate 79,822, forward strand.
CCATTGAGAACAGGTTTCGCAAGACTGCCGACTTTCAGTTGAGGTTGAGCCGCTTCAACGTCAACTTGTTTGAGCATTTTCCCTACTGTGATGTCGATTGGAGCATTAATCATTAAACCCATTGCGCCATCATCGTTGTGCTCACACACATAGATAACGCTGCGTTGGAAGTAGGGATCTTTCATCCCCGGCATAGCAACTAAAAAGTGGTTGGTTAAATTCATAGTTACTCCAGCGTATAGTGGGCAATACATGATCGCCCAATGATCCTGTGGGTAAATTACTGCTTATTGAGACGGCGCTCAATGGCATCCATCAATTTACCCGTGATTGAGATATCAAACGCAGCCTCAATTTCACGAATACAAGTCGGGCTGGTTACATTAATCTCAGTCAACTTGTCGCCAATGACGTCTAGGCCTACAAAGATCAAACCTTTTTCTTTAAGTGTAGGCGCTACAGCCGCTGCGATCTGTTTATCTGTTTCGCTCAGTGGTCGGGCTTCACCGGTACCACCCGCCGCAAGGTTGCCACGCGTTTCGCCTTTTGCCGGAATACGTGCCAGGCAGTATGGCATTGCTTCACCGTCTACAACCAGAATTCTTTTGTCGCCATTGCTGATATCAGGAACGAATGTTTGTGCCATCGCATAGTTTTGACCGTGGTTAGTCAGGGTTTCGATAATCACAGAAACATTTGGATCGTTCTCTTTGACTCGGAAAATAGATGCACCACCCATGCCATCTAATGGTTTTAAGATCACATCTCCGTGCTGTTCGCGGAATTGTTTAATCTTCTCTGCTTTGCGGGTCACGATCGTGGTTGGGGTAAGCTCTCGGAACCAGGCTGTGAAAAGCTTTTCGTTACAGTCACGCAGGCTCTGAGGTTTGTTGACGATCAATGTGCCTTTCTCTTCTGCGCGCTCAAGAATGTAGGTCGCGTAGATATACTCAGTATCGAAAGGAGGATCTTTACGCATCAAAACAGCATCAAGCTCTGACAACTCAATAGTTTGCTCTGACTTAAACTGGAACCAGCCAGTTGGAGCTTCTTTGAGTTCCACTACTTTGGTGTCTGCAACAGCAACACCTTGGTCTAGGTGCAGATCATGCATTTCCATGTAGTGGATTTCGTAGCCGCGGCGCTGCGCTTCAAGCATCATGGCAAAGCTAGAGTCTTTCTTGATGTTGATGGACTCGATAGGGTCCATCACGATACCTAATTTGATCATGGTTTTTCTCCGTTTAACCAAGGTCGCCAAAGCGAACTTGAAGGGCAGTAATTGCGGTAAGAGCTGCGGTCTCTGTGCGTAATACGCGTGGGCCTAGCAGAGTCTCTTCAAATTGATATTCTCGGGTTTTCTCGATCTCTTCTGCGGATAAGCCACCTTCGGGGCCGATCAACAGGCGAACTTTCTCGACCGGCGCTGGCAGCGTATTGATTGAGTATTTTGCTCTGGGGTGAAGGTTGAGTTTAAGGCCGTCATAGTCTTCGGCGCACCACTCATCTAACTGCATGATAGGGCGAATCTGCGGAACGATATTGCGTCCACTTTGCTCGCAAGCGCTGATGGCAACTTTCTGCCATTGAGCGAGCTTTTTCTCGAAACGTTTTTGATCCAGCTTGACGCCACAGCGCTCAGAAATCAGTGGAGTAATGGTATTAACGCCCAGTTCTACGGACTTCTGAATGGTGAACTCCATCTTTTCCCCGCGAGAAATGACCTGACCTAAATGCAGGTCCAGCGGTGACTCGCTGCTGTGTTCAACACGTTCAGTGATGTTCACCGTGACGGACTTCTTGGTGACTTCTTCAATTACGGCTGGAAACTCAGCGCCACAGCCATCAAAAAGTAACACTTCCTGTCCAACCTTCATCCGCAAGACTCTGCCTACATGGCCGGCTGCGTCTTCACTAAGCGCTAAACTGCCAAGTTGGGTGATAGGTTCAGGGTGATAAATTCGAGGAATTCGCATCAGCTTTGTATCCGGGAAGACAATTGAGAATGAACCCCTAACATGGATGCTTTATGGCTAAAAAACAAGGGGCAGCCTATACATAGGTCTAGAATTCATTAATGCTTATTACAAAGCTTGGCATGCTTGAAAAACGAAAGGGTTATGGTTGCCCTGAACATTGAATATTCTGCGTTCACGTTCACACTCCCATGTGTCTACTGGGTAAAGTTTGTTCCAAGCGGTCATGAGTTGGGTTTGCTGTTTTGACAGCTTAAATCCGTATTCCTCACTCATGTACAGGTAAGTACGAGCAATCGATCCTTTAGCGCGATCTGGCGGCATAACTCTGCGTTGTTTAAAGTTAACCTGCACTTCACATTGACCATAGGTGGCGCCATCCACGCCATTCCACTGGCTGAAATGGTAATTAGATCGGTCACCATTAACTTCACCGATAGCGGGGGTGAGGTTATGTAGATCTGCCTCCATTAAGCGAAAGGTACGATCGTTTTTGGTGCAGTTCTTTCTACCACCAGACTGCCAGCATTGTCGTTGGTGGCCAAACTGCCATGCGGGAACTACGTGCTCCCATTCAATTCTGGAGGCACGCTTTTGTTGCTTTCTTACTGAGTAGCCACATGAGGTTAAATCAGGAATACCTTTCTTTCCCTGCCAGGCGATATCACATCCGCAATAAAAGCTGGTGGGATGATCCGCGTATATCTTCAGCGCTTCTTTCTTGGCTTTCGAAAACGAAGATGGAGGGGCAGAAAGTGCCTGAGATGAAGCAATAAGTAAGGTCAAGCAAATAAAAAATGCACGAAGTTTCATGTCGATAAGTATTAGAAAAGTATGACTTATCGCAGTCTAACATGCATTTGTTGGGGTTTTTACTGATAGTACGTTGAGTTATGAGAGTTGTCTGCCAGTAAACGTAAGGGGTTGTTGGCAGTTCTGGCAGCGATAGCTGCTTTGCTGACGTAGAACTTTATTATGACGCCTGATGGTTAGCGGATAGATCTGGCATCCGCAGCGATACTCGAAGGTTTTCCCTTGTACGGAAGAAATTTCAAAACTGTGTGTAGTACGAGCAGGGACGCCGAACACGTTTTCCATGACCGATTGCCATTCTTTGCCGTGAGGTTTGACCCTGCCATAGACTTGATAGGTCACCAAGTGAGCGACTTCATGCGGAATCACTTCATCGAAAAAGGCTTGCTGGTTTTCGATAAATAAAATTGGATTGAGACGAATTTCATTAAGCTGGAGGTAGGCTTTGCCTGCGGCTTTACCACTCAGTTTGTAGCTGATAGAAGGGAAAGAAAATGAACGCTGAAAAGCATGTTGAGCCGTTACGATATAGCGAGCGACCACTTGTTGTACGCGATAGCTAAGCTCTGTATCCAAATTCATCTCCAAAAAATTCGCCCCTTAGATAAGGGGCGAATCATATACTGGATTAGACGTTGGTGCTAATGGTGCTTTTTCTTGATGGTTTCATGATAGGCGTGCCAAGTACCGTAGCCAAGAATGGGCATCGTAAATAACATGCCGATTCCGTAAGTCGCAAAGCCAATTAAGATACCGCCACAGATCACGCCGGCCCATACGATCATCGTAGGAATGTTTGACTTGACCGCGTTAAAGCTGGTGAACACAGCTGTCATCATATCAACCCGTCGTTCCATCATCAGAGGAATGGAGAAGGCTGAAATACTAAACACAATTGCTGCCAGTACCATGCCGACTAAAGAGCCGATAACAAGGAAGGGTAGGAAATCGGTTAATGGAGCACCTTGAACGGATGGGTAAAGCGCATGAAGCAGCGCGGCAATACGCATCCAGAAAATCATACACACGGCGAGCATGACAGCAAATGCCCATTGTGATGAAGAATTGCGTCCAATGGCTTTCATGGAGTGAATCAAGCTAGCCTTATGGCCTTTTTCTCGTTCCCAACTAGCGTCATAGAGTCCTAGAGCTAAGAAAGGACCAATCAACATATAAACGACCAAACTTGGCATCACGACTAAGTGTGTGCCTTGCCATTGAACTAATAAAACAATACCAATCGCTGCTGCCATAAAACACAAACCGTAAAAGGCACTGATAAGTGGCATGCGAACAAAATCGTGTAGCCCTAGTGATAGCCAATGAAACGGGGCCGACATGCTGAGCTGATTGCACGGGATAGTACGTGCGTATTCGTTATCTGGGACTTCCTTGCGTTTCTCGTTGAAGTCTTGTGGATTCACCGTACGAGGCATACATCCTCCTTGATCGATTCTCGGTCATAGGCCACCCGCTATTTCAAGGTGACATGGAACTCGATGCTCGGCTTTGCGACTGCTGGGTAAGCTGCGCATCTTTTTAACTTGTTAGAAGAAACTCACTTAGCTTTAAGCTTGCTCTTTTAACATATTGTTAACTATTGACCCCATGACAAAAAAATACAAATTTGTTGTTTGATTTTTGCGTACAAAAACAAAGGGCTTCTGGTTCCCCAGAAGCCCTTGAATAGCAAATTAGTGCGGTAATTTAAATTACTTAAGGCCAGCGAAGTCGCGTAGAAGTGCAGCCTTATCAGTCGCTTCCCATGGGAACTCTTCACGACCGAAGTGGCCGTATGCCGCTGTTTTCTTGTAGATTGGTTGAAGTAGGTTCAGCATTTCTTGTAGGCCGTATGGGCGAAGATCGAAGTGCTGGCGTACCGCTTCAACAATGATCTCTTGAGATACTTTTTCAGTACCAAATGTTTCCACCATAATAGATGTTGGATCAGCGACGCCGATTGCGTAAGAAAGCTGAATCTCACAACGGTCAGCAAGGCCAGCCGCAACGATGTTTTTCGCAACGTAACGTGCAGCGTAAGCCGCAGAGCGGTCAACTTTTGATGGATCCTTACCAGAGAAGGCACCACCACCATGACGAGCAGCACCACCGTAAGTATCAACGATGATCTTACGACCAGTCAGACCACAGTCACCCATTGGGCCACCGATAACAAAACGGCCAGTTGGGTTGATGAAGAAGTTAGTGTCTTTGTTTAGCCACTCTGATGGTAGAACTGGCTTGATGATCTCTTCCATAACCGCTTCACGTAGATCTGGAGTAGAGATTGAATCACAGTGCTGAGTCGAAAGAACAACAGCATCAATACCAACGATCTTACCTTGGTCGTATTGGAAGGTTACCTGAGATTTTGCATCAGGACGTAGCCAAGGAAGTGTGCCGTTTTTACGCACTTCCGCTTGTTTTTGAACAAGTAGGTGAGAGTACGTAATTGGAGCTGGCATTAGCACGTCGGTCTCGTTCGTCGCGTAGCCAAACATGATGCCCTGGTCACCCGCACCTTGCTCTTTTGGATCCGCTTTATCAACCCCTTGGTTGATATCTGGAGACTGTTTACCGATGGTGTTCAGTACCGCACAAGAATCGGCATCAAAACCCATTTCAGAGTTTACATAACCAATTTCACGCACAGTTTGGCGAGTAAGCTCTTCGATGTCTACCCATGCTGAGGTGGTGATCTCACCACCGACCATTACCATGCCTGTTTTCACGTATGTTTCACACGCAACACGGGCTTTTGGGTCTTGTTCAAGAATCGCATCAAGGACTGCATCAGAAATCTGATCTGCAATTTTGTCTGGATGGCCTTCTGATACCGACTCAGAAGTAAACAGGTGCTTAGCCATGTTAGCTCCACTTTAATTTGGTTTAGAGTCAGTGAATGTGTTTAATCACTGACATTGAATAATATTAATAATTGTAGGTGTATCTACATCTAGACGTCTATTCTAATTTTCATTGTTTGAATTACAAGCTCTTTTTTAATTTAATACATATCCAAACGTTTGCTTCTAAAGAGTTAAATATTAATAACTTTGATAGAAACGGTGGAAAATAGGCGGAAATCTCCTGTATTCAGACGGTAAAACGTTTGCAGAGCTCAGGCGCCTTTGAGAGAATAATCGCCCACCAAAATTAGTTTTTCGCTTAACGCATTCAGGAGCAGACATGTCTTCCCGTAAACATCTAGCAAATGCAATCCGTGCTCTTAGCATGGACGGCGTACAACAAGCCAACTCTGGTCACCCAGGCGCACCTATGGGGATGGCGGATATCGCTGAAGTTCTTTGGCGCTCTCACCTAAACCACAACCCAGCAAACCCAGAGTGGGCTGACCGCGACCGCTTTGTGCTTTCAAACGGCCACGGCTCTATGCTGATTTACTCTCTGCTTCATCTTGCGGGTTACGAGCTGTCCATCGATGATCTAAAGAACTTCCGTCAACTGCACTCTAAGACTCCGGGTCACCCTGAGTACGGTTACGCACCGGGTATCGAAACAACCACCGGCCCTCTAGGTCAAGGTATCACGAACGCTGTGGGTATGGCGCTAGCTGAGAAGACTCTAGCAGCACAGTTCAACAAAGAAGGCCACGACATCGTTGACCACTTCACTTATGCATTCATGGGTGACGGCTGTCTGATGGAAGGTATTTCTCACGAAGCCTGTTCTCTAGCGGGTACGCTAGGCCTTGGTAAACTGATCGCTTTCTGGGATGACAACGGCATTTCTATCGATGGTCACGTTGAAGGTTGGTTCTCTGACGATACACCTAAGCGTTTTGAAGCTTACGGTTGGCACGTAATCCCTGCAGTAGACGGTCACGATCCAGAAGCGATCAATGCCGCTATTGTTGCAGCGAAAGCTGACCCTCGCCCTACTCTAATCTGTACTAAGACCATCATCGGTTTTGGTTCACCTAACAAGTCTGGTTCACACGACTGTCACGGTGCTCCGCTAGGCGCTGAAGAAATTGCAGCGACACGTAAAGAGTTAGGTTGGGAGTACGGTCCGTTTGAAATTCCGCAAGATGTCTACGCGCAATGGGATGCGAAAGAAGCAGGCGAAGCTAAGGAAGCAGCGTGGAACGAGAAACTTGCAGCTTATGAAGCAGCATATCCAGAGCTTGCAGCAGAATTCAAACGCCGCGTAAACGGTGAACTACCAGCACAGTGGGAAGAGAAAGCAACACAAATCATTGCTGACCTTCAAGCAAATCCTGCGAACATYGCATCACGTAAAGCGTCTCAAAATGCACTAGAAGCGTTCGGTGCTATGCTACCTGAATTTCTWGGTGGTTCGGCTGACCTTGCCCCTTCTAACCTAACCATGTGGTCTGGTTCTAAGTCGGTATCAGCTGAAGATGCGTCCGGTAACTACATCCACTACGGTGTTCGTGAATTCGGTATGACGGCTATCATGAACGGYATTGCTCTACACGGTGGTTTCGTACCATACGGTGCAACTTTCCTAATGTTCATGGAATACGCGCGTAACGCAATGCGTATGGCGGCTCTGATGAAAGTGCAGAACATCCAAGTTTACACGCACGACTCTATCGGTCTTGGCGAAGATGGCCCAACTCACCAACCAGTTGAGCAAATGGCTTCTCTACGTCTAACGCCAAACATGAGCACATGGCGTCCATGTGACCAAGTGGAATCGGCAGTCGCTTGGAAACTGGCAATCGAGCGTAAAGATGGCCCAACATCGCTAATCTTCTCTCGTCAAAACCTTGCACAGCAAGAGCGTAACGAAGAGCAAGTKGCAAACATCGCTCGCGGTGGCTACATCCTGAAAGATTGTGAAGGCAAGCCAGAGCTTATCCTTATCGCAACGGGTTCTGAAGTTGAGCTTGCGGTGAACGCTGCGGCTGAACTGACTGCTGAAGGTAAGAAGGTACGCGTAGTATCTATGCCTGCAACAGACGCGTTCGACAAGCAAGACGCTGAGTACCGTGAAKCWGTACTGCCTTCTGACGTAACAGCTCGTATCGCTGTAGAAGCGGGCATCGCTGACTTCTGGTACAAGTACGTTGGTTTCGACGGTCGTATCATCGGTATGACAACCTTCGGTGAGTCTGCACCAGCAGGTGAACTGTTCAAGATGTTCGGTTTCACAACNTCTGACGTAACAGCTCGTATCGCTGTAGAAGCGGGCATCGCTGACTTCTGGTACAAGTACGTTGGTTTCGACGGTCGTATCATCGGTATGACAACCTTCGGTGAGTCTGCACCAGCAGGTGAACTGTTCAAGATGTTCGGTTTCACAACAGAAAACGTAGTGAACACAGCGAAAGAGCTACTAGATTAATCTCTACATCTCGATAATCAATGCCCCGCTATCTTAGCGGGGCATTTTTTTATACACGAATTGGAGCAAAAAACTTAAAGAAAGTGAGCAACCAAGACGGCTTAATAAATTTACACCGTGATAAACTTCACACCGCCCCCCGTCAGTATACTCAAACTTTGATCAATGTTATTGAGAGTGGTAAAGTCGATGCGCTCGGCCACCTTGGTAATCCTAATTACCCATTTGAACTCAGAACGGTCCTTGAATGCGCTAAGCAACATAACGTTGCAATTGAAGTACACAACACTTCCCTAACAGGCAAAAGCCGTAAAGGCAGTGAAGTTGTTGAGTTAGGTTCACAAGTAGGTGTCTACTTTACAACGGGCTCTGATGCTCACTTTTGCCATGAAATCGCAAGGCTAGATTTAGCAAAGAAGTTACTTCAACAACACAAGGTTGCTGAAGAGAAAATCATTACAACCTCAACTGCAAGGTTCTTAAACTTTCTCCTTTTACGTGGCAAACCACGTATCGAAGAGTTTAGTTCACTTTATTAAAACCCAGACATATAACACAACCTAATTCTCAAAGCCCAGCTCAGTAAATGGACTGGGCGTTATTCAATCTCTTCGACATTCACTTCAGTACTAAATTTGACGGTGCGAGTAGAGACAGACGTCTGAAACTTTCGAATATTTTTATCTTGATGTAACACGCGTTCAATGAACTTCTCGTAAGCACTAATGTTTGGCACACTCACAACCAACATAAAGTCGTATCCACCCGTAATCTGATAACATTGAGTCACTTCGGGGGCTTTCATTACTGACTGTCTAAAAACACTGTATATATCAGGTCTATCCCGCTCCATTTCGACGGAAACAATCAAGTTCATCTTATTTCCAGCCAATTCGGGGTTGATGATCGACACATCACCAATAATCACCTTTTCCTCTCTCAGCCTCTTTACTCTTTTCAAACAAGCGGGTGGAGATAAGCCAACTTCCTCTGCCAACTCGACATTCGCGATGCGATTATTCTTCTGTAAAATCGCTAAAATCTTCCTGTCTAAACGATCAATTTCCATAGTTTCTTAAAAAGCCATTTTTAAAAAACTTTAACACGAAAGTTAAATAAAAAAGAAATTTTAACTTACATTTTCCTTGAAAATTGAACTCCAAATTTCTCTTAAGTCTATTAGCATTTGAGCTATCTAATTATTCTAAGCGGAACTTATCATGGAAAGTGCACGCAAATTCTTTCGCGATCTCCTTAAAGAAATATTCGATGTCACTTGGACACTTTACAAAGTGATGATTCCTATCATCATCGTCATTAAAGGAATAGAGGAGCTCGGCGGTATTGCTCTGCTAAGCGAATGGCTTAGCCCTTTGATGAACCTTATCGGTTTACCCGATGAAATGGGGCTGGTTTGGGCAACAACTTTACTGACCAATATGTACGCCGGATTGTTGATTTTTATGGGCACTAATAGTGAGCTGACCGTTGCTCAGGTATCGATTCTCGGTTCTTTAATGCTCATAGCCCATTCGATACCAATTGAAGCTGCGATAGCCAAACGAGCAGGAGTAAGCCTAACGATCACAACACTGTTCAGAGTGGGTGGTGGTTTAGTCTTTGCTTGGCTTCTTCATCAGCTTTACCAGTTTGGAGATCTACTGAACACACCTGCACAAATCGTTTGGAACCCCGAGATTCCACCAGAACAAAACCATCTAGAATGGGCATGGTCTCAAGTGGAAAATTTACTCGCCATCTTCGTTATCATTGCTGTATTACTCTTCTCTTTGAGAGTTTTGAAGCTACTAGGCGTTGAAAAGTTAATGGCAGTCGCGCTGAAACCGATACTTTCAGCACTTGGCATCAGTAGAGAAGCCACCAACATGACCATTATTGGCATTACTCTGGGCATTTCTTTCGGGGGTGGCCTGTTGATTAACGAAGCCAAACGCGGGCATATACCCGCGAGAGATGTGTTTACCGCTGTCATGCTACTCAATCTCGCTCATAGCATGATTGAAGACACCATCCTTGTGCTCCTAATTGGCGCAGATTTTATCACTATATTCTGGGGAAGACTGGCCTTTGCATTGATCGTAGTCGCCATCATTTCACAGCTCCTTAAACGGGTCAGTGAGGCAACGTGTCAACGATATTTGTATAAAAGCGTTCAGCCATGACTATCGCCCTGCTGATTAGCAGGGCGCTTTTATTTCTCTTCAAAACGCTGGGCCAACTGATAAAACTCTCTAACTTGATTCCGCAATTCTTGTGAGTGCTGATTTACAGAGTGTGTTGCTGCTAAGTTCTGCTCAGCGGCGGAGGCAATTGACTGAATGTGCAGGTTCACATCACCGGAAAGCTGGCGCTGTTTAGTCGCTGCATCTTCAACCGTAGTCATCAAATCGTTCATTGATTGCATCATGGTTTCCACTTCAGATAAACGCTTAGCGCTTTCTTCTGCAACTGCACCACAAGCTTGCGTTTGTTCACGGTTAGTGATGATGTCACGTTGCCAATTCTCTATAGTAGTCAGCATAGTTTCAATGCTGTCTTTAATTTGAACTGTCGCATTTGAAGTTCTGCCAGACAGTGCTCTCACTTCGTCTGCAACAACAGCAAAACCTCTCCCCTGCTCACCAGCCCGAGCCGCTTCAATCGCTGCATTAAGAGCCAATAAATTCGTTTGTTCCGCAATTCCACCAATTTCTTGCATCATCTGGCTAACATTTTGAGCCTGCTCACTCAGTTGATAAGTGGTATTCGTCGCTTTCTCTGCTTGCACGCTTAGTTGCCCGAGGTTTTCATGTGTTTTATCGATCGTATCTTTTGCCAATAAGCAGGTTTTTAGTGTCACATCAATAAGGTCATGTGCCTCATGTGTGCTGGTTGATACCTCATTGGCCGACGCTTCCACTTCTTCAGTTGCCTCACGTACTTGACGAATGTCTTTAGTCTGCTGCTCCAGCGCTTGGGTGACTTGTAATGTTGTTGCACTCAAACCGTCCGACAAATCCTGAAGAGGCTTAGCTGAGTCCGTCATACGACCTAACACAGTGCGAATGCGTGCAGACAGTAATTTAATATGGAAGTCAGCGATAGAAAATTTGCTGCTCCCGGAGTAAATCAAACGACTAACACTGTCGTACTTAGACTGGAGTTCTTTCAATTGCTTTGGCGTGTCAATTAACTCCTGTCTAAAGAGCAAGGCAACGACAGAAAACGGTAGGAAGCTAGACAACCAGCTTGCGCCACCTTCCAGTGACAGTAAATTCGCTATAACAGGTGCTGAAAGAGAACCCAGTAAAATGGCATAACGAAGTGAGTCGCCGATTTGCAATGACCAATTTCTTCCTGAACGTTCTGCCTTTAGCAATGATTGATAGGCTTTGTCTGCGACCACAACCCACTCTCGCTTAGGCTTAACGCGCACAGATTGGTAACCGGTCATTTCTCCGTTGTCGTAAATCGGGGTAACATAGGCATCCACCCAGTAGTAGCCACCGGATTTAGTACGATTTTTTACAATTCCGCGCCAAGCTTTGCCTTGCTTAAGATTTGCCCACATGTCGGCAAATGCCGCCTTTGGCATCGTATCATGGCGTACAATATTGTGATTTTGACCCAGCAGCTCATCCTGAGTGAATTCGGCTATACGACAAAAGGCTTCATTACTGTAGGTAATAACGCCGTTAAGATCGGTTGTTGAGACAAGTTGTTCGTTGGTATCAAGAAGAGTTTCACAGTCTGACGAAGTTTGGTTAGCACTCATTAGGGTAAACTTTTGTTGTAGTTATATGGCACGGAAATATAAACAATAATTCAAATCATGACAAAATATTAAAGTGATCTCATGTAACACTTTTGGATTATTTGAGGAGTTTTTTTATTTTAAACACAATCACTTCCTCTCTATTTCAACTAACTAATCTGTTAACTACTGGCTCAAATAGAAAATGATCTCTACAATAACGGTGCAATTTTGCTCAGTTTCTCAGGTAACCCTTTATTAGTGTATAAATTAAAACACTTCAGTCTCAAACAGCTTACCATTCTGGTTTCTATCTCTGTCGTTCTCTTATTTCTAATGTTTTACTTTTCGTTTAAGGCATTATGGAGTCATGAGCTTGCGATAGAGGCATCACAGAAACGGCAACGCCTCGAAATTGAACGCGTACAAACTGTTCTAAAAATGGAAGAACTTGAACTGAGGGCCTCCTTAGAAGATTACGCTGCCTGGACAACATTAGCGCAATTCGTTCAAAATCCGAATGACTCATTTATCCAAGATAGTATTGGACCCCACGCTTTCGAATCTAAGCTGCTTAACGGCATCATCATTTTTAATGATCAGCTAGACGTCACATGGAGCGCTTTGTACGAAGATGGTCGCATCCGTTCAGAGCAGTTTATTGCTCTCAATGACCCTGAAGTTGTGCATAAACTGCTTGAGCAATCGATAAATGCCTCAAGCGCTAAGATTGCCTCGCATATCCAGTATGCGGTATATAAAAATTCGCCTTATATCCTCGCCTCAGCTCGAATTTGCTTGAGCGATGGCAAGTCATGCAATTTTGGCTATATCGTCTTTATTCGTAAAATTCGTGATGATTTTATCTCTGAAATAGAAGCTGCCACGGGTGTAAAGATTACTGTTCATCCACTTAGCGAGCATGAATCTGTCCACAGTACCCTGCCAGATAACGTATCCATTATATATCGCGATGACTTTCTTGATGGTGATAATATCGCTATCGAAATCACTCACAGTGAAAAGCATCCCGCTTTTCTCACTTTCTCAGAAGCCAGCGTACTCGCTTGCTTTGCACTGGTCATGTTTGCGTTTAACCTAACCGTAGTTTCCAAATTGATCAAACCACTTGGAAATGCACAAAAAGCGCTGCGTCAATTTCAAAAATCCGGTGACATGCTGCCCAACGAAGCGACTTTTATTTCTAAGGAGATGAGAGGCTTCGCTCGTGACATCAACAACTTAATTACAGAGCTCGATGAAAAACGGGAATTACTCAGAAAACAATCTATCATCGATCCATTAACAGGGATTGCAAACCGTCGTCATCTGTACGAGATGGCCAAACACTTCATTGAAGAATTAGACTATAACCAAATCGGTGTCATACTTGTCGATGTTGATCATTTCAAGCAATACAATGATAACTACGGACATATGGCAGGCGATCATGCGTTATGTCATATTGCCGCAGCACTGAATACCGTCGAATCACCCTATGAACATTTAGTCAGCCGATACGGTGGTGAGGAGTTCTGTGTGATTCTTGCTAGTGACATAGAGCTGGATCTTAATGGATACCTTAATCAACTAGTTCAAGCAATCAGCAGTTTGGCTATTGAGCACGCATACTCACCGACAAGTCCATTTATTACTGTAAGCGCGGGGGCGACCTCAAAGCAGATAACGTCATATGAACACTTAACAAGTTTATTCCAGTTTGCGGATCAAGCCCTTTATATGGTCAAGCAGGAAGGAAGAAACGGCTATCGTATCATGGCGGCAAGCTAAGCCTTCTTCTGACTCAAGTTAAAAGTAAACACATATTGGAGTGCCCTTCATTTATCTTCCATTCTAAATAGACTATATAAGTGGTATACCCATAAGAAGCGATCTCGATAATGCTTACCAAGTTTTTCTCTTATTGTTGGTTAACCTTCCTCCTGCTTTTTATGCGCCCGGTTCACTCAGAACCTGTCGTTATCGCCATTGGTGAAGTTTACCAAAGTAGGACGCTGAATGAGGTCGTGGGCTTCACTCTAGTGGATGACTTAAAGCAGATTTACAACAAATTGGGAATCAATGTCGAGTTTGCTTACTTACCCAATGAAAGAGCCATACGAGCAGTCAGTGAAGGACGATATCAAGGGTTAGACTTACGAATTTCAAACCTCGCCAATGATGCAAATATGCTCAAGGTAGACGTTCCTCTCTACTACATCAGCATTTACGTATACGGTTTCGAAGGGCAGTTTTATAACCGCCTAGAAGAAGTATCCGGTAAAATATTAGTATCTCAACTAGGAATGAGATTTGTTGACAAGGTCAAAGACTACAAACGTCTATTCCTAGTCGAGAATGCCGAGCAAGCCGCTCTAATGGTGAGCAAAGGTCGCGCTGATTTGTGGCTAGCACCTGAAGCTGTTTACGATGTCCTGAAATCAAAATATCCCGATATAAAACCGGTAAGCAGCGCAGTACTCTATGAGCCTCTCTACCACTATATTCATATCTCCAACAAGCATTTACTCCCCCAACTGGAACAAGCGGTAAGAGAATTAGTCGCAGACAGGCAGAAGAAGCAACTGCCATTATGAAGTAACTAAACCAGTATCTAATGCATTAGCCGTCATAATAATAAACCGACTAGCTTGCCAGACTAAGCCTTCTTCCTCCGTTGAGCGTAAACAAGCGCTCAGAAATACAAGTTGGTTTATCTAGGCCATTGTTATGAGAAAACTCCGGTCAGTGATAAGATTGCGACCAAGTCAATCTGCTAGGCGTAAAGTTTGGCCTCTTAAACTTGTGATGTGCCAATGCTTTGTTATTTTTAAAATCACACAGCAGATTAAACCATTAAATAAAAAGGCAATATTTTCAAATGGTTAACAATACAATTCAATGGTTTCCTGGGCATATGCACAAAGCCCGCAAAGAAATTGAAGAAGCGATCCCTCAAGTGGATGTCATTATCGAAGTGCTGGATGCCCGCATCCCATTCAGTAGTGAGAACCCAATGATTTCTGAAATCCGTGGTGAAAAGCCTGTCGTAAAAGTACTAAACAAACGCGACCTTGCTGACCCAGAGCTAACACAATTATGGATTGATCACTTCGAAAAAGAGCACAACGTCAAAGCGATGGCCATTACCACTTCTAACACACAAGAAGTGCATAAAATCCTCGAGCTTTGTCGTAAGTTAGCCCCACACCGTGAAGAGATTGGTAAAAACATTCGCACCATGATCATGGGCATACCGAATGTAGGCAAATCGACCATCATCAATACGCTAGCGGGTCGTACAATTGCCGTGACAGGCAATCAGCCAGCGGTAACTCGCCGCCAACAACGTATTAATCTTCAAAATGGTATCGTCTTGTCTGACACACCAGGAATCTTATGGCCTAAAGTTGAAAACCCACACAGTGGATTTCGCCTAGCGGCAACCGGAGCGGTTAAGGACACGGCGATGGAATATGAAGAGGTCGCCTTTTACACTGTCGAATACTTAGCAAAAGCCTACCCTGAACGTTTGAAGGAACGCTATCAGATCGAAGAAATGCCTGAAAGCGACATAGAGCTGATGGAAGAGATTGGTCGCCGCAGAGGAGCTTTACGTTCGGGTGGGCGAGTTGATCTACACAAGTGTTCAGAAATTTTACTTCACGAGCTACGTAATGGCACATTAGGACAAGTGACGCTTGAGTTGCCCGAAATGATCACTAAAGAGCTTGTTGAAGTCGAAATCGAAGCGGCGAGAAAAGCCGAAGAAAAAGCCAAGAAAAAAGAAGAACGTAGAAAACGTTATCTCAAAAACAAAAGATAGACAGAACAACGGCGGTATTTACCGCCGTTTTTTTATGCTCGTTTCCACACATCTTTTGATATAGTCAATGCAGTTATTTTCCAAGAGTGTTGCATGATGAAAATTCCAACCAATATCATTACTGGTTTTCTAGGTACCGGAAAAACCACCGCTATTCTAAACCTTCTAAAAGAGAAGCCAGCCGATGAGAACTGGGCTGTACTGGTTAACGAGTTCGGTGAAATCGGTATTGATGGGGCGATGTTGACCGAGCAAGGCGCGATGATCAAAGAAGTCCCCGGGGGCTGCATGTGTTGTGCCGCTGGAGTTCCTACCTCTGTCGCAATCACCGCTCTACTTCGCACACAACCAGATCGACTTATTGTGGAACCCACAGGTTTAGGCCATGCACATAAGATACTTGCAACTCTGACATCTGTTCAGTTCAGAGATTACATTGATCTCAGAGCGACAATTGGACTCGTCGATCCTCGTAACCTTTCACGCCCTAAATATCTTGAAAATCAGAATTTTATTGACCAGCTCAGTATTGCAGATATCGTCATTGGCAATAAAGTCGATGAGTGCCATGTCAGCGATGTGGATGCGTTTAACGATTGGGTGGCGGATCAAAATCCACCCAAAATATACAGCCAGTTAGTCAAACAGGGGCGCTTCCCTATCGAACTTCTCGATAACCCAAGACGAAACCCAACGACGTCCGACAATATCGAGGCTCACCATCATCAACATGCAGAAGCTGAGCCTCAGTTTGCGCTCGCTCCTGATCAAACCATGATGCGTAAAGAAAACAAAGGGCAAGGTTACTTTAGCTGTGGCTGGCTGTTCGGAGCAGAAGTTACGTTTGATTTTGATGAACTGTTTTCAATGCTTTCTGATTTAACAGCAGAGCGAGTAAAGGGCGTCATGAATACCGATAAAGGTTGTTACTCATTTAATGTCAGTAATGGTGTCGTATCGGTGAACCAAATGTCACTGGAAGGTTTTGAAAGTCGACTGGAAGTTATTGATACCGAGCTTTTGCCATGGGACCAATTAGAAACCGTACTCAAACATATCGCAAAGCTAGGCTAAGCCCTAGACGACAAAAGGCGCACTATTAAGTGCGCCCTATCCCTCGTTACTCAATCGTGAGTCTGCGAATCAAGGCCATCTGTGGCTGCACCCTGATAATAAAACGAGGATCACAAAAAGATTTGTTGAATCCATCCAAATTGTAGGTAAGGCTGCAAATCCTCCATGCGGGTCGGTTCAGATTGCCTTACCTCTTAACTATGGTTCAAAACCACCAAAGTGCAAGGTAAGAAACGTGATCTCATGCCAATTCTTATCTATTTCTCGATCTTGGTATTCCCTCCATATTTGAAAATCAAATTTTCATTCTTGACGCTATAGTTAAGCCTGCACAAGCGTATAATTCTTGCTGAAAACATTATTATTTCTAATGGCGAAATAAATCGTACAAGGGTGCACCTATATGACTAAAAGAGAGAAAATTAAGCAGTCCCTGTTAGCCAGCATGCCAAAAGACGCTATCAACCAGTTTCTCTCAAAAGATAAAACGCCACTCTCCGTTCTTTTCCTTTCTTTGATCGTGGGTCTCTTAGCTGGAACCGTAGGCACCTTCTTCGAAATAGCGGTGCACTTTGTCTCCGAAACTCGAACTGACTGGCTAAAGCAAGCAATTGGTCGTGCGCTGCCACTCTGGCTCTCTGCCTTCCTAATAAGCGCCGCGCTTGCTTTTATTGGTTACTATTTGGTTCATCGTTTGGCTCCTGAAGCCGCAGGTTCTGGCATCCCCGAAATTGAGGGCGCGATGGACGGAATCCGCCCTGTCCGATGGTGGCGTGTTCTACCGGTTAAATTTTTCGGAGGAATGGGCGCACTTGGCTCAGGTATGGTGCTTGGCCGAGAAGGACCTACAGTACAAATGGGCGGGGCCATTGGCCGTATGGTGACCGATATTTTTCAGGTTAAGAATGATGACACTAAGCACTCCCTACTAGCTTCCGGTGCAGCTGGAGGTTTAGCCGCCGCTTTTAATGCTCCTCTCGCGGGAATCATGTTTGTCGTCGAGGAAATGAGGCCTCAATTTCGTTATTCGCTCATCTCAATACGAGCAGTCATAATTTCAGCCATTGCAGCCAACATTGTATTTCGTGCCATTAACGGACAAGGTGCTGTCATCACAATGCCTCAATACCAACCACCAGAACTTGCAGCCCTTTGGCTATTCCTACTTTTAGGCGCAATGTTTGGCATGTTCGGGGTTGTATTCAATCGTCTTGTCACATTATCCCAAGATCTCTTTGTAAAGCTACATAGGAACGATCGGAAGCGTTATCTCATTACAGGTAGCTGTATTGGTGGCTTCTTTGGCATCATGTTGCTCTATTTGCCAGAAGTGACAGGTGGAGGTATTGATCTTATCCCAACCATCACTAATGGTGGCTATGGAGCAGCAGTTCTCTTAATGCTATTTGTCGCACGTATTTTAACCACTCTGATCTGTTTTGGATCGGGGGCACCAGGCGGTATCTTCGCCCCTATGCTCGCGCTAGGCACTTTATTTGGCTATGCTTTCGGGCTGATCGCTAAAGGGCTAATGCCTGAGCTGATGATCTCTCCAGGGATGTTTGCCATAGCTGGAATGGGCGCACTGTTTGCCGCAACCGTTCGTGCTCCGATTACCGGAATCCTTTTGGTTATCGAAATGACCAACAATTACTATCTTATTTTACCCCTGATCATCACCTGTTTAGGGGCGGTGATTTTCGCTCAATTATTAGGTGGACAGCCAATATATAGCCAACTGTTACATCGAACATTAAAAAATGAGAAGTTGAGACAGGAAGACCTTCCCTGCGACACCAAATGATAATTGCGCAGTCACCAACTGCCTTGATATGATCCTGAGCCTTAAGATATTTGTAGCATAGAGTATTACTCTCACTCATCGCCTCATCATCAATTTCAAGCTAATCAGGAATAAGCAGTTGAACTGGAGACGCTTCATACAATTTCAAAGTGTGCCGCCATCACAAGCCGCACTGGCATTAGGGATGATCGGCCTCGGACATGCATGGGCATTATACCTTCCTGAAGTTGGTGTGTTTATACGTCCCTACTTAGCCGCAGGTGGCGCTGTCTTGTTGTTTCCTGTATTGATAAAGTATTTCAGTAACTACAGAACCTTTATCCATGACATACGTAACCCTCTCAGCGGTAGCTTGATGGCTCCAATGAGTATGGCATTACTTATCTTATGTGACTATCTGGCAGTGATATCCCCTTTGATTGCTTACCCATTATGGTTTGCCGCTTTATTGCTGCACATCACCATGATGGTTCTTTTCTTCTTTTTCCAGATAACTCGATTCAAAGTGTCCAACATTGTTCCCAGTTGGTTTCTCTATCCAGTTGGGCTAATCAGTAGCTCACTGGCAGGAACCAAGTTTGGACATACTGTTTTTTCAGAAACTCTCGTCAGTATTTGTATCACCATCTACTTCTTTATGCTGCCACTGGTGTTATATCGATTGATGTTTGAAGGAATGTTGCCACGTCGAGCAAGGCCAACTTTGGCCATCATGGCTGCACCAATAAACCTCTCCTTAGCGACTTATTTGGTTAATTTCCAGAAGCCCGACCCTATATTGACAGGAGCATTAGCTGGAATTGCAATCACAATGACACTGACCATTTACCTCTGCTACTTCCGGCTGATGAGATTAAAATTTCAACCTTCTATTGCTGCAGTGACTTTCCCCTCCGTGATTAGTGCGATTGCCATGCATAGACTCACCAGCTTTTTCGAGCAATATCATCCACATTGGCACTGGCTTCACAAATTTGGATTTTTCGAGCTCAGTGTTGCCACAGGACTGGTAGCTTGGGTCTTAGTTGGCTATATCAAAATGTATTGGCCAGAAATTTTTGTCACACGCAAAAAAGAAGATTTATAAAAATAGCATTTCGTACTGAATAAATAGCAAAAAATACAATTAAAAACAAAGAGTAAGCTGGATCAGCGTATAGATAGATTTCATCAGTTATTATAGTTGATGATTTTATTTGCAACAGACTCCAAACTAATAAATATTGGGTGTCGAAATTATATCCATTTTGGTTCATATATCCCATTGTCAGCTGGCACTGGTTTATACAAAAAGGATATTTATTATGAATACGCTTAACCATTACCCACCCTTGCCAGATTTTATAAGTAAAAAAATAGAACACTATCTGGATGATCTTGTCCGTAAAAACAAAAACGGAAAACACTTAGTTTTAGGTGCTAGGCCAAGTAACAATGACCTCGTGTTACAGAGTAATGATTATCTCGATTTATCCAATAACGCTGAAATCATTGATCATCATGTAAATTCAATATTGGCGCGTAAAAACAGCCCCTTCATGTCAGGGATATTTCTCAGAGACGAAGCGTCTCAACCCAAAGTAGAGAAAAAATTGGCCGAGTATGTGGGGTTTAAGTCTTGCTTGCTCTCTCAGTCTGGTTGGGCTGCCAATACAGCACTACTACAAACTATTTGTGATAGCGAAACCAATGTCTATATTGATTTCTTTGCACATATGTCATTGTGGGAAGGAGCAAGAATTGCGGGGGCAAACATCCACCCTTTTATGCACAATAACGTTAAGCATCTGGATAAGCTGATTAATAGACACGGACCTGGTATTGTTCTAGTTGACTCCGTATACAGTACAATTGGAACCATGGCGCCCCTTGTTGACATTGTCTTACTATCCAAAGAGTATGGTTGCGCAATCGTCGTTGATGAATCACACTCTTTAGGCACCCATGGCAAGCAAGGGGCTGGGCTCCTTAAATCGCTTAAACTAAGCCACCAAGTCGATTTCATGACCGCGAGTCTCGCAAAAACATTCGCTTATCGAGCTGGGGCGATTTGGTGTAATAATCAGGCTAATGATTGTATTCCCTTTGTCGCTTATCCTGCTATTTTCAGTTCGACGATGTTGCCACATGAACTGGACAGGTTAGATAAAACGTTGGACGTCATAAAGAAATATGACAATGAGCGGGATTACCTTCAAGAAATAAGTCGTTATTTAAAAACGAACTTATCAAGTATAGGTTTAACAATTCGTAGCGATACACAAATAATTGCTCTTGAGACCGGTGACGAAAAAAATACAGAGCGAGTACGCGATTTTCTCGAGTCTCATGGTATTTTTGGTGCTGTATTTTGTCGACCAGCCACAACAGCAAATAAAAATATAATTCGATTATCTTTAAATAGCTCCACCACCAAATCGGATGCAGATCAGATAATAAATACTTGTAAGCTTGTTAATGAACAGCCAGATATGTATTTTATTTAGACAACATAAAGGCTAACCTCAGCTCTTGAGCTTAGCCTTAAATCCAATTAGAGATTTTATCTAGCAACACCTCAGTTCCCGCTGGCTTAATAATATAATCATTCATCCCCGACTCATGGATTTTATCAATAGCGCCAGATGTTGAATCCCCGGTGTGCCCTAAAATAGGAACATTGGCATATTCACGATCAGAAGAGCGAATCGCATTGGCCGCATCTAGTCCGTTGAGTTGTGGCATTTCAATGTCCATAAGAACTAAATCAACCAAATTGTTCTGTAGTTTATCCAACACCTCTTGACCATTTTGCGCCTGTATCACTTCAAATCCTTGCTGCTCAAGCAGGATTGATGTGTAAGTACGTAAAGAATGATTGTCATCGGCAATAACAATAGTTTTACCAACACGTACCTCTTTACGAGGGAGCAGATTTCTATCCGGTTCTGGTGACTCAAAGAAGAGTTCATCCAAGACACGACCAGGCTCAAGCAACATGCGATGTTTTTCTACTGGGTAAATAGTTAAATGCCTTTCAATATCATTGTGATAACGGTTGTTTTCATCATATAGGAACACAATCCGTGCTTCGGTAAAGTGAAGTTTATTTTCTAAAGCTGCCAACTGATTTGGAGACGTAATCACAGCATCCAAATCAATAAAGATGAGATCATATTCAAACTCGTATTCTTCCCGGCTATTGGCGAGCTCAATATCAACGGTATTGAGTGTGAAGCCTTTATAGAATGATTGCTCATTGAGAAGACGAGAAATCACGCTGGTATCACCAACATAGAGTGATGATTTAGATTTCATCAGATCCAATTTTATATGGTCAACTTTTGCTGATTGGTACTTTGGAAAGGTCAAAGTAAACTCCGTCCATTCATTAAGCACCGACTGACAGCTGATTTTACCTCCAACTGCTTGCATCACTTTGCGACAGAACGGCAAACCTAATCCATAGCTCCCAGATTTACCAAAGGTATAGAAGTCCTTAAAAATATTCTCTAGCACATCAGGAGCAATACCAACACCATTATCCCGAAAGGTCATGACATTGTATTTTTCATAACACCTTAATTCGATATTGATTCTAAAATATTCACCACTTTGATAGTAAAAAGCATTTTTCAGCAAGTTGTATAATGCGTATTTAATGAGGGTATCACTGCCAAAAAAAGCGGCGTCCTCTTCACAGTGAAACTGGACAGATTGCTTATCTTTAGAGCTTTTATAGGCAAAGCTAGCGAGAGAATCTTCTATTACCCTCTTGAGTGATTGCTTTTTGAACGTCGAGGTAGAAACGCGATTTTCATCAATTGAAGTCAGCAATAAGTCTATCGTTTCATTACCGTACTGTATGACCTCATCAGCATCACTCAATACTTCTCTAGCGATAGTCAGCTCCTGATGAGACATTGGGTAAAAGTCTGAGTACTTTGACTTATCATCAGGTAGAAGAGAGCTGAGAACATCAAAAGAAGCCTTTAGAGCGCTGAGAGGGTTTCGCATCTCGTGCGCGATGCCAGCACCAAAAGATTTCGCGATGGATACTTTACTCTCATGCTCTACTTGGTTTCTGAAGTAGAACAAATTACCAAAGACATAAGTAAACAAAAAAATGGGTATGTAAGGCCAAACAATCTGTTCGATGGCGTAAGAAAAATCGAACCCATAAACAGCAAAAAACGCAATCAACAGTGAAAATACGGCTTGCAGTAACATCAAACGTGTCTGGTGAACCAATAAGATATGGAGAAATATAGACGCCATAAAGGACATCGCCCATATCGTAGACCACTGATTCATAAACATCATGAAGCTAAAGAAACAAGGCAAACAAAACGCGATAGATACTAAATAGTATTGAGGCATGTACTTTTGCAGATACTTAGGCAACGAGTGCCTAAACGCGATCACCGCAAACAATGCGGAGCAAAGTAATCTTAAAGCAAGGTTTTCATAGGGTTGTGGGAATAGATACGACCAGACATAGTAATAGGTCGGAAAGCCAAGCAGCCCCATCCATCCCACTAGCGTTAAGTTGGGCTCCGCATACTGGTATACCTTACGTACTGATTCCAGAACTGCTGTCATGAGTGTTCCTGGTGCCAATCAAAATGCACTGAGTTAAGTTGAGTCCTACTTTTTAGCTTTTAACTAATAACTAGCACACTTAATGATAAGCCACCAGAATATCAACAGTAAATGCTAACTCATGCAGCATTTACTGTTATCGTACTTCCCGCTCGGTCTGACTGAACATCTACACGCAGTGACATCTGTTCTTTTAGCTCACTGACATGAGAAATCAGCCCTATCGTTCTTCCAGTCTGTTGCAGATCAATTAACGTTTGAATGGCAAGATCTAATGACTCTGGGTCTAAGCTCCCGAAACCTTCATCAATAAACAACGTATCTAAGCGAATACCACCACTGTATGACTGAACAACGTCAGAAAGACCGAGTGCTAAAGATAAGGCGGCCATGAAGGACTCTCCCCCTGACAACGTGGCTACATCTCTACTTTTGCCTGTGTAACTGTCTTCCACAACCAGATCAAGCCCACGGCCAGCAGAACCTTTGAATCCATCCTTTTTGCGGGAGAGAATATAACGCCCCTTACTCATTATGCTGAGTCTTTGAGAGGCCTGTATTAATACATCGTCCAGTAGCACGCCTAAAACAAATCGGTGCAGACTCACACGGCTACCAGTTTTACCGCTCGCAACATCATAGAGCGTTCCGTACACTTGGTATTTAGCTTCCAGCTCGGTGTTCTTCTCATGCAGTTTAGCGATATCTCTACACACCTTTTGATAGCGTTCAAACTTGGAGCGAATCGTATCTAGCTGATTCCTCACCTCCACATATGCTTGGCTATGTAGGGCAACTTGTTTATCTAACTCCTCTAAATCAGGCAATGACTGATTTTCGAGCGAGTGTTTCAAGTCCTCAATGGTTTGCTTAAGCTTCACCTCAATGTGTGCATAGGCATCCACTGACGTTTCCCAGTGCTCAATTTGCTCTTCTGTGGCTTTACTGTCTAAATAATGCTGTTCGTTTGTAAACGGCGTATCCTCTATTGAGATATGCCATTCAGTCTGAGCTTTATCTAATTGTCGATGTGCTTCTTCCAACGATTCAATATTACTTTGCCTTTGACCCTCAAGTGCCGATTGCTGTTTAGCGAGTGTTTTCTGAGTCTCATTGGCCTTCTCAAGCTGTTTTTGAACTGACTCGATGGATGTTTTGATCCGCGTATGCTCTGCTTCAACAAGCTCAATAGATTGGTATTTTTCACCTATGGATTGAGCCAGCATATCTAACCTTTGTCGGAGGGTGTTCTCTGTGGCAACATGTGCTGATATTTCTTCCTTGAGCTTGTTAATCTCGCTTTCACCATTGTCACAACGTTGATTGAACGCTGTCACCGTCGCTTGCATTTGTTCGAGGTTGATGGCCACCAGCCTCTCGAGTTTAAGTTTTAACTCTGCATGCTGTGTTGTAACTACATGGAGTGACAGAGCTGAGTGCTCTCCTAACTCGGCTTGAAGCTCATTGAGTTGACTCTTTTGGCGCTCAATCAATAACTTTTGCTGTTCCACCAATTGAGTTTGCTCATTCAAAGCTTGCAAAGATTGGCGTTCTTGATGACGCCATTGCTCAACCTGCTCTTTAGTGACTTCTTCCCCTTCAAATGAAGTCGGATTTGGATGTTCTTTGCTGCCACATACTGGGCATGGCTGATCTTGTTGTAGCCTTTGTGCAAGAACGGCTGCTTGAGCATTATGCCAACGTATTTCACCTCTATCAGCTTCATTGCGCAACTTTTCCCATCTGGTCTTAAGCTCAGATTGACGAGAAAGCATTGGCTTGAGTTCAGCATCAAACACCTCTAGATCTTTCGAAATATTCTGCTTCTTAGTTAAATCCTTGATTAAATGGGATAAACGCATCAGTTCAGATTCAAGGGCTGATTTGTCCGTCATAGCCAA
This sequence comes from Vibrio sp. Isolate23, assembly GCF_022398095.1. Classification (NCBI taxonomy): domain Bacteria; kingdom Pseudomonadati; phylum Pseudomonadota; class Gammaproteobacteria; order Vibrionales; family Vibrionaceae; genus Vibrio; species Vibrio sp. Isolate23. The sequence continues at coordinate 104,885 of NZ_JAKEUV010000001.1, forward strand.
CCTTGCCGCTTCAAACTCTTGTTGAGCTTTAGTGGCTTCTAATAAAAGTTTTTCTTTGTGTGCCTGATACTTAGACAAAGTCTCATCATAGCTTTTCTTTTTTGCTGTAGAGTCTTTTATTTTTAGCTCAAGCTCGCGCTTTTCCAATAACTTGGCTTTGATATCATCCAAGAAGTAAAGCTTATCCGTTTGCTCAGGGAGTGCTTGAGCTTGTTGATTTACGCTATCCAGGATCTGTTTATGTTCTTCAAGCGCAAGATTTGAAGCTCGAAGCTCTTTTTCAAGCGCATTGCCTTTTTCCGTAGTATCACGAACTAGCTTTAAAGCCGATGACCAATTCGCATAAGGAAGGTCTAACTTGCTTGCCTGTCGCGCAATCGTTAGGTTGTGCTTTATCTGCTCATTAGCCTCTCTTTGTTGAGCATGATCAGACAACGTACGTTCAGCGGTGGCTAACCTTTCAAACTCAGTTTTGAGCTGAATTGCCTTCTGTTGATTCAGTTTCGATTGGTTCAGCTTCTCTAACTGCCCCTTTTCACTTAAAGTAAGCTCTTCAAACTGTTTAGAAAGCAAGTCGATATGCTCGGTAAGTTCCGCTTCACTATTCACTCCCGCAACCTGAAGCGCACCGCGAATTTGATTATCAAATTCATCTTTCGATTTGATGATGGTGCTTGCCTTTTCCTTGAGTGCAAACTCAATTTTCTTGTAAATATCGGTTTGAAATAGCTGACCAAATATTTCTTCTCGTTCTTTAGAGCTCGCGAGTAAAAGGTCACGGAATTTTCCTTGCGGTAGCACCATTACCTGTCGAAATTGCGTTTCATTCAAACCAATCAAATCCGTGACTTCCGTCTTTACTTGAGCCGTTTTGCTTGTAATCAGTCGTTCTTGATGCGTAATTTCATACAAAGAGGCGGTGTGCTTACGTGTTGTTGTTCCTTCGCCTCGTGCTTTAGGCGCAAGTTGATCAGGTGACCTCGTGACTCTGTAGCTCTTACCCTTAAGTGCGAATTCGAACACCACTTCGGTCGGTAACGAAAGCGCAGCCATATCGCAGCGCATCTGCGTCCCTTCTCTTTCATTGCCCGTTGTCTGGCCGTACAAAGCAAAACAAATGGCATCTAAAATTGAAGTCTTACCTGAACCTGTTGGGCCGTTAATCAAAAACAGCGGATTGGAACCCAGCAATGTAAAGTCGATAGTTTCAGTGTTAGCAAAAGGACCAAATGCCTGCATTGTTAGTAAGAGTGGTTTCATCACTTATTCCTATTGCTTCGTTAACTGATTAATGATGTCATTGATGGCATCAGTTTGCGCTTCGGTAAGTTCACTGTTTTGTGCTTCGAGGAAGAAATCTTTGAACATATCCACTTCACTTCGTGCCAGTTTGGCCTGAGCCATTTCTTGCTCGACACCCATTAACATGCCGGGCTTTTCAATATGTAGAACATTGGGGTAAACGGTACGAAGCTTTTCCATAGGGTTCAGAATGGCGTGTTTATCCAGCAAACGGACCAACAAGTAATCGTACTGGTTAGGATCAGTCTTTCCCTTTGCAATGATTTCATCTAGCTCACCTTCAATAATTCGCATTTGGTGAGGCACGGTTAAATCAATATGAGTAGCAGATTGAAAGCCTTGCTTAGTGATTTCAACCAGCGTTATACCTTTCTTTTGGAACTGCTCTGAGAAGCTGTACTTCATTAAAGAACCTGAATAACGGATATACTCCTGCCCTTTTTTTTGTGGCTGGTGCAGATGCCCCAAAGCGACATAGTCAAAATCGACGAAGTGTTCATGGCTAACTCTGTCTGAGCCACCAATGGATAAAGGTCGCTCTGAATCTGATTCAATAGCCCCATCGACAAAACAGTGACTTATCAACACATTCTTTTGGTTAGGCTTAAACTTGGACTTAATTTCTTCACTTAGCAGTTGATGAGCATCATCATGGGTCGAAACTGGCTGACTAAAATGATGCCGCACCAATTCAGGGTCATTGTATGGCATCCCATAGAAGGCGACTTCCCCGGCGTCAGTATTCAGAACAACCGGTTCCAACATCTCTTCAAAATTTGCAATGATGTGCAATCCCGCGTTTCTCATCTGTGAAGCGCCAAAGCCAAGCCGTTGCGCACCATCATGATTACCGGGAATAAGAATAACTGGCAACTTCAGTTCACCACACACTTGGCTAACGAATTCATTCATTACTTCAATCGCGGCGGTTGGAGGAACAGAGCGATCATAAATATCGCCAGCGATCACTAGAGCATCGACAGGGTGTATTTGTATATATTCGATCAATTGGGTAAGTACCGCTTTTTGATCATCAAGGAGAGAAACGTTGTGAAACTGGCGTCCGAGATGCCAATCAGAGGTGTGAAGAAACTTCATTTAAGCCCTGCGTTATTCTTATCGTCTAGGGCTAGATAATACCATTCTGGACAGCCTCCTATCCAGAATGGCGTTAAGATTCGCTAATTAGGAGCGTGCTGCTTACAGAATCTGATCGCTTCGTCGAGTAATTCGAGAGCAGACTTATCATTTTCAGGTAATGCTGCATCACTTTGACCCAAAGGTGTTACGCGGTCACCCCACTTGATATGACCAGCTCCCCATGTCAAACCTGCACCAAACGCTGCAAGAAGTAGGTTATCGCCAGGCTTAACAAAACCTTGCTCCATAGCTTCACACAAGGCTAATGGCACTGTCGCAGCAGAGGTATTTCCATACTTCTGGATATTAACAAACGCTTTATCTTGGCTAATACCTGACAAATCACAAAGCGTTTGAATGATACGGATGTTCGCCTGATGAGGAATAACGACATCAACGTCATCCGTCGAAAGTTGACTGCGAGATAGTACAGTTTGTGCTGCAGAACCCATGCCTTTGACTGCACGTTTGAAAATTTCTTTACCTACAAAATTAAAATCCCAGTAGCCGTTATCTGCAGCAAAACGATCCATAGACGTGCCAAATTTAGGTACAGATAGAATATCGCGCCCTTTTGAGTCACAGCCGAGCTGAGCATGTTGTAAGCCCACAGGTTTATCTGTTTTGCTCAGTACTACTGCACCGGCACCATCACCAAACAACACAGCCGTATCGCGCATTGTCCAGTCGATAAAGAAAGATAGACGCTCTGCACCTATAACCAAGGCATTTTGGTAGCTGCCCGCCTGAATCATACGAGTCGCTGTCTCTAGGCTATAGAGAAAGCCTGTACACGCAGCATTTAGGTCAAACGCTGTAGTGCCAATCATACCGAGGTTTTGCGATACTTTAGAGGCAATATTTGGGATGAGGGAATCTGGTGAACACGTTGCAACTATCAGTAGGTCGATATCGCGCGCTTCAAGGCCTGAACATGCCAGTGCGTGCTTAGCAGCCACTGTGGCTAAGTCAGACGTGTTCACATGGCTAATACGGCGATTTTCAATCCCCGTGCGCGTGCGAATCCATTCATCTGAAGTCTCAATAAAGGTGCTTAAATCATTGTTAGAGAGCGTTGTTGGTGGTACACATTTACCCCAACCTGTAATTTCTGCATAGAATGTGGTCATTCGAAGCCTTTTATTTTTATTCGAGTTAGCGCCCATTCGATCTGTTCAGTCCGACTGAGAGAACTCTTGGGAAAATACTATTTTCAGAGTATAACTAGCGAATATCTGTGGTGTCACCTAATTGGTAAAATGGACGTCACACTTGCGTAGAAAAACACAAACAAGAGAAAAGTCATGTCTACATTCAATACACGTTGTCCTTCTTGTTCAGGTGTCAATCGTGTTCCTAATGAAAGAGTGTCTGAAAGCCCGAAATGCGGTAAATGCCAGTCGCCTTTACTGGATGGCGCACCCGTTGAAGGAACCGAACTCAACTTTGATACAATTTTAAACAGCCCCCATCCTGTCGTCGTCGATTTTTGGGCACCTTGGTGCAACCCTTGCGTTGGCTTTGCACCTGTTTTTTCAGATGTCGCCAAAGAGCGAGCAAATAATGTTCGATTTGTAAAAATAGACACCGAAAGCCAGCAAAACCTTGCAGCTAGATACCAAATTAGAAGCATTCCGACGATTATGGTGTTTAAAAGCGGTGAAAGAATCGATGTAATCAATGGCACCTTACCTAAAGGTCAATTTGATCAATGGCTTAATGAAGCATTACTGAAATAAAAATATCGAACATTTCAAATTAACAGACCGCTTTTATGGATTATGAGCGGTCTTTTTTTACTCATAATAAACAATCGTATCGAAAAATGATTTTTATCGACACGACCAAAATTATTCGTTTTACCCTGCCTTAAAACCACCTCATAGTCGCGCCCAAAATACGTTCCACTTTATTAATGAACTCAAGAGGCTACGACGTTGGAAAACATTCTTGCTCCTGCACCAAAAGCTCGCATCACAGTCCCTGTGATTGCGCTGGCTCTTTATGCGGTTGCGTCAGGCTACCTAATGAGCCTGATACCACTGATGCTATCGGATTACGGGCTAGACAATTCGTTGGCCAGTTGGTTAGCCAGTGTATTCTATGCAGGTCTTTTAGTCGGTGCGATTGCGATTGAACCTTTAGTCACTAAGCTAGGCCACAAAAATGCGTTTGTTCTTTGTTTGGGCCTATTCATCACGACTATTTGTACATTACCTATATTCCCTAGTTCAACCTCTTGGATGTTAGCACGCTTTTTTGCTGGTATCGCGGTCGCTGGTGTGTTCGTTATTGTGGAATCTTGGTTATTACATGGCGATGAAACAGCCAGAGCAAAGCGACTTGGCCTGTACATGGCTGCATTATATGGTGGAAGTGCGCTTGGTCAGCTGGGCATTGGTATATTGGGTATCCATGGCGGCGTACCTTTTATTGCAATTTCGACCTTGTTACTTCTTGCAATCGTAGTGCTGTGGTTTGGGGAAAGCGACCAGCCAGAGTCTGCACATACAACCAATCTATCACTTAAACAGATCACCAGATTGAGCCATGCAGCCATTATTGGCTGTATTGTTTCTGGCCTGATCCTTGGCGCGATTTACGGCTTAATGCCGCTAGAGTTAGCTAAGCAAGGGATTGCCCATGACGACATAGGTGGATTAATGGCCTTAATTATACTCGGTGGTATGGCGGTTCAGCCATTGGTTCCATTGATGTCAAAGTACTTTGGCCGCACTTTATTAATGGCCTTCTTTTGCTTACTTGGTGCTGCTTCGAGCAGCATGATTCTGCTAGACGATACTATTCGAGTATTAGCCTTCGGGGTATTTCTGCTTGGCGTTGCGGCTTTTGCTTTATACCCAATTGCGATAAACCTTGGCTGCGATAAATTGGAACAGCACTATATTGTCTCAGCGACCCAAGTCATGCTTTTCAGTTATAGCGTAGGTTCTGTATTCGGGCCTATCGTTGCTGGCTGGTATATGGCGAGTGACCATGGACTGATGGGATACCTGTTCGCAATTCTACTCGCTACTTGCTTATATATGCTCGTTGCGAGTATTAAAGCAAAACACCAAGCTGTCGCTGGAGAATAACCTCCCATCACTTCTGCTTCCTTCTATGCCGGTTAGACACTCCACTAACCGGCCTATCTGGCGCTGCTCTTCGTTCATGAATCAAATGCCGAACCGCAAGAATTGGATGAGGTAGCAACATTTTTGGTCCCGAGTAACGCATGACTTGCCGCATTTTTTCTTTGGGTTCAGGCTTATAGCAGTGGATCGGACATTTATTGCAGGTCGGCTTGCCTTGACCGTACGGGCAGCGATCAAGCTTCACCTCAGCATACTCTTTCAGCTCTAGGCACGAATGACACAAACAACCGTCTGGCAATCCATGATGATCGCGGCAATAGATCGCAATCATTGCACTGACCGTTTTAAACTCCGTCAGCAAATTACCTTGTAAAATATTCGAATGAGTAAATTTCATTAGTCTGTGAATGACAATTGATACAGAAGTAAGTCTACTTTATCGCTTATCTGATTTTGAACTTTGACGTAGGTAAAACCGAGTCGATTTAATAGAGCCTTACTGCCTTCATTATCCGAAGATGTGATCGCAACTAATTCATCAATATCACGACGCTGTTGTGCATATTTAATAATGGCTTGCCCTGCTTCTAACCCATAGCCCTGCCCATGTGAAGCCGGCATAAAACCATAACCAATATCATAAGCCTCTAAATCGTCTCTCTTTATCAGGCCGCAAACACCAAGCGGCTCGCTATCTGATTTATTTTCTACGATTAACAAGCAGACACTTTTTTCCCTTCTCATCGCAAGGATATTGTTGCGAATATACTCAGTGGCATCACTTCGGTTTCTAATCTGTTTGTCACCAACAAAGCGTAGAAAACCGTCGGTGTTATAGAGTGACTGAATAAAAGCGGCATCATCTTCTGTTGGTAAACGCAGTATCAAACGATGAGTTTCTAGATTTTCCATATCAAGTGCTTACGCATTACTTAGGTTAGAGGTGAGCTTACCACCTACACTTAACGTAGAAAGTGATTGAGGTTTGAAAGCCCAATTTTCCGCGGAGGCCAAACATGCGTAGCTTTATTCTCGTATTATTGCTTGTTCAGAGTATAGGCTTGGCGTGGAGTTATCCTGCCCACTCACACAAATGGTCTCATAGAAGTGTCATTTATTTCGCTCCAACCAATGATGAACATGTGAAGCAATTCTTGCTCGAAACCTTGATCAATGAGTGTGAACTCTCCGATCGTGACATTATTACTCTGGTCATAACCCAAGACGGCTTTACCATTCCATCTTGGGTTAAAAACGAATTTAATCTACTGAGCATGTTCAGAGCCTACGGTATCGAACCGGGTACACACACGGCAATACTAATAGGCAAGGATGGTTCCGAAAAACTTCGTTGGGGTAAAGAAACAGATTGGGAAAATATTAAGCAAACCATTGATTTGATGCCAATACGTCAACATGAAATAAAGCTGAGGCCAAGCCCCTGCTCTGCATAGAGCCAGAACTAAATCCCCATTGACATTCCTTCATCAATTAGAGTAATTAATCAACAAACAGGGCCAGATATAAATATCTAATAGATCCTTGCCATTGCACATTCTCAAATAATCACTTACATTCTCCAACCCAATAGTTAATAACTATAATAATCATTATCATTTAAGTGCAATCTAGTATGTTTATCTCTTTTTCTAGAAGCAAAATGGCTATCGCTTTGTCAGTCGTTTTCGCCTCGCTCACTACCGGTTGTTTAGACGACGGACTCAACACCACTCCTGATTCAACCACAAGCCTCCCTACAGCAACAATGCGTGACATCTCAGTGAAAGCTCAAGTTGACAGCACTGATGCTGCAGGCAGCTTATACACTATTCGACAACTCACCACGAACTTGTTAATTCAAGGCACGGTAGCTGATGATGGAAGTATTCACGAAACTATCCCTGCTGGAGCTAATCTCAACGAGCCATTGCAGATCAGTGTCGACATGACCAATGACACATACAAATCGTTAACTGACAATGTAGCCACACTTGAGGCAATCAATAGTAACCAAGCCTCGTCACAATCCACACGAACTCTAACGACTCGTGAAGATGACGACACTAGATCGACAACACCTCCTATCAGTATTTCACTGCGCACCACAGCAGAATTTGCCTATGCAGATAAAGACCAGAACGGCTTACTATCGGATGACGAGATCAAACAAAAAAACTTGGATTCCATAAACGCAGATTACCTGGAAGAAGTACAGGATTTAATGATTGCTGCCGATGTCATTCAGCAAAATCCAGGGAAGCTGTACTACAAGTCGACATACGAGATGATGACTGATTTTCATAATGACGAATCAGCCAAGAATGCTTTTTTCGCCAGCAACAGTGATTCAGTACGTGACGCGCGTGCCAACCTGTTTAACGAAATCGAGCCAACTAACCCAGAAGTCGCGGACTTTCTACGTCTAGACACTAATGGATGGCCGCTGAAACATCAGTCTCGATCATATGAACAAACGCCTTGGGCTTGTGCCGATGATATTCGCCGAGTTTCGCTTCGCAACTACGGAACAAGGCTGTGGCACTTTGATCGCACCAAGACAGGCAATATAGACAACACAACCGTGAAGAGGCTTATTGTATCCGCTAATCAAGCCCAACTGTGTAAGAAAGCGGGGTGGCGATTGCCAGCTGTAGCTGAACTAACCACCCTACTTGATGGTGGCGATAGTAAGTTTCCTAATACTTTTCCATTTCTATCACCAGATTCCAGCTTCTGGGCCACTGATGATGAAGAAAACACGACACTGGTGTCCTTCTCTACAGGTAGCGCAGTGCTAACAGCCCCGAATGAACGTTCATCCGCTGTAGCAATATTACATAATTTTGAGCCTTATGATGTTTGGTTTAACATATCGCCAACAGAAACTCCCGTCGATCTCGCAGTGCTAAGAAGCCAATACTCTCAAGCGCCTGAAAACTGGCCGCATCCAACAGTGGATGACGGAGTGGAATGGAAAGAACTAGGCCTGAAACCTGCTGTCCCTTTTCCAAGCGATAACCCATATTCGAAACAAAAAGTGGCATTAGGTAAGGCATTATTTTTCGATAAGCGCTTGTCAAAAGACAATACCATCTCTTGTGCGAGTTGCCATGAACCGAGCAAAGGTTGGGCTGATGGGCTCAGAGCCGCGGTAGGTATCAATGGGCAAACCGGAAAAAGAAATACGCCAACCATTCTTAACACAGCTTACTATGAGACTCTATTCCTAGATGGACGTGTTTCTTCTCTCGAAGAACAATCATTACACCCTATTTCAAACCCGATTGAAATGGGCCTCCCCCATGATGAGATGTTAAATAAGCTGGATAACATTAACGAATACAAGCCATTATTTACCGCCGCGTTTGGCGATAACCAGATCACTCTAGATCGAGTTGCTAAATCAATCGCAACGTTTGAACGAACCATCATCAGCCAGAAAAGTGCCTTTGACCAGTTCCTTGAAGGCGACCGCACTGCCATGACCGATCAACAAATTCATGGCCTTCATTTATACAGAACCAAAGCTCGCTGCATGAATTGCCATAGTGGTCCATTAATGACCAACAACCAATTTGAAAATATCGGGCTGACTTATTATGGTCGAAGTCTCGAAGATCGAGGACGCTACAACGTAACAGGAAATCCATCTGACATGGGTAAGTTCCGAGTGCCTATGCTTCGAGATATAAAATCTACCGATCCGGTAACACACCTTGGTTTATTTGATTTAAGTATCGTCACGGGCAGCGGACGCATTTTCGGCCTTCTTGCTATGTACAACAACGGTATGACACGAAATCGTAGTGGTAATTTCCCCCAATATGCCAACAAATATGACAAGAAGTTCCCTGAGGTTTCACCACTGATTGAAAGGCTTGGGATGACTACAGAGGAATTACTCGCTCTTGACTCATTTATGTCAGCGATTTCAACACAAGTGCGAGATGACAGCGCAAGTGAAGCCGAACTCGGCCTAACATTCCAATAATAATGAGGGCTGATATCCTTCAGTATCAGCCCTCTTTTCCATATTTAGACTAATACTAGATATGGAGTTTCTTCTTCCACCGGCCAGCATTTGAGCTTTACGTCTGGTTGTTCAACACATTGACCTGTTTTTAGGCTGAAATGCTGCTTATAGAGAGGAGAAGCGACACACAGCTCGCCTCTCACATCACCGACGATGCCTCGGTTCATCACGTAAGCTTTACCTATCGGGTCCCAGTTTTGTATCGCAAAAACGCCTTTATCAGGAATTCGGAAAAGCGCCACTTGTTCGCCGTCAATTAATGCAGCCCTACCTTCGTAGGGTACTAAGTCATCCAATCGGCATATTTTTAGTTTCTGGTCGGTAATCATAGCTCCTCCTTAACTGGAATTCGCTGTCCTCTGATTCGCTGGTAAGGAAGTACTTGGCTCGCTGAGTCGTCATTGATGAAAGGACGGAATTTGCTGAGCTTGTCCGGATTTTCCAGCGTACTCTTCCACTCACATTGGTAGGTCTCGACAATATGCTGCATTTGGCTTTCGAGTGAGTCACACAAACCCAATGAATCCTCGATCACCACTTGTTTCAGATACTCAAGACCGCCTTCAAGGTTTTCCATCCACACTGAGGTTCGTTGCAAACGGTCAGCGGTACTGACATAAAACATCAATACCCTATCAATGAGTTGTACTAACTGCTCTTTAGTCAGGTCTGAAGCTAAGATATCAGCATGTCTTGGGCGCATTCCCCCATTGCCACACACATAAAGGTTCCAACCTTTTTCTGTTGCGATAACACCAATGTCTTTGCTTTGCGCTTCTGCACATTCTCGCGTACACCCTGAAACCGCGAACTTAATCTTATGTGGCGCTCGCAAGCCTTTGTATCGGTTCTCCAATTCGATCGCTAACCCTACAGAATCGTCAACGCCGTAGCGACACCATGTCGAACCCACACAAGATTTTACTGTGCGAAGTGATTTCCCATAGGCGTGACCCGTTTCAAAGCCAGCATCGATCAGTGTTTGCCAGATCTCCGGTAGCTGCTCCACTTGCGCACCAAAAAGGTCGACTCGTTGACCGCCGGTGATCTTAGTGTACAAATCAAACTTCTGCGCGACTTCACCAAGTACAATAAGCTTCTCCGGTGTAATCTCACCACCCGCAACCCGAGGGACGACCGAATATGAGCCGTCTTTCTGTAGGTTTGCCATGAATGCATCATTCGAGTCTTGAAGCGCACTGTGTTGAGGCTCCATTATGTGTTCGTTCCAAAGCGAGGCAAAAACTGACGCTGCGGTTGGTTTGCACAGATCACATCCTAAGCCTTTGCCATGCTTTCTCAATAAAGTGTCAAAGTCTTTGATTTGCTCGACCTGACAAATATGAAACATCTCTTGTCGAGACATTTCAAAGTGTTCGCAGACATGATTATTGACTTCAACACCCATCGCCATTAGCTCAGCATCCAGTACTGTCTTAACCATATTGCTACAGCCACCACAGCCTGTCCCAGCCTTGGTTTGAGTTTTCAGGGTATCTAAATCATGTGCACCAGCCTGAATGGCCGACACTAAATCGCCTTTGGAAACGTTGTGGCACGAACATATGATCGCTGTATCGTTCATTTCTCCTTGCAGCATACTGGTATCAAGCAGGAGATTGGCGGCGTGATCGGGAAGTTCAGTTTGATTGAGATAGCATTGCAGTAGCGCATCGTAGTCTGAGTTGTCACCCACTAAGATAGCCCCGAGCAAAAATTTACCCGTTTCATCGACAACTAGCTTTTTGTAAACACCGGACACCGTGTCTTGCAGGGTCATCTCCTGTGCGCCTTCCGTCGCTTTATGAGCATCACCAATCGACGCTACATCGACACCAAGCAGTTTGAGCTTGGTGCTCATGTCAGCGCCCGTAAATCCTGTCGTTTCTCGTGCTGTGAGCTTGTCTGCCACTACCCGCGCCATGGCGTATCCGGGGGCAACCAACCCAAATATCTTTTGTTGCCACAACGCGCACTCTCCAATGGCATAGATGTTTGCGTCGTTTGTCTGACATTCATCATCAATCACAATGCCACCTCGCTCCCCCAATGTGAGCTCTGCTTCCCGACCAAGTGCGTCTTGTGGCCGTATGCCTGCGGAAAACACAATGACATCCACTTCCAATGGTTCAGCGTCTTTGAACACCAAACGATGCCGAGCGGTTTCGCCATCGCAAATCTTTTCTGTGATCATTGAGTTGTGAACGCTCAGCCCCATGGATTCGATTTTTTCTTTTAGCACAGTGCCTGCTCCGTGATCGAGCTGGACAGGCATCAAGCGTGGCGCAAATTCCACAACGTGGGTCTTAACTCCAAGCAGTTTTAACGCATTTGCGGCTTCAAGACCTAGCAATCCACCGCCAATAACCGCACCTGTTTTCGCCCCTTGGCACGCTTGTTTAATCTGAGAAAGATCTTCCAAAGTACGATAAACAAAGATGTTTTTTCTGTCTTTGCCTTCAATCGGCGGAACAAAAGGATACGAACCCGTCGCAAGCACCAACTGGTCGTAGCCAAGAATATCTTCGCCATCCAGTACGATACGTTTAGCCTGCTTATCGATAGAAGTCACCTGACTACCCAGAACCAACTCAACCCCGTGTCTCTGATACCATTCCTCACTACTCAGCATTAGATCCTGATGAGACTTTCCCGAAAACAAAGACGACAATTGAACTCGGTCGTAGGCTATAAACCTCTCTTCACCAATCACGGTGATCTTCTTTTCCAAATGCGCCCCACGCTCGACAAGCTGTGCGACAAGGTGGTGGCCGACCATGCCATTTCCGACAATCACTACATGTTCCATACTCACTTCCTTATGCTGTCTTCGCAGGTGCAGGTTTGCTGTTTACTTTTTTCTTATCTGCTGGCAACTCTTGTTTCGATTGTTTTTCGTACAAGAATTTCAAAACAGATTGGCGATAGCGCTGATAAACAGGGTTATCCGCCAGTTCCACGCGATTTCGTGGACGAGGAAGTTCAATTTCCAGAACTTCACCAATGGTTGCCGCTGGTCCGTTAGTCATCATGACTATCTTGTCTGAAAGCAGCACAGCTTCATCAACATCGTGAGTTATCATAATCACGGTGTTGTTTAGCTCCGCCTGAATGTTCATTAATGAGTCCTGAAGGCGTGCACGTGTTAGTGCATCCAACGCACCAAACGGCTCATCCATAAGCAAGACTTTTGGCTTGAGTGCCAGTGCTCTAGCGATCCCAACACGTTGTTTCATCCCTCCAGAGATTTCGTTCGGTTTTTTATCTGCGGCTTGAGTCATCTGAATCAGTTCAAGGTAGTGCTCAACTTGCTCGCGAATCCAGTGCTTACCTTTACCACCCGCCACCTGCTTTACCGCCAGCTCAACGTTTTGATACACCGTTAGCCAAGGGAGTAAGGAGTGATTCTGGAACACAACAGCCCTATCTGGTCCTGGCCCGCTCACTTCACGACTATCGACAATCACGCCACCATCAGTGGGTAGGTGTAGCCCAGCGACAAGGTTGAGGACTGTTGATTTACCACAGCCGGAGTGGCCAATCAGCGACACAAATTCGCCTTTATTAATTTGGAGGTTGACATTTTTCAGCGCGATAAACTCACCATTGGGTGTCGGGAATCGCATTCCGAGTTGCGTCAAATCTAATAGTGGTTTTGACATCATTAATTCCTTTTATCGCAATGCTTGCTGTTTGTTCCATGAAAGCCATTTCTGAAGCTGTAACATTCCTCTGTCGAGCATTAGTCCAATAAAGCCAATCGTAATAACAGCGACCATAATCCGCCCTAGTGATGCTGAACTGCCGTTTTGAAATTCATCCCAGACAAATTTCCCTAGCCCTGGGTTTTGCGCCAGCATCTCGGCCGCAATGAGTACCATCCATGCAATACCTAGCGATAACCTGAGGCCGGTGAAGATCATAGGAATAGCTGAAGGCAGAACAATGGTTCGAATATGCTGCCACCAAGAGAGCTGCAGTACCTTGCTGACGTTAATCAGATCTTTGTCGACACTCGTAACACCTAAAGCAGTATTAATTAAAGTCGGCCATAAGCTACACAAAGCAACCGTCAGTAGTGAGTTAATAAAAGACTTCGCAAACAAAGGATCGTCACTCACATAGGTCGCGCTCACTACCATGGTGACAATAGGTAACCAAGCCAATGGCGACACTGGTTTTAGTAATTGAATGATTGGGTTAAATGCTTGATAAAGCCCTTGGTTGAGACCTAGCATTATCCCGAGTGGGATGGCAATCAGTGTCGCCAACAAAAATCCGGCTGCCACCGTAATTAGGCTGGTGATGATCTGGTCAAATAATGTCGGCTTTCCTGTATAAGGCCTTATCTTCACTTTTGCTTCAGGATTCTTTGCCAACTTTACTGCGTTGCGCTTTTCCTGACGTTCAATAAAAGCTTGTTCTTTGTCTCTCTCTTGCCAATGTTCGTTAACCAGATTACTAAACTGATGATATGTCTGAACTGGTCCCGGCAATGTACCGAGTGATGTTTCGACCTGACGGGCGCTTAAGTGCCAAAACATGAGAAACATCAGAATGCCGATCAGAGGGAACAGAATCAGTTTACTTTTATTAGCCACCAGCTTAGGGCTGGAAACCAGCGATATGACATTGCTAGGCATACTTACTCCTTTACTTCTTAATTCCATTTAAAGGAGAGCAGATTGCTCCCCTTCATTGCCTCTAAACCTTGTCTTTACCTTTCAAACCAATACTGAATTTCTTGAGGTAGGCATTAGGCTCGCGACCGTCGTAAACAATGTTGTCGATGAAATGGGTCTGAGGAGCTCGAAAGCCATCTTCCTTAGCGAAATCTGGGAAATCTTTCGCAGTCAGAACACCGTCCTCTATTAATGCATCGGCTGCTTGCTGGTAGATATCTGGTCGGTAGACTTTTTTCGCGATGTCCATGTACCAGTCATCCGATTGTTCCTGAGAGATTTGACCCCAACGGCGCATTTGCGTCAGATACCAAATAGCATCGCTGTAGTAAGGATACGTTGCGTTGTAACGAAAAAAGACGTTGAAATCTGGCACAGCTCGCTTGTCACCTTTTTCGTATTCGAACGTTCCCGTCATTGAATTCGCGATCACTTCTGCATCTGCACCAACGTACTCACTTTTCGCCAGCAGTTTGACTGCTTCGTCTCGATTCGCGTTGTTATTTTCATCCAACCAATGTGCCGCTCTAATTAACGCCTTCACAACCCGTATGTGGGTATTTGGGTATTTCTCTGCCCATGACTTCGACACGCCGAATACTTTTTCTGGGTTGTTTTTCCAGATTTCATAATCAGTGACGACCGGCGCGCCAATCCCTTTAAACACCGCCTGTTGATTCCATGGTTCACCTACGCAGTAACCTTTGATGGTACCCGCCTCCATGGTTGCTGGCATCTGTGGTGGTGGTGTCACGCTCAGCAATACATCTGCATTGACCTGTCCGCTGTTATCACCCGTTTTAGGTGCGTAGTAGCCAGGGTGTATCCCGCCTGCAGCTAACCAGTAACGTAGTTCGTAGTTATGTGTCGATACTGGAAACACCATCCCCATGTTGAAGGGCTTACCTTCATCAAGGTAGCTTTCGACAACTGGTTTGAGTGCATCCGCTTTGATTGGGTGAACAGGTTTTCCATCAGCCTGTTTGGGGATGTGTGGCTTCATCTCTTCCCAAGTATCATTAGAGACCGTGATCGCATTACCATTTAGGTCCATGCTAAACGCAGTGATAACTTCAGCCTGTGTACCAATACCGATGGTTGCTCCCAAAGGTTGACCAGATAACATGTGCGCGCCGTCAAGCTCACCGTCAATGACACGGTCAAGCAGAACCTTCCAGTTAGCTTGCGCTTCCAACGTGACATAAAGCCCTTCACCTTCAAAAAAGCCTTTCTCGTAAGCAACCGCAAGCGGTGCCATATCAGTGAGCTTAATAAAGCCAAACTTGAGATCTTCCAGTTCAGGCTCGCCGAGTTCAGCCCAAGCAGACGGTACAGAGACCGATAATGCTAGGGGAAGAGCCAATAGTGATTGTTTAAAAGTTGACGTCCATTTCATTCGCTTTCTCCAAATAAAGAGCGCTACTGCTCTTTCGAGCAGTAGCGCCGTTGCATTCCTTCATTACCGCCGTTGGTAACGTTGAATCGCGTGTGAACCAAATTTCTAAATTATCTATTCCAAGTTACGTGCCAATACTATTTTTCTTTTTATTTCATAATCTTATTAACCTGAAGCGTTTAGTCGAAACGATTGATGCTATTAAGTTGTGCATACTGCACCATTACGGAAGTTTATGCCTAACCCCAAAGAGGTAGCTCGCTATTTCAAGGTTTCTAAAGTGATCAATATGTTTTTCGCCACTTGAGCCAAGGTCTGGCTCGACTGCATTGCAGATTTTCGCATCGCTTTATAGGCAGACTCTTCATCCACATTATGCATTTTCATCAGCAACCCTTTGGCTTTTTCTATCATTTTTCGCTCTTCCAGTTTCCCTGCTAAGGATTCAATTTCTGACTCCATCGCCAGCAATGATGCCCTCGCAATAGCGGCATGTTCGAGCCAAGGTTTAAGGCTAAGATCAGAATCGGCAGGTAACAAAACGTAATCCATACGCTCTGGTAAACGATTAATATCATTGGATAAAAACTGCTTAATCACGACGAGTAATGGCCGCTGTTTCTCGCGACAAACATCAATGATTAAACGAAGTTCCGCACTGGGCTGTTTCCAACCCGCTACAACATTGGCACCCGGCTCACGTTGCAACAAGGTTTCAAATTGGTTGAGCTGACATCCAATGACATCGTCATAATCCTGAGCCAATAAAGTGGTCAGCCTTGCTTGTTCTTCCAGCGAATCGCAGCAAACAATGGTGGGAGTTTTAGAGATTTTCTTTTGCATAACATTCCTTGTTTTATCTCTTTGCTTGTACAGAGACATAACAAGGAATGTGCCAGAGTGATTAAGTCAACTTAGGAAGGGACTCAATAATGCTTATGAGCGAGACTCACAATGTTTTGACCATAGCTGATAAGCTTGCTCAAAGGATCTGTCTTTATCGCCCGTTTCAGCAAACAGAATGCTAGCCATTGTGGTAACAACGGTGTTCGCCATCATATTCAGCTCTTCCTCTGGCGTGCCTAACGGGCACTCATCAGGCAATGGAATGTCTGTTAGCATTTGTTCCGTCCAATAGTGCGATTCCACACCGGAAGGCGTACTCATCCAAACCGTTTGACTGACCTTAGGGTTATATTCAGACTCCCCAGATTGGCCTTTGAAGGACACAACCGCATGGCGAGTCAACCCGATTTCACTCTCTACCTCGGCATGCAACTGCTGGAATCCGGGATGAAAGCTGCCACGAATGCCAATCTTGGCACCACCTGGGTTTAGCGCTCTCACCACAGTGTTAATTGGGGTACGTAAACCATAGCGATTTTTCCAACCAATCATGGTTTCGGCTTGAGGCGCGAAATGCTTGAGTGGTAAGTATGCAATGTTGCTTTCTTGGAGCACATTCTTGGCGTGCTCAGCGGACTCTACCTTTTTGACATCCAGCACACTCAGGTAATCTTCTGCATGCTCTCGCCCAGCTGGCCTATCATGATATCCGTGAAAGAGCACTTTTCTGCCACTATCAGCCAGTATTTTCGCTGCCAACAGATGCCATGGTTTACCTGCGGCTTTTCTTTTACCTGCATAACATGGCCAGTCAATATCAGCGCTAATATTAGGTACTCGAGATTGAAATGCTTTCACGAAGCCAGCGATTTCCTGACGAGTTTCATTTTGCACACGAATCAGCATCAACAGCATAGCCATCTGATCATCGTCGCATCGTCCATCAAGGTAATCATCCATGACGTGAAAAGCTTGATCAAACGTCAGCGGCTTACGGCCTCGTTCACCTCGACCCACTGTTCGAATACATTCCTGAATTATGCTCATGTTACCTCTTGAGAAATCACCGACTCTACGGTCACGTTAAGTTGTTCACGAAGTGTGACGACTTCCCCCAAGATAATCAATGCCGGACTCACACCTTTCAGCGCTTCTGACAGACTTGTTAGGCGGCTTAAGCTTGATACATGGACTTTCTGTTGAGAGCTGCACCCGTGTGTCACTACCGCTAAAGGAAAGTCATCTCTCATACCGAGACAGAGTAATCCCTCTTGTATCTCACTGGCCTTTTCCAACCCCATATAAAACACCAGTGTTTGCCCAGACGATACGAGTTGAGCCCACGCCGGAAGTGCGCCTGATACGACTTGCCCCGTCACAAACGTCACGCTTCGGGCCAACGCTCTGTGCGTCAATGGAATGTAGGACGCCGCTGCACAACCAATTGCGGCTGTGATGCCAGGTACTACTTCATAATCAATGTGGTTTTGCGCCAGCAGTAGCCCTTCTTCACCACCACGACCAAAAATGAAAGGGTCGCCTCCTTTAAGCCTCACGATCATGTAGCCAGACTCTGCTAAATCCACCAAAATCTGACTGATTTCTTCCTGCTTTAAACTTGGCTGACCACAACGTTTGCCTACATAGATCAGTTTCTCGGCCTTTTCTGCTAGATCTAAAATCTCTCGATTGACTAATCGGTCGTAAACCACCACATCAGCCTGCTTAATTAGTTTTAACGCTTTGACGGTCAGTAAGTCAGGGTCATTGGGGCCAGCGCCAACTAGATAGACTTTTCCTTTTGTTCGATAGCGGTCAAGTTTGTGTAGCTTACAAGAATCGTTATACAGTCGACGGTGTTCGCTGAAGCTTGCACCTTTCAAATCTGAATATGAACCTTCCCTTAGATTGATATCGTATTTCATCTTAAACCCCTTTATTTCATCACTGCTGTCTTAGCACTATGCTCATTCACTAACGCTTCAACCTGAGGAATACACGAGCCGCAATTAGTGCCGCATTTAAGATGATTTTGTAATTGGGAAACGTTGTGACAATCGCCACTCTCCAAAGCAGAAGTGATCTGTTTGTCGCTAACTCGAAAACAGCTACATACCAGTTGGCTGGACTTCTCACTCGAAGCAACCGTAATTAGCTCAGCAAATGACAGTGGTTTGCCAATCAAATCAATCAGTTTGGTGTAGTCAATTTCAACAGGCTTGGGGGAGACAACAAGGATAGAAGTGACAATACGGCAACTTGAGGTCTCTTCATAATCAAAAGCCAACCAGCCTACTGGCAGATCAAGCGTAATCCTCTGTTGGTTAGATTTCTGACCGTAAGACTTGGATACGCGTTTTGTATTAGCAAATCGCCAAATGCCAGACTGCTTTTCCGCCTGAAATGCACAGTAAGCAAAAGCCTCTTTAGAGAATTGAGCACCAATGTACAAACCGTAGCTAGCAATCTTCTCTGGCAATACTTCAACACGACTGGACTTAAAAGCTGGCTGCCCAGAATGAGGGTCGACTAAGCGGCTTACCACCGCATTAACTTGACTTTTTCCAGCATAATCTCCAGCCCAATGCATCGACATGTACAGCTGTTTTATCGGCAGGCTCTCTTCAATCGTGGCTTTAGCCAGTATGCTGTTGTCACCGTTCACGACTCTAACCAACTCACCCTTTTTAGCACCTAATAGATCGGCGGATAATTGGCTCATATAAACTCTAGGCTCCAGTTCGCTGGCAGCCAGATGAGCAATGTGCCCTGTTCGTGTCATTGTATGCCACTGGTCTCGCTGCCTACCTGTATTGAGCCACCAGTGGGGGTCTTCAGCTTCTGGCATTTGGGCACTGACAACAAATTTTGCCTTGCCATCAGGAAAACTAAATTTCCCATCTGAAAATGGCTTGTCTTTACCCCACTGCTGAGGTTTCCAATTGTCATATTCTTGTTCGGAAATATCTGCGTGTTCAGAGAGATCAAGCATCAACGATGAGTCTTGATTCAGTGCTGTCATGGCGGCGAACTCTCTAAATACGTCCACTTCATTAGAGAAACCAAATCCGTTTGCTATGTCCATTCGCTCACAGAGCTTCTTGCCCACTTCACAAATCGCTTGCCAGTCTGGCTTGGCACACCCTGGTGGTTGAATAAATCGACGTTGTCGAGTCATGCGCCTTTCTGAATTGGTGACCATGCCCTGTTTTTCTCCCCAGCCAGCCGCCGGTAAAAGGAGATCGGCGTATTTCGCAACATCCGAATCAGGCGTGATGTCAGAAACAATGACCATTGGGCAGCGTTCCAATGCTCGACGGACGTAGTCATGATCCGGCATGGATACCACGGGATTCGTCGCCATGATCCAGATAACCTTGATATCACCGCGTTCAACCGCTTCAAACATCTCTACCGCTTTCAATCCCGGTTTTGTCGCAATATCAGGTGAGCGCCAAAACGCTTTGATAACGTCAATCGATTCTTGGTCGAAGCCGCGATGAATCGCTAGCTGATTGGCCAGCCCGCCGACTTCACGCCCACCCATGGCATTGGGCTGGCCAGTAATCGAAAACGGTCCTGCGCCTTCCATACCAATAGAGCCAGTGGCTAAATGCGCATTAATGATCGCATTACCTTTGTCTGAACCAGTTTGTGACTGGTTTACACCCTGACAAAATACCGTAACCACTTTTCGCGTTTCACTGAACCAGCGATAAAATGTCAGCAGTGATTGTTTATCAATACCAAGCGTATCGCTCAGTTGAACGAGAGTGAATTTGGAACTTTTGATCTTTTCCGCTAACTGGTTGAAGCCTGAGGTGTTCCGCTCAATAAATTCAGTATCCAAGCAGCCAGTGTCAATACAGTGCCTTATAAGCCCATCGAAAAGCGCGATATCAGCATCGTTGGGGATAGAAAGATGAAGATCCGCTTGTTGAGCCGTTACCGTTTTTCGAGGATCAATCACAACGAGTTTCAGCTTTGGATTTTTTTCTCTTGCTTGCTGGATACGCCTGAATATCACTGGGTGTGTCCATGCGGTATTCGCGCCGCATATAACAATGAGTTCGGCTTTATCTAGGTCGCTGTAGTTGACCGGTACCACATCTTCCCCAAACGCACGATTATGTGCCACTACCGCAGAAGACATGCAAAGCCGTGAATTGGTATCAATGTTTGCACTGCCAACGAAGCCTTTCATCAGCTTGTTTGCGACATAATAATCTTCAGTCAGAAGCTGGCCTGATACATACATCGCTACAGAATCAGGACCCTCCGTGTGTATTGAGTTGTTCATGGCTTCTGCAATCACATCTGTCGCTTCATCCCAACTGATTTCTTTGCCATTGAACTTAGGGTAAAGCAAACGAGACGGCATATTGAGGCTCTCAGCCAACGCTGAACCTTTCACACAAAGTGCACCATTATTTGCCGGATGAGAATTGTCACCTTGTATTTTTCCTAGTTTCACCTCGATACCACAGCCAACTCCGCAATAAGGACAAGCTGTGCTAATACATTCCATTGTCATCACTCACTCCTTGAAATAAAGAAGCCTCCTTCACTGAAAATAGTGAAGGAGGCTTCTTTGCCTGTGACGTTGTTGTTTTCCAATCATCTCTACAGCAAATGTAATGCCATAGAATAAAGTCATATTTTTCAGTTGGTTAATTAGGCTTACATACTAAGTCCGCACCAATACCGTGCAGTTTATGACCATTGTGGTTCGATTTTTCAATCAGTCACCGTAAAAGGTAACTTTTATATTACGAAGAGGCGGATAGGTTGGAACTACCAACTATAAGTGATGAGCCGAAGAGACAAAGCTAATAGGAAAACAATCATCCGATAGTAATATCGCTACTCTCTAAAATGAGCTTTTCAATACGCAGATACAAAAAAACCAGCCTAAGCTGGTTACTGTATTCTTAAAGAGAATGGAGGCGCGTCCCGGAGTCGAACCGAGGTCCACGGATTTGCAATCCGCTGCATAGCCACTCTGCCAACGCGCCTCATTTTTTAGATGGTGCCCCGGGCCGGACTTGAACCGGCACAGCGCGAACGCCGAGGGATTTTAAATCCCTTGTGTCTACCAATTCCACCACCAGGGCAACGCAATCATGCGATGGTAACACCATCTCTCACCGGCCTGTGCCGTGAGAACGAGGCGTACTTTAACGGATTGAGATTTGAGATCAATAAAAATTTTGTCTTTTTGATTCAAACGGTTAAAAACCAGACTTTGCGGGATAATTGACGAGCACTTTGAGCAAAAGGCGTTCGTTATGCTCGTTGTTCAAGTCACACTGGAAGTTAGGTACTCGGTATTAAAAAGCCGTTAGCAAAAGAGACGAGAAGACAAACAAAACATATTTATGCCTAACTGCGTGGCTCCACTAGAGCAAAGTTTCTAACTCTTTTAGAGTCTTAATCCTCACAATATTTTCTGAATGAACCTTATTGTTAAGGCCGACTAGGTGGATTGTCTTAACTCCTGCTCGTATCCCTGCTTCCAACCCTTTTGGCGTATCATCGACATAGATGCATTCGTTGAGACTAAATCCCATATTCATCGCACTATAATGGACTAAGTCAGGTTCAGGCTTCCAACTATTGGTATCAAACGCCGAAAAGATCTTGCCCTTGAAATAGGGCAACAGACCCGTGATTTGCAGTGTTTTTTCAATTTTTGTTTTTGGACCATTTGAAGCGACACAATACTCAATGCCTTTTGCTTCTAGGTATTGAATAACATCAAATACTCCTTCCATTGGCTTTAAGTCGGCCTCAAACCGCTTTTCCAGAGCCTTTCTATATATTGGCTCGAGTTCGTCCAATGAAACATTTAAGTCTAACCGGTCTCGCATATCGGTAAGAATATCGGCCAGTTTACCTCCCTCAAAATGCTCTATTGCCGTCTCTAAAGACAAGTGAACGTCGTATCGGTTGAACACATCGCAAAGTGCCTGACAACAAAGCCTTTCACTATCCACTAAGGTTCCATCACAATCGAAGATCACACATTGAGTCTGAGGTTTACCCATTCCAGTTTCCTTTCTATAAGGTACTCGTCAAATACTATGCGAGGTAACTGAGATTGGAATGATGGGGTTAACACTTCAATCAAATACCACTTAGTTGATGATAAAAATACCGGACGTGTCACTAATTGATATGCTAATTGCATGAATTCAATACTAATAACACCAAGTGGACTAAAAAGAAGCGTTAATTGGTATGCGGATAACCATGTCTATACTATCGTTATAGGCTTTATGATTCGATGTATATATTCGAGAATAGTGATGCTTCTACGCTGGGGTGACCCAGTAAAGAGGCAATAAATGCAGTAGGCTCACTAACACATGACACCACATCAGAAATCAATAATGTGTTGTCTAGTTTGGTTACAATAGCTGCAGCAGTGGGCTCTCCATTTTGAAAACCTACATAAAGATCGCATGGCTCTGAGAAGATAATTTGGCTCAAAAACTCAACTATCAGCTCTTGATCCCGCAGCTGTTCCCACCTTTTCGACTGAAGTAAAGAGAACATCACCGTCAGACGATGAAAGTCCACCTTATATATATCTTGCGTAACGAAATCAGTACCAGCATCAAGCTTATCATCCAGTTTTTTGAACTGACTATCTGCGCTTTTTTCTAGAAACAGAGCTCTCCCTGCAAGGCTTTCTTGAGTCGGAAACTCCACATCGACGTGCTGACTTAGCCATTGATTCTTGACCTCAACAATTGGATTCACACTTTCGGTCATACTGGGTGACTACTGTATTTTATGTGTCATTACCGTGAAGCTTAGCGATAACGATCTGATGTCTCAAGTATTTTAAGGATATCTGCTGTCATCTGTGTCAAACTAGGCAAGTTAACAAACGGAATTCAATCATTAGGACAACTCACATCATGTTCAAAAAAATCGCGACCGTATCATTGCTGGCCTTAGGTTTAACAGCCTGTGACAATAGCGAAGTTGGCGATGTCAGCCTAGGCTTGTTCACACTAAAAGACATCAAACTGAATCACCTCAAGGATCCGGTGGTTACAGGTGTTACCTGCCATATTGCCTCTATTGAAGCCGACCTGAGCCTCGCAGATCCAAGTGATAGTTCAATTTCTTGTCGTCAAACAGGGGAAATTACCCCTGAAATGTTAGCGGCCATTGATAAATCAAAAAGTGGCGAAGTGGTATTTAAGAAGTCGAAAAGTATTTTCTTTAAAAGCATGAAGGTACGTCGAATTTTTGATGCCGAAAACCAAACACTAATGTACTTGTCATATTCGACGAAAGAGACATCTGGCAGCTTCAAGCATAGCCTTTCAACCGTGCCATTATGGGGCACAAAGGCATACGGCATCCACACTACGAAAAAGTAGACGAAAAAGAGCCAAACGTTTCAGTTTGGCTCTTTTTTGTGTAACAAAAATGAAAGCAATCTTATTTTGATGTGATATGATGCGCGAAAATTTCTAACCGCACTCTTAAAATGAAGTTTCCCGGACAGCGCAAATCTAAGCACTATTTCCCGACTCACGCTCGTGATCCTCTTGTCAACCAAATGAAGCAAACACCTAAGCTTTACCGACCAATCATCGTTGGTGTTGGTCAGACAATCGTTGATATAGAAGCTCGTGTGGACGACGATTTCCTCGCTAAATACGACTTGAGTAAAGGGCACTCTCTCGTGTTAGAAGAGAGCAAAGCGGATGCTTTATATGATGAACTGGTACAGCGTGAGCTAATTACACACCAGTACCCTGGCGATACTATTGGTAATACATTGCACAACTACTCAGTACTTGCCGACAGCAAGTCTGTACTCTTGGGTGTGATGTCAAAGAACATCGAAGTCGGCTCTTTTGCCTATCGTTACCTATGCCGTACTTCTTCACGTATGAACCTTAATCACCTGCAAATGGTAGAAGGCTCTATTGGTCGCTGCTATACGCTCATTTCAGAAAATGGCGAGCGCACTTTCGCCATTAACGAAGGCCACATGAATAAGCTTCGTCCGGAAAGCATTCCGGAAGATGTCTTCGACAAAGCCTCTGCTTTGGTCGTTTCGTCATACCTAATGCGCGGAAACCCTGAAGATCCAATGCCTCAAGCTGTGGCTCGAGCAATCGAAATTGCTAAATCTAAAAATGTCCCTGTCGTATTGACTCTGGGTACAAAATGGGTGATCGAAGGCAATGCGAAATGGTGGCAGGACTACATTAAGGAAAACATTTCCATCGTTGCAATGAACGAGGAAGAAGGCGAAGCATTAACTGGTGAGAAAGACCCGCTTCTAGCCGCAGACAAAGCGTTAGAATGGGTTGACTTGGTACTGTGTACTTCTGGCCCTGTCGGATTATATATGGCAGCTTACACTGAAGATTCAGTAAAGCGCACAACAGAATTGCCATTACTACCGGGTAACATTCCTGAATTCAACAAATATGAGTTTAGCCGTGCTATGCGCAAAAAAGATTGTGCTACACCGGTGAAAGTCTATTCTCATATTGGCCCTTACCTTGGTGGTCCTCTAGAGATTAAGAATACCAATGGCGCAGGAGACGCGGCACTGTCGGCACTTTTACATGATATGGCAGCAAACAGCCATCACCAAGTCAACGTACCGAACTCATCCAAGCATGATCAGCCATATTTGACGTATTCATCGCTATCTCAAATTTGCAAATACGCTAACCGAGTCAGTTATGAAGTATTAACTCAGCATTCCCCTCGTTTGGCTCGTGCTCTTCCTGAACGTGAAGATAGCTTGGAAGAAGCGTACTGGGACAGATAAGTTCTCATACTGAAAGAGCCGCTATGCGGCTCTTTTCACTCTGCTGAGCAAGGATAAAAAACCAACTCAGCCCCTTCCACCATCACACAGTCCATTTTTGCTGCGTGGGCAGCTTTTTTGCCCAATTCAGTATCTTCAAATACTATACATTGATTAGGTGTGAGTTGAAGTTGTTCAGCCGCTTTTAAGAAAGTGTCAGGGTTTGGTTTGTGATTGACTACGTCAGTTGCCGTAACCAAGGTATCTAGCTTATCAAGGATTTGGCTTTCTTTAAGCAACCTCAAAGCACTTTCTCGCTGACTGCCAGTGCCTACCGCGATTTTTTTTCTACCATGGAAATGGTTTAAAATGTGATTGGTTGAATCAATTGGTAGACCAAAGTCATTAAGCCCTGCAAATGACTTCATTTTGAATTTCGATACCTCCATAGGATCTAACGACAATCCATGCTTTTTGTTTACTTCAGTCGCGATTTTATAGCTTGGCATACCTCCTAAGCTATGTAGCCAGTCTTGCGTAAATGGAAAGCCAAATTCACGTGCTGTCACCGCCCATGCATTAAGGTGTGCTGGCATGGTATCGATTAAGGTTCCATCCATATCAAAGATTAAACCTTGATATTGCTCCAATTGTTTTAACATTTTGATATTCACCGCCCTAAGCATTGATAGCATCGATCATTATTTATCAAGATTATATCAATTGATATATATATAAATAGCAACTACTCTTCAAAAAGAAGTCAACAAACTAACCGCTCAATTAACTCAGGTAGTCCCATGAATATCAAGAATAAACTGTATTCATTAGGTGCAGTCGCCATTTTAGGGGTTGTTTCATTACTTTTAGCAACCTCTCAACTTGCCCAAACCACCAATCAACTTAATAAAGCGAATTTACTCGTGGCAAAGCTGGAAATTCGCCTCCTCAATCTAAGGAGAAATGAAAAAGACTTTCTTCTTAGGAAAGATATGAACTACCTCGATAAGTTTAATAAGAATATGGATATCTTTCTTGATCTCGAATCTGAGTTAGCTCCTATTCTTGACAATAACGATTTACCTTCAAGCTCACAAGTAAGACAGGATATTTTGAAATATCAAAATGGGTTTACCCGCCTTGTTAATGCTTTTGATGCTCTTGGGCTCAAGCCAGAAGAAAAGCTTATAGGACGCTACAATGCCGAGCTTAAAACATTAAGGCGTTCATTATCGAGTGATCAGTTAGTCGATCTGTTTGAATTTGATGCGCTCGTGGCAAAAGGTGAAGTTAACCCCCAGTTACTACCAAGTAATGCTAGTCAGCTAGCTAACACTGCCAATCAAGTGATAGCCCAAAAGAAAACCATTGGCCTTAAATACAACGAAGGCTTACTCGGTGAAGCTCGAGGTTTATCCCATGCTGTAGAAACACAGTTCGAGACTTTCTCAGGAGCACTTGATGAACAAAGTGAGATCACTAGAAAAGAGCTCAACCTGATCAAACAAGGGGTCAGTATTGCCGTTGTACTTTTCATCCTTGGCTTTATCTTCCAAATCTCTCGCTCTATCAACATGCAAGTTGCCGCTCTACTTTCAATCATCCAAGAAATTGCCCGAACGAACAATGTCGCCCTGCGCTCCCAGCTTTCTGGTAATAACGAACTCGTTTCAATAGGCAACTATTTCAACCGCTTGCTAGATAAGCTGGAAGAGTTGATCTCAGGGACACAATCAAAATCTTCAGAATTATCCCAAAGTACGCAAAGTATGCACAACGAGCTTCAGAGCGTTATAGAGCAATTCCATGTTCAAGCGGACCACACATCAACTATGGCAACATCCGTACAAGAGATGGTTTCGACGATTAACGAAATCTCAGAAAGTACAGCTGTAGCCGTCGAAGGCGTTCAACAAGCATCAGTCAATGCTCAACATGGCCGAGAAGTTGTGGAAGAGACGGTTAAGAATATTAGCCAACTGTCGCAAATTTTGTCGGACAGTCAGGGCTCAATCAGCTCTCTAAACGATCATGTTGATAAGATAGGGGATGCCGTCAACATCATTCAAGGTATCGCCGAGCAAACGAACTTGTTAGCACTCAACGCAGCAATAGAAGCAGCACGTGCTGGTGAACAAGGACGCGGTTTTGCAGTCGTCGCTGATGAAGTTCGAGCCCTTGCAAGTCGCACTCATCAATCAACCGAAGAGATAACCAAAGTGGTCACGGCTATTCAAACTCAAATGGCCACTGTGGTTACTAATATCGATCAATGTAACGATCAAGGACAACAAACTCTAGGTGCATCTGAAACATTGGATGAAAGTTTAGGTCAGATTATCACCGACATGACAAACATTCAGGCCAACTCTGAACGTATTGCCTCTGCGATTGAAGAGCAGGGTATCGTAATGAACCAAGTCAGTGAGTCAATTACTGAGCTCAACACTATTTCAGAGGGTAACATGCACTCAGCGCAAAATTGCCTCTCTGAGGTCGATAGAGTCTCGCTACAAGCCAGTGAAATGGATAAAGCCGTTGCTGAATTCCAGACCTCTAAATAAAGCGAGTTTCTGATATAACAACGAACAAGCGCTTCATAACGAAGCGCTTTTTTATTCGAGCTTATTTCTTCTTGCCACGATGCGCGTGGATCTTCAGCTTTGCTTTCATTTTTCTCTTTTCTGAGGAACGGCTTTGTCGCCTTCCACCTCGCTCTCTTTCAGATTCCACTGGCTCATTCAAGCTAGGCTCAAAACCTTCTAACCACTCTTGGGGCAAACGTGAATCCAACAGCCGCTCTATTGCCTCTAATAAATACTCTTCATCTTTGCTCATAAGAGAGACAGCAAGTCCCTCTTTTCCCGCGCGACCTGTTCTCCCAATGCGATGGACATAATCTTCAGCTTTATAGGGCATATCAAAGTTAACCACTTGTTCCAACTGACTAATATCTAACCCTCGCGCAGCTACATCTGTGGCGATCAGAGCTCTGATGGCTCCAGATTTAAAATCATCTAACGCTTTTTGACGGGCACCTTGGCTTTTATCTCCGTTGATTGATGCTGCTTTAATACCATCCAACTTGAGCTCTTTTGCCAGCGCGTCACTACCCTGTTTAGTCTTCGTAAAGACCAAAACCTGTTGCCAATTTCTTGAACCAATGAGATACGCCAGCAGCTCGGCCTTTCGCTTCTTGTTGACAGGGTAAACCATTTGTTTAACGGTCTCCGCAGTACTATTTGAAGGTGTGACTTGGATTTCAACAGGGTCGTTCATCAGCTTGTAGGCAATGGTTTTAATACGCTGTTCAAAAGTGGCGGAAAAGAATAAAGTCTGACGTTCAGGATTAAGCTTTTTCAATATTCGTTGAATATCAGGCATGAACCCCATATCCAACATTCGGTCTGCTTCATCCAATACCAAGTAGTCTGTTTTTCTGAGATTGATATTTTTACAGTAAAGGTGATCCAATAAGCGTCCAGGCGTTGCAATCAAAACATCGCAGCCTTGTCTTAAGTTTTGCGTCTGAACATTCATACTAGTTCCCCCATAGGCGGTCACAATGTTGAGTTCAGTTGTACTCGCATAAGCCGTTAAACTGTCAAATACTTGCTGCGCCAGTTCACGTGTCGGCACCACGACTAGAGCCAAAACGTCATTCGATTGTGGATCACGAACCGTTTGTTCATTCAGTAATTTGCTTAACAGCGGCAATCCAAACGCGGCTGTTTTCCCCGTTCCGGTTTGTGCTCCAGCAAGGATGTCTTTCCCCTCAAGTACATGAGGAATCGCTTGCTCCTGAATAGGTGTAGGTGTGTTAAAACCTAATCTTTCTACGGAAGAAATAAGTGTTTGAGGCAGGCCAAGCTGTTTAAATGAGGACATGGTGACTTTCCAAGTGAAACTGGGCTGCCGATTCTATCAGAATCTTTTTGCAGCGTTTAGTATCTCAGGGTACAAGCAATGGAAAATTTCTTTCAATGGTTGATAACGCTGCTCTAACGTAGCAAAACAACGCGATAACTCCCCCATTCTTGGTGAACGAGTCGACATTCTTTGCAGAGCGTACTCGATGTTCTCAAGTTCCTGATAGGATTCAAGCCACCGGCCTTGCCACATCGCTTGGCTGACTATGACAAAACGCTCAGGCAGTACTTCTGGGGACTCTATTCGCACCACACGCTCTGCATCATCACAGAAATCTTTCAATCTATGCTTATGATATCGCGGCCACTCTGAAGCAAGGCAATGATCCCAAAACATATCCAGTGCAATACCTGAAAAGCGTCGGCTTTTGCCGCCAAAGTATTGCCTTGCTTGTCGCATAAGAGCGTGGCTGTCTGTCGTACTGTCAACAAATCGATGAAGCTTGATGCCTTGAACTATGCGTGGTGAATACCAATGTGCAGGATTCCCCTTGACAAAGTCTCCAAGCAAATTCCCTAATAAACTCGACTGGCAATGCTGAGCAATATGGAGGTGGGCAAGATAATTCATGACTCTGCTTTGTTGGAGACGTTAACTCCATAAAAGCACAAAGCCAGCGCATTTGCACTGGCTCTTTCTGGAATCAACTTGAATGTTGATTTAAACGAACGACTATTTATTGAAGATTTCTTCAGCTAGCTCTTCGATTGACTGATCATAATCTGACAGTTCAAAACCAATCTCCATAGCATCCAGCAATTCAAGGCATTCTTCGTTCAATGTTTGGTCACTCATTCTGACCTCCTTAATAGCAAACAATTTTATAGACCTGTTTTCAAGTCTCAACATGAATATAAGGCCTATTGCTCCTTTTTAAACCACTTATATGACAGTTTTTTGAAAGAACAAAGTAAATAATCATAGTGATATGAGTTTTATCGCAAGTAATCGTTTGCATCTTTATTACGCAGATTCAACCACCAATAATGTATAAAAAAATTTACACAACTGGCTACATATATGTACAAAACACTTGAAATGCTCTCTTAAATTCTACAAAATGGCGAAATACTAGTTTTTCAATAATGAAATTGGTGCTTAACATAGTTTTTAGCACTGAGTTACTTCAAAAACGTAAAGATTAACGTACATGACTAATTCAAAAGTTCTGGGTAGCACTTTGATCATCGCAGGCACGACAATCGGTGCTGGAATGCTCGCTCTACCACTTGCTTCAGCTGGAATCGGCTTTGCTACCTCTCTAATCATTATGGTCGCGCTTTGGGCATTAATGGCTTATACCGCTCTCTTGATGGTGGAACTCCACCAGCACGCTGATTCAAGTGCGACTTTGCACACTCTTGCAAAGCAGTTCCTTGGGCAAAAAGGTAAGTGGGTTGCCAGCTTTTCTATGCTGTTTCTGTTTTACTCACTTTGTGCTGCATACATTGCAGGTGGCGGGGCTCAATTTGGCGAGCGTCTTGCGCAGTTCACCGGCCTTGAAATCACAGGGACAGCATCAACGATGATCTTCACCATTGTGGTCGCTTCAGTCGTTACCATAGGTACGAGTACCGTCGATAAAGTGAATCGTGTTTTATTCACAATCAAGCTTGTCGCGATGGCTATGGTGCTGACATTTCTTGCACCAAACGTAACAGAGTCATACCTGCTTAGTATGCCTATAGAACAAGGACTTATCGTCGCATCTATCCCTGTTATTTTTACATCATTCGGTTTTCATGGAAGCATTCCCGCTATCGTCAACTACCTAGATGGGAACACCCCATCACTGCGTAAGGCAATTGTAATCGGCTCTTCTATCCCATTGGTCATTTATGTCTTTTGGCAAATCGTTACACTGGGTGTAGTTAGTCAGGATGCACTGGTGGACAACCAAGGCTTAAGTGGGCTGATTTCGACACTGTCGAATAAAGTCCACCAATCAGGTCTTGGTCAGACTATCGGTGTATTTGCGGATTTAGCGCTGTTAACTTCTTTCCTCGGTGTCAGCTTAGGGTTATTTGAGTTCTTGGGAGACAGCTTCAAGAAGAAAAACGTTTCTTCTAACAGAGCTATTGTCGGTGCCATCACCTTTGTTCCTTCAATGGGCTTCGCCTTGTTCTATCCTCAGGGGTTTATCATGGCACTTGGTTATGCTGCGATTGCACTGGCAGTTTTAGCCATATTCTTACCCATCATGATGGTGAAAAGGGCACGCATTGCAGAGAACACGCAAGACAGTTACCAAGTTTTTGGTGGTAACGTAGGCCTTATGATTAGCGGCACCATTGGCTTTGTTATTGTGGCAGCCCAACTGCTCATTACCATGGGCGTTCTGCCGTCACTTGGTTAAACGCTCTGTCAATTTCTAAAGGAAATTTTAGCTTCGTCTTCACATAAAAACCCCAAGCATTGGCTTGGGGATTTTTAGCTCACTGAGCACTGTGACTTCACATTCCGCATCCGAATTCACTCATAGATAAGAAAGCAGGTAAATGAGCACAGCTTCGGAATTAAGGCTGCTTATCAAAACATGCAACGCCCTTGGGAATGTGCACCCAATCTTGCTTTTCACTTAGCCAAACATGCATTTCTGGCTCAAAGATAGCGTTATATTCGGCACCTACAGGTTTCAGCTTGAGTTTAATGGTCGCCATATCATCTGGGTTGTAGTGGTAAACACGATTGCCACATCCCTGACAAAATTTGGCAAAGTTTTTGTTGCCACTCTCAGCGAGGCGATGCCATTCACTCAACTCCCCCTTGAACTTGATATCTTGGGTTCTAACCATTGCCGTCACACTGTATGGGCTAGTCGATAACTTTTGACATTCTTGGCAATGACAGGCGATGACCTTTAAAGGCGCAGCGCTAAGCTGGTAAGAAACCTGCCCACACTGACAAGATGCATTGATTGGAAAGTTCATGATAGTTCCTCATTTTATGTTATCGATCAGCCGGATGATTAACCCCATCGTGAGTGACAATCTCACCCAATTCAAAGGGGTTCACACCTTCTAAGCACCCTACATTGAATCCATATTCAGATGGGTCTGAGCGACGCTGATGGTGGGTGTAAATTCCGCACTCAGAACAAAAGTAGTGTTTTGCCGTCCCCGTATTAAACTGATAAAGCTTTAGCAGCTCTTGCCCTTTCACTATTCGGATCCCATCGAGCTTCACCGACGCAACAATCGCCCCTTTTCTTCTGCAAATCGAACAGTCGCAGCGCCGAGGTTTATCGATGCCCAAAGGAAGGTGTAGCTCCATTTCAACCTTGCCACAGTGGCAAGTCGCTTTATGATACTCTTTGATCGTGGTTTGACCTACTTGCTTAATCATTCATTGTTCCTCAAGTGATACGTAACTGAAATTCAATACAGTCTATAGGCTCTCCATTCATCTCTGCGTAATGATTTACTACCTTATTCTGCTTGAACCCATTAGCTATCAATACCTTCTGAGATGCTACGTTCTCAGTCGACGCATAGGCAATCAACGTCTTCACTCCGATTTCTTCAACAACTTGAATAATGTTGGACACTGCGAATTTTGCTACACCACGATTCGTAAAAGATTTACCCACACGATAGCCAAGATGTGCAACCTTTTTTCGGCGGTTAATATTGGATACATTCACGCGTCCGAGAATTTCACCATCCTCAACAATCAACATCGGAATCAGTGTCTTCGCAGTAAATTCAAGCAGGAACATCTGGATGTGTTCTTGAACACCTTTCTGTGAGTAAAAATCTATCTCGCGAGGAGGGATGTTGGCTTCAAACCACTCTCTGTTTTGAAGCTCGAACTCAAGAAGTTTCTCCCTGTGACCTTCTTTAAGTAATTCAAGCTGCATATCAAGTCCTTTATGGTTAATGCCTGCAACCAATATATCGCTCGATATTAGTTAATCCCATGTTTGTATTAGTATTTTGTTAATCATGTACAAAAAAGTTTACCAATCCTATTTCAACAGCATCATTCACACTTAGTGAAAAAGTATTATTTGCCAGCCAAAGAGTTCAAGCGTTACATTGAGTTATGATTTCTTACCTGTTGATTGCTCTATGGATGATCTCTTAGTTCAGTACCCTCTCATTAACCGTTTAACTCAATATGAAGAAACGAGCTGGTTTAACCCCAATATCACCAGCACAAAAGAAGCCCTCCCCTTTGTGGGTTTAACACAATCAGATTCACTGGATGCTTCACATCGATTACAACGCTTTGCCCCTTATTTAGCGAAAGTCTTTCCTGAAACAGCCAAGACTAATGGCATTATCGAATCCCCCATTCGTGAAATCCCTGCCATGAAGTCTCAGCTGGAAGCGACTTATCAAACCCAGATTGCTGGTCAACTCTTGATGAAGATGGATAGCCATTTACCCATTTCAGGCTCGGTCAAAGCAAGGGGTGGTATCTATGAAGTCTTGACCCATGCCGAGCAACTCGCCATAAGTCATGGTTTACTCCGTAAAGATGAAAATTACCAAATACTCGATACTCAACCATTACGCGACTTCTTCTCTCGTTTTAGTATTGCCGTTGGCTCGACAGGGAATCTGGGACTGTCCATCGGTATCATGAGTGCTCGCCTAGGCTTTCAAGTCACTGTGCACATGTCATCGGATGCAAGAGAATGGAAGAAGACAAAGCTTCGAGAACATGGTGTGACTGTACGAGAATATGATAGCGACTACGGCGTTGCCGTCGAACAAGGACGCTTGGAAGCCGAGCAAGATCCCAATTGCTTTTTCATTGATGACGAAAACTCCAAAACACTGTTTCTTGGCTACTCGGTAGCGGGTGAAAGGGTCAAAAAGCAATTTGAAAATATGAATATTCCCGTCGATGAACAGCACCCTTTATTTGTCTACTTGCCTTGCGGTGTCGGTGGAGGGCCAGGAGGGGTTGCTTTTGGCCTTAAGTTGGCATTTGGCGATCATGTGCACTGCATTTTTGCAGAGCCAACACACTCGCCATGTATGCTACTCGGAGTACATACTGGGCTACACGATAAAATTTCCGTTCAAGACATCGGTCTAGACAATATCACCGCAGCGGATGGTTTGGCAGTTGGCAGAGCATCAGGGTTCGTCGGTAGAGCAATGGAGCGCATGATCGATGGCTACTACACTGTTGCGGACGATACACTTTTCGCACAGTTAAAGCTGCTAAAGAAAACAGAGGGCATTGAACTTGAACCTTCTGCGCTCGCTGGCATAAAAGGCCCAATCATTGCTTGCAAAGATCGCGAATATTTGGCTCGATTGAGTTTATCTGAATCCGCATTGGGAAACGCGACTCATCTCGTCTGGGCAACAGGTGGCGGTATGGTTCCACAACATGAGATGGACAAGTACCTTACAGAGTAAATACCTATAACGACACTGTAATTTTAAGACTAATATCAAAAATCCCCTTAGCTTCTGCTAAGGGGATTTTGCATTATTTCGTTGGCTTACTCGTCATCTAAGGGAAGCAGTTTAGTATTACCACCATGGACTTTTTCACGTTGACGCTGAACAAGCGCGTAAAAGCCTGGGATCAGGAAGGTTCCCGCAAGCAAAACACACAGCAGACCGCCAATGAGAGAGATACCCAATGAGTTTTGACTTACATGCCCTGCTCCCGCAGCAAAAATTAACGGGAAGATACCCAAAATAAACGACCAAGATGTCATATTCACTGCCCTAAATCGCAGTTTCCCCCCCTTCACTGCAGCCTCGGCAATTGGCGCATCTTTATCTTCTCGTTCAACTTTTGCAAATTCAACAATCAAAATTGCGTTCTTAGCTGCGAGAGCGATCAAGAGAACCAAACCTATCTGAGCATAGAGGCTAAGTGGTGTTCCAGTCAGGTTCAGAGCTAAGAACGATCCTAAAGTGGCGATTGGCACCACCAGAATGATAGCTAGAGGAATACTCCAACTTTCATACTGCGCTACCATAAACAGGTAAATAAAAATCAAAGCCAGCGCAAAGGCAAATATTGCTTGGTTACCTGCAAGCACTTCCTGATAAGCCATCCCCGTCCATTCGTACTGATAGCCTTGAGGCAATATCTCAGCCGCGACACGTTCCATGGCTTCAATTGCATCACCGCTTGAGTACCCCGGGGCAGGTTGCCCCTGAATAATCGCACTTCGATACATGTTATAACGCCATGCCACATCAGGCTCGAATATCTGCTCATAGCTTACTAATGTGCTAAGTGGAATCATCTCTCCAGCTGACGAGCGCACGTGAAAGCGCTCTAAATCTTCCATTCCTGTGCGGTACTCTGCATCAGCCTGCATCGTCACGCGGAAGTTCTTACCAAACATCGTAAAGTCATTGACATATAGCGACCCTAAGTTGCCCTGTAGCGTTTGAAAAATGCTCGACAGTGGAATCCCAAGTTGCTGAGCCTTCTCTCGATCAATATCAACGTAGTAATGTGGAACGTTAGCTCGGAATGTACTAAAGCTACGTGTAATTTCCGGTTGTTTATTCGCTTCAGCAATGACTTGATCCATCACAACAGCAAGATCACTGCGACTTCTGCCAAGCGTATCTTCTAAGACGAATTCAAATCCAGATGCAGATCCCATCCCCGGCACTGCAGGCGGGCCCATAGCAAAAACTACCGCTTGCGGAAGCTCAACTACAGCTCGACCATTGATTCTGTTGGCGATGGCAGCCGCCGAGTGTTCTCCATCCAGCCCATTTCGAGTCTCCCAATCATGAAGTTTGATAAAGAGCGACGCCCCATTGGAAGCGGCGGCTCCCGTCATGAATGAGTACCCATTCGCGACTGTGATACCGTCAATGCCCGGCTCCTGTTCAATCATCTTAGCCAATTGAGCCGTTGTAGACTCAGTGCGGGATAATGATGCAGAATCAGGAAGTTGAACGTTAACAAGCAAAATACCTTTATCTTCCTGAGGTACAAAAGTTGTAGACGTTGTTTTGGCGAAGAAACTCACAGCTGCTACCGCAACAACGAAAAACACCACCAGCAATAGTGACTTCTTGACCAGATAGCCGGCAATTTGACCGTAGCGTGTGGTTATTCGCTCAAGGCCACTATTAAATGCCTTAAACCAGCGTGCCGTATTGCCACCACCTTGTTTTAGTACTAAAGAGCAAAGTGCAGGAGATAATGTCAAAGCATTGATCGATGAAATAACCACAGAGATACAAATCGTGAGTGCAAACTGGCGATACATGATGCCAGTTATTCCCGGAAGCATCGCCACGGGAAGGAAAACAGCGAGAAGCACGAGTGTTGAGGTAATGATAGGCCCCGTCACCTCTTTCATCGCTATCAATGTTGCTTTACGTGGACTAATGGACGGATCTTTCGCCATTGTTGTATCAACGTTTTCAATCACCAGAATAGCGTCATCAACCACAATACCAATTGCCAATATTAATCCAAACAGCGTTACTGTATTTATCGTGAAACCCGTTAACTGCATGATGGCAAAAGTACCTATCAGAGAGACCGGGATAGCAATAACCGGTATTAACGTGGCGCGAGCACTACCAAGGAACAAATAGGTGACAGCAATAACCAGCAAAATCGCTTCGACTAAGGTTTTGACTACGCCATTAATCGACTCCGCAACGAACACTGTAGTGTCATAACTCGTCTCGTAAGCCATTCCTTCTGGGAAGTTAGCGCTGAGACTATCAAGTAGCTCCATCACCGCCCTTCCGCTTTCCAAGGCATTCGCATCAGACTGGAGTGACAGCGTCACTATTGACGCATCCTGCCCGCGGAATTTTCCAGTCCCGTCATAGAATTTTTTGCCTAGCTCTACCCGTGCAATGTCTTTAAGGTAGACCGTTGAGCCATCACTATTGGCTCGTAATACAACGTTCTCAAATTCATCAACACTTTCCAATCGACCTTTAGTCACAAGGTTAAACTGCACTTCTTGCGCACTGCTGTAAGGCGCTGAACCAACTCGTCCTGCTGCAACCTGAACATTTTGCTCTGCCAAAGCAGAGTGAACATCACTGGTGGTTAAATTCAGATTTGCCATTTT
The DNA here is from genome assembly GCF_022398095.1 of Vibrio sp. Isolate23. Classification (NCBI taxonomy): domain Bacteria; kingdom Pseudomonadati; phylum Pseudomonadota; class Gammaproteobacteria; order Vibrionales; family Vibrionaceae; genus Vibrio; species Vibrio sp. Isolate23. The sequence continues at coordinate 142,141 of NZ_JAKEUV010000001.1, forward strand.
CTCTGGGTCAAGCCAGACACGCATAGCAAACTCACCACCACCTAATACGTTAACTTCACTGATCCCTTTAACACGCGCTAGCTGGTCTTTCAGATTCAAGTTTACATAGTTGATTAAAAACTGATCATTGTACTTACCATTTGGTGAGTAAAAGTTCAGAACCATCAAAAGGTCCGGTGAACGCTTTTTGACAGTCACCCCAACCATACGCACTTCCTGAGGCAGCTTCGACTCAATCTGTGCGACTCGGTTCTGTACATTGACTTGCGCCATATCTGGATCAGTACCGACATCGAATGTGACGTTGAGGTTATACGAACCGTCATTGGCACTTTTCGAAGACATATAAATCATGTTTTCAACACCATTGACGGATGTTTCTATTGGGTCAGCGATCGCCTGTTCAACCGCTTCGGCACTCGCACCGGTGTAGAAAGCGGTAACACTCACTGACGGCGGGCTAATCTTTGGGTATTCAGCAATAGGTAAAACGGCGAGCGATATTGCTCCAGCCAGAGTCAATATAATTGAGATGACCAGCGCAAATTTTGGACGCTGGATAAAGAAACGACTTAACATTTAAGCTCCTCTACTCAACGTCTGTGTTTTCATTTATGCGCACAGGAGCACCATTACGAACTCGCTGTAAGCCCTGAGTGATCACTTGATCCCCAATACTCACCCCACTGGTCACGATAATACCCTCTTCTAATTGGCGACCCAGCTCAACATTACGGCGCTCAGCAATATTGTCTTCAGCTACTACCATAACAAAGTTTCCTTCCAAGTCGGTTTGCACCGCTCGGCGTGGAACCACAACCACATCTGTCGGTTGCTTTTCTCTAAGCTCAACACGGATATGCTGGCCAGGTAGGAGACGATAATCTGGGTTAGGGACTTGAGCACGCATAGCGATAGTGCCGGTGTTTAAATCAATGCGATTGCCAAGGAAATCTAGCTGACCCAAATATTCAAAATGCTGACCATTCTCCAATACAACTTGCACTTCAACCACATCAGCAGAACCGTCACCTTTCATACGGTCTATACCCATTGCTAAACGCTCTCGCTCACTGATGCTAAAACGAGTATGCACTGGGTCTAAACTGACTAGTGTGGTTAGAATACCTGACTGAGGCGAAACCAAATCGCCCGTACTAACCTTGCTTTGACTGATACGACCAGAAAATGGCGCACGGATCTGCGTGTAAGACAAATTAACCTTGGCTAAATTTAACTGAGCATTACCCGCTTCAACTTGGGCTTTTGCGCCTAATAGCGCGGCATTGAGATTGTCGAATTCAGATTGAGAGATGCTGCCTTTGGGTAAAAGATTTTTTCCTCGTTGAAAGTCTAACTCAGCTTTTTTAAGTTCAGCGTTAGCTTGTGCTAATGCTGCTTTTGCGCTGGCGACCTGAGCTTCAAACGAAGAAGGTTCAATAGTGAAGAGTAGCTGGCCTTTTTCAACCATCTGACCTTCTTCAAAATGACGGGATTTAAGATAACCGGTAACTTGTGCAGTAATATTTGTGTCTTCTACCGCTTCGACTCGCCCGATATAAGATTTGCTTTGCTGATAAGAAATAACCGATGCTTGCTCCGTGACGACAAGCGATGCTGGCATGTGTTTCTGTCCCTGATTTTGCTCCCCACATCCTGAAAGAAGTATCGCACTGGATAGTGCCGTAACTAGTAACGTTTTTTTCATTGAATAGACCGCTAGGTAAATTGAGAAACAGGCTGCCGCCAAAGTACCTAACGATCTTGTGGGTATTGTCCGAGAATTATCAGGAGAACAGGCTTATGTGTTTCAACCTGTTACGACTTCTGTCGGAGTGTAACTTTGAATACTTTCAAGCAAATCAGCGCCAGATTTCCAAGCATAAACTAGCTCAGGGGTCTGGCTACCACATGGAGCATTCCATAAACGCTCCTCAACCAACTGACCACCAATACGCTCATAGAAGTCTACCGCTTGTTGATTGCCTTTGATGACTTCAAGATAAACGCCATTATCCGGAAAATGTTGAGTAATCCACTTTGCCATCTCTACGATAAGCTTCACGCCTAACCCACGGCCACGATAATTATCATCAATATGTAACGCATCGATGATAGTGCCTTTTTCAAAGTCATGATTGCCAAAAGCACAGATAAAGCCACAGAGTAGCCCCCCTTCTTCCAACAAAAGAACATGTTGGTTGAACGGAGGATTGATCAATCTCGTCTGCCAAATAGCCATTCGTTCATCCTGAACTTCATTTTTGAGATAATCATCAGCAAGAAGCCCTTGGTAGAATGTCTTCCAACTTTGCGTATGCAGAGTGGCTATTCGCTCGTAGTCACTATATTCAGCTACTTTTAATTCCATTTGTAGTTCCTTATTACTTCCTGTAAGGATTGCTCATCTCTTCATACTATAAAACATTTAACTAAAAGCCAATCGTACTACGAGGATTCTAAGAATAATCCCCGCTAATCAGCTCAATTCCCCTTAAACTTCTTTATTAATGATATTGTTATAAATTCTGACAATTAACCCTTCACTAAACTCACACGACATCTAACTTTCATTTGACTTACACATGTACGCTGATATTCTGGCGCACATCTGTTAGCTGAATGGAAATTTGAAATGTCTTTAAAGGAAAAGCCACCGCTGATATGGCTTAATGTCATGCTTTTTCTCTCTAGTTTTATTGTGGCTACCGTTGTTGCACCTTGGTATGGCTTCAAATACGGATATGATGTGGAGCACTGGCTTTGGCTGTTGATAACTTTTTCTTTTTGTAACCTTTCAATCACCGCAGGCTATCACCGCTTGTGGTCCCACAAAACCTATGACGCTCATTGGTCGCTAAGACTGATCTTCGCTTTAGGTGGCGCGTTCGCTTTACAAAATAGTGCTCTACATTGGAGCTCAGACCACAGAGTCCACCATAAGCATGTCGACAACAATGATAAAGATCCATACTCCGCCAAACGTGGCTTCTGGTTCTCACATATTGGGTGGATGCTAAGACACTACAATCCAGCGACCTATTCCGATTACAGTAACTGTCGAGACTTACAAAAAGACAAAATTGTAATGTGGCAGCACAAACACTACCTGTTGCTTGCCATTGTTATGAATATCGGAGTACCACTGTTACTAGGTGTTCTCTATCAGGATATCTGGGGCATGTTACTAATGGTTTGTGTGGTACGCCTGGTGTTAAGCCATCACTCCACATTCTTTATCAACTCTCTGGCACACATTTGGGGATCGCAACCCTACACTGATAAGAACACGGCACGAGATAATGCAGTACTCGCGGTGTTCACATTTGGTGAGGGTTACCACAACTATCACCATATTTTTGAAAATGATTATCGCAATGGCATTCACTGGTGGCAGTACGATCCAACAAAGTGGCTTATCAAGTCTTGCTCGTGGCTTGGGCTAACCAAGAAGCTTCGTGTCACGCCCAAACTCAAAATAGAGAAAGCAATGGCAAAGCAAGACTTAGCCAAAGCATCTAAAAACGTCAGCAAACTTCCTAACGCCTCACTGCTTAATGAGGCGTTAAATAAAGAGTTTGATGCCCTAATGAACAAAATGTCCGACTACTATGAGCTGAAAAAAGAAATGCTTGAAAGTAAAAAGTGTGATTTAGCCAAAAAGTATGAACACTCCGTACTTAAAGTTCGCTATCAGCAAATGAAGCAAGAGCTTGAATCTCAGCGCAAAAGCTGGGAAATGTTAGTCGCACGTTACGCATAGTACCCTTTCACTATCTCTAAGACACAATCCCTAAGATATCATTCTCGGGGATTGTCTATTCTCGCTCCACTCAATTCAATTGGCCCTCGTTTCAATCTCTTCGGAAAATTATATCCACCATTAACTCGCTATTTTGTCGCATATAGGCGGATTTCCATTTTCACTACTCTCATGTATTCAAAGTCAATAACGTCATCTTTACCAAACAAAGCGAAGCAGCAAACCATACTAAGCTTGCATCATTATAGTAATAACAACTTTGCATACTCCAATTAGAAAAGGCCTAGCTCGAAAGCTAGGCCTTTGTTAAATCATCGAAAGGGATGAAGTATCATCCCTTGCAATTAACGATCGTATTGTTCAGTGCGCATCCCCATCAGTAGGCTCACACACATCATTAATAGAACAAACGTGAAAGGTAATGCGGTTGAAATAGCCCCTGCCTGCAACGCTTGTACTGCTTCCGTACCACCAACCCATAGAAGTGCTACAGCAATAGCTCCTTCCATAAAGGCCCAGAATACACGCTGAAGAACAGGTGCATCCACTTTACCACCAGCAGTGATGCTATCAATAACAAGTGAACCAGAATCTGAAGAAGTGATGAAGAATACCAACACCAAAATAATAGCAATGATAGACAAAACGGTGCCAAATGGCAGTACATCAAACATCTGGAACATAGCCAATGAAACATCAGTCAGGCCGTTTGCACCAAGCTCACCAATATTGTTTACAACTTGGTCAATCGCAATGCCACCAAATACCGACATCCAAAGTAGCGTAACCACTGTTGGCACCAATAGTACCGCTGTCATGAATTCACGAACCGTACGGCCTTTAGAAACACGAGCAATGAACATACCAACAAATGGTGACCATGAAATCCACCAAGCCCAGTAGAATACTGTCCAACCTTGGAACCAAGCTTCATCTTCGCGACCATGAGGATTACTCAGAGGAATGATGTTCTCGACGTAAGCCATCAAGGTCGTTCCAATATTACCAAATGCTACGGCATAACCTATCAGAGCAACTAAGATCAGCAGCAGGAAAGCAACGATCATGTTGATGTTACTAATGACCTTGACGCCTCCATCAATACCGCGAACGACTGAAACTACCGCGAGCAAGGTTACAACCGTGATCACAATAATTTGTAGTCCCATGCCTGCGTCTAGACCAAAGACATGATGGATACCGCTTGCAGCTTGTTGAGCCCCTAGCCCTAGTGATGTTGCAAGACCAAACAATGTCGCCAATACCGCTAGAATATCAACCACATGCCCAGCCCAGCCCCAGGCACGATCACCGAGAATTGGATAGAAAATAGAACGGATGGAAAGTGGCAAACCTTTGTTGTAAGCAAAAAATGCCAGAGACAGAGCAACCACACCGTAAATAGCCCAAGGATGCAAACCCCAGTGGTACATCGTCGCGCCCATCGCCAGCTTAGCCGCTTCCGCAGTATTTGCTTCAACACCAAGAGGAGTTTCATACCAACCTGTAAAATACGCTACAGGCTCAGCAACACTCCAAAACATCAATCCGATACCCATACCGGCCGCAAACAGCATCGACAACCACGAGATAAACGAATAATCAGCAGTCGCATCTTGTCCGCCTAGGCGAATTTTACCTAGAGGGCTAACAATTAATGCCAAACAGAAAATAACAAAAATATTTCCTGACCAAATGAACAACCAGTCAAAGCTTCCGATGATTTGAAACTTTAAACCATCCAACATCGATTTTGCAGATTGAGCGTCCATCACAAGAACTGCAAATAGGAATAAACCAATAAATCCGGCACTTACTCCAAATACAGGGTTATGAACGTCAAACCCCCACTTCTGTACATTATCTTGACCGACAGTGTAATCGGTACTATCGATACTGTACTTATCAATACCTTTAGTCATCTTTCCTCTCTATGGATAAATACTCTTCCCTAATCCAGTCTTCAGATAGAAAATCGTTAGTGATAAAAACAATTTAGTCTATATCAAGACTTGATCAAATCACCACTATTGTACGCTGAGATACAAAACATTCCAGTAAATCACTCTCACTCGGCTACTTTTTCGGCAAACTAAGATTAAGTCGTCTATCATTTATACAACAATCAACAATCCATTAACAGGCACTAAATTCGACTTCTAAACATTTGAGAACATCACATTTACACTAGAAAATTTCTCGTCAACTCTCATAACTATCAATATCCTCATCAATATGAGAGTTAAGTATGAAATTTATGACTTTTCAGACTTCATTTTGCGAGAGTTTTCCTGTATTTTTTCGCCTCCAAACGCTTCGCTCACTAAGGATTTACATTGGAAAAGCACGAAGAAGTTCTTATCTCTATTCGACAGATTATCCGCGCCATCGATCTGCACTCGAAAAGGCTAAGTAAAGAATCAGGCTTAACGGGCCCTCAACTGATTCTGATGCGCTCAATAAGAGAGCTGGGTGAAGTCACTATTCGCGAGCTTTCTAACCATACCAACATGAGTCAAGCAACAGCGACCACTATTCTAGACCGTTTAGAACGTCAAGAATTGGTTACACGCGTTCGCAGTGTGCAAGACAAACGAAAAGTGCATGCACACTTAACTGAAAAAGGTTCTGCGGTGCTTGCTCAAGCTCCAATGCCTCTACAGCAAAACTTCATTAACAAATTCCAGCACCTTGAAGAGTGGGAACAGTCCTTGTTACTTTCTTCTGTACAACGCATTTCATCTATGATGAATGCCGAAGATATTGATGTAGCACCGGTATTAGAGATCGGCAGTATCACCAAAGCCGAGTAACTTTCTATTGTAAAATTGATTTAGCAACACTTTAGACTTACTTTTTAGTAAAGGCGTAAAAACAGTCAAGGGTGTTGCATGATAAAAGAAAAAACGCTTCCGACTCGTCATAGGAATACCCTACTTGATACCAAACAGCAGAAACACGTTTTAAAGCTTATCATTGCAATTACGCTTATTTTCTTTGTGCCACTCGGTATAAAAAACCTTCTGATAGGTGAGCTGATGCTTGGTGCCGTACTACTGGCATTTGAGATCACTTTGCTGCTCGAAATAACGGCGATCATCTACAATAAGTCAGGCTTCTTTGGGCATATAGTGCCGCTCTCTTTGTTGGTCATATCAAATATTATGGCGGTGAATATTTTTGGAACACTTGCAAGTTACTGGGTGTTCCCAATTGTAATCAGCATTGCTTTTTTACTTCCAACCAGAACCGCTTTAATGGCTAATATCCTAATGTGTCTCGGTTGTGTTATTGCTCTCTTTCCACATCAAGAACTATCAGAAACTTCCCGATACGCCTTTTCTTTGCTTGCTACAGCAATTATTGTGCATGTTGTGGTTAAAGCCATCAAAAAGCTCCAGGCCGAGTTACGCTTTCTCTCAGTGAGAGATCCTATGACAGGAGCTTATAACCGACATCAATTACAAAGTTCACTAGAGAACATCCGCCAGTTATATACGACGTCTTCAATCGCATTGATTGATATCGATAAGTTTAAAACCATTAATGATCTCTATGGGCATGATGTGGGAGATCAAGTCATCAGCAAAGCAGTAGAAATAATGACTCAGCATACTGAACGTACGAACATGCTATTTCGTTTGGGTGGCGATGAGTTCCTGCTGCTCTTCCCTCAAGTCGACCAATACACGGCAAAATCCGCGATGGAGCTCATTAATCAATCAATAAAAGAAGGCGATTACCCCATCAAAGTAAAAATCACCCTCAGCTCAGGTATTGCAGAGTCCCAACCCCTTGAAGCCATCGAAGACTGGGTAAAACGCGCAGATATCGCTCTCTATCAAGCCAAAAGACTAGGCCGAGATCGTGTCTCTCTCTTTTCTAAGCCAGACTATTTAAGTGAAGGCAGCCAAAGTACATATCAACAGACAACCCGCTAACTACTTGAATATAGGTAGCTGGCTGGCTTCTTTAACTTGTCTGATAGCAAGGTGGGTGTGGATGTCTTTCACATTTTCTAACCTTTGAATTTTTCGTGTGAAAGACTCATAACCTGCTAAGTCATGACTCACAACTTCTAGTAGGTAATCATAAGCTCCGGAAACCACATGGCAACTGACAACCTCCTCCATGTCTTGCACCGCTTGCTCAAAATCCTCTATCGACGATGCCTGATGGTTACTCAGGCTAACTTCAACAAAGACCGTCATCCCTACTCCGATTTTAGCCTTACTCAAACTGGCTCGATAACTAGCGATCACCCCTTCTTCTTCCAATCTTTTAATTCTCCTGGCACAGGGAGAAGGCGAAAGCCCGACTTTATCGGCTATATCTGCGGTCGATTGACGCGCATCCTTTTGTAACAGCATTAAAATATGTTGATCGATTCTGTCCATGAAGCACGCTTCTTTATCGCTTAAAACAATGAAATATTAGCGTTTTCAGCCAACCTATAATCTATTAATAGTTAACTTTGCCATATTTGGTCGCAAGAAACGACCCATAATTATCATCACCGAATTCAATTAGTATTAACGTTATGATCTCAGGTTACTTGGCCATGGCCGCCACACTACTACTCTGGTCCGGCTTTTTCTTATCACTTCGTGACGGAGCACATTCCGACCTAACCACAGCGGATATCGCCTTAGTTCGATTCCTAATCCCCGCTATCGTGCTACTGCCTTTGGTTATCAAATCGAAATCCGTAATCAAAAGAGTACCAAAGCGCTACATAATGGGCATGTTTTTGGGTTGTGGCTTGCCCTACTTGCTTATCGTAGGCGCAGGAATGCAGCTTGCTCCCGTATCTGATGGTAGTGCACTGATTCCAGGAACGCTGCCATTGTTTGTTTCCGGAATTGCTGTCGTTTTATTTAAACAACCTTTGAGCTCACACCGCATTTTAGGGTTAACACTGGTAGTAAGCGGAATAGCGGCGTTTCTTTATCAAGGCTTTAGCCAACCAGATAGTCACCTGCTCAAGGGGTACTTATTGTTTTTAATTGGAAGTTTGATGTGGGCAACATTTACTATCTGCGCCCGTGTTTCGAGCCTTAATCCACTTATCACCGCAGGGTTCATTTCGTTGTTATCAACGTTAGCTCTGCCCGCACTGATTTTCAGCGGCAACATAGACAGCTACTTATTCAAGACTAACGTTGCAGAGTGGCCTTGGAAGGAGCTGGCTGGTCATATTACTTTACAAGGTATAGGTGCCGGTATAGTCGCTGCCTATACCTACTTACACGCGATCTCTGTACTAGGTGCAGAACGTACCGCCGCTTTTGGTGCAGCAACGCCAGCCATTGCGACTTTGCTAGCAATAGTTGTATTTAACGAGCAGCCAACCGTGCTTGGATGGTTCGCTCTTGGGTTAATCTGTGTCGGGAGCCTAATAGCCAGCAATGTTTTCATGAAACAGGATGCCTCTTTGCTCTATCAACCGCCTAAGTTTAAATAAGCTTAGAGATGAGTGTGATGCTTGGAACAATGACACATAGAATGTAGATTTGCCGAGCCAATGACTTATTGTCCATTTTAATTAAAAATGGCGATGCAATGAACATCGATATCAATATATGCACGGCTAGGTTATGAACAAACTGTGCTAGCCCTAATGTAAATAGCAACCAAAAGACAATTTGCAGGTGAGAAACATAAATTTTAATTCCAAGCCCGATGATAAAGACTGAAACAGCAATCAAAGCTATCATGAATAAATTACTTTTTGATATTGATTATCATTTACATTGGATGTTAGTGGGAATCATTATTAATGACAACTGATTTTTGTTGTTGCCGGCAGACTCCGGTATAGTCTGTGTCAGTTTTTTCGCTTGGATATCTATTTTGAAAACGCCCTGCATTGCTGCATGCAAAAATAATGGTGGGATCTGTAACGGCTGCCATCGAACTATAGACGAAATCATCAGTTGGAGACATCTATCAGATAATGAAAGAGAGACTGTAATACAAGCTCTTCAGGGAAGCGTTACAAGTCACTTATGCCCTTCATGTGGGCAACCCGCTCAATGCGATATCAGTGCAGGGAAAAGCACGTGCTGGTGCTTTTCTGTCGAACAGCGTGACACCTCTTCCTTAACATCTAATGACACTTGTCTGTGTAGAAAATGTCTGAATGCGTTGCCGATTGTTTAAATATTGGATGAAGGTTACCACTTCTTCATTATCCTACCGACTAGGTTGGGATGATAAGCCCAACTATGATCAAACATAGACATAAGCTCAGGGTTACCGTATTTTGACAAACTGATCGCGTGAAATCGGTTCTTACTCTTTTTAAGCTGCGTAACTTTATCTTGGATTTCCGGAGATTGTTGGGGGGCGATAAAATCAGAAATCACCACCATATCGGCATTTTTGTATTTATCACCACACATCAAGTCAATAGACTTGATCAAAACGGGTTCTAAGTCCGTTCCACCATGGAAACTGTATGTAAGAAAGTCACTCGCTTCCCTCAAACCATCTTGCCTCGTCAGCTCATACGTAATTTGTTCTGTGGAAAACAAAATAACAAAACAATCACGATCTTCGGCCAAAGCGATCTGCATGAGCGCATAAGCCATTGCTTTTGCACATTGCTCTGGGAACCCGCTCATAGAGCCTGATGCATCAACACAAACGATGAACGGGCCTTTTTCGACATCAACTTGCTTGTGCTCCGGCTTCTGCGCTTTCACTTTACGTAGAGTACGAGATTTACCTTGCATACGATAATTCATAAGTCGCTTGTCGACTAAGTGCTTATAAAAAACCACCTCTAACTCTGGGTAAGCCAAAAACATGGTCTCGTTCGGAAGCAACTTATTGAGGTCATCACTTTCGTGGATACCAACAATATCATCTGTTGCTTCATCCGATTTTTCTTCGACCATTTGCAATTCTTCAGTTGGAGCGCGATTTAAATCCGGATCGTCAACCTGACCAGCCATTCGCCCTAACTTTTCAGCAATTTCCTGTAAGCCCTGATTCTTTTTCAGAAACTCAGCATGACGTTTCATTACTGATAAATCCGTTTTACTCAGTTTCGCAGAAGCCATATCCCACAGACGCCCAACACTGTTTTCATCGCCTTCCTCAGTGACTTTATCCATGTTCTTCATGGTTTCCATACGCTGATAGAGATCTTTCAGAGCTTTTTCTTTGCTTGCTTCCAGCTCACTCACCTGAGCCTGATGAATGGCATCTGACAGACTTTGATACCACTGGTCACAGAAGTAATGAGGAAACATTGGGTTGTTTACCCCTTTATTCTTCTCTATAAGTCGACGAGCTTGAAGATAAAAAGCAGAATGCCATTCAAGTTTCTTAATGACGTCAGGAACCTTTTCAAAAAACGTGGCTTCATCCCAATGTATCACCTCTTGATAGAGTCCCAACTCTTGCTGAAATCGCTCCGTTTCACACACTCTAGTAATTCGTTTCTTAACGCTCCCTCGCCACTTCAACAGATGGTTTTTAACTTTGGTTTTCACCCCTCTGTTTTCGGTGAGCGCCATCACTTGAGATCGCGCCATTAAATCATTCACTGCAGAGTCGATGATCCCTGAGTCTGCAATCATTAACGCGAGGTTGAGTCCGTCGGCTCCTAACATTCATTGTTCCTTTAAGAGAAGAACTGGTTTAGGTTTCTAAAACGTAAAACCGTACGTTCACATTCAGTTTTGGTGGACTCAAGAACTTGTTGAATATGCTGGAGGCTTGCTTCCATCGCCCTAGGCAAGTCTTGATCAATAAAGCTGTGCGGTAATGCACCGTGGAAATTAGAGCGTACTTTCAATAAGTGGTGCTCAGCATGTTCAAGCTGAGCGAGTGCTTGCTCTGATTTTGTCAGCCAACTTTGATATAAGCCTTCATCTAACCCTTTATTCGTCACGACCGACACCAGCACAGCCCTGTTGGCGATATCTTTAATGACCAGATTGTTCGCAGCATCAATATCAAATCGAAGTCGGCACATATTGGTGTTCTGGTTCACGTAGCCATAGACATCACCGTTCCCTTCTTTAATGACTCGCTCCAACTCATTCTTAGGCACGTAAACCCAGCGACTGTCGCCTTTCTCGGATTCAGATACCGACATATTACTCTGCAGTAACACCAACTTAACCAAGTCGAAAGCACTGCCTACTTTGTAAGTTTTTGCATCCGAAATATCGTAACTATGAATTTGTTTTTTGAGTAACCCGGTTGTCGATTCCATCGATAACATAATGCCAAATTCAGACTCTAACTCTTCCTGAACTTCAGCCAATTCTTCTCGACATAGACTGATCTGCTGTTCAACCTCTTGTTGATCAAAAGCTTGTTTAAGAGCAAATTCTTTGACTACTCGTTGAACTACCTCTCGAGACTCAGGGCTGTTCCATAAACAATCCTGTAGAAGCAGTAAATCGAGCGGATTGACCGTATCCCTACCATTAAAATATGCGCTCGCTTTGAGTAACTTAACCGCCTTTTTCCAACGACGATCCGATACGTACATGTCAGTATCTGCGATGTCAGCTCCAGTACTTTCCATAGCGGCTTGTTCTAACATCTGTTTCAGTTCGTAGAGCTTTTCGAACACTTCATCACTAAGCTGTAACTTTTCAAGCTCCGACTGCCACAGATGGTATTCTTCATCGGTAATAGCTAAACCTTCTGGGATCTGCGCTTCTTGAGGCGTCCCTACCGTTAACATCGACTTAAAGTTTTGCTTGTTTTGAATTCGATTAACAAAAATACGCACTAACATTCGGTCATAAAGGGCTTCTAGACCACTGTCTTCATCCGGCAATTCATTGGAAGCCGAAACCAAAAGGCGCATAGGTACACGCTCTACGTCACTGCCATTTTTGAACGTTTTCTCATTTACTACCGTTAACAATGTATTGAGAATGGCAGGCCCCGCCTTCCAAATTTCATCCAAAAATACCACTTGAGCTGTTGGCAGATACCCTTCAGTCAAACGAAGGTAGCGGCCATTATCTTTCAGTTCTTGAATGCTCAGAGGTCCGAACACCTCTTCAGGCGTTGAAAAGCGAGTCATCAAGTATTCAAAATAAGAAGAATTGTCGAAGGCTTGAATAAGCCGTTTGGCAATAAGGCTTTTCGCAATACCTGGTGGACCTAAGAGAAATACGCTTTCACCTGCCAGCGCTGCAAGCAAACACATTTTGATGGTATCTTCACGCTCGTAGACCCCATCAGATAAGGCATGCGCTAATTTGTTGATTCGTTCAGAGAGTAACGCTTTTTGCGAGTGGGAGACTCTGGTAGGGCTAATCATTCTGCGCTCCTCTGACTTCGTTCAGAATTTATTGTATGTATATTTTTATACATTTGCTATCACTTTGTTACAAGTGCATTTTTTAGTTTTGACTCGTCTTTATAGCAGAAGCAATTTTGACGTAACTTGTTGAAATCAATGTTTGCAAATTTGGGAGACAAGTCACTGGGAGAGTGTCTCAAATTTGAGCCAAGCTCTTTATTAACCTTTTATTCACTATATGTTGGCTGTAATGTAAGCCGCATTAAAAATGAGTCACTTTAAGACGACATGGATACACCTTTGAATATTTTACACACATGGAAAGGCATTTCCCTTCAGGAAGAGCAAACTACCCTACCGAATGGTAAAACCATCACTCACACTACGATTTCTCATCCTGGCGCTGCCGTTATTTTGCCAATTGAAAACACTGGGAATATCGTTCTTATTAATCAATATCGTCCCTCTCTCAAGAAATGGCTACTCGAGCTACCAGCCGGAACACTCGAATCTAATGAACCCATTGAGCTTTGTGCAGTAAGAGAACTGGCAGAAGAAACTGGTTACAGCGCTGAAACCATGATATCTCTAGGACAAGTCACACCTTTGGCAGGCTTCTGCGATGAGATTCAATACCTATTTGTCGCAAAAGGCCTCTCAGAGGTAACAAAATTTGCGTGCGATGAAGATGAAGTCATTGAAGTGGTGTCTCTATCAGTAAAAGAAATCGAACAAAAGATTATCGATGGAGAGCTCACCGATGCCAAAACGATCGCATGTTTGAGTAAAGCAAAGTTATGCGGATACATATAGGAGAAAAGCGCATGGATTTCCGTTCGGATACCGTCACCAAACCAACACAAGCAATGAGACAAGCAATGGCCGACGCGTTAGTCGGAGATGACGTATACGGTGACGACCCGACCGTTAATTCGCTAGAAGCATGGGTAGCAGAGCGCCATGGATTCGAAGCTGCGCTTTTCACCACCTCCGGCACACAAGCCAACCTGCTTGGTTTAATGGCGCATTGCGAACGAGGCGATGAGTATTTGTGTGGCCAACAAGCGCATAACTACAAATATGAAGCTGGGGGTGCTGCAGTGCTTGGGTCCATTCAGCCTCAGCCAATCGAAAACAACCCAGATGGCACACTGGATTTCGATAAACTAAAAGCCGCAATCAAACCCGATGATAGCCATTTTGCTCGTACTAAATTACTAAGCCTAGAAAACACCATCAATGGCAAAGTGCTCCCACTTTCTTACCTAGCACAAGCCCGTGAGTTTGTTGATCAACACGGCCTTTTACTCCACCTTGATGGAGCGAGAGCTTACAACGCGGCGGTTGCTCTCAATGTGGATATAAAAGAGATCGCCAAACACTTTGACTCAATGACAATCTGCCTGTCAAAAGGACTCTCAGCGCCTATCGGCTCATTGCTTCTTGGCAGCAAGGCTTATATCGCTAAAGCTCGCCGATTACGTAAAATGGTCGGCGGTGGTATGCGTCAGGCTGGTATTCTTGCTGCGGCAGGCAAACTGGCATTGACAGAGCAAGTAGAGCAACTCAAAGTTGACCACACTAACGCGAAGCTACTGGCGACAGAATTAAGTCAGCTTCAAGGCTTCCACGTCAACCCTGATTTCGTTCAGACTAATATTGTCTTTGCTAAGCTAGACGACAACGTCGATATCCACGCCATTGCAAGTAAGTTGAGTGAAGATGGCATTACCGTTTCACCAGGAAACCCAATACGCTTTGTAACTCATAAAGACGTTTCTGAGTCTGATATTAAGTTTCTTATTGATAAGCTAAAAACATATTTATAGTTTTAACCATAACTCTCTCTAAAAGCCAGTTACGAATGATGTGACTGGCTTTTTTATTAAGCATACGGCACTGCTTGACCAAGAGTTTTTCATTTCCATCTCTCCAAGAGTCCATTCTCAGCCACCTCCCTATTAGTATGACATGCAGTAAGTTCTCGTGCCATTTATGATGTTTTACAGTTAATGACTCTTCAATAAAGGTTTCTATGGATAAAATATATTCTCCTAGATAAAGAAACTTATCCACCCACTTCCTACTAATAATTTAATTCTTTAATAAGCATGAATTTTTGACATGTTTAAAACAAAAGAACGCAGGCGACAAAAACGTTAATTTTAAACATGCAACTTTTAACGATTTTGCCGGAATTTTTTAGAATAAAAACACTAAGTTAACCTTCCATTTTGGCTTTATTAAGTCCAGCAATTATTTATGAAATAATATTAATTACTGCTTCTAGTTCCATCTTGAAAAATTGCCTTTTTCTCCTCTAAAAAAACCTTCTAAATTGAAAATGGATAGCCTGAAAAATAAGTTCCTTATTGAAGTTACTTTCAGGTTTCAACATAGGGTTGAATAAAAAGGAAATGTGCAATGAGCATAAAATACAATTGTCAGTTGGGTAAAAAAGGCATTTTAAAACCTTTGTCTGCAGTTATCGCACTCAGCTTAGGAACAGCTAGCATGGATGTATACGCTGCGCCATCGGCTGCAACTTTGGACTGGAATATGACTAGCGTGAAGAGCCAGTCATTTGTTGAGATTAACGGAGAAGCAGGCCAGCAATCTTACAAAAAGACCGTGGTAAGAAATGACCAGGTAACTTTCCCAGTAGAATGGGATGTTTGGTACAACAGCGGAACACCAGCGACAGAATGGCAAGTTCGCATAAATGATGAGGCCATCTTTTCTGAAGCGATCAATGGCCCTACAGGCTCTGCTTTTTCAGGCGAAACGCAAGTACAGATAGATAAAGCAGGTCAATACAACATGACCGTTAATATTTGTGACGCTAACGGGGAGTGCTCAACTTCACCTGTCCACGCTGTTTCGGTGACAGATACTGATGGCAAAGGCATGGCGCCACTGGAAATGAACGTCGACGGCAATAACCAATCTTTTCCCCCACAGCCAGATGGTACGGTTGTAGGGACCTATTTTGTCGAATGGAGCCAATATGACCGCAAGTTCACGGTGGATAACATCCCAGCGGACAATCTAACGCATATCATATATGGATTTGTTCCAATATGTGGCCCTAATGATTCGTTAACCGACCCGAACTCGCAAAGGGCCCTGCAACTGGCTTGTGGTGATTCTCAGGATTATGAAGTTGTGGTTCATGACCAATGGGGCGCATTTGGTTCAAACTTGCCGGGTACTGCGGATTCATCTATCAAAGGAACATACGGTCAGATGATGGCATTAAAGCAGCGTTACCCAGACCTAAAAATTCTTCCTTCGATTGGTGGCTGGACATTGTCCGACCCGTTCTTTGGCTTCACCGATAAAAAGAATCGCGATACCTTCGTCGCCTCAGTGAAAGAATTTCTTCTGACATGGAAATTTTACGATGGCGTAGACATTGACTGGGAGTACCCAGGCGGAACCGGTGCGAACCCAGATCTAGGTGACCCAGAAAAAGACGGTCCTGCCTACGTTGCACTGATGAGAGAGCTTCGTCAAATGTTGGATGAGCTGTCTGCGGAGACAGGTCGAACCTATGAGCTAACTTCTGCTATTGGCGCAGGCTGGGACAAAATAGAAGACGTTGATTACCCTAATGCCACCCAATACATGGATTACCTCTTCGTTATGACGTATGACTTCTATGGAGCATGGGACAATAACCTCGGTCATCAGGCCGCACTATACTGTGGTTCTCACGTCTCTTCAGCTCAGTGTGAAGGAACGTTAACGCCGGACGACGGCCCTGAATACACAACCGATAATGCAGCTAAAGAGCTACTTAAACAAGGCGTATCGCCAAGTAAGTTAGTACTGGGGGCAGCCATGTACGGTCGAGGCTGGAAAGGGGTTACTCGCGATAGTATGTCCGATCCTGCAAACCCTATCACTGGTGTCGGTAATGGCCCTATTGCTGGCAGCTGGGAAGCAGGTGTCATTGACTATAAAGATCTTGCCAGTAATTACTTTGGCCAACCGGGCGTTGAAGAATTTTACGACGAGCCTGCAAAAGCGCCATATCTCTACAAAGAAGCGACTGGTGAAGTGATCACCTATGATGACGAACGTTCTGTTAAAGCCAAAGCTGCCTACGTACGATCTCAAGGTTTTGCAGGCTTGTTCTCTTGGGAAATCGATGCTGACAATGGCGATATCCTTAATGCCATGCAGCAAGGACTCCTTGATGGTGGAGAGCCAGGTAATCAGCCTCCGGTTGTCGATGCTGGTAATGACATCGTCATTGACACGGCTCAAACCGTTCAACTCGATGGGTCTGGTTCACGTGACAACGACGGGAGTATTACCTCCTATCAATGGGAACAGGTTTCCGGCCCTAACTTGAGCATAACCGACCCAAATAAAGCGATCGCTACAGTGACAGTGCCAGATACAGGAACGAATGAGACTTACAGCTTCAAGCTAACCGTCATGGATGATGAAAACGCAACGTCCTATGACACCATGAGTATTAAAGCTGAGTTTGGCAGTGAACCAGAAAACACACCGCCGGTTGCTGACATTAGCGGCCCAGAACAAGCTGAAGCTGGTAACAACGTTGTATTAGATGCTTCTGGCAGCAACGATGCTGATGGCGACAACCTGACTTATCAGTGGAGTTCATCTGATGTCACGCTCACTGAAAATGGTGACAACGCAAGCTTTATCGCTCCTGAGTTTACGCAAGATACCCATGTCACTGTCTCTGTCACGGTTTCAGATGGCAAGGCTTCTGATACGGCCAGCTTATCTATTCTGGTAAAAGCTAGTGATGGCGGTAACCCTGGCGAGTACCCACAATATGTTGAAGGAACTCCGTACGAAGCTGGAGACCGCGTGACTAATGTAGGAGAAAACTACGAGTGTAAACCTTACCCATACTCAGGTTGGTGTTCAGGAGCGGCTTGGGCATATGCCCCAGGAACGGGCTCGGCTTGGAGTGACGCTTGGATTAAGCTCTAACTCGGCAAGAAAACACCCCGTAAGTGCGGGGTGTAGATCAGATAAGGATCGGTTGACCGCTCCTCCTGATGAGAGACAATCGGAGATCTGTTTATAGGTTTCCGATTTTTTATGTCTATTCAACACTTCTTTGCCGACTTCCTTGAAGAAAACCCTGTTGATGTCGCCCAACTCACACCTTTTCTGAACTGTAACGGTAGGGCTGTTACTTGGGTATAATTTGGTAAGAAGAGAGGCAAGTCAAGCTGCTGTTGAACACGGTCGTTCGCTGAATGAAATCAGCTTCAAATACGCTTACCAATTTATAGTCTGCCAGCTAAAAATGATGAATAAAGCGATGTCTTTAGGTAACACGCCGAAACGCTTAAAGAGCCTTCGAGGAGATTTATCTATCCTTTTTATAGACAAACGCCCTAAGCCAAATCGGCCTAGGGCGGTAAAATATCAAAGCCCCGATACCCTGTTAATCGCTAGGCGGCTCCTCTTAAGTGAACTACGTACGTTGCCGAACATGTTCGGGGCGTTTTTGCTTTACTCTTCGTCGTGCATATCTGCCCAAGCTTGGGCACACTTCACGGCGCGCTTCCAGCCTTTGTAACGTCGATTGCGTTTTTCTTCATCGTGATGAGGAACAAATGTTTTGTCGATTTCTGCTTTATTTGCTACTTCGTCCAAGCTGCCCCAGAAACCAACTGCCAAACCTGCAAGATATGCAGCACCCAGCGCTGTAACTTCAGTCACCTTAGGACGCAGTACTTGCGTATCCAGAACATCCGACTGGAACTGCATCAAGAAGTTGTTCGCAACCGCACCACCATCAACACGAAGTGCTTCAAGCTTAATGCCAGAATCCGCTTGCATCGCATCAAGTACATCACGTGTCTGGTAGGCAATGCCTTCCAGTGTCGCACGAATAATGTGGTTCGAATTAACACCACGAGTCAAACCCACGATAGTACCGCGAGCATATGCATCCCAGTATGGCGCTCCAAGACCTGTAAATGCTGGAACCACGTACACTCCATTTGATGTGTCTACTTTAGTCGCAAAATACTCAGAGTCTTTTGCGTCGGCCAACAGCTTCATCTCGTCACGTAACCATTGAATAGATGCACCGCCCATGAAGACAGCCCCTTCCAAAGCGTATGCAGGTTCACCTGCGGGTCCACACGCAAGTGTAGTTAGAAGGCCATTCTTCGAGGTGACTTTTTCCTGTCCTGTATTCATAAGAAGGAAACAGCCCGTACCATATGTATTTTTTGCCTGACCGGCATTAACACACATCTGACCGTAAAGTGCAGCTTGTTGGTCACCAGCAATACCTGCAATTGGAATACGAGTACCACCTTTACCACCAATGTTTGTTTGACCATACACCTCAGAGGATTTCTTAACTTCAGGCATCATAGACAATGGAATGTCCATGTCTTTAAGTAGTTTTTCATCCCACTGTAAGGTATTAATGTTAAATAACATTGTACGTGATGCGTTGGTGTAGTCAGTTACGTGCACACGGCCTTGCGTCATCTTCCATACCAGCCAAGTATCCACCGTACCAAACAATAGCTTACCCGCTTCAGCCTCCTCACGAGCACCTTCCACATTGTCCAAGATCCACTTAATTTTAGTCCCAGAGAAGTATGGGTCTAGCACTAAGCCTGTATTTTCTCGAATGTAGTCTTCAAGGCCACGCTGCTTTAAATCCTCACAAATTGCCGCAGTACGGCGACACTGCCAAACAATCGCATTATAGACTGGCTTACCTGTCTCTTTATTCCATACGATGGTGGTTTCTCGTTGGTTGGTAATACCAATACCAGCAACTTCATCGCTACGAATGCCTGACTTGCCAAGTGCTTCTACTAGCACTGAGCTCTGTGTCGCGTAAATTTCCATTGGATCATGCTCTACCCAACCTGCTTCTGGGTAAATTTGAGTGAACTCACGCTGAGATACGCTGACAATATTTGCATCGTGATCGAGTACAACTGCACGTGAACTTGTTGTTCCTTGATCTAGCGCGACTATGTATTTTTGCTCAGTCATGATCATTTCCTTCTTGTTTCGATATTTCTATTAGTAATTTTAGTATTAAACATGCGCTTCTTGATTTTCTTCAGTGTCGTCACACTGATTTGGAATCGTACAACCTGTACCCGTGTTTGGCAGGTATTGAGCGATAAATTTTGGATAAGCCCAAGCACCAAAACATGCACCAGCAATAGGACCTAATATAGGAACAATAAAGTATGGAATGTCTTTAGCACCTGATAGTGCGTAATCCCAACCCGCAAGGTATGCGAATAGCTTAGGACCAAAGTCACGAGCAGGGTTCATTGCAAATCCGGTCAAAGGCCCAAGTGAACCACCTATAACCGCAATCAAAACACCAATAAGTAGAGGGTTCATCGGACCACGTACTGCACCGTTATTTTCATCACCAAGCGCCAGAATTGCGAACATCAGAACGGCAGTAATGACAAATTCAACAGCTAAAGCTCCAGCAAATGATAACGACGCATGAGGGTAAGTAGAAAAGATTCCTGCCGTTGCCAGTGCTTCTTGGCTGCTTCTGACGAAGCCATGAGCGATTTCGTAATCAACGAACAAATTGCTGTATAAGCTGTATACCAGTGCCGCCGAACAAAATGCACCTAACATTTGAGCGATGATGTATGGAATAACCTTCGCTTTATCAAATCCATGAAAAGCGGCCAGTGCGATTGTTACTGCCGGATTGATGTGTGCACCTGATACACCGGCAGTACAGTAAATGGCAATGGAAACACCAAAGCCCCAGACGATACTGATTTCCCATTGGCCGAACTGAGCCCCCGCAAGTACTAAAGCAGCAACACAGCCAACGCCAAAGAAAATCAAAAGCCCAGTGCCTATAAACTCAGCGATACATTCACCAAGTAAGGTTGGTTTTCTATTAGTCATAGTAAGAGTCCTTGTTTACATTAAGATGCGCAATTTATTTTTTTATTGATTGCGCATTGTATTTTGCATACAAGAGCGTGATATTAAACTTTCCCAGCCCATTAATGAGCGTTCGAGCACATTTTGTTATTTTTATGTTCTCTATTTTGTTAATTAAATCAATTTTTTGATCTTAACGACCAAATCCACCTTTGACATGAATTTGCAACCATACCCTCCTGCTAGCAAGCCAGAAGTGGTAATGATAGAGCCTTATCATTAAACAGGTGTAAATACTCTAACTACAAACTTATCATATGTTTATCTTTTGTTACGCATACGTTTTCAAGCCTCTTGTTACTGTAATATCTACAGGGTCTTGCGTGTTAGTACCCAAAACCTCCTATTAACCAACATAACAACAAGCATTTTTATTTCGTACGAACATTTGTGAGCAACACATCGAAAACAAAGTGAAATAAATGGCACATTATATTTAAGGATATTTGTTCACAAGGCTCATTTCGCTATGGATAAACGGTTTGAAACAGACGTTGTTATCATTGGAGGCGGTGCGACTGGCACCGGAATCATGCGCGACTGCGCATTACGAGGAATTCGTTGCATCCTTTTAGAGCAAGATGACATTGCGTCAGGAACAACTGGACGGAATCATGGACTGCTACATTCTGGCGCTCGTTACGCCGTCACTGATGAAGAGTCGGCCAAGGAGTGTATTCAAGAAAACCGTATACTCAAGTCAATTGCTCGTCATTGTGTGGAAGAAACCTCAGGGCTCTTTATCACCTTACCTGAAGATGATATTGATTTTCAAAACACCTTTATTGGCGCTTGTGACACTGCAGGTATCGACACAAAACGCTTAACAGCGAAACAAGCCCTCTCGCTCGAACCCAATGTTAACCCTAAATTAGTAGGGGCAGTCCAAGTGCCTGATGGGACACTAGATCCTTTCCGTTTATGCGCCTCCAATGTGCTTGACGCCAAAGAACATGGCGCTCGCCTCTTTAATAAAACCAAAGTGTTGTCCTTGATCCGGCATGAAGATACTGTCCTTGGTGTTAATTGCTACAACACGCAGCACAATGAACCTTTTCAAGTGTTCGCCAAACAGGTTGTCAATGCGGCTGGCATTTGGGGCCAAAATATTTGCGAATATGCAGATTTAAAAATAAAAATGTTTCCGGCTAAAGGCTCACTGCTCATACTCGACTATCGCATTAACAACTTGGTCATCAACCGCTGTCGTAAGCCTTCCGATGCTGACATCCTTGTACCTGGCGACACCATTTCCCTTATTGGTACTACTTCTGAACATATCGATTACGAGCAGATTGATGATCTCCATGTCAGTGATAGAGAGGTCGATGTTTTACTTGAAGAAGGGGCAAAACTCGCTCCCATTATGGCTAATACGCGAGTGCTGCGCGCTTACGCAGGCGTTCGACCGCTCGTATCCGTTGATGACGATGGTAGTGGGCGAAACATTAGCCGAGGCATCGTACTCCTCGATCACGAAAAGCGTGATGGCCTCAAAGGCTTTACAACCATCACTGGTGGCAAACTGATGACTTATCGTCTTATGGCCGAATGGACCACTGATTTGTTGGCCGAAAAACTGTCAGTAGATACACCTTGTTCAACCCATACCAAACCCTTACCTGGTTCAAACGAACATAAACTAAAAAGCCGGAAAACAGCCAGTATCGCTAAGCCTGTTTACGAATCTGCGTATTACAGACATGGAGAACGCGTCGCAGAGTTTCTTGATGAGAGCCTAGATAAACAAACCGTTATTTGTGAATGTGAGATGGTAACAGCGGGTGAAATTGAGTATGCCATTAAACAGCTTAATGTTCATTCTCTGGTCGATTTACGCCGAAGAACTAGGCTTGGTATGGGCCCCTGCCAAGGAGAATTATGCAGTTATCGAGCAGCGCACTTGTTTAATAAATATGCCAATGCTGATGGTTACCAATGTAGTCTACTGCTGAACGAATTTTTAGAAGAGCGATGGAAAGGAATACAACCCATTTTTTGGGGAGATGCTCTCAGAGAGGCCGAATTTAGTCACTGGATTTATGAGGGTTTATTTGGTGCCAGCCAGTTAGATAACCATGCCGAAAAGAAGGAGGAAACCCAATGAAATATGATGTCGCAATCATTGGAGGTGGGATTGCAGGTTACTGCGCTGCCCTTAGGTGTTTGGAATCAGGACTTAAAACCGTATTAATCAATCAAGGCCATAGCTCTTTGCACTTCTCTTCTGGCTCCATTGACGTACTGAGTAGTTTACCTAATAGTCAAGCAATCAAAGATCCATTTTCTGGTATTCATCAGCTCAAAGAGCTCTCCCCTGAACATCCTTACAGCAAAATGCGTGTTGAAGAAATACAATCTTCATTGAAATGGTTTCAGACCACATTAGCTAAAGAAGGCGTGTCTCTATCGCACAGTTCAGATCATAACAATCACTGTCGAATTACTCCTCTTGGGACACTAAAATCAACATGGTTATCACAGCCTTTCGTACACCAGTTTCATCATAAAGCCACATTCAAAAGGCTAGTGCTCGTTGCCATCGATGGATTTAGGGACTTTCAGCCACAACTTGCATTCGATAATCTTAGCCAAATCGAAGCATTTCAACATATAGAGAAAAAAATACTGCCTATTCGTATTCCAGGCTTTGAGTCATCACGCCAAAACCCTAATGAACTGCGTTCTATTGATATTTCGAGGGCTCTCAAACAGCCTAAAGCATTCTCCAGCCTAGTCCATCAGCTCAGCGATGGCGCGACAAAAGATGACCTTGTTATTCTCCCTGCCATAATTGGAAATGGCGATGGGCTCACCTTGATGGAACAGCTTCAGCAGCTCACCCAGCTTAATTTTCACGAAGTGCCCACTATGCCTCCTTCTTTACTAGGGATTCGCATTGAAGAAGCTCTTTATAGAGCATTTATCCGTCTTGGTGGTATTCAGCTTAAAGGCGATAAAGCTCTCTCTGCAAAATGGTACCTCAACAAACCATGTATCGAATCAATTCAAACTGCGAATTTAGAAGACTTTCCGCTGGTAGCTAAGCACTACATTCTTGCCTCTGGAAGCTACTTCAGCCATGGATTGGTGGCGAAATCGACTCAAGTTGTGGAACCTGTGTTCAACCTCGACGTTTATTTTCACCAACACCGACACCAGTGGCGCGCTAAAGCCTTTTTGAGTCAGCAACCTCATTCATTTATGCAGTTTGGCGTTGTGACCAACAGTCAATTTAGTCCTTCGATAAATGGGCAGACGATAAGCAATTTACATTGTTGTGGTTCAGTGTTGTCTCATTATGATCCTATACATGAAGGGTGTGGCGGCGGTGTTGCCATTGCGTCAGCATATAAGGTCGCTGAAAATATTATTCACTCAATGACATCTGAGGAGGCCCGCGTATGACAACAAAATTCGCCACTCACGCACCTCAAACCACTAGCTTTGATCAATGCATTAAATGCACTGTTTGTACGGTTTCCTGCCCGGTAGCTAAAGCAAACCCACTTTACCCAGGCCCTAAGCAATCAGGCCCAGATGGAGAGCGATTACGTATAAAAAATGCGGAGTACTACGACGAAGCGCTTAAGCTTTGTACCAATTGCAAGCGATGTGAAACAGCTTGTCCATCAGGTGTCAACATTGGCGACATCATCGCCGTTGCTAGAGGAAAATACGCAAGAAAACGCCTAAGTCCAAAGCTCATTCGGGATTTCGTTTTAAGCCATACCGACCTGTTCGGCACTCTAGCAACACCTGTTGCTCCGTTGGTCAATAAGATCACAGACAACAAGCCCATCAAGACGATCATGCATAAAACCATTGGTGTGCATGACCATAAATCCTTACCTAAATACTCTCACGGTACGTTTCGTCGTTGGTACAAAAAGCAGGTTTCGGAGCAGAATTTATACCCTAAACAAGTTAGTTACTTTCATGGTTGTTACGTCAACTACAACCATCCTCAACTCGGCAAAGACCTCATCACCGTCATGAACACTATGGCGATAGGTGTTCAGTTACTAGAGAAAGAAAAGTGCTGCGGCGTGCCGCTGATTGCAAATGGCTTTCATAACAAAGCTCGCCGTCACGCAGAGTTCAATGTAAAGAACATTGAGGATGCAGTGATAAAACATGACCGAACCGTTATTTCGACCTCCTCAACATGCTCATTCACCCTAAAGCAAGAGTATCCGCATGTATTAGGGGTCGAAAATCACCACATCAACAACCGCATTGATTACGTGATGAAATATCTGCTTAAAGAGTTTATGAACGGCAACACACCATCTATGTCACCGATTAACAAACGCGTGGTATACCATACTCCCTGCCACCTAGAGCGAAGCGGTAATGTGATATTCACTCTAGAGGTGTTGCGCCAGATCCCAGGATTGGATCTGATTGTGTTAGATAGCGAATGCTGCGGACTCGCTGGCACATATGGATTTAAAGAAGAAAATTACTCGGTTTCGATGAAGATAGGACACCACTTGTTTGAATCGATCAAAAACGCAGAAGCTGACTATGCGATTACAGATTGCGAAACCTGTAAGTGGCAGATAGAAGAAAACACGCAGCTAGAAACTATTCACCCCATTTCTTTACTAGCAATGGCGCTAAGCCATTAAATGCTCTCGTTTCGAGAGGTCATCGATAATGAAGATGTGCGTTCAGAATAGCTTGTAACTTGCCATTTTTTTTGATGACTTTCAGGCCCTTATTGAAAGTCATCAATCTCTGCCTACTTCCGGAGCTTCGCTTAGGTAGCAATAAGTGCAGAGTATTGATAAACAAAGGCGTAGGATGGTAAGCCAAGCGTTCCCTTTCTGACTCTAGTCCTTCTTTCTTAAGAACGTAGTTAACGTATGCGATATAAAGCGGTGAAACATCAATAGTGCCCGCGATTAATTTCTTAATATTTTTAGCTTCATCATCAACTCGCTCGACGGAAATTTTTCCACTTTGCTCGGCATTTTCAAAGGGTTCACCATAATAGCCACCAACCAAAGCACTCACTTTTAAGCCTTTTAGGTCTTCTATACGATTCCAGTCGAACTCTAGCTCTTCTTTGTAAAATAAGTGTGCGTTTATCTTATAGACAACATCACTGACCAAGAAAAGTTCGTGATACTGTTTATTTAACTCCCATAACGCCGTGGCATCAGCCTTCCCTTGCGCCGCGAAATCAAAGGCTTCTTTCCACGTTGGTAAGTACACATACTTTACTGCAACATTTTGAGTTCTAAATGCAGCTGTTACAATTTGAGCATTGATGCCATCACCCGGCAGTTGTTTAGAGTGATAGGGAGGATATTCCCCCCCAACGGCAATGGTGACTGTTTGCGAAGAAGCGGACAGAGGAATAAAAACAAGGCAGAAATAGGTAAACAATATACCCAAGCCCTTAAATAAAGGCTGAAGTTTATGGAGCATAGACTCTCCGCTAACGCTAAGCTAATCAATACAATCCCAATGAAGCGTCATCAAGTTGTATTTAAAAAGTCTAGCTTTGGCTTTTGAGTTGCGCGAACTTTTCTCAGTTATTCGAAACGATAAATAGGACTTCTACCCGTCTGTTACACGCTTTTCCAGCATTGGTTTTGTTTGAGCAAGCTGGAACATATTCCCCATAGCCTCTTGTGTAGATAGAGTTCATCGCCACATTATGGCTGACCAGCTGTTTCTTCACGGCTTTGGCACGCTTCATAGAAAGTGAATCATTAAATGTTGGTGCACCAGTACTGTCAGCATGACCATCAATGACGATGTCGATGCCAGGTTGTGTTGCAAGATAGCGCCCCATCATATCCAGCCAGTACATTGAATCGGGCTTAACCATCGAAGACCCAGTGTTGAACTTGATGGTGTCGGTTAGCTTAACCATGACGTGATTGCCCGGTAGTACTTCGTAGTCAACACCATTCTTCAGCAAGAAGTTCTGCAGATCA
This sequence comes from Vibrio sp. Isolate23, assembly GCF_022398095.1. Taxonomy (NCBI): domain Bacteria; kingdom Pseudomonadati; phylum Pseudomonadota; class Gammaproteobacteria; order Vibrionales; family Vibrionaceae; genus Vibrio; species Vibrio sp. Isolate23. The sequence continues at coordinate 169,097 of NZ_JAKEUV010000001.1, forward strand.
CTGTAGCTGGTCGTGCGCATTTGCCCCATTGGGCCTTTAACGCCTGACGAAGCCAATTGAGGGGCATCCCCCCAATTAGGGTATCGAACCTCAAAATCTGTCTTTGGTGCGGTCTCGAGCATGTCGTCCGTTAGATAACGCATTTCCTTTGACAGATTTCCACAACCTGTCAGAAGCAAGATCAGAGGCAAGGCAAGATATTTCATCGATCCACCATTCGTTCGTTTCCGTTTCGATACATCATTTATATCGGCAAATTTGGGAATACTTTAATGATAATTTAACCCTTTACTGTTCGCCTTCTGACCACTTAACGATCTGAAATGATTTAATAAGCATTTCACTGCCAGAACTATTTAGTTAAGGCCTGTGAAAGAGTAAAATCCAGCTATTACAACCTCGCTGAGCATCAGAATGGCCAGTGTCCACAAAGAGTATTATTATGAAAAAAATGATGACCTTATTTGCCATCGTGTTTGTCACTTTGTTGGCAGGCTGTAGCGACCGAGATGTGCCTCAGGAAGGTAAACAATTCCAAACACTCTCTACGGACTTGTCCACTTATCGTTTACCTCAGGTGACCGAAGTTTTCTCATTAAACTGCGGCCACTGTAAGAAAATGGAGTCAGTCCTTCCTCAGCTTGAAGAACTGACTCAACAAAACATTGGCAAGGTTCACGTTACTTTTAATGACAGTGCTAAAATCAGTGCCATGATTTATTACACTGCTGAGATGCAACTTGGGCAAAAGCCTGATCACTCCATGATGAACGAGCTATTTCAAGCCGCACAAATGGGTAACAACGCAACAATGGCAGAGAAAAAACAAGCGATTATTCAAGCGTTTCAATCGCGAGGCTTGGTAAGCCCATATGAGCTAAAAGAAGAGAATCAAAACCAATTATTTAAAGCAATGCAGCTTGCAGAAAACCTCACAGAAAAAGGTCAGATAAACTCCGTACCGACCTTTATTATCAATGGTAAATACATGGTTCTGACATCAGGCCATAAAGATGTTCAAGACATCGCCAACACCATCAATTATCTTACTCAACAACCTTAAGTAAATATGGAAAAGACTCATGTCTAAAATTATTATTCCCATTGTCGTTCTGGTTCTAGCAGGCTTTATGATTTACCGCACTTTAGTAACAAGTAAAGCAGGCGAAGAAAACTTCGCAGCCGGGCAAGCCTTCCTTCTAGAAAACGCCACGAAAGAAGGCGTAGTCACTACTGAGAGCGGGCTGCAGTACTTGGTGCTCAATAAAGGGACAGGCACTGTCCATCCAACCACTAAGAGTAAAGTTAAGGTGCATTATCACGGCACATTGCTTGACGGTACTGTTTTTGATAGCTCAGTTGAGCGTGGTGAGCCAATTTCATTTGCTTTGAAACAGGTGATTAAAGGCTGGCAAGAAGGCCTGACTCATATGGTCGAAGGCGACAAGTTCCGCTTGTTTATTCCAAGCCCCTTGGCGTATGGCAAGAACGGTACCGGTCCTATTCCACCAGCATCAACTTTAATCTTTGATGTGGAACTTTTAGAAATCCAATAACAGCAAGGCCAATCATTCAATGATTGGCCTTTCTTCTATACAAGTTCTTTTGACTCTCGGCGCAAATGTTTCTTTAGATGACGCTGAATAAAATTAACGTCTGCTTTATAAAAATCATGGGTTGGAATATCTTCAATCAACATCCAGTAAAACGTTTGCTGTCTGCCTTTGTCGTGTGCGACTGGTACTGCTGCCTCATCAGCATGCAACACGACGTAGTAAATTCTCCCACCATATTCATTAATATCGCTATAAGTCGCTAAATGTGAGAGACCACTTAGGTGAGTTTCTTCATAGAGCTCTCGGATAGCAGCATCTGTTCCTGGTTCGTTTTCATTGGCTTCACCTCCCGGGAATTCCATCACCATCCCTTGCTCTGCACGGTAACGCTCTTGAATCAGAACTTTGCCGTTTCTGATAACAACGGCCATCGCTAAATGCTTCATTTGGGGCTCCTTGGATTAAGCTGACTGTATCGGTACTTCCAACTCAGGCGCATTGTGTTTTTAAATTAGAAATGCCTGCCACCGATACGGAATGTTAAGAACCCGCGCAGAGTAACTGAATATGCAATTAAGTTCTCTCACCGTGTTCAAAAATCTCAATGTAAAACAATAAAAAACGGCACCTTAAATGGTGCCGTTCTTGCTTTGCTACTTCTTTACTTATGATTTTTCTGCACAAACTTTTTACTGACATCGACCACTGCGACATCTTTAAAAAAGCTACGTCCAAGCAACAATGGAAACTTGAGGTGTGTTCTATCAGCAAGCGTGAATTCGGTTTTCTCCTTTAGATCCCCGATTTGAATCCAAGATTCAACGACAGCGCGACGTTCAGACTCTTCTGCAGTCGACTGGCGAATTTTCACCCAGCGTTGGACAGGCAAAGCAATCTCTTTACTCTTGATACCATCATGCTCAATCTTGAACTTAACCCAATCTTTTCCATCACGTTCAAATTCAACGACATCCGTAGCACTGATCGAGGAGGTGGTTGCACCTGTGTCGATTCGTGCTTTAAAACTTTCTTCTAGCCCCGGAACATACACCCATTCTTGTTCACCCAGTATCAGCTTCCCATCAGGCGTCTTTCTTGCCTGTGGTTTTGGCTTAGGTTTCTCTTCCGGTTTTGTTTCTTTTTCTGGCTCTATTTTAGGCTCTTCAATTTGTGGTTTTTGCTCTGACTCTACCGGCTGTTGACCTGTTGTAGAACATGCCATCAAACCACCACTAAGCATAATCAGAATTAAAGCTTTCCACGGTTTGTTCATTCGATCACCTAACTAATAACAAGACACGACTGCTTTTAAAAAGGCCCACATGATGTGAGCCTTAACGCAAAATTTAAGACACTTTAACTATCGCATCGGCTACGTAAGGAATATCTTTTTCTGTTAGTCCTGCGATGTTAATTCGACCGTCACCGACACCATAAATACCATACTCTTCACGGAGTTGCGTCATTTGGTCTTGAGTAAATCCTAGCACAGTAAACATGCCTTTGTGGCTTTCAATAAAATCGAACTGTGAAGTGTTATGGGTATTTCTCAGTTCATTACACAAAGTTTGACGGAGGTTGAGCAAGCGCTGCTGCATTTCACTCAATTCTTGCTTCCAAACATGTGTTAAGTTTTCATTTTGAAGAATAGTCTTAACCAACGCAGCACCGTGATCAGGTGGCATAGTGTAAGTCGCACGAGCCAACGTCAGTAACTTACCTTTTGCGTTATTGACATCTTGTACAGACTTACCAACGACAATGGCCGCACCTGTGCGTTCGCGATATAGGCCAAAGTTTTTTGAACACGACGTCGTTATCAGCATCTCTTCAACGTTATCAGCCATAAAGCGTAAGCCTTTGGCATCTTCTTCTAAACCATCGCCAAACCCTTGGTACGCAATATCCACAAACGGAATAAAACCATTCTTCTGAGAAAGTTCCGTAATGGCTTGCCATGCTGAGAAATCAATATCGGCGCCCGTTGGGTTATGGCAACACCCGTGAAGAAGTACCACATCTTTCGGCCCTGCCTGCGATAACTCTTCCAACATACGCCCCGTGTCGACTTGCTTAGTCTCTGGGCTGAAATAAGAGTAATGTTTAACTTTTAACCCTGCAGCTTCCATGACTGGTCGGTGGTTAACATAGCTTGGGTTTGAAATCCAAACCGTAGTTTCTGGCTGAGCAACTTTCATTAAGTCACCCAACATACGCAAGGCGCCACTTGCCCCCGGCGTCTGGATCGCTGCAACACGGTCCATTGCAGAGGTGCCCGATAGTAGTAAATCAACCATGCTCTGGTTGAACTCTTCACAGCCAGCTAACCCGACATAAGATTTCGTCTTTTGTGTTTCAACAACAATATCTTGCGCTTGCAAAATAGCTTTCATGACTGGGGTTTCACCAGCGCTATTTTTATAGACGCCAATACCCAAGTCCACTTTGTCAGGACGGGGATCGTTTCGGTATGCAACGGATAAAGAAAGGATAGGATCCAATGTAGGTGTTGGTAAATTAGAGAACATGAAAGTCATAACCCTTTGAAATTCAAGTAACGGTGTTCAACTTATCATTGAATCCTTTAATTCAGAAATAAAATTTTAGCGGCTAAGAGCAAAACAGGATAAAAACCTGCACCAGTTAACATAATAGCAACACAAAGTAGTAGTTCAGAATAAAACGCTAACGCTAAGGTTATATTTTGAACCTGTGTATGATTTGATTGGAACTCCCCCTCCACTCCAGCTTGAGATCTTTTTTCTCTTGCTCAAATTTTCCGTCAATAAGTACATCGAGTAATTCGACTACCTCGCTTTGTTCTGACGTCAATTCTGCCAGTGTGTAGCCGGTCCACATCCAGATGTCTTTATCAGGGCACTCTTTACGTACACGCTTTACTAGCTTGAGGATATCCGCTACGTTTGCAGGATGAAGTGGATCTCCGCCAGACAAAGACAAACCACGTCGTTTTATACGGGTATCTTTTAAATCCAGAAGGATCTGGTCTTCTGCTTCTTGGGTAAACAACACGCCAGAATCAAGGCGCTGCGTGGATTGATTGTAACAACCACGGCATTGATGCACACACCCCGAGACAAACAGAGTACAGCGAGTACCAGGTCCGTTCACAACATCGACTGGATAATATTGGTGATAATTCATGATGCCATTCGACTCCATACAATCTCAGTACTGGCATTGAGAAAAGGACGAAGGTTTCGCCCTATTCACTAACCAAAAATGTTACAGATGTTTCACCCGACGTTTGACTTCTTCTTGTTTACCGAAATTAAACGGCCTTGCATCGGGGCTTCCCAAATATCCGCAAACACGTCGAGTTACCGAAACTTTAGTCGAGTCATGATTCCCGCAGCTTGGGCAGGTAAAGCCCTTACTGGTGCAGTCGAATTCTCCGTTATAACCACATTCATAACATTCATCGATGGGCGTATTGGTTCCATAGTAAGGAACGCGGCTATAGCTATAGTCCCACACATTTTCTAGCGCTTCGATATTGCGCTGCATGTTCGGAAACTCACCGTAGCAAATGAATCCACCGCTTGAGATCTCAGGGTAAGGCATTTCAAAGTCGATCTTGTCATATGGGTTAACCTTTTTCTCAACATCTAAATGGAAGCTATTGGTGTAGTACCCTTTTTCAGTGACTCCCTCGAGCACACCAAATTCCTTGGTATCGATACGGCAGAATCGGCTGCACAGATTCTCACTTGGCGTGCCATATAAGCTATAACCATAACCCGACTCTTCAGCCCATTGATTCACCGTTGTTTTTAGGTGCTTAATAATATTCAGTGCTTTTTCACGTAGCTCTGAGCTATCGTACACATGCTCATTATTACCATAGAGTGCGTTGATGGTTTCATGGATACCAATATAACCAAGAGAAATAGATGCTCGACCATGCTTAAAAATGTTGGCGATAGGTTCATCAGCTTTAAGTCGAACTCCGCATGCTCCTTCCATGTATAGAATAGGCGCCACACGCGCTTTGACATTTTCGAGCCTTGAGATACGAGTCTCCAGCGCTCGACGTGACAGCACCAGTTTTTCATTCAAGATCTCATAGAACTTCGCTTCGCAGCCTTCAGATTGGATGGCAATTCGCGGTAAGTTCAAGCTAACCACACCTAAATTATTGCGCCCTTCATGGATGAGTTCTCCCTCTTCTCGGTAGGTACCCAAGAAGCTACGACAACCCATTGGCGTCTTAAATGAACCCGTGACTTCTACCACTTTTTCGTAATTAAGAATATCTGGATACATACGCTTTGAAGCACATTCTAGTGCGAGTTTCTTAATATCGTAGTTAGGATCAGCCTCTTTGTGGTTAAGTCCGTCTTTGATGCCAAAAACCAGTTTAGGGAACACCGCAGTTTTCCGGTTTTTACCTAAACCAGCAATACGATTTTTCAAGATAGACTGCTGAATTAAGCGTGAAGCCCAACTAGTGCCAAGCCCAAAGCCGAAAGTGACAAAGGGAGTTTGTCCGTTTGCGGTGTGAAGCGTGTTGACTTCATATTCTAAAGACTGAAAAGCGTCATAACACTCTTTTTCCGTTCGAGCACGTGCAAATCCCTCCGGCTCATGGATGTCCCAATCTTTAGCTATCTCAAGGTGTTTTGCGTAACTTGCCATCACGTAAGGTTCTAAGACTTCGTCAATCCGATTGATTGTCGTTCCGCCATAGATATGGCTGGCCACTTGAGCAATGATTTGTGCGGTGACTGCGGTCGCTGTCGAAATAGATTTTGGCGTATCTATTTCGGCATTCCCCATTTTAAAACCATGTGTCAACATGCCTTTTAGGTCGATCAACATACAGTTAAACATAGGGAAGAACGGTGCGTAATCTAAATCATGGTAGTGAATATCGCCTTGTTCATGGGCTTGAACAATATCGCGAGGCAGAATGTGAGTTTTAGCATAATGCTTAGCAACAATACCCGCTAATAAATCACGTTGAGTTGGAATTACTTTGCCATCTTTATTTGCGTTCTCGTTAATAAGATCGACATTACTTTCCTCAATAAGACCTTCAATTTCCCGTGTTAATGTACTCTGCTTTTCTCGCGCTATGTCACGGTCATGTCGATATTCAATATATGACCGCGCCAGTGATTTGTAAGGACCTTGCATCAACTCGTTTTCTACTAAGGTTTGAATCTCAGTAATATGAACTTCATCGTGATCTCTTAGCTTCAGCTCCACCGCTAACGCGACATTTAACGCGTAAATAGCGATCTCTTTATCGACATGCTCTGCCGCTGCTTCAACAGCAGCTTGAATGCGATCCCTGCTAAACGGAGCTCTAGAGCCGTCACGTTTGATTACGATTGGTTTCACCTTCTCTCCTTACCCTTTAAATACTCACAGAGTTATCCACAAATACACTATATAGGGTTAATTTTTACTCTACCAACACAATATATTGTGGCGTATTTAACGAAATGAGCTCATGGCATGTATTGATTTCGATCAATAAAATTGGGCCCTAGATTAAGATCAAATCGATCTTAGTGGCAGTGATCTCAGCTTGAAAGAAATGTATGAAAAAAGTGATTTTCACTCGATTTTCACTTGCTTTTTCTTGAGTGCTTATAGAATAAAGGCTGTCAATAAACACAAATTATATAGAGTATGACAAACACTAAACTTATATCGATTCTGGCGCTTCTGTTGATAACTGTTTCAACATTGTCTTTTGCAGAAACTTATCTTTCTATCACTGCATAGAATCTGGAATGGCTGATCATTCAATCTTCAAATCAATTTATTCCGCCACTACCAACCAGTGAGGATTTTACGGTACTTGCATAGCCCTTTTCGACTTCACTCGCGTTGAATGGCCATGTTATTAATGGGTACTCGGATGTATTTTGCCATCAGTGAACCCGTCATCATTGCGATAATGAAGATGAACATATCGAGGTTACCAAATGATAGGCTTGTGATAGCAGGTCCAGGGCAGATGCCTGCGAGTCCCCAGCCGGTACCAAATAGTATTGAGCCCGAGACTAATCTTCTATCAACCTTCTGGTTCCTTACTAAACAGAACGGCTCCCCCAGCAACGCATGTCTCCGAGTCTTGATTACAAAATGGTAAATAGGGGTAAATACGGCTAGCGCACCTCCCATTACAAACGCTAAGCTGGGATCCCAATCCCCCATGACATTTAAAAAACCAATAACACTTTCTGGATTAGTCATCCCAGACAACGCCATGCCAATACCAAACATTATCCCACTGGCTAGTGCAACGAATTGTTCAGATATTTGTGCTGGCATTTGAAGCTTAAGCTGTGACATGTTATCCCACCTTAGCGAACATAAACCGTCACAACCGCAGTGAACATGAAGATCAGCGTGGCCACAACGGAGCGTAGAGAAAATCGGCCGATACCACAGATACCATGGCCACTGGTACATCCATTACCAATACGCGTACCTAAGCCAACAAGCAAACCTGCTACGACCAAATGAGACGTTGATATAGAGTCGGGGCTAGGTACTTGTATCTCTAAAAAACTCACACTGAGTGCACCTCCACTTACCATTCCTGACAAAAACAAGATACGCCACAAAAAGTCATACCGATTAGGCGTAAAAACGCCATTTACAATCCCACTTATTCCTGCGGTCTTAGCGTTAAATAACAACAAAATCGCAGCTGACAGGCCAAGAAGAGTACCACCTATTAAAGAATGCCATGGAAAGGTTCCACTCATAATGACCTCCTACAAAACATATCGTGAAAAGATTCAATTAACGTTTCAATTCTAGGGTCCGCTAAAGAATAAAAAACTTGCTGCGAGACTTTGCGGGCCTGAATCATCTTGTGATTACGCAATATCATAAGATGCTGAGAAAACGCAGATTGGCTAAGTAAAGCGTTCTTCTGCAACTCTCCTGCCCCCATTTCGCCCTGCGTCAGTTGGCACAACATCATCAAGCGAACAGGGTGAGCCATAACCTTCAGCATATCTGAAGCCTCAGTCGCCCTTTCCCTCATTTCTGTAATATCAATCGTGTTTGAACTCATAACTGATAAATTAGCATTTACTAAATTAATGAAAATTATCACTCACTCTCGAACATTAGTCAATACTAATTTAGACATCATTGTTACACCAACTTCTTTGCCTAGCAACTTAGGCCATCACGTTAGCCCGTAAGACAAAAAGCCCACCAGTGCCACATTCCACTATCAACAATTCAATCAACTGTTATAGGAATTAAATATTTCTTTCACAATTCCTCCGTAGTATCAGCACGTTAAATCATGGAGGAACCATTTTGTTTACTGTTCATAAATTGACTACTTTGGCTGCTTGTACTGCTATTGCTCTAGCGGGTTGCACTTCTCTAGAAACAACTAAATTGACCGCAGAGTGTCAAGTTGCCGCCAAGCCTGAGAGCTCAGAGTCTTCTATCACCGGGTTAACATTACTCGGGACCTATGTCGCCGATAGTGAGTTTGATACTTCGGCAGCAGAAATCGTTGCTTATGACGAATGTAGCGATCAATTGTTTGTGGTGAATGCCCAAGCCAAGCGGGTCGATGTCATGACTTTAGATGCACAAAATCGTCCTACTAAAACCGCGCATATTGACTTATCCACTGCGGGTGAAATGGCCAACATCAAGATTGGCGCCGCCAATAGTGTTTCTGTTCACAATGGCTTAGTCGCAGTCGCCATTGAAAACCAAGTGAAGCAAGAAAATGGCTTGATTGCGTTGTACCATGCAGACACATTAGAACTGATTAAGACCTATCAAACCGGTGCACTGCCAGATATGGTGTCTTTTTCTAAAGATGGTCGTTACATAGCAACAGCTAACGAAGGCGAGCCAAATTCTGACTACAGCATCGACCCTGAAGGCAGTATCACATTAGTCGACCTCGCATCAGGTATCGAGCAAGCCGAAGTCAAACAGCTCTCATTCAAAGCGTTCAACCAAGGCGAATCACGACATGATGAGCTAATGGAAACCATCAGAATATCAGCTCCAGGGGCGACCGTTGCACAAGATTTAGAGCCAGAATACCTGACTTTCGCAGATGACGGCTATTTGTACGTTGCGCTTCAGGAAAACAATGCGCTGGCTAAAATTGATATTCACAAGGCTTCCGTTGACTCTATCTACGGCTTAGGTGGGAAAAGCTGGGAAACAAAAGCTCTAGATGCTTCTAACAAAGATAAAAAGCTGGGCAACTTGAACTCTTACCCTCAACTTGAAGGGCTTTACATGCCTGATTCTATCGCTAGTTTTCAAGTAGAGGGAGAAACCTACATCGCAACAGCCAACGAAGGTGATGGTCGAGAGTATGGTTTTAAAACCACTCAAGCGGTCTGCGATAGCAAAGGTTTTGAATGGGACGAAGATGACTTCACGGACTCGAGCCAATACAGCACTGAAAAAGGCTTCTGTATCGTATACAGCGATGAGCTGCGTGGTAAAGACCTTAACGTCAACGCATCACATCCACTAAAAAGCCAACTCAGTAACAAAAACCAACTTGCCCGTCTGAAAGTTGTAAAGCCGAATGGCGATTTAGCACAAGATGATGTGGTTTATAGTTTTGGTAGCCGCTCTTTTTCACTGTGGAATGCAAACGGTGAACTCGTATTTGACAGTGGCGATGAGTTTGCTGATATCGTCAATACACTTGATCCACAACACCTGAACAGCAGCAACGACAGCAATGAAACAGCTGATGACCGCAGTGATGATAAAGGAGTTGAGCCAGAGGCCATTGAAGTTGCATCAATTAATGGTCGGCAGTATGCATTTATCGGGTTGGAAAGGCAAGGTGGCATTATGGTTTACGATGTGAGCACGCCAACTTCACCGATGTTCATCAACTACATAAACAATCGCGACTTCTCCGAGCCAGTTTGTACTCAAGTTTCGGATGGCGAGTGTAGTAATGATACATATAACCCAGAAGCAGGTGATTTAGGTCCCGAATCGATTCGTTATTTTGCTCGACATGGTAAGCACCTCCTCGCAGTGGGTAACGAAGTCAGCGGAACTACATCGATTTACCGCATAGAACTTTAACTGCCTAGATCACATTACTGGGCTCAGTTTCCCTCTGCAATGATCATTCTCTATATTGTAAAAAGCGCCTTATGGCGCTTTTTTTGTTGAACTTAGCGTACGATAAAATAAATATTTACCCTCTTTTTCCCCGCCTTTCTATTTTCAATACTCCCAAGCCACTAATAACAAATTTATAAAGTTATTTATTCTGTAATGTTAAATAATTAGATAACAAAAAAGTAAATTAAGGACGATCATATGTGTTTACTTATTTTGTTGATACATGAATCAAGATCTTGATGGACAAAAAATAGCCGTTGCATTTAATAACGCTTAGTTATATTTTGTTTCGAAACATTAACATTTTATAAATTAAAAATGAAATTTGTCAGTTGTCTGTTAACACTTCTTTCTTCTGCCGTTATAGCAAATCCACTACCTGATGATGAGAAACTCATTGCTTCATTAATTGAACGCGGTGTTATTTGCGATAATCAAACCTATGAAGAAAAACAAGAATCTCTCCAGATTTATCTTGCTAATAGATTCGACAAAAAAAACAAAAACGATAAGAAAGATAATAACACCAATATAAAAAACAACCCGACTGAACAAAAGTGTATTTCAGCAATTAAGAAATAGCTCAGGCTGAAAGTCACTTAAAAGGAATCTTCCCATTGATTGGGATTTTGTTGTTCACGCAACGTTATAACCGCTTAATAAGTGGTATTTGGCAATCAAAATATAATAAGGAAATAATATGAGTCCTATGAGGAAAACACTGCTGGCAACAGCGGTGCTGACCCTTTTTAGTGTCAGTGGTCACGCCAAAACACCTATAGATTTAGGTGTGATGAACGAAGAAAAAATTATCGAGATGCTCGTTAGAAAAGGGGTTCTTGATGAAAATTCTTCGGTAGAAGAGCAAAAAAACGCCCTTGATAACTACTTAAACACAAAGCTTAATGGAGGCTTCAAAGGAGACGCTCAATTCGGCAAGAAAGCGCTGGAGCAGCGAGCTAAGATCCTAAAGTCTATCGAAGCAAAGAAAGGTCACCATAAAGCACATGTGTTTGCTTTTGATTTATCACAAAAGCGTACAGACAAAGTCCTTGCCCTACTCGTCGACTTCCCTGACTTACCTTGGGATGAAAACCGACTGACTTCCGAGCATACTGAGATGCTCTACGATAGTTACAAACCCGAACACTACCAGAACCTACTCTTCTCAGGTGCAGGCTATCTTGGCCCAAATGGAGAAAACCTCATCTCCATGCGTCAATATTACGAAAGTGAGTCAGGTGAAAGCTATAGCGTAGCTGGTCAAGCGGCTGGCTGGTACCGAGCGTCGAAGAACGCGTCTTTCTACGGGGGTAACTCTCCTACAACGGACAATGATATCAATGCTCAAGAGTTAGTACGTGAAGCCTTAAACCAGTTAGCACAAGATCCAAGTATTAATCTGGCCGACTACGATATTGAAGATCGTTATGATTACGATGGTGACGGCAACTTCCGTGAGCCTGATGGCGTCATTGACCACCTGATGGTATTCCACTCTTCGGTGGGTGAGGAAGCCGGTGGTGGTGTCTTAGGTGATGACGCAATTTGGTCTCACCGCTATAATTTAGGTAAGTATCATGTGCTTGAAGGTACGTCTAGCACCGTCCCTGGGCGCTTCGACGGTAAATATGCCGCATTTGATTACACTATCCAACCTATTGATGCCGCAGCAGGTGTCTGTGCTCACGAATATGGGCACGATCTCGGCCTTCCAGATGAGTACGACACTCAGTACACAGGTAAAGGAGAACCCGTCTCTTACTGGTCTATCATGTCTTCAGGTAGCTGGGCAGGAAAAATTGGGGGCACGCAACCAACCGCATTCAGCTCGTGGGCCAAACAATTTTTACAAGAATCCATTGGCGGCAAATGGATTGCTAACCAAACCATCTCTGCAGATGCTCTATCGAGCAAAGGTGAAGAGATTACGCTGTATCAGACAATCGACAATGACAAGCAAAACATGGTTCGCATTGACTTACCAGTCAAACGAACTGAAGGTCATAAACCGTTCGCGGGCAATTATAGCTTCCATTCAGGTAAAGGCGATGACCTAAAGAACAAGATGTCTCGTCAACTGACTCTACCAGAAGGCAACAGTGTCAAACTGACGTTTAAAGCTTGGTATCAGATCGAAAAAGACTATGACTACGCTCGAGTGCTTATCAACGGTCAGCAGATCGAAGGTAACATAACAACCATGGATGACCCATACAACACAGGTCTTGTTCCAGCCATCGCTGGCGAATCTGACGGTTGGATTGATGCCGAGTTCGATCTATCTCAGTGGGCAGGTCAAACCATTGAACTGAGTTTCGATTATGTGACCGATGGCGGCTTAGCTATGGAAGGTCTTCACCTCGATAATATTTCCATTGTGGCTGACGGTAACACAACTCTGATCGATGATGCGGAAGGTCAATCTAGCTTTACATTCGATGGTTATCGGTTAAATGATGGCTTCAATGAAGCTGCTCATTACTACTTACTGCAATGGCGTAGCCACAACGATGTCGATGAAGGTTTGAACAACATCAAACGCTTTGGCAAGCTGATGTCATTCGAGCCAGGGCTGATCGTTTGGTATGTAGATGAATCCATGACAGATAACTGGGTAGGTAAACACCCCGGTGAAGGTTGGCTAGGTGTTGTCGATGCCGATCAAAACGCCATGATTTGGGCAAATTCAGGAACAGCAGCGCAAACACGATACCAAGTTCGTGATGCAGCTTTCTCTTTAAATGACCAGAAACCAATGCGTCTGGAAAACAGCGACGGTGATGTACTTGAAGATGTGAGCCTGATTGGTAATGCCTATTTCGCTGACAACCAAGACTACTCAAACCCTCAAGCACCAGATGCTGGCCGACTTCTGACTGAGCACGGTGTTCAAATTGAAGTGATCAACCAAGCTGCAGACAACACTTACGGTGTAATCAAAGTATCGAAAGCAGAAGCACCTAATCAGCCGCCGGTCGCTGCATTTACGCTGTCTATTGATGGTTTGAAGGTCACTGCAACCAACACGAGTTCAGACAGCGATGGCTCTATTGTCGCTTACGACTGGGATTTTGGTAACGGTGAGTCGAGCAATGAGAGTGCTCCTACATGGACTTACCTCAATGACGGCAGTTATACAGTATCTTTGACAGTGACGGATGATCGTGGTGACCAGCACACAACGACAGAAACCATTACAGTAGAAGCTAACAACCTACTCCCAACCGCCAGTGCACGCTACATACACCTTGGTCGCTGGGTCACTATGTGGTCAACAAGTTCAGATCCAGATGGCCGCATCGTTGATACTGAATGGGTTCTACCAAACGGAAAAGTGAAACGTGGACGCATATTTACTTCTATCTTCCCGAGCTACGGTAAGCAAGAAGTCCGCTTGACCGTCATGGACAACAACGGTGATAAAGTCACTAAAATCATAACTGTCGATCTATAAGGGTTTCCCCGTTCCTTAACTTCCTACTCCTCTTATTTGAGTGAGATTTGAGCGCAACTTAAGTTGCGCTCTTTTTTTATCCATTACAGTTTTTTTTATTTTTATCATTATAGTAATCACCTTTTATTCTACGCATTACAGCCAATTCTATTTTTATCCCATGTTCGGCTAATGTTTTTTAACAAAAACATTAATAATGTCAAATGATACACTCCGTTTATTTCAATAAATCGCCACTTCAAAAAATAGCCATAAAATTCGACTTCTAAATGTTTAAAAATCAAACGAATTGCTTATTAATCACTCCTAATCATTAAACACTCATTTATGGATAAAAATTTGATCTTGATTCAATCTCAATTCATTTATCAAATGAATACTTTGACTGTTCTATGTTATATATGCAAAAAATAATGAGTAAATACTCTACAATCAAAATAATAAGTGCATAATTATGAATAAAACGTTAATTTTAGCTAGCTGCATTTTGGCAACACCTACCGTTTTTGCAGATAACTTACCAATGACACCAGAAGCTGTAACCGCAAGTTATGCTTCTAAAGTACAGGACACACAAACATACACTTATGTCCGGTGCTGGTACCGCCCTGCACAAAATCATGACGACCCTTCAACTGACTGGGAGTGGGCGCGTGATGATAACGGTGACTACTACACCATCGATGGGTATTGGTGGTCATCGGTTTCATTCAAGAACATGTTCTATACCAACGCCTCTCAAACAGAGATAGAAAACCGCTGTAAAGAGACACTTGATGTTCATCATGACAGTGCCGATCTTCTTTATTATGCCTCGGATAATCGTTTCTCATACAACCATAGTATTTGGACAAACGACAACGCTCTCAACAACAGAATCAATCGTATCATTGCTTTTGGAGATAGTTTGTCGGATACAGGTAACCTATACAATGGTTCCCAATGGGTATTTCCTAACCGCAACTCTTGGTTTCTTGGCCATTTCTCGAATGGCTTTGTATGGACTGAATACTTAGCCCAGGCAAAAGGGGTCCCGCTGTACAACTGGGCAGTGGGTGGCGCTGCGGGCACCAACCAATATGTAGCCTTGACAGGGATTTATGATCAAGTTACGTCTTACCTAACCTATATGAAGATGGCGAAAAACTACAACCCTGAGAACAGTTTAATGACTCTTGAGTTTGGCCTAAATGACTTTATGAACTATGGCCGAGAAGTGGCCGATGTTAAAGCAGATTTGAGCAGCGCATTGATTCGGTTAACGGAATCTGGAGCAAGTAATATTTTGCTTTTCACCTTACCCGACGCTACTAAAGCTCCACAATTTAAGTATTCAAACCAAGAAGAAATTGATACCGTTCAAGCCAAGATTCTTGAGTTCAATGACTTTATTGAAGAGCAAGCAAGGTTATATCAAGACAAAGGGCTAAACGTGGTTCTGTATGACGCCCACGATATCTTCGATAAAATCACATCCAACCCTAAGCAGCATGGTTTTGAGAACTCAACGGATGCGTGTTTAAACCTCAATCGCAGTTCTTCTATTGACTACTTATACAGCCATGAGTTAACCAATGACTGTGCCTATCATAGCTCTGATAAGTACGTGTTCTGGGGTGTCACTCACCCGACAACAGCAACGCATAAGTATATTGCCAATCAAATCATCGCGACGAAGTTAGATCAATTCAACTTCTAGAGTCAGTCCCTATCAAAAGAGGCAAAGTCATTTGCCTCTTTTCAATCTTTAATGCATTACTAAGCCGCAACATTCCTCACTCTGAAGACGTTAATGCCGAACAAAGTAATTACGGCAAGTACAAATGGAAGTACATAGATATTTAAGCTCTCCCACCCCACTGTAGCCTCTAACCAACCAGACAATAATGCAGTCATTGTCACACAGCTAAAGACAAAAAACTCGTTAAATGCCTGAGCCTTAGATTTGTTATGTGTCTCATAAGACTGACTGAACAAACTCGTAGCAGCAATAAACATAAAGTTCCATCCAACGCCGAGTAAAACAAGAGCCAATGAAAAATGCCAGATAGATTGTCCGTGGATATTGATTGCTACACACAGTACAAATAAGATAGCGCCAGTAAGGATCATCTGCCTTGCGCCATATTTCTCAATCAGTTTCCCGGTGAAAAATGCTGGAACAAACATCCCCAAAACGTGCCATTCAATAACCCCTGCGGCTTTCTCGAAATCGAAGCCACAACCAATCATTGCTAAAGGCGTTGCCGTCATCAAAATATTCATTACCGCATAAGCCACCATTGCCGCAAATACAGCTAACATGAAGTTAGGTGCTTTAATGATTTGCTTGATCGAATCTGGGCTATCTTTTGTTTTACTTAGCTGATGACTTGGAAATTCAATAGTTTGCAACAGGCATAATGCGATGATGTTAAGTACAATGAGAGACATAAACGCCCCAACATAAAGTGAATCACCTGTCATCTGCTGTGAGTAAACAGCAAGGTTTGGCCCAAGGATAGCAGCCAGTACACCACCAGCCATAGATATTGAGATTGCTTGATGCCGTGCATTTTCCTTACAAACTTCTATGGCTGCAAAGCGGTATAAAGTTCCAAAGCCGATACCAATACCTAATAGAAAAGTGCCGAAGCAAAACAAATAAAACTGCTCACTATACAGAGCGTATGTCGAAACAGACGCCCCCGTGATACCCACTAGATTCCCTAAGCTAAACCCTTTTCGCCGACCGAACCTCCCCATGATCAAAGACGCTGGAATAGTGGCACTCATCAAGCCAAGAAATTGCAGAGCTACAGGCAAAGTAATCATACTTTCACTCGGTGCGATTTCCTTACCTACTAGTCCGATCACAGATATCAGGAGAATGTTTCCTGTCATCAACAATGCTTGACACAGTGAGAGGATCCAAACGTTTCTGTTCACTTTAATGCCTCTTTAACCGCTGCATTTGCGTGTATCTCTGCAGTATCGAATAAAGGAACTTCCGTGTCGTCCTCGCTAATGAGTAAGCCTATCTCAGTACATCCGAGAATCACCCCCTGTGCACCTTGCTCACCTAAATCTTCTATGACCGTTTTAAAGTCCTGTTTTGATCTTACGCTCAGGGTACCAAGACACAGTTCATCATAGATGACGTCATGTATAAGTCGGCGCTGAACACCATTCGGAACAATAACCTCAATCCCAAATTTATCCGTCAGACGCTGTGTGTAAAATGACTGTTCCATGGTAAATGCAGTACCAAGTAAGCCAACTTTATTGATTCCTTGTTCAACCAATACTTGACCTGTTGTATCGGCAATATGCAGTAATGGAATAGAGATCGCCTCTTCTACCTGACTGGCTACTTTATGCATTGTATTCGTTGCAATAAGCACAAAGTCCACACCTGCTTTTTCTAGGGACTGGGCAGCATTACTCAGAATAACCGCTGCTTTCTCCCATTCACCTTTATGTTGCAAAGCTTCAATCTCCGCAAAATCGACGCTATTTAGAATCAACTTTGCAGAATGCAAGCCTCCCTTCTCTGCTTTGGTTGCTTGGTTAATCTGCTTGTAGTAGCTGACTGTTGACTCCCAGCTCATACCACCAATAATACCAATTGTTTTCATCGCACTTCCCTTCACATGATTACTACACCAATTAATCAAATGCGTAACAAAATTACAAGATGATTTCTAAGCTCACTGACATAAAAAAGCCCTGAGTAGAATCACTCAGGGCTTTTTCAATTTCTATCACCAAATTTAGCTGGTAACTTCTTCTTTGACGGGGAGCACTTGCTTGACATAGTCACCAGGAGCAGGGCCAAGTACAGGGAACTGCTCGTTGCCTGTATTAAAAGGCTCCACTTGCTCTTCTGGGCTAAAGCCTAATAGCCATTGATGCCAATGCGTCCACCACGATCCTTCAGTGTGCTGCGCATTACTTAACCATTCATCCGCGCTTTCATCTAAGCTGTCATTGGTCCAAAAACCGTATTTATTCTTAGATGGATGATTGACGATACCCGCAATGTGGCCAGACTCACCTAAAACGAACGTTTTATTACCACCAACGTTCAAAGCACCGCGATACGTGCCCTGCCACAAGGCAATATGATCTTCTTTAGTGGATACAAAGTAGCTTGGAATCTTAATCTTATTGAGATCGATCCATACACCACCAATCTTGACACCTTTGTCCTGTACCAATTTATTGTTCAAATACAGTTCACGAAGCATAAAGTTGTGACAGGTTGAACTGACATTGGTGCTATCACTGTTCCAGTACAACAGATCAAAATCTACTGGGCTTTGGCCTTTAAGATAGTTGTCTACATAGTAGTTCCAGTAGAGGCTATTTTCACGAAGCAGACTGAAGGTCACGCTCAAAGAGCGGCCATCCATATAGCCCTTAGCGTTATTCTGCGCTTCAATGGCACTGACAATCGTATCGTTGATGTATGCACCTACCTCTCCAGGTTGCGAGAAGTCGAGCAATGTAGTGAAGAAGGTAGCACTCTTAATACGTTTTTTCATTCGCTTAGCAGCATAGTAAGCAATAGTACTTGCCAATACAGTGCCACCAATGCAGTAACCCGCCGCGTTAATCTGCTCTTGTCCGGTAATATCTTCAATCGCAGATACTGCCTTGACCACACCATCCGTCACGTAGTCGCCAAACTCAACATGGCTTTGTGCCTTACCAGGATTACGCCACGACATCATAAATACCGAGTGTCCCTGTTCAAGCAGCCAACGAACCATTGAGTTTTTCTGGCGTAAATCAAGGATGTAATATTTGTTGATAAATGGCGGCACGATTAAAAGTGGTGTTGCATACACTTTTTCCGTCATCGGACGATACTGAATTAACTCAAACAGTTCATTACGATAAACAACTTCACCTGCCGTATTAGCAACATCATCGCCTAAACGAAACGCGTTATTGTTCGTCATGCGAATCTTTAAGATATCAGCACTCGACTCTGCGTCTTCTTTCAGTTGTTCTAAGCCTGCAAGAAGGTTTTCACCATTTTGCTCCAGAGTCAGTTTCAATAGCTCCGGGTTAGTCGCGATAAAGTTACTAGGAGACATCGCATTGATTGCTTGCCGAGAAAAGAAGCTAATGCGCTCTTTCGCTTTTTCATCTAAGCCTTCAATACTATCGATAGTTTGTAGGTAAGTTTTACTGAAAAGTAAGTATGACTGTTTGATGAAGTTATAAAACACATCGTTTTGCCACTCTTCATTGGAGAAGCGTTTATCTCCTTTTTCCGCTTCAACAACAGATGTGTTGTTTTGTGCCAAAACGACATTTTGCCAGATTTGCAGTTGCTGTTGCCACCAATCAGCTTGGATTTTCAACATAGTAGCTGGTTGGTTAGCTGCACTTTCGAAGAGTTTCGTTGTATCTTCGAAATTGACTTCTTGCATGGCTTTGTTTAGAGGGGAATTAACGGCTGCCCTGCTTAGTTCTAGATCTTCCCACCATTGTTGATTGGTTTCCTGAAGCTTCACAAGGTAGTCCGAAAAGAAGTGTTGATACATATTGCTACTCCTATGATCGGAAAAAATGCCGCCTCTCGGCGGCAAACAAGTCAGTGCTATGCGGGAGTCACTGTCTTAAGGTTTTCCGTAGTAAGCTGATCAACATCATCTTTGAACTCTTTAGCGATAGATTGTAGCTTGTTGCTGTCATCCATCATTTGCTGAGAGAGCTTTGTAAGTACAGAAAGCTGCTGGCTGTTGAATGCAGTCAGAGAAGTGACATCTTTAATCTCACTTGCCGCTTTCATTTGGGTTAGGCCCATTTCGCTGTAAGTACGGATAGCATTTAGCTGAAGCTCTGTTAACACTTCTACGTTCTTAGTCACAAGTTTGTTGAATTTTACGTAGGGCTCTAGGCTTTTTTCAGTTTGGTCTGTGAAAGATTTGAAAAAATCAGTGTACATAGTCTTACTCCTGGGTTAATTCCATTTTAATTTAGCTAAAATTCAGGCTCGAATTGAATTTAAGCGATTGATTTAATAACGACAGCCGTTCCCATACCGCCACCAACACATAGCGAAGCGACACCATAAGTCCCATTGCTTCGGTTAAGCTCGTGTACAAGAGAAACCAAAATACGGTTACCTGATGCACCCAGAGGGTGGCCAAGAGCAATCGCACCACCATTTACGTTGGCTTTATCTAAAATCGAAGAAACAGATACATCGTGCTCTTGTGCGAGTTTATGGATAACACCAAGCGCTTGAGCGGCAAACGCTTCGTTCAACTCATAAACATGTATATCGTCTGTGGTAATATCCGCTTTACTCAAAGCTTGCGTCACAGCTTCAACAGGCCCCAATCCCATGATCTGCGGGTCTAAACCGGACTGCGCGTAGCTAACTATTTCCGCAATGGGTTCTAAGCCATGTTGTTGAACCGCACTCTCGCTCGCAACGATAATGGCACTCGCACCGTCATTGATACCAGAAGCATTCCCAGCCGTTACCGTCCCTTCTTTATCGAATGCTGGGCGCAATTTTGCTAAACCACTTAGCGTAGCACTTGCTTTAGGATACTCGTCGGTATCGAACACAATGGTTTCTTTGCGTTTTTTCACATCCACCGCAACAATTTCATCAACGAATTTGCCCGCTTCAATCGCAGCCACTGCTTTCATTTGGCTAGCCAGAGCATATTCATCTTGCTGCTCACGGCTAATGCCCACTTCTCGCGCAACATTTTCAGCCGTTTTACCCATGTGGTATTGGTTAAATACATCGGTTAAGCCATCGTTGATGAGCAGATCCGTTAGATTCATGTTGCCCATCTTGTGGCCGTCGCGAATGTTGCTGGGCACAATGAAAGGAATTTGAGACATCACCTCTACACCAGCGGCGACGACGACAGATGCATCACCGGAGCGAATGTGGCTGACCGCGTCCATGACGGTTTTCATGCCACTGCCACATACCATATTCAGTGTATAGGCAGGCACAGTCTCAGGGATTCCAGCATAGATGGCGGCCTGACGACCAATTCCCATGCCTTGCCCTGCACCAACCACGTTGCCGACAATCACTTCATCAACTTGTTCAGGGCTTACCTTACCTTGTTCCAATGCAGCCTTAATAGCAATTGAACCTAGGTTTCCTGCTGCAATGTCTTTTAATGTTCCGCCAAATGCACCGATTGGTGTGCGTTTTGCGGCAACAATATAAACTTTTTCCATCACACTCACCCTTAATGCATGTATAAGCCGCCGTTTACGGACAATGTCTCACCCGTAATATATGCACCCGCATCGCTGACAAGAAATGATACAGACTTAGCGATCTCTTCTGGTGTAGCAAGACGCTTCATCGGGATCTGAGCTTTAATCGACTCCAGCACTTCTGGCTTCATTTGCTCCACCATTGGCGTGCCCGTGTAGCCTGGAGCAACCACGTTAACAGTGACACCACTTCTTGCCCCTTCCGCTGCAAGCGCTTTAGAAAAACCGATCATACCGGCTTTCGCTGCAGAGTAGTTTGTCTGACCAAACTGGCCTTTGAGACCATTGACTGAAGAGATATTAATGACTCGCCCATTGCCTTTTTCACACATCGCAGCAAACAAGGGTTGCGTAACATTAAACAAGCTATTGAGATTTGTTTCGATGACATCTTTCCAAGCTGATGCGGTCATTTTCTTGAACACACCATCACGAGTAATGCCTGCATTATTCACAACAACATCGATCGTGCCTTCTTCCTCTAATAGCAAAGCCAAACGTTCAGCACATTGTTCAGTGTTTGTGACATCCAACTCAAACAAGCGGACTTGATCTTCGTTGAATTCTTTGTCGTTAAACCAATCCAGAGCGCACTGATAGTTACCAGTAAAATAGGTAGCGATTACACGATAGCCATCGTTCACTAGTTGAGAAGAAATTGCAGAACCAATTCCGCCTTTTGATCCCGTGATCAAAGCGACTTTTTTCATTAAGAGACTCCATTCTTAACAGCAATTAAATTTATTCGCCACTAACTGGTGTTCAAGCCAAACACCAACCAACGTTATTAGTAATATTTCAGTAAGGCACTTTCTGTCCTTGTTCTGATAAATAAAACTAAACTCTTAATGTTACAGTTCAAATACTTTTTGAGTTTAGTTGCATAATGTTGAACGAGATCTCATAAGGAATGAAATGTTATATAAGTGTTAATTTTATATAAACCATTGATTTTAAATGAATTAAATTAAATCTCATTTTTATCAGAAGTGTATAAAACACTGTTTTAGCTTGAATTTTCATTGCTTACACCTATTTCATCAGTCTTTATCACCTTTTAAAAAGCAACTATTTTTGTTGCAGATAGGTTGATATTGTCATGACAAAACAATCAATTTCCTATGACGTTTAGTTTTCAGTATGCACTTTATGGAATTTACAATTCTAATAATTAAATAAAATACATCCTATTAATTTTGGAATATATTAAAATTCTCTAAATGTATTTTAAAATATAATCCTTTCTAAATATTTTATACTTATTCTATAACTCACCACCGTTGTAGAACCTAAAACATACCATGCCCCCAACCGCTATTTGAGGTCGCTTCTAACTCAGGGATGACCAGAGTTTAGTAATGTGTTTGTCACGGCTAGTTAGCTACACGTCTGCGCCCTGCGCTTATTTACCGCATGCATTATAGGTTTATGGTATGAATATTTTCGTGCTTTAAGAGATGAAAAGCGGTTAGATTTCTGATAGAAATACCGCGTCGTAAGTAATTGAAAAAGAAAATGCTAGAAAAAAAACAAGGCCGCCGTAGCGCCCAAGATGCCGAGCAGACGAAGTGCGATATCATGAAGGTTGCGACTAAACTATTTTGCGAGCTTGGTTATGAACGTGTCTCACTACGTAATATCAGTGAAAAAGCTGGAGTTTCACACAGTTTGATTCGTCATCACTTTGGTAGCAAAGAAAAAATCTGGCACGCAATCAGTGACCGATTACATAGCTATATAGAGGCTTATATTCATACCATCGTCAATAATATGCCCAAGGGTATAAATCCGAACATAAAGCTGTACTTGTTTTCTGTTCAGCTTCTCGCCCATCTATTGACCTTCAAGCAACCAATACAACTTATCGCCGATGCCGTACGTCAAGAAGATACACTTTTTGACTACTTCATTGACCATTCAGGCGAGCTGGAAGCGTTAGTCAACCGCATTGCTGATGACTATAATCAAGCATTCCCCAACACTCCGATAAAAATCTGGGAAATCAAATGGCAAATGATTATGTTTGCACACGGGGCAGCTAGCCTCGAACCATTCATGCGAGAAACCTGGAGGGATGAAACCGAGGACTATTCACAGTGCTTACTAAAGCATTGGAATATGTTCAATCAGATGATGGCATGTCGCTTTCAAGTTCCACAAACAGATATGCTTACACCGGATAAAGTTGAAGAGTTAGTCTTTGATCTAACTTGTGAGCGATAAAAAAGTCTGCGCTAAGCAGACTTTATCTATTGAAAATTATTTAACAGGTTCTGGAAGTTAGTATCGATAATAAAATACGTCGCCGCATACATAATGGAGAACAATATCGCTGATACACCTAATGTCACTCTTGGAGGTATAACTCGCTTCAAAGGTTGCTTTAGGTATTTGGCTTTAAGATTCACCAAGGATACTTTTTCGTTTTCCGCTAACCTTTCATCTTTAATGAGGCGATAAATTGTATTGGCAATATCGGCAAGTTTTTCCTGCCCTCTTTCTTCTCGGCCATACTTTCCTTGAAAGCCAAGCTGAATAAGAAGGTAAAGCAATTCGATGACGTATCGATAACGACGCGGATCTGCTTTCAAACGCTCAAGAATAGTAAAAAACTTATCACCACCTGAAGTTTCATTGTGAAACTCAGCAAGCAGACTATTTTGACTCCAGCTACTGTTTGATCCCCACTCTTGACGGCATACTGCTTCATCAATTGCAGCACATAAGCAATAGCGGATAACCAATATTGATGCACGATCGACTTCCATCTCATTTAGCTTACGTTCTCCCTTGCGTATTTCACGAGCAATCTGCTCCCGAAACGGCATAGGATCTTCGAGCCAAGGAATAGAAGACATGCATGACAGGCTGGCAATTAACCAAGAAAACTGATCTACCAGCGGGTTGACACCCATTTTCTCGATATTCGGGTCTTTAACCGCGATATTTCTCGACAAGTCAGGCGCGGGCATCACCTCCATTGGCTTACCCGGCTCTGGCTGGAACAATACAACGGTTACATCGTTATCTATGTAACTCATGCTCTAACTGCCCATAGCTGTAGCGATAGATTAGCGAAGTCTCCAGAAACATGTACTGCAATCGCCGATGCGCTTTCTAATGCCGCCCATTCTTCACTTGCTCTGTCGAGCTCAAAATAGGTATAACCTGCATGATATGGGAGCGCTCTCGGTACAACTGGCATTGGCTTAATACCGATACCAGGAAGCTGTAAGTTGATGAGATCACGAATATTATCGATAGACCCAATCTTGGTCTGACTAACAAATTGAGTATGAAGGACATCAAGGGTGACGTCTGCTTTGACAGCCAAAATAAAGGTCGCGGTTTCGACCACTTTCTTATCAGGGATTACCGCTGTACGAATACCGAAGTTCTGCTCTTGCAGCGTTAATGGTATTGCACGTTGCTCGGACATTACACTTAATGTGCGCTTCGCATTCTCCAACGTACGCGACAGACAACTCGTTAAATCACCGTGGTTATACTCTATGAATTCAGGCGGTCTACGAGAAGCAGAGCACAATGTTGAAAGCTCGCCTTCCGCCTGAAGCAAGATACGGTACAGTGACTCAGGATGAACACCTTCAACACTTGAAAAATGCCAGAATAGAGGTTCATAACGGTTGAGCGCTTGTAACAGCATAAAATCAGAGACCGTTGATACACCTTGCTGGTCAACGGTACCGAGGCGTTCCACAATCGATTCCGCGCGGTGCTTTAACATCGAAGCGAATTCACTGGTGAACTTGCTGAGTACTTCTGATGCATTGATATCAATACAAGTTGGAATGTAACGATCATCCAGTACAACACTGCCATCTGGTTTTACTTCGGAGACTTTAAGAATCGGAATTGCAGTATAAGCACTACGATCCTCATCTTCGTACATTAACCGAAACTTAAGTTGTCCGACCGCGATATTAGCCGTGTCTTCACTTTCGTATACCGCGTCGACAGCATCCTGATGACGCACAATATAACGAGCACCGTCTTTGTCAGAACCAAACAACTCTTCTCGTTCAGAAGGCAGCGGACAACACAGATAAATCACTTTATCGGTAATTGACGGGTCAACTTCCTTGACGTCAGGCACCTCAGCCAAAAGGGGCAAATCAAACGGCGTCCGATCTTGAAGAACACCTACCGCTCGGGTAACAGCGATTTTTCCTTGAGTCAGTAATTCTGTATTGATTTCGATACGATTCACACCCCAGTGTAGTGGTGTACTACTGGCAAACAGCATGGTGCTTAGTTTCGTCTGAGCACGATCAAATTGCTGGAAGTGTTGTGGTTTCATGAACATGCCATCTTGCCACACTACAGGATTATATAATGACATTTCGTTGTTCCTTAAAAGTAAGTTTGCTCAATTCCACGCGTAGAGTTGAACGACAACTCGCTTCCCTCTAGCTTCAGTTTTAAGAAGTATTCCGATTTTTCTTCAATTAACTCGACTTTTCGCCACGACGAGCCATTAATGTCACGAAAAGCCGCTGAAAACCCCAATGCTCTTGTCGCGGGATCAAGGACAAGCACTTCATGGATTTTTTCACCCGGCTTTAGCTGGTACTCATAACGTTTAATGTATTCATCACCAAGTGACGCCTTGTCATTCTCGAATAAGGCAAAGAAGTCCAAATTACGAAACAATACTGGAGAGGTTAATTCATGAATACGAAGAATGACTGGAGAAGGTTGCCCTCCATCACGCTGATTTAACTGAGGTGAAGCTTCAATGATCAACTCAATAGATGAGGTTTCCGGCGTAATGCCGCTCGACTCCTTGAACTGATCCCACATTGAGCAACCAGTTAAGGAGAAGAATAAGAAAAGGACGATAAGTTTACGCATATTTTTCTTTTAAGAGTCGATTATAATTTTCTTGAACGAGTTTTTTCGTGCCCACTCCGTGTACACCTTTTAAACTCTCCAAATAGTGCAATTTGTACGTGTCCCACAATTTTTGTCTGGCCAGAAAACCTTTGTTCTCGCTCTTCTGCTCAAAGATTATTGGATCGTATTGGCTGATACTTTGTTGAACATAGCTATTAAGAGCTTGCTCATATAAAGACTTATGCTCGCTGATTTCATCCAACATTTGCTCTACAAGTTCGTTGGGTGACAACATACTTTGCTTGTTTAGATCCAACATTAAGCTGATCAAATCGGTATCAGCGGGCGTATGAGATTGCTTCAATTCTTCAATTTCAACAAGCTCATGCTGCAGTTTTGTCATGCACAAACGTAGGCAAATCCCCATCTGTTCGAACAGGCGAGGATCAGCATCAAGTAGTTCATCATCAGTCACACCCAGACCTTTCTTGAACGAAGACAACAAATCGCTGTGTGAATGCTCAGGAGTCACCGCACCTTTTTGTCTATCATGCCCTTCAGAAGGTTGCGACTCAATTTTAGGTGCGACTTCTTCCCACTGCTCGCTCTGGACTTTTATTGCGCTTGGCACTGATGCGGTGGATTGCTGCTGCGCAGGTACTGAAGCTGTCGTGTTCTTGGGTTGTGGGCGCGGTGTTACAGGTGGTGCTGTATTTTCCACTTGTTTAGGCTGAGCATCAACACCAGCCATCCAGTCTTCAGGAATCAGACTCGGTGCATCAAACTCTGAATAAACACTTAGGCTGTCATCGACCATTTGACGTGCTGATTCATTCGCCACAACAAACTGCTCAAGCTCTTCTTCCTCTGAACGAATAAGATGCTCTTCGCTTCTATCAAGTGAGAAATCCAAGTGTGTCATTGGGTCAGAGGCGTCGGACTCGTCAGGTTTTGTCTCAAGGAAAATTTCTTCCAACGGCCCCTGTTGCTCAAGCTCTGCAGGCACTTCATCCAGATTAACGAGCGGATCCATTGTATCTCGGTCAGGGGTAATATCGAATGCAATATCCGCAGTATTAGCAGTACGTTCTACGCTGACTGATAATTCATACTGCCCTAATACAATACTATCCCCTTCATGGATTGGAATAGGTTGATTTTTAAGCAGTTTATTTCCATTGACAATGACTCCATTGGTGCTGACGTCACTAATATAATACGCATCACCATAAATACTCACTAAGCAGTGAGTACTGGAAATATAACGATTGTGGTCAACCAAAGGAACTGAACATCCTGGGTTGCGGCCAATAGAGCCACCACTTTCTGGTAACTCTACGAACTTTGCTCCCGTGTATTCTTCAGGATGCTTTGATATGACTATAACCAAGCGCTCTAACAAAGCTTTTATCCTCTAGAAAAGAAGTGACACTGTGAACTCAACACCACCAAGGCCATCGTTGTATACCGGTAGAATATACGAAGCTTGCGGGATAATCTGGAGGTGTGCATCCGGGTTGCTGCCTAACTTGATCACAGTACCGATTGTCGCTACAGCCCCCGCTTCGAACTGATCAATATCTTCAAGTTGTGAACCATATTTAAATCCATCACTATCCACAACCCAACGATTCGAATACTGGCTATAACCAGCTGACAAACCTGCACCAATATAAGGTGTAAAAATAGACCAACTGCCTAGAGCATATTGGGGCACAATTCGTAACTCGTAGTTGGTTACTTCTTGATAGATACCGTTTGCAGGCGCATCAATAGATTCATTGATATAATTGAACCCTAACCACCATCTCCAGCGGTTGTTGTCTTCATCGATTGGTCGAGTGTGGACAAAACCATATCTCAACGCGTCAACTGTGCCGCTCGTTCCTTCTTTGTATTCGATGCTGTCAATGCTCAGCATATTAATGGAGCCACCATAGCGCTCCCCTTTCGCGTTAGCCACCGTTGACACAGTACATGCCAATGCGAGTAAGCCCAGTCGACTTAACTTGTTCATCCTTTTATCCTCAAAAGGTCTAAAGTCAAAAGATAAATTAAAGATTCAGCAAAATAGCAGGCTAACTAACAAATTCAATAGCGAAAAAAAATCCCCACACAATTATGTTCTTTCTCCTATCGTTAACTTCTTTTTTCCTATCAAAATGGACATTTCAACTATTAGTCAAAATTCAACCAACAGTCTCAATATTTAACTCGAAATGATGAGTAGAAAGGGCAAATCCGAAATTGCAATCATTTGCCTGTATAATATGGACAATAAATAACCATACTGTAAATATGAAACACCACCACTATTTACTCTTCTCTCAATTAAACTTTAGTAGTAAACGATAGCGGTCACATTTAATGAACTTTAATTAGCTTTAAGCAATATCTTATCTACAAATTACTTTTCTCCTACGTAAAATCCTCCTCGTGATAATTAAGAATTACTAAATAAGACACAAAACACTTTTTATAATTAACGTCATTTGGGTAGGATTTAATGTACTTTTCAGACTTTGCTCGGCGGCCAGTGGACGAGCTCACTCCTTGTGGAGTAAACCCAAACAATCTCGAAGAGTTTGAGGAAATTAAACGGCAGATTAATAATATCAACAAGGTAACTGGACGAGTTTCATGGAAAAAAGTCCAACAACTATCTAAAGATATTCTTAAGAATAAAAGTAAAGATTTGCGTTGCGGTTGTTACTATGCCGTTGCATCTGCGCATAATGACGGTTTAAGTGGCTTTGTTGACGGGCTAAATTCAATTTTAGATTTATGCGTTGTCTACTGGTCATCATCGTTTCCTGAGGTGTCTAAAACCAGCGCGAGAATGGGCGCATTTGAGTGGTTAATAGAACATGCCGAAAGACGTGTTAAACAATTCAATATTGGTGTTGAAGATCGACCTATCCTTGAAGCAGGCCACAGAGTATGTTTACGAATCGAAGAAGAGCTCAGACTCCACTACGGTCACAAAGCCCCCTCACTAGGTGTTATCCGCCGACTGTTTAGCCAATATATCGATGAGATAAAAGAACTCGAAGATAAGAAAGAGGCGCAAAGAAAAGCTCATGAGAGAAAGGAGCCGACCCAAAGCGCCGCTAACACTTCCGTTCCAGGTGGTATTACTGTCAATGTCAAGCCGCCGATGACGGAAAAAGCCCCCCCAATACCAACAGAAGCAGAAAAAAGTCGCGCTACCGTTTGGACAATAGCACTCGTTGTTGGCTTATTTATATTTTCACTCAGCGCTTACTATTTGCACAAAGAACAGATGCTAAATAGCTACAAGCAACAGATTGCTTCAAACAATATCCCAACCCTCCTCCAAGTGACTGAAAGTTTGAGGCTAGAGAATAAAGATACTCTCAATAAACTTAAAGAACCCTTAATTAGTACTATCGATACTATTGTTTATGATTTAGAGAAATCACCAGAAAAGATCGGTCAAATATCAAGCTTAATTCAACTTACAGATAACCTCTCAGAGCTATATTCTGACTCCTCATCCGTTCAAGTACTTTCCACAGAGCTACAAAGAGTGAAGAATCAATTAGAAAAAGACTTCACTGATATCAGCTCTCGATTTTCACGAGCGCGAACTGCAATCGCCAATTTGAAACTAGACTCAGGTGACACGAATACTAAGCTCGCTTACCAGTACAGTAATTCATTATTCCCGCTATTAGGGCGCATTGAGTATGCAGAAAAAACAAACAACACAGAAGAGCTGGATCGCTCACTCATTCTTATAAATGTTTATCTGCATAAGATCGCTCAATTAAAAGCAACCCAAGAAAATCAAACATCAAACCAAGTAGTGGCTGAATAACTATGCTAAAAAATATAATACGTCATCCGATATTCCTATCCACTTTACTTGCGCTAGTATTGGTAGGTGGTTTAACTGCAGTACACTTTTTATTCCCCGAAGTTGTTTCTAAAACAATTTTCTACCTTTGTCTTGCAGTCATTGTCTTAGTCTTTTGTGTATATCAAATCACTCTTTTCGTTAAGAAGAGAAAACAAAGCCGTGACCAGCAACTCGAAACTGAAGAAGAAGCTCTAAGCTTAGTATTAAGACCCCTGCTTATCAGCTCAAAGAAAAAGCCTATCTACTTGATGATAGGTAATAAAGCTGCGGGCAAAAAGCAATTCTTATTCAGTTCAAATGCCATTAAATCTATTGATACGTCTCGAACTACAAAAAACGACTTTTTCGAGTGGTATGAATCTGACGAAGCGATATACCTCAAACCAGATCAACGCTTGGTATTTCAAGAGGTTTCAGCGGCAGACTCATTACTGTGGGATACCATGGTCTCCGAAGTTATTCGCAGCCGCCCACGTAAACCATTTGCGGGGTGTTTGTTCTTTACTGACCTTGAGTTTTTAATCATTTCTGAAGAAGAACAAATTGATTACGCGCTTACCGCTCTGATAGAGCGCATCACTTCGATCTGTGACCGTACAAACACTGCTCTGCCTGTTTATATGGTGGTATCTAAGCTCGATAAATTGCAAGGCTTTAAAGAGTATGTTCAGCTCAGCCCACTAAAACACAATGTCGAGTACCTTTCTATTCCGCTGAAAGACTCCAAAGGCGTGTTAGTTGACTACTACCGTGACAGCTTTAGCAATTTAGTAAAAGTCATTGAGAAGAATGCTCTGGACTCTACCTCTCAATCTAACGATACCACGGAAAAACAAGCGATTCTGTCGTTCCCTAAACAACTTGAGATATGTCAGAAAGAAGTTGAATACGTGGTACAAAGGCTAAGTGAAGTTAATCGTGGTGCCTACTTCCTTGATCTGCGCGAGTTGTTCTTCTCCTCATGCCTTCAAGGCGGACGCAAATACAATCTACTCGCAAAAAGTTGTAGCACATACTTCAACCTACCTATTATTGCATCCGAACACACTCAGCTATCTGAAACGCCCTATTTTACGCGCTTCCTGATTGAGTCTCAGATCCTTCCTGAGGCTGATTTTGCTGGCGAGAATAAGACTTACCTTAAGAGAATCCTGCGTCAGAGTCGCTTAGCTATGGTTGCCTCCATCGTATTTCTGGCAGGTGGTGCTTATCTACTCGGTACAACTCTTGATAGTAACCTTCGAGTGATTTACCAACTTCTTAACATTGAAACGGATGCTCAATCAGCGAACAGCACTCGCTTACTTGACGAGAAATTGGCCTACGCCATCACTCAAATTCAGCCCGTATATAATGCTTGGGTTGAAGGTAGCGAAGCATTAGATCAAGAGCTTGTTTCTCTTAATGTCAGCCGTTTAGAGCCAGCGACTAAAATGGCGTACCAAACCCTTCTGAATTCAATTCAGCAAGAACTGGTACCTGTCATTGAACAAACTTATCGTGTCCAGCTGACTAAGTATCAAGATAAGCCAATTCAAGCACTTCCAATACTTAAGGGCTATCTGATGCTCAAAGAAAAGAGTAAACGCGATTTACCCTTTATGACCGCACAGACACAGTCAACTCTAAACAAGGTGATTGGTGACTCTGAACAGGTCAGTACAGCGATGAAGTACTTGAATGCCTATTTCAGAACAGATTTTGAACCCGTCAATATTAATATGGACATCGTCCGTGCAACTCGCCGTAACCTATTAGCTGAATCCAATGTCGATTTGGTTTACGCCCAATTGATTAACCAAGCGAGCACTATTGACTTAGGCACTTTGAACCTTGAACGTGCCGTAGGCTTCGACTTTAACAATGTATTTAATGACCAAATAGACCAAGATCTTCTTGATATTAGCAAAGTTTACACCGCCACTGGCTTTAGCACTTTCTATCGTCCTCGTATCGATCTGATGTCAAAAGACGTGATCACAAATAACTGGGTATTGGGCCTGTCTAAAAATGTCACCCCAACGAAAGAAGAACACGAAGCATTTAAAGACCAAATTCGTAAAAAGTACACCGACGACTACATCAATTACTGGCGTAATGCGTTGAGTGAACTTAAGGTCAAGGAATATCATTCAATTGGAGAGCTAACGAACGCTATCGATCTAGTTTCAGGTCCATCTTCACCACTGACGACTGTATTGAAGCAAGTTTACTCAAATACGCACTTCTCTCCGGTTGGCGAAAAAGAGCTATTAGCCAATAAAGTGCCTAAAGCGGCAACTGAAGCAATTGATAAACTTACTGACTCTGCTGAAGAATTTGTACAACCTGACTACCTGCTAATGCAACGTGTCGAGCAAGCATTCTTCCAGTTGAATCAACTACAGATCAATGAAACGCCTAACTCTCCTACTCCATGGGATGAAATTGTCACTGCGCTGAGCAACCTACGTACTTACATGAAAGACATTGCGGACTCTCCAGATCCACAAATGGCTTCTTTGCTAGCTGCACGCTCACGTATGAAAAGTTCAGAAGCTGATCCGATTGTTCGATTGAAGCAAATTGCCCAAAAATCGCCAGAACCAGTACGCAGTTGGTTACTCGGAATGGTTCAGCAAAGCTGGTCAGTGATGATTGCCGAGTCAGCAAAAGGCGTTCAGACTCAATGGTATAGCGAGGTTTACACCAAATATCGTGAATTAGCATTGAACAAATATCCGTTTGATTTGAATGCTGAAGAGGAAATTGCACTTGAAGACTTTGAGCTGCTGTTCTCGACAGGTGGTATTATTGATACCTTCATTCAAAAAAACCTGGCGTCTTTCTACGACACTAACCTGTGGACACCAAAACGGGTTGAAGGCGAAACTATGCCACTGACACCTGAACTTCTGGTGCAACTCAAAAACTACAATGTGATTCGTGATACCTTGATCAATAAAAGTACTAACCGTGTCTACATCCCATTTAGTACTAAGATTCTCGACTTAGACTCCAGCGCCATTCGAGCAACGGTTAAAGTCGCAGACTCTCAGATGAGCTACTACCACGGACCAAGTCGTATTAGGGAACTTGAGTGGCCGCCTAAGAGTGGTGACTTCAACGTGAGTATTACAATTCAAGATGTAACTGATGAGGGCAAACAATACGTACTGAGCAAGAGTGGCCAGTGGGCGATATACAGACTACTAGGCCAATCCACACTAACAAATCAACATGATGGTAGTTTTGTTAGTGATATCACTGTTTCAGGTCGCGACCTGAAGCTAAGAGTGAAGCCACTTTCGCAAAGGAACCCATTTACCTTGGCAGAGTTGTATAACTTCTCTCTACCAGAAACCATCAACCTATAAAAAAAGTAAACATATAAAAACAACGTAAGGCAGGATATATGATGTCAACTACTAACCTTCAGGGATTAGACAAACTCGATCGGAAAATTCTCTCTAACCTTTTGTCTAATGGCCGAGAGTCAATCGCGAACTTATCGCGAAATATTGGCTTGTCACGTACAGCAGTGGCTGAACGTATCAGTCGACTGGAGAAAACCGGTGTAATTAAAGGCTATACCGCACAGATCAGAGTTGAGCAAGAAGGCAGATCTGCAGCCAGTTACTTGCTAATCTCCTGTGAGAAAGGTAAGAAGAATAATGTCACGGAAGCTCTTAAAGAGCTTCCTGAAGTGAGGCTGACGAGTATTGTCGGTGGCACTTACGATATTATTGCTCTCATTGAGGCGCCAGATCTTCAGTCGATACATACCCTGTGTAATGAAATCGAGTCGTTTAACGGCATTCAGTCACTAAACAACACCGTGGTATTGCATCAACCTATCCGACGCTAATCTTTATCAAAGCTTGAGTAGGACACATTAAAACAAAACCCGCGAATATCGCGGGTTTTTATTGCTGTCGACCATAACGGCTTACTTATAACTGACCAATTTGCTTAATTGAAGCATCTTTTTGCTCTGGCTGACCCAACCAAACTGTTTGCCCCAATAGATTACCTTCACCCCGCCCTAGTTCGTTTTTAGGAATCGTATCCAGTTTCACCTTCATAATCAGATCCCAAGCTAACGGATCTCTTAATATAAATTGCATTAAGCCAATAAGAGTTTTGTAGTTTCCTCTACCGGGTAAAAATGTTTGATAGGTTGAAAAGTCAATGTCTTCAATACGTAGATGGAATTTACCCACAAGGTCAGGAAGTGTTTTGCCCAGGTGCAAATCATGCCCTAAGACACAATTCATATGGTTCAATTTGTTGCGTTGCGACTGATGAATTGCCACACGTCGGTATATCCACTCATCGACAGTCACATTCTGCAAGCTAAAGTAATGAGCCACAATACCGGATATCAACTTTGGTGAGCGAGTCCGGGTCGATAACTGACTGACGTATGAGAGCAGTTTGGCTCTATCCAGTTCACTGACTTCTGCCTCCTGCATCACGGAGGATAACCCTAACAGGTGCAACATCCTCCCTGAGAATGGGTCCTTAGCATCACTCAGATACTGGATATGATAGCGATACTTCTTCCAAACACGGTACACCAATGAAATATGGCGATTATGGAAAAAGTCAAAAAACTGTTTAACTGGATTATCTTCATCATCACGTCCTGCCAACTTCTCCGTATAAGAAGAAGGCAAAGGAGAGCTCGAGCCGTGAAGCCCGAGAAAAGTCACTTCTACGCGTGAGTAGGGATTGCCCTCCACTTCATAGTGTGAAACATAATCAATGTCGCTTTTCGGGAAAGCTAAGCTCGGCGAAACACTAAAGCGAATATGCTCCTGCGCAATGTACTTATTTTGCCCGATCCCTTGGTAGGTAAAGTCTGTTTGAAATTGGTAATACTTTTCTAGCAACGAAACTGCTTGAAAAAAACCAAACTCATGAGTTTCTTGTTCAATTTGATTAATCATAGAACCGTTTGCTGCCCAGCTAAGCTTGGCCAATGATAGTTTTCACCCGTTTTTTCGTCGAAGACTTCCAGCTCTGTAAACGAGTTTAAACTGGAATACAAACGAATGAACTCATTCAATACACTGACCAACAAGAACATATCACCTTCATTAACAAAGTAAGTAGAGTCGACCGTCAGAGTGAACTGAGTTCCTCGAATCGCCGTGCCTCGAAATACCCTGTCTGCTGGCTTCATTTCCGTTTTCTTGATTCCATCTAGGCGGTGTATTGATGCACGATGGGCTTGACGGTCCACTCGGGAATGGAAGTCATACGTTGATAGAAGCACCTTAAGTACATCAATATTTGCTAATGAAAGGTAGTTTAGCGACATATTGGCAATCAATTGCCATTGCAACTCTCCGTTCACCTGTGGGCTCACCGATTGAGTTGGTTTGGTAATGTTTGTAAAGCTCGCATATGTCGGTGAATTGTGCGACGTATAAGTCACATCGCCGACAGACAAACGCTCTGCCAAATCGCCATTACTGCACGTCAACTTCATTAATACCGTTTCTGAGCCTAAATCTGCAATATCACTGTTATGGGTATGGAAAGAGATATAGCGCTCCAAACCACGACCACTGACTCGCTCAGAGACTTTCGTCTTATAGAATTCTCTTTTGTCACGTTGATTGATCTGATGCTCAAACGATTCAAACTCGATAAGCTTCTTACGACTGCGTTCGTTTTTACTCCATGTCTCTACATTCTCAATCGAGTACACTTCATAATGCTCTTGGTTACTGCTTTGTGGTCGAACTTTATATTCACTTCGACGGTGTTCCAAACGGATAGGATCACCATCTTTATGGAATAGATTGACAGACGGCGTACAGTGCAAGCGTAAATGTTTATTCTTTAACACCACTTCAGAAGGTAACGCTCTCTTAAACACAAACGAGACTTTGACCGTTGAACGCTGAGGAATACCACTCAACCATTCTAAACCGGTCACATCAAAGAACATGAACTTCTCTGGTAAAGAAAAATATTCTTGAAGCAAACGATACCCAGAAAACGAGTTAGCGCCATAAGGAAGAATCGCTTCATCATCGCCAAAACCCACAGGCTTTATATTGCTTGCAGGCAATTTATGCTTGTAACCGCCTCCTACATCAAGCTCAATGTAATCGAGATAGCGAAACAACCATAAATATAAAGTACGCGTTATATGCACCTCACCATGCAAATAGAATCGCAGCGAGTCCATCTTCAATCTAGATAACTCTTGCCCATATTCTGCCGCAATGGTCACATCAACATTAGAACTGGTACGGCTATTAGATTGCTCGACATTAGTAATACTGACCGGATATAGAGCAACATCGTAACAGGTACGAAATAGACATTGCGTCCCTTCAACCTGTTCACTGGCCATTTCAACACCTCGCTTCACGACTGTTTTTTCCGTCACTCCCCCAACATGCGGGGAGAGTTCAGAAATACACATCGACGGTACCGAACGCATATAATGAGGCCAAAGCAACGTCATTAAAGACTGAGTTAGCTCCGGCAGTTCATCATCAATTTTTTCTCGAATACGTCCGGTTAGAAAGGCAAAACCTTCCAGCAAACGTTCGACATCTGGGTCGTAAACGCCTTCTCCCAGAAAGTTCGTTAACTTAGGGTGATATTTTGCAAACTCACTCCCTGCTTCACGGAGATAAGAAAGTTCATCCTGAAAATATTTACTGCTGCTCACGAAGATTTCTCCTGAGTTTACACGTTAAACTTACCGTCAACGCCCATGAACACATTGATAGACATTGGTACCTGACCACCGTTGTGGGAAACCTCACCAGTGATGCCAAAACTCAGCTGTAAGGGATTATGAAAGTCTTGCCTGTAGGTCACTTCGACGTTGCCTAGCCGAGGCTCAAACTTATAAATAGTGGTGCGAATGTTCTGCTGAATATGACGCACAAGGTTTGACTGACTGGCTAGAACATCATTGAAGTCTGGAAGACCATAATCATTGTCTATCATTGCATTCCCGGCATGCGTATTAAGCAGATCTGCGAGATGAATGTGAATCGATTCGATAAGATGTTTATGAGATACAACTTTTTCGTAGCAGTTTTTGGGTTCACCCAATTCTATGCGTTCGAGTAAGCGATAACCTTTTTCCATACTGAATCCCAAAAAGAGCGGCCAGCAAAGCTGGCCGCTCGAAACTTAAATAAACACTCTGATTACTGATCCAGTTTACCAACTAGAGACAGATCGAAGCTTGCACCCATGTACTTGAAGTGCGGACGAACAGACATTGATACTTTGTACCAGCCTGGATCGCCTTCAACGTCAGAGACTTCAACCTTCGCAGCGCGAAGTGGGCGACGACCACGTACTTCTGCTGGCGGGTTTTCCTGGTCAGAAACGTACTGACGAATCCATTTGTTTAGTTCGATCTCTAGATCAGAACGCTCTTTCCAAGAGCCAATTTGCTCACGTTGTAGCACTTTGATGTAGTGAGCAAGACGGTTGATGATGAACATATACGGCAGCTGTGTACCCAGCTTGTAGTTCATTTCCGCGTTTTTGCCTTCTGGCGTATTCGCATAAACCTTAGGCTTCTGGATAGAGTTTGCTGAGAAGAACGCAGCATTATCTGAACCTTTACGCATCGTCAGAGCGATAAAGCCTTCTTCTGCTAGTTCGAACTCACGACGGTCAGAAACTAGGATCTCTGTTGGGATCTTGGTTTCGATCTGGCCCATTGACTCATAGTTGTATACTGGCAAGTCAAATACCGCGCCACCACTTTGAGGACCAATGATGTTTGGACACCAGCGGTACTTAGCAAAAGATTCACTGATCTTAGATGCCATTGCGTACGCAGAGTTACCCCATAAGAAGTGGTTATGGTCGTCAGTCACTAGCTCATCGTAATCAAACGCTTTAATTGGGTTGTCTGCAACCGAGTAAGGGTTACGTAGCATAAAGCGAGAAGTACATAGGCCTAGGTAACGTGAATCTTCATGTTCACGTAGACCACGCCATTTCGTGTATTGTGGCCCTTCGAATACAGACTTAAGATCTTTCATGTTTGGTAGCTCTTCATAGCTATCCAGACCAAAGAACTTAGAAGAGGCAGACGTAATAAATGGTGCATGTGACATTGCACCAACATTTGCCATGTATTCCATAAGCTTGATATCTGGGCTAGAAGAAGTCAGCTGGTAATCACAGATAACTGCACCCACTGGCTTACCACCAAATTGACCATATTCACGCGTATAGATCTGCTTATAGAGGCCAGATTTCACTACTTCAGGCGCATCCTCAAAGTCATCCAGCATTTCGTCTTTCTTCGCTGAAATCAATTCAATAAGGATGTTTTCACGGAAATCAGTGTGATCAACTAAGTACTTAAGACCACGCCACGTAGACTCGATAGCTTGCACTTCTTCGTTGTGAAGAATGGCATCTACCTGCTTAGACAACTTCTGATCAATCTCGCTGATCATAAGATCAACCAAGGATTGGTCAACTTTCTCAGCAGAGTTATTGCTTAAAAGTTCACCGATGAACGCTTCAACACCACGCTTGGCTACGTCAAAACCTTCATCACTTGGCTTTAGTCGTGTTTCATTAAGAATGCTGTCCAGAAGAGAACCAGACTCGGCTAACGCCGCTTCTTGTTCTGGAGCTTGTGCTTCTGCTGTCATAATACCCTCTTATTCAGCCTTTTCAGCATCTTGGCTCTCACCAAGGCTGAGTTCTTCTAGTAGTTTCTTACGAGCTTCTTCGTCCTGAAGAACGGCAGCGATCTTCTTACGGAAAGCAGGAACGTTACCTAGTGGGCCTTTCAACGCAACCAGTGCTTCGCGAAGCTCTAGTAGGCTGTTTAGTTCTGGAACACTTTTAGCAATCGCCTCAGGGGAGAAGTCCTTCATGTTCGTAAACGTTAGATCAACGCCAAGCTGTGCACCTTCTTCATCAGTAAGACGGTTTTCAACGTTAACTTTTAGATTTGGCGCGTAGCCTTCCAAAACCTCGTCAAAGTTGTCTTTGTCAATGTTGATTGGCGTACGTTCTTCGATTGGTGTCTCATCAGAGCGTGCTGTAAAGTCACCAACAACCATCATATTCAGCGGCAGTTCAACGTCTTCTTGCGCATCACCAGTTGCTGGAACATAACGGATATTAATTCGCTCTTTAGGAGCTACCGAGCCATCGCGTGACATAATTAGTTCCTTATCTAATTGTGTAGTTAGTTATAGATTGACTCCCACTCCTCAAACTTTGCAGGCAACAGCTCCTTGCTTGGATACAGCTGCTTCAGAATTTTTTGAGTTAATTCATCTAATTGCAAAGAAAGGTGTGGTTCCCAGCTGCTCAGGCGCATTTCGTCCCTGATAGACCATAACTTTTCAAGATAAGGTAAACAGAGCGCGTAAAGTCCAACAGCTTGGTAAGCTTTCACGATTTGTAAATGCAGCATGAACTGCCCTCGCCCAGAACTATCTAGTTCTAGGTTTTGTGCAACTTCAGCTACGCGTTCTCCCAAGTTTTCGAGAGTAACATCGTCCATTGACACCAAATCGCCTTCTTGCACGACCACACTAGGTAACATTTGTTGACCTGCACTGGACGTTGATGAGCTTGCTTTATTAAGCCACTCAACCGTTGCTTCGTTGGCAAATGGAATCGAATTTTTGAATGACAGAGCCTCAATGCCCGGTAAAGATTGGGCGAAAGCTTTAACCTCTTCAGATACTGCTTGCGCCGCCTCTTCAAGACTCAAATTTTTGAGCATCTGATAAACATAGTAATGACCTGTAAGCCAGAAAGGCGCATCGGTCAAAGTACGCTCTAGTCGTTTAATAGTATCAATATCACTTTCTTGCTTTGCTTTGTCTCGATATTCGGATTGTTTGTCCTGAGACACAGCAAGAATTAAAGGCGTTTCATTGTTCTGATGGTCTGGCAACTCTTCGATGTCTGACCAAGTCAAATGTCTGTGAATACGGTAAGAGAGCGGCAGTTCAGGCTCGGAGCCCAAAATCATTTCTGCTACCTTTTTCAGCGTTCGTTTAGAAGCTGTAGGTGAAGAAAAGTCGGTGTCGACATCCACTTCTCTTTGCGGTCGACTTACAGGTCTCACAGTACTTGGTTTAGCAACTATAGGCTTAGCTTGCGTTGGCTCTGGTGAAGGTTGACTTTCAGGTTTAGGTTGTGAAACTTCAATTGGAGCCTGTTCAGCCTCTGGCTCAGAAGATACCGCATGTGTCTCGTCAACTCCTGCGGATTGAAGTAGACGGTTCAGCTCACTACGCAATTCAAAGAAATCCGCCTCAGAATCTTGGAATACTTCATCAAAATGGCGTTGAATCTCTTCCACTGCATCATTACAACGTGATAGCGCATCCCATGAAAGTTGCTCGTTCGGTAGCTTAGGCAGAGCAAGTTTGAGCTGATGATTAAGCCACTCTACAGCACCGTCTCGGCCGCGCTTTCTGCGCGGGTATAAATCAGAGCCAAAGCGAACCAACGACTCGGCCAGCAATGAGAGGCCTTGCTCTAACCCCTGTAAGCCCTCACTTTCAACAAGAGAACGCGTCAGGTAACACATCGCTTTAAAATCTTTGCTGTACTTAGTGATGACTTCGGTTGCATGATTTTGAACCACAGCCCAATCGACCGTTTCGCCAAACAAAGAGCCGAATTTTTTGACTTCAGCTTCCATCATTTCGAAGCTGAACTCATAGCGCGCGTCTTCACCCGCAGGCGAAGCATCATTGATTGGTTCAAGGAGCGTATTAATTTCTTCAGACATCACTTAGCTCCTTGCATCCGGCTGGTAGTCATGAATCGCACGTTTTACAGCCAATGCACCACGGGCTGGCTTAGACTTTTTATGACTTTTTCGAATCGCATCGCTTGCCATACTGTTCAACAACTCAGTCACTTCGCTGAATTTTTTCGGCGCATTCACTTCTAAATCGTTGAGAGACGCATTGAGCTTCGCATTTTCAAATATGGCCTGTTCCGTCACTGTGCTGAAAAGAATGTACTCACTACGAGCAACTTTTAAAGCTCGGATCTTCGCGTTTAAATCTGGAGTGCTTCTGTAATACTGCTTTGCCGCTTCTGCTTGTTCGATTGCGCGTGTGTAATAATGCTGCTCTGCGTTTGCATCAATCGT
Source organism: Vibrio sp. Isolate23 (assembly GCF_022398095.1). Taxonomy (NCBI): domain Bacteria; kingdom Pseudomonadati; phylum Pseudomonadota; class Gammaproteobacteria; order Vibrionales; family Vibrionaceae; genus Vibrio; species Vibrio sp. Isolate23. Next base: position 210,352 of record NZ_JAKEUV010000001.1, read on the forward strand.
TGCATAAACTTTATTCAATACGTTATTAGGCAAAACTTGACTGTAATAATACGACTCCGCTTGGTGATTCGCCCATGCAGTTTTCATGTAGTCATCTACCGCTTTGGCACGACCATTTAAAATCAAGTTCACTAACTCAGAATCTGGTTTACCTAAGTAATTTGTCACTTTCTGAGCTTCAATGGTCAGCTTGTTAAGGTTTGACATCAGCTGATTAAAAGATCGTTCGGATTTAGCAAACAACACACCATCGTTATTTAGATTCTCATGGAGTGATACGAGCTGAGTACGGATGTCCCTTAATGCAACTGGAATATGACTCGCCACTTCCCTGCGCTCATTCAAAGATTCTTCATTATTCTGATAGACATTAAGTAATTTGGTTTGTTGGACTCGATATGCATCGCGGTAAGGTGCCATCATAACCACATCATTCGACATATCATCCAGTGCGTACTCAATCTCCCACGGAGGCTGAGCAAGAAATGAGGCGGTTTGAGCCGGCTTAATTTTATTGACTAACACCGACGGATCAGTAAAACCTGGCTTTGCTGAAGGCTTCCATTCAGGCTGCAAATAATCATAAAAGTAGGTACCAGTAACCAATACAACGGATGCCACTAACGCTGCTTCCAAATACTTAAACCGACCCAATGCAAATTTATCCGCCACACTGTGCTGCGTTAAGACAAGATCAGCGTTTCGTAAATTCGAAAAGATTGGAGCACTGTTATCGGATTTGAGTGCCTGTGTATCGATACGAGCAAGTGCTTGCGCAAAAGAGATCGCGGTATAGCCATGCTCTCGAGGTTTGTTGATGACATTTTTAAGCAGTGACCAGACATGTTTTGGAATCAATTGGCAGCGCTTGTTCTGACCTAATAACTGACGCCAAACATCACCATAAGATGATCCCAAGAAGAGATGACCTGTCAACAAGGCTAAAGAGTAGACATCGTCTTGAGGCTTAGCAATACCGCTTTCGACGTACATTGGTGAAGCATAATTCATGCTTACTTCTGCTGGCCCTTGCGATTCATCTGTATAACGAGCCGCGCCAAAATCGATTAGCTTAACGCTATCATCTTCGCCAACAAGTACATTCGCAGGTTTAATATCTAAATGGCAGACACCTCGGGTATGCATATACTCTAGCGCACCAGCGAGCTGATAAACGAGCCAAGCAATATGATCGTGTCTAAAGCCTTTCTTTGAGTGTCTTTCTATTTTCTCAGCAAGAGACTCACCATGTATCCATTCATACATGATGTAAGGGCGATCAAACTCATTGCCGATCTTAATAAAGTCAGCAACGCTAGGGTGTTGAGAGATTTCAAGCTTGCTTGCTTCACCAACCAGTAGCGAGTGTTCGTGACTAGATGTCCCTTCATTGGCAACTTTACAACAGACCTGCTTATCAGGCTCACCTTGCTTCGCGAGGTGGTACAATGTCGTATTACCATTTTTTGAAGGAAAAGACTCCAGTACATCGAATTGAGAGAATAAAACATATTCCAACTTAGGCTTATTTCTTTGTGCTTCCTGCTGCTCTAACTGTTTTTTTCTCTCAATCGCTTTATGAACTAATTGATTGATATAGCTGTCGCTTGATCCATTTTGATCAGACACGTTTTACTCTTTAGCCAACTAATAATAATAACTAGGGGGGCATATTAATTATTTTGAATATTGTTTTTCAACTGTGTAAAAATAAAAAGCCCACTATATCTATCAATTTAGTCAGAATGACGGTAGAACCGATAAAACATGTTTCTCTTTGACAGCTTAAATATAAATCTATTATTAGCTGGGAGCCATATCATGGCACAGCTTAGCATCGGTTACTTATAGTCACACAAAGACATTCTTAATAAGCCACGATCGCCATTTAGCCCATACATGAACAAAGATGCAGAGTCAGATGATTTGTGCACTTGAGTGAAACTACCAAGCAAAGCCATCGCTGATGATTGACCTAGCGTCCCCCATAAATCATTGATAAGAAAAGGCTGTTGCGGGTTAGTGAATTTCTCTGCTCGTGCTCCTAAAGCGAAACCATAATCTTCCGTATTATTCCTAGAGTTATTCATATCTGAATAAACACGGCCTAAATGTTCAAACGCTTCACCAGCCTTGCGAACTAAACGCATCATGCCTCTGCGATCTGACGTGTTCCACTCAGCAATAAAGTATTCTAATGAAGCAATAGGTTTCAATTTGAGGGTCTCAATAATGTTTTTTTTAGTGAAAATGACACCTGCTCCCCCTTCACTAGGAATTAACCCCCAAGGATTTTGACTTCCCATGACTTTGGACTCTGTAATGAGCGAATCCAAATCACAAAATAGAGAATCAACAGCAATACAAATTACCGCATCTTGTTGGTTGAGCACGCTTAATGAGTCATGAATAAATCGGGGACCACCTACATGGGAGATATCGATCTTTGATAGCCACTTAGCATGCTCACTTTCTTCTATCCAACTAAGTAAACGGTTATTTTCTATCGACTCTGGGACAGAAATTATGACAGGAACAGGTTTAAGAGTTTTCGGTAACTTACTTAACATAGAAGAAAGCAGTGTATCGATCATATCGACAGCCCTGTCTTGCTTCTCCTCTCCTTTAATAAAGTCAGCTTTGGCGTAAGTATACTTATCGATTCCGTTTTCATCAGCTTGCTGATTAAAGCGAGCTAAATCCGCTTTAGCTACTGCCAATGAAATATCTAAATTCATCCCCATTGGGGTCAGTACATCAACATCCAAAACATATCGACCATAAACATTACTCATACTTTCTCTCCTACTTTGAGTACCTTGGAGGAAACGAGCAAATGCTCTTTAGCCTGACATGGGAAAGACGCGCTGTAACTGATCGTCAGGCGTTTTGCTTCTGTATCGATAAATACGGTATACATCGCCATTGGGACCCTAAATTTTTCTTCACCAAAATCAGCCACTGCGACATATTTTTCTGATGGAATACGGAAAGAAAAAACGTCATCATGAGAAAACCCACTCATCATCAGACGCTCTCCTCCTTCTAAAAAACCATTACATTGCTGATCTGCGGGAGCTGACTGATAGAACCTGCGATTAAAATCTTCCGGTAACAGAGGGCGTCGAGACTCTTGCCACTTATCATCAAAAGTACCTGCGTATTGCATTCTCTCGGAAAAAAAAGGCGGAACAGGCCCAAGACCAGCAACACGTAAGTTTTTCGTATTTGGCCCCCAATCCTCATTTGGAAAAAACACCGATGGAACCCCTCTTTCCAACAGCTCTGAGCTACTTTTAGCCACGCCTGAACCAAGACGATTTCGCTCATCACCACCCAAAGCTCTTGAATAGTCAATTTCCGCCTCGACATAAGCTTTAGGGAGAGAAACCGTCACACTACCACCATGCTCAACCCACTGTCGCTCACCGTGTACTGCAATTGTTTTGTCGATATGACTATCAATGAGTATTCGACACTCATGATAGGTCACTGGGCGTTTTGCATAGGCCCTGGCTTTTCCGTAAACCAGCACATCCGTATTCTGCTTTGAGACTGGAAACTCATGATCAATTTTCATGGCCGATAAACCCGGTTCACCTAAATAAACAGGATCATCATGAATCTCTTCGGCAAGGACTTCTTGCCAAACTTTCTCATTTAAATTCCATTGACGTTTCGCCGTCAGTACCCAGACTTCATGCCCATTTTCGTCACGCTGAAAACGACCTTTTGTTTGCAAATCTGTCGTTTGCTCAATATCCCAAAGTTGCATTCTGGTTCCTTAGGTTAAATCGTTCAATCGCTGCTGGTTGATCGGAAATCTTACTGAAAAGCCAGTTTTGCTGTGAAACTGGCATTGTCCAACTCCACGGTATATAGATACGCCCATGGATACAGAGATGTCGCCATATCCAATCTCGGTATTTCGCTGGTATTTTGATATTTTTCATCGCAAGAACAGTCGATTCAAAAGTCAAGGTTTCGCCTAAGCGCATCGGCTTATTCACACGATGACCATCAAGCTTACACCAATCATGCAGTCGAACCACCGCTTCTCCCCATTCGTATTCAACGCCTAAATCATGAGGGTTTAGCGGAAAGCGATCCCCATACACAATATAAAGCGCAAATAGCCATTCCTCACCCTGCTCTTCATCAAGCGCCATCACATGCTCTACAGCTGAAGAAATCCATTCTGGGCGGCCGGTCAATACCATCTGAACTGGAGCCATGTCGGTTGTTGGATCAAACTGGTTAAACTCCACTAGCTCAAGTAGCTTCGCGTAGGTTGCAACATTTTCACTGGGTAACCCCTGCTCTTGAACACCAAAACGCTTTCTAAACCATGTGCCTCGGTCATGTTTACACAACAATAATTCAAATAAGTATTTCTCGTCATTTTGGATTTCATTGATCCATTCAATACTGTCTTCGACGTCAAACTTAGCAAGCACTGGATGTACCTCTTGCTCTTTAAGCGACTCATGCTTAATCCAATGTTTTGCAAGACCAATACTTAGTGTCTGACGTAGCCTCATCAGCTCAAAACATAGCTGCCTCATCGAGACCTTACCTTCAACAAGCTGAGCTAAAGTGATATCCAAATAGGCGTTTTTTGAGTGCAACATGAGTAATGTTGCATCATGAGCATCAAGGGATTCAGCAATCTTAAAGGCTGCGAACAAATGGTTACGATCCGCTTCAAACTCTGGCTCAAGCATCAACCACACAAAAAGTTCTGGGGAAGTCTCTTTTAACTCATAAACCAACCCAGGGTGCAATTTATAGAGTGCTAAGTAGACTTGCTTCACTTCATGCATTTGGCGCTCTACCAAACGTAAATAATCCTGACTGTTTGATGGGTAACCTTTACGGTGCAACCTTACCCACTGCTTGAAAAGGAAAAAGAGTGACTCTATGGCTAGACCCGATTTCTCATGACAAAACTCAAGCCATACTGGCTTCAAAGTACTTAACTGAGCAATTTGAGAGTCAAGCTTCTCCATTGCTTTGGCAAGATCTTGATCATTTAACGCTGAGTTAAGCTGCTCTTTGGTAATTCTCTGTCTCATACTCTATCTGCGTAAATTGCTTAGTTGATAGCAACCGTTCCGCCCTGAATTTTCTGGGCTTTTTCAGCCTGTGAGGTTACATATTTAGCTTGAGTCGTAATTCGATCGTCTCTGCCACTGTAACGAGTTTGAGTATCACCGCTCTTCACAATGAGCTCTTGCGACGTTTCTATCGTCATCTTCTCTGCTCGAATTATCACTTCATCGCCATCATTCAGCATGGAGAAGAAAATATCCGTCACCACAGGCAGGCTAACATCCTGATTAATAAACTCAATACGACAATTTAGCTTATTATCCATGGCTAGTTTAAGCTCTGACTTTCTAAAGCCACGACCCAACCTGGCAGAAAGGGGTTGACCGAATGGATTACCTTCGAAGTCGACTCTCACACTGTCCTGAGTTTCGTTAAAGTCGACTATGGTGCCAAAACGGGAAAAGCAAGCCGATTGCTCGGCTTGCTGCGTTTCTAACTCTAATTGTTCTAGGTGCTTTTGCTGTTTCATTAGTTAATCGCTACGTTGCCACCCTTAATCACCACTTTGTCGCTTCCTTCAACCGTAATGGATGAACCGGAAAGCTTAATGCTGCCGTCGCTGTTCATCACCAAAGACGACCCACCAGTTTTCAAAACAATTTTGTCACCACTGATCACCTGTGTCGCAGCATCGGCTTTGTATGACGTATTACCTTTCACCGAAACCGTCAGGTTTCCACCTATAGTCAGGTTATCATCAGCACCTATGTCAGCTGAGCGAGAAGCACCGACCGCCAAGTTGCTGTTTTCCCCCACGTCTAAGTCATCATTTTTGCCAATCTTAGTCGAGCGGTTATCACCAATATCCAGTGTCGAGTTATTTTTAACCGTTTGAGTTTCGTTGGCGTTATATGTCACCGTAACGTCCTGCTCAACGGTTTCAGTAAATGTACTGTTTACTTGAGTCGTTTTGTGTCCGTCGATGGTTTCTTGGTGGTCACCGAAGACTTCATTAGTTTGATGACGGCCTACTTTAAGGAACTCGTCCTGACCAATCTCACGGTAACGGTTGTTCAGCACCTTAGTCGACATGTCTTTTTGAGCATGGAAGTAAATTTCTTCCTGATTCGCTTCATCCTCAAAGCTCATCTCATTGTAGCCAGTGCCCTTGTGCGTTTGAGTACGGAAAGTTGTACGCGTTTTGTTCTCAGGCAATGAGTACGGAGGATAATGCAAACCATTGTATACCGCACCAGTTACTAGCGGACGGTCAGGATCGCCTTCAAGGAAAGTAACGACCACCTCGTGCCCAATACGCGGTAGATACACCGCTCCCCATGTTGGCGCAGCCATAGACTGACTGACACGAATCCAACAACTCGCATGCTCATCATTGTTACCGTATCGATCCCAGTGGAACTGTACTTTAATTCTACCCAATTTATCTGTGTAGATTTCTTCGCCCGCCGGACCGACCACAACCGCTGTCTGTGGGCCATCCACCATAGGTGCAGGCAATTTCGGCGCTTTGAATATTACGTCTCGAGGAATACAAATAAATTGATTCTGATAAGTCGTAGGAGCACCGCTGTTTTCATCTTCATGCACTTGCGGATCATGACCACTATGGATGACAGACAGCATAGTATAATCGCGGTTGATCGCACTACGTGGGTGCTCGCTAATGTTAAAACTGTAGCCAGGCACGACCCTCATGATATTCGACTCGGCTTCGATCTGCTGATTTTCTACCTGATGGTCAGCAATCCATTCTGAAGCGCGGACTTGCCCCATCGCTGGGTCAACATAACGGCCAGGATAGTCAAACTGCTTAAGATCCTGATCTAAAGGACCGTCACTGGACATTTCCTGAGGGATCTTAGGCTGCTCATAATTATAGTCCGTGTAAGTTATACTTCCCGTCCTTACACGATTTATCGCTGCTAGCTCAAAAATATGTTCACGATCTGCTACACCACCTGCGTCTGAATGATAGACCAGTGGCCCGACATAAGAAGCATTGATCGGCGTATTGAGCAATTCCGGAATAGCATCATTACTGTCGACGATAACCATGGTGTGATTACTTTCGGCGTGCTCGAAGTAGTACCACATACCATGTTCAGCAAGCATACGCTGAACAAAGTTGCTGTCACTTTCACGATACTGCAGTACATATTCTTTTGGCGGATAAACACCTGATAACTCAAGGCGGTAATCAGTGACTGAAGCGTCATCAAGCACTTGAGAAATGATATCTGGAGCAGCTAAGTTCTGGAAAATTCGACAGTCTTGACGCTGCGTCATGAACCACATTTGTGGAACAAGAATAATTTGATAGCGAGAGAATCGACGCCCTGAACCAAGGAATCGTACTTCATTTACGACACCGTGGAACAAACGAGCAGAACCCACACCCTGACCAAATAATGTCAGGAGCGCAGGTTTACGGATAAGTTCATCAAAAGTAATATCAGCATCAAGTGAAAGTAATGAGAGGCTGACTTGAAATGGTTTCGACAGTTCTTCAGTTACTTGAAAACTTTCAACACGAAATTCATGACCACTACCCTGAACTTCAAATTTAAATTCTACGTCACTCGTACCTTCGTTATTTGGCATACCTTTCACCTGATACAAATAATAATATCAGGGCCAACCTAAGTTGGCCCTTAGCGTTCTGTAAGACGATCTTACGCTTCGCGTGGAGCACGCCAGTCGTCGTTACCGCCTTTACCCATAACTTCGTGAGTTACTTCGATAGCACGGTAAGTGAAGCTCAATACTTCTTCAGTTACACGGTCAGAAGTAGCAGCATCTTGACAGTGAGCCATACGAGTTTGCATATCTACTAGAAGAGCATCGATTAATTTGATTGTGTAGTAATGCTCTTGCTTACCTTGTACTGAAGTACGGTAGAACTTGATGTTACACTCAGGCAGTTTTTCACCAGAAACTAGTGCGTTGAATAGAAGTGGTGAACAGCAGTCTTGTGCTTTAGTAACGATTACAGGCTTGTGAACACGTTGACCTGTTGGCTGACCACTTTGTGGATCACGTGGAATAGTTAGTACGTGATCAAGTTCTTGAACTAGGAACTCATCAACGTGAGCTTCTTGCCATGAGTTACCAACTGAGTCAGCTGAGTAAGCGTCTTTTGTGATATCGCCTTGAGTTTCGCCTGTGATAGACATATATGCAGGAGTTGGCATCTTGTATTCCTTCTAAAAAATTCTATTTATTTAAATTCACCAAATCGCTTATTACCGCGACCCGAATAGCTTAATACAAACTCCGTGCCAACTTTTCAACCCATAAAAATCAACAACTTATGAAATCAATGTTATTATTAGTGTAATCTATCAATTCAATAAATTGTAAAATTTAACAACTTCTTGTGATTTAAAAACAATTTATTGTTGCTCAGAAAACTTGGTAAAACAACGGCTGGCAATAGAGTAAAAAAAGCGTTATTAACGGCCATTTAAGACAGAATAACTAAAATAACAATCATTGTGACGGTCGCATGTAAAAAATAGGGTTTTAAACTATTCAATATCGCTTAACAAACAACCATGAAACACCTGTTAAAATAGCGGAGAAAAAAAAATGACTTTTATTATTTAGTACAATTCGAGCCAACTTTAAACAAACCATAAGCTCGATAAAGACAATGATAAATATTAATCTATCTTCATTAATCCAACGTCTGCACCCTATCGCAAAAGTCGCGCTAGAAGACGCCGCAGCTTTAGCTGTATCGGAAAAGGCCAACGAAGTACAAATTGAGCACTTCCTGCTAAGTTTGCTTGAAAGACCGAATAGTGATTTCGATGTTCTGCTTGCACACTTCGACTGTTCGGAAAACATTTTACGTCAGTCGATTCGCTCTACTTTAGATACAAGCCCAACAGGTAACGGTGGAAAACCTGTCTTTTCGGCTTTATTGATCGAATGGTTACAAGAAAGCTGGCTAGTTTCTTCATTAGACCTATCTCAAACCCAGATCCGTTCTGGTGCATTACTACTTACCTTAGTCAGTAACCCTCTACGATACGGACAGCATGGATATTCTGCTCTTCTTGAAACAGTAAACCCAGACAGCCTAAAGCGTAACTTTGGCGAGCTAACCAGCCATTCCCTTGAGGCTCAGGTTGCAACATCTGAGAACACTCAAGCTCGTGAGGAAGGTTCGGCACTGAGCAAGTTTACAACCGACTTTACCGGGAAAGCGCGTAAAGGCGAGATAGACCCTGTTTTCTGCCGCGATCAAGAAATTCGCCAAATCGTCGATATTCTTGCTCGTCGTCGTAAAAATAACCCAATCGCTGTGGGTGAACCAGGTGTGGGTAAAACGGCAGTGGTAGAAGGGCTGGCACTGAAAATTGTTCAAGGCGAAGTGCCTGATAATCTGAAAGGTGTTGAGCTTTATGGCTTAGATATGGGTCTACTTCAGGCTGGTGCAAGCGTCAAAGGTGAATTTGAGAAGCGCCTAAATGCCGTTTTAGATGAAGTAAAAAATTCACCAACACCAATCATCTTATTTATTGATGAAGCACATACGCTTGTCGGTGGTGGTAACCAAGCTGGCGGTAGTGATGCTGCAAACCTGCTTAAGCCAGCTCTTGCCCGTGGTGAAGTAAAAACAATCGCAGCAACAACTTGGTCTGAGTACAAGAAATACTTCGAGAAAGACCCAGCGCTTGCTCGACGTTTCCAACTGGTTAAACTCGATGAGCCATCACCAGAGCAAGCGGCTCTGATTATCCGTGGTCTGCGCCCTGCTTATGAAAAATCTCACAACGTTTACGTTCGTGATGATGCCATCACAGCCGCAGCTGCGCTTTCTGCTCGTTACATTTCAGGTCGCCAACTGCCAGACAAAGCTATTGACGTTCTGGATACTGCTTGTGCACGCGTCAACATCAGCTTAAATGCCGTCCCTGCTTCTGTCGAAACTTTGCAGCAAGAGCTTGCTGCTCAAACTCGCGAACTTGAGGCTCTTGAGCGTGACCAACTTCAGCAAACAGGCGACAAACACAGCCTAGCTTCTATTCCAGATCTAAAAACCAAGATGGAAGAAACCCAAGCTGAACTTGAAATCCAAGAAGCTCAATGGAAAAACGAGAAAGAGCAAATTGAAGAAATGATCGCTTTGCGAACTCGTCTTCATGAGCTTGTATCTGGCGAAGAAATTGAAGTTGCTGATGCTGAAGAAGAAGGCGAAGAAACGCAAACCTCTCCTTATGCAGAAATGGATGAAGAAGCAGTGCGTATTGCTATTGCAGCTTGCCAAGAGCAACTGGATGCCATTCGTGGCGGTAACCCACTAGTGCACTTTGAAGTTGGCCCAGATGAAGTCAGCCACGTGATCTCTGACTGGACTGGCATCCCTATGGGTAAAATGCTTCAAGATGAAGCAGAAACAACTCTGAAACTGAAAGATAGCCTCACTAGCAATATCAAAGGCCAAGAATACGCTATCGATGCTTTGGCTGAAGGGATCCAAACGGCAAAAGCCGGCTTAGGTAATCCAGATGCACCAACAGGCGTGTTCTTACTTGTCGGCCCAAGTGGTGTAGGTAAAACAGAAACTGCACGTGCTATCGCGGATCAGCTATTTGGTGGAGAGCGCTTTATGACCACCATCAACATGTCAGAGTTCCAAGAGAAACACACTGTTTCACGCCTGATTGGTTCACCACCAGGTTATGTTGGCTATGGTGAAGGCGGAATGCTTACAGAAGCGGTACGTCAACGTCCATACTCTGTTGTTCTATTGGACGAAGTAGAGAAAGCGGACCCAGAGGTACTTAACCTGTTCTATCAAGTCTTTGATAAAGGCACACTCAACGATGGTGAAGGCCGCTCAATCGACTTTAAGAACACCTTAATCATCATGACAAGTAACCTAGCAACTCATGAAATTGAGTCACTGGTACAGCAGTCTAAAGATATTGATGCTGGTGTAATTGCAGAAGCTATTCGCCCAACCCTAAACCAACACTTCAAGCCAGCTCTACTTGCTCGCATGTCAGTATTGCCGTTTGTTCCTCTATCAGACGAAGCAATGACAGACATCATCCACCATAAGTTGGGTAAAGTGTCAGAGCGTCTGCAGAATCATCACAAGCTGTCATTGAACTATGACGTTACCCTAGTCGAATTCGTACTCGGTAACTGTCGCTTAGCAGAAACCGGTGCACGTAATATTGATGCGGTAATTAATCGCCAATTACTTCCTCAACTGTCGACCCAACTACTAGTGCACGACAAGGACGAGTCGCATAGTCAGATCACTGTCTCTGTCGATGAGCAAGGAACGCTATCTTATGCGTTCAGCTAATCAGAACGATCTGAGTAATGCACTGTTAGCGATCAGCCAGTCTCTGGCTGATCGTACCCAGCTTGCACAAACTTTGGATGCGGTGCTCACAGCAGCGCGTCAGATGACGTTTTCCAAACACGGCATCATCTACGTTCTTGATCAGACGGGTCAGGCTCTGATCCCAAGTATTGTTCATCACAACGAACAAGCGCTCACTTCACACCCTTGGCAAGCTCTCTCGTTCGATCAAACTAGCCAAACCGATCCGTTTAACTACGCGATACAGAATGGCGAAGTCGTTCTGATTAACGAGCTTTATCAGTACAATGGTTATGATTGTGAAGCCATCTATGAGACAGAGCTTACGCTTGGTATCAAAAGTGCCAACCTACTTGCATGGCCACTCGTTGATGACAGCGGTAAAACCATTGGTTTATTAGCTCTATTCGACTTGAGCGTAATAGATAATGAATCGGCTCTAACGGCATTTTGCAATATGGCAGCAAACAGTATTCGACAAGCCGTTTGGCTCGAAGAATACGGCTATATGATCAAAAGCCTAAATGCCGATAATGCCGCTTTAGTCCGTGAGAACCAACACCTCAAAAAGCGCAAACAAAGCCACTACACTGGGCCGATTGCAGAAAGCGAACAAATGCTGGAAGTTCTTCGTCGTTTAGAGAAAGTACTGACGCTTCCAGTCGATGTTTTACTTCGAGGTGAGACAGGTGCAGGTAAAGAGGTCATCGCGAAATACATCCACGAGAACTCCAACCGCGCCGATCAACCTCTTATTGTGCAAAACTGTGCGGCGATTCCTGAGCAATTGCTTGAGTCTGAACTTTTTGGTCACAAAAAAGGTTCATTTACCGGTGCAGATAAAGACAAGGTCGGCTTGTTTGAAGCTGCTCATGGCGGAACTCTTTTCCTTGATGAAATTGGTGATATGCCATTATTGCTTCAAGCTAAGCTATTGCGTGTTTTGCAGGAGCGCAAAGTACGTCCTGTTGGGGCCAGCCAAGAAGTCGAGGTGGATGTTCGTGTTGTCGCGGCTACGCATTGTCATTTGATGGATAAAATCAAAAATGGCGAGTTCCGTGCTGACTTGTTCTATCGCCTCAATGTCTTCCCTATCACCCTTCCTCCTTTAAGAGAGCGAGAAGCAGATATTTTGCCGCTAGCCGAACATTTCGTAAAGCAGAGCGCTTCTAACTTAGGCCTTGCTCAAGCGCCAGGGTTTAGCGCTAAGGTGCAAAAGCAGCTTCAGGAATACTCATACCCCGGAAACGTTCGCGAACTTAAAAACATCGTTGAGCGTGCATTGCTCCTGTCGGATTTTGAAACGATCAGTCAGATAGAGCTAGGTGAAGCTGAGGCCTTAGTGGATGAGCCTCAAATAGCAGAGCCCATTGAGGTAGAGATCGAGCCATCGCTTATCGTTGAAGATGAACCCGAAGAGGAATCCACAGAAGTCATTGATTACTCGAAAGGTCTTAAGGAAGCGGTAGGCGAATACGAGAAGAACGTCATTCTCGACTGCCTGAATGCCTCTAACTGGCAAATCAAACGTGTGGCGGAGCAGCTATCACTGCCTGTCAGCACATTGAGCCACAAAATGAAGAAGTACGATATTTCCACAACGAGCTAAATTGTGCAGGTGTTGGACAATAATAAAAAACCGCCATTTCTGGCGGTTTTTTCTATATCTGCAGTAACTCGGGTTCTGGTGCTTTCAATAACGTGGATTTATCCTTAATCCACTTTTCAAGCCACTCCGCTCGTTTCTCTTCTGTATCCAGTTTTTGCCAGTAACGTGCGGCAGACAGGTTAAACACTTCTTGCTCAGGTGCTGTTTCACTCCAAGGTTTATTACCCGTTATTTGTTTGGCCTGTGGCAACCTCAAGGAAACATCTGGCAATGGATAAGCTTCGTTAAGCGCCGTTTGCTGTAATGAATCAATGGAAAGAATAAATGACTTCAAATCTTTACCATCAACAATATCACCATAAGGTCGAAGCCCTTTTACATGTTTACCCGTCGGTGACACGTAGCTAAAATCAAAGCACATCAAGTAAAGGTGCTTTTCTTCCTTCCCTTTTAGAATCCCCTCGTAGTCACCGCTTTTCTCTTCAACATATTTCAGAGCATCACGGGCAAAATCCGGCAGACCATTATTTAACGGGCTATCGTGTTCAAGTTCAAAATCGTAAACAGCTTCATGATAACCAGAATGACCCATTTCATAACGAGTCGTTTGCTTGATCGTCACTTTGCCCGAATAGTACATGTAGTCATGAATTACAGGCCCTTGTTCTGCTAGCTTGAGCGTCATTTGGCATTGGTCTGCATTGAGATCCATGGTGTCATACTCTTCGTGAGAAGTTTCATCACCCAGCATCGCCACATAGATCTTAAAGGACTGTTCTTTTTCCCAGTTAAACTTGTTGATTGAATCGAAAGATGTCCATTGTTCAGAAATTCTAAGCTCACCATCAATTTCGATACCAAGGATACTAGTCACATCACCTTTCAAGGCTTGAGGTGTGTTATCGCGCTTAGAAGTCGATTCACTCATGACAAACTCTTCGATCAAGAAGTCACGATCGTTGAGGATTTTTTTCTGTGAAGCGCTTTCACTCACTATATAATCTTTGCCTTGAATACCGTAATGCATGCGCTTTTCATGGGTTTCAGTACCTTGTTTGTTCCAAGTTGCCAATGGCAAATCAATGTTATCTAAGCGGAAGATATAACGCATAGCATCAAACTCATTGGCTTCATTCAGGTATTCAAATGCTGACTGCCCTTTCACAAAGGCGGAGATTTCATCCAACCATGTCGCAGCACAAAGTGGTTTCACGCCATTAATTTGGTTTGCACCGAACCAGAAGGTAGGTTCAAACTCAACGGCAGATAATAATAAATCCTCTTGTGAAGCCCCTTGAGAATCAAAGTACTCGGCAATTTCATTGTTCGGGTCGATGAAGCCTTCTTTACCTTTGTGCGTGAAGAGTACGTCAAAAGATGGCCCAACAATATCAAAGCCCGTGACTTCTGCACGGTAGTCAATCGCTTGTGTAAAGACTGACTTCTTACTCTCAGTGGCCTTTGCGGTGAGAATGACCTGAACTTTGACACGAGTCATCGGCCCTATCTTTCTTTGTCCGCCTTTTTCGAGCCAATCCTTGTAAGTGCACCAACCTGAAACTAAACCGTTGTTCGCGTCAGAGTCTGCGCTTTCTTGGACCAGAAGTCGCGTAAAGCCAATATCTTCTTTCTTAAGATTCTGCTTGTTTAAATCGAAGTCTCTACAGAACTGCTCAAGAGAGTTAGTGACCGTATCCAAGTACAACGCAGTTTGGACAGGGAAACCACTGTTGAACGCCCCAAATACTTTGTTGCTCCAGTCAAGACCATAGTAATAGTTACTACCTAGACCATAATATGAAGGCTGAGTGTGAAAACGGTTTATCCAGTTTTGAGCCAGTGTATTACTAACATTGACAGGCGCTTCCCAGTCATCGCTCATCACGTAATTCTCGATAAACTGACCGACACGGTATTTCTCAACCAATTCGTCATAGCTGGTAAAAAGCCCTTGCTTAGACGAAATAATGGCCAATAACTCGACTAAGGAGTTAAGCGCGTAAGCTCTTAGTAAGAATCGCTTGAGGAGTTCTTGTTGAGAAATCTTACTGTTCAGATGCTGGTCCACCTCTTGATCGGATTCAACATCTTTTTCAATTGTATGATCTAACTCGTTATAGATTTTTAGGACTTCTCGGTTGATATCACCCAACGTGTTGAGATCTGTCTTGGTCTTATACCTCTGTTTAAGGTCTTCAAACGTGCTTTGCCCGAACAAATCATCGTAAAAGTCTGCGGCACTGCTCATTAATTGCCCTGTTTCTTTAGCCAAGAAATAATAAGCAGCGTATGGAGCCGCCGGAGTAAGTAGTGCAACACCAGCAATAGCGTCGAACGTGGACATCCATAGCTCTTCTTTTAGCGTATCCGCCTCTAGCATGAACGATTGCCAGATTTGATGATACCCTTCCAGCTTCATACTACCAGATCGGCTCGGTGGCAGAACCACCTTATAATCCGGTACCACCAAACGCACTTCGACTCTTCGGTCAGCCGCAATATCTGCACTATCCGATTGATCAGTCGTATCCTCATAGTTAGATGCATCACCTTTTAGCAACGCGCTTTTACCGAAGTAACGAGTAATCAGTCTTGGTTCAATTGCCTGCTTATCTTCTGCATTCGCCAATAGTTTTTCTGACACAAACTCAGCTCTGCGTTTAGAAACCTTTAGGTTATTATCTTCGGTTCCTATCAAGCCGGCGTGACCATCAATTAAGATCTGATAGCTTGGATTCGCTTCCAGTAACATGGTGAGTTTATTACAGATATTGTCGAAGCCTGAATACAATGGCCGTACTTCGTTCTCAAGGTCAGAAGAGTTAAACTGGAAATTAAGATGCAAGGCGATACCTTGTGCATCTTCATAGATTCTTGCATCTTCCCCAAGGCTCTCCTGAATATCTTGAGCTTTGCTGTACCATGACTCTTTGTCATTGGATTTCCTAATAAATGTCAGGTGATTTAAGTAATGACCTGACATTTCTTCAAGCTTATTATACGCAGCTTCGCCATTAGTGATAGCATGCCTATAGCCTTTATACCCTTCCCACGAACTGATCGCAGCACTACCTGTCGCAACAATCGGTAAACCTCTTGAAACCATTGTTCCAGACATCCATGATTTGGAGAGTCTGCCGACTGCAGATTGAAAGCTTTTGCTGCCCGAAGCATCTCTACCAATGGTGAACTGACGTTTTAAGTAAGGGTAATCAAACACCTTTTTCCTAAATATCAGAGCCGCTGTTTGACTAAAATTCAGCTGACGCTTTGCTAAGATATTTGCTATTTTGACGCCTTTTAACGCATCTTTCCTTGCGGCGATGGCCGCATGAACAGCCAACCCACTCATCACGATATCTGGGATAAGGCCCTGTTCGGTATTCTCCCATAACGAAAGGCCGATGGTTTTGGCAATGTCACCCGCAGGACCGTTAAGCTTGAGGCCATCCATCGACACAAAGTCCGATGTAATCGAGTCGTAGGTTTTTAAAATAGTGCCAGTTAGCGACAGGCTGCCCAAACCTGGGGTCGATTTCACCAGATGCGTCAAACCATTGGTGGCATAATCTTGATAACTCGGCAATTGAGTCGGAAACTGCTGAATCAACGTTTCTTCTAAGGTGATCATATCGCCACATACACAAGCCACTTTGCCAATTCCCGGGCTAGGTTTAAACGTCAGCTTTTCGTATAGCTCATAGGTGTAAACATCTTGTGGTTCCTTTTCACCTTCACGGCATTCAATGGTCTTAGTTATATTCGCCAAGGTGACCGTATCGGGTAATTTAGCGTCGGGGTTGTCTTGTGTCTGTTCCCATAACCGTTTCCAAAACTTAACCCGAATCAGATAAAATCCATCATCTATCTTAGTCGGATCAAGGTGAAAAAATGCGCTAGGTAAACCAATGTCTTCTGTACCATCTGGGAAGTAATAGGTTGGCTTAGCAACTAAAGCGGTTGCAATCACTTCTTCAGACGCTTCACCGACACTGTCTGACTTTATATTGAGCAACGGCTTGACCAAGGTCACTTCTGCGCCAACGTACAAGGGGTCGGTAAACATCACGGCACATGTATGCATCTGCGGCACCATAAAACCGAAAATTGGCTTGTCGGGGGTTTTGAGCTTTAGCTCACGCCATTGATTGTAAGTTTCTTGCTGCTCTGTGAGGGCTTCACCATGCTCAGCAACATAAGCAGGGGCGAGTTGACTCGGTAATATTTTACTGAGTTTAAAATTAACCCCAGTTTGTGATTGATCCACTTGTTGAACAAAATCACGAAGGTTCGCCGCCAAATCACCGGCCTCGGCTGCGCCACTCTCAGCTTCTGGATCACCGATCATCTGTGCCAACCAACTGACTGGAGGGAAACTAAGCTCATACTCAGTATCGGACTTGATATTTTCTACCCTAGCACTGTGATTAAGTAATATACGTTCAGTTTGATCCGACTCTGGAGCGCCGCTGTTGTCCTCTGTCGTCTCAACGAGCTCTCCTTCAATCGGCTGACCCTCTGAGTTTTTAATGGGCTGACCTAGTCCTAAATACATTAGTTTACCAAAACGATCTGTGCCCCAAATTTGCGGCTTGTCGCTAGCGGATAAGGCGCCCAACACAACAGGGGTTAAAGGAATCGGACGAACTTTTTTATTTAAAAAGTCAATAGATGATAGGTCTCCGCCCATATGCCAATCTGTGAATATGGTGTTACCATCCGCGTCTTTACTCTGATCAAATACAGAGCCAAGCAAGTAAAAGCTTTTATCTAAAGTTGGTAACATTACTCACTCTCCTTAAACCAGTCACCATTATTGGCAAACGCGTTATAAAGGCTTATAGATTCAAGGCTTCGGTTATGACCCAATGGCCGCCAAGACCATGCTTTCTTAGTCGCTAGCTCACGAACTTCCATCACCATTGCATTCTGACTGGTTGAAATATAATTGGCATGCAAGCCTACAATGTAAGGAAAACCACTTGTCCAATTGGAGTCGTTTTTGCCAGATGTTTTATTCTTAACATTGACATAGAAAGAGTTTAGACGGTTTTTAACCCAGACATGGTCACCCAAAGGGCTGATTGAACGATGTTCAGCTCGAGACTCTTTAATTGAGTATCCATTATCCCAGTGAATAGCCCCTAACCGTTCATTGCTACCTTCTAAATACTCTGACACTGCAGTATCCGCGACAACTCGTCGCACACCACCTTTTATAACACTCGTATCGTTAATAGAAAGACCCGTATCTACTTTAGTCTTTTCATGAGTCGTTGCATCCCACTTATACACCGCTTTACCACTTGTATCCCTAGTCCGGTAGTAAAGGTAACTGCTGTCTTCGGCCCATAAAAAGCCGATAGGTCCGGGGTAGTCTAGATGATAGGTCTGCTGCGTTTTGAGATCATATACCGCTTTCGCCGTGCCACCATAACCAAATGCCAAATAGCGGTTGTTAGGAGAGCGTACCATCTTCCCTGCTCCCTCTGAGGTTGGATTTGGAAGGTTATCAACCACTAAACGTAAATCCGTACCATCGGTTTTCATGCTCCAGATTTTTACCTGACCTTCGTACTCGTTATACATAGGGTGCGGCTCGTAGCCACGATCATGACTTAAATTAGCCCAAAAGAACTGCACCCGAGGTAAGTCGTAGGAGCTAGCATCATTTAAATCTTCACGAGGCCATTCTTTAGCACGGTAGACAAAATACCTCGGCATCAATTGTTGTTGGCTAACAAAGCCCGAGTCTTCGGTAAACTGGCGAATTTTGGTCGGCTCCATGGTGTAGAGGTTATTCTCACCTACGTAAGTTTTTCCGTCGTCCTCGCCACAGCCGAACAAAAGCCCGATCAATAGCAGCAATGGAATGATTTTTTTCATAAATTAACCTAGCAAATTATTCGTTTTTAACGCTTTTTTAATAAAACGCATGATTCAATCGTATTTGATGGCTATGTGCCGGCCGCACAAAACTAAACCCATTGTTCTTCTCATTGCTTAACCCAGTAGTTTTGAAACAGGAATACCTTCTTCCATCACAATAAGGTGCTGCGTTCCCGCTCCAAGGTTAGAGTGCGCACCACGAACAAGATCCACCTTCTCAACTTCTGGTGGTGGGAAAGAGAAATAAAATGTTTTGTAACCTTCATCATCGAGCTGAGCAGCACGCATAAACGACTTAGACATCCACTCATTTTCTCGACAACGTAAGGCAAAGAAATCATCTTCCTGATCAAAACTTTCCTCATAGAGATAACGTAGACAAGGTAGAGCGCCTTTGGGAGCCATTTTCACTGCCGCAATATTGCAATTGTTCTGGCTATTGACGAGCGCCCCTGATGCTGCTTGAGTGCTGGTTTTTGGTACCGCTCGCACTAAATCTCCAGCATTATCAAATGATTGATTACTACTGTACATTTCAAGATCAGTAAGAGGCTCTGCAATGGAAGCAGGATCACTCTCCAATTCAGACAACTGAGTCAACGTCAGCCTTTCTGCACTGTAATGCAAGTAACATTCGCTCTGCACTTCTCCGGCCACCTTATACGGCACCCAAATATGGGGTAGCGGCACACCTTGCGCAATTCTCTCTGTTGTACTTCCAGCTTTGAATGGACTTTCTTTAGTCATTAAGGTGAGAGGCTCTAGATCAAGATCTGTGAAAACCACTTCTACCTCTTCATCTGTCAAGCCAAAGACTCGCGCGGTTTGGTCAGTCGACAACTCTCCTTGGTATACTGACTTTCCGCCCTGAATCACCTCAAATGGTTCCTCGCCGACATAGTAATCTTCTATTAAGGTTCCACCGTCAATATCAACATGCCTCAACCTTTTCGCCGTTACGGGCTCCTGATTACGATAGAAATCAATATCTACATCAGCAAAATAGCTCTTCGAGGTCACTTCGAGCTCTCGCCAAACTTTGTTATTCCAAACAACATAGAAGTAACCAGAATCTAGCATTTCAGAAGTATCGTCGCCATTGAGGACAGGGAGTATTGGCACTAACACATTATCCCATTCATCCATCTCGTCGCTGGCGTCCACTGGCTCAACATTCTCTGCCAGTAATAACTTGAGTGGGGTGGCAGAGCCGCTAATAGGAATGGCTAAATAAAGATTCCTTGGTTCCGCTTCGAGGCCCTTAAAAACGGCAACACTGCGGTGGCTTTTGCTAGAGTCTTTGCGAGGTTTGGCAATCTTTTCTTTCTGATTGTCCGTTGCGGATAAAATCAGGTAAGCGGCATTACTAGGCCACTGCCCCGCAAACTCAATCACGATTTTTTTATCCGGAGACGGTTCAACAGGCGTATAGCTAAGGTTGCGCGCCAAAGGTACATCGTCTGTAACAGCCTTGTAGTTCGCTTTGATGATCTTTTTAGGTTGTTCAGCGGCAAATTGATCAACCCGCATTTTCAGCGCTGGATACGCTTCAAGCTGAGCATCAGAGAGAGGAGTTCGCCGAGCAAAGGAGGACAAAGCCACCCACTCTGCACGTACAAGACGCTGTTTGATAGAAGATAATAGGCTGTGGGTATCTTTTTTAGCCGACTGAGGGAGAGTATCAGACAAAGGCTTAGGGAGCTGTCTGAGTATATCCTGAAGATTGCGCGTACGCGAAAGCTGCCCGATGCATTCATCTGGCGACAGTATGTAGTCTAACACGTCCCTAGAAACTGAGTTTCCTGGAACAAATTTGCAAATTAATTGCATTTTAGTTCTCCACAACCATTAATGTCTTTTGATTGCGGTAACAAGTAGACCCTAAAAGAGGTCTCTGTAACGATTTGGTGGCCTTCATGGTAATAAGTTACTTATTACATTTCAACAAGCTAAATACAATAAGTAAAATAAACCAGTAAAATAGGCACAATAACTCAAAATAACACCACTTTAACTAATCATTACATCATTAGTCCACATAAAGGCATGTCTCATTTATGGCAACCAAAATTCATAAAAATGACGCCCATTCCATACTGAACAGTTTGTGATTACATGTTAGTAATTATTACTATAATCAGCTGTCGTTTCTAATATTGATGACTAAGATGCATTGTATCTACATCTGTGACTTTATTAATATACGCTGAGTGAATAAGAAATAAAAAAAAGACGTGATTGAATATCACGTCAATGTACCAATATATTGTAGATACTAAACAGATAGTATTCACCACCTGTGCAGGATAGCACCCTAAGGCGCAGCGCCACTATACAAGGTCTGAGACACAATGCAACGTGGCGAAATTCATGAAATTAATTACACTTCGACAGCCATTATCGAGCGTAAGATAGTCAATTAATCGAGTGAATGTACAATCAGACTATTTCAATATTCATTTCGTTTATCATCAGATATTTTAAATAAAAAAAACGCCAATAAAAATTGGCGTTTTGGTTCAAAAATTAAAGCACTGTCTATATATACGACCTATTTATAGACAATACGAGTTTTAATTTAACGTAAAAGTATCGCTCTCTTCACCTGAAGCATTCTGGCTATTGGTTACCACCGCTGTTACTGTGATGGTGCCAGCCGCCAAACTGCTTACGTCCACCTCTTGCATCCAACCCTCGCTCGACAGTGTGTAGGTCTCACTAACGTCAGGCGTGCCATCGTCTGTGTCTGAAAACGTTAGTTTCAACGTCGCGGAGTTGCTTGAATGCGTGGCGTTGCCTTTCACCGTCACCGCTCCTGCGTTGACCGTTACCTCGCTTATGGTCACTACTGGCTGCAACGCAAACTGGTGGTCCGTGTTCTCCGCANCGTCTGTGTCTGAAAACGTTAGTTTCAACGTCGCGGAGTTGCTTGAATGCGTGGCGTTGCCTTTCACCGTCACCGCTCCTGCGTTGACCGTTACCTCGCTTATGGTCACTACTGGCTGCAACGCAAACTGGTGGTCCGTGTTCTCCGCACCTRGGTTGCCTGACTCGTCTTGGTATCCTTTAATAGTCAGTGGCAAGGATTCCAACGTGTTCTCGACACTGCTAATGTCAGCCGTTCCGATCCAAACGTCCTTCGCTTTGCCGTCACCTTCCCAGCTAATGGTCTCATCGCCCAGTTGGCTGCCTGAAGGTTNGCCTCATCAAAAGTCACGGTCACTTTCACCTTGCTTGGCTCCAGTCGCTCAAAGCTCACTGGGTTGGCTGATTTCAACGTCGGTGCTTGCTTGTCTAAGGTAAAGGAGGTTGTCCCTTCACCTGAAGCATTCTGACTGTTGGTTACCACCGCTTTTACTGTGATGGTGCCAGCCGCCAAACTGCTTACGTCCACCTCTTGTGTCCAACCCTCGCTCGACAGTGTGTAGGTCTCACTAACGTCAGGCGTGCCATCGTCTGTGTCTGAAAACGTCAGTGCCACTTTCGCCGAATCGCCTGATTGGGTCATGCTGCCTTTCACCGTCGCCTTCCCTGCGCTCACCGTTACCTCGTTTATGGTCACTACTGGCTGCAACGCAAACTGGTGGTCCGTGTTCTCCGCACCTGGGTTGCCTGRCTCGTCTTGGTATCCTTTAATAGTCAGTGGCAAGGATTCCAACGTGTTCTCGACACTGCTAATGTCAGCCGTTCCGWTCCAAACGTCCTTCGCTTTGCCGTCACCTTCCCAGCTAATGGTCTCATCGCCCAGTTGGCTGCCTGAAGGTTNGCCTCATCAAAAGTCACGGTCACTTTCACCTTGCTTGGCTCCAGTCGCTCAAAGCTCACTGGGTTGGCTGATTTCAACGTCGGTGCTTGCTTGTCTAAGGTAAAGGAGGTTGTCCCTTCACCTGAAGCATTCTGACTGTTGGTTACCACTGCTTTTACTGTGATGGTGCCATCCGTCAAACTGCTTACGTCCACGTCTTGTGTCCAACTGCCGCTCGACAGTGTGTAGGTCTGACTAACGTCAGCCGTGACGCCGTCTGTGTCTGAAAACGTTAGTTTCAACGTCGCGGAGTTGCTTGAATGCGTGGCGTTGCCTTTCACCGTCACCGCTCCTGCGTTGACCGTTACCTCGCTTATGGTCACTACTGGCTGCAACGCAAACTGGTGGTCCGTGTTCTCCGCAATCCAAACGTCCTTCGCTTTGCCGTCACCTTCCCAGCTAATGGTCTCATCGCCCAGTTGGCTGCCTGAAGGTTGCGTCACCGCCTCATCAAAAGTCACGGTCACTTTCACCTTGCTTGGCTCCAGTCGCTCAAAGCTCACTGGGYTGGCTGATTTCAACGTCGGTGCTTGGGTGTCTAAGGTAAAAGTCTTCACCTGTTCACCCGAGGCAAGCTGACTGTTGGTTACCACTGCGGTGACATCGACTAAACCACTGGCTAAGCCCGATAGATCATCAAACGTCACCGTTTGTTCAAAAGCGCCATCCGACAAGTTTACGTTTTCATCTAGAGTCACTGTGTTTTTACTCGCATCTTCAAACGTTAGCTTCAACGTCGCGGAGTTGCTTGAATGCGTGGCGTTGCCTTTCACCGTCACCGCTCCTGCGTTGACCGTTACCTCGCTTATGGTCACTACTGGCTGCAACGCAAACTGGTGGTCCGTGTTCTCCGCACCTGGGTTGCCTGACTCGTCTTGGTATCCTTTAATAGTCAGTGGCAAGGATTCCAACGTGTTCTCGACACTGCTAATGTCAGCCGTTCCGNCCGTCACCTTCCCAGCTAATGGTCTCATCGCCCAGTTGGCTGCCTGAAGGTTGCGTCACCGCCTCATCAAAAGTCACGGTCACTTTCACCTTGCTTGGCTCCAGTCGCTCAAAGCTCACTGGGTTGGCTGATTTCAACGTCGGTGCTTGGGTGTCTAAGGTAAAAGTCTTCACCTGTTCACCCGAGGCAAGCTGACTGTTGGTTACCACTGCGGTGACGTCAACTAAACCACTGGCTAAGCCCGATAGATCATCAAACGTCACCGTTTGTTCAAAAGCGCCATCCGACAAGTTTCCGTTTTTATCTAGAGTCACTGTGTTTTTACTCTCATCTTCAAACGTTAGCTTCAACGTCGCGGATGTCCCTGTTCTTGTGGTAGTTCCTTTTACCGTTACTTTGCGCGCACTCACTACAAGCTCAGTGATTATTACCTTAGGTTTCAGTAACAACTTTTTATCTTGATAGGCTACGCCCTCATTCGTGTATGTATCACTAAAACCAGCAATCACTATTGGCATTTCAAGATCTGTGTCATTGGCACTTGGAACCGTGACCTTACCTGTCCAACGGTCACTTTCACCGCTAGCAGCATCCCAATTGATTTTGGTTGTGCTGGTATTGAGATACGACTCCGAAGGCTCTGAGACTGGCTGTGAAAATTCCACTGTCACATTGATGGTATCCCCTGTATCTGCATATTCAGGATTGAGCGATAGTGATTTTACTGTTGGCAGTACACCTTTAACCTCTAGATTAAACGTATCCCCTTTACCCTTGATTCCCTTCTCACTTTTATAGGCATCGTCTTCTAGGGTAAAGGTGATGGTTTTATCTTCTCCTTGAGGCGCTTTGTAGTTAGCGATCCAAATAATATTGTCTGTTGTAGATAATCCATTCAGAGTGCCCACATCACCACTTCCACCCGCTTGGGTGAGTTTTATATCGCTCAGAGTAAAGTCTTGGACCTTTTCAGAAAACTCGATTTTCAGCTGAGTCTGTTTATCACCTCCAATCGGACCTTGCGGTGTGACTGATATTGCTTTTACCTCTGGGGTCGTAGCGGCGACTACCGTGGTCTCGATTTCTTGCGATGAATTGACCTTTCCGGCAAGATCACTAGCTTTAATCGCAACCCGATAAACACCCGCTGGGACCGAGAAACTGAAGACGTACGGCTTACTATCGTCCGTCGGTTTTGCTACAGATTTAGGCAGTATTTTGTTGCCACCAGCTTTCAACTCAAGCTCTGCATTAACCTCTTTCAAGTTCGTATCCAAGACGTTTGCAGTCACCTCGACTAAGTATTCGCCATTATCATCTGGTGCGAAGATTGTTTGCTCGGCTTTTAGGTTACTCACGCTCGGGTCTTGGGTATCAACGACAGACTTTATGCCTTCAACGCCATATTCATTCCCCGCGTAAGAGAACTTTTCAAGCGTGCGACCAATCGAGTCCGTTACCGCCACTTTCAACCAGTACTGGCCTTGATCCGTGTTATTGAAGCTAAATGTACTGGTTGCAGACGTGTCGCCAAACAACGCCGACTGTTCGATTGATTCTCCAAGTGAAACAGGCTCAAGAGTGATACGGTAACTTTCTGCAGTAATACTACTCGTAGCATTCACTTTTAGTGTCATTTCTTGACTGGCACGACCAAGTACAAGCCATCCCCCTTCTATACGCGCATTATCCTCCGGAAATGATAACTTTACAGTGGGTAGCGCTATATTGACTTTCATATTGTTCACTGTAACCCGGTTGCCCGCTTTGTCTTCAGCCGTGACGGTTACGCTCAACTCGCTCTTGTTAGCCAATTCCGATGGCTCTACCTCAAAGTAGGTAGACTCATTATTGGACGCTTCATCTCTGGTGAAAGTCCCCAGGTCTACCACTGTGTATGTGACTCGAGCTAACCCGCTTCCGCTGTCGGTAATGGGGAAAGTGAATCTGACTTTTTTGCTCGGTTGTAACTCTATCACAACAGTTTCACCAACCTTAGGTTTCTCATTATCAACGCTAAACGTTACCGTATAACCAAGACTGTTGAGGTTAAACACATCCATCGCTCTCGCTGTAACCTCCAAGGATTGAGCGCTAGAGCCAGACAGATTAGCGTAAAACTCCGAACATAGGTATTCGTCATTCTCTCCACACTTTGTTACTGCACCAAAGTTACCCTTATGATTGGTATTTGCAGTAGAATAAGTGGTGTCACCTACGTCGACAGTTAATACTTCCAGCTTCGAGCCATTAGATAACTTCACTTTCAGGTTGATACGTATCTCATCGCCCTTAATGGTAATATTATCATCAAGAGCTTGCTCAATATTTTCTATACTGGTGATTGCAATTGTCGGCTTCTGAGTTGGAAGCTTTAATGAAAGCTGAGAGACGTCGGCCGTATTACCTGCATTATCATTTACGTTCTTAACGTTAAAGATATGCTCCGCGTCTGTTGAAGCGATGAAGGTTGCGTAATCCGCAATATAGCTACACGTCACTTGACCATCAGAATTGCGTAGACACTCTTTAGGCCTTATTGGAGTAATATTGTTGATTCTAGCAAGGTATGGTCTAAAGTCTTGCTGATCTATATTGCTAATATTGACCCCTGATTGATCGTCAGTAAATCCGAGCTGGATACTTAATTGCTTTTTATTATTTGGAGATTGACTCGCTGGAATAACGTGTTCACCCTTTAATAAGTAGTCTTTTTGCCCAGACGTTGGTGGGTTGACATCCATTTGATTGAAGGTAAACCTTTGCACGTTCGGTGTTCCATTGGTGCCTTTGGTTTGAACAATTAATACCACAGGTAACTGTTTAAAGTTCTGGTTAGACTTCACCGTACAACTTGGGGTGTTCCCAAGCTCACCTTTTATTAGCCCAGAGGTCGCTCCTTCATCTGTCGGTGCTTGGTCCAACGTATAGTTTTCACGAACCCAGCATTGGAGCTCATTTGGTGTGACTGCGCTTGTTACCTCAAAATCCACCTTTAGCTCGCCATTGGCTATAAAGTTTTGGAAATCTTCCGGCGATTTAACCTTAAGCCGTACACCCTTTTTTTGAACACTTAAATTCTTTGTTATTTTTAGAGGTGTTCGCTGTGCCTGATCTAAGTATTTAGCCTTGTTGTATACGTCAATAGATAGTACGTAGATACCGTCTTCATCCAGCGCGCTGTCTTGAATAACAGATTCCCATTGATCCTCACCTTTGTGAGTAAAGCTGAGCGTAGTTCCGGCTTCTTCACCAAAGCTGTAAGAGCCGGTTATCTCACCTATGTCGCTGATATCTGAAATCTCCAGAAGGATTTTGATAGCACCAGCCTTAGTGATAGCTCCAACAATCTCTTTATTGTCGCTATCGCTTGCGTACACAACCTTAAATGATTTTTCGACTGGTGGTGTCTGTTTAATATGCAGTTTAAATGGCACCGTGGAAACATTGCCGCGGGTATCTTGCCCCTTCAGTTTTACGGTAATAGCATCTTTACCCGTTGTATCGAGATTTGACGGTAGTGGGATCTTATATTGGCCACTAGATTTATCTAGGTTTGGCTTGGTTCCTTCTCCATTTGGCGCAACATCGCCCTTGAATATCCAATACTCAAACTTGTTCTTATCTACACCATTTGAGTTTATCGAGCCGTTGTCGTCATAGTCTTCAGCAATGATCGTGAGCTCATAACCGGGCACATAAAAATCATTCTCTTCATGCCCATTCAATTTTAGTGATGGGCCTTGCGTATCAATGATCACATTAGACACATTGGAACTTGATACAAATCCATGAATGTCGGTCGCTTTAACAAAAAGCTTAGCGCGGTTACTGTCGTCTGTAACAATCTTGTTCTCGTCATTGCTTTCCGGGTATGTGCCCTCAAAGCTAGAGCTCCACTCGCTTGCTGTCCAATCTTTTAAGAAGGTTTCACCGGAGTCTGTTTTCTGATAAAGCGAGATTTTCTCTACGCCGGAGTCATCTGTGACGCTATTAAATTTCGCCGAGAACTTAGCTCCCAATACACCAG
Source organism: Vibrio sp. Isolate23 (assembly GCF_022398095.1). Classification (NCBI taxonomy): domain Bacteria; kingdom Pseudomonadati; phylum Pseudomonadota; class Gammaproteobacteria; order Vibrionales; family Vibrionaceae; genus Vibrio; species Vibrio sp. Isolate23. Next base: position 238,050 of record NZ_JAKEUV010000001.1, read on the forward strand.
TCTTTTGTGAGACATAGTCGACTAACCATGGGTCTTGGAAGTTGATAACGGGCCCTTGTTTATCGACTTTAAATCTGATTTCTCCTTTCTCATTGGTATTAGGCGGGTATGCCTTATCTGTCGCTTTATAACGTAAGGTATTGGTTTGACCATGCGTAAAGGCATCGGCAATAAGCTTGACGCCAACGTTAGGTTGAGTCCCTTCCAAACAAGGCACAGTATCGTCATCACTACAAAGACCTAAAGTGGTAAATGGACCACCACTACCTATTTGGAGTCTGACATCAAGTTTGTCACCTGGGCTATGATCGCCCCAGATAGGCGCAGGTTTTAATGTGGTATTGCCTCCCAGCATTTTTTCTGCGGTCCTGTTTTCAACTTCAGGTGGTATTGAGTCAATCTTAACTATAAATTCCGGTGCTGATGTTGAGTACTCGTTGACCTCATTGCCCAAGTTATCGATCGCCTTGACATAAACCTTCCATTCGCCTTCACCTGGATAGACGGGTTTATTATCGCAAACGACTTCCTTACACAGGTTAATCACAAAGCTGTCAGGGTCATTAACAGCAAATTTATTGGCATCATAACTCTTAATTTTACCCGAGCTATCTCTGAATAGCAGAACACGCTTTTCTTTTTGGTCATTGACAGTATCCACAACGTTAAACTGTAGCTTCAGTTCGTTGTTGGTATTAAGGTATACGCTGTCTTCAAGCTGATTCCTGGTTTTTGGATCCTCAGGGCGAATCAAGGAGATTTTAGGAGGTTCGTTATCGATGAAGAGAGAATCTTTACGCTTATCATCTGTGTAGCCATAACCGTTTCCTTGGTTATCCATTGCACTGGTATGGATAGCCAATTCCACTTTGTCTTTATGCTCACTTAACGCGGTATTTACAGAAAAAGCGAACTGTTTGACATATTCATTATTATCATTGTTATCGTTTGCTTTGAACGAAATGTCTGTGGCTGGTTCTTCGTCATTAGGGGTTGAGCGTTTGTACCACATCGGAGCGAAAGTTAACGGAGTAGATGCATCATCTTTATCTTTTATGCCCGATGGGTCAGAGACAACCAGTGTTGCATTGATATTACCTGCGACATATTGTTTATTCTTGTCAGTATAGGTTTTACCCGCTACCGTTAGTTCCACGTTAGGCGCGTCTTGGTCGATACTTACCCCATCTTTACCAAATAGGTCCTGAGTACCTAACATGGGCCTAGCTTTGGATATATCATCCGCAAACAACTGTGCAATGCTGTCTGTTACCCAAGGTTTACCAGTATGCTTACCCGTAAGTAAATCAAAGTATGCTTGGGCTAAATCGGTACGATAAGTTTCTGCATTCAACTCGTAATTATCAAGTTTAATGCCACTACCGCTTTTCCCTTTACCATCAGGCTTGCCATCTGCGCTTAGATCGTCGTAAAAAGCGGTGGCAAAGCCTGCTGAATCATAACGTAGCGCCTTTTCAGACAAACTTGCAATTGATTCAGCAAGGAAGCGGTGCTGGTACTCAACACTTAGCTGGCTAGGAGTACCATTCAACAGCATTTCGTTGGTTGCATAACTGGTGGTGGTAGGGTCAAAGCCGAAAAAACTGCCTGGTGTTTTTAACGCCAATGCATTTTTGACCTCGGCAAGAATGGATTCTGCAGCTTCTACGTCCTTCACCCCTTGGTAATTATTCCAACGATAGTCAAATAACCCAGTGTGGTAGGCAGAAAGCTCGGTCACATAATAACTGCTTGAACCATCAGGCTTAAAGTAGACCCCAAAGTTGGCATCGTCTAGGTTAACCGACACGGGATCGCTGCTGTCATTAGTCCAATTGAAATAGTGTGTATTTAATGCAGTAGGGCTTGCTAGTCTGATTCGCAGGAAGTCATAGCCGATAATGTCAGTTGTCAAAGAGCAAGTCGCAACATCTCGTGCTAATACAGAATTAGACTCAGATCTTCTTGATGTTTGACATGTGGTTAAACCAACAAACTCCCCATCCGCTGTATTCAATCCTTCTAGCTGTGCTAACGCACCGACAAAGGGCGTCACTACCGTATAAGTGGGAAGATCAAAGGTAGTTTTGAAATACACCGTTTCTTCACTTGAGTAATTCTTTGAGTCATCGGAAGTGCGAATGACAAGTTTTTGCGCGTCTAGCTCAGACACATTACTAAATGAATCGCCTAATATATCCCTAGTCAACGGGATGTAGTAGGTCATTGATGATACCCACTTATCTTCTCCTTCTTGAGCCTCTTCTTCTACTATAGTTTCGTGTGGTATACGTACAGCGTCTTGGTCAAGGAAGGCATTAGCCGTGGTCGTATTTTTGAGCTCGTATTCGCCTTGGCCATCTTTTTTGACAAAATAACGCACCTCTAACTTCAACTTATTGGCAGGAGAGCCAACATCAACACCATCTGACGAACGAGCATCTTCTACCACCACCTTAATGTACGGGATTTTGTTAACATCTAGATAGTTAGTAGTAAACGACTGGAAATTAAGATCAGTATTATTCTTAATCTTGCTAGCCGCATATTGATAATCGATTTTGAGGTAGTTTTTTGATGTGATTACAGATGTGGCATCGTATGTATCTCGTGTATACGCATCAGGGTAACTAGTACGATCACCCGACGCCGTTTCAAGTACAAAGTTAAACTGGGTGGCTGGATAAGAGATATCCTGACTCGGCGGTTGATCATCTTTCGTTACCGTGTGAGTCTTCTCACCAATATTGCCCTGAGCATCCGTCGCTCTTATCTCAAACTTGGTTGATGTCGTTGAAAATTGAGAAAGAGGATACTTGTTAGAAAACTCGCATGTGCCTTCTTCTGCAGTTGGAGAACAAACTAATTCTTCAGGTGTATCCCCTTTAAATGAAACAGTAACAGCACTTCCACCAGGCGAACTTTCTGTGACGGTACCAAATAAAATATAGTCGGTCTCAGTACTGTCGCTACGGATAGTCTGACCAGAAATCACTTTAATGATTGGCTTTTGGTTATCCCAAGAAAAATTAATGATATGAGGGTTGTGTTCCGCAGAATCCTTAACGATTGTGTTGCCAAGTACGTCTACAGTATAAAACACAAGGCGCGCCTGACCAGAACTGATGTTGAGCTGGTCCAGGGAAACGGTATCGATTTTGACTTTAACATTCGAGCTTCTTAAGCCCTTTTCGAAACCAGTAACGTCTATAGCGCAGTGACCAGAACCTATCTCACCAACTTGACACGTATCTAATTCAGTCCAAGTGCCACTCAAAAATGATTCAAGTACGACTTTAGGGACATCAACCCCAACTTCATCCTCAAGTTTGACTTCAACACTACCTGTACGTGCAATAACATCGTTTTCAGTTTCATCTGGTCGACTTGCGACTGGAGGAGTCGAGTCGATAGCGGTTTCATCACGTTTAGGAATGACATTAGTATCTCCACCGGAGCCGATAGCATTGACTTTCTTACCAAAAGAATCAAACTCCTCGGCCCCAATACTCGACTTATTAAGCTCAGGGCTATTGGCCACGATCATCACATGCTTAGCTAACTCATTGGTGTATAGCTCGCTGGTGACTCTCACCGCACCAAAATCTAATGGCTGGTCATGGTTACCGATTTTCCCCATTCCATCCAATAAGCCATCAGAACTGATGTCATTATATTGAATGCTTGCTAAATTAATTGAAGTGTATTGGTTATCAGTATTACCACCATGCTGAGTGATCAGGTCCTTAGCGTAGGAAGAATAGGCCGTTAGCAACGCGCCATATTTATGGCCATCAGTCGCATACGCGCTTTGAGCGCCATTCGTGATATCAATCGGCTCAGTCGTATTAACGTCAAACCCATACATATCACTTATAGCGTTAATGGATTGGGAAACCGCTGATGAATCACTGATACCTTTACTCAGCTTATGTTTTGCTAAGCCTGCTGCCATATTGGTGAGAGGTGTCACCATGACTGACTGCTGTGAGCCTTCAACGTAATTGACAACACTATCTAACTTGAGGACTTTGTTCGCGCTGATAGAGACCTCTTCCCCTGTTACAGGATCGATATATGATCCTCCCTCAGCACGAATCAATACGGGGCGTGAAGCAGATTCCACCGAAACACTATAATTACCTCTTGAGTCTGTTTTGGTCGAAGCAATGAGCCGCCCTTGCTGGCCGTTATCATATTCCCAAATATAGACCTTCGCGTTCGATACTGGCGCATCATAAACATTGCCAGAAATTGAACCAATCGTTCTTGACGGAGGCGAACTATCACCCTCGCCACCACCGCCGCCACCACATGCGACAAGTAGAAGAGATGCACTGAGTGCTAAATAATTATAGTGTTTCATTTTTGAAGCCAATGCCAATGACAAGTTAAATTTTCAACGATTATATTTAGGAAATTAATTTTCTCAACATGGCATATTGACTATATAAAACATCACATTTACTACTAATAAAACGCTTTTAAATATTTGTTTGCCTAGCCTAATGGCATAAAGTATATACAAGCCTTCAAAGCGACTTATTATCACTATTATTAATTAATTTTTTATATGGATTTTATGCTTTAAAGCCCTATCATTGTATGAAAATATCAAATAACCATTAAAATGCATTCAACGTCTATTCCAACGAAAAGTTACCGAGACTATTTGTCCTTCTGGTATCTGGCTCTTATTCCTTTAAGTTTATGCGCCCTAGTTGAAATATCACCACTCAGTGACACATCAACTAGGCATTCAAGCAAAACGACTCCGCCTGAAGTTAATAACACTATTAAGCAAGATGATCTGGTATTAAAAACACCGGTAAAAAAAGATAAGTTAATTAGTAGCCATGTGGGTTACTCATTCTATGGGACGACGCTCAACTTGGGCATTGCACCAAATACTATCCAAGATCTTATATCTTTATCTGCCGGTAAGTTTGACTTCATCAATTCAGTATCTGGTTCTGGACAGTTTGCTTTTAAACTTAACGAGAAAGATCAGCTTATTGCTTTTTTATATCGTGACAAGTCTCAGGCATTTTATGTTTATAGTACAGAAGCCGGCACCTTATTTAGCACCGATGGTGAGCGTTTTTACAAAGATAAGCACCTGCTTTCTCCAGTATCACGACGCTTTAGAATCAGTTCGCCGTTCAGCCATTCGCGCTTTCACCCTGTGACTCGCACTATGACTCCCCACCTTGGAACAGATTACGCTGTGCCTGTCGGAACACCTGTTGTCAGTATCTCTTCAGGCGAAGTCATCGCCTCTCGCTATCACCCGATAGCGGGAAACTACATTGTTATCCAGCATCCTGGCGGATTAAAAACGCGATACCTTCACCTGTCTAATCGCTATGTCAGTAAGGGGGATGTTGTCTTACAAGGGGAAACAGTAGGTACAAGCGGTAATACGGGAAGAACAACCGGCCCGCACCTTCACTTTGAGTTATGGAAAAACGGTAGGCCTATCGACTTTGAAAAGAAGCGAGCATTCGCTGAAAAGGTCGCCGTACAGCTTGTATCTTCTCAATCCCGAGAGGCTCAGAAAGTTTTCTCACAGCTTGAGCAACAGATAAACTAACGCTCACTAAGTTAGCGTGCGTAAGACAGATTACGTACGTTAGCTTTGATTTATTTGTAGTGAAACAGAGTAATGTGTTCTTAGATAGGTGAGTTAGAGTCTTAGACAAGAAAGATTGGAGCGTGCAGCGGGAATCGAACCCGCATCATCAGCTTGGAAGGCTGAGGTAATAGCCATTATACGATGCACGCATCATCGTGAAGACGTAGCCAATATGCCACATCAGCCTGAAAAGAAAAGTCTTTTTTTCATTTTCAGGCTTAAGTGCTGACTTTATGTGCAAATCGACCTTTAAGTGGCTTTTTCGCCCTCACTTCATTTAACATAAAAAGATTTACTTTAGTTTACTCTGTTCTAAAGTGCTTCATCTCTTCATTGAGCTCCTCGACCTGATGACGAACTTGTTCAGAGACCTGAGAAGATGAACTTGAAATATCGGCAACTTCCTTTACTCGACTGGTCACATCAGACATTAAGCTGTGGATTTCTTGAGTAGCCAAAGATTGACTCTCAGCTGAGTGCAGTAACTCTTTCATCTGCGAATCCAAACGCTCAATCTGATCGGTCGTCGCACCGAGTGTACCGTGCGCTTGCTTGGTATGATTTGCCCCTTCTTCTGCTAGTATTTTGCTCTTATCTATTTCTGATACAACAGCAGCTGTAGAAGATTGGATTGCATGAACAATGTTGTTAATTTCTGTCGTTGATTCGGTGGTTCTTGTCGCCAGAAGGCGCACTTCATCAGCAACAACCGCGAAGCCTCGACCGTACTCCCCTGCCCTTGCAGCCTCAATTGCCGCATTAAGTGCTAGGAGGTTGGTTTGTTCAGCAAGTCCTTCTATTACCTCAGTAACACGGCCAATGGCCTCACTTTCTTTACTTAACTCTGTAACTTGCTGACTCGCACTTTCTATCGTGCGGTGTAAGGACGTAACAGTTTGCATGTTTTGCTCCAACGCTTGAGAGCCGACTTCTATTTGGTTTTTAGACTCAGCAAGATTGCTAGCAGAGAGCTTGGCTTGATTCGCTGTTTCATCTGCTGATAGGCTGACTTCGGAAAGTTGTTGGTCAACCAATGTCATCGTAGACATTTGACTGTCGACTTTGTTGGAAGTATTCATGTTCGCTTCAAGTAGTGATGTCATACTGTCACCAACAGTCCTCGCTTTAGCGCTTACACCACGTACAATATCCAACAGTGCGACATTCATCTTGTTGATAGAGCTTGTCAAACTTGCCAACTCATCACTGCCTTCAACATTAAGTGGAGGCTGGGAAACATCACCGGCCGCAATCAGCTGAGCGCGCTTTGAGACGATTTTAATCCGTCGCCCTATGTTTCTGCCCATGAATGTGGAAACCGTGAATGAGGCTAAGAGAAATATAATCGAAGAGGCTATAAGGAGCGATACGACACTGGACAATGAACTGAAAATACCTTGTCCACTGACATCGGCTTGCTGCTGCTGTTTTTGGATCAGGTTTTCCAAACTGGTATTCAGAGCATCCACAGCTGGAACCAACTCTTTAGCCATTTTTTCATTCACTAGGTTCCAACCGCTGGTGGTTCTTAGAGCAATGACTTGCTCTGCCAGAGGAAAGTAAAGCTGCTGCATTTCTTTGAAAAGATCCCACAGCCCCCGGTCACTATCACTCATTAAACTCACTTTGCTTTCTATCTCAGCCACATATTTGCCGTGAGCTTTTAGGAAGTCCTGATATTTACTGAGGTGTTCCTCTTTACCATACAGGAGAAAATCTCGCATTGAAGACAGTGCATTAGCAAGAGAGGTATAGCTATCAGCGTACAAACGAAATAATCGTTTTCTTTCCCCACCTTCTTTATTACCCGCCTCATCATTAATCAGCCCCTGCAGCTGATCCAATGCCACCTCAGCAATTGGAGCAGCCTCATTGATAAACAAGGAGTGTGCCGGCAGGTTCTCATCTGAATGACTGGTTTCGGAGATCTGATTTACTAAAGCTTTCACCGATTGCCATTGGCTTAACACTTGTTGGTAAGAAGACTCATCCAACAAATTTTCAAGTGTAGGTAAAGCTTCATCAGTCGAGGTAATAACACCATTGAGTTGCTCAAGTTGTAGGGAGCCGATAGATTCATCTCTTCCCAACAGCATATAAGCTCTGAGAGTCGAGACTGTCGCTTGTAGCGATTGTTGTAGGGAACGCCCTGTATCTACGGTCGGCAGGTCGGACTCTAATAAAAGTGTAGTATGCTCTTCAACAGTATTGACACTACGGAATATAAAGAGCGCAGCAACGATAAAAAGTACCGCAAGCGACAGAAAACTCAACTGTAGCTTCCCTGATATCGTGAGTTTCATCCTAATAACTCCTATTTTAATAATCTCCTAACTATAGCGCCTTGCTATTTATTGTTAAATATAAGTTAAGCATTTTCATGAACTTTTGACTGGTTACTCAATGAATAGATCCCATACCGCTCAGGTTTATCAGAAAGACTGAATACAGACAAACCCAGCCGTGTTTGTTAGTGGCTGATTCCCAACACATTCCATCCTTCAGTCTCTATTTTCCTAGGAGGTTTCGTATCAATACACGACTTTGTTAGGTTGCCACAACATTCAAAAGAAGACACATAAAAACAACAATAAAAACATCAAATTAACAAACAAAAATAATCTTTAAATACCACTAAAAAGAGATTCCAATCACATATAGATTGGTTATAATTCGCGCCCATTACGCTTTGTGTTGATAAACGCAAACTTAATTTGAATAAATAGCCTGTTAACCATACCTCTTATTTAGAGGTGAAATTGAGAAGAAAAATGAGCAAGATTGATAAAGCGACACGTATACTGCTAGCGGGATTCTGTATCAACCTTTGTCTTGGCATCCTGTATGCTTGGAGTGTGTTTAACAAAGCATTGGTAACGGAGTCTGGCTGGAGCGCAGCTGAAGCCTCTTCACCGTATGCGATCGCAACCATCACTTTTTCTGTTTGTCTTCTTGTTGCGGGTATCCTTCAAGATCGTATGGGCCCACGCAAAATATTGATTTTAGGTACTGTCCTGACAGGGCTAGGCATGATTGCTTCTGGCTTTGCTACAACGCCACTAATGCTGAACATTACCTTTGGCGTGATCACTGGTGCGGGTATCGGTTTTGGCTATGCATGCCTTTCGCCATCGGCGATGAAATGGTTCCACTCTTCTAAAAAAGGGATGGTCAACGGCCTGATTGCTGCGGGCTTTGGTCTTGCCGCTATCTATCTTGCACCTGTCACTTCAGCATTGATTGACAGTATGGGCATTCAAACCAGCTTTATGTTACTGGGCGCTGGCGTTTTAGCGATCGCTGTTCCTCTTGCTGCGACTATCAGTAATCCGCCAGCGGGCTATACACCAGCGGAACCTAACCTAAAAGAAGGCCAAGCGCCAAAAGCGACAAAGAAAACAGAGGACTTAACGTGGAAGTCGATGCTTAAGACGCCTCAGTTTTATTCACTATGGATCATGTACGCATTTGCCGCTTCTGTTGGTCTAATGATCATCGGTAACATCACCACCATCGCGAGTGTTCAAGCTAACTTACCCAATGCGGTTTATCTTGCATCCATCTTGGCGGTGTTTAACTCAGGTGGTCGTGTAGCCGCCGGTATACTGGCAGATAAGATTGGTGGTGTACGTACACTCCTCCTTGCTTTCGTGTTGCAAGGTATCAACATGGTGCTGTTTGCCACCTTTAAAACGGAATTCACATTGATCATCGGCACAGCTATTGCCGCTGTTGGTTACGGCACCCTACTTGCGGTTTTCCCAACACTGACCGCTGAGTTTTATGGCCTTAAGAATTACGGCACTAACTATGGCGTACTATACACAGCATGGGGTATTGGTGGTGCGATCGGCGCAGCTGTCGTTGGTTTCTCCATGACAAGTGGTGATGGTTACGGTCTTGCTTACACCATTTCGGCAATCATGATGGCAGTGTGTATCGTATTAGCGCTGGTGACTAAGCCAATCACTGAAGCCAAATCGGCTGAGCTTAAAAACGCTTGATAATTTGAAAATTTCTTTAAAAGGCTTAACCTTGCGGTTAAGCCTTTTTTGTCTCTATCTATTATGCACCAACCTAGCGTATTACCCGCTGATTACTACCTAAACAACTTCTTGAAGTTGACGCATCATGCTCAAGAGATGTACCCCGATTTACTTTCTCCATCAGAAAGGCAATGGTTAGACAACTTTGAGCATTTATCGATTCAGGCTAAATGTCTACTGGTTAGGCTGCTTTCGCGCAAGGGTGAATGGTTTCGAAGTGACAAGTTAAAATACGATGAGATCGACGACCTTGACACGACTCTAGATGAACTCAATACTTCGGATTTCGTCACACTCAATCCTGATATATCAATCCCAACATTAGCCTCCAGCTTGCTCACAAAGCCGGAGTTGATCCGCCTGTTTAATCTCACGAATAAACAAGCCAAAAAAGGAGCCATCATAGAGGCACTCTCTCCCCAAGCTTTCTCTAAATATAACGCTTTAGGCTTCATCATCATCAGACTTGAATCTCCACAGGTTATTGATGTTCTGTTAGCTCTTTTCTTTGCTAATACCCACCAAGATCTCAGCCAGTTTGTCCTAGATGAGCTTGGTCTACATCAGTTTGAGCCCTACCAACTTAGCCGTGAGCGCCGATTCTTTGCTTCGCGTGGTGAATTGGATCAACTGCTTACTCTATCGCGAACTCAGGAGAACTATCTAAATGGAGATCGCCAATGTGTCCCAACACTGATGAATCACCTTGCGCAGCTCGCCACGCCAGTCCAGCATGACTACGTGGAGCGAAAACGTCAGCACCTCATAAACGACATCGCACGTGATTTAGAGCGGCTCCAAGAGTACGAACTTGCTAACCGATGGTTTGAGCACACGTCATTACCTCCGTCGCGAGAACGTCGCGCACGAATCTACGATAAGCAAGGTAACCTAAATGCAATGAGTGACATTGTCACTGATATATTGCATACCCCTTATGATGTATCAGAGCAAGAGGTCGCGAACAGGCTACAGCAGCGTCTGCAAAGCCTTAAGGGCTTGAAAGTCCCAAGAGTGAGCAAGCCCACTCTTCAAGAGCGACACCTATCGCTAGATTTATCACATCAACGCGTTGAACTAGCGGTTAAAGAACATTTCGAACAGCAAGGTTATAATGTGTTTTACTCTGAAAATACCTTACTCAACGGTTTATTTGGATTGGCATTTTGGGAGGTGATATTTAGTCCCATAGAAGGCGCATTTATCAATCGTTATCAATACCGCCCCTTGGATCTCTACCAGCCTGATTTCTCGCTCAAGCGTCAGTCTCTTATCAGTCATGTTTTCACTGTTTTAGAAGAAGACGGTCTTTCGAATCTAACTCAGATTTATCAAGACAAAGTAGGCGTAAACAATCCATTTGTTTCTTGGAATGTGTTTACCCCGCAATTATTAGAAAACGCTCTCACCTTTATCCCAAGCTCATTGTTATGCCAGCTTTTTAAGATCATGTTGCAAGACCTCAAACTGTATAGGAATGGCTTACCTGATCTGGTGCTCTTTAAAGATGGGAAGTTTGAGTGGATGGAAGTCAAAGGGCCGGGGGATCGCCTCCAAGATAATCAGTGGCGTTGGATTGACCACTTCCAAAAGCTCCACGTTCCGTTTTCGGTTTGCTATGTAACGAATACTCAGCGTTAGCTCACCGATAAGACAGACGCCTTACAAGGCTCTTATTTATTTGCCAATTTAATATCCTTCTGCTGAAATTATCAAACCTCGTCAATATAGTTATTATCCAAATGAATTTACGTTCCTTTTTTATTCTCACTGTCGTTACCGCCTTCGCTGGTTGTGCCACTTATGCGGGTTTCAATTACAACCAACTGTTTGGCGAGGCTCAGATCCGTGACAGGCAAGCTAGTACGGTCAGCCAACCTAGTGATTTTTTCTTAAACGAAGTCAAACCCATCATCGATAACCGCTGTGTCGTCTGTCACGCCTGCTACGATGCCCCCTGCCAACTTAAGATGTCTTCCGTGGAGGGTATTGACCGAGGCGCGAGCAAAGAACTCGTCTATCAAGGAACACGCTTAACCGCAGCAACACCAACCCGGTTATTCCAAGATGCTCAAACAACAGAGCAATGGCGCTCTATGGGGTTTCATCCCGTACTTAATGAGAGAGATCAAACACCAACAGCTAACATCGAAGCCGGCCTAATGGCCAAATTGTTGATGCAAAAAGAAGCTCACCCTTTACCAGACCAAGCCCAACTTGAAGGATTCGATTTTTCAATCGATCGCTCTCAGGAATGCCCAACCATCGAAGAGTATGACAGCTATGCTCAAGATTACCCTAGTTGGGGCATGCCTTTTGGGATGCCTAACCTACCACCAAATGAATACTCAACACTCATGAGCTGGTTGCAAGATGGCGCTTTAATGAATGCGCCAATCCCACTGGCCACAGAACACCAAGCTTTGGTCAACGAATACGAGCAATTTCTCAACAAAAGCTCTCGCAAAGCACAGCTTACCGCACGCTACATCTATGAACATTTGTTTTTATCCCATCTGTATTTCTCAGAGCTGAATGAAACCACACCGCGTTTTTTCACTTTGGTTCGTTCAAAAACGCCTCCGGGACAACCACTCAAACGTATCACAACGAGAAGACCTTACGATGATCCACAAGTAAAACGTGTTTACTACCGCATGATTCCTGTACAGGCCACTATTGTCGATAAGACCCATATGCCCTTCGCTCTCAACACCCAACGTATGGATAAATGGCAGAAATGGTTTCTCGAAGCAGATTATGACGTCGCTCAACTCCCCGGGTATGAACCTGAAATAGCGGCTAACCCAATGACGGCATTTATTGAGTTACCCGTAAAATCTCGTTTTAAGTTCATGTTGGACAATGCACAAAACACTATTAACGCCTATATAAAAGGCCCCGTTTGTCGTGGGCAATTGGCACTCAACGTGATTAATGATCGTTTTTGGGTATTCTTTCTTGACCCTGAGAAATCAGATATTCCAGAGGTGAATGAGTTTTATCGCTCACAAGCTGAAAACTTAAAATTGCCAGCCGAGTTGGAGAGCAATACTTTGCCTATCACAAGCTGGGTCGCGTACTCACGCCAGCAAGCTCGCTACCTAACAGCCAAGTCCAACTTTATTAACCACTGGTTCAAAGATGGAAAGCACTTAACAACGGATATTCTTTGGAGTGGTGATGGCACCAATCCTAATGCCGCGTTGACCGTGTTCCGCCATTTTGACAGCGCATCAGTGGTTCAAGGCTTAGTTGGAAAGCCACCAAAGACGGCTTGGATTTTAGATTATGCTCTGATTGAGCGCATTCACTACCTACTCGTTGCTGGCTTTGATGTCTATGGAAACTTCGGCCACCAGCTCATGACGCGACTTTTTATGGACTTCTTGAGGCTTGAAGGCGAAAGTAATTTTATCGCTCTCCTCCCGCGAGATGTACGCCACATTGAGCAATCAAGTTGGTATCAAAACCAAAGCCCTCAACTGAGTGATTTCTTACATAACAATGTGAAGCCCTTTGATCAGCCAACACAGGTTCCATATCAGACCGACAACCCTAAGCGAGAGCTTTACGATATTTTACAGACAAAACTTGCACCGGTGTTGAGCAATCGCTACGACATAGAGCAAACCGGGTTCAAGCCTACCAATGAATCTGCCTTGCGAACTATCGACAACATCAAAGGCAAAGGACTCCTTAATTTTCCTCAAATTATTATGCTCATGATTGAGTCTGAGGCTGGTGAAGAGCAGTTGTTTACTTTGCTCCACAACAATGCACATACCAACATCTCTAGCTTATTCGATGAAGAAAGTAATCGCGATTATAGAAATGATGATTTCACTCTAGTGAGAGGAGTGATCGGAAGTTACCCCGCTGCGTATCTTTCATTACATGAAGACGAGATTGCTCAGCTCGTCAGCATGATAAAAAATGTCCGCTCGGAAGACGACTACGTTAAGTTATTGGATCGATTCGCAATCCGCCGAAGTTCAGACAAATTCTGGCCTTTCAGCGACAAAATACATGCTTGGTACAAAGAAAATCAGCCTGTCGAATTTGGTCTACTTGACTATAATCGTTTTGAGAATAGGTAGAACTGTTCAACCGAGCGTTTTCTAACGCGGGAGGTGAGTATGAGTATTAGAGATAGTATTCGCGCTATCGAGCAACAAATCTATGTGGCTTGCTCAGAGGGTGATTACGACACTGTCCAAATGCTTGAGCATCAATTAGAAAGTTTGCGCGGCAAAGCTGAACATCCTTTCGATGATGGTCCTTACGCACCTGAGGGAAAAATAATCCCCGAGGACGATTGGTATTAACGATGAACGCCCCGTTTTACGGGGCTTTCTTTTGCCTTCCACATCACGTAACACGTATAATCCTCCTACTGCAAAATAAGGTAACGACTAATCGTTATCGACACCCTTAACGCCATGTCGCGTTGATTTCTCTTCAAACTCTATACACATGGAGGGTTTTATGCTGTCGGACATTGAAATCTGCCGTTCTCAAACATTACACCCAATTAACCAAGTTGCCCAAAATGCAGGACTACTGGACAGCGAATATCAAAGCCAAGGGGAATATAAAGCGAAAGTATCACTGAGTGCTTTAACCAGGTTAAAAAACAATAACTCAGGTAAGTTGGTATTAGTCACAGCTATCACTCCAACCCCTCTGGGAGAAGGGAAAACCGTTACCACTATCGGCCTCGCTCAAGGACTGGCTAAAATCAATCAATCCGTGATGGCATGTATTCGCCAACCCTCCATGGGCCCAGTTTTCGGTGTTAAAGGTGGAGCTGCTGGCGGTGGCTATTCGCAAGTAGCTCCAATGGAAGAGTTAAATTTGCATCTGACTGGCGATATTCATGCCGTTACCGCTGCACATAACCTAGCTGCGGCAGCTATCGATGCAAGGATTTATCATGAGCAGCGAGAAGGCTATCAGAATTTTGAGCGGCGCTCAGGTTTACAGGCACTGCGTATAGATCCAGAGCGTGTCGTTTGGAAACGTGTCATGGACCATAATGATCGAGCCCTACGTATGGTCACTGTCGGCCGAAATACTCATAACAAAAATATTAATGGCTTTGAAAGGCAAGACGGTTTTGATATCTCGGCAGCATCGGAACTTATGGCTGTACTGGCTCTGGCCAGTGACTTAAAAGACCTGCGTCAGCGCATTGGACGAATTGTTGTCGCTTATGATCTTGAAGGTCAACCTGTCACAACAGAAGATCTTCAAGTTGCTGGTGCAATGGCGGTGAGTATGAAAGCATCGATTGAACCCACATTGATGCAAACACTCGAAGGAGTCCCCACTCTCGTCCACGCAGGCCCATTTGCTAATATTGCCCATGGCAACTCTTCAATCATTGCTGACAACATTGCCACGAAATTGTGTGACTTCACAGTAACGGAAGGTGGTTTCGGTTCTGATATGGGGTTTGAAAAAGCGTGTAACATCAAAGCGCAAGTCTCCGGCAAGGCACCAGATTGTGCTGTCGTGGTTGCCACTTTACGTGGATTGAAAGCAAATTCGGGCCATTACGACTTAAAGCCCGGCCAAGCCTTACCGGATTCACTCTTTGAGGAAGATCCTGTCGCACTCGCCTCAGGGTTCGATAACCTCAAGTGGCACATTAACAACGTCAACAAATACGGTATCCCAGCAGTGGTGGCGATCAACCGCTTTCCACAGGATAGTGAACATGAATTGCAGCAACTGTCTGACATGATTCAAGCTCTACCAAACAATGTCGAAGTCGCTATCAGTGAAGGATTCACCCATGGTGGGGAAGGCACAACTGAGTTGGCGAGAAAAGTAGTCAAGCAATGTCAGCAAGAAGCGTGCTTCCAACCACTGTATCATTTCGAGCAGACAACAGAAGAAAAGCTAATGGCGGTAGCTGAATCCGGTTACGGCGCTGCAGGGGTCACACTAAGCGACAAAGCAAAACAGCAGTTGGCAGAATACAAGCAGCAAGGGTTCGATAACCTAGCGGTATGCCTTGCAAAAACGCCACTGTCCATATCTACCGACGGCTCTGTGAAGGGGGCACCAACGCATTTTGATGTTCCAATCCGAGAACTAAAGCTGTGTGCTGGTGCTGGGTTCATTTACGCGCTTTGTGGTAACGTGATGACCATGCCTGGCCTGCCAGAAAAACCCGCTTTCATGAGCCTAGATCTGGATGATGCAGGCAACATCGTCGGCCTGAGCTAGCTCAAAAGCTCAGGTCAAAGCAGAGCAGTGAGCTTTATAGAAAATCGATATTTGAACGACCTATCTCGTTTTTCTTGTTACCTTTTTTCTTCTGTTCACTGTCTTTCTTTTCTTTACTTGTCTTAGGTGGCTTACGCTTCTTCTCCGGCTTTGAGTCCGATTTAGTGATTGAACGCTCTTCTGGTTCAGTCACTGGGGCATCGCAAACCACAACATAGTATTCTTGGTTGAACTCGAAGAAATCACCATCGTACATTTTACGGCGTTTACGAGTTTCTAATTCACCATTAACTGCAACATAGCCTTCTGCAATAATGTGTTTCGCTTCACCGCCTCCACCGACAAGGTTAGCGATCTTGAATACCTTATACAGCTCTATGGGCTGGGTTGAAACCTCAATTCCTATCGCTTCAATTTCAATCTCTTGCTCGTTTTGGTAGTCATCCGTCATGTTTTACTTCAGCCGCAGTTAGAAAAAAGCAGAGTCTAATGCCTATCCTTAAATAAATAAACTAAAGTTAATCATAGAAAAAGCATTTTAAAGGTACTCGCTTTGCTTAGATGGATACTCATTCTGCTCTTATTTTCATGTCAGGCAGTGGCCTATTCTCCCCCAGTTAAAGTACTGGTGTATGGTGACGACTCTTATCCACCCTATAGCTATAGTGAAAATGGCATAGCAAAAGGCATTTACAGTGATATTTTACGTCGTGTTTTTGAAGAGATGCCGGGCTATGAGATTAAACTAGTCCCAATTCCGTGGAAGCGTGGGTTAAAGATGCTCAAAGTGGGTCAAGGTTTTGCGCTCTATCCGCCCTATTATTATTCCGACAAACGCCTTTATATCTCCCCCTACTCTAAACCGATTCTTGATGAAGAAGTGGTTGTGTTCTGCAACTCAGACAGTGTAAAAACACGCTCTTTAAGTCGTTGGCCAAGTGATTACTTTGGTTTAAAAGTCGGTGTCAATGAGGCCTTTGCCCTTGGCGGCAAACAGTTTTGGGATGCAGTCAAAGCAGGGAAAATCACTCTGCTCGAAGCCAAAGGTAACCGACCTAATCTGACTAATCTTCATGACAAAAAAATCGATTGTTACATGAATGACCGATTGTCTATTTTATGGGAAATTAAACGTATGACCCAAGAAGGATTACTACCAGAAGACTGGCAGCTAACCTTAGGTACAGTGGTTAGCGCTGAACAGGGCTATTTAGGATTTACAAATCGTGAACCGGATAACTATCCATTCAAGCAAGATTTTGTCAAACAATTCAATCACAACTTAGTGAAACTTCAAGAACAAGGCGAGATTGAAGCCATCATAAAAGCCTATTTCGATAGTAGCCTGTAGATCATTCATGTGCTACCAAGGCGAAGTATGAACGGAATTCTGCTGGGGTACAAAGTATCAACTCAAATATTGGCTCCACTCTCACATTATCACAGCTGCTAATGCTCGATTAAATTTGTGCTTAACTAAATTGAGCTTCTTTTGCGCTTCAATACGCTCGCTCCTTCTCAAACTCGATGTATGGCTAATAGCGGCTTCGCAGTCAAAGATCGCTTTTCTCACGTCAGCAGGACTCACCTTTGGCGAGATTTCTCGGCTTAGGAGCGATAACAGTTTGCTGGCGACCTCCACACATTGCAGTCTAGACTTAAACACCTCTAAGCACAGAGATATCGCCTTATCTACTGATTGAATTGCATACTTGTCAACTTGACACAATAGTCTCACTAAATCGGACTTACGTTTTCTACCGCGTTCAATCCGGCTTTCTATTAATAATTGCAAGGAAGCCTCTTCCAACAATGGTGTCGAGCCAGAGCGATGACTTCGAACATGATGAGTGACTTTGTCAAACCAATAGTAATTGTCTGTTTCGTAAAGTAGAAATAAAAGATAATCCAGTAAAGGCAGGTCTAGTTTCTGGTAGTTCTTGAGTAAATTTGCCAACTTTATCCGAGCAATT
Source organism: Vibrio sp. Isolate23 (assembly GCF_022398095.1). Taxonomy (NCBI): domain Bacteria; kingdom Pseudomonadati; phylum Pseudomonadota; class Gammaproteobacteria; order Vibrionales; family Vibrionaceae; genus Vibrio; species Vibrio sp. Isolate23. The sequence goes on from NZ_JAKEUV010000001.1 coordinate 255,941, forward strand.
TTATAGTTCTTATCATGCAACTCAATATGTACATCGACTAAAGTGAGCGCCAATGCATCATAATCGGACAGGTCTGCCTTCATTATATTGGACAACTCATGGTGAGCAGACATCGAAATAGATCGTCCTTGCACTTTTGCTGTGAGCAATTTTAACCGCAGAGCGTGAGTGGCATTCACTACTGTATTACGGTGTGTATTGACGATTTGATCTCGATACACAGCTAAGTGACTCATCACGCTCTGATAGTTTTCTTCCATTTCACATAAGTGAATGTAAGCCAAAAGACGAGATGGACTTCCTTTTGAAAATTTAATCGCTTGAAGTAGCGCTTGTTGGGCTCCCTCACGATCTTTCTGCAACAAACAACATAAGGCTTGCATATCTAACACTGCAGATGGCTTTTTGCCTGTTTCATCCATCCATTGCTGAAGCAATACTTGTGCTTTGATTTCTTTATCTTCCATGACTAACGCCATTGCGCAACCAACGATAGCCCAATGGCTGGTGCACTTTAGCTGACAAGCCTGAAAAAGTGAAAATGCTTGTTCGGCGTATTGCTCTCTCAGGTACACAGCCCCTTGAGCACGAACAAAGCTGGTTGAATATTCAGGGTATTGCTCCCTAGCTTTGTTAAAGGAGTGTTCTATCTCTTTGAAACTCGCCTTCTTGGTAGATCGCAGTAAAGAAGACAATATTTGCTTTTGCTTGTAAGCGCGTAGAATTCGCTTCTTGAAGTCATAAATCGAGTACGGCTTAAGAATGTATTCGTCAGGTTCCGCCTCCAAAATTGAGCGCGCAACGTTTCCTGTTGTTTCACTCGTCAACATAACGAATGCACATTCAGAGCGAATCAAACCATAGTGGCAACACTCTTCGTATATTTGTTTGCCGTTAAGCTCCTTGCCAAATCTATAATCACAAATGAATAAGTCAATCGAGATTTCTCGTAAAGTTTGATAGACCAATCGCACGTCTTTAGCCGTAAAGATCAAACGGTCACTAAAGCCCAGCTCCCTAAGCAGAATTCTTAAATTAGTTACGACCAATGGAGAGTCGTCTGCGATCAAGACTCCCGCTTGGCTGATGTTTTGGATTTGGCCGAACATATTCAACTGCTTTGACTAGAGTGAAATTGCTCGTTAGGGTATAGAAAGGAAAAGCTGATTAAAACGTCAGTTTTATCAGAGTTTCGTCAGGATTTACCGATCACAAAAACGATGGAAATAGTTGATAGAACAATATTTACAAGAGCAATGCATTTAATACTTTTGGCACATTATCACCTAACAAACCCACTCATTTTTCAAATGAAGTTGACTTTGCAAGTGACGAATTATTACAGCCAAATTCAAGAAGCGCCGCTTCTCATTTCTCCAATTCGCTATCTCTGAAAACGACATTTCAGCTTAAAATATGAACACACATCAATAAAAGCTCACATTTACTGCCCGATACTGGCTTGACTGCTGGAGCTTAATAAATATTTCATGTTACAAATATAGGTTACACGGAAGATACTTATAAATTTAAACAATAAAGCTTATGGAAGGCTTACCAAGTGTTGGATTAGGTACGTCGAATTAAATGTCACATATCATCAAGAACAAAACGTCGCAATCGAACGCTTCGTCGATCTCAGGTAGCCGCTCTGCCAATGAGAACTTACTAGGACAAAGCTCCGCTTCTCTGAGTGGCGCCGAACTTGACGAATTGATGGATAACCATTTTAAGCACATGTTTGATGTGTTTAATGATGGTATTTTCTATATGACCGATGATGATCGGATCTTTTTTTACAATCCTACTTTTTATGAAAAATATGATATTGCCTCTGGTCAATGTCATCTAGATGCATGGTTTAACCTAGTACACCCTCTGGATAAAGCCATGCTAAAAGGTGAAGTTGACACACACTTCCAAGAGGATGATCGTAAGCTATCGACTCAATACCGAGTCAAAAACAAATCCGGTCAATATGTTTGGATTGAAGGAACAGCGGTGACCAAAACCATTAACGGTACACGTTTTATGATTGGCTGCCACCGTGATATTTCAGACCGAAAATTGATGGAAACCTATGTTCAGCAAGCTGCATTTAGAGACAATGCATCTGGGTTATCTAATGGTCAGAAACTCATCATCGATATTGATGGATTAGCTGACCAGTTACCGGGGTTACATTCACTGGTCTATATCCAAATTGGCGATATTCGCTCGTACCTCAGCGCTTACGGACCCCATATTTTACGTGATGTGATGTCGCACCTTATCACGGCATTAAATTCGTTTACCGATGACTTTGTTGATATCTATCGTGTCCGATCCGATGACTTTGCTGTCTTGATAAGAGGTCAATATTCGACTGATGAGCTCATGCAGCTAGGAGAAAACATTTCCAAGACTTACCAACAATCGGTTCAAGCCAGTGGATACCTGTATGGTGCAGATATTAGCATCGGGATGTTTCCTCGCTTTGACATTGGACTCGCAGCGGAAGAAGTGATTAAAATCGCTGCGCGTACCTGTCAGTTTGCAGGTGAAAAAAGACATAATCGCGTTGGTGTCTACAATGATGAGACGAAAAGCAAAGTTGACCGACACTTTTATATCGAGCGGGAACTTGCCAACGCCATTCATAACGAAACTCTGACGGTTAAGTTCCAACCTATCATCTGCGCCAAGACAAATCGTGTCGCCAGCTTCGAAGCGCTGGTACGTTGGAAAAGTAACACGGTTGGTGAAATTTACCCCGATGAATTCATTGAAGTGGCTGAAAAGAAAGGCTTGATTGTGGAGTTAGGTTACCTTGTTTTCTCCAAAGCGTGCCAATTCATTAAAAGGTACTTAGCAACCCACAAAACAAACATTCGTGTGAATGTGAACGTGTCTGTTCTACAGTTGTTGAACCATCAGTTTCCAGATCGAATAAAACTGATTGCCGACCAACACGGAGTCGACACAAAAAATATTGTCTTAGAGTTGACTGAAACGATCATTCTTGATGGCAACAAAAGTGCCATCTCTCAATTAAGCCGCTTGAGCGAATACGGTTTTTTACTTTCCCTTGATGACTTTGGCTCAGGATATAGCTCACTCAACAGCTTTTTTGATTTGCCCCTTAAGCAAATTAAAGTCGACAAAACCATGGCTTGGCGATGTCTCGACAACCCCGCTACTTTAAAGTACCTCACATTTATCACTCAATTATGCCAATCACACAAGGTGGATATCGTTGTTGAAGGTATAGAAAATGCTGAGATGCAAAAATGTTTCACTGATATGGGTGCTTCATTCCTCCAAGGGTATTGGTTCTCTAAGCCACTTTCTCTCGCTAGCGCCAGTCAATACACCTTAGTTTGACGTACCTCGCCAACAAACGTTTTGTCACAAAAGGTTCACCATGGGAAATAGACTTTTGTGACAATGCTCAATAACATCAACTTTCTTGATAATAATTCGATCAAATTAAATACAAGCAATGATTCTCCATTACAGTAAGTCTCCCCGCTCTAACGGCAATATTGAGCTTAAATGTCTGGCCATCATGCTCATTGCTGTCTTCGCGATCAATACCCCTCTGAGTTTCATTAAAGACGCACAAAAACAAGATATCTCTTTCCAACTCAAAGCCATCGATGAAACACTGAAGCTTCGAAAACAACAAGTCAGTAACTACCTAGCCCTACGTAAAACCCAGCTTGCGCAAAACTACATTGAACACCCTGAGCCATTCGATGATGTGATCAGGCACTTGCTTACCAATCAAGATTTGATCGACAAAATAGAAATCGTCACCAAAAATCCAGTACACAGTTATCGATATAAAAACTTAATCGATTCCTACACGCCTTTTTACGCCTCTAGCCTCAATGCTGATTTACTTCAAATTCTCTATCAGCCTGATTTGGGTCTTCTCACAGAGTTTGCACCTATTTATCAGGGCTCAAAACACATAGGCTATTTGGTTGTCGACATCAATATGAGCGAGTTCAACAGCACCAGCAGAAAAGATATCCTACTTGTAGATGAGAGTGGGTTTATCTACTCAAGCTCTCACCCGTCGATTGAACGCTACCAATACCTATCCGATTCATACTCGACCGTTTGGCGGGATCTAAGCAGAACTCAACGTTCTGAAGGTATTCTCGAACAAGATGAACTCTACTTCATCTATCGTAATATTGGCTTTTTTGGCAATAAACCTTACTACCTGATGAAAGTGATAGGAAAAGATGAGTTTATTCCTAAGTATCTGTATTTAATTATGATTCTTCTGGGCGTGAGTATTGGTGCTTCGTACTACTTGTACAAGTTAAGGCAAGAACGACGAGAGTTAAGCAAAATCACTTACACCGACCAACTTTCTGGCTTGTATAACCGACACTATTTACAGAAAGTAGAAAGGCAAAATCTCGCTAATGGCAATTACTACTTGGGTATTTTCGATATAGACCACTTTAAATCCGTCAATGACAAATACGGCCATGATGTCGGAGACCAAGTGATCAAACGGGTCGCATCTATTATCAAGTCACGTATCCGCGTTTCAGACTATGCATTTCGAATTGGCGGTGAAGAGTTTGTCATACTGATCCGGACAGCCTCCATGCAAGATGCACAACAAGCCATGAATCGTATACGCATAGATGTATCCCAGTTTACTCAAGCACCTAAGGTGACCATTTCTGGGGGACTATACCCTTACTCAGGTACACTATCGCAATCTCTTAAACGTGCCGATGAGCTTCTGTATCAAGCAAAGAAAAATGGTCGAAATGCCGTTTACGCAAATACTTAGTCAGCTCTTTCAAACCTGTACAGAACGATTAAAACCGTTTAAAAAAGAGGCTGTCTGCATGCAGCCTCTTTGTCGCCACCTCTAGTTAGCATGGTTAAAAACTGGATAGTTCCACCAGCTCTTTGGTGTACTCCCGCTTCGGGTTATGGAATAGATCCGCAGTTTCTCCTTGTTCAACAATCTCTCCTTGTTTCATCACTATGGTGTAATGACACAGAGATTTAACCACATTCAAGTCATGGCTTATAAAGAGATAAGTTAAACGATACTTTTCCTGCAAAGATTTGAGCAAGTCCAGTACCTGTGCTTGGACAGTTCGATCTAGAGAGGAAGTAGGTTCATCCAATAAAATAAACTCTGGCTTTAAAATCAACGCTCTTGCAATTGCAATTCGCTGCCGTTGGCCTCCTGAAAACTCATTTGGATAGCGAAAGCGGGTTTCCGGATCAAGGTCCACTTCTTCCATCACATCACAAATCATTCTATCGACCGTCTCATCGTCATAGTCTTGGTGGACACGTAGTCCTTCTCCAATGACCTGAGCCACAGACATTCGCGGGTTAAGTGCTGAAAACGGATCCTGAAACACTACCTGCATTTTACTCCGATACGGCAGCATTCCTTTGCGATCCAAGCCTTGTAACTCTTGTTGTTGGTAGGAAATCGAACCTTCAGAGTGAACAAGACGCAAAATAGCCATTCCTGTTGTCGACTTGCCAGATCCGCTTTCTCCGACTAAACCAATGGAGTGTCCACGTTTAAGGTCAAACTTCATATCGGTTACCGCTTTGATATGCGATACCACACGTTTAAATAGGCCGCCGGTAATTGGGAACCAAACTCGGAGATTATCAACAGACAAAAGGCCACTTGAATCAACCGGTACTTCGACGGGTAAACCTCTTGGATCCGAGTTGATCAGCTTTTGTGTATAGGGGTGCTGGGGAGTGGAAAATAGAGACTTGCAGTCAGCCTCTTCAACCAGCTTGCCATTTTGCATCACAGCAACACGGTCAGCAATACGCCGCACAATACTTAAGTCATGGGTAATGAATAACATGGCCATGCCTAGCTCTTGCTGCAGCTCTTTTAGGAGGTCTAGAATTTGTGCCTGTACTGATACATCAAGGGCAGTCGTGGGTTCATCAGCAATCAATAGCTCAGGTTCGTTGATGAGAGCCATTGCAATCATGACACGCTGTCTCTCACCCCCTGATAACTCATGTGGATAGGCATTAATTTTTACATCTGGGTTACGGATTCCTACTTTACCCAGCCATTCAATAGCCAAAGCTTCAGCTTTCTTTTGCCGAACACCACGGTGAATCGCTAGCGTTTCCACCAGCTGCTTACCGACTTTATGCAGTGGGTTAAGCGATACCATAGGCTCTTGGAAAATCATACCGATTCTACCACCCCGAATGCCTCTTAGCTGTCGCTCAGAACAATTCAGAATGTCTATACCATCAAAGTGAATACTGCCTTCTAAATAGTGAGAAGAGCCTTTGGGTAAGAGCTTTAATACCGAGTTAGCTGTAACGGACTTTCCAGAGCCACTTTCGCCAACTAACGCTAGGGTTTCCCCCTGATTAATCGAAAAAGAGACCCGATGAGTAACTTGTTCGACCTCTTTCCCACGGCCAAATCCGACTGACAACCCATCAATAGTTAATACTTTTCTAATCATGATTAGCTTCCCTGATGGTGCGGGTCAAAGGCGTCGCGAACCGCTTCACCGACAAAAACGAGTAGAGTTAACATGACTGACAAGACAAAGAAAGCAGAAAAGCCGAGCCAAGGCGCTTGTAAGTTAGCTTTCCCCTGCGCTAACAATTCTCCCAAAGATGGAGAACCAGCAGGAAGGCCAAAGCCAAGAAAGTCGAGTGACGTGAGTGTAGTAACAGAGCCAGATAAGATAAAAGGCATCATCGTCAGTGAAGCAACCATGGCATTAGGTAACATATGGCGGCTCATTATGCGGCTATCATTAACACCCAATGCCTGGGCAGCTCTCACGTAATCAAAGTTTCTACAGCGCAAAAACTCAGCTCTCACAACTCCTACTAGGCTCATCCAACTAAACAGTACCATGATCCCAAGTAACCACCAGAAATTGGGTTCAACAAAGCTGGAAAGGATAATGAGAAGAAAAAGTGTCGGCATCCCCGACCAAACCTCGATAAACCGCTGCCCTAACAAATCTAGCCAACCGCCATAATAGCCTTGAGTTGCCCCAACAATCACACCAATAACACTGGAAATAATGGTAAGGACGAAACCAAACAAGACAGAAATCCTAAAACCATAAATGATTCTCGCCAAGACGTCCCGACCTTTATCATCCGTGCCGAGCCAGTTAACATGATCTGGAGCAGAAGGAACCGAACCTGATATGTTGTAATTGATGGTATCGTAGCTAAACCGAATCAGAGGCCAAATGATGTAGCCTTTTTCCTCAATCAACTCAATCACGTATGGGTCAGTGTAATCAGCTTCTGTCTCAAACTCTCCACCAAACTCCGTCTCGGCGTACTGCGTGGCGATAGGGTAATACCATGTGCCTTCATATTCGACTAGCAGCGGTTTGTCATTCGCGATCAGTTCCGCAAACAAGCTGATCACAAACAAGACCATAAAAATCCACAAAGACCAATAGCCACGTTTATTGGCCCGAAACCTCTGCCAGCGCGCTTCATTTAACGGGTTACGTCTTTTCTTTGTCAGCATTAACGCGCCTCAAAATCAATTCTTGGGTCAACCCAGGTATAGGTTAAATCGGAAATAATACTCAAAATAAGGCCAAGCAGCGTCATGATGTATAACGAGCTAAACACCACGGGATAGTCACGTTGGATTGTCGACTCAAAACCCAGCAAGCCGATCCCTTCTAAGGAGAACATCACTTCAATCAGCATTGAGCCTGTGAAGAAAATGCTGATAAATGCGGCAGGGAAGCCTGCAATAATGATCAGCATGGCGTTACGAAACACGTGTTTATAAAGAATGCTTCTCTCATCAAGACCTTTGGCCCGAGCTGTGACAACGTATTGCTTATTGATTTCATCAAGGAAAGAGTTTTTGGTCAGCATACTTAACGTTGCAAAACCACCAATCACCATCGCCAGAATTGGCAAGGTAAGATGCCAAAAGTAATCAATAATTTGATCATACCAAGCCAACTGGTCAAAATTGCTGGAGACGAGGCCTCTTAGCGGGAACCAGCTAAAGTAATTCCCACTGGCAAACAAGATAATTAAGATGATGGCAAACAAAAAGCCCGGAATCGCATAGCCGACAATGACCACGGCACTCGACCAAATATCAAACCTGGAACCGTGATGAATGGCTTTCATTATCCCCAATGGGATGGAGATTAAATAAATAATCAAGGTACTCCATAAGCCAAGAGAAACTGACACAGGTAGCCGTTCAACAATCAAGTCGATCACATTTCCACCTTTGAACAAACTATCGCCAAAGTTAAAAGTGGCGTAGTTTTTGAGCATATCAAAGTAGCGTTCATGGATCGGCTTATCGAATCCAAACTGCTTTTTGATTTCCTCCACGACTTCTGGATCTAAGCCACGCGAACCTTTATAACCACTTGCTGTTGCATCACTTCCTACGTCCAATTCGACTTCGCTCCCGCCACCGGCAAAGCGCTCCATGATCCCAGAGCTATGACCTTCAAGCTGTGCAATTGCCTGCTCAACAGGGCCACCTGGTGCAATTTGGATGATAAAGAAATTGATGGTGATGATCGCCCACAGTGTGGGGATCACCAAAAGTAAGCGACGAAATATATAGGCAGCCATCTATTCCCTCACTAGCGTCGTTTTTCAGGAAGTTTTTCGGCTTTCTCTTTGGAGATCCACCAAGTATCGACGCCTAAATCGTATTTTGGCATTGTGGTCTGCCGCTCAAACTTATCCCACATCGCCACACGATATTCACTTACGTGCCATTGAGGAATAATATAAAAATTCCACTGCAACACACGATCCAGTGCACGTCCTAACGCAAGTAATGCATCCGGGTCTTGCTGCTTTTTCGATATCTGCATCGTCAAACTATCGACCACTGGGTCAATAACACCTGCCGTGTTGTAAGTCGAATCTATGTAGTTAGAGTTCCAGACAATCATCAGGTTCGGACTCGGATAAGGGTTTGCAGAATACGACGAAGAGACCATATCAAAGTCACGGTCACGCAGTCGTTTGATATATTGAGTGGTATCAACAGAACGTATTTTCATATCAATACCCAGACGCTTCATATTTTTCTGTACCGGGATCGCAATACGTTCAGCGGTAGGGCTATAGATCAATAGTTCAAAGGAAAAAGGCTGACCTGTTTTAGTATTGGTTAAGACCTTATTCTTTAACTCCCACCCCGCATCTTTTAACAGTTTGAACGCGGTTCTCATTTGCGAACGAATCCGTCCTGAGCCATCCGTGACTGGTGGTTGATACTCTTCGGTAAACACTCGCGGTGGAATTTGATCTTTAAAAGGCTCTAAAACGGTTAACTCCTCTGCACTTGGCAGACCTTTCGCTTCATAATCAGTATTCTGGAAGTAACTACGCGTACGGGTATATTGGCCATAGAACATGTTCTTGTTCATCCATTCGAAATCCATCGCATAAGTCAATGCCTCGCGAACTCGAGCATCTTTGAAGACTTCACTTTGAATGTTGAACACAAATGCTTGCGTATTTTCAGGCTTCTGATGAGGAATTTCCTCTTTAATGATGTAGCCCTTATCGAAATTCACACCGGTATAAGAGTTGGCCCAAAACTTCGCTGAACTTTCTAAGCGGAAGTCAAACTCTCCGGCTTTAAAAGCTTCCAGCATAACCGTATCATCCCGATAGTAATCGTATTGAACTTGCTTAAAGTTATTTCTCCCAACATTCACTGGGAGATCTTTCGCCCAATAGTCATCCACTAACGAATAAGTCACACTCTGACCAGACTTGTAATCGATGATTTTATACGCAGAACTGCCGACTGGCGGGGTTGATAAAGGTTCGGAGAAGGTCTTATTCTTCCAAAAATGTTCTGGTAACACACGGGTTGATTGGGCAAAACTGAACATTTTTTCGCGATTCGGCGTGGCCATTTCTATACGAACCGTCATATCGTTTTTGGCGGTAACAGATTTAATATCTTTGTAATACACCCGATACTGCGGCACGCCTTCTGTCATAAATTTATCAAATGTAAATGCGACATCATGCGCGGTGATCGGCTCACCATCGTGGAATCGCGCCTTAGGATTGATATCCAATTCAAGCCAAGTGTAGTCGTCCGAATACCTGACTCGCTCAGCGATCAGTGGGTAGTAAGTATCGATTTCATCACTAGGTTTAAACATCAAGGTGTCATAAAGCTCTGCTGTCGCTGCAGCAGCAACACCTCTTGAAGCAAAACGGTTGAAATTGTCGTATGTGCCGACTTGACCATAAGTGATTTTGCCGTATTTTGGCGCTTCTGGATTCACATAATCAAAATGAGTGAAGTCTTGTGGATACTTAGCTTCGCCAAACCCAACCAAACTGGTTGTCTCAATTACTTTTGCATATCCGATTGAGCTTAAACTCGCAATCATTGCCCCTAATAGGGCGTGGCGCATTCTTGTCATTCCCTGTTCCCTCGGCTGAATTCGCTATTCTTTTCACACTATACTATTAATTAATATTAATAATTCAATTACTTGAATAAGTATAGGCGTTCAGTTGAAACCTATCGCAGAGTTCACGAAGGATATGCTAATAACAGAGGGAAAGTTATTCGATAGAGAGAAATGAAAACCTGCTGAATCAAGCAGGTTTTGGGCTTAGTGATCTTTTAAAGCATTTCCTTGGCAATCATGTGTAACAAGAATGTCTCACGTTCAATGCTCATGCCTTTTTTCGGGCTTTCAGCGATCGTTTTTTCATTGTGGGCGATCGCTTGATGAATGTTCAACCAAACCGCTTTCATACCATTCTTTATCTCGTAATCTTCGTACGCGGTTTGACCTAACTCACGATCGACTTTACAGGTGTAGCAATAAGAATGCATGTGCATTACATCAGCGTCGTCTTTGTACCAAGGACGAAACTCTTCATAGATACCATATGGCTTTATGTTATGAATGTTTTGCGCGCCTGTCTCTTCCTGAAGTTCACGCACCAGACCTGCGATAATGTCTTCACCATCATCAATACCGCCACCAGGGATGGTGTAGTCATGATAGCGCTCAGTGTATAAAAGGAGGATATCTTCACCATCGACGACAATCGCTCTTGCAGCTTTACGCTGGAAAACGATTTTATCGTCAAGATGATCAATATCAGGGTGAATGGCTGTTTTAAGGTGTCGCATGAAGTCTTTGCACTGAAAAATTTGCCGCGATTCTATCACATCACCCTGATGCCTCAAGCTAGGCGAGTTTAAACCGATTGATCATGGCCATTAAGCCGTCTGACACACGCCCGAGCTCTTTACTAGAACTGGCCATTTGCGCAGACTCACTCGAAACGGTCGAGGCCATATCACTCAGACTCACAACATTGCGATTTATGTCATTGACCGTTACTGTCTGCTCTTCTGCGGCCGTAGCAATATGTTGATTCATCTCTTCTATGGTATGAACTTCTTTATTGATCTTATTTAGCGCTTCACCTGCTTGACTTGAAAGCTCAGAAGCATTGGTAGCTTTCGCTGTACCTTGGTCCATCACTTTAACCACATTCTCCGCGCCCACCTGTAGTTTCTCAACGATGTTTTGGATCTCCAAGGTCGACTCATGTGTACGTAAAGATAAACTTCTTACTTCATCCGCCACCACAGCAAATCCACGTCCTTGTTCACCCGCCCTCGCCGCTTCAATGGCAGCATTCAGCGCCAGTAGATTGGTCTGCTCAGCCACGCCTCGAATCACTTCAAGAACCGTATCAACGTTGCGAGCATCTGAGGCCAGTTTTTGGACAACTTGGCTGGCAGACTGTATCTGCTCGGCAAGTTCGTTAGCTTCTTGGACATTTTTATCAATGATTGTGTGGCTATGATTGGCTTCTTGCGCGGCTAAACGACTGGCATCGTTCGCTTCTACTGTGCGAGCCGCAACCTCCTCTACGGTTGCTAACATTTCGGTCATAGCCGTTGCTAACATGTCGACATCGGTTTGTTGTTGATTCAGGCTGTCGTCAATATGGTGAACGGAATTAGCGAGCTGATTGGCAGCACTAGAAACCTGGCTACCCGAGTCGCTAATACTGAGCATAATCCCTTGTACAGAAGCGACAAACTGGTTGAAGTAACGAGCCAGAAGCACCAACTCCTTACTACCCTCTTCAGGAAGTCGCTGAGTCAGATCGCCCTCCCCTTTAGAAAGAGTTTTCATCGCCCGAACCGTGCGTTTGATTGGAGATGTGATAGTTTTGATGAAAAAGCCAATTACGATAGAAAGAATCGAGAGGATACCGATGGCGTAGCCTGCCGATGCGACCTCAGAACGATGCATATCTTCCTGCAAGGCAACCATATTCATACCAGAACCGATCATCCACCCCCATGGTTGAAACATCAGAGCGTAACTGGTTTTCGGATCCGTTTTTTCACTGTCTGGATTTTTCCAGCTGTAGTCAACAAATCCGCCGCCGTTTTGAGCAACCTGATAAAGATCCTGAACGAAAAACTTACCTTCACTGTCTTTTAAGCCAAGAATATTTTTACCCAGCAAAGAGAGTACTCCGCTGGCAAGTTGCACTCCATTAGAGTCACCGACGAAAATATAATTATCCCCATCAAAGCGCATTGAAGAGATAGTTTGCAGAGCTCGACCCTGAGCTTCACTTTCCGAAAGCTGACCCGCCTGATAAAGTTGATAATAATGTTTGACGACACCGGAAGCTGATTCCACCAAAGTTGAGACACCACGTTCATAATTTTCACGCATGTGCTCCCGAGACTGGGCAATGTTGAGGAGAGTATTCGCAAATAAACCAATAGCAAACAAGCCTAATATAGACCACGCTCGTGCTGCTATGGACACTTCAGAAAGCCTTTGTTTAATCATATCCATATTTCCTAGCCGGAGAACAAAACCTCATCAACTCCTAGCCTAACCCCCGTTTAACACGATGATTAATAAGCTAAGAGTCATTTAATTTATAAATACCACTTTAGCAGTAAAAAAGTGACCTTGAGATGAAAATAGGCCAAACATTGCAAACATTTTTATTAATAACAAAAAAGTCACTACAACCACCTGACGAATATAAGTGTTTCATTTGCCATAAAATATTTGTGGTTTAATTTTTTCTTAAATCACGGTTCAATAGAGTCAGTTTTATTTCCTCCCGTAATATTTTGAGAGAGGCCCATCATGTTAGATGTCGCTGTATTTAGTGCTAAGTCTTACGACGAAGCATCTTTCGCTAAAGTTAATAAACAATATGGATTTGCTCTCCACTTCCATGAATTTCAGCTAACTAAGAAGACCGCCAAAATGGCGCACGGTTGTGCAGTAGTCTGTGCTTTCGTAAACGATGATTTATCCACCCCAGTGCTCGAAGCACTTGCAGAACAAGGCGTAAAGTTAATTGCGATGCGCTGCGCTGGTTTTGATCGCGTTGATCTCAACACTGCAAAACGTCTTGGCATTCAAGTGGTTCGTGTTCCAGCCTATTCTCCAGAATCGGTAGCCGAACATACGGTTGGCCTAATGATGAGCCTGAATCGCCGTTTCCATAAGGCTTATCAACGTACCCGTGATGCCAACTTCTCCTTAGACGGCTTAGTTGGCTTTAACTTTCACGGTAAAACCGTCGGTGTAATTGGTACCGGTAAAATAGGGATTGCTACGATGCGCATCCTTAAGGGACTCGGTATGAATATCCTCTGCTTGGACCCGTTTGAAAACCCACTCGCCATTGAACTTGGGGCAAGCTACTGCTCAAAAGAAGCGCTTTTCCAGAAAAGTGACATCATCACACTCCATTGTCCAATGTCAGAAGAAAACTATCATCTGCTTGATGAAAAAGCTTTTGAACAAATGAAAGATGGCGTCATGATCATCAATACCAGCCGTGGCGGATTACTTGATGCTGCCGCGGCTATTGAATCTCTTAAAACAGGTCGAATCGGTGCTCTGGGCCTAGATGTATACGAAAACGAGAAAGAACTGTTTTTCCGTGATAAATCCAACGATGTGATTGTCGATGACGTTTTCCGCCGTTTATCGGCGTGTCACAATGTACTGTTTACTGGTCATCAGGCGTTCCTGACGGACGAAGCGTTAGGCAACATTGCAGATACAACGCTGGGTAATATTGCTGCATTCAGTGAAGCAAAGCGTTCAGGTAATGAACTGCTAGAGTTGTAACGATTAAAAAGGGCTTTCATATGAAAGCCCTTTCTTTTTATTTCCTTAATGCATTCAGTTTGGCTTGTGCTATGCCAAAAACCGTATCTATCGGGTAACTTCCCTCATCACTGGCTTCGCCTGCAGGCTTGCCCATGAACAGTTCTATCGCTTCTGTAACATGATCAATAGCCCAGATCTGAAACTCCCCTCGCTCTACCGCCTTAACAACATCTGAACGTAACATCAGATTGTGCATGTTGGCTCTTGGTATGATGACGCCTTGTGTCTCACTTCGTCCTTTAATGCTACACACGTCAAAGAAGCCTTCAATTTTCTCATTAACCCCACCAATAGGCTGAGCTTCCCCAAACTGATTCATCGAGCCAGTAATGGCGATGTCTTGTCGATTTGCCTGCTTAGAAAATGCCGATACCACAGCGCAGAACTCTGCCATGCTGGCACTGTCGCCATCCACTCCACCGTATGATTGTTCAAAAGTAATGGTCGTCTTGAGAGGAACTTTTGCGGTTTTACCGAATACCGATGAAAGGTAGGCGGTCAGGATCATGACACCTTTGGAGTGAATGCTACCGCCTAAATCTACACTTCGCTCAATATCAATGACTTCACCATCACCATAGCAAGTGGTCGCGGTAATCCGGTTTGGTGCGCCAAACATATACTCACTGGTACTTAACACAGAAAGCGCGTTAACTTGCCCTATAGCTTGGCCTGCAGTCTGAAGTAAGGTGGTACCGTTAATGAAGCCTTCCATCACACTATCTTTGAGTCGGCTAACTCTCAGTTCTTGGTTAGCCAGAGCCTCTTCAACATGGCTTGCGCGAATCATGTTTGAGTTAGCCTGACGCGCTACGTAGTTGGACTCACGAATAAGATTCGCGATGTTAGCAGAGTGAAGTGACAATTTAGTTTGATCACCGGATAACCGAGAGCTGTGCTCTATAATTCGAGCTATGGCTTTTTTATCACAGTGCAGCATGTTGTTATCATTCACGACACTGGAGATAAAACGAGCATAATGAAGCTCAGACTCTGGGCTACGACTCATTTCGTCTTCGAAATCTGCAGTCACACGGAATAGCTCGCTGAATTCTGGGTCATAATGTTGCAGTAATTGGTATGTGCGATAGTCACCAAATAAGATAATTTTCACGTCCAAAGGAATCGGCTCCGGATCCAAGGAAACCGCGCCAGTGAGTGTCACTTCTTTTTCTAGCGAGGTAAAGCTCAGCTTACGTGCTCTCAATGCTCGCTTGATCCCATCCCAGACATAGGGTTGCTCTAATACCTTTTGAGCATCCATAAGTAACACGCCGCCATTCGCTTTGTGCAAGCTACCAGGGCGTATTAAAGAGAAATCTGTAAATACAGTTCCTTTAAACGTTGCCGTTTCAATGTAACCAAACAAGCTGTGGTAGTTGGGATTCTCTTCAACAACGATTGGGAATTCGTCACCTTTACGGCTTACAAGGACATTAACCTTGTAGCGACGAGGGAGTTTCTTATCCAATGATGCCGTGGCAACTTCACCTTGCTCTCCACTTTGTTCAAGAAAAATATCTGCGTTTTCAACAATGTCTTTCTGGAGTTCCGTCAAATACGCTTTAATTTCCGCGTAACCAGAATAATCCTTTTTCAATTGCTTGATAAAGTGTGTGATGACTTCTAAAGTCACCTCATCATTCAACTTCTTGATTTTCTCACTGTATGCTTCTTCCCACTCGGTCAACTGACGAACCATATCTCTTAGCTTGATTTCAAGCTCGTCAATGGTTGAGCCAAAATACTCTTGCTCTTTCTTTGTCAGCTCTTCAAAAGACTCTTCGGTGTGCATCTCTTCACCATTCATGGCCACAAACTGATAATCACCTTGGTTAGTGATGGTCAGACTAATGCCTTTCGCTTTCGCTTCTTTGGTGATCACTGCCAGTTCAGCTTCCTGCTTTTGGGCCAACTGATTTTTGAGTTTATCAGCACGGCTGTAATACAGCTCATTATCAAACGCTAATGGGATAGCATTCACCAGTTTTGACATTAACTTTTCAATGTCTTGCTTTAGCTGGCTACCAATACCACAAGGCAGTGCAAGTACTTTTGGTGTTCTAATATCATCAAAGTTTGCCACATAACACCAATCATAGAGTGCTTTTACGTCATGCTGGTGGCGATTAAGGTAACGTAAAATCATGGTTCGCTTACCAAGGCCATTCTGGCCAATGGCGTAGATGTTGTAGCCCTTTTCCTTAATGGACATTGCGAATTCTACCGCCTTCTGGGCGCGTTCTTGACCGACGATTTCGTCAATGGGTGCCAGCTCTTTTGTAGACTTACTCGGTAGCATTTCCAGCTCCGCAGCATGGTACAGCTGGCTCGATTCAAGCCGTTGAATTGCCATCTTTCTTTCCTTATTGTTATTTTTCATCCACTCTATAACGACCTAGTGTAGGCCAGTTTTTTATATATTTTAGTGACTTAGGTACTATTAGAGTTCAACTGATTAAATATCCATCAATTATGACGTCAAACACCTTTTAAATGATAACCATTTGCAATAGATAATAAATTGCATTTAAATGTGCATTGTTACGATTTTGGTGGAGTATTTGAACATGGATCTACAACAGTGCTGGACACATTACCTCAAAGCTGAGCAGTTATTAGAACAAGGTCATTGGCCAGAAGCACACTACTTGTACGATCAGGTTCTGCATCATTTACCTACGCACATTCAAAGTGCGCTCAGTGATGACCAAATCAAACCATGCCAATTCAGTTGTTTGTTGACCGGCTTACGTGATGCAGCCATCTCTCAGTCTGAGATCCTAAATAAAATGGGCCAGTATCATAATGCCTTCGATTTGCTCAACCAAAGTTATGCTTTGCTTCAGTTTCTGTCGATTGAGCCTACTGAATTGGTTCAAGCCACCCACCAGATTCTAGATAAAAACTGTGAGGATCTTTTACGCCATATGGGCGCATTTTGTAGTGCTCAGCGTAATGCACAGTGGATGTTGGAGTTTGAGCAAGTTCAGAAAGCCCATCACCACTTTACGACATTAAAGAGCTATGGCAGTGCAATGGAAAGCTCTCACTCAATAAATTAATACAAGGAATGCAAATGTCACAGAAGCCAATTCTTGAGGTAAAAAGCCTCTCCGTCAGCTTTACTACTAATGACGGAATTGTTGACGCGGTAAAGGATGTTAATTTTGAGCTGTTTCCAGGAGAAACGCTCGCCATCGTAGGTGAATCGGGAAGCGGAAAATCCGTTTCAACCAACGCTTTGATGCAATTACTACCAAACAATGCCATTGTTCACGCTCAATCAAGCATCATTTTCGAAGGTGAACAACTCGTTGATAAAGCGGAGAAGGGAATGCAGTCTATTCGTGGTGACCGCATTGGAATGATTTTCCAAGAGCCCATGACTTCACTTAATCCATTTATGCGCGTAGGTATTCAGGTGGCGGAAGCCATCATGTGCCACCGCCCTGTTTCTCGTTCTCAAGCAAAACAAAAAGTATTAGAGTTGTTTAACCTTGTTCACCTCCCAAACCCAGAACAAGCTTACACAAAGTATCCTCATGAGTTCTCAGGCGGTCAGCTACAGCGCATCATGATTGCGATGGCATTGATCAACGAACCAGACATTCTTATTGCTGACGAGCCAACCACTGCACTCGACGTTACTGTACAGGCAGAAGTGCTTAACCTAATTAAAGAGATCCAAGAAAAAATGGGCATGGCGATTCTCTTTATTACTCACGATCTTGGTGTTGTAAAGCACCTAGCGGATCGTGTCATCGTCATGTGTAAAGGAGATGTGGTTGAAGAGGGGCAATGTCAGGCACTGTTTAACGATCCTCAGCATGATTACACAAGAATGCTCATCAACTCGATACCTAAGGGAAGTAAAGACCCTATAGAAGATAGTGCTGCACCTCTGCTAAAAGCAGAAGATATTCGCGTTAAATTCCTGATAAAGTCCCATTTCATTCAAAGGAAAAACCAGTACTTTGAAGCGGTTAAAGGTATTTCTCTTGAGCTTAAGCAAGGTGAGACCTTAGGTATTGTCGGCGAGTCTGGCTCAGGAAAGTCGACACTAGGACGTGCACTTATCGGGCTACTGCCCTGTACGGGAGGCATTGAATTTAAAGGTCAGGATGTGAAGGCACTGAGTGAGAAAGAGCGCTTTGGGCTTAAAAAAGACATTCAGATGGTTTTTCAAGATCCTTATGGTTCTCTATCCCCACGTATGACTGTCGGTGATATCATTACCGAAGGTCTAACAGTACATCAGCCTCAGATCGGCCGCTCTGAGCGTATGCAGCGTGCTCGTAAGGCGCTAGAAGAGGTAAGACTTGATCCTCATTCAATCAACCGTTACCCGCATGAGTTCTCTGGTGGCCAACGTCAACGTATCGCAATTGCACGGGCTTTGATCCTAGAACCTTCTTTTATTCTGCTGGATGAGCCGACTTCTGCACTGGATCGCTCAGTACAGTTGACCGTTATCGACTTGCTTAAAGATATTCAGAAAAAGCACAACATTGGCTTCCTGTTCATCAGTCATGACTTGAGCGTAGTGAAAGCACTTTCTGATCGCGTATTAGTGATGCAGAAAGGCGAAGTGATGGAAGAAGGCACGGCGGATGAAATATTCCACTCACCGAAAAATGACTATACAAAGAAACTCATTGAAGCGTCGTTTGATCTCGACGAAGAAGAGGTTGTAGCCGCGTAATTAACATTGGTTTGGCCGCCAACACAAGCCGATGCAAGGATGCATCGGCTTTTTGTTTTGAGTGTTTAGAAGTTATAACTTGCGGATGCATAAAAGCTACCGATGGATTGGCTGTACTCTTTATCGTAAAAATCTAGGATAAAGTGATCAACCTCATACGCTGCACGGATAGATAGCCCTGCTAACTGAGGAACAAAATATTCGACACCAGCTCCAATTCGAACTGTCGAGCCAGCTTCTGAACCGCTCTCACCCAAATCAATACTGCCCATACCAGCGGTAGCGAATGGTCTCAAGCCGTTGTCAAATGTATAACCCATATTTGCATTAACCGTGAAAGAGAATAAATCCAGCTCATGATTAAAAGTGGAATTAGAGCTATTAATCTTAATAGGAGCATAGTTAGTGTATTGTGCTTCAACACCAATGATTCGGTTAAACATGTAGCCGGCTATCAGCTTATAGGTTTGCCCATCGGCATCATAACTCGCGGTCATAGATGAATTACCCGGTAACTTAGACGCGGATACTTGCATATCTTCTGTGTAGCCATCATCCGAGTAGTTTGCCGAACCGTTTAAAATCCTGAGCAGAAGCATCTTGAGCAGAAGCCAAAGAAGAGAAGATGATTGTTGCTAATAATAGTTTTTTCATAGTTTCTTTTAATGTGTTAACAAGAAGCGCCTACTTTAAGCAAGCAAACCACATAAAACTAAATATCGACCAAAGGTTTTCCTCATAACTGTCCACATTGCAAATTTGACATAACTCTCATATTTTCTATGTAACTGTTTTTGTTGCAAATATTTTTGTGTGATTAATTTTATAAATGCAAACATTGATTTTATACGTTTAATTTATAAACTAACCCGCCTTTGAGTAAGAATCGAATCGCTTAACACGCAGCGTCAATGCTTAAGTTGTAGAAATGAACATAGTCACAATATCCAATTTGCAATTGGACACTGCGTCACGGACGCTCAGTAATCACAATGGTCAATCTATTGAGCTACGTCCTCTCACATTCAACGTTTTTAGCTTGCTGATTGAAAACCATGGTACACCGGTTAAAAGGGAGAAGATTTACGCGGAATGTTGGTCTGGACGTGTTGTTACTGACCAAGCACTTACCAACGTAATTTCAGAGTTAAGAAGAGTATTGATTTCACTTAAAGCGACAAGCGTAGAGATCAAAACTGTAAGTAAGATAGGCTACTATTTGAGCTTGCCCAGCGCTAACTCTCCTATCGTTTACGAACCTGCCAGTTATCCGGTGAACACTGAGGTGCTTGAAGTACCTAGTGTTACTAAAAAGAAATTACCTCAGATGAGTTTACTTGAGATTTTTAAGTTCGCGTATACCTTCAAGTTGGCTTTGTTTATCACTGTTTCTACTGCGCTTTTTCTAACTGGCTTTGGCATATTCCACTCACCTCCAAAACCGAATTTTATCAATAAAGACAACTACTCCAAGTTCGAAATGAGCCATCTTAGCCTCTACTTTAGTAATGTGAGCGGGAAGAATTTTGATATCAACAAAGTCATAGAAAGTTTAGAGACTCGCAACTTTGAGAACATTAAACAATGTAAGATCAGTGTTTACGTAAGAGTTTATCGCTCGCTATATGATGAAAGCCGGCTTGCCTCAAAAATATTTGTGTTTACACAAGATCCAACTAACAGCAAAACCTATCACCACTTAAATGCAACGACACACTCATTAGCCGAAACGTTAAACCGTGTCGCTATTAATAGGAAGACACAATGCAACTCATTATTATAGCAATAGTATTGATGGCCTCTATCGCATTCTCATTTCTTATCAAAACACAACAAGCTGAAAGCGAGCTTAATGGTACTCGCTGGGTTTGTTCAGAACAAAAAAGTCATTTTTTACGCGGTTCATTCAGTCAATACCTCTCGATTGATGAGACACATACTTTATTATTTACCTCCAATGATGTGATGACCCAATATCACTCAGGTCAAATATCCATCGATGGAGAACAACCTCATCCTTTCGAGGTCAGCTATACGACTCGCTACTCTCTGTCTGGCAATAGGCTACGGATGTTGTACGACAAAATCATGTGGGCCAACAAACCCACAAGCTTGGATGTATTTGTGAACAGCATTGATAGATTGGAGGGAATATCCATAGATATTAACTACTATATCGAAGGTAACTACCTTTATCTCTTCAACAATGGACAGAGTGAAGACAGCAACTTTGTATGCCATGCTGCTTAGTCTGATCAGATCATTAGAAATAGTGTGAAATGGCCAGATAGCGCGCCCGAATGTGCTCAATCAGCAGCTTAACCTTATTGGGTGGCTGACGAGTAAACGGGTACACCGCGTAAATCCCTAACCGCTTGCCTACCAACTCGGGAAACAGATCCACCAGCTGACCATTGCGAATATCGTGATAAACCAAGCATCGCGGCACATACGCAATCCCGTGGCCTCCTAACGCTGCTTTCCTTAATGCTGTCGCGTTGTCGGTCGAGAAAGACCCAGATACCTTCACAATATAGTTCCCCGATTTTGACTTAAACTCCCACTCTGAGGCACCTGTGGTTTGATAGGCGTATTGCAGGCAGTTATGGGTAACCAGATCTTCAGGTTTGATCGGTTTTCCGTTGCGTGCGATGTAAGAAGGTGACGCACAAACCACCCATTGAGAATCAAGAATATGACGAGCAATCAGGCTGGAATCTTCAAGATACCCCGTGCGAATCACTAAGTCATAACCGCCCTCTACTAAGTCGACAAAGCGATTATCGAGGGACATATCAACCGATAAGCCTGGATGTAAGTTGCAAAACTCCGCCACTGCATCAGCCAAAATTAGGTCACCAGAGATTGAAGGAACCGACATTTTGATGTGCCCGCTGATATTCTCACCAAACCCAGATACCGCATCCATCGCTTCCTGAGCGGCTTGCTTCACATTTTTCGCGCCGTGGGTCAGCGCCTTACCAGCCTCAGTTAACGTCAATTTACGCGTAGTTCGATATAATAGTTGAACGCCAATTTCTTCTTCTAATCGAGCGATTCTTTTGCTAACTACCGAATTTGTAAGGTTATTTATCTCTGCCACCTTACTAAAACTACCCAGTTCTACGACCTGAGAAAACAAGATTATATCGTCCGCACGCATACCATTATGTCATTTTTGGAATTAATTATTTTCATTATTTCCCTATATCAATAAAAAAGAAAGGGGTAAATTCACCTCCAATTAACACAAATATCACAATTATAAAATCTAAGAGATTCTGGAGAATCCTGATTTGTAAAAGTAAAAGCCTGTACGAGGATGTACCAATGAGTGAAACTTTACTGGCCTTAGTGGCCTTTTCGCCGATAGTTGTTGCGGCTATATTATTAGTCGGTCTCAACTGGCCAGCTAAACGCGCAATGCCTGTCGCTTTCGGATTGACGGTTGTTATTGCCCTATTCTTCTGGGATATGTCTACTACCCGAGTTCTTGCCTCTATTTTCCAAGGATTAGGCATCACTGTCTCTGTTCTATGGATTGTTTTCGGCGCCATTTTCCTGCTCAACACGCTGAAGCATACTGGTGCGATATCAACTATCCGCAATGGATTTACCAATATCTCGCCAGACCGTCGAGTTCAGGCGATCATCATCGCTTGGTGTTTTGGCTCATTCATTGAAGGCGCCTCTGGTTTTGGCACCCCAGCTGCCATTGCTGCTCCTCTTCTGGTCGCGATTGGTTTTCCTGCTCTTGCCGCCGTTTTAATGGGCATGATGATTCAGTCTACACCCGTGTCTTTCGGTGCCGTAGGAACCCCGATCATTGTCGGCGTGAACAAAGGCCTAGACACACATAACATTACTGAAGCGCTTGTGACTAACGGTTCAAACTGGGACGCATACCTGCAACAGATAACGTCCAGCGTTGTGCTTATCCACGCTTCTGTGGGTACTCTCATTCCTGTGCTGATGGCGATGATGCTAACGCGCTTCTTTGGCAAGAACAGAAGCTGGACAGAAGGCCTAGACATTGTTCCATTTGCCATTTTTGCAGGCCTTGCTTTTACTATTCCGTACGCGTTAACAGGTGTGTTCTTGGGCGCAGAATTCCCATCACTTATCGGTGGTCTGGTTGGCTTAGCGATCGTGGTTTCTGCTGCTAAGCGTGGTTTCCTTGTCCCTAAATCAACGTGGGATTTTGAAGACGAGAAGAAATGGCCTTCAGAATGGTTAGGCTCTCTTAAGATTGATCTGGCGGATTCTAAAGACAAGCCAATGAGCATGGTTATGGCTTGGCTGCCATACGTACTTCTTGCTGTCGTCCTAGTAGCAAGTCGCGTCAGCGCTGAGTTTAAAGCCATGCTGCGTAGTGTGAGTTTATCGTTTGGCAACATTCTTGGTGAAGCTGGTATCAGTACTGCTATCCAACCTTTATATCTGCCTGGTGGCATCTTAGTGTTTGTCGCTTTGATTGCAGTACTTCTTCAAGCACGCAGTGCTACCCCATTGACGAAATCGTTTGGTGAATCGAGCAAAACATTGATTGGTGCGGGCTTCGTACTTGTGTTTACCATCCCAATGGTACGTATCTTTATCAACTCTGGAATCAACGGTGCTGATTTAGCAAGTATGCCTGTGACTACCGCAAACTTCGCTGCAGGTTTGGTGGGTGAAGCCTTCCCGGCACTCAGTGCAACAGTTGGCGCTTTGGGTGCATTCATCGCAGGCTCAAATACCGTCTCTAACATGATGTTTAGTCAGTTCCAATTTGAAGTTGCTCAGACGTTGTCTATTTCAAGTGCAGTCGTCGTCGCTCTTCAAGCCGTCGGTGCGGCAGCAGGTAACATGATTGCGATTCACAACGTTGTAGCCGCTTCGGCAACTGTCGGCCTTCTGGGTCGTGAAGGTGCGACGCTACGCAAGACCGTTATCCCAACGTTCTACTATCTTGTAGTGACTGGCGTTATTGGTCTGGTTGCCATTTATGGTATCCAAATTACCGATGCTCTAATGAAGTAAACCTTTTCGCGTTAATACCTGTCCCTGACAAGACTGGACACTAGTGTCGAATAATTGCGGGTATTAACGCCTTTTTAATCTAATAAAGATGTCGTTCTTGCCTTATCTAGGCCCCAATATGTAAATGTAGGACTGAATTTATGATCATCTCAGCTTCAACAGACTACCGCAAAGCGGCTAAATCTAAACTTCCGCCGTTCTTATTCCACTATATTGATGGTGGTTCTTATGGAGAGCACACGTTGAGACGCAATACCGAAGATCTCGCGGATATTGCCCTAAAACAACGTGTTCTCAAAAACATGTCTGATCTGAATCTGGAAACCGAAATCTTTGGTGAAAAATTCTCTCTACCTATTGCTCTGTCTCCAGTTGGTCTAACTGGCATGTACGCGAGACGCGGTGAAGTACAGGCCGCTATTGCTGCGGAAAACAAAGGCATCCCATTTACGATGTCGACAGTGTCCGTCTGCCCTATTGAAGAAGTCACACCAGAGCTCGCAAGACCCATGTGGTTTCAGCTCTACGTTTTGAAAGACCGTGGATTCATGAAAAACGTACTTGAACGCGCGAAAGCAGCCGGAGTCACAACGCTCGTCTTTACGGTTGATATGCCAGTCCCCGGGGCTCGCTATCGTGACATGCATTCTGGTATGAGCGGACCAAATGCAGCAATGCGTCGAGTCTTTCAAGCGATGCGTCATCCTTCTTGGGCATTTGATGTCGGTCTGTTTGGTAAACCGCACGATCTAGGCAACATTTCAACTTACCGCGGTGAGCCAACGAAGCTCGAAGACTACATTGGCTGGTTAGGTGAAAACTTTGATCCCTCCATCTCGTGGAAAGACCTAGAGTGGATTCGTGACTTCTGGGATGGCCCCATGGTCATCAAAGGAATTCTAGATGAGCAGGACGCAAAAGATGCAGTTAAATTTGGCGCTGATGGCATTGTGGTTTCCAACCACGGTGGTCGCCAGTTAGATGGAGTTATGTCATCAGCTAAAGCATTACCAAGCATTGCTGATGCCGTAAAAGGTGATCTGAAGATCTTTGTTGATTCTGGTATTCGTACTGGCCTGGATGTAGTCCGAATGCTAGCCTTGGGTGCAGATTGTGCCATGCTAGGCCGTTCTTACATCTATGCACTTGCAGCACAGGGGCAGGCAGGCGTAGAGAACCTTCTCGATCTGTACGAAAAAGAAATGCGCGTTGCCATGACGCTTACTGGCGCGAAAAACATTCAAGAACTGACTAGGGAATCTCTAGTTAGCTTCCAATAACAACTTGGGCAGTACATTCAGCATGCTGTGCTGCCTAACTTTCTCCCTTCCTAATTCTTACGCCCATCCCAGTTCTTATTAACAGCATGTAACAAAAGTATTATCCTTTGCGAAGACACTCCCACTCACGGTGTGTAAAGCATTACAATAATTACTTATGAGAATACATTCTCAACAATGAATACATAACAAGAATTGGAGAGAAGTGTGGAACTGGAGATGTTCACCTGCGATGCATTTACAACTCAACGCTTTAAAGGGAATTCCGCGGCAGTAGTTCCTTTAGCTGATTGGCTCAGCGATGAAATAATGCAAAACATTGCAGCAGAAAATAATCTTTCTGAAACCGCTTTTGTTAAACCCACAGGCGCTAACCGATATGAGATTCGCTGGTTTTCTCCCGTCGCAGAGGTCGACTTTTGTGGCCACGCGACACTCGCCACCTCGTATGTGCTTTACCAATTTTTCGCTCTGAATGGAAAGATCGAGTTTGAAACAAGACATGTAGGCTCATTAGAAGTTGAAAAAGACCTGTCTGGGCGAATATTAATGACATTCCCAAATCGGAAGCCAATAGAATCTGAAGTACCGCCGGAAGTAATGGAAGCACTTTCCATTCAACCAAGCCATGTACTGAAAAGCCCACAGGCCTATTTCGCGTTCTATGAGAATGAGCAAGATATCATTGAGGTTCAGGTTCGTCGTGAATATTTAGAAAAGTTGGCACCTTATGACTTAGTGATTTCAGCCAAAAGCCAACAGTATGATTTTGTCTCTCGCTACTTTTGGCCCGATGTCGGTGACTGTGAAGATCCCGTCACGGGTTCTATTCATGCTGGACTGGCTCCTTATTGGTCGAAACAACTAGGTAAGTCCAACCTCAAAGCCTATCAAGCGTCTAAACGTGGTGGCACTCTATATTGTCACGTGGAAGAGGACAAGGTGATTGTTTCGGGTGATGCTGTTCTATATTCACGCAGCAAAATCTATGTATAAGTAGCCAGGGTGTCACCCGTTTTTCGCTTCTAGCTAGTGAACAACAACTGTCTTCTCTGGTTTCTTGTCCCCGCCAATTACTTTTGTTCAGTTGAGCAATACAAATACTGCCGACGGATTATCAAATCTTGCTTCCACTGCTGGTTAAACCACCCCAGCATTGGCAGAATGAGGCTAAGATTTTGTAGTGAGAAGTCCGATGAAAATAATCATTCTCCATGGGCTGTACATGCATGGGCTGGCAATGCAACCACTCAGCCAAAAGTTACGCTCTTACGGCTACGATACTCAAACTATTAGCTATAACAGTGTTGCCATTGATGAGCACAAAGTGTTCCGAGCCATAGACCAAGCGTTGTCACCACAACAAAGTAACGTACTAGTTGGCCATAGCCTTGGAGGGTTGATCATCAAGCACTATCTCTCATCCAGACAACCATCTAAGCAGAAAATCTCGCATGTTGTGACTGTAGGATCGCCTTTTAAAGGTGCCTCGATTGTTAGCCGTATTCAAGATCTTGGTATGGGTGCGATACTCGGCAATGCAGCAGAGTTTGGTTTACAGGAGCATGATGACGTTTGGTGCTTTCCCCAGAAGCTTGGCAGCATTGCTGGCACTTTAGCTGTCGGAGCGAGAGCACTCTTGATGATGGGAAATCAAACCTTATCAGATGGTACGGTTACGGTTGATGAGACAAAAATTGATGGCATGACCGATCATATAGAGATGAGAAGTGCACATACCAGTATGATTTATACCGCCTTCGTCCCAAAGCAAATTGACCATTTCATTCGTACTAACCACTTTTATCGTTAAGGCGATCTCAGCGTGGCGTAAGGCAACCAGAGAAACCGCGTAGACTCTTATCAAAAAAAGCAGCACTTATGTCTCGCATAAAGTGCTGCGCTTCATAACAAAATTTTAACGCCTGCTTAAGCAGCTTGAGGTTTAGTATGCTTTCCCAGCAAACCAGCGTAAAAGTCGCTGTCATCCAAAACGCCAATCAGCTCACCATTTTCAACCAATAAAATGGGCTGGCCACTTCTCTGCTTGAGTTTAATCGCTTCTCTCATGCTTATGTCTGGGTTTGCAATCACGACGGACTCTTTATTTATATCATTCAACTCAATCGAATCATCGCGCCAATCCACCAGCTTTAGATTGATGCCACTATCAAGATGCAACTGATTGTCACGCCCTTCGACCCACACTTTTTGGGTTGGGCAAATTTGCCATCTTGCGTTTTCTTGTTCTAGTTCGCTCGCCGGTTGCATTAGTGAACGGCCCTTTAACACGTTAAGCGGATTCGTATGCGATACAAAGTCTTTCACGTAATCGTTTTCTGGTGAGAGTACGATCTGCTCTGGCTTACCATGTTGAATCAGCTTACCAGACTCCATAATAGCAATGTTGTTACCAATTTTAAGTGCTTCATCCAAGTCGTGACTGACGAACAATATGGTTTTATTAAGCTTTTTCTGAAGCTGGATCAACTCATCCTGCAACTGAGCACGAATCAGAGGATCAAGCGCCGAAAAAGGCTCATCCATCAACAGGATGTCAGTATTCATTGCAAACGCTCTGGCCAGCCCTACACGCTGCTGCATCCCGCCAGATAACTCATGCGGATATTTTTGCTCCCAGTCTGACAGCTCGACCATTTCCAGCTGCTCACGTGCTTTTGCTCTTCGTTCAGCTTTCGGCATTCCTTGCATTTCAAGACCAAATGCAACGTTATCGAGCACAGTCAGCCATGGCATTAAAGCAAACTTTTGAAATACCATGGATACTCTATGAGTGCGAAGGTGTCTTAACGTTTCTTCATTACAAGAAGAGAGCTCAACCTGATTATCGCCATCCTTGATTTGCAATGAACCACGGCTGATAGAGTTCAAACCATTCACCGCCCTAAGTAGGCTTGATTTACCTGAACCAGATAAGCCCATTAACACGCAAATCTCGCCTTCTTTGACACTCATAGTGACGTTATCAACGCCCACGACTTGCCCTGTTTGATCGATAATTTCCTGACGTACTTTTCCTTCATCCAGCAGCGACAAAGCCTTCTGCGGCTGATCACCAAATACAACATCAAGGTTCTGAATCTTAATCGCATCCATGATTACACTTCCTTCTGATTAGGTGATTTACAAAGGCGGTCAAGAATGATCGCAACCAGCACAATGGCCAGTCCGGCTTCAAAGCCCTGAGAGATATTCACAGTGTTTAGTGCCCGAACCACTGGTTTACCTAGGCCATCAGCGCCGACTAGTGCAGCAATTACCACCATTGAAAGTGACAACATAATGCACTGAGTGACACCGGCCATAATGCTTGGCAACGCCGCTGGTAGCTCGACTTTATAGAGTAATTTCATCTTACTCGCGCCAAATGCCTGACCAGCTTCAATCAGCTCCTCTGGAACCTTAATGATCCCAAGATACGTAAGACGAATCGGAGCTGCGATAGCAAAAATAATGGTCGAAATTAACCCAGGAACAATCCCCAAACCAAACAGGACCAGGGTTGGAATCAAATAAACGAAAGTGGGGACAGTTTGCATCAAGTCCAAAATAGGACGCAGTAAGGTATATAGCCAAGCGCGATGCGCTGCCATTACCCCTAATGGAACGCCAATTAATACGGAAATCGTTGTCGCAGCAAACACCAGGACAAAGGTTTCCAGCATTTCTTGCCAGTAGCCGAGGTTAAGAATGGTTAGCAATGCACCAATAATAAACAAAACCAATGGAATGCTACGATGTAAATACCAAGCGATAGCAGCGGTAAGTAAAATCGGTAGTGCTGGTGGCATCCATTTAAAGATGTCGACAACAAAAAGGATAATAGTTTCGAGAAAATATGAGATGGAGTCAAAAAAGCCCGCTGCATTCATGGTTAGCCAGTCGACACCCGTTTCCATCCATTCACCGAAAGGGATTTTGTTGTTGGTAATAAAATTCACAATAAAACCTTAGATTGCTTGGCGGGCAAGATTGCCCGCCAGATAACGTTATGCGTTAGATTTAACGTAGTTTGATACCGCTTCTGCTGCATCACTACCTGAAAGCGTTTTGACTCCATCAAGCCAAGTTTTCACTTGTTCTGGGTTGTCTTTCAGCCACTGCAATGCTGCTTTTGAAGGCTTAACATTTTGATTCAGAATCTCTTCCATCAAAGCGTTTTCCATCTCTAGGCTAAACTTCAGGTTCTTCAGGAGCTGGCCAACATTTTGGCACTCATTTAGGTAGTTAGATCGTACGTTGGTATAAACGTTGGCGCCGCCGTAGTTCGGTCCAAAGAAGTCATCACCGCCGTCAAGGTATTCCATATCCACGTTATTGTTCATTGGGTGCGGCGCCCAACCAAGATAAACAATCCACTGATTACGACGGACCGCTCGGGAAACTTGAGAGACCATGCCCGCTTCACTCGATTCGACCAAGTTGAAACCTTTTAGGCCAAATGCATCACTGTCTATCATCGACTGAATCAAACGGTTGCCATCATTGCCTGGCTCGATACCGTAAATACGCTCTCTGAATTTGTCGGCATTTTTTGCTAAGTCTGCAAAGCTTTTCACACCCGCATCATAAACATATTTGGGTACAGCTAGCGTGTATTTTGCGCCCTCAAGGTTTGCTCGTACAGTTTCAACCGTTCCAGCTTCACGATACTTAGCGATATCTCCCTCCATGGTTGGCATCCAGTTGCCAAGGAAGATATCGATATCACCGTTCGCCATAGAAGAATAGGTGACCGGAACAGAGAGCAAGTCGGTTTTCGTTTTATAACCCAGCCCCTTGAGTAATTCGCTGGTTACTGCCGTTGTAGCGGTAATATCAGTCCAGCCCACATCTGCAAATCGAACGGTTTCACACTGATTAGCATAAGCCGTTGTTGTCATCACGCTCAGCGCGACCGTTGATAATGTTTTTGTCATCATAGACATAATGTTTTCCTTGTAATATTTACTGACTTTACGAGACAGAAGATACGTCTCTTTTTGGTGTCTCGGTTCTCTGTTTTTCTTGCCAATCTGGCGCAATCCAGACCGGTAACTTAGCCTCTTTGAGCAAAGGCTTCCCTAAAATCAAATCTGCGGCTCGCTCCGCAACCATGATGGTGGGGGCATTCAGGTTACCGTTAGGGATGGTAGGAAAGATCGACGAGTCCACCACCCTCAGCCCTTCAACACCGCGTACTCGGCAATATTCATCCAGCACTGCCATCGGGTCTTCGTCTGAACCCATTTTGCAGCTACAAGATGGGTGATATGCGCTCTCCACATTTTGTTTAACCCATTCATCAATGGCAGCGTCAGTAGTGACACTCTCTCCCGGTTGAATTTCACTCCCACGGTACATATCCATGGCTGGTTGAGAGAGGATCTCACGCGTCAGGCGAATACAATCTCGCCAGTCTTGTCGATCTTGCTCTGTCGAAATGTAGTTAAACTCAATCATGGGTTTGTCTTGCGGGTCTGCAGACTTGATTGCCACCCGACCACGACTTTCTGGTTTATTTGGGCCGACATGGACTTGGAAGCCATGTCCATCAAATGCAGCTTTCCCATCATAACGCATTGCTGCAGGCAAAAAGTGGTATTGAATATTGGGCCATTTAAGCCCTTTGCGTGAGCGAATGAACGCACAAGATTCGAAGTGATTAGTCGCCCCTAAACCTTTGCGTGTCAGGATCCACTCCGCCCCAATCATACCTTTACTCACCAAGCCGAGCTTGCTGTTCAAAGTGATGGGTTGCTGGCAATGATATTGGAAGTAAACTTCAAGATGATCTTGCAGGTTCTCACCGACTCCCGGTAGGTTGTGCTTTACATCTACTCCCGCTTGTTCGAGTAAGGCCTTCGGCCCAATTCCAGACAATTGAAGTAATTGCACTGAGCCAATGGATCCTGCGCTAGAAATGACTTCTTTTTTCGCAAAGGTTTTCGTTAATTTACCCGAACGCTCGAACTCGACACCTATGGCTTTTTTGTTTTCCAACAGAACTTTATGAACAACTACACCTTTAAGCAGCGTCAAATTCTTGCGTTTTAGAGCGCGCCTTAAGTAGGCGTTAGACGTGGATGCGCGTACGCCTTTATCCACTGTCATATGCATCGCGCCAAAACCTTCCTGCTGATAACCGTTGTAATCGGCAGTTTCCGGGTAACCCGCTTCTTTGCCAGCTTGAATAAAAGCTTGATACAATGGGTTAAGCGTCATGTCATTACCGTTACAGGTACCGACTGGCCCTTCACCTCCACGGTATTTATCCTCTCCGCCTTTCCAAGACTCTGCGCGACGGAAGTACGGCAAGCAAGATTGATAATTCCAGCCTTTGGCTCCGTTCTCTTCCCACTCATCGAAATCACAAGCATGTCCTCGAACATAAACCATGCCATTGATTGAAGAGCTTCCGCCAAGCACCTTGCCGCGAGGGCAATGTAGCTTACGTCCACCTAGGCCATCTTCAGCACCCGTCTCAAATTGCCAAGCATACTTTTCGGTGTTCATCGGATAAGAAAGCGCGGTCGGCATTTGAATGAAAATACTCTTATCTGTACCACCGGCTTCCAATAGAAGCACCTGATGTTCACCACTTTCAGAAAGCCGATCCGCCAGAACACAGCCAGCCGAACCCGCGCCAACGATGATATAATCGTAGCTTTGCTCCATTTTCTTTCTCCGTTGCTGTTTAAGCGTAAGGGCTGACGTAATCGCCCAACTCGATTAGGACACTCTTTGTCTGGGTGTAGTGACGAAGCGTTTCCGGACCGTTTTCGCGGCCAATACCTGAGTGCTTATAACCGCCCACAGGCATTTCAGCAGGTGAGTCACCCCATGTGTTTACCCAGCAAATTCCCGCTTGTAGTTGGTGAATCACTCGATGGGCACGAGAAAGGTCTTGTGTAAACACGCCAGCAGCTAAGCCATAGGTTGTATCATTGGCTCGTTCGATAACATTTTGTTCATCTGAGAACTTGAGTACAGACATCACTGGCCCAAAGATTTCGTTCTGGACGTGTGGCATATCATCAGAGCAATCAATAAAAACAGTCGGCACAACAAAATTGCCTTTTTCAAGACCGTTATGCGTTAACTGTTCACCGCCAGTTAGAAGAGTGGCACCACTGTGCTTTGCTTCTTCGATGGCATTCAAAACTTTACCTAGGTGCTCTTTGGAGATCAGCGCACCGATTTGAGTGTCCATATCCATTGGATCACCCACCACCAGTTTTTCTGTTCTTTGTTTTAATTGGCTAACAAAAGCATCATAAATATCTTCATGAACGTAGACTCGTGTACCATGTGTACACACTTCGCCTTGGGTATAGAAGTTCGCTACCATTGCCGCTGATACCGCATGGTCTAACTTGGCGTCGTCAAAAATAATCATTGGTGACTTACCACCTAACTCCATGGTGACCTGCTTCAGCGTTTTAGCGCTGTCCGCCATAACCAGTTTGCCAGTACCTGATTCACCCGTGAATGATACTTTTGCAATGTCAGGGTGTGCCGTAAGCATTTGTCCTACACGGTGATCACCTTGAACAACGTTAAATACACCATCAGGTAGCCCTGCTTCAGTGAATATCTCCGCCAACTTTAAAGCAGTCAGTGGTGTTTCTTCTGAAGGTTTGAAGATCATAGCGTTACCTGCAGCAAGTGCAGGAGCCGATTTCCACATCGCAATCTGAATGGGATAGTTCCAAGCACCGATGCCGGCACAAATCCCCAAAGGTTCACGCCGCGTATAGAAAAACTGGCTCTCACTCAAAGGTTGCTGCTCACCTTGCATGCTAGGAGCAAGACCTGCGTAATATTCGATCACATCTGCGCCCGTTGTGATATCGACTTCAATCGCTTCCTGAATAGGTTTGCCAGTGTCTGCTACTTCTAGAGCGGCTAATTCATCATTTCGCTCGCGTAATATAGCCACTGCTTTAAGCAGTATGCGGCTACGCTCAATGGGTGACATCGAAGACCAAACTCTGAAGCCTTGCTTTGCCGACTCGATGGTGCGCTCAAGATCCTGTTGGCTAGCTTGCCCAATTTCAGCCAATGGTTCTCCATTAGCGGGGTTGTAAGTAGTAAAATGTTCACCCGATGTCGCCTTACAGGCGTTACCATCGATGTATAGTGATTTCATATCCATTTGATAGTTCTGACTTTTCGTTATTTTTGTGAATAAAAAGTGAGCTGCTTATCCAGGTAATCATTGATGATTAACCGGGCTTTATCAGCATCAATGCCATGAGGGTTCATCGTGCCTCGCAGCCAGATGCCATCAATCAATGCTGCGATGCCATGCGCGATAATTTCCGCTTGCTCTTTGTCAAATAGCGCTTTCAACTCTATCCGAAGGTGCGATAAAAGGCGCTTCTCATTGACACGCTGTAAGCGCTTGAGCTGAGGTTCATGTACTGAGTAAGCCCAAAACGCGAGCCAAGTTTTGGCCACTTTGTTCTCAGCCTGATAACCAACAAAGTTTCCATCAATAATGGCGTTAATACGTTGCTGATGTGCGCAGGTAGGCAGTTTCTTAAGGCGCTCCGTCACGGTAAGCGAAAGCTGCCTAAGCACTTCTCGCATCGTTTCTTCCAACAAACCTTGTTTGCCGCCAAAGTAGTGATTGATGATTCCAGTCGAGACTCCCGCTTCCTTACTGATCAACGAAATACTCGCTGCGTGCAACCCAACTCTATCAATCACCGCCATTGTGGCTTGAACGAGCTGAGGCCTTCTGACTTCTGGCATCCCTACCTTAGGCATGACCCTTTCCTTTTTTAATTGAACGTTCAATTAAATATAAAATGCCAGAAAATTAGTTAGCACTCAAACTATTTTTTTAATTATCCGACAAATTCCACTTAGCTTTCATAGAAATAGTGATGATAATTTCTTCAGTCTATTCCTTCAAGGCGAAGTTATTTTCGTTGTTATCGCCAGGTAAATGGAAACAAAAAAACAAAACAAAAACATAATAAATCAAATACTTAAGAAAAAATCAGTAAATAAAGTAAAATACAGAAATGAATTTACACCCTCACGAGCTTAGACACTTAACTCGATATCGATGTATTTGAGGAAAATCTTTCATTAGAGTTCTAATTAAGTAAATTCATTAGATCTATAAAAATTAAAACGCTCAATTAATGAGCGAGAGCAAAAATCTCATTATCCCTTTCCATAACAAGGCGATGTACCTAAGGAGATCGGGAAGCATGAGGTTGCTCTTACTGGCTACATTCGCTTCTCATCAACAACCATTCTGGCACATAAGAGAGCCGTTCAATCAACTCCAACTTTAATGAGAAGGAAAATATGAACGCTCGATTGCCTAAGTTCATTGAAAAATCAGATAATTCCTAAGAAAAAACACATCTCGAACTTGTATCCTTTGACCTAGATACTCAAGCAATGACTGGAGAAAGGATGCATCAATATGCACTTATAACTGGAGGAAGTAGAGGCATTGGGAAAAGCATAGCGGAATACTTCGCAAAGCAACATTTCTCTCTTATTCTTGTCGCGAACAATCCAGATAATCTAAGTAAAGCGAAAAGCGACATTCTGTCACGGTATCCTCACTGTGAGATTGAAACTGTCTCGGTTGATTTTCGTAATCCATCGGACCTTCAGCAATCCATAAAGTCACTATTATCTCGCTACGAAAGAATTGATGTGATGGTCAATTGTGCTGGAATATTGAAACCAGGGAATACTCAAGTTTCATTAAATGATCTCACTGAACTCATAAATACCAACATTATCTCTAATATTTTGATCTGTAATATGGTGGTTGAAAAGATGAAGGTTCAAGGATTTGGTGAGGTGTATAACCTTGGTTCTACCGCAGGTTTAGAACCAGTATCTAAAATTGCTATTTACTCCGCGACTAAAGCCGCCATAGTGAGTTACAGCCGCTCCCTATATGATGAGTGCCTACCATTTCGTATCAAGGTCTGTTGTCTGTGTCCAAGCGTCGTGGACACTGACATGACCAATGATGGACGTATCAAAAACGATTTAAAAATATCACCCGAGGATCTACATCAAGCCGTTAGCTTTATCAGAAAGCTCTCTCCGGGCGCGGCAATGCAAATGCTTTCTATTCGATGCACAATTATTGACTTGGAAAACTCACTGACAACCTCTCGTGAATAGCCGTCGACATGAGCTTTCAATCAATTAATAAGCTCGTCAGGGTACTCACACAAATTTCACTTTTCAGCCCTGCTATTTAGTCCGTCCAAGATGTAGATTTCGGGCTCAAAAAGTGAAAGACGCGGATTCATCCGCGTCTATTCATTGCATTCAGCCTATCTTGTTTATTTCTTTGCTATTTGCGGTTTGAACGTTTTCGCTATCCGGTTCCAGCTATTAATGGCGTTGATCGCTACAACTAAATCGACTACCGCTTTATCACCCAAAATTTCCACTGCTTGGCTGTATTTGTCGTCTTCCAATGATTGCCCTAGGGTCAGAACTTCTGCCATATCAAGTGCTATCGATTCGACCTGATCGTAAAAAGGCATTTCACGCCATGCACTAAGACCGATCAATCGTTCCACACTTTCTCCTTGCTCAAGCGCATCTTTACTATGCAAATTCACACAGTACGCACATTGATTCATCTGAGACACTCTAAGCTTAATCAACTCCCATAGATGAACCGTAAGAGTTTCAGATGTTTTAAATTGCTCACGCAAATACTCTTCTTGTCCAATCAGAATTTTCATCGCTTCCGGAGCAGTAGTGTAATAATTCATACGTGATTTCATACTCTTATATTTCCTCTAAAATCAAAACTGAGCACATTGCCGTTGTGTGTTTTTGGTTCACACCCTACATGGCATCGAGTTAATAAATGACAACCAACCATCAATAATCTTTGAAGAGAAACAATAAAAAAAGCCTCACACAAAACAATGAATGAGGCTCAAACTAACCTTAGTTAATCACATTAAGGGCTACAGGGAAGATCCAGAACGCAGAGCTAATTTATCGATGTGTCTCACTTACAACAATCAGACGACTCTTAAAAAAACATGACTCAGAGATATACGACGATACTACAAGAAAGTATCAATATATTAGTCAGCGATTACCATTAAGTCGCGACAAACATCTCTCTTGATATTTCAGCACTTTCTAAATGGTCTTTTAATTGTTTTTGCAGTAAATCAATTTGTTCTTGTACGGTTTCGCGATTTGTAGCAGTCCCTTCAATGGTGAAGAACTTAATATCTTTTAACCCTATTGTAGCCATAATTTCTGTCAGGTACGGAGTAAAGAAATCTGGCTGATAAGCGTTTTTCCCAGAAAACCTTCCGCCCGCAGACACAAGAACATAAATAGGTTTATCGATTAGCAAACCACGCTTTCCAGTGTCTGTAATCTCAAATGTCCTTCCTGCCCTCACCACATGGTCCACCCAGCATTTAAGACTGGAAGGTAAAGTAAAGTTGTGCATTGGTGATGCAATAATAATGAGATCAGCTTTATTTAGCTGGGCAATTAATTGATTCGACAATGATAAACTACCGCTTGATTCATCGTACATGAGGCCAGGCGTACTCAGTGCCTTAGCATAATCAGCATCAAGATGAGGCAAGGTTGCTGTATCGACTTCAACCACTTCAACGTCTACCTTCTCAGACATCTGCTGAATAATAAGTTGCGCCGATTGATACGTACATGCTTGAAGCTTTCTAGGACTACTGTTAACTAGCAGGATATTCATATATTTCTCCCAAAAAACAGGGTAATTGCTGCTGCTTTACTTAGTATGTTATAAGAGGCAATGGTTCAGTTTAAGAACCATAAGTTATCTTTTTTTATGGTCCATATAATAATGAAAAACCCAAAACAATTTGCATATAAGCGTGTGTATCGGCGTATTCTCGACGCAATTTTACAACAGATACTAAAACCGGGTGAGAAAGTACCTTCGGCTCGCGCACTTGCGAAAGAAATGGGAGTTTCACGAGGGACAGTCGAAGAAGGCTATGCATTACTTAAAGCGGAAGGTTACCTCGAAGCGAAAGGGCAGGCTGGCACTGTCGTCAGTCATCAACTATTGACCCCAGCTAAAGGGAATCCATCAGCTCCACCTTCTCAGCTCAATTTAGAAAACAGTCACCCTGATATTTTACCGTTTCACCTAGGCATTCCCGCTTTAGATGCCTTTCCTATCAACACTTGGTCAAGAATTTCGGCGCGATGTGCGAGGAACACACACAAAAGCAGCCTTGCCTATCCTCCAACCTGCGGGCTGCCGGATTTAAGAGGCGCAATAAGCCAATATCTGCAGTTATACCGAGGTGTTCAGTGCCACCCGGCACAGGTTTTTATTACATCAGGTTATGTCAATTCAATTCGCTGGATCACTAACGTACTGCTCAAAACACACTCTTATATTGGCATTGAAGACCCCGGTTACCCGCTAACTCGTCAGGTACTGGCAAGCAGTGGATTTCACCCTGAGCCGATTCCTGTTGACGAGGAAGGACTAGCTCTTCCAGACAACAGTAAAGTGAAAGCACTCATTGTCACACCAGCGCATCAAAGCCCGACCTGTGTATCACTTTCACTACAAAGACGACAGATGCTATTAAACTGGGCGGTGAGCAATAAAAGCTGGATTATAGAGGATGACTATGACGGAGAGTACCGCCATACAGGGCAGCCCCTACCCGCTTTAAAAAGTTTAGATACTCATGACAGAGTGATTTATTCGGGTACTTTCAGTAAAGTTCTCTTCCCAAGCTTGAGAGTGGCATACATAGTAGTTCCACCAAGTCAGGTCTCTCAATTTGAACAATGTGCAGAGTTATTCGCTGGAAACGTCCCCACTTTTACACAAAACTGTATTCTGACCTTCATGCAAGAAGGTCACTTTCCTCGCCATATTCAACGGATGAGGAAGCTATATCGCGAACGGCGAGAATTAACATCTGAACTGTTCACCAAAATCCTAGGCCACAAGCTATCTATTGAACCCCAACCGGGGGGAATGCATATGATAGCAAGGTTAAATGACCCTAAATGTGATGATCTAGCGCTCTCTCGCCAGATGATGAAAGCCGGGTTATTTGCTCAAGCGCTGTCACAGTGCTCTTCAAAGCCAACGCACCCTAGCCTAATTCTTGGTTTTACCAACATTCGAACAGCTAAAGAGTGCCACGGTTTAATTGGCAGGTTAGGTCAATTCCTATAAGCCAAGAATCATAGTTCACTCTTGAGCACAATCCGCTGTGTCAAAGCTGCTCACGCATCTCTTCCTTCGGGGTACGACAGAAGGCCAAGACTTAAACATTCGGACGAAAAATATAAGATTTATCTGATAGTTATAATGCAACTGCTCCTTTTACTATCTAGTCGACTCTCTGCCATGAACTACCCATTGTGTCGCAACTTATAGGAATACATGCATGTTCAAGATTCAAAGATTGAGCACTTTAAGTGCTCATCACTTCATCTGTACACTACTCAGTATTGTCGTCCTCCCCGCAGCAGCGCAGGACATATGTGCCCCACATTCGCTCAACGACAAACCAGAAAATGTATTGCAATGCTTTCTTTCAGAGCCATCACAGAACATGGCTAGCATTGAGCTAATCAAGTCGGAAGCAAAAGATTCTATCGGTATCCATCACTTCAAGCTAATTAGCCAATACTGGCCAAATACGCCTTTAGAGAACATTGGTAAAGAATGGGAACATACTCTTATCATTTATGTCCCTCACACCATTAAGCACCATCAGGCTTTACTGTATATCAATGGCGGCACTAATGTTCCTCAAGACGCTCACGGGAACCCTCAGCCAGAGTCCTTAGCTTTACAAAAGATTGCCTTGAACAACGCTTCGATAGTTGCGGATCTACATGATGTGCCGAACCAGTATTTGTTTTTTAACGATGGAATACCGAGAAAGGAAGATAGCATTGTGGCTTATAGCTGGAATCGTTATATGGATGACCCAGCAAACAATGCCTATTGGTCTGCACACTTACCCATGGTTAAGTCGGTTGTTCAAGCAATGAACGCTGTGCAAGAAGCATCAAGGAATCAAGGTTTTACGAAACCTGAACACTTCGTATTAGCAGGAGCAAGCAAACGAGGGTGGGTAGCATGGTTAACGTCACTGGTTGACACTCGCGTCAACGGGCTGATCCCTATTGTCGCTGATATTTTAAATACCGACGATAACATTCGCCACATTCATGCCAGCATTGGGGACTGGCCAATTGCGTTTCATGATTACGTATCTCAAGGCGTAGTCGATAGAATTGATACGCCAAACTTCACTAAATTGATGCGTATTGAGGACCCCCTTGCTTACTCAAATTTACCTGAATACGCAGATCGACT
Organism: Vibrio sp. Isolate23; assembly: GCF_022398095.1. Classification (NCBI taxonomy): domain Bacteria; kingdom Pseudomonadati; phylum Pseudomonadota; class Gammaproteobacteria; order Vibrionales; family Vibrionaceae; genus Vibrio; species Vibrio sp. Isolate23. Next base: position 295,544 of record NZ_JAKEUV010000001.1, read on the forward strand.
TTCTATTCCAAAATATATTATCAATGCCTCATCAGATGACTTTTTTACTCCAGACTCTCTGCTTCAATACATTGATAAACTGCCAGGTGAAAACATGGTTCGAATATTACCTAATCAATCACATTCGATTGATTCCAAAATCATCAGCACGGCTCTTAATGAGTACTACGCTATGTTCCTTGATAATCACTCTTATCCCTCAGTGACATGGAGATACGACAAAAAACATACCGTAATCACGACAGATTTTGTTCCAGAAAAGCAAGCAACACTTTGGTCTGCATACAACCCCAATGGGCGTGATTTTCGCATATTTCCTACCAATATTAGGTACAGCGCAAATACGATAAAAGGCCGCTGTAATGAGAGAAAATGTACGTTTACTCTACCTAAAGTGACAAATACCGTCGGTTGGACGTCTAGGTTTATTGAATTCAACTATAAAGAAGGAAAACATGAGATAACCGTGACCTCTCCTGCGTTTGTCTCGCCCAATACCTACCCACAACCCAATCAGTAACATAAAATCTCGGTTTACTTATGATAAAACATTTCCGACTGCATATTGAGATCAACTGCTTGCAGGCCTAAAATCATCAGGGCTCAAGTTATGCGCACCAATGACGTATTCAGGACACCAGTTTTGTGTCACCGTTATTGAGACATTCAAAGCTTCCCAACATAGTTGGGGGGCTGCCCAGCTTAAATAGCATTGACTTACAAGCGATACACTCACTCATTAACACGCAGAAACGAGGTAAACTATGTCACTAAACACGATGCGCACTTTAATACTAGGCATTGCGACGGTGACATTTTTGGTGCTGCTTGCACTGGCTAATTTTTCTATTATGCAATTTCAACTGTCCAAGCAATCAGCATTTACTGAAAGGTTACTCGCCCATACTGAACGTGTTGTGCAAGATGTGATGACGGCTATCGATGAAGCTCAAGAAAAGCCACTTGAGCAATGCTCTTCTGCTAGCATTGATGAGTTTCAACTTCTCGCGAATTATCATTATTTTGTCTATGACATTGGTTTGATCGAAAAAGACACACTCGTATGCACCGCCAACTGGGGTCTCTTAGATTCACCTCCTCCTTTGATTGATAAGCAAAGCCAAGAGACTTCAGCGCTGCAAATTTATACAGATACTAACAACCTTTTTCCGGCTGATTTACCTTTGGTTGCCTTTAGAGTAGGCTCCATTGCTGCATTTGCATCACTGGATTTTTATGCTCAGTATTCGCGATTGGCTCCTGATTTTTCTTATCGCATTTTATCCCAAGGCCCGTCTCAGACTCTTGCTTCGTATGAAGCCCTCGACTCAGAAGCCTTTGAGCTACCTTTCCTATATCAACAGATTCAGCAATGCAGTGACACACTGCCTATTTGTATAGACACAAATAACAAGCGTTCTGGTATCTTGTATTTATCAGCTCCCGCGCTCATTGTCGTGGTTCTGATATGCGCTTTGCTCAGTGCCTTACTCACTTATTGGTGGGCTTCCGTTCAAAAGCGACGTGCCTCCATGGAGCATCGATTTCAAGAAGCTCTCAAGCATAAGCGGTTACATTTAGCCTACCAACCTATTGTTGATGCCCGATCTGAACATATTGTCGGAGTTGAGTCGCTACTTAGATGGCACGATGAACGACTAGGCCATGTATCGCCAGAATTTGTCATTCAGATGGCTGAGGAGCTATCACTTTATGCTCAATTGTCTGAATTCATCGTCGATACCGCATTATCAGAGATGGAGGCCCTGCTACGTTCGGACTCCTCGTTTTTCATCGCATTGAATGTTTCATCTTACGAGATACTTCACTTGGACTATCTTGAGGCCCTGATCGATAAAGTGGCCTCAAAGGGGATTAACCCTAGCCAAATTAAACTTGAGATTACTGAAAGAGTGGAATTGGATATTCCTTACCTGAGGGCATTTTCACAAAAAGCGAAAGGACTCGGTTTTATTGTGGCTCTGGACGATTTTGGAACAGGGTTAGCAAACTTGGTGTGGCTGACGGAAATAGATTTTAGCGAGATAAAAATAGACCGTATTTTTACACAATCTTTATCCAATGATCTCAAGCGAGAGTTGGTTACACATATTATTGTAATGATAAACCAATTGAATAAACCGCTCATTTTTGAGGGCATTGAGCACCCATCGGAGCTGGCACATATCAAACAGCTTTGTGACAGCCCCAAAGCACAGGGTTGGTTATTTTATCGAGCAATGCCAAAAGATGAACTTGAATCCATATTGGGCAAGCCCTCACTCTAAACGGGGCGAGCAGTCATGTATGATTTTCTTTCTCGCGCCCGCTTACTCATTATTTTGATAATGGAGTGGCGTATACCCTGTGTGTTTTTTGAAAAAACTGATAAAAGCACTATCGCTTGAAAAGGCTAATTTATCAGCTACTTGGTTAACTTGTAAGTCATCGGCTAATAAGTTCATTGCTTTAAGTAACCGCCATTGCTGACGCCAAGCTTGGTAACTCATGCCCGTCTCAGCTTTGAAAATACGGCTGACCGTCTTCGCACTCATTCCAATTTGTTTAGAGAATGTGTTGAGTTGTTCAGGTAACAAATGATCTTGTTTAAGGTCTGATAACCAAGTTTGTAACCTCGGATGTTTCGGCATTTTTAACTGCCAATATTCGCGTGGTGCGCTCTTTACTTCTTCCAAAAAAAGAGCAAGTACCGTTTTTTGGTCACCCACAGGCATATCCCATTGCCAATGAGCCATCCTTTCAATCAGCTCTCTCAGTAAAGGATTGACTTCCATTATCTGGACCTTGTCAAAGTCAGGCAACACAGTGTCAAGCGAGAAGTAAAGTGAACGGTACTCAACGACACCAGTCATTAACACTCTGTGTACCATTCCAGCAGGAATCCAAACAGCGCGGCTAGGAGGAAGCAAACATATCCGCTGATCCAATTCAATACTCATACACCCTGCTTGAGCAAACAGCAGCTGGTGAGAGCGATGCGTATGTAGGCCAGAGTCATGCACAGCGAGCTTTGAGGCCACACCTACAACCATGGCATCGATTAAATCAGGATTAAAATCTTGCTGCGGATGAATGATTGCCATAATGTCCTATTTTTGATGTATTTAGTCTTAATTACTATAACAGAGCTTTAAGCGAAACTTTACAATGGCCGCCACTTAATTAATGGAGGTTATTATGATTTCTAAAGTTCCGCCTCTATGGCTAGCGGTGGTATTAATGATGTTTCCACAAATCGTGGAGACAATCTACAGTCCAGCTCTTACTGATATCGCTCATCAGTTTAATGTTAGCGATGCTAAAGCATCTCAAACACTTTCCGTCTACTTTCTAGCATTTGCTATCGGAGTGGTGTTTTGGGGAAGGCTAAGTGACTTAATCGGAAGACGCCCAGCTATGCTTGCAGGTTTACTGACGTATGGACTTGGTGCACTACTCGCTTTAGTCACAAACAAGTTTGAAATATTGTTGTTGGCGCGTGTCATTTCTGCATTTGGTGCCGCAGTGGGTTCGGTCATTACTCAGACAATGCTGCGTGATTGCTATGATGGTTCTGAATTAGCAAAAGTATTCTCCGTCATGGGGGTTGCTCTCTCAATTAGCCCTGTCATAGGCCTATTGAGCGGTGGGTTACTTGCTGAATACTATGGCTATGTCGGTGTTTTCAGTGGTTTGATGCTACTCGCAATGCTTCTATTGCTCATAGCAGTATGGGGGTTACCTGAAACTAGGCCCATGACAACCTCTAAGGTACAGATGTGGCCCTTGATAAAGCGAATGTCAAAAGACTCAACACTTTGGCTAAACGCCTTACTGGTTGCTATTTTCAACTCAATGTTGTTTGGGTATTACAGCCTCGCACCATTTTTGTTTTCAGATATTGGTATGACAGCAAAAGACTTTGGCTACTCCGGTGTAGTGCTTGCTATGGCGACATTTATTGGTAGCATGATGAATAAGCACCTTCTCAATAAGGGATGGTCACCCATGGCACTGACCAAACTCGCCGTTGGTATAGCGCTCATGTGTGGAACAGCGGTATGGCTGACTCAATCATCACTGTGGTTCTTGTTACCTATGATGGGCGCTGTGATCTCATTTGGTCTCGCAATACCAAATATCTTGAGCCAAGCTTTAGTCGATTACAAAGAGGTTGCGGGGAGCGCTGGCGCATTATTTGGCCTAGCTTATTACTTGTTGCTAAGTATAGGGCTAGGTCTGGCTGGTGCCATGCAGTCGCTGGGATTAGTCTTGACGCTGTGCGGTGTCGCCGCAACGATTTGTGCTTTTTTGTTACATACAAGAAATCGTTGATTTCATTATTCCCAACTCAAAGCCTAGCAGCGATGCTAGGCTTCTTTAGTCTATAGCGAACCAGGCTCTACTGCTCCATCCCATTAGCCCATATGATTATTCTTACTATTCACCTCAGCGTGAATCCAACGAGAGAAGGCTTGAAATTTTGCTCTTGATTCCATCCCCTTAGGACATACCAGGTCGTAGCCTTTCCCTGATTCAATCCTTGGAAAAGGTGCCACCAGCTTTCCTGCATTAATTAAGGGAAGAGCAAACTCTAGCCGTGCTAGAAAGACCCCTAGAGATAACTCTGCTGCCTCCATTGCTAGGCGGTTATCACTATAAAAGTCACATTTTTTCTTACAATCAATATTGGCCCCCATTTCATCTAGCCAATACTGCCATGCACTCGTATCCCCCCTATGAATAAAATTCACCCGAGAAAGTGACTCAATTCCACTATGAAGGTTAAGTTCTTGAGCATAAGAGGCGCTGCATACTGGAGTCCTGATGCCAGAAAAAAGTCGTTCACTATAGTGATTGGGGTAGCGCCCTTCGCTATAAAAAATAGCTACATCGTATGGTTCAAACTGAAAATCAGATTGGTTCTGCTTCGTCTGCAACTTAATACTTAAACTTGGGTATTGCCGCCGAAGTGAGGGTAAGCGAGGGATCAACCATGCCGAAGCAAAATAAGGTGAGGTGGCTATGTATAAATCGCCAGTAAGTTCCCCCGTTTGGATATCGGATAATACAGAAAAGATAGATTCGAACGAACTATTGAGTGTAGTTAACACCCTCCTCCCCTCTGGTGTAAGTTCTAGCCTTCTTGTTTTTCGGATAAACAAGTTGAATTTAAGTAACCCCTCAAGCTTTTTTATTCGCTGACTGATCGCTCCTTGCGTTAAGAAAAGCTCTTCAGCGGCATCGGTAAAGCTCAAATGACGAGCAGCCACACTGAATGTATACAGTAGCGAAAGGAGTTGCTGTTGGTTAGCTGGCACACCCATGCATTACCTCAATTAATTTATATTGGGAGAATATTAGTTTGTTAGACGAAAAATCACATTATAAATTAATCAAGCTAATATCCACCATAAAAATGCTTAGTTTGGCGTAAGAGAGAAGCTCGAAGCTGTCACTACATTAATGCCAGTATTATTCATTTTAATCATTCAGGTTATGCCGTATGAAACTTATATTGAATGCAGATGACTTTGGTCTTACAGAGTCAGTAAATTTAGGTATTGCCGACTGTTTTCACGCAGGAACGGTAAAATCCACAACCATCATGATGAACCAGCCAGCGGTAAACCACGCAATACAACTCTACAAAAGTGGATTAATTCGTCATGTTGGGCTCCATTTTACAGTGACATCAGGCAAGCCTATTTCCAAGCCTGAAGCCATACCGACTCTCGTAGACAAAAATGGTAATTTTTTCTCGAGAACAGCGCTATTTAGTAAGTCAGAGGTGTCCGCTGACGATATAAAAAGAGAGTTACTGGCACAATATCAAGCCGCGCTAGACGCAGGGTTAAAAATCAGCCACATCGACAGCCATCATTTTGCTGGCGCATATCGGCCTCTAAAGGCGGGGTTTGTCCAAACAGCGAATGAAATCGGCCTTCCGGTAAGACGGATTGATACCTTTATTCTTGGTCAAGATCGACTTTCTGTGCCTACACCAGATGCATTTGACACTGGCTTTTTTGCAGAAGGCGCCACTATCGAACACCTAAAAGCCATACTGACTGCCTACAAGCAAGCCGTGCCGAATGGCACCATTGAGTTAATGTGCCACCCTGCTAACTCAGTCAGCGAAGAGTTGGAGCAACTGTCTAGTTATACGCATCATCGACGCCAAGAATGGGAGATCTTAACCAGTGACGCGTTTTCCAACTGGTTGAAAGAGAACGATATCGAGTGTATTGGGTTCGACGACATTCATCCTAAGTAAGCGTGCGTCTTCGGTTATGAAGCCATATTCTGTCGCAGCTAACGATCATACTTTCTATTGATTATGCTCTGTAGGCTGAGATAGGCATTTTCTTAGCATCAGCCTACTTTTTATTTCATTCCTCAAAAACATCATTTTAAAAGGGCACATTGTGGTCAATCCTACTGTACTTTCTCAAATAAATGTTTACCCAGTTAAGTCCACTGGTGGAATTTCTCTGTCTTCATCATGGGTCGAAAAGCAAGGCCTCTGTTTTGATCGCCGCTTTATGCTAATGCTAGTGGGTGACTCCCGAGCAATGAGTGCTAAGTACCCGACGATGGTCACTGCACGCCAATACCCGAACATGGTTAAGGTGGCATCAAGCTTACGACCTACGGGAATCGTCTTTACCTATCCCGGCATGCCTCCACTTGAATTGCATTATTCTAATTTCAATATGCACAACACCAACGCAATCGTATGGAGAGATCACTTTTCTGCTTATACGACGACCGATGAAGCGGATGATTGGTTCAGTAAGGTAATAGGCAAACGAGTGACACTCATCTTCACGGGGGAACAGTCCAACCGGATAAGAGAAAACACGGCCCAGCCCGTCAGTTTTGCTGATGGCTTTCCACTATTGCTCATTAGTTCCGCCTCGTTGGATGAGCTCAATAGGCGAAGTAGTGAGGTACATAACATGGCGCAGTTTCGTACCAATCTGATCGTTCAATCCGATGAGCCTTTTATCGAAGATTCATGGAAGCGGATTAAAATCGGTGACGTGGAGTTTGAAACCGTAGAACCTTGTGAGCGCTGTATATTAACCACACTCAATGTTGATCAAGGCGCATTCAGAGCAAACAAGGAGCCACTCAAGACCTTCTCTCGTTTTAGAGCCAACGAGGATGGAAAAATATTTTATGGCCAGAATCTTATCGCAAAAAACGAAGGGATGATCTCAACCAATGACATCGTTGAGGTGCTTGAATATAAAGCCAAAGAACGCTACGAAGATCTCGATGTGAAGCAACAAGAGTTTATTTGTGTGGCCAGAGAAACCGTCGCAAAAGATTTTGAGACCTTCTGGCTCAAGCCCAAGACAGATCACACGCCAAGCTACAAAGCTGGTCAGCACCTTCCAATTGAAGTGTTGATCGATAATCAGCGCGTAAAACGAACCTATACCCTCTCCTCTAGTCCAACTCGGCCAGAACGCTTGGCCATTTCGGTGAAGCGAGTCCATGGCGGTAAAGTGTCCAATTGGCTGCTTGATCATCTTCAAACCGGGGGAACAGTTATCGCGGACCAACCAAAAGGGAGTTTTCACCTTTCAGAAGCGTCAAATTCCCCTTTATTATTACTGTCAGCGGGTAGCGGGGTAACCCCTATGATGTCGATACTGCGTGATTTAACAGATAGAAATGATACTCGTGACATCGTGTTCTATCACCAATGCGTGGCCGAAGATGATATACCTTTCAAACAAGAGCTGAGACTCATCAGCGAGCACCACCCGAATGTAACCATTACCTACCTACTCAGCAAGCCATCAGAACATTGGCCAGGACAAGCAGGGCGGTTTAATCTTTCCCATTTGAAGCAAATTCCAGACTTTAGCTCACGACAAGTCTTTGTTTGTGGGCCTAGTGGCTTCATGGAAAATATTAAAAAATTAATGCTAACCAACGAACTAAGAGAAGAACAATATCACCAAGAAACCTTTGGTATTTCAAGAGCCCCCTTGCCGCCCTATAAAAAGGTTAAAGTTTGCCTAGATGGAGTGGTATTTGAAGGTGACAACCAGAGCACTATCCTTGAGCAAGCCGAAGCTGCTGGTCTTTCCATCTCCAACAGCTGTAGAGCCGGATTCTGCGGAGCGTGTAAATGCACCGTTAAATCAGGTTCCGTGCACCAAGCCGATGCCCCCGCAATTCAAGACAGTGAAAAAGCACAAGGTCAGGTGTTGGCGTGCTGTGCGGTACCTAACACTGACATAAACCTCGCTTGCTTTAAATAGCGTATTATTCAGTCTTATCCTGAGATAAGGCTAAAATTTGCCATGCTAACTTGCTGCACCATGCTGCGCCTTCTTGCGCCGATATGGGCTTTTTCTCTCGCAGCAAACTCTCTAAGCGCGCGACGCTCTTTATAAACGCCGCATCTTTAGACATCAGAGCAACCCCATGAAGGCGGTGCGCGTAATACAACTGATGCTTAATGTCTCCATTGTTAAATGCCAGTTCCAACGATCTCAAATCGGCTTCGACAAGTGTGCATTGTTCTTGGGTAAATAACTGTGTAGAAGACAAGGCCGCAGCCATCATGGCCGCTTGCTCACACCACTTATTTAAAACCGGAACTAAGTTTTCAAAACTTATCGGCTTATGAAGTACGTCATCCATACCACTGGCATAACACTTTTCAACATGCTTTTGCTCGTTTAGCGCAGAGATGGCCACAATGGGAGTATGATCTAATTCAAGTTGTTCTTCCCTATCGCGTATCTTTTCAGCCACCTGATAACCACTATAACCAGGAAGATGACAATCCAGTAAAATCATACTGTAATAGTTTTCATCTTCGAGCAGTGCCAGTGCGGCTTCCCCACTGTCAACGCTCTCCACATGACATCCTAAAGAGCGCAACTGCTCACAAATAAGTTGTCGGTTTACCGGATGATCTTCAACGACTAAGACAGAGGTTTCATCATTAAATTGAGCACCGCTTTGTTCAACAGAACAAGCGTGCATTTCTTGTTCGGACGCCAGTTCTAAAGGCAACGACAGCGATACTCGCGTTCCTTTGCCCAGCTCACTATGTAAAGTTAACTTTCCTCCCATTAACTGCGCAAACTGGTTTGAGATGTATAGCCCTAACCCACTTCCACTCCGGCTCACTCCACTATTTGATTGCTCCCAAGCTTTAAACACTTTGGCTTGCGCTTCTTTTTCGATACCTTGCCCTTCATCACGGACATCGATGACTACAGAGGGTTCACTGTTATTTCTTACAACCTCCCACGACATAAGAATTTCTCCACTAGAAGAAAATTTAATCGCATTTGATACTAGATTATGGAGAATTTGCCTTAATCGTTGAGCATCACTTTTAATGAAAAGTCCTTCGGCGTCAGTCCTTTCTTTCAACCTCAGCACTAAACCTTTGTTGATTGCTGAGGGCTGATGGCTATCACAAACCGACTTTAATAGTTCCCCAACATCAATAGCCTCTTTGCGAATCGTCATACTTTCAGATTCTAAACGCGAATAATCCAGAATATCGTTTAACAGTTCCATTAGGTTGTTCGCAGATTGCCGCGCTAAGCTTAGGTACTTTTGCTCTTGTTGTGGTGTATCACATTGCTTAAGTAAGTCCAAAGAAGCCATTACCGCATTCAATGGCGTTCGAATCTCATGACTCATTACAGCAAGAAAACGGGCTTTACTCTTTTCACTGGCTTGCGCTCGTCGTCGGCTTATCCAAACCTGACGCATGGCAACCAAAAGCACACAAATTAAAATGCTGTATGTAACAGCCTCGTAGCGATAGTAATACAGCACCGTTTTTACTGGAGGAACTCCCAATTGGAGAGTGTTACCCCACTGATTAAAAATCTTCTCCGTTTGCTCAGCGGTCAATGCTTGAAGCGATTTGTTCAAAATAGAGAGCAACACAGGCTTTGAACTATCTACAGCCATACTCAAACCAATAGAAGCTTCAGGTAGGCTACCCGTAATGGATAGGCTCATCGGAGCATATCGCTGCACAATTGGACGCATCGTGAGTTCTGTATCTAGAACGGCATAAACATCGCCCTCTTCAATAGCTTCGATGGCATGAAGAGCATCCTCGAATTCAACCAACATGATTTGGGGATGATGCTTAGTTAACCAATCACTAAAGAAAAGATTATTTTTCAGTACACCCAGTTTTTTACCATAGAGTTGCCTAAGGGAATAAACGGTAGCTTTGTCTGATTTCGAAACCACTAGGGCCCCAACGTTTAGATAGGGGATAGTCAGTAGCCAGTGTTTATCTTCCATTGCAAAACGCTGTGAAACTAGCGAAATCAAGTCAACGGTTTGACTGTTACCATTGGCCGTATCATCTGACACTGCGCGGAACGTTAAACCAGAAATTTCAGAGATAATATCCAGATAATCTTTTGACAACCCAACATGATGCCCTTCTTGCTCAAAGTCGACTGGCCAACTATCAGGATAAGCGTACCAAACAACAGGGTTAGCCCTTATCCACTGTTTTTCTTCTTGACTGAACAACTCATGAGCCTGGGTCGGCATCGCCCAGAGTATCATCATTAACTGCATAACAAGGTTACGACAGAGTCGAGCGATTTTGAATAAAAGTGCAATCATAGAAGTGAGCCAGTACGAGTCATAGCGAGTGGAAGAGCAATCAATAGTAAACACGAACAACTGAGCTTATTGCCGCGTCATCACCTTAAAATTAACGAGGCCAAAACTACATTCACTGCAGTTTTGGCCTAAAAATATCAGCCTATCGGTACGTCATACAATTCAATAACGACGAACCAAAGTAAACTCATCTGATTTTAACAAGTTTCCCCCATTTGCCAATCGGTATAGTGTGACACGATCCGATTCAGCGATCAGATACTTATCCTCTACTGTGATGGTTTCTAGGGACTCAGCACCTTCATTATTTTGACTCGAAGCCACTTCAGCCATCTTTCCTGGAGCCTCACCGCTACGCAATATCTTGATAGATACACTACCTGAATAAATGGTTTTACCCGCTATTTCAGAAATAGAGTCTGCTTCTATTTCAAACTTTTCTTCGGGTCCAAATAAAATCTCGGCATTTCCAATATACTTTTGCACTTGATAGTTTTTATTTGCGCTTATTTCCACTGCGAATGACGGTGCCGAGAACAAAAAGTACACTAGCATACTTTTCATCATCACATTTCGTTTCATGACTCCTCCGAGGTTTAGCCTGTATTTTAAAAGGACACAAACGGAATGTTGTGTCGCTTTACGATATTAGCCGCCCCTACTCATTCACAACTAGAACTACCCTATGACTTTTATATGACATCGCTTATATTTTATATTTATTTATATGCATGCCTATGTTTTTAAAAGATTTAAAACAAAAAAACAAAAGTAAACATCGTAATTGAATAGAGTTTCTTTATAAATAAAAATGAGATGAAAGATGAACTTCACATTGCGATTCATTACATTTTCAGCGTTTAAAAATAGGAATCCTCTGATTTGAAACCACTCACTATTTACGTTTAATTCCAAGTCTTATTAACCGTATATAAACTCAACGACTTGGAAACCATTTATATGCAAAGTTTAGTCTCGTATTCATTAGTGAGAAACATACTTCTTTCCTCAACCGCACTGTTCTACGCTTCCGTGTGTGCAGCTGAAATAACAAACTTGGATAGGTTCCCTATCCCAAGTGCCGCTAGCGAAGAGCTACAAAACGCCATAAAGCAAGGTTACGTTTACCCTGAAGAAATTACGGCGAACAAACCAACCAATGAGCAAGAATGGCAGGAGCTAATTGAAACTGTTGATGGAGCTGGGATCACGTTAGAAAATTTAGAAGACTGGTTCGGAATTGAAGCAACAGAGCGTAATGTGGGAGGCGTACTGACCTATGAGCTCTCCCAACCACAAGCAGACAAGACAGAACCGCAATCTGTTTTCTTATATCTGCATGGCGGTGCCTATGTGTTTAATTCAGGCCCTCTTGGTGCATATGAAGGCGCACTCATCGCTGCATCAGCCAATATAAAGGTTATTGCTGTGGATTACAGAATGCCTCCAAGCCACCCTTACCCTGCTGCACTCAATGACGCTATTCAGGTATATAAAAGCCTGTTGAATCAATACCCAGCTAACAAAATCGCAATTGGCGGTTCCTCTGCCGGTGCCGGGCTAAGTATGGCGGCACTACAAAAATTCCAAGTAATGGGGCTGCCAATGCCGGGAGCCTTATATGCAGGTTCACCTTGGTCAGATCTCTCTGACAGCAGCGACACACTCCATACTTTAGATGGGATTGACCGCGTATTAAACACTTACGATGGGTGGCTAGAAGCTTCCGCTTTGTTGTATGCAAATGGCACAGATCTAAAGACACCATATCTATCACCAATATATGGTAGCTTTGAAAACTACCCGCCCACTTACTTAGTCAGTGGCACACGAGACCTACTGTTAAGTGACACACTTAGAACACACCGAAAACTGCTGGAAAAAGAAATCCCGGTGGAGATCCACATCTTGGAAGGGCTTTCACATGTTGAATACACAATGATTCCCAACTCCCCTGAGGGGCAGCAAGTGTATCAAGGCCTCGCCAAGTTCTTAAAATCGAATCTTAAGTGACCCCCTGACTTCAAGAACGTAGAGTGAAACCCATACCCGTTATGTTTTCACAAGCATAACGGGTATTTTGAAATCGTCAGAGTTTGAAATTAAGTACAGTCATGCATTGAGCGCATGACAACGAATTGAAAGCTGGGATATTCACTTATTGCGCTTAACCACTTCGATACATCCAACTACTGTTCATAGACTCTCCCTGCTCTTCTAGCTTTTCAACCACATAGTCAATAAACACTTTCACTTTAGCGGGCACAAAGTCACGACACGGATAGTATAGGTATACAGCCTGTTCTGGGTTTCTTTGTGGTTGCGACACTAACACCAGCTTTTCTTCTTGGACTAAATCTCGCGCAAGGTAATGAGGCATATAAGCGATACCCGCTCCAAGGCTAGCCAATGTGGCCATCGCGTATCCGTTATCTACAGTGATTTGGTATTCTGGATTGATTTCTATCTGTTGCCCGTTGAACGTCATCACCATGGTCAGTAAACGCCCAGATTGTTTAAAGCGATACATGATCCATTTGTGTTCATTTAGCTGTTCAACGCTATCAGGCCGCCCTTTTTCCCGTAAGTACTCTGGGCTAGCAAACATGCCTAAATCAATAGGACATAACCGTCTAGCAATGAGGTTGCTGTCATTCAGCTTTCCGCTTCGTACGGCGATGTCCATGCCACTTTCCAGTATGTCGGTATATTCATCCGAAAAGCTAAGATCCAGCTTCACCTCTGGATAGAGGCGACAAAACTCGGGCATCAGAGGAGCAATATAGTGCTGGCCGAATGAAAGAGGGAGATTCACTCGAAGTGTCCCCGAAGGAGAACTCGTACTCTGAGCTAATTGTTCCTCACTGTTTTTAAGAAGATCAACCACTTCTCTTGCCGTGTTTAGGTAATTAAAACCAGCTTCAGTGAGCTTTACCTGACGCGTTGTGCGGTGAATCAAGCGAACACCCAAGTTTTGCTCTAACCTTGCAATGGCTTTACTGATAGTCGAAGGTGACTGCCCGAGCTGATTCGCAGCCGAGGTGAAGTTGCCTAAATCAACGACTGATATAAACAGTTTTAATAAATTTAATTTATCCATACTGACCAATAATTAGTGAAATAAGTTCACATCTAATGTGATGAAAAATGTATTTCTGTGCCCCGTGATCTTTCCTAGTATACCGTGACAAGGCTCAATTCCACACCTTAACACTTTTTGCTTTTAGGCTAGATATCTCATAAGTCAGCACTGCACTACACCTTGAAAATTCTGAGTTGTATTCGTCCTTGCCGCTTATTGCTTTTCTGGTCAAAAAATCGCAACACCTATACCTATATTGAACAATGAAAGTCAGAGGTTTTATGACGATAATTCAACTTGAACGCGAAGTCATTTGTTTTGCCGGAGACTCAGGGGATGGTATCCAGTTGCTAGGAGAGCGCTTTTCAGATAACTCATCAAAGCAAGGTAATGATGTAATGACATTACCTGACTACCCAGCAGAAATACGCGCTCCGGCCGGTACCACATCGGGTGTGTCAGCTTTCCAAATGCAGTTCGCTTCTTCCGAGATATTTACACCGGGCGATGAATTTTCCGTCTTGATTGCTTTAAACGCAGCGGCACTGAAAAGCAAGATTTCACAGTTAGCCTGTGGCGGACTCGTCCTTATTGATGTGGATGGCTTTAATAACAAGAACCTTGAGCTTGCCGGATACCAATCTGATCCATTAACCGATGGCAGTTTGGCAAACTACCGGGTCATTGCCGACAGCTTTACTCGCTTGACAGTGCAATCGCTTGCTGAGCTGAATATTGCGCCAAAAATAGTTAAGCGCAGTAAGAATTTCTTTATGCTTGGTATTGTGTGCTGGATTTATAATCGCCCAATGGCGCCAACCATCCAGTGGTTGAATGATAAGTTCTCTGATAAACCACAAGCTCGTGAGGCGAACATCCAGGCACTAAAATCCGGATTCAATTACGCCGATACCACAGAAATATTCAGTGAATGCTATCAAGTTGCCCCCGTGGCTGAAAAGCATGGTCTCTACCGCACTGTATCTGGCAATGAGGCTTTATCATTAGGCTTGATATGCGCCGCCGAAAAGCTAAAACGTCCATTGTTCTTAGGTTCATACCCCATAACACCAGCATCAGATATTCTCCATACCTTGTCTCGCTACGCGCACTTTGGTGTTACAACCTTCCAAGCCGAAGATGAAATTGCTGCCGCTTGCTCAGCTTTAGGCGCATCTTATGCCGGAGGTCTAGGCGTGACATCAACATCTGGCCCCGGGTTATGCTTAAAAGCAGAGACCATTAACCTTGCTGTCATGGCTGAATTACCACTTGTGGTTGTTAATGTTCAGCGCGGTGGCCCTTCAACAGGGTTGCCAACTAAAACCGAGCAATCCGATTTATTACTTTCTTTATATGGCAGGAACGGAGATTCTCCACTGCCCGTTCTGGCTGCCGCGTCACCTGCGGATTGTTTTGAAATGGCCTTAGAAGCAAGTCGTATTGCTACAACCTTTATGACACCTGTAATTTTGTTAAGTGATGGTTATCTAGCTAATGGTTCAGAGTCATGGCTCATCCCTAACCCTGGCGATATCACTTTAAGTCCGAAACCGTCACATTCAGACTCAACACCATTTCAGCCCTATATGCGTGATGAGGTCTACCTCAGCCGAGAATGGGTGACTCCAGGAACCCAAAATAAAATGCACCGCATTGGAGGGTTAGAAAAACAATCAATCACAGGTGAGCCTTCTCACGATCCCGAAAATCATCAACGTATGACCGAGGAAAGAGCCCACAAAATTAGTAATATCCAACATTTCATACCAGAGCAGTCATTAGTCGGGCATCTTCAAGATTCTGTTTTAGTCATTAGTTGGGGAGGCACTCAAGGCACAATAGCAACCGCAATATCACAACTAAGAAAGCAAGGTGCCTCAGTGGCTCATGCCCATATCCAATACCTCAACCCTTTTCCTGCAAACCTCGCGGACATCATCAGTCAGTATGAGCACATAATCGTCTTCGAACTTAATAATCAGCAGTTAATTAATGTCATTCGAGCTCAATTTTCCACTGACGCACACAGCATCACTCAAGTTAAGGGGCTGCCATTTAAGGTTCAAGATGTCATAGATTCGATTCAGCATTACCAAGAGGAAATCAAACATGAAGACTAATGAACTCAACCGCAAAGATTTCGCGTCTGATGTTGAAGTGAAGTGGTGTCGTGGGTGCGGCGACTTCAATGTTCTAAAAACCATGCAGTCAGTACTCGCAAAATCGGGACGGTCCAGAGAGAATACCGTCTTCATTTCTGGTATCGGGTGTTCTTCTCGCTTTCCTTACTATTTGGAAACTTATGGGTTTCACACTATTCACGGCAGAGCGCCAGCGATAGCGACAGGTGTTAAGGCGACCAATCCAGAGCTGGATGTGTGGGTCGTGACCGGTGACGGTGATGCGTTAAGTATTGGAGGTAATCACTTTATCCACGCAATTAGACGCAACCAAGATATTAAGATCTTGCTATTTAATAACGCGGTTTATGGGTTAACGAAAGGGCAATACTCTCCAACCAGTGAGCAAGGGTTTGTTTCCAAATCAAGCCCAGAGGGATCGCCTGACCAAACACTAAAACCATTGGCCGTAGCAGCGTCTGCAGGTGCCACTTTCCTTGCACGAACCTCTGACAATGATCCTACCCATATGACCATGGTTCTAGAAGCCGCTGCCGCCCATACTGGAACAGCGGTTGTTGAAATCTTACAGAACTGCGTTATTTTCAATGACAAAGTCCATGAGCCCTATAACGGGCCAGCAAATAGGAATGAACATTTGCTTTACCTCAAGGAGAATGAACCCTTATTGTATGGCAGACACCACTCCAAAGCACTGACCAACAAAGGGTTTGGGTTTGAGGTCGTGGAATCCGATACTACTAATCTTCTGATGCACTTACCCAATAGTGATAACCCAAACTATGCTTATGCTCTGGCTAACTTGAGTTATCCTGAATTTCCTGTTCCAGTCGGTGTTTTGCGGTCAGTTAACCGCCCAACCTATGACCAAGTGATTCGTCATCAACAACGAGCAGCCGTTGAGAAACATGGCCAGGGTGATCTGCTCACTTTGCTCAAACACAACAGTTACCAACGTGTGTGTTGACCCTATTGAAAATCGGCAAGCCAGTGCTAACTGGCTTGTTTGATAATCATATTTAAAGCTCAAAAACAAAGGAGGCGAATATATTCAGCCTCCTTTGTTTGTTCAAAAAATAATGGTGATCTTGTGTTCAGCTTGCACTGCTATCATATTCTGCGCTGGCTTTTTTCAAACCTTCAATGTCATCTGAACATAGTAACCTTTTTAGGCTTTCAATTTTATCTGCCGGCCAGTCATACACTTTCAGCACCATTAACTCATCAATGGTTTCTTTGGTGAAACGATATCTTACATGCTGAGCGGGTGAACCTGCCACCATACTATAAGGCTCTACATCCTTAGTAACTACGCTATTTGCTGCAATAACCGCCCCTTCTCCAATATTGACACCCGGCATGATCATAGATCTCATGCCTAGCCATACTCCATCACCAATATGAGTATCGCCTTTTCCAACATACGCTTCTTCGATAAAGTCCATAAACGGATATAAGCAAAACCAGTCTGCTCTGTGGGTACTATTACCACCCATCACGATCACAACCTCAGGCGCAATACACACGAAGTCACCGATATGTAACTTATCAACCTTCCATTTTAATTCCCAATCTCGGCTGCCCTCATCACCTTGTAAATATCTGACGACAGACTCTTCAAACCCTGCGTCCCAGCAGTCGCTGTAATAGCTATGTTTACCCTTAATAGTGATATTAGGGTTCGTCACGACTTCATGCAGCAAAGTGGTCTTCGACCAGTGCTTGTTTTTCATTTTAACTCCAGATAAAAATAGAGATTTTGAACTTTTCTAATCACCGTAGATATAGCATCAATCCTACCAAAGCGTATATCGACTTGTCAGTGAATTTATATGTTACTCAACACCTCATGGATCTTTTATCGGTTCAATATCGGGGAATGGGAAAGAGTGTGTGAGCAAGCTCAACGTTAATTTGAGCTGTTAACGTTGAGCGCTTTCTATCTATTGAGTTATAGCACTAATAATGTCGTAAGCCGCTTCCACTCTTTCATTAATTGGATAGCTTTTATTGGCTAGAATCACCACTCCAATTTTTTCAGAGGGTACATACGCCACATACGCGCCAAAACCACCTGTGGAGCCTGTCTTATTGACCCAAGCAGCACCTCCTGGTTTACTAGATTGGCTTTCAGTGACTGGATTAGAAGCGAACATAATCTCTCTTGAGTTCCCCTTTAATAAATCTTGAAGTGAAACCGGGTAGTCATAACTCTCCCAACCAACGGCTTGGGTGAATGGGCCAACATCAAAATACCCTTTATGTGTGCTTTCTATCGCCTTCTCGATATCATCACTTAGAGATATTTTTCCCATATTCGCTTCGATAAAGTGAAGCATATCCGCACTAGTCGATTTAATACCATAAGCTTCAGCGTCAAGCACTCCTGGGCTTACTCGCACTGCTTCATTCTTTGCATTATATCCAAAGGCATATTTGTGCGTTAAATTGCTAGGAACATTTACGAACGTATTGGCCATTCCAAGTTTAGGGAGAATGACCTTTTCCATCATTTCAGCGTAGTCAGACTTCATACTCAAGGCACCGATATAACCATACAAACCGATGCTAGGGTTTGAATACCTCCGCTGTTCACCCGCTTCAAACTCAGGCTGCCAAGATTGGTAATAATTGATCATCCCCTGATGATCGGTCACTTCACTAGGAAATTGAAGAGGTAGCCCACCCGCAGTATAGGTGGAGATGTGTAGTAACTTAGCCTCTCCTAGAGGACTACCATTCAGCTCTGGCATGTAAGCCGAAACTTTATCCCCCATATTCAACTTACCCTTTTGCTCGGCATAGCCAGCCAAAGTTGCCGCGAAAGTCTTACTCACTGAACCCAACTCAAAGATGGTTTCATTGGTTATCGGGCTGTTGGTTTCTTTATCGGCAACGCCATAATCGTAATAGTAACGTTCACCATCTACCGTGACTGCCACAGCCAAGCCCGGGATACCATATTCCTTCATCAGCTCTGCTGCATTTTCATCTACGATATTTTTTAATTTGCTATCTATGGTCGCTTCAGAGCTCGCAAAAGCCGTAAAAGTACTTAACGAACAAATAGTGGCTAACGTGATGTGCAATTTCATTCTTTTATTCACCATCTCATCAAAATTTTAAGTTTATCTGAACGTCTAACAGACAACGAAGGAGCGCTCACAAACACTACAGGACAACGCCCACCTTACGTCCTTGGCCTAACGGCAAGCCACCTATCAAATACAGTCTGACAAACTTAGGTCTTCCTCCACATAAAAAAAATAGGAATAATCCTAATTTTACAAAATCACCTCACTAAGGCCGCTGGCTGAGCAGATGATGTCAGTGGTGTACTTTTCTTGCTCTCGCTTCATCTTGAGCGTAATTGGCCTTATCAATCATTTACGACAGGGAGCAGATTATTGATACAAGCGAAGCTAGTTTACTAATGGTCTAATGATTGAAAACGCTTTATCCATTGACTGTGGGCTTATCTTGCCGAATCCAAACAAGACAGCATTGGATTGGTTTTCTACTGAAAAATGAGCAGCTGGATATACCGCCACGTCTAAGGATTCTAATCTGCGGGATAGCTCCACAGCACACGTCGTGACATTTGCCGCTATGTGTAATCCACCTTGACTTGGAATCCGGCTAAAGCCGTCAACACCATCAATTAATTGTGTCAGCTGATGATACTTTTCCCCATACAACTTATTCATATTCCGTAAGTGATGACTAAAGTGACCATCACGCATAAATTCATCAAGAAGAATTTGAGAGACAACAGACGTGCTTCGACCAAGGTGCCACAACATTTTCTTGATTGGTTCAAGTAAAGGCTTCGGAGGGATTAAGTAACCTATGCGTATACCTGTAAACAGTATTTTTGAGAAACTACCTATAAATATGACACTGCCCTTGCTGTCTTGTGCTTTGAGTGCCTGCTTATTGGTATTCAGGTAATGATATTCTGCGTCATAGTCATCCTCGACAATTAGGCTATTCGCCGTTTCTGCCCATTTAAGTAACGCTTGCTTTCTCTCCATAGAATAACCGAAACCGAGCGGAAACTGATGGCTTGGCGTTGTGTACAATAACTTTGCATTGGAAGGGAGTGCATTTACGACAACGCCCTCTCCATCCATCGGCACAAATCCAACTTTAGCGCCAAGCAGTTGAGCTTGCTTCCTAAAAACGGGGTAGCCAGGGTCTTCCATCGCAACCTGATCTCCCGGGGACAAAAGCGTCATTAACGTGGTCATTAAAGCTTGCTGTCCCCCTTGAGTGATAATAATATCATCTGGTTCACAAATCACGCCGCGCGAATGCCTGACATATTCGCAAATAGACTCTCTTAGACATGCCAACCCTTGGATATCTCCACCATAGGCAAACTCCGGCGTCAATGTATCTAAGCGGCTGAGGCGAGAATGCCGCCAGATATGTTTCGCTATTCTTTGATGATCAGGAATGCCAAGCGTAAAGTCGTAGGTAAGATGCTTGGCTGCCATTATTGTTGGCTCATCATCTAAATTGTAACCAAACATGCCTAACGAGTAGTCGCGAGGCTGCCCTTCAAAGGGTTCTTTCCTGCCCTGAGAAGCAGCACTTACGTACGTACCGGATCCGATCTTTTGTATCACCAAACCTTCAAACTCAAGCCGCTCGTAAACTGAAATCACCGTATTTCTGGCAATGCCTAACTTCCTTGCTAGAACTCGCGTTGAAGGTAACTTTTCCCCCTGCCTTAGCCTGTGTTCAACAATGGCTTGATGCAAAGAGGAGTACAAACGTTTACTGGTAATTTGTCCCATTTGGAAGTGCAACGAAAGTGGCATAGGTTTTCCTGAAAATACACAAAGTGGTTCTAAATGATTGCAAGGATTTGGATCTGTTTGGGGGAGAAATGTGACACTAACATGCAGATCTATTTGTAAGGAGAACACTAAATGCGCCCATTACCTATCCCCTTCTATAAATTGATTTTACTCATTATTTTCTACCCTTGGTTCCTTAAATTATTTTACTTGGGGAATGTAGGCGAGCTAAGCTCCATTTTTTCTTATATAGGATTGGTTCTAGCGTTTACAACTCCGTTGTACTCCCTTTACCTCTCGATTTCGATCAGACAGAAACCAGCTTTGGATGATACCGAAAAAGCACAGCGCAACTTTGCTCTACTTGGCGTCATCATCCCCTCTTTGTTTACGCTGATTGGGGTTGTTCTCTATATGATTGGCCTAGGAATGACGGCAGAACTAGTGGTTTACTATACGTTCTGGCTAATTGCTGCGCTAGTATTACTCAAGCCTTCTAGCACGTCCATTTCACCGAGTAAGCCGATACCTGCCGGCCTACGAGTAGCTCATGGCATAAGTGCACTCGTACTGCTTGTTTTCATTACTGCACACCTTATCAATCACCTTTCTGCAAACTGGGGCGGTGAAACTCATATCCAATTGATGGAAAATCTCAGACACTATTATCGACACCCAATCGTGGAAATCTTCTTAATTGGTATGTTTATTTTTCAAATGGCTTCTGGATTCGTTTTACTTTCTAGGCATGCGGCAGAGGCCTGTGACGGATACCGAACCACTCAACTCGCTACTGGCTTATTAGTCATGGTCTTTTTAGCTTCACACGTCACCGCCGTTCTTGGTTTAGGGAGAGGAGTGCTATCACTTGACACCAACTGGGATTGGTTGGTTTATGCTCCGGGTCTAATGAAAGATCCATGGAATGTTAGATTGGTCGTGCACTATAGCTTAGGTGTTTTAGCTTTATTAGTGCATGTGCTTTTGGGGTTAAGAGTCGTAATTTCTGCCCATAAAGGCATTCCAATAGCAAATAAGGCTTTCTGGAGTATCTTGATCATCCCATGTGTAGCGATGTTCCTGATAATGCGTCCCCTTCTTCTTGCATGAAGACTGTTCCTAAGCCACTAAAAACTTAGATACAATAGATTGATTAACACTCGAAATAACTAATTATGAAAAAACCTTATAGCTATACATCGGCGCGCTTAGCCGTTCTATCAACTTTTTTATTGATGTCAACAAACGCACTAGCGTCTGATTTGGAGGAGAGAGTTCAATATTATGAGCAAAAAGGATGGGAAGTCGGGGTCACGGTTTTAGATACGAGCTCAAACGAAATGGAGTCTATAAATGGTGACACGCGATTTCATTTCAACAGCACTATCAAAGCCCTAGCGTGCGCAAATGTATTATACAAAGTCGATCATCAGCAATTATCACTTGCTGATAGCATCAAGTTGAGTAAAGAAGATATCGTAGAGTACTCTCCAATCACTCAAGATTATGTAGGGAAAGACTTTTCTTTGAAGCAAGCCTGTGATGCAACAACAGCATATAGTGATAACACAGCGGCTAACTATGCAATATCAGCCGTTGGTGGCCCACTGAGCTTAACAAAGTTTATGCGTTCAATAGGGGACGAGACATTCCGCTCCGATCGATACGAACCGGATTTGACTCTCAATGTGGCTGGTGATGACAGGGACACAACCACCACCAATGCAATGACGAAAAGCTTACAAGAGCTCTTGCTTGGTGACACGCTTTCTGACACATCAAAGCAGCAGTTGTTAGCTTGGATGGAAGGAAACAAAGTCGCAGATGGACTACTTAGAGCCTCTTTGCCTCAAGGATGGCAAATCGCGGATCGCTCCGGTGCAAGCAGTTATGGTGTCCGGGGTATCATTTCCATGGCGTGGTCTGATACTCGCTCCCCACTGCTCATTTCGATGTATGTGAGAAAAAGTGAAACATCCCTTGAGGAGCGAGACAAAGTTGTTGCGGATTTGGGGGAAGTAATATTCAATAAGTATCAATAACTCTTAAATAGCCCAGAGTCCAATATTCTCTCTGGGCTTACTTAAATACAGTAATCGTTATGAAAGTTGATGGTAATAAGCTTAAAGAGATTCGAGAAAATCGATTATTGACTCAAGAGAGTCTTGCTATGATGAGTGGCTTGAGTATTCGTACTATCCAAAGAGTGGAGAAAACTGGTATAGCATCAAAAGAAACCATTCAATCTCTACAAGCCACTTTAAACATTAACACTCTTACACTATTAACGAAATCAAAAAATAATATTGAGACACATCGAGCTTTAAAAATAGTAACAATATTATTCTTCACTCTAGCTTTAGATTGCGATTCATATAACCTGTATCCAAAAATCATTTATACGAAAAATCAATTCTTAGACAACCATGGTAACCATATTATGTCTGGAGGTGTAGAATTAAGCTTTAAGAACAGTGAATTAAACACCATTTCCTCTGATTCCTTAGTTGTCCACAATGATTATATGGTTACTGGTAAAAACACTGAGTTAGAATTTAAGAGTTCTACATTTCAATCCGATGAATCCATTATAAATTTCAAATTTTCGGAATCTAGATTTTATAGCAACCTATTAACCCATCATTTACCGAATAAAAATGAGATAGAAGAGTAAGTTACCTAAAGTGTACTAATTCAGATTCAATCTAAACTTCCGCTTTACTCTGCTAGCTCAGAGCTAAATTAGTACAGGATAGTAGGTTTATTCTTGTCTATCTATCTCTTTAAATTCTATTTGGTAAAGCTCTTTATCACTACTCACACCAAGTTTTTTCATAGCATTTACCTTTTGTGTGCTGATTGTTTTAATGCTCCGAGAAAACTTAGCAGCGATTTCAGACACAGTCATTCCGGAAATTAAGCATCGAACTACTTCTCTCTCGCGGGTGGTGAGCTCACCTTGTTTAATCAGCGGGGTCATCTGCAATGATGTATGAGAAGAGCCATTATTGAGACTTAGAGAAACTCCCCTATTTTCAGAGATTTGTTCTGCCATATTTCGTTCTAAATACAGCTTTCCCTTACACACCATTTTGACTGCTTTAATCAGTTCTTCTTGGCTTTGATGTTTCCCAACAAATCCTTTTGCCCCAGCACGTAACGCTAACGAAACGATACCTGTATTAAAATGACTGGACATGACTATGATTTTGATACTTGGAAATTTCGCGTGAATAGAACGAACTAAATTAGCACCATCGTTCTCATCGGGTGTCAGCTCATAATCAGCAACAAGCACATCTGGTAGGTTATGGGTAAAGCTTTTAAGCAATTCACTACTTTTTGTATAGGTACCAAGGATAGTGAAGCTTTCTTCATTAGTTAAATAGGACTTGATACCCTGTAACACGAGTTCATGATCATCCAGTATTGCTATTTTTATCTTTGAAGCGACACTCGCCACGCTCAGCTTCCCCTACATAAGCAATGGTTAATTATCTGAAATTATAAGCAATTTTAACACTTTACTAAAGAAATAATAGTATCTAAGTTGAACAAGGACAAAGAAATTTTTTTAACATCAAGTAGGTTGTTTATCCTTCCCTGTGAGGGTCAGTGTACTTAACAAAAGATTACAACTGCATACTTGTCATAATTAAGAAGTGCTGATCAAATATTGGTTTTAAGTGTCACTTTCTATTGGAGTGACCACCTCATGTTTTTAATCACAAAGGGCTATCTTTATTAGCTGCCAACTGTGGATAAATTAATAGCATTACTCTCAACAAACCGCCTTTTTCAAAACACATATGTAAAGATCTTTAGTATCTATCAGGTCAGATACTATTAGTTTGGTGTCTGCAATTAACTCTTGAACTTCTGTTATGCTAGTGGGTAAAGTGTTCGGCACAATGAACTTATTACTCAGATGAAGGTGTTCAACAAAGTCGGACCCAAGAGGATGACTGATTACAATAATGCCATGATTACTCAACATGTTTGACATGTTTTTTAACGCAGCCGTTTGGTTTAAAAAGTTTCCAAAGCAAGCATTACAATATATCACATCAAATGCAACTGGATTAACAAAGCTAGATATATCTCCCTGATGAGTATAGACATGTGGGTATTGAGACTGAACGATTCTCAGTTGATTGTAGGACAAGTCCAAAGCATGCAGACAGATATTTTGGAATGCATCTTCTATATATTTAATCAGCACTCCTGAACCTGTCCCGACATCTAAGATATTAAGAGCATCAGTGTGTTTTTCTTCCAAGTACTTTTGAGGGCTAAAAGCAATATCTTGCAGCCTTAATTCCGTAAACCCCGGTCTAGATTCTTCTGATGCGTACCAGTGAGACTCTTTATCAAAAAATAAGGCTTGAGTATTGATAAACTCTTCACTTGATACGCTACTAGATAGGTTCTTGCATTCAAACTCTGAGTGTTTACTCAAAATTTCATCTATATGCTCTTTTTCTTTCATTACTCTCATTATCAATATGAAACATCATAAAATCTAGCTTTAATATAATAGCCAACATGAAAACGATTAAAGTAAGATTATTCTTATTTTTATTAATTTTAGAAAAACATTTAAATAAAAATAATTTTAGATTGTTCTGTA
This sequence comes from Vibrio sp. Isolate23, assembly GCF_022398095.1. Taxonomy (NCBI): domain Bacteria; kingdom Pseudomonadati; phylum Pseudomonadota; class Gammaproteobacteria; order Vibrionales; family Vibrionaceae; genus Vibrio; species Vibrio sp. Isolate23. The sequence goes on from NZ_JAKEUV010000001.1 coordinate 320,846, forward strand.
TAGAAGATGAGTTTAATTACAGTAATAAATTGACAAAAACAATTATTAAAAAACCGTTATATGAAGTTAATTTCAATATATAAAAAGAGCCGCTAATAACGACCCTAATCAGTTAGTGTTTCATATTTTAATAACCATAGTTCAATAATATTATTCATCATAATTTACAAAAATAATAAAACTACACCCACTCACACTTAGATAATATATCACTTAATTTTGATTTTCTCTTCGTAATATGCCTTTGTAAGCACCAGGGACGGAACCTTCAATTTCGATAGCATTAACAGAGCGCTCATAAAATTCTTTTGGGCCAGCCTTTCCTACAAATGCATAGCAATGGCCTTGATCCTTCATGCAATTGAGTGCTTTATGCAGAAGCAACTCTCCAATGCCTCGACCTCTCATCGCCTCACTCACGCCAGTGGGGCCAAAAAAGCCTTTAAAAGTGGTGTCGTAACAAGCAAAACCCACTACATTTCCGTTTTGAATGGCAACTAAACAACGAACAGGATGTTGTGATAAGGCAAACTCAACTTCACTTACCCAATATTCACTAAAGTGCTTTCGAACAAAATCGACAACTATATGCCTCTCCGGCACCATAGCAGATCGAATCAGTACATCACTTGGGCAAGTTCGTTCTAACTGGGGCATATCATACAACTTAACTAATAGATCCATAGCTCCTCCAATAATTCTGTACCAGCATAATTACAAAAGATCTAATGTTCATCTACTGTGGGCCACTTTGGATTTTCATTCTGTGACCCGCTTACCAATGAACTTTGATAAGTAAGGCGTAAGTTATTACCCAGCCTGATTAAAAAGCTAAAGGCTTGAAACTGGTAGATAAAACCAGCCAAACAACTCAACAGCCAACACATACCTTCCCTACTCAAAGCATTTGCATTAACCCAGTCTATTTAAAATTACACTAACATTTAAATATGTAATGCATTAATATCCTTCTCAAATAAAGACTAAGCTGAGAAAAATCAATGAAAAAACTATTAGCTATACTAGCCACAACTCTATTCACCATCCCTTCTGTTGCATCTGAGGGTGAGGTTCACTGGACCGCTACTGTATACAGGGTAACGGCTATGGAAAACGAAAGTGTGTGGATTGGTCTCAAAGACCATACCAATCCAAATCCGGCATCTTCAGAATGGAAATGTGGACATGACATTGTGTGGCTCAGCTCAAATAACAAGCCTAGTCCCAAAGCTATGCTCTCCACAGCATTAACTGCCTATTCTACACAGAAACCCGTTCGGATAGGTATCACACAAAACAGCGGATTATGCGAAGCAAGATATCTTAGTGCAAGAGAATAACTTGAACCACACCTAAAGTTTAATCTTCTAAAGTCCACATTCACTACGCCAAGCTTAAGCTTGGCGTTTACTTTAGAAGGGATTACTTGTCTGATGCCTTCCTTTATCTTGTTTAATTTTCAAACTACTTTCGACGATCTCGGGGAGCTGGATTAAAGCCACCGCTTATTTTCACCTACTCCAATTAGACCTTTGTGAAGTTCTTCCCATCTTTTAGCCTTATATGCAACCTAATACCATTCAAATTGTTTTTGATTAGGTAGCGTAATAAACAGTGTAAGTAGATAGACAGAGCCGGAGAAGCTGAGTGAACATATATAGATATTACTCTTTATAGTTGTCACCACTTAACAATTTTCAGGTAAAAAAAGAGCCGCAAAATGCGGCTCTTAATATTTCGAGTTTTCAGAAGTGCAGGATTACTTCTCTTTACCGAACACGTTGTTCTCTTGCTCTTGTACACGGATGAAAGTCGTACGCTTAGTTAGCTCTTTAAGCTTTGCTTCGCCTACGTAGGTACAAGTTGAACGCACACCACCAAGGATATCTGAGATAGTACCGTGAACAGAGCCGCGGTATGGCAATAGTACGGTTTTTCCTTCAGCTGCGCGGTACTTTGCAACACCGCCTGGGTGCTTATCCATAACAGACTGAGAAGACATGCCATAGAACTTGAAACACAAAACACATAATCAATATAATTCAATACCTTAAAGAAATTCACATGTATATAAAAACAGTTAAAAATGGCGATTTAAACCCTTATTCAACGTAGTTTTTCAATGAGTGCCGCCATTTTTGTCGCCATTCTTCACCCGAAAGTTTGATAATAGGCACTAATTCGATTCACAAGGGAAGCAAACCCTAGAAAAAAATTAAGTGTATGTATAGTATGACTTTTTATTTTTCACAGAGACTAAGAGATTGAATAATAGAGAAAATAAAGATTACATAACTCCTTCAGAAGCAACTGGATACTTTTTACTAGCTTTTGTTGTCCTATCTGTAGTTGCATGTCTATTTGGGTCAAATCTACCATTATTCAAACTAAAAGCAGAACAAGTACTCTATCTATATTCTACATCTGCACAAGTCACTGCTGGTATCTATGGATTGACTCTAACTGGATTTGTTTTCGTCAGAGAGGAGCTTAATCGTGAAGTATCAAATGATGACTCATTAGCCGAGGTGATCAATACTTTAAAAGAACAGCATACAAAATTACTTTTTTCAGTTACAGCTTCTACATTTTTTACGATATTTACATGTAATTTTGTCATTTCGAGTGACTTTTACACTTTAACTGATGCCTCATTTTATGCTATTCACATTGGACAGGTCTCATTTGTTTTAAACCTTATTTTTATAGCATATTTTATATTTGAAGTAATTTCTACGGATAGGCTAGAAAAGGCGAGTAACATTTTAAAAGGCCAGACATTCATTGACGAAGAGGAGTCAAAATCGGGGAAACTTACAGATTTCCTACGTAATTTCAACGCTATTGAGAGAATACTTCAAGATTATGGGCACGAGTTTCGTTTCGTACATGAAGATACTAAATTCAAGAACAGACGCAGATTGCCTAACCCCAAGTTAGCCGAGATACTGCTCCAAGCAAAGCTCATAGACCCTTCTCTTCATGATCAGATTTTAACAGTAATAAAGCTTAGGAATTCAATAGTTCATGGCGCGGAACCTACCGTTAGCGAATCTATCGTTGCGCTATCCGGTACAATCCTAAAGAAACTAAAGGACAAAATTAACGAATTAAGAAACGATGAAGAAGACTAATAAGATCGCCGAGCCTAAGCTCGGTGTTTTTCTTTAGAACGGACTGTTAGCCTGATACTTGGTCAACACTTTACGAACGTTCTCCCATAGCTCACTTAGGTCTCGATACTCTAGGTAGAAACCGCTGTCGATGAACTCGGAGCCGCTGGATTCAAACCACGGCTTATCTTCACCTTTGCCCCCTATTCCTAATTCAAACTTCGCGCAGAACTTCCCGCCTTTTGGTCTTATCTGAAACTTGATGTGATATGTCCAGTGGCTTTCTGCAGGGCAGCGTTTGTAGAGTGCGGGTAACCAACCGGAGTCATAGAAGTTAGGTAAACAGGTTTCGGGGAGTTGGTATTGAGCGGGAGGAAGTGTCGGCATGGCGCTGCGGAGTTGATTGGCCATCTGGTTGAATGCGTTTATATAAGCTTCTTTTATCTGCGCTGCTTTCTTTCCAGTAAAGCCCATGACCAAGAACATAAAACCATCTTTAGTCATTTCATAGAGAGGCAAAGAGCGCCCTCTCCTATCTTGATATTCATTGCCCGTAAAATTGCGGTCAATGAATTCTTGTGAACACTCAAGGCTTCTTAGCTTACGCAAAACATCGTCGTGCCGTTTATTAAACGCTTCTGCCACTTTGAGAGATGTGGTACGAACTTTTTCACCTTGATTAAAGACAAGATCAGATACTGTCAGGGTAAGGGAAGTTGTATTAGGCATGATGGCCTCCTTGAGTATGATTTTTAAATCACCACTCAAAGGGTCCAATCAATGGGTGGTGAACTGAACAAGGTTGGACCTACCGCACTCAAGGAAACGGCCAGCATAAAGCTGCCCTGCCCAGCCCACCATAATTCAGTTACATTTTGCCTAATAGTTAAGCAAAACCACCATGTTTAGGTGTGCCAACGCCGCACATAAAAAAACCAGCAAAAAGCTGGCGACTATGCGCCTTGAGTAAATCAAACGGGGGTCCAATCCCGACACTGGATTTTGCCAGTGCCTTTGAAGTTTATCGCTACGACGTGAATTATGTCAACGTATGTTCACGTTTTGTATCGTTCATTTGCTTTGTGGGATAATATGTAGTGAAAGATTAGGTGAGTTTTTAGGTTTGGTATCCAATAGCAGCTTAAATCGACAGAAAAGTAGCAAATATTTATTACAATCCAAATACTCCGCCGTTTGGCAGTACATCCTTTAGGTATGTATAAGACAACTTTCACAGTGGCAAACTAAATGACAAAGCGGCCAACAACTCAGCACTCGAAGGCTATCGAGAAATGGAAATATACCATATGCAAAAACGGTTCTCCCCATAATTGGGTAAAGGTATCTTCTAGTAGTTGGTACTGTACACAATGTGAAGATACGGCTACTAGCAAAGAACTCGGAAAATGATGTCATTTTTTAGGACACTATTTAACTATACACAGCACTACCGACTTTAACCGTGACATATCGTATACAAACGTGTACTATCAGTATAATGCTGTTGACACTACTACTAGGTCTCGCTTTGAAGTGGGGGCGACCTTTCGCCCCCACTTCAAAGCGAGACTGAAAAAATCAAATTAAATCAAAAACTTACCACCAACCCAGTCTGTTCAAACAGACTAGTTAAACTCTTACAGCTATTAGTATTGCTGTACCATCAGCTATACTAGTGCGAGGTATCACGCTATAGTTCTTAGTAGTACTGCTATCATTGACATGTATCTCATATGTAGGCATGATGTACGTACACAGTAACTACTAGTTACTTTGCTGAAAAGCACACAACAAGGGGATATAAGATGAAACTATACCGCGAAGAAGACTGGTTCTAGCCAGTGTCAACTATCAAATTCCACAAGAGGAGTGCTATTCAGCACTCCTTTTTAGTTTTTAGAGGTTTTCAATGGCAAATGTAACCCAGTACGATAGTATTTTTGAACAGATATTAGTTAACCACCCAACTGTTTATGCTACCGCAATTGCCGCCCTACTTGCAGCAACTGCTGCATACTTTACGCTCCGCCACAATATACACTCAACTAGAGTCAAGAATGCTTTAGATTTTGAATCAACATACAAACACAACGACAAAGTGGTTACTTCAACTCAAGCAGTAAGAGCAATGCTTCGTCAACAAGCAAAGCCTGTAGAATTTTGGGGGCTTGAAGAAAACCAACTCACTAATGAAGCAAAGCACCTATCAACTGTCATGAATGAGTGGGAGCGTTGTGCCAACGCTATTTACCACAAAGTATACGATGATAAGTTTCTCTATGGAACATACGGCAGCACTGTGATCTTCTTGTTCACTCACCTTCAGCCCTATATTGAAGCTAGGCAAAAGCATAATCCCCGTGTTTACACCAAGTTCTGCTGGTTAGCTCTAAGTTGGCGAATCAAACGGGATAACGAAAACCACGAAGATGTAAATCAAGCACTAAAAGAATCGCGAGATGCTTTGGCTCGATATTTAAAATCTCAAACAAAGTGATTTAGATAACTGCAAAGCTCTTTCTCCCAGCGTTACAAAACCCTAAACATATGCGTAAATGTTTAAGGTTTTGTAACATCGTAAATTATATAATCTGATCGTGTATTAAATTATATAACGTTGCAGTTAACACCCTCTGGTAACGTCAATAACTCCACCCCAGACTACCCACATCCAAGTTAAGCTCGGTACCCTTTTCACTCTTAGCTTTATCCACAGTAACTGGCTTATCTGACTTAATCCGAAGTTCGACTTCGGATTTGCCCTTTAAGGTCTGGCTAGTAAGTGGTTGGTAGGCTTGATATTGCTTTGGCGTAGTCAGATTTCCTGACTGATAAGCATGGTATTGTGAACTGGTTGTTTCACGGCGGTTTGTTTTTTCTTCAGTGGTAATACCAAGTTTGGCGTTTTTGTCTTTAATGCCATCGAGCTTGCTGGCGAGGCTGTCGACTTGTTTGCTTGCCTGTTCGGTTTCTATCTTCCAACCATCTGGAATAAGGGAGTCTGGGAGTTTGTTGATAAGCGCTTTGAACTTATCCCATAACCAGCCTATTTTCTCCCCTACCCACCTGATGACTTTATCTAAGCCAACAAACTTATCGACTAAGTACGTTATGGCGATAATCGCTGCACCTACCGCTGCCACAATCATCCCGATCGGGTTAGCCATGATCACGGCGTTAAGGCCAATCATCGCGACTTTAAAAATCGCGAGTGCCGCCACAATACCTTTGAAATTCTGAGTTACCCAGATAAGCCCTTTACCGAGTAGTGCAAATCCTCGATACAGGCCATCGACAGTTTGAATAAGCTTTTCAATAAACTCGGTGCGCCATTTCGCGTTCTTAAACTTGTCTGAGAAACGGGTAAAGACTTTGGTGACTTTCTCCATCACTGGCGCGAGCGCAGCAAACTTCATTGAACGAACACTTTCCTGAATTTTCTGCAGTGCGTCGTTGTATGCTTCTGCCTTTGCAGAGTCTTCAGCTGTTGCACCTCCACCAAGAGCATTAAGTTCTTTACGTGCAGTAGTTAGCCCCTGTGTACCTTCGCGGAGCATGATTAACATTTTGCGCCCATCCTGCCCGAACGCGGCATCGGCAAATGCCATCTGCTCTTGAGGTGACTCTAGCTTTGAAAATGCACCAAGCAGCATTTCGTAGGCGTGCTGGGTATCTTCTGCTCCCTGTAAGTCTTTATGGAGTGAGTTACCGCTTTTCTTAAGGAATGAACCCAGTGCGCCCGTCCCCGTCTCCTGCAATACGCCTAAGCGTTTAGTAAACCTGAGCATTGAGCCAGACAGCGCATCGCTTTCAACGCCTGCATGATTAGCTTGGGATTGCATGGCTTGCAGCTCTTCAATCGGCAGATTCAGGTTACCCGCGACCTTGGCCAGCTTGTCCATCTCTTCTGCAGTCCTGTTTACCTCTGAGACCAATCCAGCCAAGCTGACGCCACCCAATAAGGCAGCACCCTTTCCTACCGCGGCGGAGGCAACATTTGGTAAACGAATCGCACCATTGAGCTTTTGAATGGGCTTCATTGCGCCCTGTAAGATCGAATACTTCTTGCTAAGGCGCGCAATCTCTTGGCCGTGCTTTTTGTAGCTTCGGTTTAGCCGATCGCTTTCGCCTTCCAGGTCATACATTTTCACGCCTGTCTGGCTAAGCTGTTTACCTAGCCGAACCAGGTTGTTCTTGTAGCTTGTTTGCTCTGCGTTGAGCTTATCTAACTTATCCTGTTGTTTGCTGATTTTCTCTGTCAGTGCAGCGCTTGGGCGCGTCGCCGATGCCGCTTTGGCTTTGAGTTCGGTGAGTTTTTCATTAGTGGCTGCAATCGCGAGGGCGTTCTTACTTATCGCTTTCTGCGAGTTTTTGAATGACGCGATCATACCTAGTGCAGCGGTGTCATCTGCCTGCGCTTTTTGCACCTTTTTGATGACCTTTGCGTAGTAATCTGATTCGCTGGAGATGCCCTTGAGCGGTGCGGATATCTTGTCTTTCATCCCCATCACAACTGACAGATTCATTTTCATGGTGATATCCCTTATTGGTGATGCAAAAAAGAGAGCTTATTCGCTCTCTTTCCGTTCGTGTCTTACTCTGGCTTTTTCTCGAAACAGCAACAAGTCTTCGTAGCTAAGCCTATCCAATTCGCTTGGCTGCCAGCTCAGCACTACTGCTATATCTGCGTAGTAGTCTTCAACGTATTCGATTACTGTTTCGTGTTGACGAAAAAAGAGGCGATTTCAGTCAGTACCGGCTCCCAGTTCTCTGGTGCGAAGTTGAGCATGTCTCGCTCGTCAAGACGCGTTATTCGTGGCACCAGAATCTGGCCTGTTTCAAAATCCATCTCACACACTTTGATGAGGTTTAAACCCCGCAGGTTGCCCGAGTGCGGTTTGGTGATTTCAAGTTCTTCAATCATCTCGCCGTCTTTCTCATGCGGTACTGCCAACTTAACCTTTTTCACTTCACTACTGTGTTTAATCGGTGTCGCCATATCCCAGTTCTTCCTTCAGTTCTTTGAGTTTGGTTTTACAACCGCCTTTGTCCGGGTCCAGCTTCATTACCTGTTCATAGAGTTGGCACGCCAGTTCGCGTTCGCCTTCTTCGTAATGCCAGTCACCGACCAAGCGATACATTTTCACTTTCAGTGGTGCATTGGTTGCCAGCTCACCAGATTGCAAATCCTGTACAGCATTGAGCAAGTAACTACGTTCATACTCTTTGTTGGCTTTGTGGGCTTCCAGCGAGTAATTGAATACATAGCCGCAATAGGCAGTCTGGCCGTTCATTTTCCAGTTGTGTGGTGTTTCCAGCCCAGCACCAATGGCATTGCGAAAGTCATCGTGAATGGTTTCCAGCAGTCCCAAATCGACATGCCACATGAAGAACCACCACAACACATCAAGATTGGCGTAATTGCCCTGATGCGTTTCAAGCAGGGTTTCGACGGTAGAGCGGTACTTCTCGATCAAAGACTCTTTGAATGGGTCTTTCTCCTTTGAGCCCACCAAGGTTCGAACGTAAGACAAATCTTGTTTGAGCATCAATTGGATTTCTTCCCAGGGCTTACTCAACGCCGATGGTCGATTCGATTGCTCTACCTGCACGACTTTAGGCTTGTTGGTGATCGCCTGACGCTTCATGAGTATTGAATACATGGCTCGCTCCTTATTGTGGAATTAGCTCGTAGCCATAGAACATGACTTCCAGCTGCCCTTCCTTCACGGCCAACGTGAGCGGGTCACCCACCCACGCATCGGTTAAGGTGTAGGTTTTGCCACTGTTCGTTTCGAGCGTGATGTTTTCATCGACGAATTCTTTGATGGCATCTTCATCGGTATTGCTGGCGTGGGCGATGACACACTTGATGGATGGCGCCTCTTCATAAGACTCGCTGTGGCCAAGCACACCATCGTCACCCATAACCGGTTCACGCTTGAGGTTACCGAAGTTGATTTCCGCGCCTTCTTTGATTGGTAAACGCCCCAATGAACCGGCATTAAGTACAGCGCGGCTAGTAATTGTTGTTCCCATGGTTTACTTCCTGAATTGAATCTTACCTGCAACGATGATCAATCCATTCACGAACTGCGGTGAATCCTGATAGTTGATGCGTTGCTTGTTAGTCTGGTCGAGCTCGACAATCAAAGACTTTTTGTAGCCATCAAAATCTTGCACGATGCCCTGATATTCCAGCTCCCGATACAAAGCGAGCAATTCACTTTTGAACATGCTTGGCGTAACAATGACCTGACCGGGCGCGAACTTGGTACCGTCCTTTGCGACTTTGTGGCGCGCGTATTTGCTCAGGATGCGAGAGCGCTGCTTCTGGCGGAAATACATTGCGGTTGCCGGTGTCATGATGTCGAGGTAACTGTTGTCGGCGATACCTGACGCATTCTCGGTATACGCAGTTACTGGGCGCTCAATCTGCACTTCTTTGCTCGGCGTGACCGTGTAAGTCCCCATTCCTTCATGAAGCAGTAAGTTACGCTCTGCCCAGTCGAATTCCGTTTCCGCCGTTGAGTACACGCCACTCAGTTTGAGGGTTTGCAGTGGTCATTGGCCAATGAAGGGGCAATTTGCCCTGCCCAAGCGGCAACGGCTTCTGCATCCGACAACACCTGATTCGAAGAATCACCCAAGCTATCAATCGACATAAAGCTGATCAGCGGGCAATTGCTTTTCGAACCAAAGGTCACCAGCTCCGAGTGTGTGCCTTTCTTTGGTAGATACGCCAGACCAGGGATTTGATTGAGCGCGTCGTAGCGCTTTTCCAAGAACTCTCCCAAGTCACGAATGGTGGTCTCGTCATTCAATGAACAAATGATATGGTGATACTGCTTATCGCCCAATGCAGCAAGAGCAGACATGGTGTCATTGCTGGCCACACTCACCGCATACACGGGCATGGTTTCATCCTGCTTGCGGAAGAATTTCACCATCTTAACGATATCTGAGCTGCCAAATTGCTCAGCAGCTTTTACATCATCCATGCAAAGCTTTACTGTGTTCGCCCCTACCGCGGCACCATCGACGGCATTGCCGATCACTAGGCAAAGTTGCTGGTCTTCAGCACTGTTAGCCAGGCTGTTATCAATCTCGACATACATGCCTGGGACACGAGCATTGCTCGGCACTTCTGAGAAGCTGATACTCATTCTTCAGTCTCCTGTTTTTGTTGTTTCGCCTTAACCTCAACAACGGATTTATCTTTGATTCGGCGTAGCCAGTAGGTATTGCGCGGTTTCACTTCTCCCGCAGCTTTCAGCGGTTGTCTGGTTTCAGGGTCTCGAACCAGTAAGCCTTTGCTGCTCGGCTTAACCTTAAATGTTCGCATTACGTTGCATCCTCTAGTGCAAAGTGTTCTGCAGCCATCGCCAACAACTCTTTTTCGAGCTGTGGCGTCCAGCCGATAAATGTACGTTTGGGCATGTGATAACTTCGTTTAGTGAGTATCCCGCCCTGCCACTGCCCCACCTTGGAATCGAAGAAGCCGTTTACCCTTGTGATGAAAGAGAGCTGAGCACCTTCATTGTGCTCACGCCCAATGACACCCGCAGTGCCCTTTAGACCAACCTCAAATCCTTTGTCACTCGCTCGTGTTCGTAATACCTGAGCAAAACCCAGCAGCATGTCTTTGTTGTTGGCTCCATCATCAAGCGGAATCTTTGGCCTTCGGCTTTGATATGGGTTGTTGTTAATGTCTCGCTGCGCTCTGACTTGCTGCCTGAAAAACTGCCGAGCTCGGTTTGCCATTCGGCGGTTTAAGTCATGCTTTTCAGAAGCTTTTATGACCAACATATCTACTAGTTGAGTTAGCTGATCTGGGCTTTCTAGGGTCTTCATGGTAAGTCCTTGGTATGACCAACGAAGTAAACCAGCTCATTCAGTTCATCCGCCTGCACAGCCGCCTCAAATTCGCTGATACACTCATATAGGGTCCCTTGCTGCTTCCAGTTGCCTTGCTCACTTTCTGCCAGTGAGTAGCTTTCTCTGAGGTCGATTTTTATCTTGATGTCACATTTGCCATCATCAAGCACCTGAGTCGCAAACGTCGGTGCTGGTAAGCCTTTCTCTGTTCGTTCCGGATCATGATTGTTCAGCCAGTTCACCAAATGCATGAAGAGAATGTGCGGCTTTACTCTCGCGTTCTGGACAAAAACAATAGCGGTGTATTCCAATTCATAGCCGTCGACTAGAGGTCCTTGACCACAAAACAGAGCGCCATCTTCTACCCAGATATCTAAGCTCTTCGAATCAGTGATGTGGCTTTTAAACAGCTCAGTCAGGCTTTGTAGCGCTTGCATTACACCACCTCAAAACAGTAGGTTTCGTGACCGTTAATGAGCAGGTCAATAGACTGGCGATGTTGGACTTCGCAATGCTGCTTTTTGTCTGTTAACGCTTCATGTCGCTGCGCCGCTTCCGCTGTGGCATCCCCACTTAACTGAATACCGATCAGCTCACTGGCGGTTAAAGCAAACACCGCTTGCTTGTAGAGCGTTACGCCTGCTTCTTCATCTTCAAACTTATCCTTAGAAAGTGCGTTTAGGTCCTCGTAAGGCGCTATGACGCACTCCAACTCTTTGTGTACTTTGATACGTGACACGCTCACTTGATGCAGAATGCCTGCCTCTGTTTCATTGCTCATGAAATGAAACAGAGACTGAAACTCTGCTAGCTTCAACACCGGATACTTTGCCGTGGCAGGTAGCTCTGAGTCGTAGGTTTCGCTTTTATCACCGACAAATTCCATCATGGTTCCTCGTGAGAAATGCGGGCAGACAAACACTGAACTCTGCTTCTGCCAAGGCTTCACAGATTGAGTGTTAGAGCCCGCATTGAGGGGGTGGTCGTTTAAGGGCTATACCCAGTTTTCGCCAATCTTCAGTTTGACGTTCTTGAATTCCATCGCGGCTGCTTTGCCGATTTCTTCAATGACGTAAGCCATGTTCATCGACTCGAAGTTCTCGATCTGATCTTTCTCGTCGTTCTTCTTACCCATCGAGCGACGAATTGAGCCTTCCTGAATGTAGATAGACAGGTTGTCGTAGCTGGTCACCATAATGCCGGTTGACGGGAAACCCGGAACCTTCACTGCAGGCAGACCACCGTAGGTTCCAATGACCTGTACTTCCTGAATCTTGCTCTTCTCGCTTGGTGTATTGCCATGCGCTTCGTAGAACTTCGCTTTGTCGTAAGCCAGCAAGTCAGAGCCGATAATCGCGATCAGGTTTGAGTCGTTTTCGCAGGCATCATGAAGCAGGTTCTTGGTGTTGAGCACCGCTAAATCGAGATTAATGAAGTCACCACCTTCACCGATTCGGATCTCACCGGAATTCGGCACAATTTCGGTGATGTAGCGCTCGGCGTTGTGGTCACGCATCGCCTGAAACCAACCTTTGTTGACGTCTTCACCGTTTGGGTTCGAGCTCGCGTTTGTGTTCTTCTCTACACGTTCACCGTACCAACCGATGGTGATTTTGTTAGCGTCAATCTGCTCACGCGTATGAGCTGAGATGATTGAGTTGAAGCGCTTGTCGTGCGCCCAGGCATCAAGTTTGTCGTAGCGAATAGCGGTATCGAAGTTAGTCTGCTCACACATGTATGGCATCGCGCCCATACCTGAGTAGTCTTTCGGTACACGGCGATCTTCACCTGAAGTATCGGTCCGACTAGCAATCATGCCCGTTACACCCAGACCAATGGACTCGCCTTTCTGGTTCTTCACCGGAATGATGTTGATCTTCTTCAGGAACCAGTTGCTCTCTCGCATCTGACCAATGATTTTCTGCGTGCCGTTCGGCGTGACGTTAAACTTCTGGGTCGCGTCATCCACTTCATTTTGCTCAGCGACTTTCTTCACGTAAGCATTGAGCTTGATTTGCGTTTGTTTCTGCATAGTTTTACCTGTTTCTCTTCGTCAGACTGGCGTTATAAGTACTGCTCTTCTTCGCTGTCCTGACCTGCTAGCTTGCGCGGTGTTTCGTCAGTGATTTGGCTAAGCGTTGTCGTCATCTCCGACACAACTGCTCCACCTGACCTTTGAGTTCATCGAGCTGATTGCTTTCAGGCTCCTCTTGATAAACCTCTGGCTTTTTCTGTGCGGAAAGGCTTTCGACCAACAGGCCTAAGTTGGTACTGAGTACCTTGTTCTGCTCGATGCTTTGTTTGAGCAGCTCTTCAGTTTCTTTACTCATTTCGCTTTCTTCCTCTTGTTGCGAGAACTGCTCAGGAGACTTTTCACCGCTGAGCCAGCTTTTGAATTTCTGGAATAAGGAGGCATCACTTTCTGGTTCTTCTTGCGAAAGCGCTTGGGGTTCGATCGTAAACTTTGAAAGTACGTGAACCTTGCCATCGTCCTTGCTAGAGAGGTGGATTTGAGTTGTACCCAGTGATGCTGGTTTGTCGGTCAGAGCCAGTCCGGTTAAATAGGCTTTCTCAGTGTTAGAAAACTTCTCAATGAACTCACAGGATGTATGGAGTAACTGGCCTTGTTCCGTCATGCGTAGCAAATGGGAGTTAGGTTTAATAACCGCAAACAACTTGTCTTCACGCTTCTCTACCGACAACACCGAACCAAATTTGTAGCTCCAGTCATAGTGCTCTTCATTAATGCGTGCGGTGTACACCTCTGGGTTATAGGTCTCTGCGATTTCATCAATGATTTTCTGTTCAATAACGCGACCATCAACGGTTGTCCCTGCCTGCAAAATACAAATCGGCTCTGACTGAAACATGTCTAAACTCTCCTGAATTCGATGATTTCAATCTAACGAAAGCCTTCCTCTTTTTGTATTCATCCTGATTCTAGATACCCGATATAGAACTCTCGCAAGCTGAGTAATGGCGGACTCTGTAGCACTATGCTGGCATGGAGACGAATGCAGTAACCAATCTGAACCAGCCGCTATACACGCCAGCGCAAACTCAAGCGTTTGGTTTGTTCTTACGCCAGCAAAAGCCGGCTGAAATCGCGGATAAAATCGGTGTTGCCACCCGAACGGTTCAGCAATGGATATCAAAATTTGGCTGGAAGGAAATGCGGGATGATTTGCCCGTAGAGCTCATGCTGCGTCAGAGGATCACGTATCTGATGTGGGTTGACCAAAAGCTTGAGTGTCAGGAGCGCGAGCTGAAGATGCTACTCGACCAGCACTACAAACGTGTTGAAGCGGAGAATAAGCGAAGCAGACCAGGCACAAAAGCCCTAGAGGTCGCAAACCTAACAAAGTTAAGAATGACGTTTCACAGATCACCAAAGAGATGCTTGATGAATACCGCGAGAGTACTTTCTTTGAGTACCAAAAGAGATACACGCTCACAAGCTTGATGATGACATCAACGAAACACGTTTCTATCTGAAGTCGCGCCAGATTGGTCTCACCTTCTATTTTGCTTATGAAGCTTTCGAAGACGCTGTACTTAATGGTGATAACTAGGTCTTTATCTCTGCATCGAAAAAGCAGGCGTACATCTTTAAAAACTACATCCGTAAGTTTGCTTTGGAGATTGGTGAAGTCGACCTAAAAGGCAAAGATGATATTGAACTAAGTAATGGCGCCAAGCTGGGCTTTATGTCGACCAACGTTTCAACCTCTCAAGGTTTCAACGGCCACATGTATTGGGATGAAGTGTTTTGGATACCCCGCTTCGCTGAGCTGGATGACTACGCAGGCGGCATGTCGATACAAGCGAAGTTCCGTACTACTTACATTTCGACACCTTCCACGATGGCTCATGAAGCTTATCCGAAATGGGAAGGTAAGAAAGAGCACAGCATTGATATCAGCCACACCGCGCTGAAAGATGGGGCGCTAGGTCCTGATTTTATCTTCAGGCAGATGATCACCGTTGATGATGCGATGAAGAAAGGCGCGACCTTCTTCAACATGGAGAAGCTAAAGCGTAAATATCCGGTTAAGGAAATCTTCGACAACCTACTGCGATGCAAATTCTTGGATGACAGTGCTTCGTTCTTTTCACTAAAAGCTCTTCTCGTCTGCAAAGCGGATTCCTCTCTATGGAAGGAAGTTGACCACAACAAGCCACGCCCCGTCGGTGACGCGGAAGTGTTAGTCGGCTATGACCCAAGAGGTGGTGGTCAAGGAGAAGGCTCAGATGATGCAGGTTTAGTGGTTTCACTTAAGCCAAAAATGAAGGGCGGCGTTTTCCGCTTCATCGAGCGCTTAAGACTCAAAGGTTCAAGCTATGATCAGCAAGCTGAAGCCATTCGCGGGATCACCGAAAAATACAATGTAGTGCACCTCGCCATCGATACCAGCGGTGTAGGTTCTGCCGTGGCTGAGTTGGTTAGAAAGTTCTATCCGTCTTTGCTCGAACTGAACTACTCACCAGAGGTAAAGCGGATGATGGCCTACAAAGCGCGAGAGATTATCGGCAATGGTCGACTGCAGTTTGACGCCGAATGGGATGACCTGGTGCATTCTTTCCTGATGATTCGCCAGCAGACCACCAATATCAGTAACCAGGTTACGTTTGTCTCTAACCGCAGCAAGATAGGGTCGCATGCTGACCTTGCCTGGGCTTCAATGCACGTGATGTGCTGGGAGCCAATTGATATTAACAATGACGACGATACCACCGTTGAAATTTTCTAAGCCAAAGAGTGGAGAAACGAAGTGATTGAGATTGAATTTTCTAACCCTGTTAGCGTGATGAACAGCGACATCCTAAGTTACCTTGAAACAGCTTTGGTTGATGGGTTATATGAGCCACCTATTCCATTCGATACCTTAGCCAAAGCGCTGCGCGTTAACCCGATGCACTCGAGCGCGATAGAATTTAAACGTAACACCCTCGCCTATGCTGTGAACGTTTCGCCAATATTATCCCGTCGTGACCTTAAGCGGTTTATCCAAGACTATCTCACCTTTGGCAACGGCTATTTCCAAATTGTTCGCTCACACGCAGGCAAAGGTCCTATCGTTCAGGTTAAACACATTCCCGCTTTGTATATGCGTCGCCGCGAGGACTTGGGTTATACCTACAAGCCGAAAACTTACGAGGATGATGGCAGAGTTGATTTTAAGGAATGGCAGATCTTTCATCTCTCTGAATACGACGTTGCTCAAGAGATCTACGGGTTACCCGGTCACGTAAGTGGGCTCACCTCCATCTGGCTTAATGATGATGCCACCTTGTTCCGCCGTCAGTATTACCGCAACGGCCAACACGCGGGTTACCTGCTTTATATGAATGAACCTAGCATGACAAAAAAGCAGGAAGACGAAATTAAAACCAAGCTACAGGCAAAAGAAGGCATGGCGTTTAAGAATATGTTTGTGAATGCACGAGGCAAAGACACTAAGGCACCAGAACTTAAGCCCATTGGCCAAGTGGAAGCAAAGGATTCGTTTAAGGAAGTGAAGAACCAAACTATGAATGATGTGCTGGCTCTTCACCGCGTCCCCATCGAGTTGATGAGCGTTCGCCGCGAGAGTATTACGTCACTCGATCTGAGTAAGGTGGATTGGCTGTTTCATAAGAATGAGTTACTGCCGATGATTGATGCACT
Organism: Vibrio sp. Isolate23; assembly: GCF_022398095.1. Taxonomy (NCBI): domain Bacteria; kingdom Pseudomonadati; phylum Pseudomonadota; class Gammaproteobacteria; order Vibrionales; family Vibrionaceae; genus Vibrio; species Vibrio sp. Isolate23. Next base: position 337,505 of record NZ_JAKEUV010000001.1, read on the forward strand.
ACAGGAGTTGAATGAGTTTGTGGGGCAAAAGGTTATTACCCCGAGTGAATATAAGCAACTTAACTAAGCTTAGGTTAGCTTTTTTCGTTGTTAGTAATCTTTTTTTTGTAATAGCCAAGATCGAACATGCAGCTTGAAACCTCGATTTTTACCTTAGCATACCTTTTCAAGTCTTCATTCATGTCTTCTAGGGTGTATTTAAAAGAACTTACTACTTCTGACAAACGATCATGGTAGTCACATTTATCTTTCGCGGCTTTCAATTCTTCAGGCGTTGCCACGGTTTCGTCCGTTTGTTTTACCCACACTCTCTCTACTGTAGGTGAAGGTTGATATTTTGATGCACAGCCAGAAAGTAACACTAGCCCCATTATTGATATGATTTTTTTCATTTTCACAAAAGCGTTTAAAAAAAGGAGATTGATTGTATTGATAATTCAGATAATTTCAATGTTAATATTTTTAATTCGTTATGTCTTCTCGGCTTGTTGCATATTGGCTTTTATCCATTTTTGTAGCGATAGCAGTTGTTGTGCGTTTTCAGCACAGGTTTGCAGGTTCGCTACATCTTCCGCTAGGATTTCGGCGTCTCGCTCGTAACTTGTAACGGTTTTGGCGGTACCATCAGCGACGGTGGAGGGTTGCTGAATACCGATTGCTCGATTATGCGCTCGCACTGAGTCGGCGCGGATGTGCATCCAGTCAGGATCATTAACAACGCACTGCTTATTACTGTTCTTTTGAGCATACTTGATCACCTTTTTTTCTATCTCTCTAAACTCAATTCGAATATCAGGCTTTTGGTTAGCCAGTTTTACGGCTAATTGAAAAGCCTCGTCTTGTTTCTGTTCTACGTTATCCCACAGGGCGTTTTGTGCTTTTAGGGCCTTAGCTTCTGTAGTCGTTACGCCGTAGTCGTAGGAAAGGTAAGCAACACCACCAAGAACAACAGAAAAGGTAACAGCTTTAAACAGGGTTAGATACTTACTTAACATGGTCACTCTCCTTGCCAACCGTTTAGACACACGTCTTGCTCTTTACTTCGGCGCTTAGGAATACCGGCACAGTTGCTTTTTTCTAGTCGGCAATCTTTATCATTTACAAACACCCATCGCGGATACTCATTACAAGCACCAGTACGATCACCTCGGTTGAATTTTTTCAGCAATGTAGAGCGAGCGAAGTTACCTGCACCAAGGTTATAAACAAAGCTCACCATCATGTCGTACTCGCCTTGGTTTGGTGTTTGGGTGATACGCTTGTTAACTACACTTTCAGCGGCAGATACGCTTTCAACAAAGCTTTCAGCGGCTTGCTTTTCGGTAATATGTGTATCCTTGGTCACGCCTTTGGTATAACCTAAGCCGACAGTCCAAACGTTCGCACTGCATTGGTAGGACTTAAGGCGGCAACCTTCCTCGTTAGCGATATGGCGTAAACCGTTTTCACTGACGCTTAGCTCTGAGTCGATAGTAAAGACAATGGCAAGAACTGAAGTGACAGAGCATACCACCGCTTGTATTGCTTTGGTTTTTAAGCTCATATTGCTCCGTCCTCTTGAGAGTTCAGTTTGTCTAGCTTGGCTTGGTTGAGTTTGGTGGCAACGGCATAGTGGCGAATAGCCATAACACCTGAAACGATGCCCACAGAAATAGCGATAAGCTGAGCAATATCGTTCACGCCAAAGCTGATTAGGGTTGCACTAACAGACGTTAGAGTTTTCTTTAGCCCGGTAATGTCTAGCAAAGAAACAACTAACGCTTTTACCTCTGTTTGATTCATTTATTTTTCTCTCGTAACTAGTGATTAGCGCCCCACAAAACCAGTGTATCGAGCTGAGGTTTAAAGGGTACTTATGGCATTTCTAGTGCACAGATATAGAAGTTTGGGAAGGTAGAAAGAACAAACCCAGCGGCTAGGCTGGGTTTGGTGATTAGTTGGTTGGCGCGTCTGGGTATGGGTTCTCTGCTTTGATTTTGGCCTCTAGCTCGTTGATACGATCAGAGAGTGTTTGCACCGCATCGGTTTTACCTTGCCGCTGTTTACGGGCAAGCTCACTTTCCAGTGGGTCGGTGAGTTGGGTATAAAGCGCTGAGCGAGTGGCATCCACTTGCGCATAATCGTGAATGTATTTATTGCTTAGGTTGGTTAGCCATACACCTTCAATACGCTCATCAAATTCAGTTAGCGGTTTGTCCGGTGTGAAGCCTTCTTTGATTGGACCTAATTCAGATACTACCTCTGACTTGGTGCATTCTGACTCATTGTAAGTCAATACACCTCGATGATCTTCGATGTATTCCGAGTCAATCGCCTTACCTGACTTATCAACAACTGCTACTACAGCAAAACCTTGCTTCGGCGGCAATGGCTCAGATTCAAGCGCATCTCTTGGAATATGGTACATACCGCCACGATATTCAGCTTTAACTGGTGCGAACACTTCTTTAGTTTGCTTATCAATTGGATAGTAAACTTTCTCTTTCATACTCACACCTTAAATCGCAATTGCCATAGGACGAGCCACATTGGGCGGGCGAGTGTAATCCCCTGCTCGGACAATTTTTGATGCATCAAAATGAATCTCATCTGGGTAATGGTTGTTACCCAGTGCAGTCACTCCCCCTGCATATTTAGAACTCGCTTTTGGAGCGTAGAAAGCCCCCGTTGGGCCATCACTTTCTGTTCTGGATAAACCACTTGTAAAATTCAGAACTCGACCATAAATGTTTTGAATTTGGTCATCCTGATGGGAGTTAATATTACGAAGATTATCAACTCCTCTTCCTTGGTCTAATACTCGTAAGAACTCGGCACGAATTTCACCAGTATTGATGGTATTACCACTGACTAAATGCGGATAACGACGAGCTAAACGCCAATAAACGGCAATAGGTAAATCCACATTAATTTCCATCACCGCCCATTCTGGCGCTGAGGTATCCAGCCAATAAAAGGGCATACCGACCTGATCGCCAGTGTACTGCACCCAATAGAAAGGTTTAGTGTTATCTGACCAACCCACATGACGGTTAGCTTCTATCAATGGTGATTTTCCAGCAATTGATTCAACATTTGAGTACCACTGCCAATATGTTAGTTCTCCCGTTGCTTGGTCTTTGGTGTAGCAAACCTCACCAACCGAATAGTTACGCTGCGGATCATAGGGAAGAAACTGAGCTATATCTTTGAGTGTGTATTTGGTGAGATGCAGGTCGACTAACTCCGTCTCTGTCACAAACTCACTCTGTTTAAAGATGACTTCTCCAGCTTCACCCGAAATCGCCGCTTTGAGTGTCACCATTCCGCCAATGCCTTTCTGCAGCGCGACTTTCGGTGTAGAACACTCGATCACGGATTGATTGCTACTATCAAGCACATGGATTTGATGTAGGTACTCATCAAAGTGCTGTTCAATGGGTAGATTCAAGATAAAGGTTAAAACGCCATTGTCATCGTAGTAACTGGTTTCAATGGTATTTTCATAAAATGAATACAGTGATTCACTTGGTGCGTCATGGGTTAACGCGCCAATGAGCCGATACTTGGTTACAGTATTTTTCAGCTCACTGTTTAAAATATCTATCCCATGCTGAGTCGGAATAGCTTGCAGTGTGCTCATTCGGTGTCTCCTATTTCAAGTTGCCAAGTAATGGCAGTTCGGCACAAGATTTGAGCTTCAGCGTCTATTTCTAACCGTGAGCTCAACTCTGGCTTTATCGTTAAGGCGATTGCCTGTTCAAATTGGGTTTCGGCTTCCAATGGGTAAATCCAATAAAACTCGGTATGAGGCAATCGAACGTTTTCAAATGCGTTAATGGCTGTGCCATTGTCATAATTGAAGAGGTCAATCAATATTAGATTGGGCCTTTTCACATCGTCATACACCAAGCCGTTTGAGCCCATTGTTCCAAGCAGGCTTTGATAATCGCGAATCTTCCAACCAAACCCTTGCTCTTCAAACTCTGTTAAAAGCGATAATTCAATATCGTCATGGGTTTTCTTGAAGTCTTTCGCTATACCGTTAATGGCATTGGTCAGCTCTGCGTTCTCGGTGTCTTGCCAGTATTCGCCTTGAGGCAGTAACCCACGGTAAGCGTCAGAAAAATCCCCTTCGCTGTATTCAATGATTAAGTCGGAGGTGTCCATGTGACGTCTCCTAATACATGAATCTGGTTATTGTCGATAGCCACTTCCCCTACAGGCGATCTGACGATGAAGTTATTGGTCACGGTTGAAATAACCAACACAATTTCTGTGTTGGTGATGGATTCAGGTTTTTTAGTTTCTGGATCTATCTTGCCCATTTTCCCTTTGACAAAGTTTTCAAGGGCCATGACGACATCATCACGAATCGCTTGGTCTTCAATGCCTTGGATCTCTATAGCGAGTGGGGCTTTTTCTGGGAGATGAGCAAACGGATGGCAACCCGCGAGGCGGTTAGCTTCAAAGGTCTCTTGAACAAGATTGACCACTTCACCGCTTAGTGTTGGGTCGCTCTCTCGTGCGCCAATGTAGACCTCGACCATGCCGCGCTCTGGTGTGTTATCGAGTGCCCAAGCAAAATCAACATCAGAGTGAGCCGACACTGCCCACACTTCGTAATCTTCTGACTTGCCGATCAGCTCGTTCTTCTCGAATGCCACGATTACTCGCGCTCGCCAGTGCTCTAACTCTTCGATATCGGCACCACCTTCAATACCAAGCGATAGGATATTATTAGGATCGATACCGCTTAGCCCTTCGGTTAGGGTGAGTTTAGCGCCGTTTGGTAAATTGCTTGCTGTCCCTGATTCCAGTGCAATGACGTCTACAGGCACATTGCTGTACTGCTCCTTAGTGGTTTCATACTCTTTATCACCGTAGATTAGGCGAGTGCCTTTGGCGATCACCACGGTTCCACCTAGCTCAGTAAACTGCACTGAACCTTTTGCAAAAGTAGGCAGTAGGCGTGGTGTATTGTGGCGATTGGCATGCAGGTATAGCCATGCTTCAGAGCAGGTTTCAGGGTGCAGTTGTCTGAAAAGTAAATCTTGATAGCCATATTGCCCATAACTGACGCCAGCAATGGCAGAAGCTATCGCTTTGGTGGCTGGATTACTTTGCCCTGTGGCTGCCGTCAGGTTAGCTTCAGCACGAGCGATTAAGCTCTCAAGGCTCACTTGTGTACTCATTTATCTACCTTCGATAGTGGAACATCAAATGTTGAGCCGTCCGTCAGGGTTATCATGACATTACGGCCCATTTGGTTTGGCTTCTCTCTCCAAACAGTGACTTCAATGGTTTTGGCGTGACCTTGTTGAATTAACCAGGCTAGAGCTTCTTCATAAAAACGTTTAGCAAGCCTTAAGGTTTCGTCAGTCAATTTGGCTCGTTTGAGAGTCCAATCACGAGAGCCAACAATCTCTATCAGTTGATTGCTCCAAGTGCCGCCGCGCTCATTGTTGTCCATTCGTGCGCGATCATTCTTGGTTGACTCGGCGTAGTTGTAGACGCTTTGCAGCACCGCATGAGTCATGCCCTCTTTGGAGTCCACCGACTCGGTAAGCGCGTGCAATTTAAAGTGGCTCATGCTTTGTTAGGCTCCCGTGTCGTTTTGATTGCGCTGTCGTCTTCATAGTCGTGGTCGTGCGTCTCGACTTTAACGCCGCCGAACGTACCAGACTGACCACCGACAGAACCTGCAACTTCTGCATTCTTCGCCACACTCAGATTGCCGCCTATCTCTACATCCTTAGAAAACGTGGTTTTGTCAGCAATAACGTTGACCTGTGGCGCCTTAATAGAGACTTCATTCGCAGCTACGACATCGACCTTACCTTTGGTGGCGTAGACCTTAATACCTTTCTCGGTTTGATGGATTAAATTTCCCTTGTCATCGAGCATGGCGACCTCTCCGGGCTTTAAGTCGATTTGGTAGCGCTCATCTTCAACATTGACAGTAATACCACGGGCGGTCACACCGCCGATAAACAGGTTGTAAGCCTTGGCATCTGGTAGTGGTCGGCTCATAAAGCCGTAGTTGTGGACGCGCTTAATTCGGTCATTGGTGCGGCCTGTTGCCGTTCTGATTTGCAACATGCCTGTAGTGGCGCCTGTCACCGTACCTGTTCCGATCACGTTCTTGATGCGAGCCATTAATCGCTGTTGTTGCTGGCGCTGAGCACTAGACATGGCTTTGCTCCTTAAACGGTCTGACCAACTCAACGGACGTGCTCGCGGCGTTTTCGGACACCGATAGGCCAAGAGACTTAATCACCAACATTTCACTGAAACTCTGCTCTTTGTCGATCACTCGAATCACTCGGTTTAATCCATCAATCGCAAGCTGAGGAAAGATATCGGCGACTGACGTTGAAGCGGTCAGGCTTTCCGCTATGGCTAAGTTACGTTCATATTTTGCACGAGATAAACACGCCGCACTGCTTTGCAGTTGGTCACAAGTAATCACCATAGTGCGCGAGCTATCAATGCTTGGGTTAGTGACTTGAGCGCTGGCATCATCCCACTGGCCCTGCACATCAATGGTATGAAACTGCGTATTGAAGGCGCGTTTTATCTTTAAGCTGTCTATGTTGTTGCTTGTTTCAAGGCCAACATTGTTAATCGTTGCATGCGCCGTGTTCTCTATAGTCAGCACACCATTTCGCTCAATGAGCATGTAACCTTGTTCACGGATTAGCTGAGCAACATTTTCAACCGGAGACTCAGCATTAATCTGGAACTCTTCAATCTTCGGCATGCCTTTAACTAGGCTCTTTACCCCTAGACCAAATGGCTTTGCCAGTTTTCTAAGCAGCTCTTCAACATTGAGGTTGTAAAGCGCATCCATAGTGATGCGCGAATCAATCATGTTGGCACTCTTGGAACGTCCGACTATTGGCATAGTTAAAGCGCTTGCGCCTGTCTCGTTTTCTGCCTCATCTATCTGACCGATTAAGATGGATTGGTCATTGAGAAAGAACTCTACCGACAACGGGCGATCAATGTTTATGGGTTCAATCGAGCAGTTGAATGTGTGGGCCAATTGCTCTGTTGAGTAGTTCAAATTGGCTTGGTAGAAGGTATGCTGCTTTCCGTCAATGTACATCGTGAGTTGATTCATCGTGCATCCCTTACCGCGATATCACCACGGATAAATAAAGGGTGCTGAAGTGCATTCATTTTGGTAATGACGTTCTCATTGGTGTACTCGTCATGGGCTATGGTTAGCGCTGACTTAAAGCGAGGTGAATGCACTGTTCTGTGTGCTTTGGTTCCCTCTGCAACTTTGTCGTTCTGAGCCTGCACATTGCTTTTTAGTGATGTGAGTGCGTCATAGATCTCTATGCTTTCTTGCGTAGAAACTTGAGTGGTTTCCTTGATGCGGTCATCAACGCTGACAATTAGAGTTGAGAGATCACTTTGAATAATCTCTGGTTGCTTTTGGGCTAGGGTGATCTCAAAGCTGTCATTGGCTTCTAGGTCAGTCACGTCTTTACTCATCTTCACCGCGCCCGTCACCATCTGTACGTTGTGGTGGTTGGCTGGGCTATCGGTTTTTACTTCGCCAAGCATCAAAGCTTGAGCACTGCGTGAGTTATCGACGGCTTCACTCTCAGAAGCTGGCTCTGATTGAACGCCTTCAGACACCGTATCGACCGCGCTAGAAAACAGATCAGCGAACTCGGCAGGGTTTGTGCTCAAGCTGCTCACGGCTGAGAAGGCTTCATTTATTGCTAGGTTAATATCTTGCAGCGAATCATCGGCTAGGTTCAGGCGGTTAGTAATATCAACCAACACATTGAGCGCACTGGTTGCGTTGTTTTGTACTTCGTTGATTTGAGAAACATCCAGCCCTTTCACTTCTTCAACAAATGACTTCTTAGACAGGCTTTCTACTATGTCAGCTTGTGCCTTGGTGCGTACTGTTGTCGGTGCAGTGATGGAAGGCGAAGTACCGGCACGGACAAACTTCAGGCTCTGCGTCACTAGACCTTTCTTGGTGTTAATAATGAGGGAGTGTTCCTCGAACACTAGCACCAACTCACCTAACCAGGGATGCTCGAGTTCTCCTTTTGGTTGCTGCTCCAGACTCTCAATAAATGCATTCGCATCAGCAAGTGAGCTCGCCCCCACGAACACAACTTCGAAGGTGAAGGCTCGGGCTTTCGTGCCCATGACTTTTATGTGTGGTAAGTCAGCATATGGGATTTCACTCACTTGCAGACGCTTACCACCATCAAAGGAGGTAGACAGGATATTGAGCTTCAGCCCATTCCATCTAGCGTGCTCGTGTTGTCGTTCCCACATCAATAGCCTACCAATCGAAGAAGAGGTTTGGAGTTTAAAGAGCAGAGATTATTTAGGTGGTGAATGTAGGCTTCTAGCCCTTGTTCGGACTCACCCCTCCCCCCGCGCTAAAATTCCGCACTGTAATTATGCGATCTTTAAAGTGATCACGTTTCGGTAGGATTAGTAAAGCACAGCCCCCGATGTATCTACATCGAGGGCTGTTTTAGATTGGGGATTTAGAGATCGTCGGAGATCGTTTTTGTTCGCTTGTCGGGGGCACAACGCTAACGAGAAAATTAACGATAACAACTACTACTTTTGATTACTTAATCACAAAATAGAAGCATCGAGTAGGAATAAATCAAAGCTCAACTGGCCAACTATTAAATTCAACTCTATATGCAAATTGATTCATATAAAAAGGAAATGCATAATGTCAGTTACTGAACCTAACGTGTTAGAACCAAGTAAATCAATTTCTGAAAACGTAGCTCCAGCTAAAGTCCTTGTCACTGGTTTTCTAGGTGCTACTTTCGCACAATTTGCAGCAAGGAACTTGGCAAACGCTGCTTTAAATTCATTCAGTGTTCCTTTAGCTAAGACCGCAAAAAGCTTGTTCTTGCGCGCCGACTCTTCAACGAGCATGTCTCCAACTGATTACCTTGAACAAAACTTTGTTCGTATCCGTAGAATGACGAGGCAAATATACCAAAACGTCAATGATCTACCTTTGACAAATGCGAGGAACTTACTTCAGTCGAGCTTATCCAGTTTTGAAGAAATTAAAACTGATGACCCAGAGGGTGATTACGCTCAAATGAACTACGATAACGCAAGAGATGCTGTCACTAAATGTAAAGAAGCCTTAGCTATATTTGACGACCATTCAGATAATCAAGAGTGGATAGGCGCTTACTTTACAGCAGCCAGTCAATATTGCTTCATTTGCCGTCAGATCCTTCAATATCAGAAAGACAACATATTTGCTGAAAATGTTATCGCGAAGGAAAATGTCCTTTCTCAAATTGATAAATCGATAACATACGTCACCCAAACAGTTAATGTAGATGACATGATCAAAGCCGTTAGCGACAAAGTTGCTGAAGTTGCTTATACTGATGGATCTACCCACCCATGGGGATTCCGCTACTACTTATCTGAAGATAAGACTCACTATAAAACTCTAGCCAACAAAACTAAGGATGGAATGACAGAGTGTAGTGACGCTATCAGACAAAATGCGATTGATTTGCTTGAAACTCAAATAATACAACCAGATGTCGTAAGAAGCTGGGAATTAATAAAGCTTGCGATTGAAGAAGACGTCTAGCTTGAAGAGCTACTAAAATAATAAACTCTTTAAACCAAAAGGCGCCATATTGGGCGCCTTACTCAATTCAACTAAACATTTCCATCTGATCCAAATCTCCCTTACACAACTCAGGTTGGAGTTTTGGATCAGGTTTATCGCCGCTAGGCTCAATGATTCGATGTACTGAGGTGTAGGTTACAAAGACGGTACCGCAGTTTAGATTAAGGCACTGACAATACGCTTCTCGAGTTTCTTTACTCATCGCCCGGGAGGTAGCAATGCGGGCTTTGCTTTCACATTTTGGGCATGTGATTAACATAGCAACTCCTTTTCAGTAATTGCGCTTAAAGCCTGAATTGCGGGCTTTCGACTTCATCAGCCATTTCAATAATGGCTTTGATGGCTTCTACTTTTTCACTATCAAGCTCGCCTTGATTGTCAGCAACAACTAATCCCATTAAGTAAGCACCTGCCTGGGCGCGGTTTTCACCGTTCGTACTCAATGCGACCCCGTCGAGAATTAGCTCCAGTGCTTGCTGGAAAAGCTGTTTTTTATTAGACATATCAATATCCTTACCAATGACATCCAAAATATACTGTATATTTATACAGGCTTCTACCTGCATTTTGATGTCTATGCCACTGAATAAGGAGTTGGTAGCTAGCACGTATCCCTTCAAAGCCCCAATTCTAAATCGTTAAAAGCCTGCCATTTCTCAGTTGAACGGACACATATTTGTCTATCGGTACTTTAGCACCAAGTTGCAGAGGTCTAATAAGACATTTTACGCCTTGTGAACTCCATCCTGTCATACGCCTGAGTTGCTCAATTAGCGCCGAGTTACAGTTATTTTCAGTGCTCCAAGGGGAATCGCTCCGCGCTTCTTGAAGTCGCTTCACGTCTTTCTGCTTAACTAAGCTGTAGCTCTCGCTACAAGTTTCAATTAACTGACCAAACCAAGAAAAGCCGATGACTTTCTTGGTCTTTTCGCCATATTGGTTTTGCTTTGCTTCATATTCGATTTTCGCCCCAACCTCTAACCGGCAAAACAAAGACCATTTTGATGAATCGGCCGCCTGCCTGAGCTCTTCGAGCTTGGGATCAATAGAGGTTTGATTTGGTTGAGCGCGTCGAAGGTTTCGCCACAATGAAACCGGTTCTCCACCGAATTGCTGGAACTGTCGAATACGATGAGTTGAAGCCCAGGCTCGAGCGCGATATGCCCACTCTTCTGCTTCTCCTTCAGGCATGTGTTTCCCGTTGATATTCTTGGAAACATACTTGGCAATATAAGCTGTCGCGCTTCCTTTGGTCGGGTCTTCGACTTTTGCATCAAAACGAATGTTGATGTTTGAACCTAACTCATCTCTATCTTCACTGATCGCACGTTCTCGTAAAATAGAGATGATTTTGTCCTTGTCCTGAGGAGCACAGAAAAGAAAGTAATGAGCGTGGCTTGTTGCGTCTTGATGCGGCTCTGCGACTCGAAAGCCAAAGTAATCAATATCTAACTTAGCCAGTTCTGCACGCCCAATCGCCCACTTTTTCATGAGTTCCTTGTGGCCTTCTTTTACTGTTGCCCCATTCCACTTAGCTGAGTTGCGGTGGTACTTACTTGGCAGTGTCCAGGTCAGGAACAAAGCGACATAACCCAAATCTTGTGCAAGCTCTTCGAACCCACGCGAGCGAACCATCATCTCTATACGCCGGTTCTCTGGGTTTGCCGTAGTTCGCTTTACTACATCTTCCAGCTTAAACGCCTCTCCAGTCTCATCATTCATGACAGCCATCGACTCAACAAATCGCTTGGCTTCTCTTTGCTTTTGCATCCAGTTAGAGAAAGACACAGCGCTAACATATGGCTTTTGATATTTCGATTCACCGACGCGATCCAAAGTGATTTGAGCATACTCTATGTACTGAGCTCGCAAGTGAGTGAGCCTACCTACTATCCAACCTTCTCTTTGCATTTTTAGAATGGCCACTTGCAGGTCCTGCTCTAACTCCTCTGGCTTCTTATCTCTCTTAGAAAAGTTAACGTGCGGAGGAGTGATAAAAATCTCTTTGAGGTTTTTGGACTGTTGGTCGTACACATGTTCTAAAGCATCCAGAAAACTATCGAACTGCTCTCCTAAATCTGGGTCAGACATTAAGTTTGACGCTTTATCTGCATATTCCTTTGCTAACTTTTTTACGGCGTCATCCCGCATCAAAATGGCGTGTGTAAGAGGTCTAGATTTCGCGCCATTTCTGAAATCAACAAACGGGAATTTGTCTTCGAGGAAGTGGGATTGCTTGAGGCCAAAGTTGACCGCATCTTCTGCGGCCCTGACTAGATTTTCACGGGTTGGATTTTTACGTCCCATTCGCTGGACAACTTTGCGCTTAACGTCATTTCTGATCAACTGAGGAAGTCTGGGAAAGAAACGACGAGTGAAAGAAGAGTATTTAACAATATCACCGGCTTCTCCTAACTCTCGTTGTTTCTTGAGTGCTTCATCGACTTCAGCTTGGTTCATTGGTCGACTGTCCGCTCATAGATGCCAAAAAGGTGTTTGCCTCTTCCGCAAAGAATCGGCAATCCGCTATTTGACGCTCTAGGTCTGATGTTGTTAAACCTGCATTTTTTGTAATGTCGATACCCGTTTCCAAGCAGTCGGCGGCTTCGACTAAACGGTCACGCAAAAAACCTAACAACGTAACGCTTTGAGTGAATGGGTTCTCTTGTGTTGTTTGGTTTGATTTGAGTTGATTATCCATAATTCCCTCCGTACTAAGACCAATTGCGCTTTATTCGTTTAGCGCGCTGATTGATGAGAGCCCGTTGATAGGAACTTTCTGCCTGTTCATATTCTTTGCGCAGGCTTGAAAGCATGCCCTCTCTCACTTGCGCTCGAACTTGTTGCAGCTTCTCAAGCCCTCGCTCTTTGTCTTCCTTTGACAAAGAGTGATGCGGTAGATCCGGGCAAGGCATATGGCATGGGTCGCTATAAACTGGAATGGTCATATTTGAACTAGCTCCTGTGTATCTACGACGATAAATCCGCCCTGCCCTTCGCCTTCACTTAGAACACCATGACGAACGTGGTTGCATTTGAGTTGCTCGCAGGCTTGGCCAACGGCATCGTCTAGAGAATCGAACTCTCCAAGGGACGTTGTTTCCGGCTCTTGAGTTTCTTCGTGGCGCTTCATCGCACCATCACCAAAAAGGCGGATTGCTACGTATTGCATGAAGCTTTCTCCTTCTTGGCGATAAGCGTCTTCAATACGTCGCCTGCTTGCGCGTGCATGTCTTTCCACAAACGAATGTGGGTACTTTGGAGGTGTTGCTGCCCTTCCACAGGGTTACTTTTGTATTTGCCAATGTTCAGCGCAGCGACATTCTGGAGGTGTAAAGCTTCTTCAGGGGTGTTGATTTCAATCGTAATCATTTCGAAACTCTTCAGTTAACTCAGCCTAGGGACTGGCGCACCGTTGGCTACAAAATCCACTCCCATAGCAAGGAAGGGAGACACGCCTTTAGTGCGTTCTTCGAGATCACTAATCAAAAGCACGAGGTTGCCGATACTGGCCTGAGCTTTCTGAATAATGTTGTGTTTGTTGGTACGGCTTAGCCGTGTGCTTCCAGCCTGGTCCAAAGCCATTTGAGATAAGTCACCCGAGTGGATCGAGTTTTCTAAAGCTCGTTTGATGAAGGTTTCTTCACTCGCATTGAGTGGCACATGCGCCGTTACAACTCCTAACCCAAGCAAAAGGCTGTTCACGATGGTGTGATTACCGCTTACTTTGGTAATGGCGATAAGTTCAACACAAGTCAGAACATGTGGTTGTTCTGGATTGAGCTTGTTACGAAGCATTGTTGGACTCATGCCGATGCTCTCGGCCAGCTTGGTCATATTCTCTGACTTCGCAAATGAACAACACGCTTCATTAAATGCCAATTGTTTCGTGCCAACAAATTCGCACATTGAGTCACTTTCGTTCATAACCAATACTCAATTGCATACCAAGGAGATGAGAATGAAACCCCAACCGACGATATTGAGCCACAACGGGCAATACTCTTTGGTTGGAACCAGAGACGAAAAGCGCATGGTTTAACCTAAGTTTTGCATCGCTTCGCGTGTCGCCATTTCTAGCAACGCAACCATGTTGATAAGTGGCGTTTCCTTAGGTTTTGACTTGGCTTTAATAGGCAGGCGACCGTCAGAAACCCAATCCATAATGGTTCGTTTGGGCATACCCGAGAATTGCGAGTATTGGTCATAGGTCATGAAAGGCGTGTTTAGGACTACTTGATATGAAAGCATAGTGGTATCCTTGTAAGTTATTGAATGTTGAATTACGAACCATAGAGTTGCAGCTCACAAATGAGTTCGTATGCGAGAGATTGTTGATCGTATATGCGAGAAAAACAAACCAACCTATCCGCTTTTGACTACCAAGGTGGGAAGCTCGTCACAGAAAGACTATGTAAAGCTCTGGACGCAAAAAATTTGAGTGAGCTTTCTAGCATCTTAAACATACCAACTTCGACAATGTCTACTTGGCACAAGCGCGACCTATGCCCTTATGAAGTAGTACTTAGAGCTCATATGTATACTGGCGTTTCGGTTCGCTGGTTGACTCTCGGGGAAGGCGAAGCGTTTCCTAATCGAGGTGTTCAAGAAGACTCGAACTTAATTTTCGACATTGACTCATACAAAATTCTCAATGGCGAACTAATATCTCAAAAGCCTCTCACCCTCGACACTTCCATACTTGGTGATACTTCTGTTCTAAATGTTATGGCTGTTTTCGATAGCGATTGTACTTACGTAATTGATAGAGACACGCGTAAAGCAGTCAGTGGCACATATCTGGTTGATATGGACGGTTTATTCTCTCTGAATAAGATTCAGCGCTTACCTAGTAAGAAACTAGCCATCGGCTTTAATGGTTCAACTCTGACTGTTGAAGAAGATGAGGTTAAGGTGGTTGGTAGAGTCGCGCTAATCATAAAAAAACATAGTACGACTAAAACAAGTGATGAAACAATAGAGTAACTTATTATGAAGTTAACTATCTTAGATAAAAAAACGGAAGGAAACGCGACATGTTACTTGTGTAAAGTCAACATGCAGGAGTACTTAACTTCCTTATCTAGTGATTATAAAGACTGGAATATACAAAGAGGAATTATAGATAATAGTTATCTGGATGACATTATCGATACTGTAATAAGCAATAAACATATTCCCTCTCTTGTTTTGATTTCTGAAAGTCAAGAAATTGAAAAATCAATAAATAGCAACATTGCAACTATATCCAACTTCAAAATTTTAGATGGATTGCAACGTACTCACCGACTAAAAACAATACTCAATAGTAAGCAATTTGTGCTGAATCATGAGCAAGAAGTTTCTAACCTTACACCTGTAGGAATTTCAAGAAAATATTTAAAAGAAATCAACTCCATAAATGCAAGCACAACAATTATAAAAAAACTTATAAATGAGCTAAATTCAGGAAACTCTATAGCCAACCTTTTAGATTTCGAACAATGGGTTGAAATTTGGGAAGGTCTAAGCGTCAAAGAGCAAGTTGATAAGATGCTAATTTTAAATGCTGGGCATAAGCATGTAAGCTTAAAACATCAATTGGAAATTGTTTTCTATAACATAATTGATTTCATTGAAAAAGAAGTCAACGATAATTTCAAGGTTTTAAGAGAGCGAGATGTAAACTCTGTAAATGCTAATAAGAACCGCAAGCCAGGTGAGTTTAACTTTTCATTAATAATATCAGCGATACTATCTCTAAATAGTGGAAAAGCGATAACCATTAACTCAAAACTAATTAGTAACATTCAAAAAAATGAAGAATTTTATAGTATTGATTATCATACAATTTTAATGGTTTGCAAATTCCTTCTCGAACTAGATAAAATTCTCTTCAATCATTACGATGAGCTTGGAACAAAATGGCTAGGTAGAGATGTCGTAATTAGTGGAATGATGGGGGCTATTGGACAATACTCTCATATTGAAAACATATCTGTTTCAGAGTCTATTGAGTTAGCATTGAATAAATTTGTTAGTTTCCCTACAGCTTTTAACATTAATGATTTTGAAAAAGAGAGGAACAATGTAAATTATTCCAAAGTAAACATAGGTGAATTTAATAAAAAAGCGGTATACAGTGCAACACTATTAATCATGAGAAATGAATATAAAAGTATTCCTTGGAATGAGGTATTCATAGAGTTGTAATGATAAATGCTAAAGATACACTATATTTGTATATTATCGAAGCACTAGAAAAATTACTTGATAATGAACTCTTAGAAAAAATCGAACGTAGGGTCACTGATGAAAATCAAGATTTATTCCTGAATTCAATGCAGTGTATTCAGAGTTTTATAGACGTAATTTCCCTAGCCTACATTAATGAAGATGGTTACTTTGAGGGTTTTAGTGAAATCGTCGAATTACTAAATAGCTCAAAGCCAATTTATGAACCTTTTGAAAATATAGATACTGTTATAATATTTTGTGCTTATGCAAACCACATTACTAAATTTGATTTAGATTTAAGTGACATAGAGATTGACGAGACTAAGTTTATAACATATTCAGATATAAACATCCCCGCCTATAATCAGAGCTACTTTCATTACAATAACAAATCAGAAGAAAACTCTGTAATTTTCTTAAACAGAGTTAGTGAAGTAAATTTTGATAGTGATTCTTCATTTATTTTTTTCCTCCTCCTTCATTTTCTCTCTAAAGATAGAGTCAAATACATAAATAATTTCATTGTTGTTAAAAGATCAGAAGATGTAACCAAGTCTAAATCTGAAGCGTACCTGAAACTACATTTATTGACTTCTGGTCATCATTATCACGAAATAAAAACAGCCTCTAGAAATATCAACAACAACATCAAAGATAAACTTAAACCAATCCATTCTCTACAGCAGTTTGATGATAGTCTAATAATACTAAGTGAATATAATAGCAGAAAAGAAGTACTTAATAAATTTTTGAGCATTTATCAAATAATTGAAAACTTTATGTTTAAGTACCCTTTAGTGAGATTGAATAGCAATAACAACGGTCAGATGTTCTCTATACGAAACTTCAGAGATATGTACGACAGAGTCAGTGACAACGAAATAACGTCACTTAACAACTTATTTAAATCTACCTATGGTGAATCTTTTGAAAATGGGAATTTACTGTCAAGCCTAACAGATTCCTTTCATAGGCTTGTCTCTGATAACATCCTTGAAAAAGAAGACGTTGACAACGCATTGAACTCTTTAGGTATTAAAAACAAAAATGGTGATCCTTTCACTTATGACATTTTGGATGGCTATTCAGATAAGCAAAAACAGGCCGAATGGCCTAGACTATTTTCTAAGATAATCTATTTTACTCGAAATGCTATAGTACACAATAAAGAGACCGAGTTTCACTTATCCCATAACTACCTAGATAACTCCATTTACATGTTCGTCGATAAGTTCTTATTACCAGAATGTGAAAACCTCATATATCGGTTAATGTACAGGCCAAACAACCTAGTTTGGTATATCCACGATAGTGTTAGGTTGTATGACAATTCATAATAAAAAGGGGCTAATATTAGCCCCAATAATTTATCTTAGCCATTATATGAATCATATGCTTCAATAAATTCCTTATGGTACTCTTTTGATTGCTCCAATAACTCTCGGTAAGTTTTAACAAAAACTTCACCTGTTTCCGCATATGTCTTTTCTTTCGATCTAAAGCGTCTATCTTCTGATTTGCTGCCACCAACAACATAGCAAACAACTCTCGAAAACCCAGTTTCAGACGCATACCTTTCTTCCAAAAACGAAGCATAATCATAGGCTTGTTCTAAGGCCTTAGCATCAACCTTGTAGGTGCTCCTTTTAATCTCTATAACATAGAGAATTTCTCCTAGCGCATTACTACATAAAAAATCAATTCGACGATCTTTTTCATCAAGATCTTCATCTGGATAGGTTTCTTCAAGCAATTTTGAGTATGTCACTTCGTCTCGAAACTCTAGAATTCGGGGGTCTAAAAGCCATGAAAATTTCTTCAAAAAATTATGCAATGTTGGTACTTCTTTAGTGTTGGTATTTACATAATTCTCAAACTGTTTGATGACTTCTACACGAGATGTAGCCAAATCACGGTACTGTTTCGATTCAATAGATTTCCACTCCTCCATTAGTCGAAGTAACTTGGGAATATCTTCAGCTGATTCAGATAGGTCGGCAATAGATGAGGCGTACTCTTTGTATGCTTGATTATCAAATTTATCCATAACATTGCCAATGAGCTCAGCCGATTCATCAACATCAATATTGGAATTTTCTAAAATTGGGGTAATGATCTTATCGCCTAATTCACGTTCAAATGTTGGTAGCTCTTCTTTCCACTGTTCTAGGCCAACTTGGTGCTTTTCTTCTACTGCTGCTTGCTTTACTTGAGCACGCCTTTCACGCCACTCTTTGCCAATTACCTTAACAATAGTTTGTAGATACGCTTGTAATTCTCGCGTTTCTTCATGCTCCCAGTTGAGTGAATGGCGGTCAGTAGAGATTACGTCATCATCAAAGTCGTCTATAAAATCAACTTCTAGATATCCAGTAACATAGTTGTGGAATTGGTCATTGTCACGAGCTCCATAGAAACTTGCAACGTTAACTATCTTTCCTCTGGAAGTGAGATAAATACCACGCATCTCCGTATCTTTAACCGGGGTTTTGAGAGTAATGACCGAACCTTTCATTTGCTCCCAATGAGAGTAGCTTTTATCGTATTTTTCGTCAGGGAAAGACCAAGTAAATTCGGTATTGAGAGTCTGAAACTTAAGCTCATTGGTAATATGTACTTCGGAATCAGGCTCACCATTCTTGGTGATTCGGGTGTCCATCTCAGTAAAGATGATAAACTTCTTAGATAGACTGAGTGCAATATCATCTAAGTTGAAACCGCTCTTACGACGTATTTGTTTTAGTTTAATCACTGTACCAGAAGGAATCGGTGTAGACTCATTATGCGCTAATAACTCTGGAGAATACTTGTCCCCACGACTATCTTTTATTTCCTGAAGGTTCATCGTGAAATGGTTTTTTAATCCGTCTTTAATTGAAACAACTTCGATTTCATCACAGATACCAAATACTGATAATTTTCCAAGTCCTTTCTTTCCAATTACTGGACGGCCTTTCGTGCTTTCTTGACGTTTAGTATCTCGGCGACGGTTACGACCAATAACAAGGTATTTGTTATTCAGCTCATCAAATGTCATACCTTCGCCATCGTCCATGTAGATGATCTCTTTCTCATCTCCATTCTCAATGAAATCAATAGTGACATTATCCGCATCCGCATCCCAAGAATTACTAAGAAGTTCAGAAAGAACGCTCGGGAGTTTTGAATAAAGTGAAACGCCCAAATGCTCAATCGTATTCGGGTCAAATTTGAGGATTAATGAATCAGACATGTAGTAGCCAACCGTATTTTTATAAGAAATACAGTGTACTAGCTAGCTTTATTGAGCTTCTAGTAACTCCATCACAACTTGTCCAATTTGTTGCGCTAAGAAAGGAGGCACTGCATTCCCTACCTGAACATACTGCTGCGTTCTGTTTCCTTCAAACTTATAGTTATCCGGAAACGTTTGTAAACGAGCCGCTTCACGGACTGTTAAGCTTCGGCATTGCTTAGGGTCATAATGAATAAAGTAGTGCCCATCTTTTGAGATGTGACTCGTCACTGTTGTTGAGCATTTATTTGCAGCTTGAGTCCTAAAACGGTCGGCATGATACCCTGATTTCCAGTTCTCATGTGCTGGTGCAAGTGTGTCAGGGAAATCACGAGACTTTGGTGGTATACCACTGTTAAGTTGGGTGTACGCGGCGCTGTAAGCGTACCGTAGAAGATCGCTTTCCATATGCCCGCGAGTCTCATGATTAAGTACAAATTCAGGAGCATAGTCTCGATACCATTTGCACAAATTACTCGGCATGGTGTTCGGCTCGTATGTAAACTGCGATGAACCTCGTGGAAGGTTTTTCAGTGGCTTTAAGTCTAGGTCTTTGGCACCTTCAAATTGCTTCTTTAAAAGCCGTTTTACACGAGTCGCATTGCTAGATACTATTCTTTCCCAATCTTTAACTATATCTTTGCGCTTGGAGAAGCCACTTCTTAGCTCTGGCAAATCCTCTAGCACTTGTTGAACACTGACTTGTTCTGCGTTTCGTTCTAAAGTTCCCGGTACCCGATCTACATCCTCTCTGACACCAAGTAAAATTACACGATGTCGCGCTTGAGGAATCCCATAGTTCTCTGCTTTGATTAAAAAATCTGTAGAATTTTCGTAGTGCGGATTTTTTGGCTTTTCAGCATCAACCACTAACGAGTACACTCGATACCTTGGAGTTGCTATCTTGGTAATACGACCTGGTGCGCGTAAATCTTTCAGAATTCGCGGAAACATCACCTCGCCATCGATTTTTGCGGAAAGAATACCTCGTACATTCTCCATTACAAAGACATCTGGCTGTGCGATAGAAAGTACTTTTAAGTACTCTTTATACAAGAAGTTACGATGGTCTTTTTCAGCTTTGTAGTCTTTTATGCCTGCATTTCGAGAGCGCCCGGCTAGTGAGTACGCTTGGCAAGGTGGCCCACCAATAACAACAATTGGAGCATTACGCTCTCGCTGTTCTTTAGCTAGTTGTTGAATTCGGCCGTGTATCAGCTCATTGTCTTCCCCCAACGCTCTCGGTGCGTGAAGAGTTTCTTCATTCGCTTGGCTAGCTTGCTCAGGGTATTTCTCGAACAACTGCGTACGAGTTAACTCGCCACGAAGGTATTGGAAATAGCTTTCGAGTGAATCCGGCTTATCTTTCAACTTTCTGTATAAAGCACGAGTCGTAAGAGTTGTATGTGCTCCCAATTCTTTTTCTACTGATACTCCAATTTTAAATGGTTGGCGACCATCTTCATTAGTTACAGCAGACATGCCTTCGCCGAGCCCGCCAGGCCCTGCGAACAGGTCAATTACAAGAACATCACTAGATTGCATTTTTACTCTTACTTCCAATATTTTTTGCCAGGCCATCATACCAGGCGAATTAGCCCTGGCAACGACTTTATGCTCTAAAATTGAAACTTGTTTTCAATCGGTTAATGTGCGTTCAAAAACGAGCAATTTCGTTGTTTAATCCTTTATTTTCTGGAGTAGTAGCATTAGCGGACACTTACACAAATTGATACTCAACTTCTTGATTACATCATTATGTTTAGTGCTTCGCACTCTTATTGAAAGTAGGAGAAGTGAAAGTCTCAGCTCTAATATGCTTATGGAAGGCACATCGCTTTGCTGCAAAACTGAAAGTCCGAGCTTGGGGGAAGCTCGGCACTTTCTTTCCAACTTACTTGCTATCAGATTAACTTATATGGAAACGAGTGTGCTCGGTCAGGTGCAATAGATAGAAGCTGATACAACGCTTCAAACTGAACAGGCTCCATTTGATGGCTGAACCAGATTGCGCTTGTATCAACTAGCGTAAGCGTAACTTGATTGGCAACTTTGATCGTAACTTTATTGTGTTTGTTAATCTCTGAGTTTCTCTCATATAGCTGCCCATCAATTACTTCATAAGCGATTTGTTTCTGACTACTGTGTCCGACATTAGTAACATGGTCCAAAACCCTTGATGTAACCTTTAAATGTATTACGCTCATTTCTACTTCCTTACACCTTTAAACAGCTTACTTTCAATGACCAACAAAGCTGTACGACACACTTCGCATTTGTTCGTTATCGGCCGCATCAAACATTGCACATAAGCATACATTAAATTACTGTTCATTTATACAGTGTTGATTGGTAATTTATGTCCGTTAGAAACCTTAAAGATGGCTCCTCAAAACCGTGGATATGTGAATGCTACCCAAGCGGTCGAAGTGGTAAAAGAGTTCGCAAGAAATTCGCTACCAAAGGTGAGGCTTCCGCCTACGAGCGGTTCGTCATGCGTGAAGTTGAGAGCAAGCCCTGGGAAGGCGATAAGCCTGATCACCGAAGGTTATCTGAGCTTATCGACATTTGGTATACACGCTATGGTGCAACGCTCGCTAACGGATCTGTAATTTATAGCAAGCTACAAAAGATGTGTGATGCTATGGGCAACCCACTAGCTAACCTTCTCAACGCTAGGTTGTATTCAGATTTTCGCAGTCAGCGCATGCATGGTCAAATCAGCTTTGTGGATGAGCGATGGCAAAAAGGTGCACCGAGCATCGCTACGCTTAATTCTGAGCTAGCCCGATTTAAAGCTGTTTTCAGCAAGCTGAAAGAACTGGGTGAATGGAAACTCCCAAACCCAATTGAGGATGTTAAGCCTTTTAAAGATCACGAGCGCAGCATGGCTTTCTTACATAAAGAGCAAATTAGCCAGCTATTGAAATTAGTCGCTCTGCACAATAGAGAAGATATGCTCAAGATAGTTAAGCTTTGCCTTGCAACCGGTGCACGTTGGAATGAGGCTGCGCAACTTAACGGCTCTCAGCTCACCAAATACAAAGTCACCTATACCAACACTAAAACTAAGAAGAATCGCTCTGTACCCATCTCAGAAGAGCTTTTTCATGAAATCTATAAACCAACCTCAGGTAAGTTGTTCGAAGAGTGCTACACACCCTTTTGCTACATCCTTAAGAACAAACTCGGTATTACCCTACCCTCTGGCCAAGCTTCGCATGTTCTTCGCCATTCATTCGCCAGCCACTTTATGATGAACGGCGGTAATATTCTGGTACTGCGGGACATCCTTGGCCATGCAGATATTAGTATGACCATGCGCTACGCTCACTTCGCCCCCGATCACCTATCAGAAGCTATCACTCATAACCCACTCGCTCACTTGTAGTTGTCGCCACAAAAATTTTTTGCGGACTGTCGCCACTTTGTCGCCACTTTACAATTTTCGGGCAAAAAAAGAGCCGCAAAAAGCGGCTCTCAATATTTCGAATTTTCCGAAGTATTGGACTACTTCTCTTTACCGAAAACGTTGTTCTCTTGCTCTTGTACGCGGATGAAAGTCGTACGCTTAGTTAGCTCTTTAATCTTTGCTGCGCCTACGTATGTACAGGTTGAACGCACGCCACCAAGGATGTCTGAGATAGTACCGTGAACACTGCCACGGAATGGCAATAGTACGGTTTTTCCTTCAGCTGCGCGGTACTTTGCAACACCGCCTGAATGCTTGTCCATAGCAGACTGAGAAGACATGCCATAGAACTTCATAAAAGTCTCACCGTCTTTCTCAATAAGTTCACCGCCTGACTCTTCGTGGCCGGCAAGCATACCACCTAGCATAACGAAATCAGCGCCGCCGCCGAAGGCTTTTGCTACATCACCTGCGCATGAACAACCACCGTCACCGATGATCATGCCGCCTAGGCCATGCGCAGCATCACCACATTCAATGATGGCTGAAAGCTGAGGATACCCCACACCTGTCTTAACGCGAGTGGTACATACAGAGCCTGGACCAATACCCACTTTCACTATATCCGCGCCTGCGAGGATAAGTTCTTCACACATATCGCCAGTCACAACGTTACCTGCGGAGATCACTTTATCAGGAAAGGCTGCACGCACTTTTTCTACGTACTCGACTAAGTGCTCTGAATAGCCGTTAGCAATATCAATACAAATGAAGATAAGCTCATCACTTAACGCCATGATGTCTTGAGTCTTTTGAAAGTCAGCCTCAGAAGTACCAGTTGAGACAAATACATTGTTCAATGTACTCTGATCGGCTGATTCTACGAAATCAGCCCACTGCTCAACAGTGTAGTGTTTATGAATTGCAGTCATCACACCATGTTCAGCTAGAGCTTCTGCCATCGCGAAGCTACCCACTGAGTCCATATTTGCCGCAATTACCGGTGTGCCAGACCATTGACGACCACTATGCTTGAATGTAAAATCGCGGGTTAATTCAACTTGAGAACGACTTTTAAGGGTGGAACGCTTCGGGCGGAACAGTACATCTTTAAAGCCTAACTTAAGTTCTTGTTCGATACGCATGATAAATTTTCCTGTAAGCAAATTTACGTGTCGTGCGTTTTCGGTAAACGTTGGCAGACGTTTTACTGAGTTTCGGACACAAAAAAACCGGAGCGTTGGCAGACGCTCCGGTTTTCAGCATTATAGGCTGGGATTTATTTCCCGCAAGACTGATATTTGCATTTTTTTTGTGATACCATTTTGTCATCTTGCAAATCCGATTCCCCCGCACCATCCCTTTCTCCAAAAGAAACTCCAATAAACAAAGACTTAGAGTCTACTGATATAAATTCATCACGCATCCCGCAATCGTTTTCCGAAATCGTTCACTTCATTGTTTTTGGTGAAAAAGGTTGTATTGGGTTTATGTGTTCACCAAATAACGAATATGAGGCAGTAAATCGCTTGCACAAAGGCCTCGTTCACCGTTGATTTCAGCCTCTCTGTCAGCGGCTTGGCTATGTATCATCACACCTTTTACTGCCGCACTGATCAAACTTTCTCCCTGTGCTAGCAGACCAAGGATCGCACCAGTAAGAACATCCCCCATTCCTCCAGTCGCCATTCCCGGATTGCCTGCATTGCAAATATAGGTTTTTTGTCCATCACAAATGAGCGTTCCTGCCCCCTTCAAAACGATGACACCACCATATTTCTTGTGCAGCTTGCGTACTGCATTGAATCTATCACTTTCTATAGCTTGAACTGAGCACCCTAAAAGCCGAGAGGCTTCACCTGGATGGGGGGTCAGGATTCGATTAGGGTCATAATTTGCTTTTTCTGCAAGCAAGTTAAGAGCATCTGCATCAAACACTTTATTCAATGTGGTATCAACAACGGCTTTATACATCTTCTTTGCAGACGCATCCGTACCTAGACCAGGGCCAATGGCAAAACAGTTACACCACTGGTTCAACCTCAACGCATTAATCTTGTTATCCAGCCATGATGATGCCATAACCTCTGGACATGACACTAAAGCAAGTAGTGTATGATCCGGATGAGTAAGTAATGCAGTCAAACCTGCCCCGACCCGTTGACATGCCAATGCAGAAAGTACCGCCGCTCCTCCCATTCCTTGATTGCCTCCCACAAGCGTCACTTTGCCATGCAAACCTTTGTGCGCACTTCTTGAACGAGAAAGCATTGGTGCATAATCTTCTACTCTATTAAGCAGCTGTGCAGACGGAACATTCTGTTGTTCAAATGCACCTTCCACTCCTAGCCCTCGAAAATGCACTATTCCCGTATAATCCCGAGCTTGCCCTGTAAACAGCCCCTGCTTTAGCCCAACAAAAGATACCGTATGGTCGGCCTTAAGACAGTTTCCTAGCACTTGCCCTGTATTGCTGGAAAGGCCAGAAGGAACATCCACTGAGACAATGGGGATATCGCTCTGATTGAGTTTATTAATAACCAAAAGAAGGTGAGCTCTAACAGAGCCAGAAAGGCCCGTGCCAAGCAAAGCATCCACAATGCAGTCATAGTTAAGCTTTGAATCTAGGTCCGGCACCTCAACACACCCGCCAACTGCACTAAAGTCTTGGTATGCCTGTAGTGCATCACCTTTGAGTTTGCTTTGCTCGACACTTTGCCAGACCGTCACTCGCCACCCAGCTTCAACCGCCAATCTACCCACCACATAACCGTCTCCCCCATTGTTTCCTCCTCCACACACAACCAGAATACTTTGGCATGTGGGGTATTGTTCTTGGACCAATTCGAAAACGGCACGACCAGCACGAATCATTAGTTGATATAAAGTTACTGATTGGCTTTTCGCGGCAACCACTTCACCTGCTTTCACCTGCTCTGCACGATAAAGAGGAATGGGGGATGACATGGTGACTCCTTAAGATAAAAATAAAGCCAGACAGATTCTGGCTTTATACATACATTAGGCTAAATTCACTCTACTTAACTGAAACCAAAGCCTCAGCCGTTGCATCTTGAATGGATAGGAACATTGAGCGAATGTCACCTGTCGGCGTTCTCATCGGGTTGAGTGTGATGTTTTGGTACATAAAATCCGCTTGCTGTGTCACAGGTCTTACGTTTCGGCATTTGAATAAGTACGGACGCTGTTGCCATGTAATGAAGCTCCGACATCCTAAATCATAAACAGGCTTGCTCTTTAATTTAAACCAGTCTTCAGGTATCTCAGAAAACAGTTCAAACAGTGACTTATCTATCGCATCATGAGCCTGAACTCCACTATGGTGAGTCATAAAGCCATTCCAAACTTGAACTTTATACTCACGATCAACCACAATCAGCCCGAGATCGACATTTTGCACCATATCCACCATCCAGTGGAATTGCTCAAATTCGGCAGGAAGGTTAAGCATCAAAAGTCCTCCATCAAGTAAGATAACTTGTTGTCGAGCAATGGAAGAGACTCATCAACAAACATAAACAATAGATCACAGCGAATGGAGGTCCCATCGATGTTGTAACTCACCTCAAACGTCATGGTTTTCTTAAACGATCCCGTTGTCGATTGGATAACTGAATCGATCGAAATATGTTGACCGAGCAATACTGGTGAACTTTGGAAAAAACGAACCTCTGCCTGCTTGCCTAATCCATTCAAGAAAGAACCGACGAGAATATTTGACACATCCATCAACAGCTCTAACTCTTCCAGCTCTTCGCTATCCGCCGGGATTTTCATTAATTTTTTTAAATCACAAACACTGGAATCACTGAGCAAGACCAATGCTTCTCCAGCAATGCCTTCTCCACTGAAGCCTTGGCAAACTCCCGACACCTGATCGTTCTCAGCCAAATCACGCAGCGCCATATGCAATTCACTAACTTCGAAGATATTAACATTAGGAAGAGGAAGGTGTACGAAGACATCGAAGTGCCGAGCAAGGGCATCAGCCGCTCTACCGATAGAGACGTTGGCCACTTCCATATAAATATCGCGTCGACGTAATACGGGTAAATCAACAGACACAGGCGTGACTATTTGTGGCTGAGTGGGCTTTTCAACTAACTCTTTTAATACAGCGTTTAACGCGTCTTTATCGATCGGTTTTTGTATAAAAGCTTTGGCCCCAAGAGCCATGACCCGCTCTTTCGCTTTAGGCTGAATATCGCCGGAAACCACCACAACTTGTATGTTGATGTCACGATTGCCTATCTCTTCTAACGTACCAAAGCCATCAAGCTCAGGCATGGTTAAGTCGAGAAACATCAATCTAAAGTCGTTCTGTTCTAGTTGTTCTAGTGCATCCAGCCCATGGACGGCAAAAGTGATCTCTGCATTCAAAGAAGCAGGTAATGAGCGCGCCATTTGCTTTCGGGCTAACGCAGAGTCGTCACAGATAAGGACAGGAAAAGCCATGCATATACCTACTGCTATTCTTGTTACTAATAGTTTAAGTGTAACAGATAGTTAACTCATCAGACACGAATCCAACGAGATAAAACACATCTGATATGAGAACTCCGATCAGACAGTGTGATGTTGCCAAATGATACAAGCCAAGCTAGGCAGTAAAAAGCAACTTACCACGAGTCACCACGAGCCGTTATTCTTCACCGCTCGCTTTTAACTGAAACGTGCTTTCATCAAACCCTTCATCTTGATAGATGGATGCAATTTCTTTAAAAGTGCTTTCAATGTTCAAAAACGCGTCCACGATTAAAGGCTCGAAGTGGCTGCCAGAACCTTCAGATATAATGTCCAAAGCCTTTTCGTGAGGAAATGCTGGTTTGTAGACTCGCTCGGAAATTAATGCATCATATACGTCAGCTAATGCCATCAGTCTTGCGCTGAGAGGAATGTCTAATCCGGCCAGTCCCTCTGGATAACCACTTCCATCCCACTTTTCTTGATGGCTATATGCAATTTCTTTAGCAACGGTTAAAAAGTCGCATTTGAAGTCTATCGATTCCTCTACTGTCATTAACACTGCTCGCCCAAGAGTAGTGTGATACTTCATGACATCAAACTCATCATCGGTTAGTCGAGCTGGCTTGAGTAACACACTGTCGGGTATGCCAACTTTACCGATATCATGCAAAGGCGCCGATTTATAAAGTAACTCAATCGCTTCTGGTGTAAGGTCCTCCAAATAATGACCTTCACGTACCAGCTCTTCAGCTAAGGCTTTGACGTAATGCTGTGTACGTCGAATATGGTTACCCGTTTCATTATCACGAGTTTCAGCAAGAGAGGCCATCGCACCTATGGTCGCGTCTTGCAACATTTCCAGTTCTCTCGTGCGTTTTTTAACTCTTCTCTCCAACTCTTCATTTTGCTCAGCTAACTCATCCATGGCACCACGCAATCTTAGGTGAGTATTAATCCGAGAAATTAGTATTGGTGGGCTGATGGGCTTGAGTATGTAATCCACCGCACCCGCGGCAAAGCCTCTCTGTTCATCTTCAATTTGTGACTTCGCAGTGAGAAAAATAACGGGAATATCGCAAGTATCGGGATCCGCCGCTAAACGTGTACATACTTCATAGCCATCCATTTCTGGCATCATGATATCCAAAAGAACAATATCTGGTTTTCTTTGCTTGCAGATATTTATTGCTTGCATCCCACCCGTTGCTACGAGAACGCGATGGTGTGGTTTCAGTAAGCCGCTAAGTAACACTCTGTTCTCAGCATTATCATCGACAACTAAGACGCTGGTTAAATGGTCATCCATGGTTTCCCCCAAACACTTTATCCACATCTAAGGGATAAATGCTGGCTGCTTTTCTTAGGGCAACACTTGCAGACAAGAAGTCACAATCGTGGATACACTTACAGCAAGTGTCGAACTCTTCCGACCCAAGTAAAGTATTGAGGTACAAATAATGCTCGTCAAGGTAATCGAGCGCTTGCGCATCTAACTCCTGAAGAAGCACATCCAGATGGTGTATAATTTTCACGCTTTCATCGTCTAAATCTCCCTTTGAATCATAGGGTTGTGGGCGATGTAGTGCTTGGCATACGTCATGAACAAAGACCTCGAGATAATCTGACATTTCATTTCTAAGTTGCACCAGCCGCTCAGTTGGCTCCCCGCCTTGCAACTCTTGTTCAAGGCGGGCCGCCGTATCAGATAACCGAATAGCACCAAGGTTAGCTGATGAACCTTTTAAGGTGTGGCTGCTCAGTTTTGCATAGTCGAAGTCCCCTTTATCCAAAGCAACATCGAGTCGTTTTACAAAGTCGTGTTCTTTGTCCACAAGTTGAGATAGAAGACGGTGATAAAGGGCTTCATTACTGGCTACTCTAAGTAAACCATTGTGGGTATCTAGGGCTTCAACTTCCTCAAGTAGTGATGCTGTCGATTGATTTTCTTCAACAGCTTTATCGACAGGACTAGGAAATGGGTGATTGTGACGCGCTTGTGTTTTTTCCTGCCCCCCTTGCGGACAACAACGTTTTATCGTCGCGAATAGGTGCTCAGGGTCAATCGGTTTGGAGACATGATCGTTCATTCCAATTTTCATGCAACGGTCACGCTCTTCAACCATTGCATGGGCTGTCATTGCAATCAGTGGAACCGCGTCATATCGATCATCACTGCGTATACGCTTACTCGCTTCATAACCATCCATCACTGGCATCTGAAGATCCATAAAGATGATCTCAAACATATCGGGCGTGCCTATTCTCTGTTCCAAACACTCCAACGCTTCAGCACCGTTGTTTGCGACCGTAACCACGATGCCTTTTTCTTCCATCAGTTCAACTGCAATCTGTTGATTTATCTCATTATCTTCCACCAAAAGAACGGACAAGCCTTCAAGGTCTTTGTCCTTATAATGCCGACGAGACGGACTGGCTGGCCTTTCTTTTCCACTTTGAGGACCAAAGAGATCCATGATGAGATCAAATAGATACGACTGTCCCACAGGCTTAGAGAGGAAACCTGCAATATCCAATGCTGACACTTCATCAGAGATATCATCTTTATCATAGGCGGTGACGATAACTATCTTAGGCTGATGCGTAGTACTGATCTGCTGCCTAATATGCCGGCTAGCTTCAATGCCGCTCATTCTTGGCATCTTCCAGTCCATAAAGACTAAATCGTAGGGCTTCCCAGAAGCTGAAGCACGTTTCAATTCTTCCAAGGCCTGTTCACCACTGCTGACAAACGTAGGCTTACAAAGGAAAATATCGAGCAAGTCTTCCATGATCATAAGCGCATGCTCATTGTCATCTACAACTAACGCATTGACATGATTGAGCAAATCCGGCACAACGACGGGCGCATATGCCCCCTCAGTCGACGCACCGACCAGAATATTAAAATGAAAACTACTCCCCACATTCAGTTCACTTTCAACGGAAATTTTTCCCCCCATTAATTCGACTAATCGCCTACAAATAGATAGACCTAAGCCCGTACCACCATATTTTCTTGTCGTGCTGCCATCAGCTTGAGTGAAAGCATTAAAGAGCTTGCTAGACTGCTCATCACTCATCCCAATCCCCGTATCTTTTACTACGAATCCCAGATCAATCTTGTCGTCTAGGGTTCTTAGCACTTTAACAGCAACAGAAATTTCCCCTTGTTCGGTAAATTTCACCGCATTGTTAACCAAGTTGATAATGATTTGCCCAAGCCTAAGTGGATCGCCATAAAGCATCTTAGGAACGCCTCTAGGAATATCAAAGAGAAGCTCTAAACCTTTTTCGAACGCTTTCTGCCCAGTTACCATAGAAACGTTATGCAGAACATCGTCGAGATAAAACTCAATTTCTTCTATAGATAACTTACCCGCTTCAATTTTACTGAAGTCCAATATGTCATTAATGATACCTAATAAAAGCGAAGCTGAATTGTGTATCTTGAAGATGTAGTCATGTTGTTTCGGGCTTAAGTCTGTTTTCAAAGCAAGATGAGACATGCCAATAATGGCGTTCATCGGTGTTCGAATTTCATGGCTCATATTAGCCAAAAACATGGATTTAATTTCAACGGCTTCCTCAGCCTTTGCTCTCGCTTCATTTAGCTCATTTTCTACTTGCTTTCTCGACGTAACATCGCGAAGAAACATCGCTATACGGTATTCGTCATCGAACAAAAATATCGTCATTCCGAGATCAACGGGAATTAGTTTTCCATCGCGAGTATAAGTCTGTACTTCAAAAAACGAGCCACTCACCTTGTCCTGATCATCAAGACTTATCTCTCTTGAAGTCAGCTCTATTAAATCCTCTGGCAGTTCTGCATTTAACAAATCAAATAGGTTTTTTCCATCAGCTTCTTCGACGCTATAGCCATAGGTCTCGATAGCGGTTTTATTCCACAGCACAATATTTTTGTGCTTATCGACGATGACGACACTGGACGGCGCTCCTTCAATAATCGTACGAGACAATGCTTCACTCGCCTGCAAGTCTCTAGTTCGCCGTTCAATTTCTGCTTCCAATCCCTCTTGATGAGTCGCCAGCTCTCGATTTTTAACTTTGAGTTCATGCATGAGATCATCACGTGTTTTTTCAGACAGCACGTTTGTGATTTCAGCAAAATCTAATGGGGTAAGTGGCTTATTCGCATTGAGCGTCCAAGCCAACTCATGACTGGTCTGTGTAAGCGTCAAAAGAGGAATAGAGACATTAGGTAAACTTTCACCCTCCGTTGAGCACCACAACGCTTGAATACCGTTGTCATGAACCCTAACTTTAAGTTGTATAGAGGGTAAGGCTGCGAATAACTGGAAAAGTATCTCGCCACATAGGAAAATAACTTGATCTCTGTAATGCCTGTCATAACCCATCAAATCAAGCACAGCAATGAGCTTTCTACGCAGCACAATTCGCGATTCATCATCGTTCGTTAAGCGGTATACATGCGGCCTATCCATCGGTATACCTCACTGCGATAGCGGTCGCATCGTCATAAGGTTTGCTAAAAGATTCAATAAACTTGGAAGAAAGTGATTCGACAGTTTCGTAATTCGCATTAGGCAGTAAATCACCGTTGATATTTTCTTTAATCCCATCTGTGGTGAACATAAACACATCCCCATCAGCAAAAGTAAACTGAAACGGACGCAGAGTAGGCAACATTTCACCAACAATGCCAGGCTGTGCAGGAAAGGATCTTTTTTCGCTGGCAAGCTGACGTACAAGCGTATTTCCAATCCCAATACCATTGGCAGACTTATGAATAGCATCAAAAAAGACGATCGTTACTGCCGCGCCTATAGAGCCAAGAAAGACTCGGTGTAGCTCCGTCATCAACCACTCCACGTCTTCACATCCATGCTCCTCGAGAAAGTGCTCAATCTCACGCGCCAGCTTTGCAGCTTTACTTCCATGTCCAAGGGCGTCAATAATCACGACGAGAAGAGCCTCACTGAACTCCTGGATAAAGAAACCGTCTCCCGTTTCTAGCTCACCAAAGTAGGGAACAGCGCGAGAGCTGTATGAAAATCCCATCTACTCTCTCCATTTCACTACCTGAATTCGGGTTCCTTGACCAATACAGGTGTCGATTTCAAACTCGTCCACCATTCTCTGTACACCTGATAACCCCAAACCAAGCGAGCGTCCAGTCGAATAATTTTCTTCTAACGCTTTATCAACATCTTCTATTCCGGGGCCATGATCCTGAGCAACCACCTTCATTCCTCGCCCCTCTTCTCTTTCTAATTTCCATACAGAAATAACCCCAGACTCAGCATATTTGACGATGTTCATGCCCAGTTCCGACACAACGGTTGATAATTCACTAACGGCTGGTGTACTGAATCCAAATTGTGCAGCTAAGGTATATGTGGCTATCACTGAGCTCATCACATCGGATTCCGAGCGAATCTCGTATGTTTCGATTATGTCTTCCACTATGCTCGAAGCCGTCATTCTCTAACTCCCTATTATCGCCAGGCCATCATCTATGCTGCTTACGCAGCGCAAGGACTCTGTCTGGTAAGATATGTTGACTAATGCCATAGCAATACCCGGACGAATTCCTACAAAGAGACAAATACGCCCCATGACTTCGACGGCACTGACAACCTGCATAAGCGAGTCCATGTCTTGCCTGTCTAATGTTTTGACACCAGATAGATCAATAAGCACTCCTTTGATCGAGGTTGAATTCATCACCATATTCAACAACTCTTGCCTAAACTCATCCAACACCGCTTTACTTAAATCCACTTGGATATTGGCAATAAGCGCTTGCTTCATTCGGTTGATGGAAATCGATTTATGCATCTTCTGACCTGCCTGTCACGACTCATCAGAGAGCTGTTTTAAAGCATCAACATTGAGCCCAACCATTTTGAAGGCATTCTCTAGCGCATCACGAAGAGTCGCGTTGGTACAAACTTCGCCTACATTGATTCCCAACTGAACCATGGTTTGAGCGATAGAAGGAGAAACACCTGAAACCAAGCAATCACAGCCCATCAGTTTTGTTGCTTTGGTTATTTTAATGAAGTGATTAGCTACCGCAGTATCCACCACTGCTACACCAGAAATATCCATGATGAAAATCTTAGCTCTATGCTCAGAGATTTTATTCAACACCGCAGTCATGATGTCTTGCGCACGCTTAGAATCTATAATCCCCACTATGGGAAGCATTAAGATGTCGCGCCAGATCATGGTAACCGGTGTCGACATCGCAAGCAGAGCTTCGCTTTGCTCAGCAATCCTTTTATTAATTAAGCGCGAATAGGTATCCACGACAATCGTCGTATCAAGATGAAGTAATTTAGTGAATGCAGTGACCAAAGAACTGTATTCATCGCTGTATAAACTGCCGTCATACATTCGCTTAGTAAAAATCACCATTGAGATATTCATGCCAGCAAAGTACGTAGGTAAGGGCAATCCAACGCGAGCGTGTACCTCTCCGACATCTCTTCTCTGCTTTACATAAGCTTCATCGACTTTCGCTTCAAAGAATACGGTCCAATAACGCACTTGGGAGTCTTGAACTCGTACGAGCTTCTTTTCATCACCAAAAAATTGTTTATATTCTGGTAGCTTGTCGAGCCAATCATAAAAGTGCCTAACATAATCATCGAGCTTCGGTACCATCATGCTGCCGAACTTTCTGATCAGCGCTAAGTCAGCCTCATTCAGATCGTGAAGCACTAGTAAACTTTGAGCACTGTTATAGTTTCCTGTCGAAGAAGTAAGAGACATACCAATAACCTCCATGATTATTGTATTCAAGGCCTTAGTCGAGCTGATTCCTTCCTGCACAGCTCATTAGTATCAGGATAGTCAATAAAATAAGACTGTGAGCAATAAGTTGAATATTTAAAAGTAAATTACTTTAATATCAATAAAAACCAGACAATTCTCTCGCGTTTAAAAATTTGTACTTATACTGTTTGAGAAGTACCCAGTCATTTCTATTATTTTGTACGAGGTTGCTCGATGCGCATAAACGAACCTGTGACCCAGAAAGAAGTCACTTATCCTCCTGAATACAATTTGTTGTCCGTCACCAAGACCAGTAGTCACATCAGCTATGCCAGTAAAGAGTTTTGCGATGTTGCTGGATATAGTTTGGATGAACTTGTTGGGCAACCACACAACATCGTTCGCCATCCTGACATGCCACCTGAGGCATTTAAGGATATGTGGGAGTTTCTAAAGTCTGGCAAATCCTGGATGGGGATAGTAAAAAACCGATGTAAGAATGGCGATCACTATTGGGTTGATGCTTTTGCATCGCCAATTAAGGAAAATGGTAAAATCGTCGAGTATCAATCCGTTCGTCTCAGTCCCAATCGTAAACATGTCAAAAACGCCGAAAAAATTTACGCTCAACTCAAAGCAGGTCAAACACCTTTTCAGCTCAAAATGCCTCGCACCCGTCTATGGCAAAGGCTCTGTGCCGCATTTCTTGCTGCTGCTGTAATTTCCACATTGGTTGCGTCTGCCTCTCCTATTGCTGCAATCTGGTTATTTTTCCTCCTAGCAACCGGTACTGGTCTCTTATTTACCAGACGATTAGAGGTTATTTCAGCAGAGGCACGTAAAGTGTTCGATAACCCCCTAATGGAGCTGGTTTATAACGGGCACGTTGATGATCTTTCTGAAATTTCTTTAGCGTTAAAAATGAGACAATCAGAGCTCAACGCTGTAGTGGGGCGAATCCAAAACTCAAACGAGCAAATTGCAGACGCCGCTCAGTCATCAGCACAAAACTGTGAAACAACAGCAGACAACTTGATTGGCCAGACAGCGGAAACGGAACAAGTCGCTGCTGCGATCAATGAAATGCACTCCACCGCAAATGAAATTGCGCAAAATGCTCAAAGTGCTTCAGAAGCAACCGAACGTGCTAATTCTGCTTTAGGTGAAGGGAAAACCTCTGTTGAACAAACCGTCTCTTCGATGAACGAGCTTTCACAACAACTTGGTGTAGCAGCAGATGTGGTTCAACAACTCGCAGAGCATGGTCGTACCATCGGAGAAGTATTAGTTGTCATTCAAGGCGTTGCTGAACAAACCAACTTACTTGCTTTAAACGCTGCTATAGAGGCAGCACGAGC
Organism: Vibrio sp. Isolate23; assembly: GCF_022398095.1. Lineage (NCBI taxonomy): Bacteria > Pseudomonadati > Pseudomonadota > Gammaproteobacteria > Vibrionales > Vibrionaceae > Vibrio > Vibrio sp. Isolate23. The sequence continues at coordinate 372,664 of NZ_JAKEUV010000001.1, forward strand.
CGGGGATCAAGGACGTGGGTTCGCAGTCGTCGCTGATGAAGTGCGAAAACTCGCCCAACGAAGCCATGAATCTACAGAAGAAATACAAAATATTATCACCCTCATTCAAACTAGTACTGACAAAGCCGTACAAGCCATGGACGAAGGTAGCAAACTCTCTGATATCTGCGTAGATTGCGCTAGCACATCTGGCGAGAAACTGGATGCTCTATTTGGGCAAGTGACGGATATTTCAGATCGCAACAATCAAATCGCGGCGGCGATTGAAGAGATGGCACGAGTAACAGAAGACATGAACGCCAGCGTGCAATCAATTAGTGAAGTCTGCTCAGCCACAAATATTCTGGCCAGCGATACGCGAGATGAATGTGAAGGGTTAGTTAAAAACCTAAATTCACAAGGGAAACTGGTGAATCAGTTCAGGAAGCTCTAGGCAAAAAAAAGCCTTCAAATCTTAGAAGGCTTATTATCATCGTCTACAACGCGTTTACTTAGCCATGCGAACCAGTGACTTACCAATTAGCCACTCTAATTCTTTAGCGCTCTCTGCGCCGTATTGTGCTTCTGTCGTTTTGTATAGGCGCTCAATTCCATTCATTGCAAACTCATGTGTGCTTTGAGAGGTTACGATATGGTGGAATAGTAGGCGTAAAATCGCTAGAAACTCTGCGTTGTCTAACGCTTTCACCCAACTGTCTGAGAACTCTTGCAAGCTGCCGTCAAAATTCAAATGCTCAACAAACATTTTGAAAATTCGACCGTCTAGCGCTGCCGTGAAGTCTGTCTTCTTCGGAAAGTGGTGACTGATACCTGTTCGCGATACACCTGTCTGTTGACTTAGGGTTGTGTACGACATCTTGTCATAGCCCAGACGCAAAAGTTGATCCACTACTGCATCCATAATCTTCTGAATCGTGATTTCAGTATCTTCTTTACTACGCTTTGGCATGTTCAGGCTCTTCTCTCTGTAAATCCATCTAACTCAAACGAGTCAATAATGTCGCCTATTAGATATCTTACAAGACACTCGTTATAGTCTCAGCAGATCCCTATAGGGAATCTAATAAAACCATCGTACCATATAATACAAACGGCGTCTTAGATGGGTACACAATGTCGCATAAGATATACTTTTCATAAATCGCCACATCCGTGCAATTTATAAAAGAAACAGGCATTATCTTTCATTTATATAATTTGGCTCACGATAATCATACAAATCGAACTCGCTTACAACTAACTGCACACCATCCTGACTCGATAATGACATGATATTTCGCAACAACATGACTAATATCACACTATTTGACAGGTTTATCAATTCTCAGCTATTTCCACAATATATTTATAAGATAACATTTCGTTTATCTATACCTTCTGGACTCTTGCTCATTTTTGTGGATTACCATCAAATAACTCGATAAAATATCCATAATTTTTGTAAGAGGATTGTCGTAATGAGCACAGAACTAGAACAAGCTGACGTATGTGAAGCATGTGGTTGCGCTGGTGAGATGGGCTTTATTATCAAAGAAGGGGATGACGTCGCAGAAGTCACGATTTTTTCCGAGGGAAAAGCCCTACTCGAGGCGGAGCTGAATAAATATATAGAGTTAGCAAAACAAGTTTCTGAGAATGTAGAGTATGAAGTCACAGCAATTGAAGAGACGTCCAAAGAGCTAACCGCTCGATTCAAGTTCGAAGTCAGCGCAGAAAAGCTTATTTTTGAGTTAAAAACGCGTTCACTGACACGCTAAGATATGTAAAAAGCGGACATCTAGTCCGCTTTTTTGGCGCCGTCACTCTCTCAATGTTGACCCAGGACAGACTCCTCATTAATACTTAAGGCAAATTATCGTCTGGACTGTCTTATGAAGCATTGGCTTCTGCCTTCACTTATCGCTCTACTGTCTGCGCCTACACTTGGTGAGCCGATAGATCATTATCGTATCCTCAATCACCTTGATAACTATGGCAATCTTGACCTTCGCAATAAACCTTATCAAGAACTTCCATCAGGCTTAGTGATTAAAGGCAATCTCAACATTGCCAAAACCAGCATCAAAGAAATTCCCCAAGGCGTTGAGATACAAGGTAGCTTGGATGCTTCAAACAGCCAGCTCAAAAAGATAGCTAAAGGCGTGAACATCAGGGGTTACGCGAATTTACTTGCCTCACAAGTCACTCGCTGGCCATCAGGCATTAAAGTCGGAGGCTATGTCAATCTGACAGACACGCCTCTTACTAAGCTCCCTCCGCGCTTCAAAGTCAAAGGTGACTTGAGCGTGATAAGAACCCCGCTTGAGAAGCTCCCAGAAGGATTAGTCGTCGAAGGTAATCTTTATATTGGAGGGTCAAACATTACTGAATTCCCAGATAAGATGACTGTGAAAGGCAATATCTTCTTAGGTGGGAATCGGATCACTAAATGGCCAACCTCTCTAGATTTAGGTGGGGCTGTCGCACCGTAGCGTAAACCTCTAATCCCAATGCATTGACTGACGTTCACCTTTCCTGACCCGAAAAAAATCCCCAAGCTAAACGCTTGGGGATCGGTAGTCTAAAGTCATCGCTCAGTTGCAACTTGCGCTTGGGCTAGGACTCAACTTGAGGTTCAGATGTTTTCACATCTTCAAACACCTGAGTTGGTTTTGCCACAATACTGCGTGTTTCTTGATTAACATCATTCAGCACTAGCTCAAGCACATCCCCTAGACGATAGATCACTTCTTTATCGATAGAAACAGTGCCTGCATCACCGTTGCACTCCAAGCGCTCTTTGTTCGACAAAATTAAAGAGCCCGGAATAAATGCCGCCGCGCCATTATCAATTAAGCGAACTCGAACACCTGCACGTGAGACATCAAAAATTTCACCATTAAAGATGGTGCCTTTTGTTGGTTCTTCTGCGAGAGTTCGAGCATACAACCAATCCCCAACACTACGCTCAGCAATTTTATGATGCTTACGATGTAAAGCTAGCTCTTCACCCACAGTTTCATCTGCCGTTTGAACCGGCTCCTTACCCAGAATATGTGCTTTAAGCATACGATGGTTAATCATGTCGCCATACTTACGAATTGGGGATGTCCAAGTCGCATATAACTCTAGCCCCATCGCGTAATGAGGCAATGGCTGATTACCAATTTCGCTATACGCTTGATACTTACGAATTCGGTTATCAAGGTAACTCGTCTCTTGCTTTGCTAACCAACGACGTAATTGAGCAAAACCTTCGAGAGTGGCAACACTTTCTACCGTAAATGGTAAGTCGCCTTCTGGGTTAATCAATGTAATAACGTCAGCTACTTTCTCAGGTTTAAAACCCGCATGGGTATTGAACACACCAGAATCAAAGCTCGCTTTTAGTACTTTACCCGCACAGATGTTAGCAGTGATCATCGACTCTTCAACAAGGCGGTTTGCAGAACGTCGCATATCCGCGTGAATCGCAACCACATCGTTATCTTCACTCAGTTCAAAACGATAATCTGGTCGATCAGGGAATACAACGGCGTGAGTTTCACGCCATTCTGCTCGAGCTTGAGAAAACGCGTAAAGATCTCGGACGACCTCAGCTATCTCATCATTTGGTTGCCAGGCATCGCAATGGCCGTTTTCAAGCCAATCTGAAACATGGTCGTAAACCAGACGAGCATGAGATTTGATATTTGCAGCAAAGAACTTAACATCATCACCAATCACCCCATCTTTACTCACCGTAACAGTACAACACAAAGCTGGGCGCTGTTCGTTTTCAATCAGAGAACATAGCTCATCGGCAAGATCTCGCGGTAGCATAGGAATATTACGGCCAGGTAAATAAATCGTGAAGCCACGCTCACGCGCCACTTTGTCCATATCACTATCCGGCGTGATATAAGCCGTTGGATCAGCGATCGCAATCGTCAGCTCAAAATCGCCGGTTTCCGTTTTCTTAGCGTACAACGCATCATCCATATCTTTGGTTGATTCACCATCAATAGTGACAAAAGGGACATGCGTCATATCGATACGCTCTAACTCTGCGTCATCTTTGATTTCCCAATTATCGATACCGGCCGGTTCGGTGTTTGGTAAGTCGTTTTCAGCTAATGTTACCCACCAAGGCGCGATCTTGTCGTCAGCGTCAGTAATCTTCTGTGAAATTTCAACAAAGAAGCCGTTATCCCCTTTTAAAGGGTGACGAGTCAAATGAGCGACAACCCAATCGCCCTCATTAAAGTCGTCGCTTTTCAAGCCTTTCTGAACTTTTGCTTTCAAAGATAGTTTTTTAAGCTGAGGATGGTCAGGAGCAACGTTCAACTTACCTTTGAATAGCTTTACTCGACCAATAAAACGATTGACGCCCTGCTCCAAAAGCTCTTCTGGCTCAGCCACTTCACGCTCTTTCTCTGTACGAATAATCGCCTTCACTTTGTCACCATGCATACATTTTTTCATGTACGGAGGCGGGATAAAGAAGCTTGTCTTGCTATCGACTTCTAGGAAGCCAAAGCCTTTTTCAGTCGCCTTGATTGTGCCTTCCTTTTTAGGAAGGTTTTCTTGGATTTGCTGCTTGAGTTGAGCCAGTAGAGGATTGTCTTGGAACATTTTAACTTCTAACTAATTCGTTCATATCCCGAATGCAGTCGCATTCGACGCTATATTCTTCCTAGTCAACGAGTCATCAGCACTTCGCAATGACCACTCATTTTTTGGAGTCCACTTGTTGCCGCACATGGTACTAGGTAATGTGATCAATGTATATTGCAGAACTGTTTTATCATCAGCAGCTTCTACCAAGGAAACGTTTGATGGCTACTTTGCACACAAATAGTTTCACATGCCCCCAACTTTCGCTCACTGAGCACTCATTTTTGTCCATAGTGAGAAAAATATGTGATGTAATTCAATTTTTTCTGGCTTTTTTTATGCTTTTAGGGAATAATTCGCTCCCTCAAATCGATGCGACTACTTTTATGGCAAAGTGACCACGTGACACAATGCAAAGTAGTGAGCGGCATCGAGAGAATTTATGTCCCTAGTGGCTTGATGCGATTTACGACTTTTCCGCATCTGAATGGAATCAGCTCTCAACTGGATTGGTATTGGAATTGGTAGAGCTCATGGGACCTTTTGTTGACATAATATAGTAGGATCCCAATGACAGATTCTGTAATTCAGTTTAGCGATCTAGCGCTTAACGACTCTATCCTTTCAGCTCTTGACGGTATGGGTTTTGTTTCACCAACACCAATTCAGGCAGCGGCAATTCCGCACCTATTGGCTGGTAAAGACGCACTAGGTAAAGCTCAGACTGGTACTGGTAAAACAGCAGCTTTCTCTCTCCCTCTTCTTAACAAGCTAGACCTGGCACAACGTAAGCCTCAAGCTATTGTGCTTGCACCAACGCGTGAACTTGCGATTCAGGTTGCAGCTGAAATTAAGAACCTAGGCAAAAACATCTCTGGCCTTAAAGTACTTGAGATCTACGGTGGTGCGTCTATCGTCGATCAAATGCGTGCCCTTAAAAACGGTGCTCACATTGTTGTCGGCACACCTGGCCGTGTTCAAGACCTTATCAACCGTGACCGTCTACACCTAGACGAAGTACACACATTCGTTCTTGATGAAGCGGATGAGATGCTAAACATGGGCTTCGTTGATGACGTGACTGAAATCATGGAGCACGCGCCTGAATCAGCACAACGTGTACTTTTCTCTGCGACTATGCCTCCTATGCTTAAGAGCATCGTTGAACGTTTCCTGCGTGATCCAGAAACAGTAGACGTTGCGGGTAAAAACCACACAGTAGACAAAGTAGAGCAACAGTTCTGGGTTGTTAAAGGCGTAGAAAAAGACGAAGCAATGTCTCGTCTTCTAGAAACTGAAGAGACTGACGCATCCATCGTATTCGTACGTACTCGTCAAGACACTGAACGTCTAGCGGATTGGCTATGTGCGCGTGGCTTCAAAGCTTCTGCCCTACATGGTGACATTCCTCAGTCTCTACGCGAACGTACTGTTGATCACATCAAACAAGGTGTTATCGACATTCTAGTTGCAACTGACGTTGTAGCACGTGGCCTTGACGTTCCACGTATCACACACGTATTCAACTACGACATTCCATTCGATGTTGAGTCTTACATCCACCGTATCGGCCGTACAGGTCGTGCTGGGCGTAAAGGTAAAGCGATCCTTCTAGTTCGTACTAACCAACTACGTATGCTTCGCACTATTGAGCGCGTAACTAAGTCATCAATGGAAGAGATCCAACTTCCACATCGTGACAAAGTTGCAGAAGCTCGCGTTGCAAAACTGGGTGCAGAACTTGAAGCAGATAAAGAACACAAAGCGCTAGAGAAGTTCTCTGAGCTAGTTGAAAAACTACAAGAATCTCTAGAGCTAGATGCAGCAACACTGGCTGCGATTCTTCTTAAGCGTCAGCAAGGTAAGCGCCCGCTATTCTACATTGGCGAAGACCCAATGATTGAAGCGATTGAGCGTGACAAGAAACGCCGTAAAGAACGTCGTGAAAATGGTCGCGATGGCCGTGACGGTGGCCGTAGCTTCAATACTCAAGATTGGGATACTTACCAACTTCAAGTGGGTCGTGAGCAAGGCGTACAAGTTAAAGATATCGTTGGTGCGCTTGCAAACGAACTTGGCCTGACGAAAGGGTCTATCGGTGCAATCAAACTTGCACAAGGTGAAACTTACGTTCAGCTACCAAAAGCTATGTCTTCAGACACTGCAGGTAAGCTACGCAAACTGCGTATCCGTCAGAAGCAAGTTGACGCTGTAGTGTGTGACTTCAATGATTTCCGCGAACCACGTCGTAGTGGTGGCCGTGATGGCGGTCGTGGAAGTCGCGATGGCAGCCGTCGTGATGGTGGTTACCGTGGTAACCGTGACGGCAATCGTGAAGGTGGCTATCGTGGTAACCGCGAAGGTGGTCGTGGCAATCGAGAAGGCGGCCGTCGTGATGGTGAACGTCGCTTCGACCGCAACCGTGGTGGCGATCACCGTGGCAACTACCGTGGTGAACGTGGTCATAGCCGTGACCGTCGCACCGAAGCTTAATTAGCTGATTTTTAAAATCCCCACCAGCGCAAGCTCGTGGGGATTTTTATATCTTGTCAATCTATAGCCTGCCAATGTGAAGGAGGAGCTAACCCCCAACGCTGCATTTCTGTAGCTGAATAAATCGCTCGTCCCTGCTCTCCGATTATTATAGGGATTTGATCGGCACTTTCGCCGTCTAATATTTTATTCACTAAGTTTGCTGCTTGCTTACCTTGGCTTTCTCCAAAAAGCACAACACCGCCACTTGCTTTCCCCTCACCGACAGCAAAGTCCCAAAAAGCAAATAAAGGAATCGTCGAATTTTCATTGGTCCATTGTAATATCTGCTCTGAAGGAACGCTTTCTCCATGCTCATCTTTCAAGGTATGGTAAAGACCAATAATGATGATGGATACATTGTCGGCAGCAGCACTTTTAATGGCGTTTTCCCATTCATGCTGTGTAGAAAGAAGTAAAATTTCAGTTTCAATACCTAAGTTATCTTTGATCATGTCATGTTGTCGCTCTATGTATTTGGCAGCAATCTTGGAAGTAATTCCAGAATCAAACATGACCCGTACTTTAAAATACCGCTCTGGATATATTACGCTGAGGTCGCCAAGAGTTTTAATATAAAGAGGAAGCTCTAAGACCCCTGTCACTTTAGCACTGCCTCGATACTGATAGAGTAGATAACGAGGATTGGCGTTCACACCTAAAAACACAATAGGAATAGACTCTTTATACAATCTAGGGAGCATGTAGCTCAGAGCATTATCATCGCCCAGAATCACTACATCAGGTTGCAAACTATAATAATAAGACAGGGCTTGATCCGCTCTAGCTTCAAACTCCTCCTTAGGTAACCTTTTGGTATCCATTTGGAATCGGTACAACACCGCAGATTGTGTTAAGGCCTCTTCAATCCCCTTCACGTAGCTTACATCCCATGGGTATTCCGCATGGTAACTTTCTATCAGCAGGACTTTTTCCGCTTGTGACACACTGGCATAAAACAATAAACACAAAACAAGTACCCTCATGGGCACCTCCTGAAAACGACACCTCACACTTTAGTTTAGAAGCAGAAACCATCTTTAGTGTGAATAGGTCATTATAAAACTTAATCAGTGCAAGCTATACTCAAGTAAAAACACGACTTTAGAGCCCTATGAGCCGCAGCAAAAGAGTAGAAGAAAGTATCAACAACCCGTTATATAGCCGAATTGGTCGTCGCATCATTTTACTCATGGTGACATTAAGCAGTGTAGTAACACTGCTTACTACACTGCTGCAGCTGTCATGGGACTATGACAAAGAGTTCGATGATGTAGACCAAAGGCACGTCGAAATACGGGATGTTCATGCGAATTTGTTAGCTTCTTCTTTATGGTCGTTTGACTTGGTGGTTCTGCAGGAGAGGTTGGATGGATTAGTTAACTTACCTAAAATAGACTACCTTGAAGTGAACTCAGGCAAGTACACATTCAACTCAGGAAAAAAAGTCACAGGTAATGTGGTGAAGGCCACCTATTTACTGACCTATCACGATCTTGATGATGGCCATACCGAGGATATCGGCACCATTTATGTTGAGTCAAATGCTCAAGAAATCTATGACTACCTTATTCAGCAATTCATTTCTACACTGCTTCTAAATGCTTTCAAAACCTTACTCGTATGCTCAGTGATGATGTTCATCTTCCACGCCAGTGTTAATCGTCGAGTTTTTCAAATCGCACAATATTTGAGAGCCTTTAACCCTCGTCATCCTAGCCCGCCTTTAGTTTTAAAACACAAGCGTTGGATAACAGAGAAAAACGATGAGCTCGACTGGCTTGGCGAAGGTGCAAACAAGATCAGTAGTAATATCACCCTGCTATACAATAGCATCAAAGAAGAGCAAGAACGTTTGGCCGATTTTACTCATGTCTCTTCAGACTGGCTGTGGGAAACCAATGAGCTTGGACAACTCACCTACTGTTCCGAGCCTATGAAAGAAGTCCTCGGGCTGACGACGGTTCATGGACTTAGCTTCTCTGATATTCCTGATTTGCAAGAAGCAACAAAACTCCATAAAGCCATTGCAAAGCGCAATGACTTCACTCAAGTTGAAGAAAGTGTCACGATCCACAGCATCACTCGACACCTTCTATTCCAAGCCAAAGCCCGCTATGAGAATAGTCATTTCTTAGGTTTTCGAGGCACGGCAATCAATATCACCGAGCTTAAATTAACCCAGATTGAGCTAGAAGAACTCAACCAAAACCTTGAGCGTATGGTGGCTTCCAGAACCTTGGACCTCAAACAAAGTATGGAGCAGTTGCAAGAGGCGCAAAACAAGTTAGTTGAATCGGAGAAGTTAGCCGCACTCGGTGGGTTAGTTGCAGGGGTCGCACATGAAGTGAATACGCCACTCGGCATCGCTGTAACTGCAACATCAGTAATACGAGACGCTACACGTGAACTCAACGCCGCGTTTGCCGCACAAACTTTGACCAGCAGTCAGTTTGAAATATTAATGAAACGGATGTCAGACAGCAGCCAAATGTTGGAACACAACTTAAGCCGCGCTGCCAAACTGGTTAAGGACTTCAAACAAACCGCCGTAGATCAGGTCTCCGAAGCACGTTCTCAATTTAATGTACAGCAAGTATTGGAAGCCCTATTAGCCAGCTTACACCCTGAAACTCGCAAGATCCCTGTCGAACCTCTTTTGACAGGAGATAACACCATTTTAATGAATAGCTTACCCGGTGTACTAACGCAGATTATTTCCAACTTAGTGATGAACAGTATCAATCATGCCTTTGAGCAGCAGCCTAATGCGGCGATCAGCATTCATTTCTATCAAGTTGATGACATGGTCTTATTTGAATATCGTGATAACGGCAGTGGGGTTGAAGAGTCACTCCATCAAAAAATATTTGAACCTTTCTATACAAGCAAACGAGGGCTGGGTGGCTCAGGACTCGGGTTAAACTTGGTGTTCAACTTAGTCAAACAAAAATTAAAAGGAGAGCTGGAATTCAGCTCTCAGCCAGGAGAAGGTGTAATGTTCAAGCTCATTTTGCCAATGAACTTACCTTCAGAGTCTGAATAAGAATAGCGCTTTAGTCAGGAAGCGAATTACGGATTTCGATGAATTCATCCCAGTGCTGAACAAGTAATTCAACCAGTTCTGGTTCGAAATGCTTGCCCTTTTGCGCCACCAGTTCGACCATAATATCTTCATCACTCCATGGTTCCTTGTAGCTGCGTTTAGACCCTAATGCATCAAACACGTCAGCTAACGCCGTAATTCTTCCGGTGACCGGGATATCTAAGCCCGACAAACCATTTGGGTACCCAGTGCCATCCCACTTTTCATGGTGATAGCCTGCAATTTCCTTAGCAACAGTAATCAGTCGACGCTTGGACTTACTGAGAATATCCACACCATAATCGACGTGCTTTTTCATGATCTCCCACTCTTCTGCATTAAGTTTTCCGGGCTTATGCAGAATAGAATCGGGAACCGCAACTTTACCCACATCATGCAGAGGTGAGGCATGTTTGATCATTGAAGCATCATACTCACTTAAGCCATATAGCAATGCCAACTTTTCACTGAAAAGAGAAACACGTTGCACGTGGGCACCTGTCTCTTTACTGCGCGCTTCCACCGCATTTGCTAAGTTGTAAACCAACTCTTTGGACGTTTCACGGATATCAAGCATCAAACTGAGATTCTCAAAAGTCAGCCCTATGTTCTGCATGTAGATTTCAAGCAACTGCATATCCAGCTCGGTCAACTCTCTGCTGACATTCACATACAAGATGCAATCGACACCCTGATCGTCATGCGTATAGAGCACATAGGCATCACCAAAATTCTCAGACTTCTGCCCCTCAAAAACCCGCTTGCATCGTTCTGCCACTACTTCTGGTAACTTTTCAAAGGCGCATTCACTGTAGAAATCGACAAAACTCCCCGTGGCAGCGAGTGTTAAAGCACGTGATTCTTCACCATTCGGTCTTGGTTGAACAATGCAGTAAAGAGCAGATTGATCCAGCTTGAGTAATGAGGTCAGTTGCTCCAACACTGAAGTCGCATAAGCTTGCAAAGTATTGGTGTTTTGGACATAAGCTGAAGCTTCTATCACCTTGCTTAAACCTTTTTTTTGCTGCTCAATCAGACACAAATCCCGATAAGAGCGAAGCATGGAGTAGAGTAAGGTCTTCAGCTTTTGTGTCGTCAGTTCGGTTTTTTCTTTGTAATCATCGATTTCATATTCACGAATCACCGTATCTTCCGGTGCTTGCCCTGCCTGCCCTGTTCGCAAAACAAGGCGAACCAAGCCATTACCTAACTCTTCACGAACATATTTGACTAATTCCAAGCCCGCATGTTCTGTTTCCATCACCACGTCAACAAGAGCAAGTGCAATATCATCAGATTCTCGGAAAATGTCTTTCGCTTCTGCTGCGGAATAGGCAGAGATGAGATCGAGATACCTGCCCTCAAACTCAAAATCTGACAGAGCCAGTTTCGTCACCTGATGCATTTGCTCATCATCATCAATGAGAAGCACTTTCCAAGGTGGAGCCAAACGCTCAGCAGCACGGTTATCTTCACTGATTTCAGGCTGTTCTGACTGTCGATGGTCCGCAAACAATTCCATTTCTTGTCTAACCCCTTAATTACATTTCTCTAACTTAAGGTTTAGCACAAACTTATAGAAAAGGCTTACCTAGTAAATCAAACAGTTGCTTTTTTGTTGGCAGGCTCAGGTTTTTGATAACTCAGCAAATTTGAACATCGGATAGCTCGGGTGGCCACTATTTTCATTTACTGAATTTGATATACGGTTTTACGCTCAATGAGTGTAGGTTCTAGTTGAACGACTTGTGGCTCTGTTTCGCCACCATCGAGTTTTTTAAGCAATGCTTCAACGGCTGCTTTACCTAATCGATATTTAGGTTGATGGATGGTAGTTAACGCTGGTGTCATGAACTTAGAAATTTGAATATCGTCGTAACCGACAATAGAAAGGTCTTGAGGAATACGAATCCCCTTTTCATTAGCTGCATTGATCACCCCCATTGCCATCATGTCATTACACACAAATATAGAGCTTGGAAGCGGGCCTTTGGCATGCATTTTAATAAAAGCCTCATGACCGCCTTCACATTCAAAGTCAGCTTCAATAATCCAATTTGGATTAAATTCTAAGCTCGCTTCAATTAACGCACGTTTATAACCTTCGTAACGCATTTGTGCTTGGTGTTTAACCAAAGGGCCGGTTATACAACCTATTTCTTTATGACCAGCTTCAATCAAATGCTTAGCGGCCATGTAGCCACCGCGTAGCGAGTTGTCCTGAATTTTATCACTGGTAAATAACATCGGTCCCCAGTCCATGACAACGACAGGAATATCAGGGTACTTTTCGAAGACATCGATACGTTCACCTTCCAATGATGAACACATCAAAATTAAGCCATCTACACGCTTTTGTAATAAGGTGTTGATCGACTCACGCATGCGCTCATTATCACCTTCGGTGTTGCACAGAATGAGGCTATAACCTTGTTGATAGCAACTGCGTTCAACTCCCTTAACCACTTCGCCAAAGAATGGGTTTGTAGAGGTCGTGACTAACATGCCAATGGTTTTGGTACGATTCATCTTAAGGCTACGTGCAAGCGCGGAAGGTGTGTAGTTGAGTTCCTGAGCGGCTTTGTTCACCCGCTCAGAGATTTCTTCACTCACATAACGAGATTTATTAATGACATGGCTGACGGTTGAAGTGGAAACACCGGCGAGCCGGGCAATGTCTTTCATTGTAGCCATGTAATTATCTCCTTATCTTTGACTAACTGTGTTGCTCCAGAAAAGCGTCAACTTCAGCTCGACTAGGGATTGAAGTCTGTGCGCCAAAACGTGTGACGGAAATGGCCGCGGCAGCATGAGCAAACTTTATCGCCGATTCTAGTGGTAAATCTTCCAATAAACCAGTGACTAAGGCCCCATTAAAGGTATCGCCTGCAGCGGTTGTGTCTGTTGCTTCAACTCTGAAGCCTGGGATTAGTTCACCTCGACCATTCTGACTTAGCCATACTCCTTTAGCCCCGAGCGTAATCAATACGATTTCTATACCTTTACGGTGAAGTGCATTTGCTGCTTCTTGGGCTGACTCGTTATCGATAACCGTCACACCAGTAAGCACTTCTGCTTCAGTCTCATTTGGGGTAATCACATCAATACAAGCAAGCAGCTCATCCGATAACTCACGCGCAGGCGCTGGGTTAAGGATGACGTTAGTTCTAGACGCTTTCGCGACTTGCGCGGCTTTTTCAATGCCACACATCGGCGTTTCCAACTGCATAAGAAGATAGTTGGCCTGACGGATTCGCTCTAGATCAACTTCAATCACGTCGTCAGTCAACTTCGCATTCGCCTCTGCAGAAATACAAATACTGTTCTCACCGCTTTCAGCTACCTGAATCATGGCAATTCCAGTCGGACAATTTGGCTGCATTTTGACGCCAGCAATGTTGATGTTGTCCATTTTGAAGTTTTCACGAATGTTGATACCAAACGCATCATCACCAACGCAGGCGATAAATCCAGTATCTGCGTTTAATCGGGCAGCCGCTACGGCTTGGTTTGCCCCTTTACCACCAGGGATAACTTGATAATTGCGACCATGTAACGTCTCGCCCGGGCGAGGAAAAGAAGGCACTTGGAGAACATGGTCAGCGTTAACACTACCTAATACCACTAACTTATTCATACGGTTATCCTCGGTTCAATTGAACCTTACTAATTTGGAACGGGAATAATAAGTTTGCACTCTCGCAAAAGCGCAAGCTTATTTGCCCTCTTCCCCAAAACAACAGGTTGAAAATAGAGAAAAGGGCAAAATAACGATTACTTGGCAATCACTTTAAGTGGTACTGGGATGTACTCTTCTACAGCCTGACCTTTCAGTACTTTGTCTGCAGCTTCAATCCCCAGTGAGCCAATCAGATCTGGCTGTTGTGCGACTGTTGCCGCCAGTTTGCCGCGATTCACTGCTGCAATACCATCTTCAGTGCCATCAAAACCAACAATCATCACGTCTTTACCTGATGCTTGAACAGCACGTAAAGCACCCAGTGCCATTTCATCGTTCTGAGCAAAAACGGCTTGCACATTTGGGTTAGCAGCCAAGAGGTTTTCCATTACATTTAGGCCTTTGGTGCGGTCAAAGTCAGCAGGCTGGCTGGCCAGCAGCTCCATCTCACTGCCTTTCACTGCGTTCATAAAGCCTTCACCACGTTCACGCGCAGCTGATGTACCCGCAATACCTTCTAACTGGATCACTTTTGCTTTTTCACCCACTTTTTCCATGATGAAGTGACCTGCCATTTCACCACCAATCACATTATCAGAAGCAATATGGCTAACGACATCACCACGACTTGCACCACGGTCTAGTGTCAATACAGGGATCTTTGAGCGGTTAGCCATGCGAATTGCATTGGAAACGGCATCAGAGTCTGTCGGGTTAATCAGAATTGCCTTCACGCCACGTACCGTGAGGTCTTCCACATTTGATAGCTCTTTGCTTGGGTCATTTTGTGAGTCCAGAACAATCAAGTCATAGCCCAGCTCTTTCGCTTTCGCTTCAGCACCATCTTTCATCGTAACGAAGAAAGGGTTATTTAGCGTTGACAGTACGATGGCCATCGTATCCTGCGCTTGCGCCGAAACAGAAACGGTGGATGAAAGAAGTGCAGCAGAGATAAGAGTTGCGAGTTTTTTCATTGTGTTTAGTCCTTGTGTAGGGTGGCTCGGAGTACTTACCTCCAAGCCTTTTTATGAATTACTTGTTCTTGTTGTCGACCAGTACAGCCAGCAGAATAACCACAGCTTTAGCGATCATCTGGTAGTAAGATGAAACGTCGAGCAAGTTCAGAGCGTTGTTGAGGAAGCCGATGATAAGCGCACCAATTAATGTGCCCATGATCCGACCCTTACCGCCCATCAGGCTAGTACCACCGAGTACAACGGCAGCGATGGCATCCAGTTCATAGCCCATACCAGCCGTTGGCTGAGCAGAAGAAAGACGAGATGTGATAATGATGCCCGCTAGTGCAGACAGCAGGCCACATATAGCGTAAACACCAATCTTAACGCGATCGACGTTGATGCCAGATAGGCGTGTCGCAGATTCGTTACCGCCTAATGCATACACATAGCGACCAAAGCGTGTGTGATTAAGCAGGTACCAAGCCGCAGCGAAAACGATAACCATCAACCAGACTGGAACCGGAATGCCCAATGCGTAACCTGTACCAAACCATGCGAAAGCATCTGCGGTATCGGTAAAACCTGTCGAAATTGGACGACCATCGGTGTAAACCATAGTGACGCCACGCAACAAGGTCATGGTTACCAGTGTTGCGATAAAGGCTTGCACCTTGCCTTTGGCGATGATGATACCGCTGATCGCACCCAGTGCCGCTCCAGCAAACAAGGCTGTTGGAACCGCGACCAATACAGGCACTTCCAAAGCGATCAAACTGGCGGCAAAGGCACCACATAAGGCCAGAACCGAGCCGACACTCAGATCAATACCTGCGGTCAAGATAACCAACGTCATACCTACTGCAATAATTGCGTTTACTGAGGTCTGACGCAGAATGTTAAGAATGTTATCGACCGTAAAAAAGTTGGGGTTAAGGAACGATACAACAACAATCAGGAAGATAAGTGCAATGAGCGACTTTTGTTCAATCAGCCACTCTTTGCTGAACAGCTTCTTGCTGCCCGCTTCGTTTGGTTTGCTCATGGTATTAGTACTCATGCTGCTTCCTCATTTATTTCTTTGCCTACTGCACACGCCAACAACTTCTCCTGATCGGCGCCTTTGGCATCAAACTCACCACTAATGCGGCCTTCATGCATCACAATGATGCGGTCACTCATTCCCAAGACTTCCGGCATTTCTGAAGAGACCAGAATGATACTCATGCCTTCGGCCTTGAATTTGTTGATGAGCTGGTAAATTTCTTTCTTTGCACCGACATCGACACCACGAGTGGGCTCGTCAAGGATCAGTACTTTAGGTTTAGTCATCAGACCTTTCGCTATCGCCACCTTCTGCTGGTTACCACCAGATAGATTGCCAATGATTTGATCGCGAGTGGGGGTCTTGATGTTGAAAAGCTTGATAAAGTCTTCGACGGCGACCACTTCATCGCCATGCTGAATTCGACCACCTTTGGTTAACTTATCCAGAGAGCAAAGAGACATGTTCTCTTTTACTGACAAGCCTAAGACTAAGCCATCACCCTTACGGTCTTCAGAAATATAAGCAATACCGTTAGCAAGGCCATCTTGTGGGCTCACTGGGTTGATGGTTTTGTTATTCAGATTGATTACCCCGCGCTCACTGGGTAGAGCGCCATAGATAACTTTCATCAACTCAGTACGCCCAGCCCCCATCAAACCCGAAACACCGAGTATCTCACCACGCTGCAGTTTAAAACTGACATTGTGAACGCCAGATCCCGTTAGTCCAATCACTTCAAGGCAAATGTCACCTTGTTGAACGTCAATGCGTGGGTATTGCTCGTCTAGCTTACGACCAACCATCATCTCAATCAGTCCATCTTCGTCGGTAGACGCTACAGAGCACTCTCCAATGAACTTTCCGTCACGAAGCACTGTGATGTCATCGCAGATTTCAAAGATCTCTTTCAAACGGTGAGAGATGTAAACAATGCCGCAGCCTTGTTCACGTAACTCTCGAATCACGGCAAACAAAGACTCGGTTTCGGTATCCGTCAGTGCATCGGTCGGCTCATCCATAATGATGACTTTCGACTCAAACGACAGTGCTTTAGCAATCTCAACCATCTGCTGTTCACCGAGGCTAAGCTCGCCTAACAGTTGTTTAGCACTGTGCTTTACGTTCAGTCTTGCTAACAATTTGTCCGCTTCAGCGTACATTTTGTCCCACTGAATTCGACCCATCGCGCCTGTAAATTCTCGGCCAAGGAAAATGTTTTCAGCGATGGTCAATTCAGGGATCAGGTTAAGCTCTTGGTGAATGATACTGATGCCAGCTTCCTGTGAATCACGTGGGCCATTAAACGCAGCTGGTTGACCTTGGTAATGAATGCTGCCTGAATCTTTACGGTAGATCCCAGTAAGCACCTTCATCAAAGTGGATTTACCCGCGCCATTTTCTCCCATCAAAGCCATAACTTTTCCGGAGTAAACGTTCAGGCTGGCTTTATCCAGCGCTTTCACACCGGGAAATGCCTTCTCAATTTCGCTCAGTTGTAGGATAGCTTGAGTCATAATTGGTCCTCAGTCTCAAACGGCTTAAAACACAACGCCCGCTTGAAAAATAACGTTCGCATAAGGTGTACATTCACCAGTTCGGACAACAGCACGGCTATGTTGCGTGCGTGTTTTGAATTCTTCATGTGATACATAAGTCACTGTGATTGCTTTTCCTGCCGTTTCCTCTTCAACTCGCAGTTCCGAAATCAAAGCTTCATGGTGTGTTGGACTAACAGACGCAAACTCTTCTGCAATCACTACCCCTTCAACCTGTGATTCTGAAAGAATTACTCGAACCGTTTCTAGAAAACTCGGAACCCCATGGGTCAAGGCTAGGTCTAGACGCTGAACTTGCTCTGGGATTGGCAGGCCAGCATCACATATCGTGATTTCATCAGTATGGCCTAGTGATGCGACCAAGTAGGAAAGTTCAGAATTTATCAGGGTACTTTTTTTCATTTCATTGACCTATCGAATGCACGTTCAAACTGCAATAACCTTCACTTTTATTAACAAAAAACTCATCGAAACGTTTCGATGGAATCATAAGCTCTACCGGCATTTTTGCGAGAGTCTCATTCATAGAGTGTGAAATGGATCTTTAATTGATGTTTCTGACAGCACCAAACAGTGACCTAATTCACCGAATTTAACGTTTAGAAAGCATCTAAAATGCGACTTATCACTCGCAATTTACACACTTGGTTTATGATTTTAGGTATAGTGACGCAAACAAAATTACAGAGAAAAACAATGAAGAGACTAATTGTCATCCTTGCTACTGGTTTCGCTTTGAACGCCTGCAAAGCCGAAGTCGGCACACAAGATTGGTGTGACAATATGCAAGAAAAGCCCAAAAGTGAGTGGAATGCACAAGGGGCATTAGATTTTGCCAAGCACTGTGTATTTCAGAATACAGTTGGCAGTGAAGCTTGGTGTCAGAGCATATCAGACAAACCAAAAGGCGACTGGACTGCAAATGAAGCCACCAGCTACGCCAAGCATTGTATCCTTTAGCAGAACTCACCGAGCTGTTTCTGAGTATTTGGCCACTCAATAGCTCAATAGCTCAATAGCTCAATAGCTCAATAGCTCAATAGACAGGTTTATCAGCGGGTAGCTGATTAATTGTAGGGAGAATACTTCTCCCTCAACTTCTGATACATTCCCTTTGCTATTAATGACAATAAAACCATCAAGTCTATCTATCGTTAGGCTCGGCAACTGGCTAGAAGGTAAAAAATGAACAATACATCCATGGTATACGCAGGTTTTTGGATCCGCTTAGCGGCATCAATCATCGACACGATACTACTGTTACTCCTCATTACACCACTTATGCACTGGGTTTATGGGGAACTCTATTGGAGCTCAGATGATTTCCTGCTGGGTGGTTGGGATCTGGTGCTCAATTGGGTTTGCCCTCTCATTGCGACTGTCGCATTTTGGGTCTACCGCTCCGCAACTCCGGGAAAAATGGCACTCAAGCTGGAGGTATTGGATGAAGAAACAGGCCACCGACTGACATTGTCTAAGTCACTCCTTCGTTATCTCGCTTACTACGTCAGTGCAATTCCACTCTGTCTCGGTTTTATTTGGATTGCTTTTCATGGAAAGAAACAAGGTTGGCATGACTTGATCGCAAAAACGGTTGTCGTGCGCAAAGTGACCGAACCTGTAAAACAAACACAATTTCTTGGCTAAGCAGGTAAACAGAAGGGGGAATACCCCCCTTCTATCATTGGCTACGCAGGACGACCTATAGAGTAATATTGAATCCCTCGACTCGAAAGGCGTTCTGGCTCATACAGGTTTCGGCCATCAAAGATCACTGCTTGATTAAGCACCTGTTTAATGAAATCGAAGTCCGGCGCTTTAAAATTCTGCCATTCGGTGCAAATGATAAGCCCATCAGCCCCACTCAAAGCCGCTTCTTTGGTTCCCATCAAGCTCAAATCTGAGCGAGTTCTATAAATTCGTTGCGCCTCTTCCATTGCTTTGGGATCAAAAGCTTGAATCTTGGCGCCCGCTTCCCATAATGATTCCATCAAAACACGGCTAGGCGCTTCACGCATATCATTGGTACGCGGCTTAAAAGCCAGCCCCCACAAGGCGAATGTCTTGTTGCGTAGATATTCTCTACCACCAAAATGGGCCTGCACTAAATCAAACAACTTGCGTTTCTGATAGAAATTCACATTCTCTACAGCTTTTAGAATCTCACTACTGTAACCAAAGCTTTCAGAGGTTTTGATCAATGCCTGAATGTCTTTCGGGAAACATGAACCGCCATAACCACAACCAGGGTAAATAAAGTGATAGCCGATACGCTCATCACTCCCTATCCCTTTGCGAACATCCTCGATGTTAGCCCCCACACGCTCAGCAATGTTAGCCATTTCATTCATAAAACTTATTTTGGTCGCAAGGAGACTATTTGCCGCGTATTTCGTTAGTTCAGCCGACTTTACATCCATAAAAATCAGCTTCTCATGATTGCGATTAAAAGGGGCATAGAGCTCCCGCATCATATCCTTAAGGAGCAGATACCGAGGATGATGTTTATCCAAACCAATAATAATTCTATCTGGACGCATACAATCCGTCACTGCACTGCCTTCCTTGAGAAACTCCGGATTAGACAGGACCGCAATGTCCAGCTTTTCTATGCCGCGACGGCTCAGTTGCTGCTGGATTTCACACTCTACAGCCTGTGCAGTTCCAACAGGAACCGTGGACTTATTGATGATAATTTTATCGGTGTTGATGTAACACCCTATCTGCGAGGCTACTGCTAACACATGGCTGAGATCCGCCGAGCCATCTTCATCTTGAGGGGTGCCGACGGCAATGAAAATAACATCAGCCAGAGCAAGCGCTTCTTCAGCGTCAGTCATGAAAGTGAGTCGGTCTGCCGATACATTTTCTTCAACTAACTTTTCTAACCCCGGTTCATATATTGGAATGACGCCTTTTCTAAGCTGTTCAACACGATCTTCATCCACATCAATACAGAAAACGTTATGACCGGCCTCACTTAAGACTGCGGCCTGAACTAAGCCAACATAACCGCTACCAAAAATTGCTACTTTCATCATCACACCAATGTTTATCACACTGATATTCAGTTTGTTGAGCAAACGTGACATGACGCTTAAGGTTTTGCGGCAGTATTTTTACAGTTGATGATAGTTCGTTGACTCACTGAGTAGCAGACAGAGGATCCAGAGACAGGGCAATCCGAGTGCCTTTATTCACTTCACTTTGAACATTAATCGCACCCGCTAATTTTTGTGTACAAATGTTATAAACCATGTGTAGACCGAGTCCAGTCCCTCCTCTAGCTCTCAACGTAGTAAAGAAAGGTTGGAAGATTTTCTTTTGATTTTCGGGTGTGATCCCAACGCCATTGTCTTCAATTACAATATTAATTTTGCCATTGATTTCTTTGGCATTAACGATGATAACCCGCTCATGACTGAGCCCTTCACCATTAAAGCCATGAAGTGCACTGTTGTTGAGTAGCTCTTCAATCACACACTGAAGTGATATCGGTGGCAAAAAGACCTGAAGTGACTCGTCACATTGTATATCGACGTCAATGGATTTATCCAAGAGTGTCTCATTCACATGGAGTACTGCATCGATAATCATCTGCTTTAAATCGACCAGTTTTGGTTCCTCTGTGGTCATTTTTTGGTTGATCTGTTTCAGCTTGCTGACCAAATCGACCGAACGTTCAACATTATTCACAACCATTTCAACACACTCATTCGCCACAGTCAGGAACCGATTCAAATCCTCCGTCGTGATGGTTTTTTGAATAAACTTCTTGGCCACTTCATCAAGTTGCTCACTGAGTACCGAAAGGCTTGTGACTGAAATACCCAACGGCGTATTGAGCTCGTGAGCAACACCCACAACCATTCCTGTCAAAGCAGACATTTTCTCCGCTTCCATCAGCTGGTCTTGAGTGCGCTTAAACTTCTCAATCAGCGTCTGAATAGAGTGTTCACTGGTTTCAATTTGCATCGCCTGATTTTCGATTTCATCTTCGACTTCATCTATTAAAGAGCGTAAGCTGACGATCATCGAATGAAGTGAATTAGCCATGACATCTTTATCGCTACTTGGAACCACGGCAACATCATCAAGATTTCCTTTTGCTACGTGGTGTAAAACTTCAATATTCGCTTCCAGTCTGTCCATCAAGCGATTAAAGGAAATGGCAACATCTCCAGCTTCCGTACCAAACTCAACAGGGACACGCTTAGAGTAATCACCATCTCGGCTAATGTCTTCAATCACTCTTAAGGTCTCCAGCCAACTCATTTGAACCCCGTGTTCAGTGACATTCAAACCCAACTGTTCATCTTCAGGAGAGACTCTATCAAGATGGAAGCATTTCAATAGCCGGAAGCATAAATAGGAATTCGCACCAGCCCAAAGCAAAATGGCCAATAGACCAATAACTTGCACCGCCACATCCCACAATAGATCACCATTTTGAGTTAGGCTCAATGAGTACCCTGTATAAAGGACACCTAACATCCCACAGAAAAGGTGGACAGGAATAGCACCAACGGGATCGTCAATACGCAAGGCGACAAGTATTCTTTCTCCGTAATAAACGGTGAAGGATGCCAATATTCCGAGCAGAACCACCTCGAAAGTACTTAAGATATTTGCGCCTGCTGTCACGATGACTAAACCGCCTAAAACACTATTCAAAGTAACAAAAACAGGGACATGCTGAGACCGGTGAACAAGCATAAGCGTAACAAACCCTGCAACGGCCCCGCATAGCAGGGTGTTAAACAGTACCACTGGCACACGGGCGTCAAACTGGTAGAAACTTCCTCCATTGAACCCTAACCATGCAAATACCATAAGAAATACGCCTATTGTGACTAACGTATGGTTATAGGATGGGATTTCATTGACTTGTTGAGGGCTAATAAACCGGTCTTTACGAGGGCCAATGATCATAGTACCGACTAAACCAATCATTCCACCCACAACGTGAACAGTAGCACCGCCAGCAAAGTCCTGAAAACCTAATGTATAAAGCCAAGAGTTTGGATTCCACGTCCAATACGACACTACCGGATAAGTGAGAATACCTATAAACGCAGAAGCATAAATGTAGCCGCGAAAACTCATCCGCTCCGCAACACAACCAGAGACAATAGTGGCCGCTGTTGCAACAAACATCAGATTAAACATCACAACAGGTAAATCATCAGCCGCAAGTGGGAAAGTATCGAATGACAGTAGTGAGCGACCTTGAGCTAGATGAAAACCGACCAGCACATAAACCACAGACACAACCAAGAAGTCAGCCATGTTCTTCATTGCGACATTAACAGAGTTTTTCGCACGAACACAGCCTGTTTCTATCAGAGTAAAACCAGCTTGCATGAAAAAAGCGATACACGTACAAACTAGCAACCACAGAAGAGACATAAAGTCTGTCCCAGCCATACTTACCTTTAGAGTTATATTCCCTACTTACCAGTAAGCGTAGCGTAGTCGATGACGTTCCACACTGATACCTAAGAGTTATAATTTTCAAAACGCACATTTAAGCCGTAACAGGTCTTTACCAAAAATTGACCAATAAAGTGTGGCAGCCTGTTTAAGATTTCACTAAACTATCGCTGTTGTGGGTGCGTACCTCATCTCACTCTTCCCTATTTCGAAGCTCCACTCAGTTGATTTACCTTTGAAATAGGCTTTCTCATAAACTAGAAGCAATTAGTGTATTCATTTATGGACCAAGATAAGTTTACTCATATCTATCGTTTGCCGACCGCGACTCAAATTCGCATAGCCAAATGGCAGCAAACATTTAATGGCACTTCGGATTTGGTGCTACATCAGGCGATAGAAACACGGAATAAGCAATATCGTAAGCCTAATTTTTTTCCGACAGGCTGGAGTGTAAGTCTGTTCAACAAAGAAGACATTTCAATTACCAATCATGGCAAGTATATCCAGACAGCGATGAGAACCATGGTGGACAGGAAAGTTTCCTACAAACGTATTTATTTAACACGTATGCCTATCGAAGAAGCCGAGCCTGCATTACTCCAATTTAAACTCGAATGGATTTCTAAACATAACCACGTGGCACGCAAATACAATCAAATTAAGAAAAAGGAATTTCTACGCTACGCTCGTGAAGAGGAAGAAACATTATATCCGTCCATCCCTAAAGGCGGCTTCGATAAAGCACTTTGGAACCGATTGGTCAAATCAGAGCTTGGCCCGGAAAAGAAATTCGACAATCCGTATTTCGTAAAAAAAGCTAAAGTCTAAAATCTCAAAATGCAGCTAAATAGCTGCATTTTTGTTATTCATATTTTTCCATAATTTCTCGATACAAAGACTGACCAGACTCTCCCTTAGTGCTTTTGAGCATATCCATACCCTTCTGCAACTTAGCAATGACTTCTGGTTTTACATCTACATTAAATGCGAAATAGACCTGCCCCTCTCTGACCACATACACTGACTCAAAGAGATCAGGATCCACATTTGCCTGCTTAGCCCACCATATGGCTGCACGATGCGCATATACGAAAAGATCAATCCGCTTTTTCATCAGTTGTTCTGCTAAGGTGGTGACATAATTGGCTTCTTGCATCGAATTTCTAGGTAGCCCCATGGCTAGCAATGTCTGCTCCCCAATATCATCCCTAATAACGCCAATGCGATAATTCGCCATATCCATCGGTTTATCAATGGTAATACCGGCGTCTTTACGAGCCATCACGACAATCTGTATCTCTGCTATTGGTCCAACCCAATGAAATAAAGGCTCTCGATGCTCGGAGCGAGTGGTAGAAAATAACACTGAATCATCCCGTGTTAGGACAGTTCGATAGGAACGAGCCCAAGGCTGTAAAGTCACTTGTGACAACTCAACTTCTTCGCCTACCATTTTGCTTGCTGCACGCAGAATTTCGACCGCATATCCTGTAATCTGATCATTTTCAATATAGTTTGCAGGAGGATAAGATTCGGTGAAATAAGAAAGCTCGCGTAGGTCATCTGTTGAGCCGGAGACAGAGACCGAAGAAAAGAATATTGACCATGCAATAATTAGTGACTGAAGAGAAATTATTCGCTTCATGACAAACTTCCCGCTAGTGAGTACTTTATAAATTTAGTCCACCAAATGGGAGTTCTAAAGAAAATAGAGCAATTAAAGTAAGCCGCTACGCTTCAACCCCCGACGAACGCCAGTACACATTTTGCCGAAACGACGAATTTCATCGAATTGAGGAATAATACCTCGGGCTATCGCAGACTCCCAATAACACAGTTCGGAGTCTAGCAACTCCAACAATTTTTTAGGGCAACCCACACAATTCCCCTTTGAGCCGCAAATAAATGTCTCTGGAGCGTAAATGGGTAGTTCCAGCTTCACTTGTTCTATGATAGCAAGCATAGCACTCACTCTATCTGGCTTTTGATTCATAGCTTGTCATGGTGGTCATTCTGAAACAGGCATTATAAAGTTCGAGAAAGGGCTGCCAATACCCACTAAGAATTACTGGTTGCAATATTTGAACGCGGCTTACTCGGGCATTGATGTTTGGGCACTTTAACAACGAGATAAACAGCGAGAGCTGCTAGCGCAAACCCTAACATGGCCAAGCGATCAAACGACTCATCAAAAATGAACCATGCTTGTATTGCCGTCATCGGTGGTACAAGGTAAAACACCGATGCAACCTTTGAAGATGCGCCATTTTCCACCATATAGAGCAACAGTAATATGGCGACGCAAGAGAGTACGACCACCAACCATCCTAACGTTAGAATGAATTCAAGCGTCCAGTTAACCTGCATAGTTTCAAAGCTCATCGCATAAGGCAGAAATACACATCCCGCTGCTAAATACTGAATCAAAGCGCTACCCACCATATCGACACCTTGACAGAAACGCTTCTGATAAAGAGTGCCTAGCGTAATACCAACTAAAGAGAGAATACACAAGCCAATTGCCACCACCTTATGGGTTTCATCTTGCCATTGGGTTTTGCCTATCAGTACAAGGCTAATACCAACGAACCCCAAGGCTAAACCAAACCACTGCGAAAGCTTGAAGTACTCCCGCTGGAAGACGACCAGTAATACCGCAGTTAATATGGGTTGTATTCCTACTAACAATGAACTCAAACCAGCCGGCATACCGAGTTTTATTGCTATATAAGTGCCACCCAAATAAAAACCATGAATCAAAACACCGACCATACAGCTGTGCCAGAATAACTTTCCCTTCGGTATGGACCGTCGAAGCAAGGTAACCAGTAACCAAAAGAATCCAACATTTGCCAACATACGTAGCGTCAATAATGTCGCCGGTTCTGCGTACTGCAAGCCAAATCTTGCTCCAACAAAACCCGATGCCCAAAGCACGACAAATACAAACGGGATCAACTTCACCAACATGTGATTTCCTCTGGCTCTTACACTCTAATTAGCGCTACTTTAATAAGGGACAGAAAATACAAAAAGACACAGATTAGGCATTTTAAATGGGTACAGACTTTCAAGCCGACAAGAAATTCACGCAAGTAGAACAGCATATACGGCTGGCAATTAGCAAAGGTGTATATCAACCCGATGACAAGCTTCCCTCTATCCGACAGTTGGGTGCAGATCTCAATGTCAGCAAAAATACCGTGATTCGTGCTTATCAGGAGATGGAAGCCGCTGAACTCATTTATGCTGTGCCAAAGTCTGGTTATCGTGTTAAAGCCGTGCGCTCAACGCAAACACAGCGACACCAACCGCAATCAGTCGACTTACTGTCCGTTTCCAGAGAGATACTTAGCTATCCGGAGGAAAAAGAGCTTCTATCAACGGGCTCAGCTCATCCAAACATTAACGCGCCAGCGATCAAAACACTTTATGCCGAAATCGGTCGCCACAGCCGAATACAGAGCCATATGCCCAGCCACTATCAATTACCGCCGGGCAACAAAAAACTGATTAAACAACTGTCTAGAATAAGCCGCGACCTCGGAGTAGAAACCAGCTTGGATGACATTGCCATTACGCACGGTGCCCAGCAAGCTATCAGCCTTGCTCTGCGAGCCTTGACTAAGCCCGGAGATATTGTAGCTGTAGAGTCTCCCTGCTATTTTGGCAACTTACTTTTAATGGAATCTCTTGGGTTGCAAGTCGTTGAAGTTCCAAGCTGTATCCGCCGCGGAATGGAGCCACAAGCGTTAGCCAATGCAATACAAGAATGGCCTATCGCAGTGATTCTTATCACACCCAACTTTGCTAACCCAACTGGCTCTCGGATCCCAGAAGAAAGACGATTAGAGCTACTCAAAGTTTCTCGGGATATTCCAATTATCGAGGACGATGTGTTTGGCGCACTTACCTTCGATGATGGAATCCCCCCTTTAAAGACACTCGATACTCAAGATCGTGTCATCTACGTAAATTCACTATCGAAAGTATTAGATTCTCGCTTGCGAATTGGCTGGATTCTTGCGGGCCAATATCACTCTGCAATTGAGAAGTATCTGATCTGCGATAACATGGGTAGCCTTAATTTGATGCAATCCGCGGTAGGCGAATTTCTCTCTAGTGGTAAATATCGCCAGCACATTAATAAAATGAAACGCATCTATCAACACAACACACGGCGTTTCAGCCAGCAGCTTATAGAGGCATTAAATCAATACTCTGAACTGAAAAACCACTATCATCTTTCCCAGCCTCAAGGTTCTTTTCTAGTTTGGTTGACTTTGCCAAAGTCGGTAAACAGTTTTGAGCTTTATCAGCAATGTAAGAAGCACCGAATCAGCATCTTACCCGGCACGGTCTTTGCCACGGAAGGTCAGTTTAGCCATTGCGTTCGCTTAAGCTGCGCTAATTTTGAAGATAACTCAGAATGGCAGCGAGGTCTCGAACTTTTCGCAAAGCTGGTCTATCAACAGTTCACCCGTCACAGTGAAAAAGAAACAGCAATAAACCTCTGATCAAACATTTAAATTTAGTTATCTCTCTCGTATATTGAAACGACATACAAGCCTATCCATCACAAGGACAAACACTATGACTCCAATCACCGCAGAGGAAGTACTGTCATTTTGGTTTGAGGAATTAGAGCCAAAAGATTGGTTCATTAGTAGTGAAACTATAGACAATAAGATTCAACAACGCTTCGGCGATCTTATAACGCGTGCAGCCCAATGCGAACTGTACAGCTGGCGAACCAATGCTTTAGGTCGCCTAGCTGAAGTAATAGTACTCGACCAATTTTCACGTAATATTTACCGAGGGACTCCGAGTGCTTTCGCGCAAGATCCTCTTGCTCTTTCATTAGCACAAGAAGCTATCGCTTTAGGAAAAGACGCTGAATTAACGCCCCAGCAGCGCGCTTTTCTTTACATGCCTTTCATGCACAGTGAATCTGCCTTAATCCACGAACGTGCGGTGGAATTATTTAAAGCGCCAGGAATGGAAAACAACTACGAGTTCGAAATCAAGCATAAAGTCATCATTGACCGATTTGGCCGCTACCCACATCGAAATAAAATACTAGGTCGCGAAAGTACTGAAGAAGAAATTGAGTTTCTAACTCAGCCAGACTCTAGCTTTTGATCCTATTGGTTTTTCAACTTGCATTTTGCCCATCACAGCGCTTAATGATGGGCAGTAAAGCCCTTTTTTATAAAGCAAGTCATTAACAGGGCTCTATTTTCTGACCAGCTTAATTTGTGTTAGCGTATGACTGATTATTCTGATTGCTATGGAGTAGCCAAATATGATTGAAGTGAAAGGATTAGATCACGTCGTCCTACGAACAAACAAGATTAAAGATATGCTCCACTTCTACCAAGATATCTTTCATTGCCCTATTGAACGGGAACTTCCAGAACTGGGCCTAACACAGCTCCGAGCTGGCGATGCCCTCATAGATCTTGTTCGTGTTGATAGTGAGCTGGGTAAACTAGGAGGCAAGGCCCCCAGCCAGAATGGCCGCAATGTCGATCACTTCTGCTTACAAATTGCCCCGTTCGAAGAAGATGAACTGCTGAGCTACCTCGATCAATGTGGCCTAAATTACGAACCGTTTGCCGAGCGCTATGGGGCACAAGGCTTCAGTCGTTCAATCTATGTCTATGACCCAGAAGGCAATGTGGTCGAGCTCAAGGCAAAACTAACGCCATAGCAGTATAGAATAACGACTATGCTCCAATCACCAAACTAACTTTCAGTTTTGCCATTTTGCTAATCGCAAAGTGGCAAACTCGTCAAAAAATATAGAGCACACTTACTTCAGGAATAATCATGATCAGACATATTCTTCTCATTCAGTTTAAACCCGATACTACACCACAACAGGTGGAGGATCTGAAGACATCTTTCCTATCTATGACAACCAAAGTCGAAGGTGTCGATAGCGTAGAGTGGGGGCTCAACGACAGCCCAGAAGGAAAAAACAAGCATTACACACACTGTGTAATGATGACATTTTCTGATGAAGATGGTCGCAACCATTACTTGCCACATCCTGAACATGAGGCTTTGAAAGACATCTTCAGACCTATCCTAGAAGACATTGTTGTATTTGATTACACGGTATAGCGCGATGAACCTTCTGCAATCCATCCCTGAAGATTTATCTCAAGAAGTGTTTGAAGATCTGTTGTCTGGAAGTAGCTTTCGTCTGGAGCGTATCGTCTCAAAGGGGCAAAGTTCCGAGCAAGGTTTTTGGTATGATCAAGACGAACATGAATGGGTCATCGTACTAACAGGCTATGCTCGTCTTCAGTATCAAACGGGGGAAGAAATCGAGTTGAAAGCCGGTGACCATCTCAAGATTCCGGCCCATACTAAGCATAGAGTCAGCTATACCACGCCAGACGAAGAAACGATCTGGCTTGCCATCTTTTATAAGGACTGAGCATGATCTCTTGTAACCAATACGATTACATCGAAATAGCTTGTCTCTACCATATCCCTGTTCGGTTGGTAATGGAGTCAGGCCAGATTGTTGAAGGAAAAGCGAAAACCACTAGCTACGATGAACACCGCAGAGAGTGTATCGTTATAGTATCCTCTACAGGTACAGGCGATCGTCAAGTACCTACTGAAAGTTTGGTATCCATGACAGCTCTCATAGAGAACCCACATTTCACAGAGGTAATATTCACTCAAGTCAGTTAGCTGACTCTACAACGCCAACCGGCTTGATGTTAAACTGCCCTTCTATTCAATTAGTGGTTAAAAGGTATTTCGATGAACCCAATTTTAGAGACGCTGAAAGAGAACAATATCAGCGACGAGCAAATCAACGAACTGTTTCAGACATTGACCCAAAACCCTCTAGCAGCCATGGCCACCCTCAGCCAACTTGGTCTACCACAAGAGAAGCTACAGCTTCTTATGGGACAAGTAATGCAAAACCCTGCTCTCATCAAAGAAGCCGTTGAAGAGCTTGGGTTAGACTTCTCTAAAGTCGAAGAAGCAAAAGCAAAACTTCAGAACTAGACTAAGACTAAATAGTCGGCTTCATGTTCTCGGTTTATGGGAACAAAGCCTAAATAAAAACAAAGGGCCTGCAATCGCAGGCCCTTTCACTTAAGAAGTTGTGTTTTTAATCTAATCTTAATGTCACGCCTGAGTAGCTAGAGTAGCCTCTTAGCATTACATGGTAAGTCGTACCCGGTGTTGCTGATAAGCTACACTGTTCGCTGTTACCGTAACGGTATGGGCGACAGTCATAGTTGCCAGTTGTAGGTTGACTACCTGCTTTAACATAAAGGTCCGCATCACCAGTACCACCAGAGATAGAAACAACAACACTTGACGTAGAATCTACCGTAAACGTATAAAACGTTTCAGAAGAACTAGAGCCTGATAGGTTAGTCACTGGAGTGCCTTTTACCAGAACGTTTGGAGACGGTGTACCACAAGATGCGTTTACGCCTACTGTAGTAAATGCCTCTTCAACATCAGACACGTTGTAACCCATATCGGCTGCTGCTTTTGCTACACCACATGCACCTGCGTCGAATGTGCTGTTCGCCGTCCAGTAAAGCTGGTTAGCCAATGTAAAGATCTCAAAACCTTTACGTACGTCCCAACCCGCTTTGTTCGCCAACAAGTAGAATGCTCGGTTATACACACCACTTGAATAGTGAACATTTAGGCCATCGTAGTACTGAGAAGCGTGGTCGATAGAGCGACCGTCTTTTGATGGCAGATCGAAGTAACGTAGACCACCTTCAGACTTAAAAATGTCCGCACCTACAATCCAGTCAACCGAGCCTTTCATGTAGAATTCCGCTGCTTCACCTGCGATATCAGAGAAAGCTTCGTTCATACCACCTGACATGTTGGAATACACTAACCCTGAGTTTTGCTCTGTAAAACCGTGGCTCACTTCGTGTGCACTTACGTTAATATCAACCAGCGGGTAGAATGTGTTCTTGCCATCACCAAATGTCATGGATGAACCATTCCAGAAAGCATTTTCGTAGTCAGTTCCATAATGAACACGCATGGTCAACTGGAAAGTTAACGGCGATGTATTCATCCAGTCTTGGTACATATCAAAAACAACTTTACCAAAGTAATGCGCATCATTGAGAGGCGAATACGCACCATTCACATATTTGTGGTCGTTGTAGTTGGTATCATCACTACATGGGTAACTAAATGCTGAGCTGCCTGACTTACCGCCATTCAAGTCCACCGTTTTTACCGCTGGGGTCTTCATCGTACAGGTTGTACCTGTTTTATCGACAATAAAACCCGGATAGTCCGTACCGTAGTTGTATTGACCTGTCTTTTCGTTACCACCAGGGCCTGTACCTGTCGCTTGAGCGTGGTTTATGCCTTCCCAATGTTTCAGCACTTCGCCTGTTGTAGCATCAACCAAGTAGAATGGGCGTCTTGGTACCTTTGCCGCAACAAAAAAGTCTACCATGTAAACGACTTTTGCGGTTTGAGAGTCATCAAGCCACACCATCAGCTTCGATTGGGAGTTTTCGAACGGAGCATCAGAAGTCCCGAGAGAGTGCTTCTTAAATGCGTTTTTCGCTGCTGCGAGCGCTTGTTTCTCATCCAGAGTGGGGGCAACAGTTGCCAAGTCACCACTGATTCCCTGTGCCATGACGCCGTAAACTTCACTCTGGCTGCTTTTTGTCTGAGTAGCGACCACTGAGGTGTTGAACACCGGAAGACCCATGTGGGTTTGTTGATAACGAACCTTCACTTTACCATTCGGCAAAACAACTCGTTTCACTTCAGCGAAGCCGGTTTCCAATGGGACGACGCTGTTTGATTGAGCGTTTAATACTTGCTGTAGTAATGCATCATTTTCAACTTTAACCATCTCTGCGGCTGTTGCTGGTAGGCTAGCTCCTAATCCAGCAGCAATCAGATAAAGCATTTGACGTTGTTTCATTTTACTTTCCTGTTATTGGTATAAAATCCTTCTCCCCAACGGCTCAATAGGAAGTATCTCTGCGATAAATCGCACCAATAACATGAGTGATAGCCACACATTCAAGCAAGTTACATACAGAAAAATAATTCATTAGGTGGCAACAAAAATCCACATTAATTACTCATTAAAATTTTAATTAAAGAAAATTCGATCAGAAAGTGACCATAAAAACAAACAGATAGCAACTAATGATAATTTTATGCAATCAAAATAGGACATATTTTTATCATTAGTGACACGTGATGTTCAGTCACTTTTTTCCTTTTCATTTCATAAATTTACAGAACATCAGATATAATAAAGGCCCTACACGCTGTAGAGCCTTAATGACATAACAAATTGTAGTTAGATTAGCGACTTAGTGTGTAGCAGCACTCCAAGTCATAGTCGTCACCATTCTTTGCCGTATACTCTTTTGCTTCAGTACATGCACGTGGTTTGCCTTTCTCATCCCCTTTCACCAAGCTGATCCAATGGCGCATCGCGGAAATTTCACTGCTTTCCTGAGGAAACATAGTGCAGGTCTCTAATTGGATGTCATCAATTTCAACCAACTCTACACAGCCTGTGCCTTTATGATTGCCGAATGTCAGTTCAACATGGCTTCCTGTACCATCTCTAAACAAGATAGATTCAGGGTCTTCTTTCTCACCAGTGTAAGCAACAAAGTGTTTAGAGTGCTTCAAACCACTGTGACTACCATCTTTGAAATAAGCCATTACATGGCGATAGTCGATAACATATGCAGTAACGTCTTTATGTGATCCACTCTCAAGTGGAAATAAACGATCTAGCAGTTGTTTTGCTTTTACTTGCTTCTCGGTGGTTTGATTTGAATTCATCTTTTCTACCGCGAAGACTGCTTCAGCGATAAATGGCTTGTCTTGTTTTTGGATTTCTGTTTTATCGAAAGTAAGCATATTCATAGTGTTTCCCTCGCGGATATTTCACAACTTTTCTGTCCTAGAGCAAATATTTCAAACTTGCGTTTAACTGTTTGCAGATTTGTGACTTTGCTTACTTTGTATACTAGTGAAATTTTGACTACAATTTCACAACAAAAATTTTACAATGTGAATTTTACAAAATGATGCTGTCAAAAAGTCTAATTCGTCAGTCCCACTTTTTAGGGACCAAGATTCGAAACCTACGTAAACGCAACCATTTAACCATGGAAGATCTCTCGGCTCGCTGTATACGGGTTAATCCAGAATACGCCCCTTCTGTCTCCTATCTATCAATGATTGAGCGTGGGAAGCGTGTCCCTAGTATCGATATGCTGGAAGTCATCGCTGAAGTCTTCCAAAAAGATCCGACTTGGTTTCTGGATGATGAACCTGAGCAGGCCGACATCACACCTGATAAAGGTAATAGAGGTGGCATTAGTGGAATGGCACTTGAACCAAGCTTCCTCTTCTCTAATGAGATTCTACAAATCGCTATTCCAGAAATGCTCTCTCAAACCGGTATTACTGGCCGCCAGTTTGCTCACTTATTGATCCGTGCCCATCAGGAAAGCAACCAAAACCACTTTCCTGATCTAGAACGTGCTGCGGAAGAAGTCGGATTGAAACGCCTTAATTTGTCTGCAGAAGATCTGATGGATATTGCTCGTAGTATGGGGCTAACAATACGCTGGGTGTCACGTCCACCGCAAGATATCGTCGATGAGCTTGGAGTCAGCGCAAAGCAGATCGTCACTTCTTTCTTTGAGCCACCCGGTTTTATCTATTTAAATGAGATTCTGAAACAATACCCGACTCGCTTGAAGTACGATTTGGCGGTCTACATCGGCCATTGTGTTCTGCATAGTAAAGAAGGATTAAAAAGTGTCTTGTCTGTTGGCCATGCCAATAGCTGGGAAGAACACAACCAAGCCGCCCCAACCTCAGACCTCAACTCTCAGGATATTTTACAAGCATGGCGAGATTTTGAATCGAGCTTTTTTGCTGGTGCTCTGTTATGTCCTAAGGTGCCTTTCCGCCAGTTGCTCGACCGTAGCGGCTACGAGATTGATGTACACCTCAAAGCAGGGGTCTCCCCTTCTGTAGCAATGCGCCGAATGACGGTGGTGTCACCTTATCCACATTGGCATTACTTTGATGCCTATGGGCAGAACAAGCTAAAAGCGGT
This sequence comes from Vibrio sp. Isolate23, assembly GCF_022398095.1. Classification (NCBI taxonomy): domain Bacteria; kingdom Pseudomonadati; phylum Pseudomonadota; class Gammaproteobacteria; order Vibrionales; family Vibrionaceae; genus Vibrio; species Vibrio sp. Isolate23. The sequence goes on from NZ_JAKEUV010000001.1 coordinate 406,662, forward strand.
TTATCGCGGTAATGGCATCCCGCTTCCTTGGGGAAACATGCGTAAGGTTAACGACCCTTGTCAGCACTGGGCGGTATTCCGAAGACTTTCTGAGCCTCAAAACGGCAGCTCAGCGCAAATCTCTATTCTCAATGTTGGTGACGAGCCAAGAATCTACTGCTGTGAGTCAGTCAACATGACAGACCCTGCGGGCAACAATCGAGTTCTCTGCGCGGGTATCGATTTGAACCCAGCGATAGATGCTCAAGGTGGTGATTCACGCAGTATCGCCGAAGAACTGAAATCTTTGTGTGTTGATAACGGCGGTAGTGCTTCGATTCCTCGCCATATCCAGAGAGAATTCACCACGATTGCCAAGATTCTCAATATTAACTGGATTGAGCGAGGTATTCAGACCGACGCAAGGGTGATCTGCTCCAGGGGCGCAGTGTGCCCTCGAAAACCAAGCTGCTATAACGGATGTCAGGAAAATGTATTGATGTGAGTTGTAAGGGCCTAAAAGAAAAAAAGCCAATCACAAGAATCGTGATTGGCTGTATATGAATGTGAACAAAAATAAGGTTCACTAACAACGTCAGTTGGCTAGGTGACCCTCGGCTTAATAAGGGTCACTTTCATTAAAGCATGAAGCGTGCCAACTTTAATTATCAATAAAAACCATTGTTTTTGTTCACTTCTGCATCAGATGCATGAAAACCATACGCATAATCCATTTCTAAATTGCACTTGATTGCAAAATGCAAATATCAAATAAATGCATTTTGCAAATCACAGACTTTCTCCTAATTCGATTTGATATCCCAAATCAATACTCGCTTTCCAGCTTTCAACACCTTTAAGGCGTTGAATTAATTGCTGTGCAGCAACTTGGCCGATCTCTTCACGTGGCGTAATCACTGTCGCTAGTTTTGGCGTCATTGCCTGACTGATATCATGACCATGAAATCCAGCAATCGCCATTTGCTCTGGGATCTTTATTCCACGTCTCTGGCATTCAAACAAAGCACCAATAGCTAAATCGTCATTAGTACAGAAGATACCGTCTACCTCAGGGTGCTTTTGTAAAAGCTCACCTAATAGTTTAGCGCCCAAGGTAAAAGACGAAGCTTCCTCCGTCTGGAGAGTAACTGGTACTTTTCCCTGCTCTTGAAGTGCCAACTGATAACCGTCCATCTTTAATCGAGTCCGTTCATCCATCCGCGCAGCAAAGTACGCAATGTTCTCTCTTCCCTGCGCTAACATGGCTTTTGTCATGTCACGAGCCGCAAGCCTGTTGTCAAACCCAACAGCCTGCTCAATGCGAGGCGAGAATGAATCCATGATTTCCACCACAGGGATTGATGCGGTTTCCAGCATCTTGCGGGCCTTGTCGGTATGAACATTCTCTGAGAGGATAATGGCATCGACGTTATACGACAGCAGAGAAGCAATGCTCTTTTCTTCAAGCTCTTCACTGTAGCCGTAGTGTGCGATCATCGTTTGGTAACCTGCTGGTGTGGTCACCGATTCAATACCACGTATCACTTCAGCAAAAACCTGGTTAGTTAAGGAAGGAACCAGCACACCGATAGCATTCGACTTCGCATTGGACAGAATATCCGGTGCGCGGTTGGGAATATATCCCAACTCTTCCACCGCCTGATTAACCTTTTCTTGTATTGCTTGAGAGACAAGAGAAGGGTCGCGTAAACAACGACTGACAGTCATTTTTGTCACCCCAACTTTATCTGCAATATCTTGCAACGTAGGGCGTTTTTTCTTATTGGCCATTGATGATGTTTCTTTCTGCTCTTAATGTTACTGGTAACATTTTACTCATAAAACAAAGCGAGTTTATTGTTTCAGATAACAAAAAAGCGCTCGCTTTGCAGCGAACGCTCTGTTTTTACACCGTGAGTTGCGTTTTTTTTGGCTCACTCCAAGTTAAATGAAACTTTTCATCTTCTGGTTTATCGACTCTAGAATAGGTATGCGATCCAAAGTAGTCTCGCTGAGCCTGAAGCAAATTCGCTGGTAAAACACCGCAACGGAGCGAATCGAAATAGCTCAATGCAGAAAAGATAGCTGGCACTGGTACGCCATGAATAGCCGCATTAGACACACTGCTTCGCCAGCCACACGATCTCAGCGCGATTTGCTCGATAAAAACATCGGCGAATAGAAGGTGTTCCAAATCAGGTTCATTTTGGTAGGCCTTGGTGATGTCCTGTAAAAAGATGGCGCGGATGATACACCCTGCTCGCCAAATTTTAGCAATATCACCAAAATCTAGATTCCAGCCTTCTTCAACAGAAGTTGTCTTCAGCAGGTCAAAACCCTGAGCGTATACTACGAGTTTGGCGCAGTATAATGCGTCGTGTAGTTCATCGAGCATAACTTGCTTGTCGAAGCCACCCGCAGGTCTGGTGTGCGTTTTTAGAACTGGTGCCGCATTCACTCTTAGTTCCTTTTGTGCACTTTGTGCTCGGGCAAATACCGCTTGAGCAATGGTCGGGGCAGGAGCGCCCATTTGTAGGCTGTTCACCGCCGTCCACAGACCAGTCCCCTTCTGGCCCGCTTTATCAAGCACCACATCAACAAACGGTTTTCCTGTTACTGGATCTTCTGTCTGCAATATCTCTGCGCTGATTTCCATCAAATAACTATTGAGGACGCCCTTGTTCCAACTTGAAAATACTGTACTGATTTCTCTAGCCGACATCTCAAGAACATCGGACATGAAGTGAAACGCTTCACAGATAAGCTGCATATCAGCGTATTCAATACCATTGTGAACCATTTTAACGTAGTGCCCAGCTCCCGCTGGCCCTAGGTAAGCTGCACATGATTCACCTTGTTCAAATTGTCCAACTGGCAGACCTTTTTCATCCACTTTGGCGGCAATCGCTTCCCATATCGGACGCACATATTCCCAAGCCGCTGGCTCACCACTGGCCATAAGAGCCGGTCCTGTTCGAGCCCCGACTTCACCGCCAGAAACCGCAGTACTAAAGAAACGCAATTTGCCTTGGTAGTGAGCCTCTCGGCGCTCAGAATCCGTCCAAAGGCTGTTGCCGGTATCAATCACAATATCTTCGCTATCGATACCAGCAATGAGTAAATCATCAATCACCTTATCAACAATCTCTCCGGCTGGAACAGACAAGGCCATCACACGTGGTTTTTCCAAAGTCTTCAGTAACTCAGAGAGATTAGACGCAGCAACAAATTGACCTTTGCTGGCAATGCATGAAACGAGATCCGCTTCGGAAACAGCCCGTTGACGGTTAGCTTCATCAATATCAAACCCAGTGACATTAAAGCCATGGTCAAGTAGATTCAACGCAAGGCTTTTCCCCATCACACCAAGGCCAATCATCGCTATGTTTGACTGGCTCATAACGCTCGCTCCTTCAGCGCAATAAGCGCTGATTCGACTACGGTATCGACATCCGACGCAATATCGATAAACAAAGCTTCATCGTCGCTTGGTTCAACTAAGGCTTCAAACTGACTTTTGAGCATCGCTTCGCCATTAAAATAATGGTTAGTACGTTGCTTATGTCGAGACCATATAGTATCGAAGTCACCTTTCAAATAGACGATAGCCAGTTGTTCATTGTTACGACGAAGAATATCTCTGTAAGCTGGTTTGAGTGCAGAGCAGGCAATCACTGCAGCATCATTCTCTACGTAAATTCGGTTCAGCGTTTCTAACCAGCCGAGACGGTCGCAATCATCCAGTGGAATTCCTTGCGCCATTTTCTCCACATTGGCTTTTGGGTGGTAATCATCACCATCATAAAAAGGCAGAGATAACTTATCGCCAATCTCTTTACCAATCAGGCTTTTACCACAACCCGAAACGCCCATTACTAATATTTTTTTCACTTTCATTGGGTAATACTATCCTTAGCCTTCCAATTATCAGAAGGCTGTGAATACCAATTTCAATACTTTACTAATTCAAATGCTTTGCGGTTATTTCCACCACATAGCAAGATCTGGGAACATAATCACTAGGCTTAATACGAAGATCTGTAGGCCAATAAATGGCAATAGTGAGCTGAAGATTTCCCCTAAACTGATGTCTTTTGGTGCAACGGACTTAAGATAGAATGCTGCTGGCCCAAACGGTGGTGATAAGAATGAAACCTGCATATTGAGACAGAACACCACACCAAACCAAACTGGGTCATAACCTAAACTGCTAATAATCGGCACAAAAATCGGCATAGTCAGCAGTGCAACGCCAACCCAGTCAAGGAACATACCAAGAACCAGTAGAACTACCATCATGATCAACAGTGTCGCGAGAGGGCTACCGCCACTCAGGCCAAGAATGACTTCTTCAACAAAGTCGATACCGCCCATTAAGTTGTAGATTCCAACTAATGCGCTCGCACCAATACCAATCCACATGATCATGCCGCAAGTGCGCATAGTTGCGATTGCACTCTCTTTGAGCATGTTGATATTCATTTCACCACGAATGATTGCTGAAATCATAATACCCACTACGCCCAGAGCAGAAGCTTCAGTTACAGAGGCGACACCGGTGTAAATGCTCCCAAGGACAACTGCTACAGACAACAGCGGGAAAAACAGAGCCTTGAAGTAGATAACTTGCCTTTCATCTTCTTCATCACCATCACTTGGAATAGGAGCTAATGAAGGATTGAGCTTACAGCGAATTAATACGTAAGCGATGTAACAGCCAGCCAGAATAAACGCAGGTAAGAAAGAAGCCTTGAACAAATCACCGATTGATACACTCGCGGTCATACCATAGATAATCAAAACAATACTTGGTGGCAGCATAGTGCCCAGTGCGCCGCCTGCACAGGTGGTACCAATCGCTAATTTTCGATCGTAACCAAGACGTAGCATCTGCGGCAGAGCAAGAATACCAAGCAGGACCGTTTCTCCACCAATCACGCCTGACATTGAAGCTAGAAGAACCGCCACCAGCAAGGTTTGTACAGCGACACCACCGCGTACTTTATGGCCGACAGATTTCATCGCGTCAAACAAGTCTCTGGCAATGCCTGATCGATCAAGCAGCGCAGCCATGAGAACAAACATAGGCACAGCAAGGAACACATAACCTGAGGCAAAACTGTAAGTGCGACTCGCGATCAAAGGCAGTGCATCTGGTCCGAACCAGCAAAGAGTGAAGAAAATGGCGACAAAGCCTGTGACAAAGGCCAACTGCATACCTGTGAGCAGCAAGGCAATCATCATCACCAGCATGAGTACACTACCCCATGCAATGCCAATAGAAGATAAATCAAACATCGTTATTCTTCCTTAGCCCCATAACTTCCTGAATGAGGTGTAAGACAAACTGGATAACAAGAATACAAAGGACGACAAAAATCAGGCCCTTGAGTAAAGCTGGGTAAGGTGCATTCAGTACAGAACCCGATGTTTCAAGGCGAAGCTCACCCCACGGGGCATACCAAGATTCTTTCGCCATCGCAAAAGACGCGTAAGCCAGCATGCCAGCAAATGCCAGCCCCACGAGATGGTGAACAATATTGAGGTATTTACGTGTCTGTTCGGACACAGAATCGTAAATTAATACCACTCGCACATGCTTATTAGCAGCAAAGGCATAGATACCTCCAACAATAAACAGTGAACCACCAATGAAGGACGCCGTTTCGTGAACCCAAGTTGTTGGCGCGTTAAAGGCATAACGCATCAGAACTTCATAAAACGAGATAAATACTGTGAAGATGAATAACCAGCTGAGCAAATTACTGATTTTTATAATGGCTCTGTCGAGAAAGTTTCTCGGTTGCTCATCCTGCTGTTGAGGTGGATGTGGGACGTTGTCATTCATACCAATCAATTCCAAAAAGAAGGAGGGCTACGCCCTCCTGAGAGAAGCTAGAACACATGTTCAGCTTAAAGAAGGCCGTTTTCTTCTAGGAAACCAGTCACTGAGTCATACACTTTTTTCGCATTTGGTGAACGCTCAGCAAACACTTTCCATTGAGACTTAGCAATTTCACGGAATTTCTTACGCTCTTCGTCAGACCAATGATGGATAGTGATGGACGGGTTCGCTTGCGCTTCTTTCACTGCAGCCTGATCCGCCATTTTCAACTGAGTTGTCATATCGTAAGAAAAGTCACGGACTGAAGTTTGTAGAATAGTTTGCAAATCTTCAGGCATCTTGTCCCATTTCTTCTGAGATACAGAAATATCGATCAGTGGTAATGAGTGGAAACCCGGTTGAACTGGGTGCGTAGCAATATCATTCATGCCCGCTTTTTGGTTGGTTGAAAATACCGTATAGTCTGCTGCATCAATAACACCTTTACTCAAACCAGTGAAGACTTCAGAGCCAGGTAGGTTTACAGGCGTTGCACCGGCAGCGGCGAACACTTGCTGAACCAAACCTTCTGGCGCACGTAATTTCAAACCTTTCAAGTCATCAACACCGTTAAGCGGCTTTTTCGAGATGAAGGATTCAACGCCCGTTGTTGAAGCACCAACAAACTTCACACCATACGGTGCATAAAGCTCAGTCATCAGTTCATTACCGCCACCGTAGTTCATGTACTGCAGAAGCTGGGTCGTATCTGACCATGCACCAACCATGTTACCAATTAGGCCAAAAGCAGGATCCTTACCCGAAAAGTAACCAGTTGCTGTCACTTGCCCATCTAGAATACCCATTTTTATCGCGCCCAAAGTTTCAGTGTGTTTCACCACTGCCCCTACTGGTAGAAGGTCGATGTCAATTCGGCCATTCGACATTTTCTCTACGCGCTCTGCCCATTTTTGTTGAACTTTAAAGTTCAAATCACCAGATGGGTCAGAAGACTGAATCTTCAGTTTAAAGTCAGCGGCCAAGGCCGAAGTCGCAAAAAGTCCTGTCAAAGTGGCAGCAAGCAAAGGTTTTGTCATCGCTTTCATAGTAGGGGTGTCCTTAGATTGTTTCATTTATTCCAATACAGCTTTTAAGCTGTCGGTATGAAACCGGCTTATTATTTTATGTTACCGGTAACTCTGACAACAATGTTACCGGTAACAGGAAAACGTTTTCCATGACAAAAGTCACAAGTTTCAATTTTGTTAATAGCAAGATGACTTAAGAGCAGAAGAAGTGTGAGCTAAAACACATACGCGCCCTCAACAGTTGAGGGACTGTTAGAGACAAACGTTTTGTTGAACAAGGGTGTGCTATTTCTGGCGAAATACCCAGACAGGGCCAATCAGAAGAAAGAGAAGATCTTCAAAGAATGAAGGCTTCTTACCCTCAATCTTATGGCCAATGAACTGCAACATCCATAATACGGCAAATAAGATCAGTGAAACGAGCAGCACGGGCGCCTGAAGAATTTCCAGAGACCAAATCAAAGAAATACACGCCAATGTAAAACCAAACATCATAAGAAATACGCTCAGCGACAGCTTAAAGTAGAAAATCATGACAGGTAGCATCGCAACCCAAACCCAGTTTAGGGTAAAACCAAAAAACGAAATCGATGGAATTGACCAGATTAAGCCAACAATGGATAAGAAAATCCCCGGCACTGCTACTTTGTGGATTTTCTGGTTCACTGGATTTTGATGGCTCTCACCATAATCGCTTAGCCACTGGGTCAGATCTCGCATTCTTATCTCTCTAAATCATGCTCTTATAGTATTGTCTATAGCACGAATTCAGAGATTCTGCTGACCTATACTGAGAGATTCGTGATTACATTCCGCTACGCTGAGCTTGACGGCGTTTTTCTTCATACATTCTGGCATCAGCGACTTTCAACATATCATCTACATTTTTAAACTCAGGAACATACATCGCATAACCGACACTGACGTGAATATTAATAAGGTGTTGCTCATAGATAACAGGTGTATGGCAAATGGCTCTCTGTAGCTCAATATTGAGAACATCTACATCACTAGCGACAGACATCCGAGGCAACATGATCAAAAATTCATCCCCTCCGATTCTGGCTACCACATCTGAAGATCTAAGCACGCTCTTAATCCTTTCTGCTACGGCAATCAACACCTTATCTCCTGCCACATGGCCATAGGTATCGTTAATCAGCTTAAATTTATCAAGGTCTACATTGAGGATGGCAAACGTCTCGCCTTTTTCAGAGTGAGACACAGCCTCAAAATGACTTTCAAGGGTGTACATGAAATACCTTCGATTAGGTAGAGACGTTAACTCATCATGCAAGGAACGCTGATCAGCGGCTTGGTAAAGGCGATAAATAGCGACAAAAGCAATCAAGAGAACTAGGACCATTGGGTAACCTAGCAGACGAACAACATGTACTCGGTACCATTCACTCTGTTGCAGCAAATCGTCCTTCGTCGAGGCTCCAATCGTCCAGCTACCATAGGGGAAGTGAACAGTTTCAGTCACAAAAGCATTATTAAAAGTACTCTGCGAACCATAGAAAACTTCCCCATCCTGCCCAGAGCTATCCACTCCGCGCATCGCTATATTGTACTTGAAGGATAACTCTTCCACGCCGGCATCAATAAACAAAGTCTCGAGGGAAATAACAACGCTGCATACCCCCCAATAGTCACGGTTATAAAGCGGATCGGTAAAAATAGGAATACGCGCTATTAAAGCCCTCCCTCCCTGTACCAGGTTGACGGGGCCAGCAATGAAGATTTCTTGAATTTCACGGGCTTTGTTTATTGTCCGCCATTGACTTGGCACGGTCCGATAATCAAGTCCTAATGCTTTTTCGTTTCCTTCTAACGGGTAAATGTATTTAATAACATCATCTGGTGCTAAACCAATAATCGTGATGTGACTGGCCTTACGCATAATACTGGAAGCGAGTAAATCCCACCCTGAATACTCGAAGCTAGGGTGACCTGCAACCAATGCCGTGAGATCATTCACAGCAAAAATATCGTACACAATAGCTGACTCTAATTCTGAGCGAACAATAGACAGCTCTTCTTTTGCTTTATCAAGTAGGCTGCCTCTAAGGAAGTTTTTTTGGCTACGGTCAGCCCACTCTATCAGTCCTGTTGCAAAACAAAGCAGTGTCAGTGCCATCAAAAAAACGGACCCACGACTGCTAAATCGATACTTCATTCCACCCCCAGATCAAGCTCTCCAACACATTGGTTGAACCATATTTCAATACTAATGAAAGTACTGCCTCTAGTCCTAACCTGTTAGAGGTATATAATTATTATTATGGCTATTGTTTTAGCACTTACATAAAAACTACATGAACTTGGGTAAGTTTTCATCGATTAAAGATAAAATTATTGAAAAGAGAGTGGATTTTGGATTTGTTTAATGCTCTACCTTATGAACAAAGGTGGATAGAACTGCGCAATGGCCGTTTGTTGTGGATTAACGACTTTATGCCGCCCAATGAAGCCAATAGTTTGATGTCCTGCCTTAAGCAGGTCACACCTTGGTCACAAGAAGAAATACAGCTGTTTGGACGTATGGTCAAACAACCCCGTTTGCAAGCTTGGTACGGCGATAAAGCTTACACTTACTCCGGCTTAACCATGCCAGCGATACCCATGACAGAAACACTAGACTCGATCAAATTACGATGTGAAGACGTTGCAAGTCAACCTTTTAACTCGGTATTACTCAATTTATACCGAGACGGCCAGGACTCGATGGGAGCGCACCAGGATAATGAACCAGAGCTTGGAAGCAATCCGACCATCGCATCACTTAGTCTAGGAGCCACGCGTCGCTTCGTACTGAAACACATTCACACAGGACAAACTTACCGTTTAGAGTTGTCTCACGGCAGCCTATTAATCATGGCAGGTGAAATGCAACACTTCTGGAAACACAGCTTACCGAAAACCAATCAACAGATTGGAGAAAGAATAAACCTGACTTTCAGGATGATCTACTAGTCCTTACTTTATGCGGCTTTTAAACTTTTACTTTTTAGCCACTTAGGTAACACAACACAGGTAATGTTGGCTGCAATAATCAGAGTTAACCCCAATACTTGGTACGAGTTATAACGCTCGTTATAAAACAGCACCTGCCAGGCTGCGGTAAACAACAGATTGGTAAAAATAAGTGGCGCAAGTTGTGAGCCTGACTCAGCCAGTTTGTACGCTTTTGAGCGAAACACCTGCGTATTAATGATCAGCACTGATAAAGTACCAAGCGCCATCACAATAAGCCAAGGACTTACGTCCGATGCTTGATACATAGCATGATGATTCACTAAGCTGAATGCGACTAACGGTGTGATAACAACAGCGGCGAATAGAAAAGTCCACAAATTGATTTCAAATGCATTCAACCGACTTTGACTAATACGATAAAGGCTGAGTTGGGATCCAGCATTAAACACGCCAGCTGCAAGTCCCACTAAAAGCTCAGCTCTGAAGTTGAATCCGCTGACATCTCCCGCCAGTAGAACCACACCAACAAAGGTAGTCAGTAGCCCTAACAGGTTCACTACTCCAATACTGATAGAAAATATAAGCTTCTCTAACAATGGGATAAACAACGGACCCGTCCCAAATAGAACCACACTTTCCACTAAGGTCAAATGCTGGAGTGAGTAAACAAAACAAACTTGGCATGCCCCGATACACAAGGCTCTCAACCAAATTGGTCTCTGTTCATTGCGGTCTGGCCAACGCACATCTTTGCCACAAAACGCTAGAATTAATATCATTGCAGGCAGGATAAACCTAAGAAAACTGAGTAGATTAGCGTCATAGTGCTCACTCAAAAACTTGGAAAACAATCCGGTTAATGACAAACTGAATGTAGAAGACAACATGAATAAAACTGGGTACAACTGACTGGGCATAACTCCTCCGTATTTAGCACTTAGTTTAAAAGCCGCCAGTACAAATTAAAAACGAGTAATATTGACAAAATAGGTAAGAAAAACTTACAAATGAGAAAATTAGCGCCTCTTAAATCAATTTATTCATTTATCGCAATTGCCGAGACTGGCAGCATGACGGAAGCAGCAAAAGCACTGAGTGTGAGCCACTCAGCAGTAAGCCAAGCGATTAAATCTTTAGAGACCCAGATTGGACAAGCGCTGTTTATTCGTACTGGACGAACAGTTACACTCAACGCGGCTGGTCGCCGTTACTACAAACAAGTCGCGCCAGCAATAGAGCAAATTATAACCGCCACTCAACACCTAATTGATGAGCAGCAAAGTCAGCGGCTAACACTTAACATGGTCAATTCATTAGCAATGCACTGGTGGATTCCGCGAGTGAACCGTTTTAATCAATACGCGCCTCAACTGGATATTCGTATCTCTAACTTAATTGGCCACTTTGTAATGGAAAATGAAGGTGTTGACGTTGCAATTATTCACGGCAAAACGGATGACTGGCAAGATTACTATTGCGAGTTACTGGCTCATGATGAGTTAGTGATGGCCGCCAGCCCTGAACTGGTCCGTACGGGCACAACGCCAGAGTCGCTTCTCGCACACTACCCCGCAATTATTGCTGCAAATGATAGAAGAAAGTATGACTGGCAAGTATGGTGTGAGAGCCACCAACTACCAATACCAAGCTCCGTCAATAACTTAAGCTTTTCGGCTTCCATTCAGGCGGTTCAGGCAACAATCCGTCAGTTAGGGGTATTTGTGACCCACCGACAATTCATTCGTGACGATGTTCATCATGGTTCTCTAGTCGAAGTCGGAAACCCCGTACTCAACCCTCATCAAGATTTTTACTTCGCTTGTCAGCGAGAAAAGCTTAAAAATGAACACGTCCTTACATTGCGTAACTGGCTGAGAAATGAATTCAGTGCTTAGTATTTTCTATAGACTATTTTATTATAAGGAACAGACCTAGCATTTTATTTTTTCAATTTAATCATAGATTTAAAAACGACAAAATATTAGCGCCTTGTGTATTTAAGCATCAAATACAATTAGTTACATAAGCGCCAAAGTTTAGTGATTAATTCTAGCTAGCCATATAATAAGAAATAGTATTCATATAATTATTTCTTGTCACTAAATTGCCTTGAATAATACCTTCATTCAAACTTCATTTTTTCTTCTAGACTTTAATTGCCGGATTGTGAATTTACAGACAGGCAGGGAATTAAATGGCGGGATTTGTAGGACAACATTTAGAAGAAATGGCCGATATGCACTCAGCTCGTAAGTGTAAAGTCGTTCTTCTTTGTTCGTTCGTCACACTGGCGATTCTTGCCTATTATGGTTTCATGCACATCACAAATCAGAATTACCTGTTCGGTACACTCAATATTTTGTGTGTGGGTATCTTAATTGCCAATCTTTGGTATTTGAATTTCAACCAATCAGACAACCTTTCAGACTTAATACTCTCAGGTGTTTTACTCTTTCAGGCAACCCTATTATTGGTATATGGTGACAACGCATCTGATCGGCTGTTTTGGTTATATCCAATACTTGCTGCCGTGATTTTTGTATGTGACTTTCGTACTGGTCTAATACTCAGCTCTGCTTTTTATTTACTTACTTTTTCGACTTGCTTGTTTACCAATATCATTATGGTTCCCCTACCGATTTCCATCGACCGCTTTCTCATCAGCCTATTTGCTCTCTATCTATTATGTAATACATCATCATACTTTTACGCAAAAGTCGTTAACTATATTCAATCTCTCTATAAGGAAGGTATAGAGGATCTCGCTTATCGTGATCAGTTAACTGGCCTTGCTAACCGTTGGAGTTTTGAAAGTTGGGCTCTGGAGAAACTAGAAGAAGTGCGAGATAATAACACTATCACTGCAATGGTCTTTCTCGACATAGACAATTTCAAAGCTATTAATGATACATACGGGCATGAAGTTGGTGACCGTGTTTTACAACACTTTTCCAAAAGGTTAAGAAATAACATTCGCTCCAAAGATAGGAAAACAAAGAAGCACGATTATTCAATCGCACGTTACGCTGGAGACGAGTTTGTTTTGCTCCTTTATGACGTACGCAGCATCAAAGATCTTAATGGTATTCTGAATCGTATTTGTCATTTATTTGAAGATAGTTACCAAAGCACGGAAAGAATCAACAAGCTCACTGTCAGCGCTGGGGTTGCTATTTTTCCTGAAGATGGGGATTCGTTACCCGAACTAACTCGCTGTGCTGACAAGGCAATGTACGCGGCAAAACACGGGGGTAAGAATCAGTATCGCTACTATCAACTTGACCATGCGGACATGGTTAAAAGCGTGGAAAACCCTGACCCAGATAAAGTAACGCCAATAAAAAAGTTTAACGGCTCATAAACATGAGCCACAGGCAGAAAGCCATTACAACGAGCATCCACGCTGCATAACGGGTAGAGTTAGGTTTGTCTTTCTTGGGTACCACAACAGGTTTCATCGCCGTTTCTTTAGCCGCTCTCGCTGCGGTTCTAAGTGAACTGCGCTGAGAAACTTCATCTCGGCGTTGTTGTGCTTTATTCGCTACTTTACCAAATCGGTGCAACTGATCTGCAGTAAGCTCCTGACTGGGATCGTAACGAGCATGTGGGTCTTTGTGTTTAGGTACTACAGCCATCATCGACCTCCTCTCGAACCGGTTCCGTCAGATTAAGTATAGTCAACGGCCTAAATGATAAACTTGTTTATTACTGCTAGACATTTCGGGATTCCCGAACAATAGACCGACAAAAACCTCACGTTCCCTTATATTCATGCCCAAATTAAAAACAATTTAAGCAAACTCTTTGCCAATTTATTACCTATCGAAGCAAGATCCAAAGAAAATCACCACGTGTATTATCACACGTGGAGTTGGGATTTATAGATACTCACATAAATAAGCCGTCGTTAGAGACACTCTTAAATCAAAAGAAGAATCTCCGCTAACATCAAATGATTCACCACTAGAATAAGTCGTCCAAGCATCTTCTCCTACACGCTTAATCGTCAGGCTACCTTTCACCACTGTCATACGCTCTGGAGCTGCAGTACCAAACGTATACTCACCTGGAGCCATAACACCGACACTCGATTGCTTACCTTCTTGCTCAAATCCTAGCGACTGAACATTACCTTCAAAATACTTATTTATTTTGATCATGTATCCTCCATGAAAATTGCTTTATGTATCTGTAACCTAGGACTTGTTGTAACGGAATCATTCTCCCCAATCAAGCTCGAAATAGCTTCCCGTATTAGACGGCAAGTTTATAAAGTAATACAAAAGCCATGAGTCACCATATAAACGTCCATAGGCAAGAAGGAACTTGATATCTAAAGATGAAGCTTAGATCCCAACCAAGAGATTATCTCGTATAGATGGCTAATCGAGCGCTGCACAAACAGGAAAGTAGAACTCTTATCAGTCTCTTAAGCACCTTGTAGATCTTATCATCCATTGTATTTTGCAGCATCACAAGACTGACAGGCTATACTTACTGGCAGAAAATAGAATATAAGGCATTGGTAAAACCTTATATTAACGTAAATAAACCGTGCATTTTTTGGGCTTAAGATCAAACTTATCATTGATAGTAAACATCAATGCTTAAACTCTTACACCAGACCCAGCGAAATACAGGTAAACTTCTCAACCAGTTTACTGATCAGAGCAGTTGAGTGTGGCGTTAAACAGAGCGGCAACCAATGCACCAAGATGGAAAAAGCGCTCTTATATGGAAAAAGAAGCTTTTCTAAAATTGTCTTTTGTTACGCTACTAGTCACTTTGGCGGTAGCTTTCTCGTCTCTTCTTTTCTTCAGCTATCAAGATTACGTCCACCCAAAACACGTTTATGGGCGATGGATAGAAATTGGTACACCTGAATATAATACCGAGGTTCTAACCTTTAATGAGAGAGGTGTTTATCGTAACGATCGATTGGTCACGACCAACTTTGATTTTGACGGTAAGGTTATCAAAGTGACTACAGGGGGAGGCATTTCTATTTATCAGGTTGCTGGCACATTCAAATCTCCACAACTTCGTCGCTTAGAACCCAACAGCCCAACTCAACGTTTCATCAAAGCGGGTTACGAAAATACTGTCGATATGGGGGGTAGTAGTGGTTCAGCGAAAAACCGTCGAGCAGCCCTATCAGAGCACTTCAGCAGTCAAAAGTAACAATACCAGTCCAATAACAAGCCACATACACTCTTACAGTTGCCATCTCATAAATTGACGGTAGTTTCCCTACCTTCAAGCCTTTATACTGGACTCAGTGAAATTAACAATAAGAACTGTTTAATGAATGAGTTAGTTGCATTTTTGCCTAAGAATTTTGTCGCCTTACTGCAAAGCTGGGATACCAATGTTTTATTTATTACCGCTGCCAGTTTTTTTGCTTGGGTAGCTTGGCGCATTATCTATAGCCGATTAGATATTCTTGTTGAAAAAACCCACTTCCATTGGGATGACTTAACTCTCCACGCTCTAAAAACCCCTATCAGTACTCTTATCTGGTGCTGGCCTGCGACCGTTTCACTCGGTTTCATTCTCGAAGACTACTTGGATTCCAAATTAAATTGGCTTAGCACGCTTAAGCTTCTTCTTGTGATTGCCATTTTCATCTGGATTATCATGCGGTTGATCAACAATGTTGAAGAGTACGTACTAAAGCAGCATTCTCGTGATGAAACAACGGTTCAAGCGATCGCTAAAGTATCAAGGCTGTTCTTCATCATTATAGGTATGCTAACCATCATGCAAGCCTTTGGCCTGAGTCTATCTGGCTTGTTGACCTTTGGTGGTGTCGGTGGCTTGATTGTGGGTTTAGCCGCGAAAGATCTGCTCTCGAATTTCTTTGGTGGAATGATGATTTACTTCGATCGCCCATTTAAAGTCGGGGATTGGATTCGCTCTCCGGACCGTCAAATCGAAGGTACCGTAGAGCGTATTGGATGGCGAATGACCATCATTCGTACTTTTGATAAACGCCCTCTATACGTCCCAAACTCAGTGTTTAGTCATATCGTGGTAGAGAACCCATCGCGTATGCTCAACCGACGAATCAAAGAAACAATCGGTGTCCGCTACGACGATGGCGAGAAGGTTGCTCAAATCGTAAAAGACGTCAAAACAATGCTCAAAAATCATCCTGACATTGATACTAAGCAAACCTTAATCGTGAATTTCAACGCTTTTGGACCCTCTTCATTACAAATGATGGTGTATACCTTTACTAAAACCGTAAACTGGATTCGCTATCATGAAGTAAAAGAAGATGTATTACTTAAAATCATGTCTATTATTCACCAACATGACGCTGATATCGCCTACCCAACTCAAACCCTGAAGTTTGATCCACCCATTTCAGGCGAAGATCTACAAGACAAAGCCTAATAAGAAGCCCACAACCTGTGGGCTTCTTATTAAATATCATTATTTTTTAGAAAGTTAAAATATATTACTTTGCAAGCTTAAGTCAGACTTTGCCAAGATTTCATCATGGTTTTCCCACCAGAATGATGTATTAATCTCATTATTAAGTTCAATCGTTTCTCCAACCATAGGAGTGACTAAATCCGCTCCTATGTCATTCGCCTCGGCAATCAGATCTGTCATCGGCTCATCCCATTTGTGAGCAAACAATTCAAAAGTAGACCAATGCACAGGGAAGAGCTTTTCCGCTTCTAGGTCCTTAAAGGCTTGCATCGTATGACGAGCCTGCATATGACCCCAATTTTCCACCGGGAAGCCCTCGCCACCTTTCACGTTCGCGGCGACTTCAATAAATGCCATATTAAAAGGGCCTAACCTCTCACCTATCTCTTTAAAATGTGAATCATAAGCAGAGTCACCACTGTAGAACATAGAGCCAGACTGGCCATGAATGGCCCAAGAAGACCATAGAGTACTATTCGAATCCAGCCCCGTTCTACCAGAATTATGGTTAGCTGGCGTTGCCGTAAGTGTGACACCATTAATTGAAGTGGACTCCCACCAATCAAGCTCTTGAATCTTGTCTGGGTTAACTCCCCATTTTTCAAGGTGTCGGCCTACAGCCAGCGGAACCATAAACATTACGTCTTTATTGGCATAGTAGCGGACCGTCGATTCCTCTAAATGGTCATAATGATCATGAGAAATAACGATAGCGTCCGGAAGCGGTAAGTTATCGCGCTCAGCAGGAGCTTTTACGTTTCGTGAAAATAGCTTCTTGGCAATCCAGGGGGATGCATATTCAAACACAGGGTCGATCAAAATTCGTGTTCTGTCGATATCAATAAATAAGCTTGAATGACCCAACCAGGTTACGCGTATCTCATCACTACGATGAGCCAATTTATCAGCATCGACAGGTATATGTGGCAAGGGTGAATTAGGCTTCAAGGCTGCTCTTTCAAAGAAAAATTTCCACATAACCGAAGACATACTTTCGGTGCTTGGGACGTTCGGCATTCGAGCGATAGCCTTACCGTTCTGAAATTGCTTTGAGTTGACAATCCGTTCAGCTCTTAAACGCTCACTTTGTCGCAACTCAACACTGTTCTCCGCTTTAAGAAGCTGACTGAACCCCATAACACCAAGTGCTGAAACTATCGATGCTTTGATCATATTGCTCATTTTCATGACCTACTGGCTACCCAAGAAAGTAAACGATGGTGTATACTTTGGTTATTGCAGCATTAAAAGTAAACACCATCGTTTACTTTAAGTATTTTGAGATGAATGCATGATTAAACGAAGCGATATAAAACAAGAAGATATCATCAAATCCGCCATTGAAGTTTTTTCTCAAAAAGGCTTTGAGCAAGCGAGTATGGAAGGTATTTCTAAACACGCTGGAGTCTCCAAGCGCACGTTATATAAATATTATCCAAACAAGGATGCTCTGTTTGAGGTCATTGTAGATAAGCTAATGTGTCGCTTTAATGAACAATGTGAGCTGAAATTTGAACCTTCTGTGTCAGTGGCGGAGCAGCTTGTTGATATCACGCTCAAGCAGATGTGTTACATCAACACCGAAGACTTTCAAATGACTGCTCGCTTAGTGATGGCCGAGTGCATTCGCTGCTCTCATACTTCTCAATTACTGATGAAACAGTTTGCAGCCATAGAGGACTCGTACGGTTTGAATCAATGGGTGCAGCAAGGAATTAATGCCGGTGCTCTTGAGGTTGAGGACATCCCCATGGCTATCGAGCAATTCATAGGCAGTATCAAGGCCATCGTTTTCTGGCCACAATTATTGGGACACCAACCACCCGCAAGCTGCGAACAGCTGAAATCAACGGTTGAGTACGCAGCACAAACTTTTGTTGCCAGATACACCAAGAAATAACCCTAAATTAGGCAAGAGTATTAACCATTGCTCTTGCCTAGCACCTCTCTTAGAGCACTCATTAGGCATTACCGACCCTAAAAACCAATACTGTATTTAATAAAAAGTAAACACCAATCAATCCAAATTCTTATAAATGAGAAAACAAAACCTCCATTTTTGTCTTCAATTTAAGAACAGGAGAAAAATTTTAAATAAAATTCTCTCATTAAAATAACCCGTAAATTATTGAGTAAAAAGCCTAATATTGTTCTAAGTGATTATTTATTAGTAACTATCCTATCCATTTCCCTCTATACAAAAATAATACATCGCCAGTCTTAATAATGAGCCACCTTATATCATTGCAACATATATAAAGATGTTATAAAAATGCGCCTTGCTATTTTCACATCAATAAAACCTTACAGAGGTTACATGTATTTCAGGAGCCCCAATGAGTGAACGAGGCAGGATACGTATTACCAATTATCACGGTAAAGTCTTTTACCGTTTGATTGACTGCTTGGTAATACTCAGCGCGTTGTATATTGCAATAAAAGCCAACGATCACATTGTTACTTTAGGCTACATTTCTGCTGGGCTGTTAGGTGTCATCATCTACTCTTTCATCGCTGAAAGCCTAGATATATACAGCCATTGGCGCACAGCTAAGCTTCGTTCCCTTGCGCTTTACACCTCGTTTTGCTGGTTCTCGACCGTTGGTGGGCTTACTTTACTTAGCTATTTTTCGAAAACGGGCCCCGACTTTTCTCGCCTGATCATTGGTTATTGGATCGTACTGACCTTTGCCACTTTGCTTATTTGGCGAACGTTCGCTTTTATGGCTCTTTATTATCTTCATCAGAGAGGGGTTCATACCAAAAAAGCCGCTATTATTGGCTTGACGCCTCAAGGTTTGGAATTATCGAAAAACCTGAGTAGTCACCCAGAGTTAGGCATTAAACTTACCGGTTTTTATGATGACAGAGAACCTAAAAGACTCTCTAGCGATTTGCCTATACTAGGGACAATAAAAGATGCGTTGGCATTAGCAAAGAACGGGGAAGTACAAAATATCTATATCGCTTTACCTATGCAGGCACAAAAGCGCATTTCCGATATCTTAGAAGCTTTTTCGGATAGTACCGTTAACACCTATGTCGTACCGGACTTCTTTACTTTTAACTTGCTCCACTCTCGCTGGTATACCATTGGTGACGTCAACGCTTTCAGCATATTTGATACCCCATTTAATGGTTTATCAACCTGGCTTAAACGCCTAGAAGACCTTGTCCTAAGCAGCCTGATCCTAGTGCTGATAAGCCCAGTACTCACTGCCGTTGCGATAGGCGTCAAAATCTCATCTCCAGGACCTATCATATTCAAACAGCTTAGATATGGCTTAGATGGAAAACCAATCAAGGTTTGGAAATTTCGCAGTATGAAGGTCATGGATAACGGAGAAAAAGTGGCTCAGGCGACGAAAAACGATCCACGTGTCACTAAGTTTGGGGCTTTTATTCGTCGTACATCACTGGATGAACTACCTCAGTTTATCAATGTCCTTCAAGGACGCATGTCTATCGTTGGTCCCCGTCCACATGCCGTGGCGCACAATGAAGAATATCGTACGATCGTGAACCGATACATGCTACGTCATAAGGTTAAACCGGGCATCACTGGCTGGGCTCAGGTTAATGGTTGGCGCGGCGAAACGAATACTATCGACAAAATGGAGAAGCGAGTTCAGTTCGATCTCGACTACATCCACAGGTGGTCACTATGGTTCGACATAAAGATCGTTTTCCTCACTGTTTTTAAAGGTTTTGTCGGCAAAAACGCCTACTAAGTCATGGACATGATTTTATTATGAATAGATTCAACAAACTCATCTCACCCACTAGCGGTTTTCTGACGATTGCGATGTCTTATTCCATCTGTGCTGCACCAACACCAGTGCCGTTCAAAACAGAGTCAGGCATCGCTATTGTGCCTTATCTGAACCTATACAGTGGCCATAACAGCAACGTAGCGAAAGAAGAATTCAATGAAACCAGTTCTTGGTTTAGCGTGTACGAACCCGGCGTTGGGTTCGAGCTTGAAAATGGCAAGCAAAAGCACAACCTAGGATACCGTATTCAACGCGGTGAATTCTTTAGCTCTCAGCGAGACAACTACACCGATCATTTTCTAGATCTCACCAGTTACTGGGAAGCAAATTCAAGAAATGCACTCGACCTGCGTTACAGCTTAGCAAAAACGCATGAAAATCGTGGTGATAACGACACAACGACTGACCTTGACTACAACAAGTATGTCTCGAATTCTTTCAATCTTGGTTATCGTTATGGTAGTACCGAAGCTAAGGGACAAATAGAGGCCAATGTCGGTTGGGGGGACTTGTCGTACAAAAATAACCGCAATGTAACTCGTTACCAGGATTGGGATGAAGGTCGATTCAGTACCGCTTTCTTCTACAAGGCATTTCCAAAAACCTCTTTATTAGCACAGTACATTGTCAATGACAGAAGTTACAACGAAGTCGCTCCTGGCTCTAGTGAACGTGATAGCTTGCATCACTTCATTTATCTAGGGACATCTTGGGATGCAACAGGAAAACTTCGCGGGAGTGTGAAGGTAGGTTATCAAAATAAAGAGTTTGATGCCTCGCAACGAAAAGATTTCGATTCTTTCTCTTGGGATATTGATGTCGCTTACTTGTTAAGAAGCTACTCAGCACTAGAACTGAAAACCAGCCGTAAGTCGACCGACCCTAATGGACTGGGCGGTGCAATTGATACCTCAGTTTACAATGCGAACTGGTCTCATAACTGGACGGAGATCATCTCAACAAACACTGAGCTTTCTTATATGTCAGAGGACTATACGGACAGCACGCGAGAGGACGATACCTCGAAAGCCAGCGTTTATCTTGATTATGATTTCCGTCGTTGGTTGACGTTCAAAGGCGGAGTGTCTTATGAATCACGTGATTCAAATCTAAACAACTTTAGCTATGACCAATCCGTCTATTACATAGCGCTAGAAGGTGTAATGTAAGCTCATGAAGTCTCTATTTTCAATTCTGCTGCTATGTCTTTCATTTCAAGCTATGGCTAGCGATGAGCTTTATCGTCTTGGCGTTGGTGATCTGATCAAAGTTCAGGTCTATGATGAACCTGAACTGTCACTTGAAACTCGAGTCAGTGACAGCGGTTCCATCGATTATCCTTTTCTAGGCAGCATCGCTCTCAAAGGCCGTACGCTCAGAGAAGTAAAACAATCGATCCATGATGGCCTACTCGATGGTTATTTAGTGAACCCTAACGTTTATGTCAGCGTTGTCGAGTACCGTCCTTACTTTATCAATGGTGAAGTCATCGCATCCGGTGGCTATCCATTTCATCCGGGGTTAACCGTCAACAAAGCGATCACTATTGCCGGAGGCTTCACCGAGCGTGCGTCAAAAACCAAAATTTTTGTCTCATCCAGTGATGAACCCAACTCTGAGCCGACTCGTGTTTCCCTACTTCACCGAATCCAACCTGGTGACATTATCACCGTTGAAGAAAGCTTCTTTTAATTGAATATTATGGAAAATACCCAGAATTCTCCGGTGAGCAAAGAAGAGCTCATTGATATCCGCCAATATTTCAAAGTGCTGCTTAACTACAAGTGGCGCATCATTGTTTTTTCACTATTGGTGACTGCTATTGCGGTATTGGTTGTATTGTCTTTGCCATCAAAATACACCGCTCGAGCCACATTATTAATTGAGTCCAAACAGGCTAATATTATCTCAATCGAGGAGTTTTACGGCTTAGATACCAAAAGCCAAGAATACTACCTCACTCAAATCGAGATTCTAAAATCGGATCGCGTGTCTGAAGAGGTGATCCGTCGCTTGAATTTGGCTAACCATCCTGAGTTTGATCCTCGCGCACAAGAGGAATCTGACACTTCACTGAAAGACAAGTTAATTGAATGGTTTCCTGTATTACAAGCCTTTAGGAAATCCCTACCAGAGCAAGATCTTGAAAAGTCGGAGTACGCCAGAAACAAATTAGTCTTGTACAAATTCAAACGCGGTTTGGCGATCAATCCGATTCGAAAGACTCAGCTCGTACAGATCTCTTATACCAGCAGAAATCCAGAATTATCAGCACAAATTGCCAATGAAATTGGCCGTGTGTTTATGGATAGCAACATAGAAGCCAAAATCGAGGTCACTCAACAAGCTTCCAGCTGGCTTAATGAGCGTATTGGTGATTTGCGTGAGAAGTTGCGCCAATCGGAATCTCAGCTCCAAGCCTTTTTGCAGGCTGAAGGGCTAGTTGATATCCAAGGGGTCGAGAGTCTGGCTTCGCAAGAACTCGCAGAGCTGACGTCCCAGCTCAACAAAGCTCGGGATCGCCGAGTCGCTTCGGAAACCTTATACCAAGTGGCCAGAAATTATAAATCTGATTCAAGTCAGCTATCAGCACTTGCCTCGGTCCCTGAAATCTCAAATCACCCGACGATTCGTGACGTCAAAGTGGCGGAAGTACAGGCAGAGCGAAAGGTCTCTGAGCTTTCAAAGCGCTACGGGCCTAAACACCCAAAACTCAAAGCTGCGATCGCCGAGCGAGAGTCCGTGAAGAAAAACCTTCGTTCAGAATTAAACCAGTTACTGAACGGCATCAATAATGAGCTTAAAGCTGCAAAGCAGGCTGAGCAAACCATTCGTCGAGAACTCGAAAATCGCAAAGTCGAGTTTCAGGCACTAACGGTTAAAAATGCCAAATATTCAGAGCTTAAACGTGAGGTACAGACCAACCGTGAGCTGTTTGATTTATTCTTAAGTCGCCAAAAAGAAACCAGTGCATCAAGCGATTTCAACGCCAATATTGCACGCTTTACGGACTACGCTAGCCCTCCGTTAGCACCAAGTAAGCCAAATCGTAAAATGATCGTGATTCTGGCGTTTTTGGCCTCTCTGAGCTTTGGTTGTGTAATGGCATTTGTCGCGGATGCAGTGAATGATACTTTCACAGATATCAAGCAGGTGTCCAAGCAACTGTCTCTGGAGATTCTGGGAATTGTGCCGTCACTAAAAACCAAACGTCCACTGGATAGCAAAGCTTATTTTGATGAGCGTAATCGCCAGTTAACAGAAGCTATACGTACTGTTCGTACGGGTTATCTACTGGCAAACTCAAATAAGCCTAGCTCTGTAGTCATGGTAACCTCGTCGCAGCCTGATGAAGGGAAAACCACCTCTGCACTAAACCTTGCGCTATCTCTGGCTCAGATGGAAAAGACTTTATTAATCGACTGCGACTTGAGAAAACCCACCATCGCACGTCGATTTGGTTTGCCATCAGCGCAGCCTGGGGTGACAAACGTATTGACGAAAACCCACGCCATTGAAGATTGTGTATATCGGGATGATGAGTCAGAGTTGGATATACTCGCTGCGGGCACATACACCAACAACCCGCTTGAGCTGATCTCTTCTACCAGCTTTTCTGACTTTATCGAGCAATTAAAAACGAAGTACGATCGCATTATCATCGATACACCACCATGCCTCGCCGTCAGTGACGCATTTATGCTGTCTCGCTATGTCGACTCTGCTGTTATCGTTATCAACGCCTCTCAAACCCGAACCAAGACAGTACGTGATGTCGTCGGTAAGCTCGCTCAGCAAGGAACAAGAATCGATGGCGTTATCCTCAACAAGCTTAATGTAAAGAAAGCTTCAGCCTATAGCGGTTATAAACAGTACCAATCATACTACGGGGTCGAGAACGCCTAATGAAAGGTAAGTTGGCTGCTTCTTTGTCTAAGTTAGGATTAGCATTGTCCGCTATATTTGTCCTTTATCTCTCATATCACTTTGGCGTAGCATCTCTCTACGCCAAAGCGGTATCGAACCAGATTGAACTATGGGATAAATCAGCCGATAAACCTAAACTCAGTGACATCGAGCAGGCTGAAATGCTCATTGAATCGAGCATTAAGCACCACTCTTCACATCCACACTATTTCGATTTACAAGGAAAAGTGTACGAGTGGAAAGCTTACATCAGCGATGATGCAGAGAAACAGGCTTATCTTGAACTCGCGAAAAGTGCTTATCTTATTAGCGCTGAGCTTCGACCTAACTGGCCCAATACTTGGGCCGATTTAGCGACTTTAGAGACTCAGCTTCTAGGAGCTAACCGAGAACAATATCTGCATCAAGCGGATATAAAAGGCCCATACATACCTCAGGTAAACTTTAAAATCGCCACTTTAGCTTTGTCCAACTGGCAACAGTTCTCACCCAATGAGCGCAAGCTAGCGATGCCCCACATCTATAGGGCGATTAAGCATAAAGATGTCCGACAGAGATTTCGTGACTACCTGACACAAAACAAGAAATTCCGCTTCGCTTGTATCGTAATGAAGCAAATGCCGGATATCGACTACGCATCTTTAGCCTCATGTCGCTACCTAAACATATAGGTGTTTCAAAAATGAGTAAGCAACAGAATCATTTTTAAGAAAAACAGAATCTTAGTTCAATATTTGTCGATTAATCAGCGTAAAGCCATATACTGGCTGGATTGTCGCCTCACTGTGAGTAAGTAGGAATTAGCATAATGAACCACAAAATATGGATGTTGATAACCAGCATAGTGTTTTCAACACACAGCATGGCAGAAGAAGTCTCTAACGTTGCCTGTTCAGATATTGATGCCATTGAGGCTTCATTAAACGACACGACAGATGTCACCTCGACACTGATTAGCTTACTCTCGAGCTGTCCTGAACAATCAACTGATATTTTGGCAATGGCTTCACAAACACACACAAGTGAGAGCCTTGCGGTTCTGGATGCAGCCATTCAAACACTCGCTCCAGAACAAATGGCTAAAGCGACAGCAATTATTGTCAGCCATGCAGCGCCTGATGCCTACGAACAGCTTATCCAGCAAGCTGTGCTGGCTGCTCCAGATTACGCGCAAGACATTGTGGATGCCGTTGCAGAGCTCAACCTTCTTGACCCAACAGACATTCTTGTCGCTGCTATTTCAGGTGGTGCCGACCCGGCGTTAATCAGTGAACCAACCGCAGCAGGTATTGCGACAGCTCCACCTTTGGCTGTGAATCCGGGTGCTACGACCGCACTTGGCACGGGCAACGGTAGTGGCGGTGGTACTGCCTCGCCTAATTAAGTTGAATTTGTATTGTTAAGGCAGGCCTTGAGCCTGCCTCTTTTTTGTGCTTTTTATATGACACATTTCCTTGAACGACTCATTTTTCCTGCGTTTCTTCTGTTTGTATTTTGGCTACCAATTCCTTTGGGAGGTAACCGTCCATGGGCATGGTCGATTAATGAATTTATCATCGCGGGAATGCTGCTTCTCTGTGTGATTTGTTATTCCAGCGATCATTGGCGACATAGCCTTAAACGAACTCAATCGCTGTTAGTACCATTAACTATTTTTACGGTATGGGCCTTTGCTCAGCCTCTACTCCCTTTTGGGGCTTTTGAAGACACAGGGCTGGCACTCGTTTCATCCGTTAAAACACTGCATTATTTACAGCTTTGCTTAGTCGCATCTGTGGTCATTACTAGCATGCCACGACTCAAAACCCTGCTCATCGTCATGGTCAGCAGTGGGGTGTGCCAAGGTTTTTATGCGGGTGTCATTCAATTGCTCGACCTACCTCTCTCACCCATGTTTGATTTACCCGTGGGTCATCGAGCCTCAGGGAGTTTTGTTTATCACAATCATCTGGCAAACTTCTTATTGATCAATCTTTGTATCGGCTTTGGCTTGCTAATCTCACAATTGCAAGATAGCCAAAAGCAAAGTATTCGCCTGTCTGCACAACGCTTTTTCGCCGTGTTCTTATCCGATAAGGCTTTTATTCGTTTGGGCTTGATCATTATGGTCATTGCTTTAGTTTTGACCCGGTCGCGAATGGGGAACGTCGCTTTTTTTGTTGCTTTAACAACGGGCAGCTTACTTCTATTGCTGCTGTATAAAAATAAACCTAAAAGTATGTATGTTCTTATTGCCAGCCTATTCGTGATTGATACTGTGATCGTGAGTACATGGTTTGGTTTAGACAAGGTCAAGCAGCGTTTAGTCGAAACCAGCCTGAGTAATGAGTCGCGAGACGATGTGATTTATGCTGCCTTGGAGGCCATTCAGCAACAGCCATGGCTTGGTTATGGTGGAGGAAGCTTTTACTCTTCATTTCAGGCATTTAATAATGGAAACATCCAATTATTTTATGACCATACCCATAACGACTATGTACAGTTTGTTTTTGAATATGGCCTAATTGGTAGCTCAATACTAGCTCTTATCATTATTGCCTCTCTTCGTAAATCTATAGTGGCATTTAAACAACGTCGCAGCCGTCAAATGAAAGGGGCTGGGCTAGGGGCTTTTATGGCTATTTTGGGAATGTTGATCCATATGAGTGTCGACTTTCCATTGCAAGCACCTGCTACTACTCTCTATTTCTTACTTTGTCTACTCATCGCTCACTGGGCTTTTACCATCCCTGCCGTAAAGCGTAAACGCCCAAATGATTAGCGAGTAAGTGAACACTCCTTTTCAATGAAGGAGTGTTCCTTTTTTAATTACAGGTGTTTTTCAATCACTTCTTCTAACTTTTGGTATGGTACGTACCCTGGGATGACATCTTGTCCGACGATCAATGCAGGTGTTCCTCGCAAGCCAAAACCATTGAACAAAGCGTAATTGTTCTCTAACTGTTGTTCGACGTCTTTAAGATTATTTAAGTATTGCTCCGTGCCTGTTTTCTTGGCAATTTTAGCCAGAGAAACCGCATCATGAACTCCGGGTTTTGCAACCAACAATTCATGCACCTGCGGGTATTTCTCCCGTGCGTTATGCCAGACATTTAAGGCATAGCCTGCTGAATTGACGTTAGACATCCCTTCCTTTAGAGGGACGTATAAGTTAATGATTTTAACCTGAGGATAATCCTCAATTAACTTCTCCAATTCAGTATCAAGTTTTTTGCAGTAAGGGCAGCTGTAATCCGTCACATTGATTAATGTCAGCTCAGCGTCTTCTGCCCCCATAGAAGTGTGTTTCGGGTCATTAATATACGCTTTGCTGCTCGACAAAAGTTGATCAAACTGCTGCTGTTGTTTGACATACAAACCCAAACTTTCATGAAGCCCATCGACAATACTCGGATTGGCGTTAAGCATTTCGACAATCTCACTGATCTTCTCATCCTGCGTTTGTGCTTGGACTAAGGGGGCGATAGCAAAAGTGCTCATCGCTAAGATAATTGCTAATTTTTTCATCACTTTTTATTCCTATTGATTTAGCCAAAGCCTGACCAGCATTCCTGGTGGTGTAGTGATTCCTGTTGTAATACTTTCCACCTTGCCCTCTTTGACTATAAAAATGCTTGGGGTCACAGAGATATTCCAACGATTGAATATCTCCCCTTTTTGATCATTAATATTGCTAAATTGATAATCTTTTGCCTGCATGAACTGCTTAACACGCTCTGAAGGACCTGACGAACCGGCAACACCGACCACTGGATAATACTGGCTGAGCCAATCAACCGTAGGGCTGACAAACTTACATGCAGGACACCATGTTGCCCAGAAATAAACCACTACAGGTTCTTCATAGCTCATCGCAATAACGTCGACGAATTGATCATCCATAGTCCTCTCCATAATCGGTGGCGCAGACTCCGTAGGGAGACTCTGACTACGAAACCAATCCATAGCAGAGGTAATGACAATACCCAATACCACCAGAATCAGAACCTCTTTAAGCCAGTAACGTACAGAACGTTTCACTAGCGGTTTCCCCCTGCAGTTGCAATCGCTTCCATCACCGCGTCACTTGATAAAATGACGGGCAGAGGGATACCCTGAGGTGCTTCAGGGCCATAGACGATATTGAAAGGAACACCAAAGCGACCATTCGCTCTTAGGTAATCAGTGACTGAGCCATCAGGATGTGTCCAGTCTCCCTCAATCAGAGTCATCGAAGGATGCTTCAGTGCAGAGTAAACTGGATCCTGAAGGATGACTCCAATCTCATTTGCTTTACAAGTGACACACCAATCTGCCGTGACATTCACAAATACTGTTTGCCCCTGTTCCACGGCTTGATGAATGCTTTCGTCAGACAGAGGCTGCCAAACAAGATCATTGGGTAATGGTGTCGCCCAATGTTCGGTCGTAATGCTGGCTAGTACAAATCCACCTGCCAGCAAGAGTACGGCTGCAGCGCCAGAAATTGCCATCGCTTTGTCGCCATAAACCTTCTTAACGCGGGCCAGAATCAGCACTACTGAAAGCAACGCTATTAAGACGATCCAGAACGAAGGAATATGGTTGTTTAACAGTGATAGTAACCAGCCACTGGTCATTAGCATCATGATGCCAAACAAAAGTTTGAGCTTGTTCATCCATGCGCCAGGCTTAGGCAGTAAGTTGGCGATTCCAGGGAAAAGTGCAACACCAATCCATGGCAGCGCCATACCCAACGCTAATGCCGTAAAGATAGCCAATAACTCCAACGAGCTGGCGGCTAAAGCAAACGCAACCGCTGTGCCTAAAAACGGAGCCGAGCACGGAGTTGCCAACAGAGTGGCAAACATACCTTGGGTAAAGTGTCCGGTGTAGGAGTTATCCCCTTTTGATGCCGCCCAAGTGTTGGCTTGTGATGAAAGACGAATTTCGAACAGACCCAGCATATTGGCACCGAACAGACCAGTAACCAGCACCATAGTGGCAAGAAACCATCCACTTTGGAATTGGATTCCCCAACCGACGGCATTGCCCGTCAGCTTGAGCACCAAAAGAAATGCCGCGAGTAACCAGAACGAAGTAAGAATACCTGCCGAAGACGCCAAGAATTGCCAGCGAATCTGGCGTCGCTCTACCCCCTGAACCGCAACGATACTGCTCAGCTTCATCCCCAGAACAGGTAATACACAGGGCATTACATTCAGGATTAGGCCACCAAATAAGGCAAAGCCGATCATCGGCAACAGAGATATATCTTCCTTAACGATGGTACCATTAACGACAACAACATCTTGCTCAGCAAGAAAGTTTTTGTCCTGAACTGTGACAAACACGCTCTGATCATCAAACTCAATCTCCCCGAGCCAACTCGACACTTCAAACGTAGCAATGACCGTGTTTTCATCAACATTAACATTGGTTAACTTGTAGCTATACTCTTTAGCCTCATCGGTATGCCCATCCACAATTAGCTCAGGTTCTTGCCAGCCCAGCGCCTTAGTCATCTTTACCTGAAGAACATTCGCGCTCGTATCCCAAGTCGCTGTTGCATTCGATAATAAAGGAGAAGACTTAGGTACCTGACTGATCGCCTGAGCATGTTTATAGAGCGCTTCTTGATTAATCATTAAGTCACTTGGCATAAACGTGAGCGAGAAAGGATAATCGGTAAGCACGCAGATCGTCGTACAAGATGACATCGTTAAATTAGCATCGATCGACACCGGCTGAGAGAAATCTTCAACCTGCAACGTCATCGGTATGGTCACCTTTTCCTTATAACCGAGAGTGTTGATACCCAATAGGCTGAACTGTTCGGGGTAAGGCCAATGCCATTTCACATTGGCTAAATTCGTTGATTCACCCCAGTCAATGGAAGGTGCTATCCCCCCTTCACCAGGGCTACGCCAATAGGTTTTCCAGTCATCATCAAGCTCGACCTCAAGTAACCCCTCAACTGTTTTTGCCGATTCGTCAATTTGACCCGTAAGAACGAAGCGGGTTTTGAGTGGCGGGTGCTCTTCCTTACTCATCCAGCCTGTATCGACTGGTGTTGACGCATAAGCCATAGACAGCACCGCACTCAGCGCAAGCAACAAAGATATTATGCTGACAGCGGTGCCTTTAAATAAACTTCTCATGTGTATTTCCAAAATAGTCACCATTTTATTCAATGGTTGATGTAACAGACGTATTGAATCCTCTGACAAAAGTCAGAAATCAGTGACTAAATTTATTCTCTAAAAACACACAAGGTGAGGTGAACCCTAGACTTGGGAATAATGGGTTCAGTAAAGGAAGGAGTCTCTGGCCGTACCTGAGTCAGCCAAGCAACGATAATCACAAAGAGCAAAAACATCGGTACCATCATGTTATCAAGGTTAACCTTGGCACTACTGAGCAGTTTTTCTGTCAGATCGCATTGTTTTTGAATCTCGTCACTATTATCGTTGAACTGGATAGTGTCTGTAACCACAGACTGCTTAAACGAGCACATACTGATGATACTGGTGTTCTGCATAAAGCAGATAGCAAAAACCCACCCAACTAAAAGTAGGGTAATTCTCGCCATTGCAGCAGATTTCAAACGCTTGATCATCAACTCTTTTAAATCCGAGTATTAAACCGCCCCATTATCGGTGTGCGGTCAAAGTGAGTGTTAGTGTAGTGTCAGAACTTTACTAGACAACTTTCTTTTGTAAAAAAATCTTATCAACACCAGCGGTAGGGAAGCCGTCATAACGTCCAACCTCTTTAAATCCTAACTTAAGATAAAAATCTGGCGCCTGAAACGAGTAGGTATCCAGATAAATATCCGTGACACCGTAAGCTTTGGCTTCTTGCTCTACACGCGCCATCAGCTTTGAACCAGTCCCAGCAGAACGTTTGACTTCATCAACCCACAAAAATTCAACAAATAAAGTATTCGTGAATATTTCTCCCGTTAAGCCACCAGCAAAATTGCCACTTTCATCTTCTGCAATACAAGCCAATGAGACAATATCTTCATCTGGAAAATGCTTAAGATTAAATGACTTCAAACCATTGTAGATGGCATCTTTAATATTTTTCGGCGGGTTTAGCATAAAACTAATGTGCATAGAATTCCTTTCCTAACAATAAGTAAGGCCAGCTAAAGCCGGCCTTACCTTACAAATCTGCGATAAACGAGCTTAGCATCCAAATTGCTAAAATGACAAAGATCATTCCCATAAATTTATGCTGATAAGTCCTGAACTTTGCATTTTCCAGCAAGGGTTTGCCCAAGGTACCGACCAACGCCACGAGCAGGAAATTGAAAAGCAACCCCAGCACATTGAGCAATAATCCCAAGACTAACATTTGCTCACCAGATGATGCTTCAATCTTAGCCGAAACAAATTGTGGCAAGAACATAACAAAAAAGACTAACGCTTTCGGGTTGAGTAAATTACTGACCAGCGCTCTTTGATAAAAAGCCCCTGCCATTTTAGTTGATGACTCTAGTTCAGTGTTTCCACTGTCATTGGCACGCAAGCAATCCCAACCCATTTTTAGCAAATAGCTCCCACCTAAAAGATGGAGTGCTTTGAGCGCTAAAGGGCTCATTGCTACCAAAGCAGAAACACCCGCTGCTGCGAGAAGGGTCAGGATCACGCCTGATGTAGCATTCCCCAAACTGGCAAACACACCGACCCTGCGGCCATAACTCATACTTGAGCTAGCTATCAAAAGCATATCTGGGCCAGGCAGTAACAAAAGTGCCACCACCGCGGTTAAATAAACAGGAAGCACTGAAATATCAATCATAGTTATTATATTAGCCAGAAAAGAAAAGGCGGAATTTTATAGCAACCTAAAATCAATAACCAGATTTTTAATTCATAAAATGCCCAAAAAATCGACACATAAATTAACAATGAAGCCTTCATATATCCTTAGTCAGACAGCAATTTTGTACAAAAATAAATGAAACTTATAAGCTAGACTGGTGAGGGATTAATAACAGGGTGTCTTCATGGCTGAGAAGAACAAAAAGGAATCGGCACGTTTTCAACTTGCCTCTGAGCTTGGCGGGCTTGAATTACTAGACGCAAAATACACGAATCAAAACTTTTCTCGTCATAGTCATGAAGGCTATACCGTGGGTGTCATAGAAAGAGGAGCGCAAAAGTTCTATCGAACTGGTGGCAATCATATAGCTCCACAAGACAGCATCATTTTGGTAAATGCAGATGAAGTTCATAACGGTCAGACAGCCACTGAAGGAGGGTGGGAATACAAAGCCATGTACCCTCTTCCTGAACAATTCACACAATTAACAAGCGGCTTAGCTTCAAATTTGTCTACTCCCTACTTCCCTGATCCCGTCGTCTACGACCCAGAGATGGCGCAGCAGCTTAGGCTTGTATTTGATGTTTTGGAGAAATCAGATAATAAACTTCTCCGAGAAACCTTAGTTTATGGCACTCTTATTAAGTTGATGGCTCGACACAGTAAAAACCGTCATTCCAGTGATTTGATCACATCAAGCTCTGCCAGCCTCAGCTTAGTGAAAGAATTTCTTGATGATTTTCCCCAAGCCGATGTATCTCTTGAGGACTTAGCAACACTCGCCGAGTTAAGCCCGTTTTATTTGGTTCGAAGTTTTCAAAAGCTGTATGGTTTGCCTCCGCATTCGTACCAAATTCAGTCAAGGCTGAGATACGCAAAACGGCTTCTCAGGCAAGGGATGAAAATTTCCGATGTCGCTCAGGAATCCGGGTTCCACGATCAGAGCCACTTCCATCGCCACTTCAAACGAGCGATGGGCGTCACACCAAAGCAGTACTCCAGCAGCATTTAACTGAGCAATTTTATACAAGGCACACGCTTCGACGTATGCCTTAATAAATAGCAAGTCTAACAACTAATCTGATTTTTATGAGTAGCACAACATTGACCCCTTCTTACTCGCCAAGCAAACCACGTTTATTCATACAAGGGGCCTTGGCTATGATGCCATTGAGCATTGCCGTTATTCCTTGGGGACTACTGGCCGGCTCTTTTGCGATAGATGCTGGACTGAGTGTGGCAGAAAGCCAAGCGCTATCAGCGATTCTTTTTGCCGGCTCCGCTCAACTCGTCGCTACTGGCATGTTAAAAGCTGGGGCTGGGCTCACCACTATGCTTTTAGCCACATTTTTTATCACCTCACGCCACTTTTTATACAGCGTCTCTATGCGCAGCAAAGTCAGTCCATTACCACTCAATTGGCGCTTAGCGCTTGGTTTTTTATTAACAGATGAACTGTTCGCTATATGCGGTCAACAATCTGAGAAACAATTTGATCCTTGGTATGCACTTGGGGCGGGGCTGAGCTTTTATGTCTGCTGGAACCTAGCGACATTGGCCGGTATTGTAGCTGGAAGCCAAATACCCGCAATGAATGAGCTTGGGCTGGAATTTGCAGTCGCCGCAACCTTCATCGCAATCGTGACACCAAACATTAAGAGCTCGCCAACACTCATCGCCGTCCTAGTTTCGCTGGTTGTCTCTGTTCTGTGTCACTATTTGATGATCGATTCAGGTCTTATGGTCGCAAGCGTTTGTGGCATGGTAGCAGGCTATAGCTGCGAGACGTTAAGAGGGGAAAATTAATGGTTATGCTGTCCATTTTCGCAATGACAATGCTGGTTTTTCTCAGTCGTTATTTGTTTCTTGAACCTAAATTACCCCTTAGATTAAATCCTAAAGCACATCGCTTACTCAGCTATTCAAGCCCGGCTGTCTTAACCGCCATTTGGGCACCGATCGTATTCATGCCCGAAAAGCAACTCTGGCTAGCACCAGACAACCCTTATCTAATCTCAGCTATGTTAGCGGCAATATTGGCATGGAAGACAAAAAATGTGCTGCTGACAACCTTAGTAAGCATGGTTGTGTTTGTCGTTCTGCAATGTATTTAACCCAACATCGAGGCCAGCAATACAATTAAGCTCAATGTTATCATTCAGGTGACGAGAAACCCTGCGACTGACTGCCACCTTTTGGTAGCGAGTGACAACATTCCATAATGATAACCTCTGAGTGCATTTCCTTCAGAGGCTATCCCCCCGATGGCTTAACGGTAGAGAACTATTGCGCTACCCACTCAATTTCTATCAAAGTCTTGCCGTTAGCGATCAAACGGCCAAGAAATACATCACCCAAGTGAACTTCTCCCACCCCTTGTGGTGTCCCCGTCATGATAATGTCACCGTCACAAAGCGTCGTGTAAGTTTTCAGCTCTTCAAGAATCGTTTGAGGAGGATAGAGCATCTGTGTTACCGCCCCTTTTTGAACACGGACACAATTAATGAATAACTCAAGCTCAAGTGATTCAATCGCAATACCATTTAATGGAATAAATCGGCTGAACACCGCAGAACCATCAAATGCTTTAGCACGCTCCCAAGGTAAGCCTTTGTCTTTGAGTTTGGATTGCAACCCACGCTTAGTTAAATCTAACCCTAAACCGACCGCACTGTATTGACCATTGCGTACAATAAAGCAGATCTCCCCTTCGTAATGCAGAGTTTCACCATGATGAGCCATCAACTGAGAAGAGATAGAGGAGGAAGGTTTATTAAATATCACCATTTCATCAGGAATCGCATTATTCAGCTCTTTGATGTGTTCAAGATAATTTCGTCCCACACAGAGGATCTTAGTCGGGTGGATAGTTTTCTCGCCAATTTTAACCGAATGCATGCTTCTTCCTTGATGATTAACGCTGACGGCCATATTAATTCAACCGATTGATGAATTGACCAATTGCGTATCGAAACTAAGATCCAATACCCAATATTGATGTACTCGAAGCCTAAATAACAGAAAAACGCCTACCCAATACAGAATAGGCGCTAACACAAGTATGTGTTGAGGCAGTAGATGTTATTATTTTATAGGAAGTAACGAGCACCAATAGTCCAATTGTCTTCCTCTTTCACGTTGATATCATTGCCTAGATCAAACTGATAACCCACAAACCCCATAAACTTAGGTGTGAAGGTATACTCCGCCTGCAATGCAGACTCACTGTACTGCGTTTTACTGGTCTTATCGTTAATCTCTGCTTCATAGTTAGCACTTAAATTCCAGCCGTTACCGAATGCATAAGCCAATAAAACTTCATATTGATCGCTTTCAGCCATGGTTCCGCTACTCACTACATCATCGTTCATGTTTTCATTCATTGCATAAACAACGGCCGAATATAGTCCATCACCATATGAGCCTGAGCTAAATGCAAACACATGCGAATGCGCGTCTACATTTGCAACGTCACCGCCATTGTATGAATAGCCTAGGTTGAAACCATACACGCCCATTGATAGTGCAATTTGCCCACGAGCATCATACAGCGTGCTAGACGTCGAGTCAGTGTGCTCCCCTTGCCAAGCTAGACCTAAGTTTAAGCTTCCCATGTCACCAAGCTCGATCGCCTTGCGGTAACTGACCATGTCCTCGCCCCGAGCCGTACCTAGATTGTTGTGATCGTCATATAGATATTCGTTGGCAAACGCGATAGGTAAATCCGCAACACCTGCTACGTCATAGTATGGAGACCACTGTGTCCCAACAACAAATCGGCCAAACTGATCATGAGTTGCACCTATGTAACCCAGACGGGTAGTAAAGGAAGTATCACCACCATCCAAGTAATCGAGTGCCCATTCACCTTTTGCATCGACTGTCACACCATTACCCAGATCTTGTGTACCCGAGATGTTGATTCGAGGAGAGACATCATGCACTTCAACCTCATCTGCAGAGTCATACTCACCAATACCTACATCAACGTAGCCACCGATAGAGATTGTTGAACCTTCGCTATTGTAAATTTCTGCAGCGAAAGCGTTAGTACCACATGCTGTTGCCGCAATGACAGCGGCTAATAATTTAATTTTCATAACTTAACGTCCGTTTAGGGTTGTAACCTCTGTCCGTGTATGGCCTGAAGGGCCAAAGCATCACGAACATTTAAAACGTAGTACGAAATATTCAAAAATTAAGTGCAATTAATTGCTTATAATGAGATTTTATTAGCAAGTACTCAAATAATAAAAATATGAACAACTTTTAACTATATGAAAAACCTACCTTTTTTAAGAGAGGTAATAAACTTTCACCTTGGGCGATCAACTTCACATTTTTTAAAATTTAATCGGAACTTTTTTGAAAAAAGTAAAAAGACCTCTATCAATAGAGGCCTTTTTAAGCTAAATCCAGTCAAATTGACAGGATAACGACTAGACGAAATGTAACGACAAGAAGCAAGCTTTGTTATCCATTAATAGACTATCTGAAAATGGTATTCGCCCAACGTGCAAGTCCCGCTGTCACGGAGCTAAAATAGTTGCCACTGACCAAAGGTATCTCGGGTAATACTGATCTTACTGCTCCTGCTAGAATAGGTGAGCGAGCAGAACCTCCTGTCATATAAATCACGTCGGGTTTTGTACTGCTTTGTTTAATAGCTTCAACCACCAACGCTTTAATTTTTTCGGTCGGATTCAAGATCGCTTGCTCTATTTGTTCGCGCGTCACAGAAAGAGAAACGACTTCAGAAAGTAGATCTAAATTTGCGTCATACGTTTCAGCATCAGCCAGTGCTATCTTGGTTCGCTCTGCTTCACGAATCACTGAATAGCCAAGCGTCTCTTGATGCACTTGTACTAGTCGAGCCAGCTTTTCAGGCTCTCGTGCTTCCTTCCACATTTGTCGTAGTAGCTTGAGGTTGTCATGCGCGTAAAATTTTCGCTGTGCCTGAACATCATTAATCGCAATGGGGTTCCAAAACTGAGTAGTGGGTATATCCAGACCAGACTGACTAGTAGACCCCATCCCAAACGCCTGCATAAAGCATTTAAAGGCAGTAAAAATATCTAGGTCATTACCGCCTATTCTTTGACCTGAATGCGCAATCAATGACTGGGTTCGATCTTGTTTACCACACCAAGTTGGTCCCATTTGAACAAATGAACAGTCTGTCGTTCCGCCGCCAATATCTACAACCAGTACATTTTTGTCGGTTGTTAGACTCGCTTCGTAATCCAAGCCAGCCGCCAAAGGCTCAAACTGGAACTCAATATCTCTGAAGCCTGCTCGTGAAGCAGCACGACGCAAAATGCCTTCCGCTTGAACATTCGATTCATTACCCCCTCGGCCAAGAAAGTTAATCGGACGCCCAATAACGGTTTGTGAAACCTCTTTTTGTAGTGCGAACTCAGTCTGCGTCTTGATATTGGCCATCATGGCACAAACCAAATCCTCAAAGAAAGCCAACTGCATATCGCGTAAGCCAGTGACACCAAGAAAAGATTTTGGTGATTTGACATAATAGACATCTTTCGGGTCTTCCAAATAAAGCTCTAATGCTTGCTGTCCAAATCGCACATCATCAAAACGTACCTCCAGTCCTTCTTCACGGTTTAGCTTAATCGCCCGACGCAAAACACTTTCGCTGATATCACTTCCAGGTGAAATATCCAAACAGCGAAACAAATACTCGGATACCACTTCTGCCGTTGGTGCGCACAGTGTTGACGAAATATAGTAGTTATCTCCAACAAGAGGGATTTGTCTGACCTCGTCATTGACTAACTCTGCCACCGAACAGTTCGCCGTTCCGTAATCGAATCCAATCGCCATTAATCACCTCTCTATGCTTCTGCCAAAATGGGGCCGCACAGTAAAGCCTACCCGCATAAACAGGTCAACCCGGTTTGGTTAAATCTTTTTAACTTGTTCTGTTTGTTTTAAAGTGACGCTAAGTTATTCACGTTCTTAGAGGGAAGTTGGCTGTGAACCTACGTCAGATAGAAGTGTTTTATGCCGTCATGCAGACTGGTACGGTTTCCGGCGCAGCGAAGCAGCTTCATGTTTCACAACCCAATGTAACCCGAGTACTGGCGCATACTGAGCAACAACTTGGTTTCACCTTATTTGAGCGGATTAAAGGTCGACTAATACCAACTCAAGAAGCACAATTTCTGATTGCAGAAGCCGAAAAAATATATCAGCAGCTCGGACAGTTTCGACGCTTAACCAGTAAGCTCAAACACGGTCAATATCATCTTCGTATTGGTGCTCCGCCCATCCTAGCATCGGGGTTTCTTTCTCCAGTGATCGCCCAAGTGTGTATGTATACCGATTATACCTTAGAGGTGTGTACAGCAAACAGAGATGAGCTCATTGAAGGTTTGGTCAAAAATGAATGGGATCTCGCAATATGTTTTGGAGAAGAGACAGCATCCCCCATAGTCCAAAGCACACTATATAATACCGAAATGAAAGCATTACTTCCCACAGGAACATGCGAAAACACTTCGGTCACACTCGCGGATTTACTTGAAAGCTCGTTGCCATTAGTCACCCTCGACACAAGAGACCCACTTGGAATTCAACTACATCAAAGTATCCTTGCCACTTCCCCCAGCTTTCATCCCAAAATCAGTGTGAGAAGCTATAACGTTGCCGCAGAAATGGTAGTACATGGCGCTGCAAACGCCGTTGTCGATCCTTGGACGGCTCAGCATTATCAATTCAACCCTCAGGTTCATTGCGCCTCACTTACCCCTGCTATACCAGTGACGGTATCGTTACTCTATTGCCAACACTCGCCACTGTCGGTGTCTGCCAAGTGGTTCGCAGAGCAACTTAAGAAAGATACGATTTAAACGTATAACTTGATGTTATACCCTATGAACGAATAAGTATTCGGCTCTAAACACTGGTTTTAATAGAGTGAGAGAATCTCTAACCCGATAATCAGGATGCTTATGTCTATCACTCAACCCTACTTACTCTTCCTAGGCGATGTCACTGACCCTATTGCCGCCAAAACTGCACGAGGTATCGCACTCTGGAGACCGGAACAGTGTGTCGGTGAGCTCCGCCTTACGGATGACACTGTCACTCTCAACCTACCCAATCTATCTCTACAAGAAGCCAAAAATCAAGGAGCAAAAACTCTGGTGATTGGTACTGCCAACGCTGGTGGTTACATACCCAACAACTGGCTAACTTGCCTAATCCAAGCGGCAGAACTTGGTTTTGACATTGCCTCAGGCATGCATCAGAAGCTAAAAGAGATCCCACCGCTTGCTGAGCTGGAAAAGCAAGGAATAACTCGCCTTCACGATGTCCGTCATTACGATCAAAGCCTTGAAGTGGGCAAAGGCATTCCACGTCAAGGTAAGCGATTATTAACGGTAGGTACTGACTGTTCCGTGGGTAAGATGTTCACAGCACTCGCATTAGAAAAAGCATTAAAAGACATTGAGGTCTCAGCACAGTTCAAGGCAACTGGACAAACCGGCATCCTCATTGATGGCCAAGGTATCTCAATTGACGCTGTTGTTGCGGATTTTATTTCAGGCGCCGTAGAAAAAATCAGTCCGGAATTTGTCGATCATGATTGGGACATCATCGAAGGCCAAGGCTCCTTGTTCAACCCTTCTTTTGCTGGTGTCAGCCTTGGTTTACTTCACGGTGCACAAGCCGATGCACTTGTGTTGTGCCATGAAATAGGCCGCCCGCACATTCGCCACTTACCTCATTGCCAACTACCCAGTATTGAAACCACGATCCAGGCGAACCTAGCCGCTGCACGATTAACCAACCCTCAGGCACTGCTTGCGGGGATCAGCCTCAATACATCAGCAGTAAGTGAAGAAGAAGCAAAAACACTATGTGCAGACTGGCAGGACAGATATCAAGTGCCTGTCACCGATCCGGTACGCTTTGGTATAGCAACCATTGCCGCCAATATTAAAACTCTGAGAGGGTAACATGGACATTATCGCTTGGAGTGAATCGATCCCTCTCGCAAAACCGTTTGCTATTTCACGTGGTGTCAGAACCCACTGTGACATCGTCAGAATCAAGATTTGCTATCGTTCACATGTCGCATTAGGTGAGTGCACGCCTTACCCAAGGTATGGCGAAAGTGTTGAATCAGTGTTAGAACAAATTCAACAGGAGATCCCAAAACTCAATACGCTTCCACCTAAAGAAGCAAAAACTAAACTGCAAGGCATGTCTGCAGGTGCAGCGAGGAATGCGCTCGACTGTGCACTATGGGATTTGATGGCAAAAGAGGACGGATTACACTTTCCATCTCCATACTTTGATATTCGCTCTAAAATGGAAACAGCGATGACAGTTTCGATCGACACACAAGAGAAGATGGCCCAGCAAGCCAAAGAATACGTCTCTCAGGGCGCGACTCTACTGAAAGTCAAACTGGATAATAGGCAAATTCTGCCAAGGGTCACAGCCGTCAGGCAAGCCGCCCCCAAAAGTAAAATTATTCTTGATGCCAATGAAGCGTGGCAAAATGAATCCCTAACGACTCTATTTCAAGCACTCCATACGCTCAACATCACCATGATTGAACAACCCGTGCCTAAAGGCTACGACCATATGCTCAAAGGGATACCTCACCCTATTCCTCTGTGCGCTGATGAGAGCTGCCACACTAGTGACGATCTTACAAAACTAGAAGGCTGCTATGAGATGATTAACATTAAGCTTGATAAATCAGGAGGCCTGACTGAAGCGATAGCTCTGGATCAGCAAGCCAGAGCCAGGGGGTTCCACATCATGGTGGGCTGCATGCTGGGTACTTCTCTAGCAATGAAAGCCGCTCTGCCTATTGCCACACGTGCGGACATCGTGGACTTAGATGGCCCTGTTTTATTAGGTACTGATATTCTTGATAGCTTGAAATACCAATCTGGCACTTTAGGTCTAGACAAAAAAATCAAATAATTTATTTTTTAGAAATTATAAGCTCTCATTAAATATTATTTGTTTTTTGCGAGGTTATTGTCCACTTATTGATCAAGCAATAACCCAAAGTAACTAGGTAAAACTAATATTAAAGTACTAGAAAAACAATTATAAAAAATTCATACGATACATTATTCAAATATAACCCTAAATTGACAAAACATTATTCTAAAGTTCATAAAATCCCTGTCGATAACAGTGAAAAAGTCATTACTTATTTAATAGATATACCTAAAAACTTAGAATCTAAAAATTCCTTAGTAATATATCTAATACTATAAGGTTAAAATGGCTCTGCTTTGATAGTGGAGGTACTCACTGCATGACCAGCCCATTACCTAGAAGGCTAAGAGACATAAGAAAGAAAAGAGGGATCACTCAAGAAGAGCTGGGACAAAAACTAGGAATGGAGTCAGGAAGCGCTAGCGCTAGAATTAGTCAATACGAAACTGGTAAACATGCTCCTGATTACACGACTGTAAAACGCATATCTGCGGTATTAGATATAACCGTCGCTTACTTCTACTGTGATGACGATACACTAGCAAATATCATAATAGAAGCATCCAGCCACAGTGAAACAACAAAGCTTGATATTCTTAAAATACTAGAAGGGATTCAAAAACAATAAGTTAGCATCTTTGCGGTTTTGGATAGACACAACAATGATTTCTGAACTCGACCTCGCCATACAACTGATAAAAATCATAATTCTTCTCTACATTTCCTACCTTTTATTGCGCCATCAAGTGAGCAATAAAATATTATATGGATGTGTATTAGCTATGGTCTCGATGATCATTGAGCTATGCATCAACTATTATCAGTTATCGTGGCCAACGATTACTTTTGAGCATCAAGATGTCATCTTACTGATTTCATCGACAACGCTGCTTATAGCTCATGCATTGATGCTATCTGGAGTATCTTCGTTATATTTTAAACTCAAAGAAGAATCTGAGAAAGATCACCTTACTCAACTTCATAATCGAAAGTTCATGCCTAAGATACCAGAAAAAAACTACGATGTGATCTATTTGGATATTGATAACTTCAAGACGATTAACGACACATTAGGGCACGATTATGGAGATGCTCTACTGGTACTCTTCGCACGATATTTGTCACACTGTGTTTTGAAGAATGAATATTTAGTTCGTTACGGAGGTGATGAGTTTATTGCTTATGTCCGGCCAGGTCGCAGTAGTGATTTTATTGAGCGTTTACTAGATTATGTAGCAAACTCCGAGATTGAATTCAGCTATGGCGTTTCCGGCAGCAAGAATGGTGAATTATTTTCGGCAATTACACGAGCAGATAAAAACATGTACCTGATGAAAAGGCGCAGGTCGTCGTCAAAAGAACGCCGACCTGCACGAGCGAATGAATCATGAATGCATTTCGCTACCTCCTGAGCGACTTTTACTGTTAGCAAAGTAATATATCTCATTGCCTTACAACACTTTACTTAATGCGCTTTTTAAACTTTTATTAATAGAA
This sequence comes from Vibrio sp. Isolate23, assembly GCF_022398095.1. NCBI lineage: Bacteria > Pseudomonadati > Pseudomonadota > Gammaproteobacteria > Vibrionales > Vibrionaceae > Vibrio > Vibrio sp. Isolate23. The sequence goes on from NZ_JAKEUV010000001.1 coordinate 448,949, forward strand.
TACGAGAAAGGATTCTCAAGGTAGCTTATGGTGATACGGATTAGGCATAAGATAAAACTGGTTGCTACAGCATTGATTTTGCTGTTCACCGTCAGTTGCCTTCCCCAGCAACCCAATATCAAACTTGGTGTTGTTTTACCCCTAACAGGAAGCTTTTCCATATATGGTCAACAAGCATTAAAAGGCGCCCAACTGGCAGTAGACCAAATCAATGCACAAGGTGGGGTACTCAATCGCCAGCTGGAGCTTGTTATCCGTGATAATCAAACCGATCCAGCGAAAACCGTGAAATACAGCCGTGAGCTTGTACAGCAAAATCAAGTATTTGCCTTGTTTGGCCCTGTAAGCAGTGCAGCCCGTTACGCGATGGCAGAAGTTGCAGAAACTTTTTATACGCCCCTTTTTTATGGGATCGATTACGAAGGCCGTCATTACAGCCGATATTTGATTTGCTACAGCACAATACCTGAGCACTACATTGAACCTATTGTCCCTTACTTGATAGAGAATATCGGTAAAAACTTCTATATCTTTGGCTATGACTACATTTGGCCGCACAGGATGGCTAAGAGTATTGTAAAGTCAGTCAGTACACATCAGGGAAACGTCACCGATATTGAATTTACCCCATTTGGTATAAAAGACTTCACTCCCGTATTCGAACGTATAAAAGAATCTGGTGCTGAAACATTGATGCTCACCCTGCCAGGGGCTGACGGTTTTACGTTCTTATCACAGATGAAATCTTTTGACTTTGGCCGCGATGTTCAGGTTGTTGCTTTCGCTGCTGATGAAACCTATCTATCCAATCTCGATAACGATTCACTGGAAGGCATACTGACAGCTCTGCACTTTTTCAGTAGCAACGACGATCCCATTCTGCAAAAATTCGTCAATGACTACAAAGCTCATCATGGCGCCGAATCTGTTGTGACCTACTCTAGTAAAGCTCATTATGACCTAATTTACTTGCTAAAAGCCGCGATTGAGCAAGCTGGGGTTGTTGATAAAGAAGCCGTCATCAATCAGCTACCGGGATTAACCCTATACGAAAAAGATCTAGCAATTAAACTCAGAGATGACCATCATTTTGAGCTACCAATGTACTTAGGCCAATTTGCGGCTGGACAGCTTAACGTCATCGAGCGACTAGGGACCATTAAACCTGAGGATCAAAGATCTATAGGCAATGAATAAACTCAGCGTAAAGATTTTCATCATACTTTTGCCTCTAGCAATTTCATTGCTGATCTTCAGTTACGCCTATTATAACGCGAGAGAAAAGCTCACCATTGACCATATTTATCAATCTGTACAGCTTTCTGCTTCGTTAGGAGCGAATGAAATTAGCCATTATGTTGAGGGTCGTTTCACTGAGTTTGATCGACTCAGTAATGAAATAAGTACCTGTAAAGAAGGGGAAACGTCTCTATCTTTATCCGCTTCAGACGCTCTAAGTTTCACCAGCGGTTTTTCCGCACTCGCGATTTCCGATTTATCAGGTCAAGTGACACACTTTAGCCTGTCATCAAATAAAAGTAATCGCTACGTGCTGCGTAAAAATATCAAAGGACTGATTCTCCTTCCCGAACATGTCCTAGCCTTGCTACACACTTCTTACCAAGAATGGCAAACCACCTACCCTGAAAACCTCAGGCTGGAAAAAGAAACACTCGAACAATTACTCGCCCTAAACAAACGTGGCGAAATCAACTCTCAGGCAAGCCGAAATTTGAGTAACTTATTGGTAAAGATTCGCGAAGGACGGAGCCTTCCTCGCCAAGTCATCAGCTTAGCCAGTGCAGAAACCATTTCAAAGCTTGGTCTAATCTTTGATACTGCAAGTTACTTCTACTCTCGCCCCCTTATTGACTGTAATCAACAAATCATCGGCTTCTATACCGCCGTGTTGGATCGCACTATTGTTGAAGACCATCTGTACCAAATAAAAAATACTCTTACCCAAAGTGGACTTGAACATGTGGATGTTCTTATGGTTCGCAACCAAGGTCTTCGTTCATTATCCTCTGTCAACCACTTACCGCTGGACTCTCTTGCCACAACGGGGCTGAATCCAACCAATAAGCCACAGATGAGAAATGACCTTGGAGGAATTCTCATCAATCAACCAATTGTTCTCCATACTCAGAACCACCTCATCTCGGTCAATAACCATCTCCCAACGGTTCCCAACAGCCAAAAGGGTGTCAGTTTGATAGTATTTGTATCCATGGACGAGCTGAAATCGAGAAATCTATTGCTACTACGTGAAGTGTTACTTTACTTAATGATTGCACTGTTTTTATTCGTCTCTTTGACACTTTTTCTCTCCAGTTATATCGCATCACCTATTGTTGACCTGCGCCGCCGTATTTCCATACTATCGAGAACAGGAAAAGCGAAGACTGACTTTTCAGTCCGTGATGATGAGATTGGCCAACTTTTTAGTGCCTTTTCCGACATGGCTTACAGCATCAAGACTAAAGAGTCTCAACTGGTTAAACTGGTACGTGAAGACCCTCTGACTGGCATTCTTAACCGACGTGCATTAGTCGACCACGCAGAAGATATCAGCCGCCATAATGCACCTTCTTGTATTTGTATGATGGATCTTGACCACTTCAAGCAAATTAATGACAGCTACGGCCATGCTATTGGCGACTCGGTGCTGAAAACCTTCTGCACTTTGGTTACGAGCGAACTTCGAGAATCAGATATCTTTGGCCGACTCGGTGGCGAAGAGTTCGCATTAATCTTACCGGAGACCCAGCTTGAAGAAGCAGTAAACCTAGCTGAAAGAATTCGAAGTCGAGTAGAAATACAGCTTGTCGCCAGCTTAAGCTCGATAGTAAGTAGCCAAGTAACAGTAAGTATTGGGGTTGTCGAGTGGCTGGATGATGACTTTGACAGAGCACTCTCGAGAGCTGATAAACACTTATACATGGCTAAAAAGGAGGGGAGAAATCAAGTTAAGGTTCAAGAAACGATAAGCCCGCACTAATACTATGCGGGCTTTTGTAGAATCACAATAAATCTGCCCCTAACATGACTTACTCATCAAGCGACATCCCTACCTGGCCGAGTTTAGTCTTAAACTCTTCAATACTGTCCGCCTGATAAGTGGGCGAGCCATTAAAATATCGTGGTTTTTCAGGCAGCATGGCATTTTTCAACGCGTTCTCCTGATCAAGATCATCATGGTAAACGGTAACTCGATGTGGAATGTCCTGTTTAAATGTCGCCATTTTCTATTCTCCTTTTCGTCTTACGTATACACGAGTTTAAGCGTAGAAAAGAAAATCAATCTGTCAAAGCTGGTAAAACGCTCATCAATCACCACCAACAACCAATGCCCACCAATAGAAAACAACACACATATCAAATAGCGATACATCACGAAATTACCGATACCAAATATATCAATTAAAAGACCTTATAATTTATGCAACTAATTGAAAGTGTTGATTTTGAGATCTAGAACATTAGCTCTAGCTATGAATTACATCTTTCTCATCTTTATTATTTGATATGCATTCATTTTTATAAAAAATGTATTTTTTAACATTTTAATAACTTAATCTTTTATGAAGAATGGAATGGATTGTTTAACAAGGAGTCACACATGCAAGTAAGCATAACAACAAAAAAATCCATTCTCGCAACTGTTATCAGTACCACCATGTTATCAGGGTGTTTCTGGGATGACCCACGTGAGGTGGCAAAATACGTCAGTGAAAATATCGACAGAGATGAAGTTGTTAGCCACATAGTCACACTTGAAGGCTTAGCTTCTACGACTACCGATGGCAACTCTATTACTCGTGCAGCAGGCACACAAGGCTATGCTAACTCTGTTGAGTTTATTGTTGAAACCATGAGAAAGCATGGTTACATAGTTACAACGCAAGAGTTTGACTTCCGTGCTTGGGAAGAGCTGGCTGGTACGAAAGCCAATATCGATGGTAAAGATCTTATTAGCGTACGTGAGGCCGATGACGGTGTTGAACCCGATTTTGCAGTCATGTCTTACTCAGGTAGTTCAAATGGGCCAGTGAGCGGTGAGATTGCCTTCGTGACACCAGACTTCCGTTTTGATGCCCCTGATTACGACAGCACTGATGGCTGTGAAGCCTCAGATTTCACAGGCAAAGATATGGCTGGAAAAATAGCGGTAATACAACGTGGTGGCTGCTCATTTGACGCAAAAGTGGTTAACGCCGAAAATGCAGGAGCAAAAGCGGTCATTGTTTTCAACCAAGGTAATGATGAAGGCAGAAAATCTGTCGTTAACGGCACGCTCGGTAGTGATACTAAAGCGACTATCGCCGCTTTGGGTGCGCGCTTCGATCTTGGCCAAGAGTGGTACAACAAAACACAATCTGAAGCGGTATTGGCAAACCTGACGGTCAACGTGCAAGATGAAGACGTAGTAACACAAAACATTCTTGCGGAAACTCCTCGTGGTAACGCTGATCAAGTGGTCATGCTCGGTGCACACCTTGACTCTGTTCCAGAAGGCCCAGGGATCAATGATAACGGCACGGGCACAGCGGGTTTGCTTGAATACGCGGTCACACTGTCTGAGCTTAAAGTACCTGTTAAAAACAAAGTTCGCTTCGCATGGTGGGCGGCTGAAGAAGCAGGTCTAGTAGGTTCTGAGTACTACACCAATGACTTATTCCAACCAATCTACAATGATGCACAGGCTCAAATTCTTGAAGAATTAGGTTTAGAGGATCCTAGCCAGCTGACTGAGGAGCAGATTGAGCTGGTTGAAGCCCGTTACACTGAACTCAACAAAGTTAAGCTGTACCTCAACTTCGATATGATCGGCTCACCTAACTACATCTATGGTGTGATGGATGGTGACTTGTCTGATACCAAAGATAGTCCAGATAACGCTTACACTGGCGATTTCAAACCGCCATATGGCACCTCTGACATCGAGTCTATCTTCCAAGAGTTCTTTAATGATAAAGAAGAAGCGACCATTCCTCAAGCTCTGTCAAAACGTTCAGACTACGCTGGATTTGCAGATTGGGGCGTAGCATTTGGCGGTCTGTTCACGGGTGCTGAGAAAGTAAAAACAGCTGAAGAAGTTGAGAAATTTGGTGGCGACATCGATGTCGCTTACGATAAGTGTTACCACCAGAGTTGTGATGACGTGAACAACGTCAGCCAAACAGCACTGTTTACCAACACTCAATCACTTGCGTATGTAACCACTTACTACGCAATGAGCAAGCAATTGTTCCCAGAGCAGCCAGAAGAGCCGGAAGTGCAAGCACTACGTGCTTTCTCTACAGCTGAGGCGCCAAAAGAGAAACTACGCATTGGCGAAAGACTCAAAGCGGCAGACAGCGTCTCTGACCACGATCACTTCCACGGTGACTTTGATCAAGACCTGAAATAATCACCTTTCGTAATACAAACGCCGTGCCTCGCACGGCGTTTTTCGTTCTATCTCACGTTTTCATCACTGAGAGTCTTTCTACGCCCCACACTCTCGCCAAAAGGAGGAGTCAAACCCCATCAACTTCCACTAGCCTTAAATCAACCTCAATAAGAATGGCTAGATTGTTGAATGAAGAAATACAATATTTATCAGGTCTTTACCCGTCTGTTTGGCAACACGAATACCACCAATCAGCCATGGGGCAACATAGATACCAATGGGGTTGGCAAGTTCAGTCACTTTACTGAAAAGGCTTTAAATGAAATTCGTGATTTGGGCATCACGCACATCTGGTTTACTGGCGTACCACATCATGCTCTAGTCAATGATTACACGCATGTAGGAATCGACAATGACCACCCTTCGGTTGTCAAAGGCCGCGCAGGCTCTCCTTACGCGGTAAAGGACTACTACTCGGTTAACCCAGATCTAGCTGATGACCCCAGTCGACGAAATCAGGAATTCGACGATTTAATCTGTCGCACCCACAATGCTGGCCTCAAAGTGATCATCGACATCGTACCTAATCATGTGGCTCGGGTTTATAAAGGATTAAACAATCCTTCGGGTGTGGAAGATTTTGGTGCTCACGATGACACCAATGTCTGTTATCACAAAGACAACAACTTCTACTATATTCCAGATGCTCCTTTTGAACTGCCAAGCGAATTATCGCCTGAAAAGATCCTTGGAGGAGAGGCACATCCTCACTTGAAGACGCCTTATCAGGAGTTTCCAGCGAAATGGACAGGCAACGGCTCAAGGAAAGCTCAACCGTCCATTGATGATTGGTACGAGACCGTAAAAATCAATTATGGTGTTCGCCCTGACGGCAGCAAAGACTTTCCTATATTACCGGAAGAATACCGCTTTAAGCCTCATTCGGAGCACCATCAATTCTGGCAGGATAAATCCGTTCCAGATTCATGGAAAAAGTTTCGGGATATAGCACTTTACTGGCTTGAAAAAGGCGTCGATGGCTTTCGCTACGATATGGCCGAAATGGTGCCTGTTGAGTTCTGGAGCTATCTCAACTCTTCGATAAAAATAGCTAACCAAGATGTCTTTCTGATAGCTGAAGTCTATCAGCCGGAACTTTATCGCGACTATATCCAGCTCGGAAAAATGGATTACCTCTACAACAAAGTCGATCTCTATGACCAGTTGAAATCAGTTATACAAGGTCACGGTTCTACGCGAGAAATTGGCCGCATTGAGTATCAGCTACGCGATATTGAACACCATATGCTGCACTTTCTCGACAACCATGATGAACATAGACTTGCCTCGCCTGAATTTGCGGGATGTGCTCAAAAAGGCAAACCCGCCATGTTGGTGTCTACTTGCCTATCAAGCTCTCCTAGCATGATCTATTTCGGTCAAGAAGTCGGTGAGCCCGGGGCGGAAATCGGTGGATTTGGTACACCCAGCCGCACGTCAATATTCGACTATGTGGGCGTCCCTCACCATCAGCGTTGGATGAACCATGGTGCTTTTGACTGCGGCCAACTGAGTGAGGATGAAAAAGCGCTCAGAACGTTCTACCAAAAGCTGCTTAACCTGACGTTAAAAAGCCCTGCGCTATTGGGAGGCTATCACGACCTTTACGCCGCGAACTTTGACAATTTCGGCGAAATGCAAGATCAGTTGTTCGCTTTCGCCAGATCCAGTGAAGAACAAAAGCTGATTGTTGTTGCCAATTTCAGCACGCAACAAGGTAAAAAAGTCGAACTGATTCTCCCTTACTCACTCATTACTGACTGGCAGCTGCTTCCCGGACAATATCGTTGGATAGATAGGATGAGTAACTCGGAGTACACCCTGAATGTGACTCAAACGTCAGCTTCCATTTTTATGCTGCTTTCCCCACTGGCAAGCCTGTTTCTAGAGCTTACATCACACACTTTAGAATAAGGCGATCGCTGTTCCTCTGCTCTAACCTGTATTAAGACTTAATGCGCAATACTCTAGGCTATTAAACGATGAATCTGCTCAATGGTATCTTGGGCAGATTCATAATCAACGGGCAACTCGACCACACGATTGGCCGTCTCTACAAACAAGGATGGGAAGCTATTACCACCGATAGAGCGAGCGAAACCCAGTTCCTCCATAAATTGTTGGTTCAGAGCTTCAGACTGAAAATCTTGCAAGAACTGCGCTTCATCGAGCCCAATCTCCGCAGCAATCGCAATCAATACTTCACTGTCACTCGGGTTTCGCGCTTGAAGGTAATAAGCGTGCTGAATAGCACGTAGCATCTCTTTCTCCGCTCCCTGCTTACGTGCCGCTAGAACTGCTCGACAAGAAGGATAAGTTGAGCGCTTAGGAGTGTTTTTTGTCCAGAAGTCATAGTTGAACTCAGTGCCCAGAAAGTTTTCGATCTTTTTCCAATATGAGGCAATTTGTTCACGCATGGCGATGGGCATAGGCTCCATGGAGTCTGGCGCCAATCCACCCACCACATACTGCACCGTCACCTCATCAGCTAACGCACTCTGGATCTTTTCCCAAGTGGGCTTGTAACCCCAACACCAAGAACACATAGGGTCGTAAACGTAGTAGAGTTTGGCTGCTTGCATGAGTTCATCCTTATAATGAGTAGCGAATCAAGGTCTACATCACCAATTCGTCTATTTCCTTTAACCCCATAGAGGTAATTGTACCCTCTGCTTGATCGAGATCATTTTAACAAAGTGATTACATCACTTATGTTGACATAATGTTACGGAGATTAACAAGAGGGATGCCCATGGAACTGAAAAAAGACCCAAGATGTTACACTGACGTTTGTGTAGGTGGTAAATGGTTTCACCATGATCACTGTACCAGTAAAGCGTATATGCTCAAGGGCGGCGCAGACGTGAGTGTGGAATTTAACAAAATACCTGAAACAGAAGACGAACTTATTGAACTTTTAGTTCAGAGTGTTTAAACAACAAGCGCTTAGCAACCCCCATTGCTAAGCGCTTGCTTTTATCTGTCTATTTGTTGATTGCGAGGTAAGTACCAGCCGCAATCATTACGCCACCAGCCCCTTGATTCAGCTTGCGCTGAGCACTTGGAGTTTTCAGCACTTTAACCAGTCGCCCAGCACCAATCGCGATCATCATTAACCCTGTCATCAGAGCAACAATGCTTAATACCGCAGCCAGTGCAATATCCTGACTATTAAGAACGGTTAAGTCCATAAACGTTGGCAGGAATGAAATATAGAATAGGATCACTTTAGGGTTTGAAGCCGAGATCAGAAAGCCCTGTACAAATCCGGCGATATGAGACGGTGCTTTTGGTGTTTGATCTTGGTGAATCGCTTCACTGGCCTGAGGCAGTGCTTTGATCATCTTATAGCCGAGATAGATGAGATAAGCCGCACCGACATAGCGAATCACGACAAACAGTGTCGCCCAGTTTTCTGCTATTGCGGCCAAGCCCAAGCAGGCTAAAAGGAGATAGATAACATCGCTGGCAACCATTCCAGTAGAAAGAGAAATACAGTGTTTTGCACCTGAAACCATCGCACGAGCAACAATGGCAAATACGCCCGGCCCAGGTGTGATGCTAAAGATCAACATAGCGATAAAAAAGGTGATCGCACTTTCAACGGTCATGGTTCTACCTCAATCAATTTTCATCACAGAAAAATAACATTATTGACTCAAAACACAATGCCTAAATAGACAACACAGTGACTAAGCCTCTACCCACTTTCTCCTGACATGATTACCACATACTGGTAAATTTGCTTTGCATCGCTCTGCTGATGGGAATGCTGTCGTCACCAATTACCGCCACCATTTTGCCGGTAAAATCCTTCTTCACTTTGTCTATCATCGAGACATTAACCACACTCGAGCGGTGTACTTGCCAAAATAACTCCGGATCCAACTGAGCCAGTAGTTCCTTAAGTGACGTTCGCAGCACATACTCGACTTTGTTGCCCTGCTCTCGCTTGTACAGAGAAACGTATTTGTCTTCCGCTTTGAAGTAAAGCACCTCAGACAAAGCAATGAGGTGGATCTCTTCGCCTTTGCTGGCTCTAATCCAACTTAAATATTTCGGCTGAGCAGGCGCGTTGAGCTGCTGAATCTGATTCAGCAAAGTGCCAAGTTCCGTCGCGGGTTCAGCTCTATGTAACCTCGCTTTCAGTTTTTCAACGCATTGAGTAAGACGAGCATCAGAAACAGGTTTAAGCAGATAATCCACCGCATTAGTTTCAAAAGCTTGGACAGCGTATTCGTCATACGCCGTCACAAACACAATATGAGGTTGGCAATCACGCTTAGAGAGCTTCTTCGCCAGTGACATACCATCCAGCCCGGGCATTTTTATATCCAGAAATACCACTTGAGGCCGATGTTGCTCGATCATTTCAAGGGCTTGCTCACCATTCGCAGCCTGCCCGACAATATCGAGTTCTGGCCAATACTCAGCTAGCGCCTGATTAAGATGACGACGCAGCAACGGCTCATCGTCGGCAATGACGGCGGTAAGAAGATCAGTTTGCATCCATGTTTTCCTCAAGTTTCTCTAATGAGCGACGTTGTACAGACAACTGAGCAATCACACCACCCGATGCATTCTCTTTCAGCTTCAGTGACGCATGTTGATCAAACAAAGTGGTGAGCCGATGACGAATATTCTCCAGCCCAATACCTTGCCCCGCATGACTAGGCGTATCGCTAAAACCAATCCCATTGTCGATAACAGAAATGGTCACACTATCCTGATTTTCAGCAACCTCTACTGTTATTTTTCCACCGACAGAGCTGGGTTCAATGCCATGTTGTACTGCGTTCTCCACTAGCGGTTGAACCAACAGAGGCGGTATATTGAGGTCACCCAAGCAATGGGCAGAGATTTCATAATTCAAGCGCTCTCCGAGCCGTATTTTTTGAATGGCAAGGTAAGCATCCACCAACTCTAGTTCGCCTTTCAAGGTCGTACTGTTCTGGCGATTTTGCTGCAACGTCCCGCGTAATAGCTCGGTCAGTTTCTCCAGCATCAGCTTGGCACCTTTAGTGTCGTCATCAATCAGCACCATAATGTTCGCCAATGTGTTGAACAAGAAATGAGGTTCAATCTGGCTTTGCAGCTGTTTCAGTTGGCTTAGTAGCAGTGCTTTCTCCTGCTCCGTTTGAATACGACGAGCCCGTTCGAGCTCCTTTTGAGCCTGTAATTTTTGCTCATGCATATAAAAGTAAAGCAAACACGCCGTGGAGAAGATAAACCCAAGGATAATCACTGGCTTCATCTGACTAAAGTCAGCAAACTTATCGTACCTACTCAGCCAGTAGTATGCGTTTAGTGTGCCAAATACCATTGAACTACCAATGGCCATTATGCTGAGTTGACGCCGAGTCCAACGCTCACTTGACCACTGTAACAAATGCGAGCTCAAAACCGCACTGTACCCGTAACCAAAGCTAATCAGAATATGCTCCCAAAATGGGCTCGGCCAAATCGTTTGTGTCGCAAACGCAATAATCAGGCAAAACACCGAGGTGAAGACAAGACTTTTTAAGAAATCAACCGTACGAGTAGTAACGTCAGTCATCAAAATTTTCCTTTTAGATTTATAAAAATCATACGCTTATCAGCTAAATTTGCATATACAGATTCATGGCTTCCCGTCATAAAACGGGCAGCAAGTTCAACGTCGACCGAAGTCTGTCCCGAGTCATAAGCACTGTAGTTAATCCACTGTGTTGCAATGACACCGCCGTCTTGTGGCGATAATAAGAGATCAAAAGTAGGCTCTACATTCTCCAGCCATAAGGTATTTTTACTCCATTGCCACTGACTCCAGCTAGTAGGATTCAAACTCCAATGAAACATGATGTTATGCTGCACCAGATTGATATGGTTGAGCCCCTGAGCGTACGAATGTGACAGACCAGCGGTGCTGGAACTTTCTGATAAAGCAGCCGCTCTTTCCAGTCCCTGACGCCAATCCTCTTTGCTCCATGCCCGATTGTCATACCAATATTCGACAATGATTTGATTGCCGGCTTGGCTAGCCCAATTAAGCCCAACCAAACCTTGAAAGCCACTACTTTTGTTAGCCAGAATCACTGGTGAGTAGAGGCCTTGCTGCTCAAACCCTAGGTAGTCTCTCTGGTACACAAAAGAAGCGTGGTACGCCCATGACGCATCATAAACAGACACCATGGAGCCGCCAATTAAGCCTTGTCTTACATCGTCATAGTAAGCAATGCCCTGCCATTCCGTCTCGTCTGTCAGCCAGTAACGACGCAGACCAATGCCCTGTTGCTCAGTTCTTTGTTCAAGCTCGCTAGACTCTTGCTTTGTCCAACTGGAATCGCTGTAAAGCAAACTCCACTCTCCCGAAAGATCAAAGTATGACGCCATTGCGACACCTGCGCCCTCCTCTACCTGAATTCCCACTGGGTTACGCCGATAAGGTTTGAACAAGTCTAAGGGGCGATATCCATACCCTACTCCCCAATCGAGGCGGATTTTACCCAGCGTCATATCAAGCGGTAGTACGCCTGTCTCCCAGACGCCTTGCCAAAAAAGCTCCTGGACAATCAACTCATTATCAACTGAGTCGGATGAGTTGCTCGACGCTAGTTGACTACTTTGCGCCGCGAACAAGCCGCTCCAGTTTTGCCACTCGGCTTGCACACGAAGTAACGCGTCTAGCTGCTCAGTATGCGACGCCGTATGCGGTTCAAACCAGACGGAGTCTCTCTGCTGATTCTGGCTACCACTGACCATCCAGTCCCAGTTGAAACTTGGCTGAGCAAGGCCACTGCCTGGAACCATTGCCGCCAACGCGAAAATCAAACGACAATTCACGTTACAGCTCCGACAGTGCGTTACGCGTCAAAAATGCCGGAATATAGTACTTATCTTCAAGTTGATGAGCCGTCACTTGCTGATATTCAATCACCGTTTTCTTCGCTGGCTGAATCTTATCAATCAAGGTCATGCTTAGGACTCTTAACTGGCCATCGCGCTCACCCTGTTCAAACAATGCTTGCTTAGCCAGCTTGCCAGATTTTAAGTACAAATCGGCTTTGATCGGGAAATCGCTCTCCGATTCCAACCATAATTCGATGCGCTCGTAGCTCGCGCCTTGGGTTACAGACTGCAGAGAAAGCTGGTTTGCCAGCACTGCCCGCTCATTGATGGTCAAGGTTTCCTGAGCCGTCAGCGTCGCTCGGTAATCCTGACTCCAAGTGAGGGTAGAAACATCGCCAACGGAGGCTTCACCGAGTAACTTTTGCATCGGTGTTATACGGATCGGGCGACGACTTTTAGGCATCACTAGCCAATAGTTGTCTCCCAACATCAACATCTTTTGCCCCGCTTCAACCGGTGACTTAAACACAACCAAAGACTCTCGTTCGGGGCGCGTATAAACATTGTATTGGCGTGTTTTATCCAGCTCTCCGTTTTTATACAAGGTAACGAGAGAAACCACTTTGGCGGACGCCGTATCAAGGCGATAGGCATCTGCATTTTTGACCATGGTGGCCGTGTCATTAGCGAACGCACCAATACTCAACAGACTCAATCCGATGACGATAGAAAGTGATTTAAACATAGGTCAATGCCTCCGTTATCGGCTTATTGACACCCTTTCGGGCGGATAGAAACGCAGCGAGAATGCAAATCGCCATGACACCCAATGCGCTATAACTCAGCAGCTCGGGTGAAAAATAGATATTGAGTGGATAACCGTCGGTTCGACCCGGTGGTGGTGGCATTTGCACATCCACCACCATCAGGACAATACTGGTGACGCCTGTTAAAAGCCCGCCCAAGAGTGTGCCGATACCAGCTAACAGTGCTGCTTCGCGCACAAACCCCGCCACGATTTCCGCAGGATATGTGCCTAATGCGGACAAGGTTCCGATTTCTCGCGTTCTTTCCGTCACCGACATTGTCATGGTGTTAAACAGAGCAACGAACACCACCAGCGACATCACCGCCCCCATAATGCCGAAGATTCGATCATATAAGTCTTTCACTTTGGTGTAGAAAAAGGCTCTTTGCTGCCACGGAGTGACTTCCAGTGCTTGGCTATGTGGTAAAGAAGCGAGTTGTTCTTCCACCCAGTTCTGAAGCTTCAATGTATTTTGTGTTTCGTAGAGGAAAACCGATAAGGTACTCACTTTATCGCTCACCAGCAGTTCCTGTACCGATTCAATATGCAGGTATAGCTGACGCTTATCTAAGTCCGGTACACCCGTTGAATAGATACCATGAACTTTAAAGTCGAGTGCATTCAACGCGCCGTCACTCGTCGTCGCAAGCACAGTGATCCAGTCACCAATTGATACGTTGAGGTTACGGGCCAAATCGACGCCCAGCATCACCTCAGGCTCCGAGGGTTGATACCGCGAAGAGCGAATATCAGACAAAGTTTTACCCTGACGCACGTCGAGAAACGGCCCCTTCATATCGAACTCACGTTCATTCACGCCAGTACCGACAAAAATGGTCGATTTATTGCCATTTGAGACCAGCCCTGTGAACTCAATCCTAGGCTGAATGCCTCGTATATCCGGATTCGATATCAGTTGCTTGTAGATCGCAGCGCTGTCTTCCAGACCATTCGTCAATGGCATGTCTTCATCTTTCTCGAAAAATCCGGGAATGCTGATTGTCAGATGGCCCGTATCCCGCGCTGTTGATTCTTGGAGTGATTCATAGGTGTAAAGCCCAAACCCACCCGCTGACGTCAAAGCAAAAACGGCAATCGTGATGATAAGAGCGGACAACACACTGCGACGACGATTTCGCAGCAAATTCAGATACGCTATGCGCACTGATTGAGGAACTAACTGGCCCATTTCATCGCCTCCACGCTTATTCTGCCATCCACCAACGAGAGTGTACGGTCACATTGATTCGCCATCCGCTGATCATGCGTAGCGACAATGAAGGTTGTCCCGAGCTCATGACCAAGGGTTTTCATCAGTTCAATTACCCGCTGAGCGGTATGGCTATCCAGACTGGCGGTTGGCTCATCGGCAATAACCAGCTTGGGTTGATGCACTAGCGCTCGCGCAATGGCGACGCGCTGTTGTTGACCACCCGAGAGATGATCAGGTCGATGGTGAGCAAACTCTTCCAACCCCACTTTGACAAGCATTTCCATGGCGAGCCGTTGCTGCTGTTTGGCAGAGTATCCGTTCAACATTAATGGGTACGCCACGTTTTCCCACGCACTCATTACGGGAACCAAGTTAAAGCGCTGGAATACAAAGCCCATGCTGGTCCTCCTTAATTGCGCCGATTGTTGTGGCTCTTTCGGGTATGCCGAACCATCGAACGTAACCAGACCTTCATACTCACTATCAAGCAAACCAAGAATATTCAGTAGCGTGCTTTTGCCAGAGCCTGACGGGCCACAAAGCGCGACCATTTCACCATTACTGATTTCGCCAGTAACGTTGCTGAGAGCCTCCACTCGCTGCTGACCGAGTTGGTACTGCTTGGCTAGATTTTGAAACTGCAACATGCTCTCTCCTTAGGCGTTATTGGCCATCGCTATCGCTTGTAACGTCATCGGATGTTGGGCATTGAGCGTTGACATTTCCTGTGCCCATTTTTGGGCCTGTAAGCTGTCTTCTGCGCGAATGGCGGCCTGAATGGCGTAGATGTAAACCCAGGCAATCGCATCAAAGGATTGAGACGTAAAAGCCTGCTCAGAGAGAAGCTCCGAATACAGTTCATAACCACGTTCGAAATGATTAAACATATCGGGCAATGATGTATAAGTCGCCGCCGCAACCGCTCTTGCCAATAGTGACTCTGGTAGCCCCTGACGAATCTCTTGCAGTGGAACAGGCGTTGTCTCATCCGATAGCATATCCAACCCTTTGGCAATCGTACCGAGCCCTTGCTCGACGTATTTCATCTTGTTCCAAGGAAGAAAAGCATCGCGTCCCATCAAGGTTTGTGTGCTACCGAGATAGACCAATGTCAGAGCATCACCGCCTTGTCTTTCGATCTGACCTTGCAGCTGCTCATAAACGGATTCAACCTTATCTTCATCGCCTTGAGCGGCTTGATTATATTGCTCTATTAACTTGTCACTTGGCGCTGCGACCGCTTGAGCGCTAACCAGTAAACACAGACCTAATTGATGCGTCAGTTTCATTTTGTCGTTCCTTCTTCCTAGCTGATGTTCAAAGGTTAATCAGCGATGAGCAAGGCTGCTTGGGTATGCGACAAACGGTGATTGAAAGACGTGAATGGTAAAAATAGAGCGTGAATGGTGAGATTTTGTTCAGCCTCTGCGGCTTATCTGGAAATCAACGGCTATGATCGTTAAAGTAGCGCCATGATTAGTTATCGCATTGAAATTCAATGTGACGAGAGAGAAGAAATTATGTTTAGCGATGATCGCATCATTGATAATCTGGAAGAGCTTGAAGCTTTTCTCCTCGCTGTAGAAAGCGGCAGTTTTGGTTTGGAAGGCATTGCGGGTATCGCACTTGCGACAAACAATGCTGATGGCCGCCACTTTGTGGCAGTACTGGATGATAATCACCAACTGCTGCTAGCTCGTTGGGTGACCGACGAAATCTTCAAGACAGGTCAGGATTTAGTCCGCAACGGACCGAAGAAAAGCCATTAAAATAGCCCGCAATTGCGGGCTATTTTAATTCAGGTGTTTAAGCAGTTAGCTCAGACCACCAAAACACAGGTATTTCACATCCATATACTCATCAATACCTTGCTTGGCCCCTTCTCGGCCAATACCGGATTGTTTAACGCCACCAAAAGGCGCGACTTCTGATGAGATAATCCCATCATTAATCCCAACCATGCCGTATTCCAGTGCTTCAGCCACCGTCCAGATACGACGAATGTTATCACTATAGAAGTAAGCGGCCAGACCATAGATAGTGTCGTTGGCCATCTCAATCAACTCTTCATTGCTCTCAAACGCCAATATCGGCGCCACAGGGCCAAAAATCTCTTTCGAGACAATATCCATTTCTTGAGTCACGTTTTTCAGGATAACCGGCGCGATAAACTGACCAGATTGAGACACTATAGGAGAAACAGGCTGCGCCCCTTGTTCAATCGCCCCTTGAATTAAACTCTCAATACCCTCTTTGGCTGCTTGGCTAATAACAGGCCCAATATTGACGCCTTCTTCCAAGCCGTTACCAAGTTTGAGCTGTTTTACCGCTTCATCAAATTTAGCCACAAATTCATCGTATACATCGCGATGAACGTAGAAGCGATTAGCACACACGCACGTCTGGCCTGCATTACGGAATTTAGATGCCACGGCTCCAGCAACCGCAGCGTCTATGTCCGCATCATCAAATACGATGAACGGAGCGTTACCGCCCAACTCCATTGAAGTGCGTTTAATATCGTGGGCACTCTGCTGCATTAAGAGGCTACCGACACGTGTTGACCCCGTGAAAGAAAGCTTACGAATCAATGGGTGTGACGTGAATAACTCCCCAACGTCAGATGCTCTTTCCCCAAGTACGACTTGCAGCAAGTCTCGGGGAATACCCGATTGATAAGCAAGCTCTGCAACCGCAAATGCACACAGAGGAGTCAGTTCAGCGGGCTTGACGATAAAGCTACACCCAGCGGCAAGAGCTGGCGCAGCTTTGCGAGTAATCATTGCTATAGGGAAGTTCCACGGCGTAATCGCACTTGCGACACCCACTGGCTGCTTAATAGTCACCATACGCTTGTCCGGCGTTGGCGCTGGGATGGTTTCACCATAAGTGCGTTTTGCTTCTTCAGCGAACCACTCAACAAAGCTCGCGCCATAGAGCACTTCACCTTTCGCTTCCGCTAGTGGCTTACCTTGTTCTAGTGTCATTAAACGACTGAGGTCATCTTGGTTTTCAACCAGCAATCGAAACCAACGCTGCAGGATGGCCGCTCGCTGTTTACCAGTCAGCTTGGCCCACTCTTTCTGAGCATTGTGAGCCCGAACAATTCCTTGTTCGATTTCCTCCTGAGTGGATATCGGTGCATAACCCAGCAGCTCTTGCGCCGCGGGGTTGTAAACCGCGACACTTCTGTCCTGATCCGACACCATGAAAGACACTAAACTCTGATTACCTATTTGCTGCATTGTGATTACCTTGTTCTTCGCCTATTGCTGAACCCTGCACGCTATTCCTAAAAAGCCTGATTGGAGAAGCGAGAGTATTGTAACGTATCCGCCACCTCCTGAGCTTTAGATTGAGAGCTCATTAAATGTAACAGCTTTAACGCAGCTTGATAGCTAACCAAACTGCCATTGGATGTAAGTACATTACCATCCACAACATAATTTTTATCGCTCAGTACCTTAACTTCTGGATAGTCACTTTGAAAATCACCCTCACCTCCTGCCCATGTCGTCGCTTGCTTGCCATTTAACACACCAGCTTCAGCTAACAAATACGCCCCTGAGCAATTGCTTGCCATCCACTCTGCGTTTTTGGCGGTAGAGGAAATATAGTTAATCAAAGCCTTATTGTTGATCAATGGATCCATGTCGTAGCTCGACGTGAGTATTAATACATCAAGCTTAGGGGACTCTCCAATCCAAGTGTCCACCCCCAGCTTTAATCCTTCTTCTGTTGTCACTGTAGTCGTATTCGTAACGGAAACCGTCACTACATCATAGTCACTGAACCAGGTTAATCGGTCAGCAACCCCAAATACTTCCAGTGGTCCTGTCACATCTGATGTGAGAACACCATCATAGACCAAGATACCGATCTTCTTGTCTGCTGCCGATGCGGTTGGGCCCAATACAATTAAGGCAAGAATCAGTGTACATAGTGACGCCATGCGGACTTTAAGTTTTCCAATCATTATTGTTTACTCCACTGTTGAAACAAAATAGTTATCACTATCTTATCGGGCATCTTTAATGATTGAAGTGGCATGCTTACATATCTATAGTGAATAATATTCACGAATAAATAATGGAGTTGGCATGGATAAACTACGCTCGTTACGGTTTTTCATTGCAACGTTAGACACAGGAAGCTTCGCGGCAGCAGCGACAAAGTACGGCAGCGACCCATCGACCGTCAGTAAAGCCGTGCATAGGTTGGAGTCCGAACTTGGCGTACAGTTATTTCTCCGCTCAACCCGGCGACTTAAGTTAACACTTGCTGGCCAGCAGTATGAACAAACCGCAAGACGAGTTATTGAAGAACTCAGCACTTGTGAAAAAGATTTAAAACATGCAAACAGTTCACCATCAGGTACATTAAAACTTAACCTGCCTGTTTCTTATGGGCGCCGTTATATCCAGCCTTTGCTCAAAGAGTTTCGTCGTCAATACCCAAGTATTGACTTAGACATCTGCTACGATGACTCTTACGTTGATATGATTGATCAAAGCGTCGATATATCAATTAGGTCAGGTGTTGTGCAAGATCGGCAGCTGATCGCTCGACAACTGAGTCCTATCGATTACTTGATTTGTGCGAGCAAAGAATACCTTGAGCAATACGGTGCACCCAGAGGACCGGAGGAATTTCACCAACACACTTGGATACGCTTTCGCTTTAGACAAACCGGAAAATTACTCGGGCTGAGACTTGCTACCACTGAACATACTCACCGAATCGAAACAGCCAGGAGCATTGTCGTTAATGATGGTGAATCAATGGCAGAGCTTTGTGCTCAAGGGTTAGGGCTCACCCAAATTCCTCATTTTATCGCCCGAGACTGGCTTAAAAGTGAAGAGTTAGTTCCTATTTTCCCCAGCTTTCGCCCACAAAACGAAGGCGTTTACCTTCTCTACCATCAACGTGAATATATGCCTTTACGAGTAAAGATCTTCGTAGACTTTGTCGTTGATGCAATACAGTCTCAAGCAGAAACGCCACGGCACACTTGGGTTAGTAACCTAGAGATTAAACTCCCCACGTAGCGCAATACCTTCGCTTTCGTGGTTTAAAACGCTATCAAGACCTGCAATTGTTAGCGCCAGACTTTATAAAACCAATAAATAAAAAATCATCTGTTCACACTGGATGACTGCTATCTCTGAACATTATTACGGCAAATTGTCCTGATAAGCGTTTATTATTTTTCAGCTCTTTATCTCACGGCTATACAAGTCCGATATATGTGGTGGAACAACGTAAGAGATAGTTTTAATTGCATGGCTTGATACCGTGTTCTTACCTGACGCCTTAGACTGATACATTGCTTTATCGGCTATTTTTATCATATGTCGCAAGATATTTTGTATGCTTTCTTTATCGGATTGACATAAAGCCAACTCTTGGTAGTTGATAGAAGACACGCCAATACTCACGGTTAGTGTATAGGGTTCAACAAACTGTTTTTGTATGGTAGATCGAATTCTTTCCGCACCTTGCTTTGCTTGATCCAGATCGGCATCCAGCATAAGTACCATAAATTCATCCCCACCTAGCCGAGCACATGCATCCGTTGTTCTCTGTGCCCTTTTAATTGAATCCGCAATGATAATAAGAAATTCATCGCCAACAAGATGCCCATATTTGTCATTGATCGCCTTGAAGTTATCGACGTCTATAACAGCAATACTAAGTGGTAATTTTTTGCGCTTGCATAAGGCTAATAATTCTTCAAATTTCTTCTCCAGCCCATTACGATTTAAGAGCTTAGTCATGTGATCTTGTAAATTCATTTTTTCAAGCTGTGCATTAGCTTTTTTGAGCTGCTCATTCACTTCTTTGAGCTGCTCTTCAGCTAACTTGATTTGAGTGACATCGGTGTGAGCTCCAAGCATTCTGATAACTTTACCTGTCTCATCACGTATTCCAACACCACGACATCGAACCCAAATGGTTGAGCCATCTTTATGTTGATACCGTACAACTTGATCGTAAGAGTGCTCAGGGTTTTCACAATGCTTTTGAAAATTGACGACGGCCGTTTCTAGATCTTCAGGATTAATAATATCTTGCCATTCAGAGGCCAGATGCGCCTTTTCTTGGGGGTCATAGCCAAGTAACTCCTAGAAGCCAGGACTCATCCATTCATTATTGCCATCGACCGTATCCCAATACCAAATACCAAATACCATCTAGGGCATATTGATATATGAACTCAAAGATGGAGTCATCTTTAGATACGAGATTGTATAATTCTGACTTCAGGTAGTTTGTCTCTTCCATAAGATATCCTGACGAGTATTAGCCATAATTTTGTTGTTGTTACAAGTATAGATAACCCACAGGCAACAAATAACCTAAGCGTATAATCACCAACAGACTCATTCATACAGGCAAATCAAAGCGTTAAATAACTAGCCTCTTTTATTGCTACTTTCTAACTTTGACAAAAAAGAGTCAGCCTAGCGGTCTGACTCTTTTGAATAGAAACAGGATTTATCTTTAGAAAACTTCAGGATACTGTACTAGGTGACATTCGCTTATTACTTGGGCTGATGAATATAGCACCCTTCTATGGACCACCTTCGACAAGCTGGTGATGCCTCAATGCATCAATATCCAAATTCATTGTCAGTCTTTTTCATTACAATGGAGAGATTTTTGGTCAATTACATTCGCTTTAAGGGCTTTACCACACTGTCTAACCCTTCGATTTTCAACGCCAGACAAAGTTGCAATAGCTGCCCAAGTTCACCACTCGGCCAGCCTTTTTTATCGAACCACAGCAAATACTCTTCAGGGAGGTCGATTAGAGCACGCCCAGCATATTTGCCAAATGGCATCTGGACGCGGGCTAATTTTATAAGGTTTTCTTTTTCTAGCATGATGATAGGGCTGCTCAGAACTCATTCTGAGCTTAGGGTATCATTGAAACCGCTTGTCGTACAAAGCGCGTTCACCATTAACTAACATTATGCTTAATTCACCGTGTGAGCGTATTCGACCACGATTTGATTACCTTCGATGTAAGCATTCTGAATTTCGCCATCAACACTCATGCGACTTTGAAGGTAGACCACCTTAGGTCCGTTTTCATTAGCTTCCTTGAGGGAAGGAAAAATCTGTTTCGCGTCTAGGTGAAGCAATCGACAAAAATGGCTAATAAACGACATAGTCAGAGGCTCTTCTCCGCGCAACAACTGCGAAAAGTTCAATTGGCTGATCCCTAACTTTTTAGCAAACTCCATTTGTGTGAGACGCATTTTAGATTTCTGAGACATCCACGTGTTGTACAGCGCCTCTCTATCCTTCTCAGTAAATTCCATTGGTGAATCCTTGTATTGCTTAATGAGGGGGATTCTGTGCACTTTCTTTCTCAGAGATGTCAGCAAGGCGTTAACGTTAGTTAAAAGTTTGGTTGGCTCGACACGCACCGCTCTTGAAAGCATAGCGACTTTGATGGTCAGTCATTGACTTAGACATAACTAACAAGGCAATGATTAACTCCATTAATAAATCAACAGTAAAACCAGTTGTAGGTTTATTAATGGATATTCTTCCATGATATCTATTCGAGATTACCCTTCCAAAATAATAACAACCAGTTGCCAGTATTAATTTTTTTTCGTTAGATTCTCACTTAATTAGCAATATAAAATAATGGCAGAATCATATATTATTTCTATATTTTATTAGGTGTTAATACTTGATTCTATCTGGTGTGAATATTGAGGGAAGATATGAGCATAATCGGATCTGGCTATGATAGGGCTTCCAAGGCATTTCATTGGCTGATGGCTATCATCATCTTATACACAACAATAGCTGGCTATGGGATGCACTTCACGACTGTAGGCTCACCGACATTTAATTTCTTATCGACATTAAATATGTCTCTCGCCACTATTGCCGTTCCAGTGTTTTTAGCCCGATGGGTTTGGAAATATTTTAGACCAAGCTTTAATGATGAACTAAACACCTCAAGCTTTCAGAAAAATATGGCTAAGCTGATACATTCATTAATGTATTTCACAATGTTTGGAGTATTTACCTCAGGCTTTCTTATGTTAGAGCACCCTTATTATTTTTTCTGGGTTATTGAAATTAATCACTTCATTACCGAACCCGAGGTAAGCTCATTTTTCTTTAAAGTACACCGATTCTCCTGCCTTATTCTTGCCTCATTAGTCACACTTCATATCCTTGCCGTGATTCATCACCATGTCATTAGAAAAAACAAGATTCTCAAATTGATGATCTAAAGCGAGCTAAAAAGCGGATGCTGCACACATCCGCTTCTCAATCAGAACCAGCTTGAGATCAAACGTTTAAACCAATCGAGTACTTTTTTAAACAAGCTTCCCTCGTCCACATCCGTTTGGGCGACAAGGTCCACCGTAGCGACCTCCTCTCCTTCAACACCGTAGATTATCTTACCGACTTTTTCTCCAGAACGAATAGGAGCCACCAACTCACGGTCAAACTCTACTTCCGCCGTAAGTTTGCCTGCACTACCTTTTGGCAAGGTCATATAGATGTCTTGCTCCACACCTACACTCAACTTATCTTGTTCACCCATCCAGACTTTTGCTTCCGTAACGATATCACCCGCTTTCGTCGGTGATACTGTCTCGAAGAATCGAAAGCCATAGCTTAACAATTGCTTGCTTTCTGATTCACGACTTTTAGTACTACTTGCACCCATCACAACAGCAATCAAACGCATATCTCCGTTAGTCGCTGAAGTAGCCAAACTGTAACCAGCCCCACTGGTATAGCCGGTTTTCATACCATCAACATTCATACTGCGATCTCGCAGTAAACCATTTCGATTGTATTGGGTAATACCATTGTATGTGTATGAGGTTTCGCTGTAGAGAGGGTAGATATCCGGTAAATCACGAATAATCGCTTGGCCTAATCTAGCGATATCCAACGGTGTCGAGTATAGGCCGTTACTGTCCAAACCGTGTGGATTGGTGTAAGCAGTATTCTCTAAGCCAAGCTTTTCAGCCCACGAATTCATCAGGTTGACAAAGGCATCTTCACTTCCAGCGACGTACTCTGCAATCGCCACGCTGGCATCATTACCCGATTGCACGATCAGACCTCGATACAAATCTATGAGCGGAACAGTGGTACCTACTTCGATGAACATCTTTGATGAATCAGGGAAGTTTTTCGCCCAAGCATTTTTACTGATCACAACTTGATCATCTAGCGTGATATTACCTGCTTTAACTTCCTGCCCAGCTACATAAGCGGTCATGAGTTTGGTTAAGCTGGCCGGATTTAACTTAATATTCGCATTTTTTTCGACCAATACTTGCCCGGTGTTATAGTCAATAAGAACATACCCTTTTGCCCCTAGTGTAGGGGGATCAGGAATAATGCTTGGTGCAGCAAGTGCACTCAATGACACAGCAATTGAGGAAAGAAGGGCTGCTTTGAGGAGAAACGTTTTTTTCATGGGACGTTACCAACTTAAGTCACAATTAGAGTTTTTATATTGATCCGAATATAAACAAACCGCAATGATATTTATTTGCTTTGTAATCAATCGTTACTCTTATTAGAAAGTTTTATTAAATTATGAGAGTTTGACTCCACATACCGGAAAGTTAATACAAAAAAAGCCAGTGTTCACAACACTGGCTTTATCAATTTGGCCGAGATTAATGATTATGCCTGTGCTCCCTGCACCTTCTTCGGATTAGGTGTAATGCTGTCTCGATAGCTGAACCACAAGTAAGTCACTACTAAAGAAAAGAACAGGTACGACAATGCAAATACTAGTGGTGAGGTTATTAACTCTTCCGACATGCTCCAGCTCACACCGACCACGGTAATAGTTAACTTAGAAAGCATGCCACAAATAAGTAGCAACAGCGCTAGCTGAGGGAAACGCGTCGTTCTGAATGCAAACCAGTAACAACTACCTACCGCTAGAGCAGAGATAGACAGACCTAACATGAAAGAGTGAAGGTGATCAGCGGATAGTACACCTGCTGATATTGACGCCATTATTATAAGAAATAGTTTCATCATTGCCTCGCTTTTTAAACTTGGAAAAAGCTTCCTTTCATTTTTGCAAACTCATTTTGTGCGTATTTTCGCCTATCCAATACGAATTACAACCCCTAAAATGATACATTTTTTGTACAGTTGATGGCTCTGTAACATATGTAAAATAGTGGTTAAAAAAACAATAAGTAAGGTTCCTTGCTACTCAAGCCCAAAGCACACAATTCAAGCCAAAAGAGAAATAAAGATTTACATTTAAGTAACAATACTTACATCTATATTCATTGGTAATTTTGTGATCAGATGCATTTTTAGCCATCGATTGAGTCGTAAAATGGGCTGCTGAAACCTAAGTTTTCACTTTTCAAATTCACTATCTTTTGAAATATCAAAAAGAGTGTGACTCTAGCCACTGTTCGGTAGATTTGGACTCGAATAGACCATAGGGCTTTGTTACCTTTGCGCGCATTCAATATTTCGTACTACATACCATGCCTTCAGAGTACAGAATTAAAAAGATCGTTGAGATCGGCGACACCCTACATCGCAGTGGCTGCGCGCCATATAAATTAGAAAAATATACCCAGTTTTATGCCCGTAAACATGGCGTGGATGTCATGATTCAGGCCACACCGACAACGGTCAATTATCAATTCCCTGACGATAACAATGCGGTGGTCATGAAACGGCACCAGCCAGCGTCCATTAACCTTAGTTTGCTGGCAAATACTATTATTAGGATTAATCAGCCAAGTAAAGAGCCTGTCCCGGAGCCCGTAGGTTACCCTAAATGGGTGACTGCTTTGGCGAATATGGGTATTCCTCCTGCGTACCTTATGCTGGTTGGCAGTACATTAGAGGCCGTGTATATATCCATTTTTCTTGGCTTCCTGGCGTGGTTGGCACAACAAGTTTGTAAAGCAAGGCGCTCTATAGCTGTTGAGTTTGTTGCTGCGTTGGTCACAGGCATCTTGGTGGCGTTTTTTGCCAGTACAAGTTCCGATCTTCCAGTTTGGGCTCTATGTATCGCAGCCATCGTTCTCTTCGTGCCTGGCTTATCGATTGCTAACTCACTTGAATGTCTCGCTTTCAATGATTTAGTCTCCGGCACCAGTTTACTGGGGCAAAGCTCACTCACTCTTATCAAGCTCTTTGTCGGTATTATCATGGGCTTGAATATAGGTGAGTCCATTTGGGGGCAAGCAGATGTCACTGCTTATATTAATGAGATACCCACTTGGCTCCATATTTCAGGTTTGTTTCTGATTTCAGTCTCTCTTGGCATCATTTTTAACGCCAGACCAACAGACATTTTATTGGGTTTACCCGTGGCGGTGTTAGGGATGTGGGGGCCATTCTATCTAGGGTTTGAAAGCGGGTGGGTCGTCGGCACATGGATAACCACCGTTTTGATTACCTTATATGGTACATGGGTAGCAAAGAAAATGGACTTAACCGGATCCATCTACATTGTGCAAGGAATTATTATTCTCGTACCAGGAAGTCGAGTCCTTGTCAGTGCGGGGCAATCCGTGTTTGAACAATCTATTTTGCCTATTCCAAGTATTGGCCTTTCTGCACTATTCATGTTTTCAGCTATTGTCGCGGGGCAGGTCACCGCTTACTCAATTTACTCTCCAAAAATCGAACGTTAACTCTTAAAGAGCCCTATTCAAAAATGACTTTTAAGCCGCTTTTGAATAGGGCTCTTTACCCTTATGTTTCGTCTTACGTGAGAAGCTCCCTTTTCCTTTTTTCGCTTGTTCAACTCGTGTTTTAAAAAGTGGACTAGTAACGACTGCTTTTAGTGCATTGTCTTTTATTTCGCCTCGTCCGACCTCTAAATGCGCCTGAAGCGACTCATTCGGCAAATTATTTTTTCTGGATCTCTTGCCCATAACTTTGTCCTATCGATGTTTTATAAATAACTAGATACTGATGACAACCTACTCACCAAACCTGAATTTAGCAGGATAAATCACCATACAAAAGAATGTTACACTATCTACAGCCTAATCAGTAATATTTTCGAAACTCTACCTAGCGCAAATTTTGGATGAAAAGACCTTGGTAACTGAAAAGTATCATATGAATTTTATTGACTTAGTTCCACTTAGCTTTAGACTGGATGGCAGCTAGAAAACGGTTCTTGTTTTTATTTCGCCGTTTCGTTGGATTTCTTGTATCTCTTCCGTAACGTCGTGCGCAATAGCAATCTCCTTTTCCACGCTATCGTTGCCGTCATGGCTTTTACAAAGATTTATCAAGGATACATATTATGTCTAATACTGTTACTGGTACAGTTAAATGGTTCAACGAAACTAAAGGTTTTGGTTTCATCCAACAAGAAAACGGCCCTGACGTTTTCGCTCACTTCTCTGCAATCACTGGTGACGGCTTCCGTACTCTAGTTGAAGGTCAGAAAGTTGAGTTCACTGTATCTCAAGGCCAAAAAGGTCCTCAAGCTGAGAACATCAAACTAGTTTAATTTTAAACTGGAAAAGATTTACAATAGCCAGCATCGCGCTGGCTATTTTTTTATGTGTAGCAAATAACTATGGCACTCAAACCCACCATTTATAAGTTTCGTATCTCTCTCTCGGACACCAACCGAGATGTGTACGACTCCCCACAACTCACTATTGCGCAACATCCCTCTGAAACGATTCCAAGGATGGTTGCTCGTATATTGGCTTATTGTATTAAATATCAGCCTGAGTTGGCTTTTACTAAAGGTCTGTCATCGATTGAAGAGCCTGATCTCTGGATAAAGGATCTAGATGATTCTATTTTGCACTGGATTGAAATCGGTGAGCCTTCGCTGGATCGTATTAAGAAAGCGACACGCTTAGCCAAACGAGTGGATATATTCACATTCACAAGTAAGTCAGATGTCTGGTGGGAGCAAACAAAGAATAAATCCCATCAGTACGACGCTCATATTTATCGCCTCAGCTCAGAGGGTATTGAGTCTTTCTCAGAAGTGGTTGAACGTGGTATGGATTTATCAATCATGATTACTGGCAATAGCCTCTTCATTGACTGTGATAAAGGCTCATTTGAAGTTCAGATTGAGACACTGCAATCCAATGACTGATCTTCATCAGGCATTTGCGTCGATAGGTGCCGATGCCATTACCGCAGTAGCCGAAAACCCAGCCCTGTGGCAACAGTTTTTGCAACAACACACTGCCTTATTCGAGAAAGTGAAGCAGCATAAACCAGACAGTGCAGACGAATCCCATTTACTCGGTATTATGACCAAAGCACATATTGAATGTCTGTCACGTGTTGAGGTCAATCGCGAAGCCGTCAAGGTCATGTGGCAAGCACTGCACGAAAACCTCGGTACAGACAACGCTAAACGCTTTGAATATCAAGATTACCAGATGCTGACTCTGGTTACTCATGTATGGCTCTATGTCCAAGGTTACCTCAAAATGGACTTCAGCCTTGCTAATGACCATGCTGAAACAACAGCACAATTACAAGGTGACTTATCTGGTTTGGGTGTAGACACGATTCGAACTCAGTTTCTTGCCAGTTATTACCTCGGTTCAGACAATTCTCCGATATCAGAGCCTCACCATCCGATTTGGGATTGGTTTAAAAAGATCTTCGGCTAATCCCTCAAAGGGCTTCCTTTTCAGGAAGCCCTTTTTGGCCTTTATAGATAGGCGTGAGGACCAAAGACCTCATAATGAATACGATCTCGCGACACACCCAAGTCCTCTAATTGTTTAACCATGACTTCCATGAATGCAACAGGACCACACAGGTAAAAGTCGCCGCGGCTGAGTGGTAATTCGGTTTCCACTGCAGACAAGTTCATCTGACCTGAGAAATGCGCTTGGCCATCCAGGTACCAGGTATATTGCTGCCAGCTATTCTCTCTAACCAACTGCTCTGTCTCTTGCTTAAACGTATGCTGGTCAGCACTGTGACATGCATAGAGGTAAGACACGTCTTTTTTACCCATATCTGCCAATGTTTGCAACATCGCCTGAATTGGCGTTGCGCCAACACCCGCCGAGATAAGGGCAACTGGTGCCTCTTTTTCTTGATAATAAAAATCACCTGCTGGGGCATACAAATGAAGCGTATCGCCTTCACTCACTTCTGCGTGCAAGAAATTAGACACTAGACCATGATGCTCTCCCACTTCACGCTTCACAGAAATGCGGTAGTTTTTGCCGTTAGCTTTTTGCGACAAAGAATACTGGCGAATCTCGTTGTGCTCACCAGAGGAAGGCTTCACTTCTACCCCCACATACTGACCTGGGTAGTAATCTAGAACATCACTACCATCCACTGGCTCAAGCACAAAACTGGTCACAAATTCTGATTCTGGCTGCTTCTTCTTTACGACAAACTCTCGTGCGTTTTCCCAACCGCCCACCGCTTGTTTACGCTGAAGGTACAGTTCCCCTTCACGATCAATGAATACTTTTGCTAAAAATAGGTAGGCCGCTGTCCAGGCTTCTTCCACTTCTTTAGTAAACGCCTCTGACGCCAATTCTCGTAATGTTTCAATCAAGTGGTGTCCTACAATTTGATAATGCTTCGCTTGAATATTAAAGCTAGTATGCTTGTGCGCGATACGTTCAACTGCGGAAGTCAGTGCATCAAGGTTTTCGATATTCTTCGCGTAAGCCGCTATGGCTTCAAATAGCGCAACACTTTGGCGACCGGTTTTCTGATGCGTCATATTGAAAATATCTTTAAGCTCAGGGTTATGCGAAAACATGCGTTGGTAAAAATGCTGTGTCAAAGCCGGGCCCGCACCTTCAAGCAAAGGAATAGTACTTTTTACGACTTCGATATGTTGATTGTTGAGCATTTTCATTTTCTCCTCATATGGGTATTATCTTTTTCCCCTTCCAAGAGCACAATTGATGCCAAGTTTGAACATGACCTAATCAATTGGATTATCAAGCATTATCCGTTATTAAAAAGTCATAGTGACACAGTTGAATCATGTCTAAATGACTCTATAATAAAATAATCACATAATGATACTGGTTACTTTTACTTCATTCTATTCTCAGCCAACGTAACCCACGTATTCAGGAGCCTAGCTGTACCATGCAAGATATTTCAGTATCCACTCTGATTGATATGACCATCGGCCTAGCAACAGGTCACAATGAACATGACCGTTTCAATAAATTGCTTGATGCTATTCGAAAAGCTATCCAGTGTGACAGCGTTGCATTGCTCTCCTTACAAGGAGACACCTTGGTGCCCCTCGCGATTCAAGGACTAACAAGGGATACATTGGGACGCCGCTTTAGAGTCGATGAACACCCTAGGTTTGAGGCCATTTGCGCTTCAAAATCCGCTGTACGTTTCGATGCGGATTGTGAACTTCCTGACCCATTCGATAACTTACTTCTTGATTGCGATGGTGATTTACCCATGCACGCCTGTATGGGCTTACCCTTACTGTATGCTGACAAGTTACTTGGCATTCTGACTCTCGATAGTTTGACCCCCAATGTTTTTGACCAGATCCCTACTCGCAGTTTAGACGCTCTCTCTGCAATCGTGGCCTCAACTCTCAAAGTTGCGATGACTGTTAGTCAGTTGGAGCAGCAAGCCAAACAGACTCAACAACGATTTGAAGAACTCAATGAAGATGCATGGGAGCGCGAAGGGGGAGAGATTATTGGCGCAAGCGATAAGATGGCTACGTTAAAGTCCGATATAGAGGTCGTTGCTCCATCCAACTTCAACATTCTGATCAATGGCGAAACAGGGGTAGGCAAAGAGTTGGTCGCGCGCAGCATTCACCATTTGTCTCATCGTCGTAAACAGCCTCTGGTCTACGTCAACTGTGCAGCCATCCCTGAGAACTTAGTTGAAAGTGAATTGTTTGGGCACGTAAAAGGCGCATTCACTGGGGCTGATAAATCACGGCTGGGCAAATTTGCGCTTGCAGATGGTGGTACCCTGTTTCTCGACGAGATAGGTGAACTACCACTTGCCGCACAAAGCAAAATCCTTCGGGCTTTACAGAACAACGAAATCCAGCCAGTTGGTCAGGACAAGGTCGAGACAATCGATGTGCGTGTGCTCGCAGCGACTAACCGTAATTTGAAGGAAGAAGTCAGCCAAGGTCGTTTCCGTTCCGATCTCTACCACCGCCTCAGTGTTTATCCAATCAACGTGCCGCCGCTTCGTCAGCGAGAAGGGGATATTGTCCTGTTGGCCGGTTATTTCCTAGAGCAAGCTCGTCGCAAGCTAGGTATCATCCAAATCAAGCTAGGGAAGGAAGCTCAGCTGTTACTGTCACGCTACAACTGGCCGGGTAACGTAAGAGAGCTAGAACATGTAATCAACCGCGCCGCTCTAAAAGCTCGGGCGAGAGGTAACAACCGTAAGCTGATCACTGTTTCTATTGATGATATAGGCGAACTCCATTCTCTCCCTGTCGAAGACTCCGTGGCAATCCCTAACTCAACTGGGAGCATGCCAACCATCGACTGGACTAGAGGGCTGCGCGAATCAACAGAAGAATATCAGCGACAGCTCATCACTCTTGCCCTGACTGAAGCAGAGTACAACTGGGCAAAAGCCGCACGACAGCTAAAAACCGACCGAGCAAACTTAATTAGACTGACAAAACGACTGGGTATAACAGTCACTAAGCAGCACAAGATAAGTACTAATTAATCGGTAACTTGGGTACAATGCCAGCGCTCATTATTAGCAATACAAAAGTGGGGCAACACCCACACTGAAGTCGTACTATTTATCTGTATTTTAAAGGAATATTATGAAGTTTATCCGTTGGTTCCTTGGCCGTATTATCCTCTTGCTTAACTTTGTATTTTCACCAAAAGGGGTGAAGCGTTTACAAGAAGAGCAAAAAGCGGTCAATGAAAAAGCACAATCGCTTGCCTTGTACCAGTTTGAGGCATGCCCATTTTGCGTGAAAGTTCGCAGAGCCATGAAGCGTCAATCTGTCAATATTGAACTGCGTGATGCGAAAACAAACCCAGCCCACCGTTCGGAGTTGGAAGCTGGTGGTGGCAAAGTGAAAGTACCTTGCTTAAGAATTGAAAAAGAAGGCAAAGTGGAATGGATGTACGAGTCTTCTGATATTGTTGCCTACTTGGAACAGGAATTTGCTTAAACCACACTCAGGAAAGTGCCATGGATGTCATTCCTCTGGACATTGCCAAAATTAAAGCGATTGTCTTTGATCTAGACAACACCTTGGTCAGCTCAAACCTAGACTTTCAGTGGTTAAGAGCTCAAGTCGGCTGCCCAAGGGACGTCGACTTGCTCACTTTTATCGACAAGCTGGATTGCTCTCATTCGGCGCTTAGAGCGAAACAGCTGGTACTGCAGCACGAATTGGATGATGCCGAACACTCAACTCCCATGCCTGGATGCCTCGCACTACTGGACTTTATTGCATTCAATCATCTCCATACTGCGATTATTACTCGCAACTGCCAACAGGCTTCCCAACGTAAAGTTGACCACAATCAGCTCAATATTTCTCGTATCATCAGCCGTGAACACTTCCCACCTAAACCGGCTCCAGATTCATTACTTGCACTCGCCAGAGAGTGGCAATTGCCCCCAAAGCAAATCCTTTATGTGGGTGACTATATGTATGACTTGCAAGCGGCAAGCAATGCGCGTATGCCATCTTGTCTCGTCACTCACGGTAAGCCAACCACATTCAATCAACACGCTTCATTGAGCGTGGATCATCTGCATGATCTCCTCGATTTGTTCTTAGACAAATATCTACAGACAGTTGAAACCATTTCGTCAGCCACCAAAAAGTAACCAATGGTTAAAAGTTGATCGATATGCCACAATAAAACTTTCAGTCTACGATCCGCGAACTGGATAATGTCAAAAAATAAAGTTTTAGTGCTCTATGCGCACCCCTCTCAACTACGTTCCGAAGTTAACCAACCGCTGTTTCAAGCCAGCCAAAAAATTGTAGGGGTAACCGCTGTAGACCTGTATTACGAATACCCCACTTACAACATCAACATTGATCGTGAGCAGCAACGCTTAATCGATCACGATGTTATTGTGTTCCAATTCCCACTGTACTGGTATTCAACACCTTCCATCTTAAAGGAGTGGCAAGACTTAGTACTGGAGTACGGGTTTGCTTACGGCCATGACGGTACAGCCTTACATGGCAAGAAATTCCTATGTGCACTGACGGCTGGTGGTCAGGAAGAGGCATATCAATCCGAAGGCTACAACCACTTTACCATTCGAGAGCTACTTCATCCTCTAGAGCAAATGGCAGCCCTCACAGGAATGGATTACCTAGCGCCATTTGCTTTATTTGGTTCACGTACTGCGAAAGAAGATGGGCGTATTAAGTCCCACGTGGAGGCTTGGCAACATTTACTGGGCGCCTTAGTCGATGACAGAGTCGATTATCACAAGGCCGCGGAAGTAGAGAAACTTTGCCACTGCCTTGATGAAATTATTGTTGGAGGCGTTCAATGACCAGCTATTTCCTACAAGCATTCATCTACCTTATTGCTGCCGTGATCGCCGTTCCTATCGCTAAGCGGCTGGGTCTTGGTTCAGTGCTCGGTTACTTGATTGCAGGGGTAGTCATTGGCCCGATAATAGGTTTGGTTGGCGAAGAGACCACCACTATTCAACACTTCGCTGAGTTTGGCGTGGTTATGATGCTATTTTTGGTTGGCCTAGAGCTGGAGCCTAAAATGCTCTGGTCAATGAGAAACCGCCTATTGGGCTTAGGCGGCTTGCAGGTAGGCGGCACTGCTGCTGTGATTACGGCAATCGCCCTCGTCTTTGAGCAACCATGGACAATTGCCCTCGCGATTGGTTTGATTTTCGCTCTTTCCTCAACCGCTATCGTCCTACAAACCTTTAACGAGAAAGGTCTGAACAAAACCGAAGGCGGGCAAAATGCCTTCTCAGTATTGCTTTTCCAAGATATTGCCGTTATTCCTATGCTGGCTTTTATCCCATTATTGACCCTACCTGAGTTGGTCGAACAAGCACAGAATGCCGTAGGCACTGCGGCAAAGCATCATGACGAATTGAGCTTGGTTGCCGGATTGCCTGGATGGGCATACGCCTTCGTGATTGTCGGTTCAGTGATCGGTTTGGTCGTCGGTGGACACTATTTAAGTCGGCCATTATTTCGTTTTGTCGCAAGCTCAGGGCTTAGAGAGATTTTCACTGCGACGGCTTTGATGTTAGTGGTTGGCATTGCAGCACTGATGAGTTTAGTCGGGCTTTCTCCTGCTCTTGGGACTTTCCTTGCAGGTGTCGTTCTGGCAAACAGTGAGTTTCGACACGAGCTGGAGTCTAATATCGATCCTTTTAAGGGCCTGCTGTTAGGTCTGTTCTTCATTACTGTTGGCGCAGGCATCAATTTTGGCATACTGTTCAACGACTTCTTTTTTATCATCAGCTTAACTTTGGGGGTTATGCTACTAAAAGCGGCCATCCTGTATTTGTTGGCACTTATCTTTAGAATCAAAAACAGCAACCGCTGGCTATTTACACTCAGTCTTGCACAGGCTGGTGAATTCGGTTTCGTGTTACTCAGTTTCACAGTGCAAAATCACGTCATTCCACAGGATGTTGCGCAAACTTTGTCTCTGGTAGTAGCACTTTCTATGTTCCTTACTCCAGGGCTCTTTATCTTATTTGATAAAGTAATTTTACCTCGCTTCGAGCTTGAATCGAATGATCGTGAAGCAGACAATATCGAAGAGAAAGGCACCGTTATCATTGCTGGTATTGGTCGATTTGGACAAATCGTTAACCGTTTATTGGTGGCCAATGGGGTTAAAACGGTTGTCCTTGATCATCAAGCGGCACAAATCGATGTTGTACGTCGGATTGAAACTAAAGCATACTTCGGTGATGCCACTAGGCCAGACATGCTACATACTGCAGGTATCGAAGAGGCCTCTATGCTGGTTATCGCGATTGATAACCCAGAAGCAAGTGTCGAGCTGACTAAATATGTCAAACACACCTATCCTAAGGTAGCTGTGTTAGCCCGGGCGTTTGACCGAGGCCATGGGTACTTGCTACGTCAAGCCGGTGCTGACATTATTGAGCTTGAAACCTACCATTCTGCCCTTGAACTTGGATCCCAGGCCTTGAAAAATCTTGGTTACCACCCATTTCATGTAGAGCAACAAAAAGCCGCCTATCGCCAAATTGAGGACCAAAAATCTGACGCGCTTTATCAAGCTTGGGAAGACGACTCTGAGGGCGAGCGATTTGACAACAATTACCGAAAACTCTTCATGCACCTTGAAGAACAAATAAAGCAGGCGATGAACACTGATCGCTCAGACAAGCACGAAACTGGTGAGCGAGGTTGGACACCGCCCCCCAAAGGTTACGCTGAAGAGTTCAAAGAAGAATGATTTCAGACCGGGGCAATGCCTCGGTCTTTTATTTTACCGAATGATTAAACAATATGACTGCTACATACATTGAAACATCCCCATCTCTGGGGCAACAACTATTCAAGATGACTTGGCCGATGTTATTTGGCGTGTTGTCTCTGATGAGCTTCCAACTGGTTGACAGTGCATTTATTGGCCAACTCGGGGTGTTGCCACTTGCAGCACAAGGATTCACATTGCCGATACAAATGATCATTATCGGTATTCAAGTGGGGCTGGGTATCGCAACAACGGCTGTCATTGCGAAGGCGATAGGAGCCAAAAAAACACGCTTTGCCCACCAGCTTGGCGGTTTAGTGATTGCGATAGGAACCATCGGTGTTGCCATTATTTCAGTTCTGATCTATCTGATTCGTGTTCCTATTCTTCAGTTACTCAGTGCTCCTGAAACAATCTACCCTGTTATCGATAGCTATTGGCTCTACTGGCTAGCCAGTGCATGGACTGGCGCTCTACTCTACTTCCTTTACAGTGTTTGCCGAGCCAATGGTAATACTATGCTGCCAGGCACGATGATGATGGTCACCAGTGTACTTAATCTTATACTGGATCCAATTTTCATTTTTACTCTCGATCTCGGGCTGAACGGCGCTGCCATCGCGACCATTATCGCCTTTGGTATCGGTATCCTGATCGTTGCACCTAAGGTCACACGTAAACATTGGATGAGCTTTGACTGGAGTGATCTCGACATCATAAAGAGTGTGAAATCTATTGGTAATATCATGGGGCCAGCAATGATAAGCCAACTCCTTCCCCCTCTTTCGTCGATGCTAGCTACAAAATTACTCGCAGGATTTGGTACTGCCGCGGTTGCCGCATGGGCACTGGGCTCCCGGTTTGAATTCTTCGCCATTGTCTCGGTGTTAGCCTTGACTATGTCCATGCCACCGATGATCGGACGATTACTCGGGGCCAAAAACATCGCTGATATTCGCCGTCTGGTCATCATTGCTAGCCAGTTTGTGGTCGGATTTCAACTGCTGATTGCGTTGCTGACTTGGCTGTCGGCAGATTGGTTAGCCTCTCTAATGACCAGTGAAGCGCAGGTCTCTGAGATCCTTGTTTGGCACCTACTAATCGTCCCTTTCAGTTTAGGGCCACTCGGAATATGTATGTTGATGGTTTCCATTGCCAATGCACTCGGTAAGTCTTACACCGCCTTAACCATCTCAGCGCTTCGCCTTTTCGCCTTCTTCCTACCTTGCCTATGGTTAGGTGCAAAAATAGGTGGTATTGAAGGGCTTTTCTGGGGAGCTCTCGCTGGGAACATATTCGCTGGAGCGAGTGCATGGCTAATGTATCAAAAAGCCCTGAAGCAAATTGAAGAGAAGCTGGAACAATAGAACAGATTGCGGCTACCCACATTTGGTTTTATCTGGCAACAAAAACGCCCCAAAACGAGTGATACAACACGCTGCCAAGCAATATGCACATCTTGTTTCTTCAGTTTTTTGATGAAGTACAACAGGATAGGCTGATGACGTACTCCTAAGAACATCGTATGATTCAGCCTATTATTTTTTTAACACAACGATTATGGCTTCAAAATCCCACCACCCTATACAGGGCGCGAGCTGGATGCTCACTGCAGGCTTGGCTTTTGCGTTGGTAAACAGCCTCGCACAAATCGCCAGCATCAATTTTGGCTTATCTTCGACAACCGTCGCTTTCATTCAGTATGCGATCGCATTAGTTGTGATTCTACCTTACCTAAAAACGCTAGGTATTAGACGCTCCTTACGCACTGAGCATCTCGGCTGGCATATTTTCCGTGTCTTTCTTTCTGTGATTGGTATTCAACTTTGGCTATGGGCACTCGCCTATCCTGTACCAATTTGGCAAGGCATTGCCCTATTGATGACTTCACCGCTGTTCGCAACCGTTGGCTCTGGCCTGTTCCTAAAAGAAAAGGTGGGGCTTGCTCGCTGGAGCGCGACACTCGCTGGATTCATTGGTGCAATGATCATTCTTGAGCCTTGGTCTACTGATTTTAGCTGGGCAGCATTACTACCTATTGGCGCAGCTTTCTTCTGGGCTTGCTATTCCTTAATGGTTAAGAAACTGTCTTCTAATGACTCCCCCTCTACCATGGTGGTTTATCTGCTCCTTCTTATTACCCCTTTTAACATTCTACTGGCTATCCCTGACTGGCAGACACCCTCTGGCGGGACTATTTGGCTTGTGCTGTTCGCCGCTGGAGCACTGACTGCATTAGCTCAATGGGCTATTGTAAAAGCGTATTCCGTGGCCGATGCATCGTTTGTTCAACCTTTTGATCATGCAAAATTACCACTCAATGTGCTAGCAGGTTGGAGCGTGTTCAGTTGGGTACCACCAGGTAGACTGTGGTTAGGAGCCGCGATCATCATTGCATCTGTCGCTTTTATTACTCAATGGGAATCAAAAAAATCCCGCAAATTGAAATAAATATCAGCGCGCGCCGTTCTATTAGTTAAAGGCATTTAAGGGAGAGAGCTCTATGACAGATCCAATCAAAGTAACACTATATCGCTGGGCCGGTAGTTGGGGACCGTTCAGTGTAAAAATTCCGTGTGGTGAATGCACCCTGACCAAAGACATTCTCAAAGATACATTTGAGAATGAATTGGCCGATGTTCCCGTTGAATTGGAAGTGAAAGATTGGCTCTCTCATTGGTGGGAACCGTTGAAGGTTGGAGCTTGGCATGCTCCTATTCTTATGGTCGAAGGCAAAGTGGTCAGCCAAGGTGAAGCCTTGAATCGCGGTGTGTTGGTACAGTCTATTATCCAAGAGTGGACCAAACGCGATACGTTGAAAGGGAACATTGTCTATGGAAAAGCGACCTGCCCTTACTGTGTGAAAGCCAAGAAGTTACTTGATGATGCTGGGATTGATTACCAGTATCACGATGTCGTTAAAGACAGTGCGGCTCTGTATCGCATGATCCCGGAGGTGAAAGCCATTATCGGAGAAAAAACACCGGTAACCGTTCCTCAGATCTGGCTTGACGGTCATTACACAGGTGGCGCCGACAATCTGCAAGCTTGGCTAGCGGAAAAAGGGTTAAGTAGCGTGCCCGACAATGTGGTCACTATGGATAACAACCAAAGCTCCGTTGGTTAAAAAGAAACAAAGCCCCAAATATGGGGCTTTGTTTTTACAGAAAACGTAAACTCGACTATTTAGCGCGTTTGGGTTGTTGGTACGTTTTACCTGCGGCCTGATAGGTGTCTTTACGCTTTACATCGAACATTACTTCAAAGAACCAAGCAACAAAGCGAATCACGTCATCGCCTTCGTTCATCACATGCTCAACGTATTCTTGTTCTTCACCCTGCTCATTTTCTTGCATCGTCACATGGTAAATACGCTGTTCACCGTCAACTTCTGCCAAAGCAAACTGACCAGTAAGAGACTGCGCCGCCTCAGCAACGTCTTCATTTTCATGTTGTTTCAACACTTCAAGAGCTTGCGGTAGGTTCTCTTTTGAACAAAGTGCCGTGACTAATTCTTCGAACTGTTTATGTTCCATCGTCGACCTCTCAGATCGTCTTTTCAATTATTGGGGCGCATTGTATCAGCCACCCAACGCCTTTCAAGCAAACTCTTGTTGGGTAGTAGCCTTAACTCGGCTTGAGTAAAGCACCATTGCCATGATACTGGCTGATACCATATAGAACATGCCTAATGCAGATTGACTCTGTATCCAATTTTCAACTAAATATCCCCCCAGCACACCGGCAAGACACATCTGAATGGAGCCAGTCAGGGCAGACACAGAACCTGCTTGCCTTTTATGAGGAGCGAGTAACAGGCTGATTGACAAAGGGAATGATAAGCCTTGTGCTATGGTCATCCAAGTGAAAGACCAGATAACATTAAACAGGGTAAAGCCCGTGAAGATTAACCATCCTCCAGAAGCCATCATGATAAAAATGGCCAACGCCATAAGCTGCTGGGTACTTAAATAACGGTTCAAAACATTTAAAGCCAGTGTCCCTACGAGTAATCCTGCAGACGGAATAACCATTACCGAACCGTACTCTGCGGCGGTTAACCCCAACTCATGCTGTAACATAAATGGCATAACTGATAAAGAAACCAGACAAGCGAGGTAAGTCGTCCAGTTATAACTCGCACTACTGAGCACTTGTTTGTTCGTCATCAATTTACCGTAGTTCTTCACCACTTGCCTGATTTTAAATGGGGAACGACCATAACTCATAGTCTCAGGTAAAATGAGGTAACCCAATATAAAAATTGCCGCCAAGTAGAGCAGAACGAATATGAATACCGCTTCCCAACCTAGATAGAATGCCACCCAGCCACCAAACACCGGAGCAATCACCGGCATAATAGAGGCGGTGACCGAAACATAAGAAAGGGCCTTGGTCAGCTCCGCACCGTCATAACAGTCGCGAAGTACACTTCGTCCTAGGACCGAAGCACTTCCCGCCCCGAGTCCTTGTAGCAAACGTCCAAACACCAGCATCCACAAGTTATGAGAGAACAGCACACATATTACCGTCCCGAACAGATAGACTCCTTGCCCAAGGAGAAACACGGGGCGACGCCCTATCGCATCGGATAGCGGGCCATAGAACAGTTGAGAAGCCCCAAAACCGACTAAAAATAACGTCACAAGAAGCTGTACGTCAGCTTGATTGATCTGCAACGTTTCGCTGATCATAGGTAAGGATGGTAGATAGATACTCACGCCGACTTGGCCCGTTGCAATTATCATCATCGCCAGCAAAATTGGCGTTTTCTTCATAGCCTCACCTCGTTGCATCTGTATGCAATAAAGTTTAAATTCGTTGCTGATGAATGATAATATCCTCAATTGGAAACTGATTATTTCCTGATAAGAATCAATTGGAGAATACCATGGACTGGATACAAAGTGTTCAAAGCTACATACGAGTAGTGGATGAAGGCAGCTTCAACGGGGCAGCCAGAAAGATGAACACTACTAGCTCAGCTATCAGTAAACGTGTCCATTGGCTCGAAGAAAGGATTGGCGTGCAGCTACTTAAGCGGACAACTCGAACCGTTACCCAAACGGAAGCTGGCGCTTTATTTTATGAACGAGCGAAGGTCCAAATAGAAGGTTGGCAATCCATCGTAGATGAAACCCGCTCAGTCAATCAGACACCCGCTGGGCTGCTTAAGATCGGGGCAACCATTGCCGTCGGTTCTAAATTTCTAGTTCAGTATCTGAATGATTTTCTGCAAATGTACCCTGACATTCGCATTCAGTTAATCACCACCACTCCCGGCCAGCTACCTGAGCTCAGCCTAGATCTGTTCATCAGCCGTGAGATTGAACAGCTTAATTCACTCAGTTTTAAAGCCTCAGCACTGTTCGAGCACAAAGCGGGCTTCTACGCTTCGCCTGAATATTTGGATAAATACGGTGAACCACAATCGGTTGATGAGTTGACTGAACACAACACGCTAATATGGGGAGAACGGCCACATCGTGAAATAACACTGACGAATGGAAAGAAGATCATTTTGTCAGGAAATCTTGCAACTACTAACCCCGAAGCACTTTTTTACGCCGCTAAAAATGCCATGGGGATTTTAATTTCCAACGATGTGATGATAAAAGATGAACTAAAAGCTGGCACCTTAAAACGTATCCTACCCCGAATAACTGCTGATGAAGCAACAGTTTACGCGTATTATCCTAAGCTGGACTATCAACATACTAGGACAAAACTGTTTCTCGACTACCTTAAAGAGCGTTTAGCTAAAGAACAAATGGAAGAGCATTAAGCCAAGAAATATCTCCTTCCAATTTGAATTGTTATGAGATCTG
The DNA here is from genome assembly GCF_022398095.1 of Vibrio sp. Isolate23. Lineage (NCBI taxonomy): Bacteria > Pseudomonadati > Pseudomonadota > Gammaproteobacteria > Vibrionales > Vibrionaceae > Vibrio > Vibrio sp. Isolate23. The sequence continues at coordinate 489,537 of NZ_JAKEUV010000001.1, forward strand.
TACCATATTTTGATTGAACCAATACCAAAAAATAAGTGATTTAAATCACGATAAGGTAGGTTAATTAAATGGCTAGGTTACAAGGAAAACTCGCATCTATTGATTTAGATGTGGTGAATAAAACGCTCCAGCTCGATGGTTCAGCACTGCTGGATCAGGTCACCCTTGTCCTAAACAAACATTTTGAATCCTTTTGCACTTGTATCATTGAAATTGATAAATTCAATTTTAATGCGCATACCTTGTCCTATGCATGTAATCAGACTCTGAATAAACCGACCTCATATTCTCTACAGGGCACCCCTTGTGCCCATGTCAGTAAATCCGAGCTCGATTATGTCCTATATGCCAGTAATGTGGAGCAAGACTTCCCTGAAGATGTGTATATCCGAGACCACCAGTTACAAGCCTATCTCGGTGTGCCTTTAAGGACACGTTCAGGTGATGTACTCGGTGTATTGCTTTCTACATTCAAGGCTCCTATTAAAACCAGCAAAGAGCTCATTTACTACCACACTCTTTTTGCGCACGTCATCGTGCACAGTTTGAGAGCGAAGTGGCTTTCCGCCCGATCTGAGAGCTTGGTTAATCAACTAAGTTATGAAGTCTCGCATGACAACCTTACAGGCTTACTCAATAGAAGCTTCTTGTCAGACAAATTGGAAAGATTGTCAGAAACCAGCAGTGACTCATTCACACTCGCTTACGTCGATATCGACAGCTTTAAATCCATCAATGATTTATATGGTAATTACGTTGGCGATCAGGTCATTAAGTTTGTCGCCCATGTTATTGAGTCATCGATACACGACAAGCAACTTGCCTTTAGAATTGCTGGTGATGAATTCGCATTTATCACTTACAGCGGCGATCCACTTGAAGTATGCAGAAACATTCTCAGTAAGCTAGAGTCGGGGTACAAAGACCCAGCCCACAACATTAAAGTCAGTGTCAATATAGGCATTGCACGCAGAACGGATAAGAGGCTGACTGCTGACCAATTAATTCTCAACGCCAGTTTAGCTTTAAAAGATTGCAAACAATCGAGGAACTCTCAGGTTCAATGCTATGACACCCACTTAAGTGCACAATACTACCGACGAACTATGGTGATTGACGCGTTACGTAACGAACTATCACCAGCGAACCTAAACCCATGTGAAATTTATGTCTTAGCACAACCGATTGTGCGCCGTAATCAAAGTCATTGGGATTATTTTGAAATCCTAGCCAGATGGGAGAGCAGTGAATTAGGGATGATTTCTCCATTAGAATTCATTGAAGCTGCCGAACAGTCAGGGCTCATTATAGAGTTGGGAGAGCGTATTATCGACCTTGCTTGCCAAGCAAAAAAAGAGCTCGAACAAGGGCTAGGCTATAAAGTCAAACTAGGCATTAACTGCTCCGCTCATGAACTCAATGATACTAATCGCTACTTGGAACATCTCACTTCAACAGTAAGTAAACACGGTTTTAAGCCTGAAGAGTTCACGATTGAGCTGACTGAAACTGTACTACTGTCACAAACCAATGAAGTAAAATTCATACTTGAGCAACTACGCTTGCTTGGTTTCACCGTCGCTTTGGATGACTTTGGTACTGGATACTCAAGCCTTAATTATATTCACAACTACCCAATTGACTGCATCAAAATCGACGCTACTTTCATTCGCAACATGCTAAGTAATGAAACCTCTGAACGTGTCGTCTGGCTCATTATTCAGCTGGCAAAACAGCTCAAGGTCGATCTGGTCGCCGAAGGGGTGGAAAACAAAGAAGCGTTAGATAAGTTGCACGATATGGGTTGTAGCCAAATACAAGGTTATTACTACTCACGTCCAGAAAAACCAAAGGCCATCATTAAAGCACAAGCTAAACATTCCGTACCCAGTGAGCAGCCTGCGGTAGTAAATATGTTCAAATCATAAAAAGTGGTAAGTGGAAGGCGTCAGAAGGGAAGCTCAAGCTGCATAATAACATCACGTTCATAGTCATCATGCCAGCGATAGTCCAAGCGTAACCTTGGCTCACCAAGTTTCTTTTCACCGAAGCCAAGGCTTAGTTGTAACCCATGACTCATAATCCAATCTTCAGTTTCGGACACATGGACTTGCTCTTCCAATTCAGACGGCATCCAGACCCCGATTCCGATATAATTAGAAGCAAGGCTTTGGCTTAAAATAGGGCTGGTCTCAGTTTGTAGAACCCAATCAGCCCAATAAGAGGAATAATCAGCCGAAGACTCTTCCGACACCCATTGTTCAAAAGCATCTAACTTATCTGCCGTGTATTGAATACCATCGAGTAACGAGAAGCAGACGCCTTGCTGAGAATGAAACAACACCGAATCCGATTGATAGTAAGTACTATACAGCTCACATCCATCCGCAGCATAAGAAACCAACCCCATCAGAAATATCAGTAAAGGCCCTTTCATTCACCACCAAAATAATTAGTACACCATTCTCTTAATAATACTCTCTTTCGACCAATAATTGGTAAACTTTTGGTGTCACAAGTGAGTGAATGTCTTTCTTATCGCTCAAAGCCCTTCTTATGTCCGTACTACGCACTTTCACCGTTTCAGGACATGCCATGACTGACCATCGACTCAATATTTCATCTGCTTTATAAAATTTAGCAAAATTAAATAGGTTATCCGGCCCGATAACAAAGGTGATGGCACATTCAGGGAACTGACGCTGTAGTTCCGTTAACACAGCAAAGGTTGTCACGCTCTGCTCTGGTTTATAGAGCACTTCCTCTACGCCGCTTCGTTCGACGTTACTCGACTGTAGATCTTCAATAAATACATCAACTAGCTCGCACCGAGCTTTGTAATCAAGCATCTCTTTTCCCCAAGCATGTGAAATGCTAGGAATCAAAAGCACACGATCAAAATGAGTGAGTGATTCAATAACACTCTTGTGTCCAAGGCTGGGCGGGTTAAAAGCACTACCGAATACAGCGATTTTGTTCATTTTCTTTCCTGATAAATGTGAATTCATTGTTCACAGTTTTCTAATTTGTTCATTTAGGTATGATACTACCATCATTTTCTTAAAATCATTGCTTGCAGGAAGGAAACATCATGGAACAGCTCATCCGCGACGAGATGCGCGTATTGCCGTCAATCGACCCTAAATTCGAAATCTCGCGTCGTGTTGAATTTATTAAGCGCAAATTGCAGGAAGCAGGTTGCAAAGCATTAGTTCTTGGTATCAGTGGTGGTGTCGATTCGACAACATGTGGTCGCCTAGCTCAGATCGCCATTAATGAACTGAATGAAGAAACAGAAGGTGGGTATCAATTTATTGCTGTACGCCTCCCTTACGGAGAGCAAAAAGACGAAGATGAAGCACAAATCGCCTTGCAGTTCATTCAACCCTCACAATCGGTCTCTGTAAACATCAAATCAGGAGTTGATGGCTTACACGCAGCCTCTCATGAGGCGCTTGCACACACCAACCTTCTTCCAACACAAGCCTCCAAGATCGATTTCGTCAAAGGCAACGTAAAAGCGCGAGCTCGAATGGTCGCTCAATATGAAATTGCTGGTTATGTGGGTGGCTTGGTACTAGGCACAGACCACTCAGCAGAGAACATTACTGGCTTCTATACCAAATTTGGCGATGGGGCTTGCGATCTGGCACCATTGTTTGGTTTGAGCAAGCGTCAAGTCCGTGAAGTTGCTGCGACGCTAGGAGCACCTGAACTACTGGTGAAGAAAACGCCCACCGCTGATTTGGAAGAGCTTGACCCACAAAAAGCGGATGAAGATGCACTGAACTTAAGCTACGACCAAATTGACGACTTTTTGGAAGGCAAGCCTGTCTCTCAAGATGTCTCAGATAAGCTTGTCGCGATTTATCAAGCAACTCAGCATAAGCGTCAACCGATCCCTACCATATACGACTAACCAAAACGGGAGCTAAAAGCTCCCGTTTTACTCACGCCAAAGAACTCTACACTCTTTCTTCTAGTGCCACATTATTATTGGCCCACAGCAGTGCCTGAAGGCGGTTCTTAGCATTTATTTTCTTAAAAATATTGTGTAAGTGCGTTTTCACCGTATTCTCACTCACGAACAACTCGTCAGCGATTTGGAGATTGGAAGCCCCATGTCCAAGCAAGCGCATGATCTCTTTTTCTCGTTTGGTAAGATTGGCATAAGCTTGTGAGGTGGTAACACTATTTGCACAGCGAAAGTGCTCAATATAATCTTGAGCAACTTTTCGTGATAGCCACATTTCGTCTTTCATAATCTTTTCCATGCCCCTGAGTAGCAAAGAAAGATCATCATCAATATAAAACACACCCACTAAATTTCGCCATTTGAATAGCTGGGTCGAGGGGACATCTTTTGGACAGTTAATTACGATTTCTTTCGGATTCTTAGTGCTTAATGAGCGGATCTGACTGTAACCATCAAACTTCTCATCGTTCAGGTAGTGGTAGTCAAACAGAATGTAATCGCCTAGGATAGATGTCTTGCCTTCACATGCTTCAAGCTCTTCAATTGGAACAATCGATACATTTAATTGAATGCCTTGCTCTAAAGAGTCTTTAAACAATTTGGATTGCATGCTTATATCTGAAAGAAAGGTTATCTCGTGAGTACATTGATTTGCCATCTGCGAACTCTCCGGCTCAACTTATTATGTAATTTAAAATTATCTTTTAGTTATAAATAGTCAACACGACAAATCATTAATAGATGCTCACGCGCACTATTTGAGGCGGAGGTTTCAAATAATTATAGTAATTTCTCATTTATGATACTTATTTAAATCTCAATTATGCCTAATTAAGCTGGCTGAAACGCCTCCCTCTCAATGCGAACACTGCGATTATCAGCCATACAGCAAAGTTAACGGCTCCACCGCTACCACCATCAGAGCGAGCACTCACACTGTTATCGACATTACTATTCAAGACACGGTTACCATTGATTGTGGTGACGTAATACTTGGGTGTAACCTGCCCATTCATAACACTATTGATCCAGCCAGTATAGTCATAGACATCCGTGAATACCGAAGTCACATTGAATGCCGTGTTACCACATATACTCGGGCCAAAACTGGTGATACCAACCTGTATGTACTGGCTCCCATTATACCAATAGACAGGCCCTCCCGAATCACCGCTACAAGTGGAGTTTTGATAACCTCCAGATTCAGGACCACCAAAGCAGATCTGCTTGTCCGTCAGCTTACTACCATACTCAGATTGGCAACTACTCAGAGAGATATACTCCAAAGAGGTTTCCAAAAGTTGAGTCCCACCTGCGACATTACCTTCAATATATCCATGACCAATTGCTTTGTAATCTGCGGGGCTGGGGAAACTGTTATTGATTGAAGTGTTGAGGAGAGAGGTGTAATTAGATACGGAAAGTGGCGTCTCAAGTTTAATAATGGCAATGTCATTAGGCCAAAGCTCAGAACTTGAATCAATATAATCATCCGGATAATAAAATTCTTCTGCTTTCGCCTGCTGAGTGGACAAGAAGTTAGATTCATCCTCCAACTGGGGGACCACCACGGTATACAACATAGTACTTTCATTGTCATAAATACAATGAGCGGCAGTTAAGACAAACTGGCTATTGAGCATAGTGGCCCCACAGTAACTCGACGTACTGTAGGTGTTGCCATTGCGATAAAACAGGCTGGCAAAAGAAGGGTAATTAGTAATGTCCGCGTTACTGCCATTCACGATGTAAGGCGAAATTTCCATCGCCAGCAATCGGGAGCTAACCAGTATCAGGCTAAGGAACCAAATTGGCTTTTTCATCTTCCCGTCTCCCTTTCGCAGCCATCAACTTTAAGTTTAGCTTACGAAAGGGCAACGGGCTGGATTCTAACTTGTTAGTTTTCTTCTAAATAGAGCTGCCCCGATAAATAAGAAAGATAGGAAGCCAAGAGAGCCGCCGCTACCGTTGGAAGAGTCAGCACTCTCATCAGTTGTTACTGTCGATGAAGTAGTTGAGTTCAGATATGTCGTTCTTTCTGAGTCAGTAATGGTTTTTTTCGGTGTTTCAGAACCGCTAAGCACAGAGGCTATCCATGCTTCGTGATCTAATACCTCAGTAAATACTGAATTAGGTTCAATTGCTGTGTTACCACAACCACTTGCAGGGCCAAAGCTAGTAATACCTGCCTGTTTATAGGTACTGCCGTCCAACCAGTAAAGTGGCCCCCCTGAATCCCCCTGACATGTTGCATTATCATAAACAACTGTCGCATACCCAGTCATACAAAGATTTGCACTAGTATCGGATGAATAAACATTACAGTCGGAATTTGAGACATACTTTAGCCGGGTATAAAGAAGGTTGTCGTTGTTATCAACTCCTGTTTCCGTATTGCCATGTCCTACTGCGTGGAACGTTTCAGAGGTGTCTCTATAGGTAGCATCATCACCAGTGCTCACCCTGACTACATAATCTGCTGAACTCGATGTTTGCATAGGACTGGCAAGCTTCAAAATCGCTATATCGTCGGTTAAAGTCGAATTGTTATAGGTACTTTTGTAGTAAATCTCATTTACCATTACACGTTCAATAACGCTATATGGGAAATCAGACTCGTTTTGGAGCTTAGGTACAGCGGAAGTAAACAACTGCGTTTCTTCGTCACCATAAATACAGTGTGCGGCAGTTAAAACATACTGATTGTTTAGTAGCGTCCCCCCACAGTAACTTCCTGCATAATACTTATTGTCATAGTCAATACGATCTTTAAACAAGCTTATTATAGAGGGGTATGTTGTTACACTAGCGTAGCTACCGTTAACTATATAAGGCGAAATTTCTGTGCTATGAGCATCTAGTGCATAGCCGCTAGATAGCATAACAAAAGGCAAAAGTATGGATAGCTTTCTCATACAAATTTTCCATTCAATTATTATCATTAATATCAAATGACGATAATCTATCACATCCAGATGACTTCGAGCTATTTAATGACCTAAGCTACCTCTCGTTTTAGAGTATTCAGTTGATACGAGTACCAATAAAAAGAGTTCACCTAAGTGAACTCTCTGATATGAGGTCATAGAATTAAATTTTCTATTAGCCACGGTAGTAACGTTGTGGAACAAATGGCATTTTTTCAATGGTCATAGGCAGTTTCTTACCACGAACATCTGCAAACAATTCAGTGCCAATTGCTGCAAGATCTGCACGTACATAAGCCATTGAGACAGGCTTACCTGCGTTTGGACCCGCAGTACCACTGGTCACGACACCGACTTTGTTGTCATCAGCATCAAACAGCTCAGCACCTTCACGCACAGGCGCTTTCGTCTGACCTACTAGACCAACACGCTTACGTGATACGTCTTTAGTTTCAATCTGCTTAAGGATAATATCCGCACCTGGGAAACCACCAGCGCGCTCACCATCTGTACGACGAATTTTCTGAATACCCCAAAGAAGGCTTGCTTCTACAGGTGTCGTCGTTGTATCAAGATCGTGTCCGTATAGGCACAAACCACACTCTAGACGAAGTGAATCACGTGCACCAAGACCAATCCACTCCACTTCTTCTTCCGCTGTTAGCTTCTGTGCAAGTTCTTCAGCATGCGTGTTCGGCACAGAGATTTCATAACCGTCTTCACCTGTGTAGCCACTGCGGCTAACGATGCACTCAACACCTAGAATGTCTAACGTCTTAACATCCATAAATAGCATCTCGGCTACTTCTGGGTTGAAGCGCTTAAGCACATCGACTGCTTTAGGGCCTTGAAGAGCCAGCAAAGCGCGATCATCGATGATCTCTAGTTCTACACCTGCAGGTAGGTGAGCTTCAAGGTGATTGATGTCTTGCTCTTTACATGCGGCGTTAACCACAACAAATAGGTGGTCGCCTAGGTTTGCCACCATTAGGTCATCCATGATGCCGCCTTCTTCATTAGTAAAGAAAGCATAGCGCTGGTTGCCCTGTGGTAGGTCAATGATGTCAACTGGAACTAACGACTCAAGAAATGCTGCGGCACCTTCACCGTGCAAACGAAGTTGTCCCATGTGGGACACATCAAAAAGACCCGCAGCGTCGCGAGTGTGTAAGTGCTCTTTCTTTACACCCAGTTTGTATTGGACTGGCATGTCGTAGCCAGCGAAAGGAACCATTTTCGCACCAGCTTCTACGTGAAGCGTATGAAGTGGTGTTTTGAGTAGATCTTGAGTCATTGTTGTCTCCATTTAATCAGGTTCGTTTTCCGTTCAAGGAAACCTTGTTTCCAATAATAAACACGAGCGGAAAATTTTTGCACCACTAACAGCAGGGGAACAGTCTAAAGTGTGACATTTAACATCATATTCACATTCAGTGCACCAAAAAGAAAACGCCATTTCAGGCTATCTCTGCCTGAAATGGCGCTATTGTACTTATATGAACGGCAAAGGCAATCGTTTGCTTTCACTATACGAAATTCTTTATAAATCGCATTATTTCGCAGTCACCCACAAAATATTAGCGTCTTTTTCACTGGTCGAGATCAGCATATGCCCCATATTCGCGTCATAGTAAACACTGTCGCCTTCACTCAATTCTACCGGCTCGTAAAACTCCGAATAGAACATGACTGAACCGGACAAAATCAGCAAAAACTCTTCACCGTCATGACGTACCCAATCCCCGTATTCTTCAAAGTTTCGAGCATGCACTTGGCTTTTAAAAGGCATCATTTTCTTATTGGAAAGCTGAGTCGCTAAGAGCTCATGTTCGTAGGTCGGTGTCGGGTGTGGTTTCCCCTGATTATTTTTGGTGATATCCCTACGGCCTGTTGCGACTTTTTTCCTTGGTGGTTCAAAGAGTTGTGGCATATCTATCTGTAATCCAAGCGCCAATTTTTGCATCGCCTGAAACGTAGGAGAAATCTGCTCATTCTCAATCTTGCTCAAGGTAGAACGCGCCAGCCCAGTACGTTGACTTGCCTCTTCCAAAGTAATCCCCAACTTACCGCGAATATCCTTGATTCTCTCGCCCAATTTTAGGGGTTCGATATTTTGATCGGCAGCTTCTTTCGCCAATGTCAAAGATGGGTACTCATCATAGATATCTTCGGGCATGTTTCCCTCTTATTAAACGTCCACTTCCTGTTCCATTTTCATTGTGCCCGAACATCATCAGAGTGGAAAGATGAGCACAGGAAATAAACCGTGCTCTTGGTAACAATTTTAGAAACCATGTTTCCAATAGGAAATTTTTGGTTGATTGTTCCTGTAACAACCGCTATGTTACCAACTTGTTAGTTGTAGAGATGCGGTTTCCGAGCTGACTGATAGATTGATTTAACAGTGAGATTCGGCTTTTCCCCGAGATTTGACACATCGCTTAGGGGTATAGAATTCACCCTGTCTTCGGTGTTTGAGGGCAGTAAACAGAAAGAGGACTAACGAGAACGATAACCCTATTAATAATCTCGTTAGCACGAATGGAAGGTCATCTACCATGAACAACACTTACCAAAATCACAGCCTAGAGAACTTTTTCTCGACTAATCTTGCTGCTACAGACGACGCGGTTTTCGCAGGAATCCAAGCGGAAAATACTCGTCAGAATGAACAAATCGAGCTCATTGCTTCAGAAAACATTGTTTCTAAAGCAGTGATGCAAGCTCAAGGCACTTGCCTAACCAACAAATATGCAGAAGGCTACCCTGGTCGTCGTTACTACGGCGGTTGTGAACATGTTGATACCGTAGAAGCCATTGCGATTGAACGTGCTAAACAGCTGTTCAAATGCGATTTTGCTAACGTTCAGCCTCACTCAGGTGCACAAGCAAACGGCGCAGTTAAACTTGCTCTGCTTCAACCTGGCGACACTATCCTTGGCATGTCTCTGGATGCTGGCGGCCACCTAACTCACGGTGCGCGCCCTGCTCTTTCTGGTAAATGGTTCAATGCCGTTCAGTACGGTGTGGATCGTGAATCACTAGAAATCAACTACGAAGATGTTCGTGCTCTAGCCCTTGAGCACAAACCAAAAATGATCATCGCTGGTGGTAGTGCTATTCCTCGTACTATCGACTTCGCAAAATTCCGTGAAATCGCTGATGAAGTTGATGCGATTCTAATGGTCGATATGGCGCACATCGCAGGTCTGATTGCGACTGGTGCTCACCCTAGCCCACTGCCACACGCACACGTTGTTACAACGACAACGCATAAAACATTGCGTGGCCCACGCGGCGGTATGATTCTGACCAACCACGAAGACATCATCAAGAAAATCAACTCAGCGGTATTCCCAGGCCTTCAAGGTGGCCCACTGATGCACGTGATCGCAGCTAAAGCCGTCGCTTTCGGTGAAGCTTTAGGCCCTGAATTCAATACTTATATTGATTCAGTGATCAATAACGCAAAAGTTCTGGCGGAAGTATTGCAAACTCGCGGTTGTGACATTGTGACTGGCGGAACAGACACGCACCTAATGCTGGTGGACCTTCGCCCTAAGGGCTTGAAAGGTAACAAGGCTGAGGAAGCGTTGGAACGTGCGGGGATCACATGTAACAAAAATGGCATCCCATTCGATTCAGAGAAGCCTATGATTACATCGGGCATCCGTTTGGGGACGCCTGCGGGAACAAGCCGCGGCTTTGGCGCTGAAGAATTCAAGCTCATCGGTAACTGGATTGGCGATGTACTGGACGGATTGGTGAACAACCCTGAAGGTGACGCAGAAGTAGAACAACGCGTTCGCAAAGAAGTGAAAGCGCTGTGTAATCGCTACCCACTTTACCAATAAACAATTTAATCAAAGTTATATTTTTGGAGATTAAGCAATGGACAACACACTGAAGTTTGCAGATAGCCACGAGTGGGTACGTGACAACGGTGACGGCACAGTAACTATCGGTATTTCAGAGCATGCACAAGAAATGCTAGGTGACGTTGTATTCGTAGACCTACCTGAAGTTGAAGCAGAGATCGAAGCGGGTGATAGCTTCTCTTTGGTTGAATCTGTAAAAGCAGCTTCAGATATCTACGCGCCAATCACTGGTGAGATTCTAGAAATCAACGAAGAGTTAGAAGATAGCCCAGAGCTAATCAACGAAGAACCTTTCGAAGGCGGTTGGATTGTTAAAGTGAAGATGTCAGATGCATCAGAGCTAGATAATCTGAAAAGCGCAGAAGAGTACCTAAACTCGATCGAAGACGAGTAATTAGGACGAGTTTAAAGCTGCCCCCGAACGGGAGGCAGCTTTTTTTCAAAGTTCGGACGTATAATTATTTATATCAGTAATGATATCCGATACCCGAATGATGGAGTAGGTAAAGGACAATGACTGAATTACTTCAAAGCCTCAGCACACAAAATGAGTTCGTTGCTCGCCACAACGGCCCAAATCAATCTGACCAACAAAAAATGTTGGATGCGATCAATGTTGCCAGTCTTGACGCACTGATCGACGAAACCGTACCAGCTCAAATTCGCCTAGAACAGCCAATGACAATGGCTGAAGCATTGAGCGAAGCAGACATGCTGGCTGCGATGCGTGAATTCGCAGATCAAAACCAAATTAAACGTACATTCATCGGTCAGGGTTACTACAACACCTTCACGCCAAACGTGATTCTACGTAACGTATTGGAAAACCCAGGCTGGTACACAGCTTATACCCCTTACCAACCAGAAATTTCTCAAGGCCGTTTAGAAGCACTGCTGAACTATCAGCAAATGGTGATGGACTTGACGGGAATGGATATCGCTAACGCGTCTCTTCTTGATGAAGCAACTGCTGCTGCCGAAGCTATGACACTATGTAAGCGTGCCGGTAAGAGCAAGAGCAACGTTTTCTTCGTCGCAGATGATGTTCATCCGCAAACGCTAGAGGTAGTTAAGACTCGCGCCAAATACATTGGCTTTGACGTACTCATCGGCTCCCTTGAGTCACTTCCGGAACAAGATGTCTTCGGTGCACTGGTACAGTACCCAGGTACTACGGGTGAAGTCCGCGACCTGACGGACATCATCGCCAAAGCACAAGCCAACAAAACACTGGTTGCCGTCGCCACTGACCTACTTGCTTCAGCACTATTGAAGCCATCAGGCGAAATGGGTGCAGACGTTGTCATCGGCTCCGCTCAACGTTTCGGCGTGCCTATGGGTTACGGTGGTCCACACGCAGCCTTTATGGCGACACGTGACAAACACAAACGTACCATGCCTGGTCGTGTTATCGGTGTATCTATCGATACAAAAGGCAACCAAGCACTACGTATGGCCATGCAGACTCGTGAGCAGCACATCCGCCGCGAAAAAGCGACGTCAAACATCTGTACGGCTCAGGCACTGCTGGCAAACATGGCGTCATTCTACGCGGTATACCATGGCGCAGAAGGTCTACGTACTATTGCTCGCCGTACTCACCATATGACAGCTATTCTTGCAGCTGGTCTGACTAAATCAGGCTATGAACTTGCGCACAACAGCTTCTTCGATACCATTACTATCAACACTGCTGGTAAGACAGAAGAGCTGTACGCGAAAGCACAAGCAGCAGACATCAACCTACGCAAGCTAAACGGCAAGCTAGGTGTGAGCTTCGATGAGACAACGACAACAGGCGACATCGAAACACTATTTGCCGTATTCGGCGTAAAAGAAGAAATCAACGCGCTTTCTTCTGAAATCGCAGGCAACGAGTTCGCAGCAATTCCTGAAGCGCTTCGTCGTACTTCAGAATACCTAACTCACCCAGTGTTCAATACGCATCACAGCGAAACGCAGATGATGCGTTACCTGAAACAGCTTGAGAACAAAGACTTCTCGCTGACGCACGGTATGATTCCACTGGGCAGCTGTACAATGAAGCTGAATGCTGCGGCTGAGATGATCCCTGTGACTTGGCCTGAATTTGGCTCCATTCACCCATTCGCACCAATCGAACAAGCAGCGGGCTACTCAGCTCTAGCGAAAGACTTGAAAGAGAAGCTGTGTGAAATCACAGGCTACGACGATTTCTCCCTACAGCCAAACTCAGGTGCGTCTGGTGAGTACGCAGGTCTCATCGCGATTCAACGCTACCATGACAGCCGCGGTGAAGGTCACCGTAACGTTTGTTTGATCCCAAGCTCAGCGCACGGTACTAACCCTGCGACAGCCTCTATGGTGTCAATGAAAGTGGTCGTAGTGAAATGTGATGACGACGGTAACATTGATATGGCAGATCTTGCCGCTAAGATCGAGAAGCACAAAGACAATCTGTCTAGCATTATGATCACTTATCCTTCTACGCACGGTGTGTACGAAGAGCAAGTGAAAGAAGTGTGTGAAATGGTTCATGCGGCTGGCGGTCAGGTTTATCTAGACGGTGCAAACATGAACGCACAGGTTGGCTTGACGTCTCCAGGATTCATCGGCTCTGACGTTTCTCACCTGAACCTGCACAAAACCTTCTGTATCCCACACGGTGGTGGCGGTCCAGGTATGGGCCCTATCGGTGTGAAATCGCACCTAGCGCCATTCCTTCCTGGCCACATCGAAAACGGTGTTGAAGGCGAAGACTTTGCAGTCTCTGCGGCAGACCTAGGCAGCGCTTCTATTCTACCTATCTCTTGGGCTTACATCGCCATGATGGGTGAAGCTGGCCTTACAGATGCAACTAAAGTTGCGATTCTGAACGCGAACTACATGATGGAGCGCTTACGCCCTCACTACCCTGTTCTTTACCGTGGTACGAACGGCCGCGTAGCACACGAATGTATTATTGATATTCGTCCGCTTAAAGAAGAAACAGGCATCAGCGAAGAAGATATCGCGAAGCGTCTGATGGACTACGGCTTCCACGCGTCAACTATGTCGTTCCCTGTTGCAGGTACGCTAATGGTTGAGCCAACAGAATCCGAAGATCTAGAAGAGATCGACCGCTTCTGTGAAGCAATGATCGCAATTCGCGAAGAGATGGCTAAAGTGAAGAATGGTGAATGGCCACTAGAGAATAACCCTCTAGTTAATGCTCCGCATACTCAAGTTGATCTTTCTGCTGCAGAATGGGATCGCCCATACTCGCGTGAGCTTGGCTGTTTCCCTTCACCTGCCACTAAGTCTTGGAAGTACTGGCCTACCGTTAACCGTGTAGATAACGTATACGGTGACCGTAACCTAATCTGTTCTTGTCCTAGCATCGAGAACTACGAAGACTAAGTTATTGTTCCTGTACAGATAAAAGTAAAAGTATCCACCGGCATAGCCGGTGGTTTTTTGTATGCACCTACTGGCTCTCCCCTAGAAGGCACGTGGTGGTACCTATAACTTTTTCCTTCGGCCCGCAGACGGGCTACCTGAATACGGGGTCGATAATTGCTCTCCCAACCGCTACAGAAGTTTCAAACAAAGCGGTGGAGCCCAAATAGTTTCATGTTCCAAAACTATTTTTGAGCAAACATAAAAAACCCCCACTAACAAGTTAGTGAGGACTATCATACAATCCTAGGATGCTTCAAGCCTATAGCCCAAACGGCATTAAACCATTTGGTTCATCTTTTTACATCTGGATCTTTTCTATTTTAAAGGATCGTTATCAGGCAATGCACTGTGGATCCACAATGCGAGTCTATGCTTGATATTGGCACCGTCAAGTTTGCTATCAGGTAACGGCGTTATTTGCTTAGCATCAACCAAAAATAGGTAAATCGCTTTGACTCTCACTGGTTGAGGCGACTTAGGCAGCTCGAATCCCTGCATCTTAGCCATCTTTGCACCTATTTCTAGCGCTTTCTTAACCAGCTTATCTTCATTGTGCAGCTTGGAGTTTTTTGACATTGATAGAGTCCTCTATAAAGAATCCGCTTAGAATACATTAAGCTTCCAATTAGGCATGTTAACCGGCTCTCAGATTGAGATCCCATGTGATTGACTCACGCCTTGTCACCCAGCAGCTTAGCGAAAAAATCTCTCAGAGCATTGTCTTCGAACTCCAATAGATTGTCACCAACATACCATTCTATGATGGATTGATTTGGATGCGCAGTAACTTGTGGGTGACCGAACCAAATACCTTCTTTAGTGGCAAAAGCGTGTTGCAGCTCTTTCACTTCTTGACAACTAAAAGGAACAATTAGATGCAGCATATTTGACTGAGGTTCAGCGGGTCTCACTGCAAGAGCCGGATACTCTCGGATAATCTTGTAAACTTGTTTAGTTCGCTCAAAAAGTGCAGGCAGTTTTGCCAATCTATCGTCAAACTGCATTGCCGCTGACACAATATAAGGTGTGCGATGATAAACGTTTCCTCCCTGACGTTTCATCCAAATCGATGCGCGCTCAACAAATTCCTTTGATCCTAGTAGCATAGAGCCACCCAGACCGTTGATCCCTTTGTAAAGTGATACATAAGCGGTATCAAAGCCTTTAGCGATTTGATGATATTCCTTCTGATAATAGGCAGCGGTTTCCCATAGTCTTGCACCATCCATATGGAGATGGATATCATTCGCTGAGCAGTAAGACTTAATCTCTTCTAAACTTTCCCAACTTGGCAGTTGGCCACCAATTTCACGCATTGGCAATTCATACAATACCGCCGCAATTTCATCCGGCCATGCCTGGAGATCACTTAATGACCATGTCTGATATAGGTTACCAACCGGAAGAATACTGAAACGATTTTGCAGTTGGTAACCTTGCCTTTCATGGACATAGATATGGCTGGAAGGGTGCATCGCCACCACTGGATTGCGTTTCTGTTTGGTGACCAACTCCAACACGGTTGGTTGTGTCATCGTTCCCGTGATGACAAACAAACCAGCTTCATAACCAAGCAAATCCGCCACTTTCTGCTCAAACGCCTGAATGGTTTCTCCTTCGCCATATATATCGTGAGCGACATTATGCTCCTCACACCATGCTGCCATTTTGGCAAAGTGCTCGGCGGGTGATTCTTCTTTATTGCCGGGTAAAATCGTATGACAAAGCTGTTTCAACTGACTGCTCATTATTATTCTTTCCTTGAGTTTGTAGAGATGTTTGTTTTCCGCCATCGCCTATGGGTAAGCGTTATCGGTCCATAGGCTTAAACTGCAATTCAACCAACCGCTGGTACAGCTCACAGCTTTGCAGTAACTGATTATGGTTGCCCACATCCACAAGCTGACCGCTGTCTAACACCGCAATCTGATCAGCATGCTGAATCGTCGACAAGCGATGAGCAATGATGAGGGTCGTGCGGTTGTGCATAAGCGCTTCCAACGCCTGTTGAACATGGTGTTCACTCTCGCTGTCTAGTGCGCTGGTCGCTTCATCCAAAAGCAAAATTTTAGGATCTTTGAGAATAGCCCGTGCGATGGCGATACGCTGACGCTGACCACCTGACAAGCGCACTCCCCGCTCACCAAGGAAGCTATCGTAACCTTGTGGTAATTTCATGATGAAATCATGTGCGTGTGCTTTTTTCGCGGCTTCAATTACTTGTTCATTTGTCGCTTCAGGGTTGCCATAGCGGATATTGTGAAGCACATTATTGCTGAACAAAGCGGGTTGTTGAGGCACGAGAGCCATTTGCTGACGCAGTTGATTCGGATCCATTTGGCGAACATCAACGCCACCCAAAGTCACTTGCCCTGATTGCGGATCATAGAAACGCTGAAGAAGTTCGAACAACGTGGTTTTCCCTGCCCCAGAAGGCCCGACCAATGCCAGCACTTTTCCTTCTTCAGCCTTGAGGGCTAAATGCTCAATCGCGGTATGTTCAGGCCTCGAAGGATAATGGAAAGTGACATCATCAAATATCACTTCGCTGGCGAGTTGTTGGGTCGATACCACCTTATTACTTGGAGCAACAATGTGGCTCTCGACCTGCAGAATCTCAATAAGCCTTTCAGTTGCCCCTGCCGCTCGCTGCAATTCTCCCAGCACCTCAGAAATGGTCGCGAGTGAAGAAGCCACCATAATGGCATAAAAGACAAACGCGCCGAGATCACCTCCAGACATAGTTCCATGGATAACATCTCGACCCCCCACCCAGAGCATACCTGCGATTGCGCTAAACACGATGACAATCACACCCGAAATCAATATTGCGCGTTGCTTAACCCTTTGCCGACCGATCTCAAACGCCCTCTCAACCTCCATAGCAAATGAAGCTCTTTCTTGTGCTTCATGGCTGTAGCTCTGAACAGTTTTGATATGCTCAATGGCTTCACCTGCATAACTCCCTACATCAGCCATTGAGTCTTGACTCTGACGGGACAAAGCTCTTACTCGGCGGCCATAAAACAAAATAGGGACGAGAATAAAAGGAACCGATGCTAGAACGATCAGCGTCAATTTGATATTGGTTGCAAACAGCATGATTAACGCGCCAATGCACATCAAAGCGCTACGCATCGCCATCGAAAATGAAGAGCCAATGATACTTTGCAGCAAAGTCGTGTCCGTTGTGATCCGCGACATGATGTCACCACTACTATGAGTCTCAAAGTAGCTAGGGTGCAGAGTTATCACATGGTTGAAAACCGCTAACCTAATATCGGCACTCACGCGCTCTCCTACCGAAGAAACAAGGTAAAAGCGAAAAAAGGTCCCAATTGAAATCATCACCGTCAGTAAGAGGATGAGTTGAATAGCATTACTGAGCTCTTGCGTCGACTGCTGGGCAAAACCTTCATCTATCAAAA
Source organism: Vibrio sp. Isolate23 (assembly GCF_022398095.1). NCBI lineage: Bacteria > Pseudomonadati > Pseudomonadota > Gammaproteobacteria > Vibrionales > Vibrionaceae > Vibrio > Vibrio sp. Isolate23. The sequence goes on from NZ_JAKEUV010000001.1 coordinate 507,166, forward strand.
GTCGCACACCTTGGCCAACTGACAGTGTTAATGACGCCGTCAAAACCAATGCCACCAGCGCGGCGATAACTTTCCACTGATACGGTCTAATGAATTTAATCAGTTCTAGAAGAATGCCGAGATTCTTACTTTTTCCTTTGGAAGATGAGCTGGTTTGTTGATCAGGGGTGGACCCCGTCTGATGCTGCTCAGCACTTTGCATAAATACGCCTTGAATGGTGGGCAGTTCAGGTCAAAAGCGAATGCTTGCTTTCGCCGTACTATGCGAGAGAACTGTTACTGAGGTTACCACTGTCAAGACGATTCAATCAATTTAAAACCAGACTCTCTGAAACTTAGCGTTTTCGCAAAACATACCTAGCGATGTTCACCAGCGAAGATGCCAAAAGTCAGGACATTGAGCGTATCGGTCACACTTTCCAGTGAACTTAGAATTTGGCGAGTCGGCTCATTATCGAGCAGAGCTTGTCCATCAATACCTTTGCCATTTGACTCAGGTTTGTCTGCGGTCGTTACTTCTTTGATATCCGTTGTTTCTTCAGCGGTATGTTCTTCTGTCACTTTATCTGAAGAGATATCCTCAGTACTTGTACAGGCTGTCGCGGTACAACAGAAACTAAACAAAAGAAAGAACTTAGTACGAAACATAGCGGCTCAACAGCAATAAAACATCGTTCAATTGTATTGCAACAATTGCTTTCTATCCAGTGGTAATAACCAAATATCTCAAAGCATTTGTTGCAGAAAAGCCAGTTGCTGCTTTTCCTGCTCTGTCATTTGGTACTCTTCATCCGTCAGCGTACCGGAATCAAAACGACCAACAGGGTAGCTCTCGGCATCGCTCTGTCCATAACCTGCTTTTTCTCCAGGGTGACCTGACATACGTTCAATCACCACATCACGTAGCTCTAGATCGATCTCGCCCTCTGGCAAGACTCGTTTAAACGCTTTTAAATCCACTGTTTGCTCACCTTCTGACAATCGTTGCTTCTCAACTAAAGACGCAATGGCTTTACCGCCTTTCTGATAGAGGTTCGCACGGAGTCTGAATATGCCTTCTTTATCGATTTGTAACGTGACCGGAATCTTCATATCAGGCCCCTGCGCATATCCCTCTGACACCGACACCACACTTGCTACTGAATGATACAAACGCACATCGGCACTAACAATATCTTCTCCTCGCTCAAAGTCGACACGTGCGATTAATCTCAGTTCTTCTGGCCAATCTTTACCCGGCGTGATTTGCCACTGCATTTCATCCGCAGGCAATGTCGTTAGGACTTGCTGCGTGGCAACAGAAACGACATCCAATGAAGTGCCAAGAACGGTCTGCTGCGTTTTGAGCTCAACCCGTATCGGTTCAGGGTAGAAGTGCCGGAACTTTTTAACGCCCAACGAAGCCGTTGATTTACCATCCAGTATCGGAGTTTCAACCACTTCAAATGCATTCCAGTTCAAGTAGGGACTGCTCTCATTAACTATCGGTTGAGAGTATGATGGGTATTGAAGAATTTGTTGATGTTTGATGGCTACTTGCTTTAACTTCAGTGCCACAGCCTTCGTCTCGATGGGGGTTCCCCCGTCTATCGAGGCCTGCTTTGAAACAATAAAGCTATTGTCCCCTTCAGGAAGAGGAGCTGCATCATGACCCACTTTTCCCCTAGGCTTGGCGTATTCGGATGTCTCAACGGGGTTTGGCCAGAAAATGAAGCCTGCTGCTGTCAACGCAGTGATGAAGCTGAATGCCCATAACTTAGTCTTCATAAGGTTCTCCAGAAAATCAGGGCTGAGGCATCTTACCCAGCCCTGCATACGATCAGTTTAGGCTAACCGCAATTTCAGACATAGTGTCTTTATTAGACCCTTGTACGTACAGATATTTGGTTCCCCACCAGCCGTTTTCCTTGTAAGTTGTAACACCGACAGATTGGCCATTGGCTAACGTCACATCCGTCACACTGGAGGTAACTTCTCCTTTGTGTTTCGGGCCCACTACATCACTGTGGCTGTAGTCGTCTCCCATGATCAAGGGATAGTGCTCGGGCATAAAGTTAGAGACGCCTTTGCTTTGAGAAGCTATCTTGCCGTTCATCGCTAAACTTGTTGAACAGCTGTCGTAACTTCCTGATTCTGCTGCGCCACAAGCGGAATGCGCAGCCACAACACCGTCATCATTGCCGGGAAGAAAAACCGACGTCGTTTTGAAATAGTCAGTCCCATTACCAATAAATCGAATTCTAGGAATGCGGTGCTCTGACAGACGCGCTATCTGGCGTGCATTGGAGACTTTTAGATCATTGAGTACACCTGAGTTTTCCCGATTAGGCATTTCCCCCAGCCACAGTGAAATAGCGTAGCGCATCGCACTGTTTGCCCAGCCTCCCCCTTCGATGATGTTGACCACAATATCCCCAAGCTCAGAGCCGCCACCAGCACCAGCGAAATCGTAGGTAGCGACAATATTGAGAGGCTCTAACCCAGCATTAGTCAGCCAGTTTTCCTGATTGTCTAGCAGGTATCGTGCAACAAGGTCACCAGCGGAGTGCGTCACAAAAATACACCCTAACTGGCAGGTTCCATTGCGGGACAGCTCTTGGAGTTTAGGCCAAGCGTATTCGCTGGAGATTTTGCCTTCAACACGTTCATAAGCAGGCCAGTCAATCCGAGCGTCAGCGTATTGGAGCCAGTACTCTTTCCAGTAGTCCTCACCTTCCAGCTCAACCTGACCAGCATCAGGTTTGGACTGTAATTGATCCGATTGAAAGCCGTGAATCAGCACGACCTTGTAGTTTCCTATGGCAGCATGTGTGAAACTAGAAAACGCAATTGCCACTGCAATGGAGGCAATCTTTGTCATTATTTTCATGATGTTATTAACCTTTTCGTCCTGAAATTAGCGTTATTTGCTTTGTCATCAGCGAGCAAAATTCCAAACATCGAAACCACTTTTGCTCGTTAAATAGGATTAGTCTTCGGCTCTCTTTTATTCAACTCATCCGATGAGAGCCTTTGCGCTAGGTTAAAAAAACAACACGTAAATGTTAACAATTTGAGATCTAAGACAGATTTACAATAACTATTGATATGAATTTTATTGCTTATTGTTTAAGTGTCACTAAAACGACATGTTTTACTGATATGAGGATCAACCCACGAAATGCTTAACTATCCGGAATGATTGACTTTTTATACCACACTGAGAAGTAAGAGCACTTTGCTAGGTTGCCGTGTTATCACGTAGACTGTTTAGTAAACCCCTGAATTAAATATGCCATGATTACTTGGAAACAACCGCTGCAAGATTTCGAATGGTTAATACATCAAGTCTGGTATCTGGAGCTAGAGGCAGACGATGTCATCACGCAACAACCAAGGCTCATTCCCAATCCAAGGGCTCATTTACTCTTTACGCCGGATGAACAAAAGTACAGTTACGACAGCGGCATAACTAAATTTGAAGGTAAAGGGAGTCACCTGCTTTTGGTGAGCGATCAGTTACTGTCATTAGACGACTCTGCTCCACTAAAACGTATCGGTGTCACTTTCAGGCCCGAGGGGCTGTACCTACTCAATTCTTCTGTCGGTCATCATCTTAACCAATGCGGCTGGCCTACTTGGTTGGATACGTTTTTCGGGCCCGCACTCCACAACCAGCTATGGCAATCGAATGACAAATCACATCTGCTTGACGTATTTCATCAACATTTCCACCAGCTCAACCTAAACAACAAAAAAGACCGCGCTTTCTCTATTACACAGCAAGCGACCAAAATGATAGAAAATCGCCTATCCGACTGGAGTATCGAGCAGATTGCCGACCAATGTGCATGTTCTAGAAGAACCTTAGAAAGGCACTTCAAACAAGTTACAGGGCTCAGCGTTAAGCAATATCTCATGATAATGAAACTGGAAGAAATTGTGTTGTCTATCTATGAGCAAGATGCCGATCCCGACTGGGCTGAATTTGCACAAGCATTTGGTTTTAGTGATCAATCACATTTAATCCGCCAACTCAAACATCAGCTCAATCGGACACCAGCTAAGTACCTCAAAGACCGAGACCTAACCATCGACATCTACGGGGACTTCGAATAACACTTGTCGCAAATATCCAATTTTCGGCGCAGATGTTGATCTACCATGCTGAGCAAATTGAGAGGCATATAATGACATACAAAAAACTAAAACGTGGTGAATCAATCTCCTTTGGCGACTCACTAAACATCAAATTGATTCAACGCGAAGATCTAAATGACATCATTCCAATGCTTAACGACCAAGAGGTCAACGCCTACTTGTTCTTTGCTCCCGCAGAGGAAAGTATGTTTCACGCGTTTTTTACCCCAATCATTGAAAACACTGAACACGCAATAAACAAAGGTAATTGGCCAGACAGCCCAACATTTGTCATTCGGGACAAACAAGGCCACTACATGGGTATGTGCGGATTATCTAAGGTGATGTTTCTCGAAGGTAACTACGAAGTCGGGTATCAACTTCCCGTCCACGCATGGGGCAAAGGGATCGCTACTCGTGCCTGTCGCTTGCTCACCGATATTGCATTTAACGAGTTAGGTAGCCACAAAGTCAGTGCCGACTGCTATGGCGCTAACACAGGTTCATACAAAACTATGGAGAAATGCGGTTTTACATTTGAAGGTCGCCAAGTTGACTACTATAGGGTTGAATCAGGATTCGACGATAAAGTGTATTACGGTATAACGGCTAAGCAGTATTGGGCACTAAACAAGTCCTAAAAACAACCTAGGTAAAGGTGCGCGCTCACCTCAATCTATAGCCGCCGACTCCGGCGGCTTTCTCATTCAGTTCAAACACTTCTATTTGACGTAAACCCGTGCTCATCGCTAGTATCATCCTCACAAATACTAGAATGATAAGAATTAATATGACAGAACAAAAAGTACGTTGGGGCATTGCCGGGCTGGGTAAAATTGCACATCGATTTGCCGCCGATCTCACTCAGCATGTCGACAAGGCTTGTCTATATGCCGTCGCAGCCAGAGATAAACAACGCGCAGATGCTTTTGCCCAGCAATATCAGGCTGAAAACGTTTATTCTTCTTATCAAGCCATGGCGGAAGACCCAAATGTTGATGCCGTATACATTGCGACTATCCATCCGTTTCACAAAAGCATGGTTGAGCTGTTCTTAGACCATGGCAAGCATGTTCTGGTTGAAAAGCCGGCGTTCACTAACACCCAAGACTGGGACGACATGAAGGCACTGGCAGTTAAACAAGACCTCTTGCTCATGGAAGCAATGAAGTCAGTGACTTTCCCAGCTTACCGAGCGCTACGAGATTTCATTCAAAAGAATAGTATTGAGATTGAATCAATAGAAGCGGCGTTCGGCAACTGGCATGAATTTGATGTTCAACAGCAGATTTTCAACCCTGATTTATGCGGCGGTGCGACTTTAGATGTCGGCGTTTATGCTCTCTGGCTATACGCGGATCTTTGCCAGCTCAAGCAAAGTGAGATCCAACCACCATCGGTGACCTATCAGAAGTACAACAATGAATCCAAGGTCGATGAAACCGTAGAGTTTACGTTTACTCACGGTATCCAGGGTAAGATTGGCGCTTCAATCAGCCAAGACCTAAAACGTGTCGCGACAATACGTGGGCCAGAGGTCGAAATTGTTATCCAAGATAAGTGGTGGAATCCAACCGTCATTGATGTCACCTACAAAGGTGAACATACCCAGATCTCACACTTACCTACAGGCGGTGGATTTGAGTTTGAAGCTTCTCACTTATCCCAGCTGATCATTGATGGTAAATCGAGCTCGGACTTCGTTCCTCATGAAACCAGTCGCCAGGTTATTGCTCTCATGGAGCGAAGCCTGAAAGACAATGGATTCTCGCACTTGCTTCACGCCTCTCATCAATAGTCATCATAGCGCCGAGCTTTTCGCTTGGCGCTTTTCATTCAGAATTGCCCAATGATCTCTCCAACCACAGGTAAGACAGAGATGACGAGTAGCAACGCCATCAGCTTATTGAAAGCTTTCAAATAGGCTGGTTTGTCTAAGTATCGGCGTAACGAAGAGCCAAACACTAACCACACGCCAACACAAGGAAACGAGGCAATAAAAAACATCGAGGCGATGGTCAGGTTTTGAGTCATATACCCTTCACCTATTGTCGTAAATGCGGATATCGCACCAATTGCCACCACCCAAGCTTTGGCATTGACCCACTGAAACAAAGCTCCGTTTAGAAAACCAAGCGGTCGATTTCGACCTTTCTCAGCACTCACACTGTCAGCCATGGCGATCTGCAATGCGAGATATAAAAGATAAAGCGTTCCCATGACTTTGACCGCCAAAGAAAGCTGAGGGATCAAAGAAAAAAGTTCGCCAAAGCCCAGCCCTACCAATAGCAACATCAAAGTAAATCCAACACAAATACCGGTTAACAGCGGCAAGCTGCGTTTTACTCCAAAATTCAGTCCAGATGTCATCACCATGATGTTATTTGGCCCCGGGGTCACTGAAGATGAAACGGCAAACAAAGCGACAGAGAGTAGGTATTCCATAATAAAAACCTCGACGTTTATTGGTTACTACCACCGAATGCAACCGAGAATAAACATTATAATGAACGAATGAATTTTATAATGAACACCAGAAAAACGTTTGTCAAATCATGCTATCGTTTTTTATAATGAACGGAAACACACTGACCAGAGAGAGCGTTGTGGATCAAAGTAAACCGCCAATCGAACAAATCGCTGCCACTCTTAATGCTGAAAGGTTGAATGCTGGCTTAAGTATCGCTGAGGTCGCAAGACGCGCTAACATCGCGAAATCGACGCTCTCACAACTCGAAAATGGCGTTGGAAACCCAAGTATTGAGACGCTCTGGTCCATCTGCGTTGTCCTTGATATTCCTTTTTCTCGTCTAATCGAAACACCAACTCCAACGACCAAAGTCATTCGCTACGGTAAGGGAGTGAGCGTGTTTTCGGAGCAAAAGGATTACCAAGCCGTGTTACTCGCAGCCAGCCCAGCGAATGTGTGCCGCGACATCTATTGGATTGAAGTCAAACCCGGTCAACCATTTATCTCGGAGCCTCATCACCCGGGTGTGGTAGAGCATGTGGTTATTGTCAAAGGCCGAGCGAAACTCGGGTTGCAATCGGACCCTCATGAACTAGAGGAAGGGGATTACATTTCGTACCCTGGAGACTTACCGCATATGTTTGAAGCGCTGGAAGAAGATACACGAGCAATGTTGATTTCAGAATACCGGTAGAAATGAAAAGGCGAGCAACATTGCTCGCCTTTTGCATTAGCCGTCAGCTCGATATCAAATTTCATAGAACCAAGAATCTTGCTGCAAATCTAGGAGCTCTGGCTCACCACCCTCAAGTTGGTACAAATGGAACTGTTGTAACGGCGGAGAGTAAACATGCAGCGTAACCAGAGGCTCATCATCAGCCTGCAAATTGGATATTTGGTGAATATCGTTGTCTTTGCTGACAGTCACACTACCTTGCTGGTAATGGGATGACTGAGATGCGTAAATATGACCGTTCGCTGCCGTTTCAAATAAGGTCTCTGTCGCTTCACCATGCAGTACACGCACACCACAAGCGGTGTTTAAGTGATCATGGATTTTGCTTCTCTGACCATTTAGCCAACTCAAGATAAGCACTTCACAATGGTCATTTTTAAACAGTCTCTTTCGACAGTAACTGTCTTCATCAAAGCTGGCTAATGCCTTTATTTCGGTGTCATTCAAAGCCACGTTTTCAAGTATGAATCTGATCGTTGCAAGCGACAGTGGTTTGTTAGATAACTTAATTTGCTCCATAAGCTCCTGAAAATTAAGTCGGTAGTCGCTATCAAGTAAAGCAGCCAGTGCTGGAGCTTGCTCCTGAGTGATCGCTGAGTGTCGCAAATTGTCCTCCTCACACATCCTGTTATGTTTTGGCAAGCACGCCTAATGTCTATAGGTGATGAACGAGTAGACAACAAGATGTATAAAAAGTATCACATAGAAGTGCCGTTCGTAGAATGTCGTCACGAATTAACAAGTAATTAACAAAACACCCAATTGCTTTATTGAACCTGTCTCAGTCATACTTTAACCAGAAACGAAAAGGACCTTGCGGTTAAGCAAGGCCCTTGTTAGGTTCTTTTCAATGCTAGGACAGCTTGAATCGACTGACGATACTCGATAAATGAGCATTGATATCAGCAATACTGTGCGCATCTTCAAGTGCCCGTTGACCATTACTATCGAGTTCACCCACGATGTCATTAATCGCACTCATGTTACGGCTCAGCTCCTGCGTGACACTACTTTGCTCTTCAGCTGCGGTCGCAATTTGCGTGCTCAGATCATTAATCTCTGTCACGAAGTCAGTCATCACATCAAGACTTTCAGCTACTTCTCCTGCGCCTTCGGCTGTCTGACCGCATTTTGCTTTGGTGGAATCCATAGAATCAACAACTGATTGGCTACCTCGAAGCAAACTGGCCAATGCGGATTCAATTTCTTCGGTACTGTCTTTAGTTCGGCTCGCAAGTTTGCGAACTTCATCAGCAACGACCGCAAAGCCACGCCCCTGTTCACCAGCACGAGCAGCCTCAATGGCGGCGTTCAGAGCCAGTAAGTTGGTCTGCTCGGCAATATCGCCTATGACACCCAAAATAGTATTGATACCATCCGTTTCCGCCGCCATCTTGTTCACATTATCTGAAGCGACACTGACATCATCGACCAAGTCCTGAACATTGCTCTGTGCCTGAGTGACTGTCACCTTCGATGCTGAACCCGCTTCGTTAGCTTTATGCGTCAGCTGAGCCGTATTCGCTGCATCTGTTGCCATCGCTTCAGCGGTAGAGTTCATTTCTTCTATCGCCGTCACCACTTGCTCTGTTTCCTGTACATGGCTTTGGAGAATGGAGGAGTTACGCTGACTCTGATCACGCATACGATCTACACTGCCGTTCAACTGGTTAGTCGCTTCGCTGATTTCCAACATCATGGTTTGCAAACTAGCAATAAACTTATTCACACCTTCCGAAATTTGGCCTAAATCGTCATTCGTAGTCACAGTGATACGTTGTGTTAAGTCGCCATTACCTTCACTCAGCCCTGCGATGGTTTCTTTTAACACCAAAATAGGACGATACAGTACCTGCATGACAAGTAACGCAACAATAATACTGATCACCGTCGCAATCACTGCAGTAAAGATGGCCGCTTGCTTAGCGGACGCAAGATCAGCAAAGGCGATGTCTTTGTCCAGACCGACCACAAAGTACCACTTCTTGCCCGCAATATTGATTTCATGGGAAAAGAACAGTTTTTCGCTCTCTCCTTCATGGCCATCGTAAACAACATCCGTCTTCCCTATTGTTTTATTGGCGACAGTATTAAGCCAAGGGTATTTGTCTGTCTTGTTACCGGCCTCCACATCATCCATTGATGAAGCCAGAATGGTAGTATCACTATTTAGTATGACAGCAACCGCTCCAGGAATGTTGTTTGCACTCTTAGCAATCTCATTAAGGAAACCCAGCTGCATATCCACAGAAATCATGCCACTTAATGTCTTACGGACAATCGACACCCAATACTCACTGCCCTCACTGCCTTTATAAGGTTCAGTAATCGATGTCGTGGTACTTTGCCGCCCTGCCTGATACCAGCCCCGAGTGGTCACATCCCCATCAAACTTGTGGTTAGGCCATGAGCTGGCTTCTTGGTTCCAATACGCGTCACCATTAGTAAAGGCAACGACAGAGCTATTCAAATTAGTGGCATTAGCAATGACATGAGTGAGCTCAATAAAATCGTCAGGCGTACCCGTTATCTCTTTACTTTCAAAGTGCTTACCCAACTTCTCTAAACCACCAACCTTCTCTCCTAGTTGATCCGCTATCTTTTGTGCTTGCCCTTTCACGTAGCTTTGGTTTGAGGCGGTAATTAACTCCACCAGCGTCTCTTCCTGCTTCACATAAGCGACATAACTTGAAACAGATACAGATATGACCACCAGCGCAATAATGGAAATGAGCAATAGCTTTTTAAAACCTAGATTTCTCATCTCTTTTCATCCTATACACATTAATTTCATTATTCATAAGCTTTTCATACACCACTTCACTAGAGGCAACCGCAATCTAATAAATAGGTTTATTAATAGATTGTGGTAGGAATATGACCAAACACCAAATTCAATAACTCATTGAAACGACATTAATGCATTCACAGCAACGATATAATCGCAATATGTGAACCTATGCATCAAACAAAATGATTCTCCGTTGCTTTACCTTGATCCAGCTCACCACTCATTAAGCAACCAAATGAATATTATTTATTCATGACAAGAATCAATTTTCATCTCCAAAACATTGAATAGCCTTTCTGTTCACCTTCAAAATGAAAACACAAACTATAAAAATGGCTTAACAATGAAACTCAGCGACCTCACCATCAAATATAAACTGGCGACCATAGTGGCTCTGGCAATAATTTTTATCGCTATGGCCTGTATCTATAATTTGATCCAGCAAAGGGAATCTTCCATGAACGAGCGAGAAGACAAGCTCAGTGCTCAAGTGGAAGCGACTATCAGCCTAGTTCAGTACTATTACGATCAGAGACAAGAGATCGGAGAAGAAATCGCTAAACAGCAAGCGTTAAATGCCATCAAGGCATTGCGTTACGACGAATCAAACTATTTTTGGATTCTAAACCAACAAATGCAAATTGTTATGCATCCAATTAAACCTGCATTAAATGGGCAAAATGCCAAGAGCTTCACAGACGGAGCGGGAAAGTTCCACTGGCGAGAAATGGTCTCCATTTCTCAAACCAGTGCACAAAAAGGGTTTCTTGACTATCAATGGAAAAGCCCCCAAGGCAAGCTTAAGGATAAGATCTCCTATGTTCAACTGTTCCCAGAATGGGGTTGGATTGTCGGTTCGGGTTTACTAGTTTCTGATATTCAGGAGGCTTTTTATGCCCTTGCTCTGAAAGAAGCGTTTGTCGCTGCTATCCTTTCAGCCATCTTACTCGGCATGGGCTATACCATTTCAAACAATATTATTACGCCTTTATATCAGTTGATCGATAACACTCATAAAATTGCCGATGGCGATTTACGAGTTCGTATGAGTATGTCGAGAAAAGATGAATTGGGAGAGATGAGCCAACAAATCGACAAGATGCTCAGCAAACTGCAAGAGACATTGCGCACCGCACACCAGTCAGCAGAACAATCCAGTGCCATGGCCTGCAATATTGCTCAAGCCAGTGAAGAAGCAGCGACCAGCGTTAATTCTCAGCATGCCCAGTTAGAACTACTTTCTACCGCGATGACTGAGATGAGCGCGACTATTTCAGATGTGGCAACCAATGCAGAAAACACCTCGGTAAGCACCAATAAAGTGGTCGAACATGCTCACCGTAATGATCAAACCATGCAAACCACTTCACACACTATCGCAGAAGTCTCTCGCAATATTTCCACCGCTCACGATTTGGTAACGGACCTGCAAACTGGCGTTAATGAGATCAGTAATGTAGTTGGGGTTATTCGCGATGTCTCAGAGCAAACCAACTTATTGGCATTAAACGCCGCCATTGAAGCAGCACGAGCGGGTGAACAAGGCCGAGGATTTGCGGTTGTCGCCGATGAAGTACGTAATCTTGCCAGCCGAACACAAAACTCGACCAATGAAGTTCAAATGACCATTGAAAAACTCATCGAGCAAGCAGGCAGAACCTTTACGGCAATGCAAAGCAGTAATGAAAAAGTCGACGAAAGTGTTGCGGCATCAACGAAAACACGTGAACAGCTTGATGTCATCGTCAATGAGATGCAAAACGCAAATGATATGGTCGCTCAAATTGCCGCGGCGTCTGAGCAGCAAAGTACCGTTGCTACAGAAATGAACGAAAATGTGTCCGGTATTCATCTGGCAGCGAATGAAGTGCTTCAAGCGTCCCAGTCACTCGCAGAAGATAGCCAACTGATGGCGAATACAGCAGAACATCTCACAGCTCAGCTCAGGTACTTTAAAGTCTAACCTCTGCTCGAAAAAGCCACAGCCAGACGCCTCTAGCTGCGGCTTTTTAAACCATTATTTTTTTACTTCTTCGCGTTTACCGCTTTGACGAAAATTTCTTGTGCACCTTCAACATTTAGTGCTTTTGCTTCTTCTAGCAAACTAATGGCTTTGTTTAAATCATTCGACTCTACCGCAGCGGTAATCGCCTGATGGTAGTATTGTTGAGTTTCTGGAACAGGCACCAATATTTGTGCTGAAGGCGATTTCTTCGTGTCTGAACTTATCTTTTGCTCGACGAGTTTCTTTTGGTTATATCCACTCAAAGTTAACGTTTTAACATTCACGCTAAAAGAGCCAAGATTCGCAGCGTAGTACGTGGGATCCGTAACAATTGGCATAGGATCTCCTGTTTCTTGTGCTCTCAACTTCGCCGGATGAGGAACCATTATTCTTTCACCCAGATCAGAGTTGTCTGAATATATCACCATATAAGGGGTTTGAATCGTGTCTACACTTATCTGTAATTCAAATCTATTTCTCGCAAAAGCATCTGAAAATTGTATTTGGAAATCATCACGTTTAAGCGTTTTTACGGTATTAAAATCTTGATCGAGCAACTCTATGACTGGGATAGCAACACGGTTATCTTTCATATTGCTTCGTATCACTAGCTCAACAGCACCAGACTGAGAGTCAAACGCAAACGGAGCGAAATAACTTTTCCCCGTATTAAAATCAAACACTGGGGAAGCGGTATCTATGGTAAATTCCAGCTCTTCATTCTGTTTTAAGAAAATCCATGGGAATTCTTGACTTGTTCCACAACAAACTTGAGCTTGCACTGGAGAAAGGCTTTGCTCCATTAGTTGAACATTTTCACTAGAAGCAGAACATCCAAATAATCCGATACCAGATAGCAGCAATATGAGGCTATTTCTCATTTGATTTTCCTTATTCTCGAAAGCACAAAAGGCAGTCTAACGACCGCCTTCCAAATTACATATTATCAAGTAATGGCCGATGGTTAGAACCAAATTTCTGCTTCAATACCAACGCGTGTTTCTGAATCATCTCCCCCATTACTCCATTTATAACCGCTATCGCTAGATGACATATAGGATACATAAGGCTTGATTTGTGGACGTCCCCAATAATCAGCATTGACAGTCATAACTGGTGCAAGGGTTGCGGTATAGAAGCTCGTATCTGCTTTTTCACGTCCCCAAGTACCATCAGAGCCCAAACTTTCAAGAGCGTAGGTAAATGTCGCTTCCATACGGAAGTTTTCGTTCACTTTATAAGAAGGAGTCGCACCAACAATTAAGCGAGATAAACCATCCTGAGAGCCCCATACTTGATTCGTCTCATCATTTGAAAGATCCCAGTATGTCACTTCTGTGCCTAACTGCAGTTTATCCGTAATGTTTGCAACACCGTAAGAAGTTAGGAAGATTGATTCATCATCTTTTTGCCAGTTACCACTCCACTGACCAAAGTTCACCCCGCGGTTTGCTGCAACACCTTGACCATAAGTCAAAGCTGTTAGAGACCAGCCATCAAAGCCATAGTAATCTCGAGAGTAAGTCACCGAAAGGCCAAATCCATCTTCTGCAGTGTTAACAGATTCAACATTGGTACGAGTCATCAGTTTAGCGTCGAAGTCAAAACGACCACCTAATGCTTCAAACCCGTAGTAGTAAAAATCTACTGACGTCATCGTCGTACTACTTTGCTGATCGTCTAGACCATCATTTTTACAGCTGTAGTCATCACCAGTACTCGCATCTAGGCAGCTACCCTCACCAGAGTCAGCAGACACAACAGCAAGACCCATGTCATTGTACTGGATACCACCACCTACACCTGATGATTGTTTCCAAAACTCTTTAGTAATAATACCAGCTTGACGGTTAAGGTAACGCTTACCAGCCCAAACACTAGTACCTTCTTTAAAGTAAGATAAATCGCCTAATTCAACGTAGGCTTCTTTAAATTCTAGCTGCCCGGTTTCAAAGTGACCTTCATTACCTGATGAAGAGCCATAGAACCCACGACCATTTCCACCTTCGTTATTTCCATACTCTGTTTTAAGAACATATTTAGACCAAGAACCGCTCTCATAATTATCACCACGAGTGACAGTGAACTCCACTTGGTTTGGGTTACCTGAGAAAGGAGCGCCGGCCGCACGGTAGTCACGTCGGTGTTCGTACGATTCGTTTAGCGCCAGAGACTGACCAACGTTATACAAAAGATGACCATAACCGTTAACTTGCCATCCTTGCTGAACTTTGTCTTCTGCGAAAGCAGAACCCGCTGCTAATGTCGCAGCCACTGCGGCAGCAATTACACTTACTTTTTTCATTTTTAACTCCATTTAGGGTTTATTATTCTTTTAGCTCACTCGTTGAATCGCTCTGAAAAGGCAGGAACAGAACCCATCAAAAAGAGAGGTAAGATGGGCCAAGCTATATCGCCTAAACCCCATTTGCTTCAACTGCTGACAAGATTACCGATAAGGCTCAAGGCTGACTTCCTCCACCTAACACTTATTTTGGGGGGATGAGAAGGGATGAGAAAAATAACCGAACGACGTACATTAGGCTTATGTCACAAATATAAGGGGGAGGAGGTATAAGATTCTTTTATAGCTTCCTCACAAAACGTCACATAGCTCACCTTTTACACAAAAAGGCACCTTCAATTTGAAATAAAATTACATTTTTATTTTATACATAAGGTTCTTGACGTCTTAACAACAAAGCTATTTACTTAGTTCCAGTTACTAAATTACAAGCGTATAAAGCGATTAACCATGCCGTTCTCTCGCCCCTATCCTCTTGGCGCTACATTAAATCACGAAGGTTGTAACTTCGCGGTTTATGCTCCTAAGAATAAAGATCTCTTGCTGGCTCTGTTTGATGAAAGCAATCATTACCAAACCTATCCGTTGGAAAATGAATATGCAGGAATAAAACACACCTTTGTTCCCGGTATAAAAGCCGGTCAGAAATACGGATTCATTATTGTTGAAAAAGGAAAAGCGCACTTAATTTCAGATCCTTATGCAAAATCGCTGGATAAACCTCTTTTTTATTCCATTCCCTTTAATTCAGCGAAAAGTTTTGAATTATCAAAATGTGTGGTGACCGATGACCAGTTCGACTGGCAAGGTGTCAATAGACCACATCGTCCACGTGAAGAAATGGTGCTGTTTGAAACCCACGTGAAAGGGGTGACTAAACTCCACCCAGACGTACGACCAGAGCATCAAGGGCGATACCTTGGACTAGTCAGTGAAGCGATGCTTGCGTTTTATAAGCAGCAAAACATCAATACTTTGCAATTACTTCCTATTGCAGCTTGTATGCATGAAGCTCACTTACTCAAGACGGATAAAGTGAATTATTGGGGCTATAACCCTTACGTGTTTATGGCACCCGATCCACGCTACGCCGCCCAAGATGCAGTAACTGAGCTAAAAACAACGATTAGAGAACTGCACCGACATGGTATCGAGGTCATTCTCGATGTGGTGTACAACCATACTGCTGAAGGGGATGCGCAAGGCCCAGTCTTTAATCTAAAAGCGCTAGATGAGCATTATTACGTTAAACATGCAGGGCATTACGCCAACTATACTGGCTGTGGGAATACCCTCGATTTATCATATCAACCGACTCTCAACTTGGTCATGGATACACTCAGATACTGGGTTGAAGAGTATCAAATTGATGGTTTTCGTTTCGATCTTGCCGCGACGTTAGGTCGGGAAGGAGAACACTTCAATGCCAATTCAGGGTTCTTCAAGGCAGTAGCTCAAGACCCAGTTCTTAAAGAGGTGAAACTGATCGCTGAGCCCTGGGATATCGGCCCAAATGGTTATCAGGTAGGCAATTTCCCATTGGGTTGGAATGAGTGTAACGATAGATTACGTGATATTACCCGCAGTTTTTGGCGTGGTGATCAAGGCTACCTCAAAGAATTTGCCACCCGTCTAATGGGCTCTCGTGATCTTTACAGTGCGGCTAACTGGCCATACAAACTCACCGTGAACTACATTACTTATCATGACGGTTTCTCTATGCAAGATCTGGTGTCTTACCGCCAAAAACACAATGAAGCTAATGGAGAACAGAACCGTGACGGCCATGGCGATAATCGCTCTGACAACTATGGTGTAGAAGGTGAAACCGAGAACCCTATCATCACAGAAAAAAGAGAAAAGCAAAAACGCAATTTTATGGCCAGCTTGCTGTTTGCTTTCGGCATTCCGCATATCCTGACAGCTGACGTGCTCTCGCATAGCCAAAAAGGCAACAATAATGCCTATTGTCAGGATAACGAATTAAGTTGGTTGAATTGGCAAACTTCGCCCGAAAAAGACGAATTCAAAGCTTGGTTAGCCAACATGGTTCAAGCCCGCCAAACTTATATGGTGCCATTTATCCGCGCATTCAGTGGTGAGAACAGAAATGATAACCGAATCCACTGGCGTCGTATTGACGGTACTTTCATGGAACATGATGATTGGAATCAGCTCAGCTCCGTTGCCTTGCAGCTCGGTATTGGACAACATGGCGACGAGTTGTTCTATTGCATCAACCAAACCAACGCTCCGGCACGATTTACACTACCAAGCGACAATGGACAGCAATGGATCATGGTCTGCAATACTGACAACCATAATCTCCACCAGACGATTGATCACAAGCAGGTACTTATTGCACCGGCTTCCATGGCTATCTTCCACGCAAAAGCTTAATTGGACGCAGTTCTGATGATCATTTATCAGAACTGTAACTATCTGCTTGAATAGATTTCCTTTTTCTCAAAGAATAACCTTACGCTAGTCAAACTGGCTGAGGAGGAAATAGAGTGAACAAAATCTCAACCACAGCTCTTGCAAAATTACGAGAGATCGAGCCAAAACAGTTGTTTCAAGATCTCAAGCTGGCGGGCTATATCAATCGTTCTGATGAAGCATGGGTATTGACGGAGCTCGGTCGAACATTTGGTGGTGAATATGCTCAGCATCAAAAGTTTGGCCAATTCATTATATGGCCAGAAAACCTCCTGATTAATACAGTATCCACCAGTGGTAAACCTCTCAGCGCGACTCAAATCGGGGAGCGATTCTCGCTCAGCGCTAAGAAAATCAACCAGCTTCTTCAGGAATTAGGCTGGCTGCAAAAAATGGATACGGGTTGGGAGGTAACGGCAAATGGCCTCAAAGTCGGTGGATATCAACGCCATGACAAAGAAAGTGGGAATCATTTTGCTGTTTGGCATGACTCAATTGTCCGCAACAAGCGTCTCAAACAATCAGTCATCGAGTTTTCAGGTCTGGATGCTGAAGCGCATGCTACCGATAAATCAATATCCAGCTTCCGGCAGAAATTCGAAGCCAAACACCGAACGCTAGATGGACATTATGTGCGATCTAAGGGAGAGCTCAAGATTGACAACTGGCTTTATATGAATGGCATCGTGCATGCGTATGATCGCCAATTACCGATTGATGAAGATGTGCTAAGCGATTTTTACTTACCGACTGGCAAAGTCTATTTACAATTTTGGGGACGCGATAATGGCGATTTCCCTGAGAATAAGAAAGCCGATATCAAGCGTATATATCACGAGCACCAATTTGACTTAATTGAAGTGATGCCTGAAGACATCGACCACCTTGATGATGTGCTTCCCGCGAAATTAAGAGAGTTTGGCATTACTGCCTATTAAAAAAACGCCTCACATGTGTGAGGCGTTTTCATCAAACTATCAATTCAATTCAAACTGAATAGCGTCAATCAGCCAACCTGCAGTCCAAGCATTGATGGCTTTAATTTGCTTCCCTTGAGGGACCTCGAATGTTTCAACCTTGATTGGCGATGCATAACCTTTCGAGCCCATCATGACTGAAGAGCCATCTTTGAACTTAAATTTAAGTGCAACGATATGGTTACCTCCCCAATAGTAATGACCTGAAGACACTTCAATACTCTTAACTTTGCTCAGATCAACAGGGTGACGTAGTGCTCCACCATTTCCACCAATAAGCGCATTAAGTTCTGTACCAACAGCATCAATCGCAAGACCAGAACGTACGTAAAGTACATCACTTGTCGTCACTTCCGCTTTTTGAACATCACCATTAGGATAACCAAAGATCGGAGAGAATTCCGTTTTACCCGCACGTAGCGTGCTTGAGCGGTAAGTGTTGTGGTTTAACCAACTTGGCTGATACGTCTCAGGAATTTGTCCAGCCTGAGTGATATTAGTCAGGTTGAACGAGTGCTGGTTCCAAATACGTGTCGCGTTTGTCCATGGCTTATCAGCTTGAGCAGACTGATACACATATACGCCCTTGTTAATGTTGTATTTGCTGTCGTAGTTGTTGGCTACCACAATCAGTTCAGCATTATCGTCACCCTCTAGGTCTGCAACGATTGGGTATTCCCACAAGGTTCCAGTCGAGTTATCGATCACAGCAAGCTCTTTACCTGTCTGACCATCAAGGATACGCACTTTGAAATGGTCCTGAACAAGCACTTCATCGATGCCATCAGCATCAAAGTCGTAAGCAGATACCCCGATCTTGCCACTACCGATATCATCGTTTTCAACCGACCAAACCAGCTCACCTTTTGCGTTGTACATGTCTACGGCTTTATAGCCTGCGTACACGATACCGATGCTGTCAGTACCTACTGACGTAGCCGTCTCAAATTGAACGCCTTCTACCAGCCAACCTTGTGACCACACATTCACACCCGTAACACTCTCACCTTCAGGAAGAACAAAGCGTTTCGTTTGCAGATGGTAGCCATAGTTTTTCGATCCCAGCATGACTGAGGAGCCATTCTTCAGAGAAAACTCCATGGCCAGAAGGTGGCGACCACCCCAGAAGTACTTACCGTAAGTGACGTCAATAGCTGTCACTTGCGAAAGGTCGATAGGATCGCGAAGCGCTCCACCGTTACCGCCGATCGTGTTATGGGCTTCAGTACCAATCGCATCGATAGCCGCGCCAGAACGAACATAGAGCAAGTTTTCATCGCTAACTTGTGCCGACTCCACATTGCCTTTCTCATAACCAAAGACTTCTGATTGCTGAGTCACTGACTCACTGTAAGCCGCTAGGAAACTTGAAACCGCTTGAACACCACCGCCAGGATTGTTCTCATTGGTTATTTCCCACTTGGTTGAACCATCATGTTCCAATACCGCCAGAGAGCTCTTTTGTGCAGACGAGTAGCTTGCTGGAACAGAAACCACCAATTCTGGATGCTTGTCTGAATCTAGATTCACCAATGAAGAGAACCAAACTTTGTCAGCAGCACTGTACTGCCAGTCAACAGCGCCTGAGCTTTGGAATAAAGTGCCGTCGGCAAAGACTTCCTGACGATTATCACCATCAAAGTCACCACTGATTGACGCTGGAGACCAGTTATGACTAAACACTGGCTGACCAGATTGATAATCGTAAACGCCATCAGCAGACAGAATTTCGATATCACCATCACCATCCAAATCGGCTAAAGCGATGTCACCCACCGTTTTCCAGCCAGATTCAACCGTCGCAATCTGCTTCTTCACATTACCATGATTATCAAGCACCTGGATGAAATCGCTGCCAGTACTGGTTGTGACAATTTCCACGATACCATCGTGATCTAAGTCTGCAACTGCAGGACTGTAACGAGCATCAGCAACAACACCGCCGTTATCGTAGCTCCATAGCTCTGAGCCATCCACACCGCTCAGCGCACGAACTAAACCACCACGTGAGTAATTGCGACCTTCAAACGATACAATAATCACATCAGCGACATCTTGGTTATCGATTCGGCCGTCACCATTGTCGTCGTTAAGCTGACCGGTTACTGGCGTGACCATTACCTGATCTGACTCAGGCTTAAAGCTGCTGCCTTGCCAAGACCATTTCAGTTCAGTTTCAATTTTTTTATCTGGCTCTGAATAAGCAAGAACTCGCATCGAACGAGGGTTAGAAAAATCTAGGATCTCACCGTTGTAAGCCTTCACTGACTCAAGCTGAGTATTTGACTTGTAACCGCCAAACACCGCTAAACGATTGTAAGAAAGGTTATCCCAGTCACTTAGCATCACACCAAGTCCCTCTGGAGCACGCACCTCTACTTCATGACCTTTGATGTACTCTGGTAATGAGTAACCAGAACGTTGACCTTCTTTTAGACAGTAACGTTCATTATTCTCTAGGCTGACAATACACGCCTCTGGGTATTGCTCAGACGCCAATACTCGCATCGAACGAGGCTTAGAAAAGTCTAAGTATCGACCATTATACGCTTTCACATTTTTAAGTTGTTCGTTTGACGTATAAGTGTCAAAAACGGCAAGTCTGTTGTATGACAGGTTATCCCAGTCACTCAACATAACGGAAACACCACTCGGTGCGAGTACATCGACCGGGTGCGCATAAATCCAATTTGGAAGTGAATAACCTGAGCGCTCTCCCGCTTTAAGGCAATACTTCTCCCCCGACTGCTGACTGATAATGCATCCCATAGGTTCGGAAGCATAGGCAGGCAAGCTTATGTTGGCTAAGGCAAATGAGCCAAATACCACTGCTAATAATTTACGTTCCATTTAGAACACCCTTCGCTGATTTGTTGCCAAATTAATGTATTGCTCAAGACTGGCGTAATTCTCCCGTTACGTTGCTTCACCCAGAAATAAGCAGTTAGATTGTTTCGCGCAGATTATCTGTATGTAATTTGTTCTGTTCAACAATTCAGCGAGAAGAACATGCCTCAATAATGAGACATCTTAGAAACGAGACATTTAAAGTGGGATATCGCTTCATTTAACAGACAAAAGATAAAAACTTTTATCTCAGTATCCAACGACGTATAGAATGGCAACCATAATTCGAGAAAACGTACCGACGCCCAAGCTAGGTCAGTTTATTATGCAAATACCGTTATTTATCATTGCCGCCCTTTGCGCACTACCCGCCCTATCTCAGGATAAGGTGTATCGGCTGGATCACTTTGGTGCGATTAGCAATGACTCCCAAGACGATAGCCAAGCGATTCAAACTGCTCTATCTTCTCTCAATCCTGGGGATATTTTGGTTATACCTGAAGGTATCTATGATGTGTGTCAAACCCTGTATTTAACGAATACCAAACAAATCTCTTTAATTGGTAGCCAAGGGGCAATCTTACGTAAATGTCCTGACTTTAGTGGCGAATATTTACTGTACATCAAAGAGACTCAAAAGGTGTTTATTGGGGGGATTCATTTCATCGGCCTCAATAACGGCGATACAACACAAGTCTGGGGAGAGCAAGGGGTTTACCTTGCCAGTACCTCCGACTCTCACCTATCCAATAATACTTTTGAAAATTTTGGCGACGCTGCATTAAGGGTGACAACCGGGCCTAACCCAACGGACTCACTATCACAAAACGCCACCTTATTCGCCAATACATTTCGCAACTGCAGTCAGGTAACCACGACTCAAGCGACTCAAGGTTCTAGCGCTCCAGGTACGCAAAACATCACTTTCGAATATAACTTGTTTCAGGCTTGTACCCTCAAGTTATCAAGCCGGAAAGAGGTTCAAGGCGCCCTTGTTTATCACAATACTTTTAAGGAGATAAACAGTACCGCATTAGAGTTAAGTTATTACTCGAATGTATCAGTAAAAGATAATAATTTTGACGATATTACAGGGTTTATTATGAATGTTTACCCTAATACACGAGCAGAACAACCAGTATATTGGGAGAATATTGAGTTTCACAATAATGACATATCAAATAGTACAATGGGGATCAGGCTACAAAGCTTTACATCTAATGAGTCTCCAACCAAATCAGTAGAAAACATTTCTATTTCTTACAATCGATTCAGCAATGTAACTTGTGAAAATATAAGCGAAGAAAAGTATAAAAAAATAATTAGAACTTATAGCCAGAATAGCAGTTACTCATTTGATAACATCAATATTATTGGTAACGAATATGATGAAGAGTCCGGTTGTGATTTTTTATCTATTGATGTGTCATCTGAAAATATCAATATTGAAGAGAACAAGAAAAAAATAATAGTCGGTGAGAATTAAGCCCTGACAATCAGGGCTTAATAAGATAAAGATTAGTCAATAATAGCAGAATCACCTTTGTATACTTTAATAGCGCCTTCGACACGTTTGCCACTGTCTACATCATACAGTTGAGGCACGATAGTATATTCACCATCTGGGTAACTAGCATCTAAAGTAAATCCACGGATAATGCTCAGCTCATCAAAAGCTGGCACTGACTTAAGTACGCGAGCATGGACAGGGATAGCCAAACCATCAGGACCGATTGCGGTTACCCAAAACTCAATATTCGCGGCTTCTTCTCTGGTATTTTGAGCTTGTAGATCAAGAATCAAATAACCGCCTTCGCTTGGGTACACGGTGTCGTTCACAGCAAATGCTTCAAGTATTAAGCCATCAATAGCCGCTGGCTGTTCAAGGCTCACACCCTTGGCAAAGGTCTCTGATTTAGAGAAACTTTTTCCTGTTTCGACATTTACACCTTCAACAGAAACTTGATACAAACCATCGTCCATATATTCTCGAACCCAAATACCGCGTTCAATATGAAGAGCTGAGCCTTCTTCAATATTTTCACTATCGAATTCAGAACTACTTAAACCAACAACTGACTTAGCAGGAAATACAATACCTTTAGGTCCTTTAACCGAAACCCAGTATTTAAGGTCAGCGTCACCTCCACCAATATTGGTTAAGTCAATACTTGCAGATAAATAACCACCTTCTGTTGGTACTTGGCTTTTAGAAAGTTGAATTTGTGCATCAAGAAGAAATTCTTCATTCTCTGATTGATTATCTGCAGCAAATACAGACAAAGAAGTGCTCAACGCTATACTACCCGAAAGTAGAGCGGCAATTAGTTTTTTCATTTTCACACCAGAATGTTAGTAAAAAGGATTATTAGTTCAACAGAACAAAGCGTAACAACTGAGTGTTTTACATTCAATTTAAAAACTAAGTATATTTATAGTATTCATTATACTTATTAATCAAAGACAAAGTTTTCAGTTGTTACATTAAAAGGGTGATTTAAGTCACAAAATAAAGAGGAAGGGGGAGATTGATTATTTACCCCAACGCTCTTTCAATAATAAAAAAGCAAATTTTGAGTTTGTGACCAAATAACGTTTCCACATCCTTCTCGGTTCCTGAATAACACGGTACAACCACTCAAGCCCTGCATTTTGCATCCATGCTGGAGCTCGATTGACCTTGCCCGCCACGACATCAAATGTGCCGCCAACACCCATAACGAAATCAACACCCAGCTCATCTCGCCACTTATTAATAAAGTTTTCCTTCTTAGGTGATGTAATGGCGACAAACAGCAACTTTGCTCCTGAGTCTTTAACCTTCTTCACAAGAGCTGCTTCGTCATCCCAAAAATACCCATGGTGATGTCCCGCAATATTAAGATTTGGATGATTGCTTTTCATAATCTGAGCGGTTTTTTCGACCACCTCTTGCTTGGCACCAAGGAAAAAAACTGGAAACGCCTCTTTCTCCGCCATAGCATTCAACTCATAAAATAAATCAACGCCAGCCACTCGCTCTGGGATCTGATGTCCAACAAACCTAGCTCCCCAGACAACCCCCATCCCATCGATATTGATGATGTCACACTCGGTCACCGATTGAGCCAGTTCTTGATCCTTCTTCATGTTCACCAATTTAGCGACATTAACGACTACATGCTGAGTAAACTCACCGGTTTCAATACGACCTTTAATCGCTTCAACCGTTTCAGACATAGTCATGGTGTCCATTGGGCTACCTAGAAAAGTTACTCGGCTCACGATTTATCTCCTTTGTGATTCTTTAAATAAACACTCATCGACAGGTACATCCAAGCCTGAGTCCAACGTACATAATTAATTGCGTTGGTTGCACGTGCACTCTTTTGATAAACGAATTGTTTCTTGTCTGAAAGGTAAAGCTCTGCAATTGACCAATTGAGCACTTTGCCTGCCATGTCTACATCTTCCTGCTCTCCTCCAACCTTGATCAAAGTGATCACCGCCTGCGCGACTGAGTGTGGATCAAGAGGGTAACGATTATTGTGGTAATACTTTGCCGTCCCATCAGCTTCAAAAAGATGCGTTTTGTAGTAAGCCATGCCATGATCAATTGACTCGTCAAATTCATCGGTTTGCAACGCGCACTTAAGCTCGTACAAAGCTTCCAAATTATAACCAGTATGAAAGCCATCAATAAATTGGTGATGGCTACGTGCGCCATACACCCAACTGCCATCAGGTGACTGTTCTTTCACACTTTGCCAAGCAACCGATCGAGCTAACTCACGATATTCATTGTTCTCGGTCTCGGATGCGACAAAGCCAACCCAAGCAGCGGCCCACAAGCTCGCGTTGTGAACAAATGCTTTTTCTCCAGGAATATAAGCAAAAAACTGTCTTTGCTGATCTTTTGTGTAAAGGTGTTCAACAATAAATTTGGCGCTGGAACAGGCGGTATCCACGTATTTTTGCTTATTGGTCAATTTACCGAGATCAAATAATGCTCGGCTGACGTAAATTGTCGATATAACGTTGGGTTTGCCTTTAGGTACGAAAAATGCCCTCGCTTTCCAATCAAAGTGATATCCCCAACATGATGCTCCCCATGTCTCGCGACAACATTGATTCTCTAGCAACCAATCAGCCAGTTTCTCAGCCTCTTTAAGCAAATGCTTCTCCTGAGTCACTTGGTACTGCTCCAACATCCCAGAAATAAACAATGCAACCCCTTTAGGGTTACGCTTCTTAGGTACCCCAAGAAGATGGCGCATATTGATGTTCGAGCGTTTGAACATCTGAATCCATGCAAGGCCAAATAGCGAATTGCGCAAACGTGGAAACACATCAAAGAGACGAGCGTTTAGACCATCAAATGGATCATAACCCGCAAAATCATTGCTTGAAGCATCAGCTAACAAGCAACGCTGAATATCAGTGATCATGCGCGACTCCTTTGGATAAGCACGGCATCATAAATACGTTGCACTTGAGGAATAATGGCTTGAACAGAAAAATGCTCATCGAATTTCTGTTTTGCGTTCTGGGTATAGTATTGGTTCATTTCTTGGTTGTTCAGTAGTTCAATAAGTGCATCGGCTAAGGCATCTGCATCACCCGCATCGACAAGAAGACCTTCCTTGCCGTTGGCAATTGCATCCGGAATACCACCTGCATACGTCGATACTACGGCAATTCCAGCCGACATGGCCTCCAATACGCCCATTGGAAAGCCTTCGTTGTAGCTAGGCAAACAGTAGATTTGGGTCCGCTGCAGCACATCGAGTTTGTGTTGACCCGAGACCCAACCTAAGAATTCCACTTGTGCTTCCAATCCCAAATCCCGTGCCATTGCGCGGTACTTCTCAACCTCACCATCTCCCCCAATCAATAGCTTAACGTCAGGACATTGCTGTTTGACTCGCACCATCGCGGTTAGCAGATCTTGGATCCCTTTTCGCTCACCCACTCTGCCAAGGAAGCTAATCATCGGTGGAGGGTTGGCTTTAGTGGGAAGTTCAAGTGATGGAACAGCGTTGTATACCAATTGGAAATGCTCTGAGCGGGTAAAAGTCGCTCGCGCCCAATCTATCCATTGAGAAGAAAGGACAATCACCACATCCGCCATTTCAAATGTGTCACGTATGTGCTTCTGCCTTTTCTCATCGCATTCATTGGCGTAAAAATCACGAAACTCTGCACCGTGCAAATGCAAAATCACTTTACCGCCGAGGACTTTAATCAGCCTAACTAGTAATGCTTTTCGTAAGTAGCTACCTCGTGAAGCAACATGAATATGTGCCAACCCCACTCGGTAAAAAACAAAGTAATAAATGACTTTAACTAGCGCACTGAGATAACGCATCAGTGCCCCCAAAGAACCAAA
Source organism: Vibrio sp. Isolate23 (assembly GCF_022398095.1). NCBI lineage: Bacteria > Pseudomonadati > Pseudomonadota > Gammaproteobacteria > Vibrionales > Vibrionaceae > Vibrio > Vibrio sp. Isolate23. The sequence goes on from NZ_JAKEUV010000001.1 coordinate 533,223, forward strand.
ACGATTGTTAGTAGAATGCGTTGCGATCAAACGAACGGCATTATCAGACAGAAAGCCTGCTTGTTGATAAACATTCAGCACAGTAGCAATGCCACCTTGTCCTTTAATGTCAGTCGCAATAGTTAGATTGATGTTCTTTTTCAACTCTGGCTCTCCACACTGCATATCGCCTGACGCACCTTGCCATTTTTCGTTCTCGGTAATGCACTCACTTGATGCACCTCGACTTGTAGGCTTTGTCCAATTCGTTCCTGAGTATTAAGGATCAATTGCTGCTCCTGCTGAACTGTAAATTTAGCTTGATCAACCACAGCGAGTACTTTGATTAAATGCGCTTTGTCTTGAACAAATTGGCAACTGATTAACCCTTCTACACCTTTAGGAATATGGTTGAGAATATGAATTTTCTGACCATCTTCACCAAGCAGATAGTCACCGACCCGCCCTTCAATTTTTTTAATTACAGGGTAAGTTCTGCCACATGAGCAACGTTGATTTTCGGCCAAAACAACGTGGTCACCTGTACGGTAGCGAACCAGAGGATAGAGGGCATTATTGTAGTTAGTGCCCACGATCTCATGTTTACCCTCTTCCGTTTGTAGGAATTCAACATGAGAGTAATCTGAAATGAGGTGGTAATGACCGTACTCACAGCTGCCTATCGCAGCAACACGCTCAAATAGCCCATACCAATCAAAGACCTTGCATCGAAAACGTTTTTCTATCACTTGGCGATCTTCATCAGACAAAGATTCAGAGGAAGTGACAATCGACTTTAACTGACCTTTGTAATACTCATCTTTGCTATCCAGAAACTTGGCTAACGTAGCAATAGAAGATGGGTATGCTTGGATTATGTCTACGCCATAATCCTCCATCGCTTTGAGATAACTCGGAATCGCATCTGACGTGAGGTGGAACGACGACATGACAATCATGCTTTCAAAGATAGAATAACGCCAATAAGGCCCCTCTTTCTGCGATAACGGCACAACCATATCGCCTCGGATCCAAGCTCGCTTATCGCCTTTCTGGTATCCTGCCCACTCTAGGTGACGAGAGACAAAAGCTTGTTCTCTGAGAACTGAGTCGAGATCTTGAGGGATAGAAAGAGGTGTCCCAGTCGTACCACTGGTGCTGCCTTTCACCGTCACTTTAGGGTTCAAACTTGTGTTAAGGAAGGCATTCGGTGAGGCTTTGACATCTTGTTTATCAATAAAATCAAACTGGTCTAATTGCTGCTTGTCTCCATAAGCACTCACATCTTTCGCACGCTCTAGAACGGCTTCCAGTTGCTTGTCACAAAATACCTTTAGTGCATCATGAGAATACTCATTTTCTCTCAGTTGCTGCTTTAAGCCAGCAATACGACTTTCACTACGAATGGCTCCACGAACTAAGTCACGCAGAGACACCATAATGTTTTGAACAAAGACAGGAGACTTCTTGTAAATGGACGAAGTATACACATCAACGCCCTCTAACCACGGGTATCTTGCAAGAAGGGGGCTGTCCCTTCAACATCAGCACGGTTATCGTGAATGTCATAATCATTATCTTTAACCCAACCAATGATCTTGGCCGGAATCCCCCCAACAATGGCCCCCTCAGGAACACTTTTCGTCACCACACTATTTGCACCGATGATAGCATTATCACCCACAATAATCGGGCCAATTAAAACGGCGCCAGGGCCAATAAATACACGGTCACCCACTCTAGGGACTTCTTTAAATGGTCCTTTACCGACCGTTTTGCATCCAATGCCGATGCTGCACTGCTCACCAATAACCGTTTTGTCATGAAGTGATACGCCGATACCTTTAACGACAAAAAAGCTGCCTTTACCGATATGACATTTGACAGGTACTCGACAGTTGTAAAACATGAAAATAAATAACTGAAAAAGCTTGGGAATCAGCGGGACTTTTTTCAGATAAAACCAGCGCGCAATTCGATAAATAGCAATAGCATTAGGCATGTGAGTAACCCGAGTTTAATTGAGAATTCTGTGAATCTGCCCACTTTTCACGCAATGACTTGCTTAAATACAGACAGGTGAAAAGTAGTAATAAAGTTGGTGTTTTAGTCGTCAGGGAGTTGTTGGTAATACTGATTACCGCAAACGAAAAAACACTCATTCTTTCAATGAGGCTTCCTGTGACTGCGAAATAGGTTAGTGGCACATACACCACTAAAAACAAAGGAATAGTCCCCACCAAGCCAAAAGTGAATATCCAGCCAATGAGGTAGTTTTCGATCACATTGATACCAATATAAAGCTCGATCGATTCCATCAAGCGATGACTTGCACCTAATAACCACTCTCGGAAACTAAGCTGATCAATCAGATAGAACACATTCAATCGTGCGGACGCACTACCATCGATATAGAGTTTTGAGGCAATGCGCTCCGTGATACCCGAAGACACCAGCAAATATGCACCAGCCCAAAATGCGAAATACCCGATCAGCATAAACAAGGCAATTTTTTGTTTATTGTCTGGAACCCCTTGGGTAATGGCTCTCCACAACATTGGTGCCATGGAAACCGATACCGCACAAATAAAGATAGCCAGCGCCGCTCTCCCCCCAAATGCGAATAATGCGAGCGACACAATCAACATATAAACAAAACTAGGTAGCTTAGTTCTACTTGCCACCAATAGAGCAATGCTGACCGTTACCAAGGCGTTGTTGAGCGGGTGGGTCAAAAAGGCCGTCGAGCGAAAGAATGAAAACTCTTGGAACTCAACATTAACCAGACGGAAATGAAGCATGTACTCCATCACAGCTACAAGCGAATTGAGCAATATCAGATAGGCAATCAATTTAAGCAATAAGGATTTTTGATTGTCAGTAAGATAAGCAAGCAATGGGACAATCAAAACTGGCGCCAAAAAAGTATTGATCAGATATGCCATCCCAGATGTGCCGTGTATAGCAAAACCGTAGAGGATCACAAACACATTACACGCCAGCGCCATCAGCCAAAAACGGTAGTAGTTACCCAGCCTCAGTGCAATTCCTTTAATGCCATCAAGCAGAAAAACCAACCCAAAGCCCAAAAGAATTAAGTAAGAGTACAAATGAATCTTAAAGAGAGGTGATCCCCCCTGAGAAACGTAAGGTACCCCAAGGTCCTCTAGCAAGTAACCACCAAGAAGAATTGATGAAGCGATAGCAACAAAGGGCAACAGGTAAATCCTAGATAGCACGCTGACGCCCCCTTAACTTAAGTAGCGAGGTTCTGATCTGGAAACTGTTCAAAAGCAGATGCGTTAAACCATACGCGACTAAAGCAATCATTACTAAAAGAGCCAAAGTCAACACACTGCTATCCAGCTCAATATATTGCTTAGCTTGAAGTATTGCCAGTGCCATAACCGCTGTCGCAATCATTGTTCGCAACAAGGCTTTAGGTACCGGATAATGATAACCAGCTTTCCAACCTATCCATGCTGTCAGCAACAGTCCAACAAACATAGCTATCACAATACCTATCGCTGCACCTAATGCACCAAATTGTGGAATCAAAGCAAATGCGGCCAAAACTTGGACCAACAAAACAACCGCCATGATCAAAGGCACATACTTGGTCTTCAATGTAAACTGCAAACCATGATCGAAGAAATGTGCACGTAAGTTAAAAAGTAAGGCAGCAGCGGCCACCAAGTAAAACGTCGTCAGATCAACATTCCCATAGGCGTCACCGAGAAAAATACCAACAAGCATCGGCGCTAATAAACACAGACCCGTATACGCCGGTAGACTCAAAGCAATCAGGAACCCACTGTATACTTTGTGTTTAGCGATTAAACGTTTTCGATCTTGAGTAAGCTTGGTGAGTTCTGGATAAAGAGGCAATGCAATAGCCATAAAAACCAGAGCCATAATGCCAAACAAAAGATTCGCAATTGCGGCATACTGCCCCGCTTGCTCAAGCCCGGTGAGGTTAGCAATAAAAATACGATCACTTCTTGCTGCCAATATACCCAGTAAACCAGACAACATAAGCGGTGCGCCGTAAGAAAATAGCGCTTTCTTAGTTTCAGTGTTGGTCGCTACTCTGAGGTGCCACTCTCCAGCTCGAAGGCTGATAACGGCCGCTACCGAATAGCTCATCACTAAAGCAAGTAAAGCCATTTCTAATGCAGGTATAAAAGAGAGTAATACTACTGTCATAACGATTGAGAGGACAGCTTGAGTCATAACAGAACGACGGTAATACCCTGACTCTTGGTTCACGCGTGCATATTCGATCACAAACAAATAGATGACTTTTGCGACGAAAAAAGCATACACAGCAAAAAAGACACGCCACTCAAACACACTCAGCAACGCCACTAAGGCAGCAATGACAAAACATGACAAGAGCGTGTTACCGATTAACCAACGCACAAGCGTCGCGCTGATTTGTATCTGTTGGTCCTGTTCAGCGCTTGGGTAAAAACGAATGAGACAGTTGTTTATCCATTGAACTAACACTGAACGGGACGCTTCCACAATGACCATCAACACGGCGAGAAAGCCGTATTCTTCGGGTAAAAGAAAACGCGTCTGTATCGCAATAAGTGCGAACAGACTTAAAGCTGAAAGGATCTGAACAGGTGCATAAGTGAGCAGCTTTTTAATCACAACAGCTCTCCATACAGCCTTTGATAGTCATCGACCACTGCCTGTTGTGAAAACTTAGCACTCAGAGACTTTGTATCAACAGCGGGCAAGTTATCTAAAAACTGTAAAACGTTTTGAGCTTCTGATTCCGAGCCATCCGCTAAGGTATAGTAGACACCAGCGTTACGGAAAAACGCCTGCTCCTCCTGTAAAACACCGACTGCAGTAGCGATAACGGGTAAGCCTGACGCTAGCATCTCTAAGGGTACAAGACCGAAAGTCTCTTCACGTGAAAGAAATACCCCGACATCAGACTCAGCGTAGATTTGCTTAATTTGCCCAACATTCATTGGACCCAGCCATGAGATTTTATCCGCTACATTAAGCTCTTCAGCCAACTTGTTTAGCTCTGACGCATAGCTCTCATCAACGGGGCCAATGATCTTCAGGTCAGCATCAAGACTGGTATTTAGCTGAGCAACTAACTTGATGATCTGATCCACCTGTTTACGTGGAGTAATTAACGAACAAGTCACCAAACGCAGTGAATCTGACTGGAGTCGGTTGGTTTGCTTAAAGTAAACATCATTGACTGGATTCCCTACCTTACGTGCTTTATGGCGCATAACGTTTGGTAGAGAGTCAAACAAGATATCACCGACATAGGTTAATCGATCAGCAGATCGTAAACTGATAGCAGGTAGCAGGGTTTCAAAAATCAAATCATTTAACCAGCCGCGACTTTTTCTGGCTACCTTTCCTAATGAGTGGAGAGTAATCACTGAACGATTATTTCGGCTTGGTAGCAGTGGAAGACTCGGTAAATGACTATGGACCACATCGGGCTGGAAACGACGAACCAACTTTCTTAACATCATGTTTTGGAAAACAAATCCAGGTACAGGTACTCCTAATACTTTCCCTTTCTTAGCAATAAAAGTGACATGCGTTTGTTCATTAAGTTGGATTCTTTTATTCAACTCTTGTTTAGATGCACCCACTTTGATTGCCAGTATTTCATACTGATAACCTTCAGGAGCATCTAATTCAAGTGACTGAACAACTTGCTGGCAGACAGAATCAACGCCGCCTGCGTTATCGCTTCCCCAATCAAGAGTACTTAATGGCATCACCAGCAGGACTTTTTTCATCATCGAACCTTAGACGAGTTAATTCAGAGAGCGAATGACTTATTTCTTCCGCTCTCTGAAATAGGTCACGCCAAAACACCTCTTGTATCGATTACCACTTTCTTGCTGAATGCGATTTTATCTGCCGCTTTAAACTGCTTGTGATCCACTAACACGACAACTACATTTGCAATTTCAAGCGCGCGCTCTAAGTCCATAAACTCAACACCCGCATCAATCAGATGTTCAGGCAAAGAGGAAATATTTGGTTCAACGGCAATCACTTGTCCAACATCTTCATGCGCCAACTGAGTAGTGATGTCTAGTGCAGGGCTTTCACGCAAATCATCAATGTCGGCTTTAAAGGCTAAACCTAAACAAGCAATCACAGGCTTCTTAAATTCGTCTGCCGCTTGTTTGACTTGATCAACAACCCAGTGAGGCTTGCCGTCATTGACTTGACGAGCTGTCGCAATCACCTTCGCTTCATCAGGACAGCTGTTGACAATAAACCATGGGTCAACCGCAATACAGTGACCACCAACACCTGGGCCTGGATTAAGGATGTTGACACGAGGGTGGCGGTTAGATAGCTTGATCAATTCCCAAACATTGATCTTAAGCTTTTCACAAATGAGAGAGAGTTCGTTGGCGAAAGCAATGTTTACGTCACGGAATGAGTTTTCAGTCAGTTTTGCCATTTCCGCCGTGCGAGAATTCGTGAGAATGCATTCACCGCGCACAAAAGTCTGATAAAGTTCAACTGCACGTTTGTTACAAGCGTCGCTCATACCGCCAATCACACGATCGTTACTGACCAGTTCCTGAAGAACATAACCCGGTAATACTCGCTCAGGACAATGCGCCACTTTAATATCTGCCGCATCACCACTTTGCTGTGGAAACGTCAGATCAGGTCGCGCTTCTGCAAGCCATCCAGCCATTTTTTCTGTTGCACCGACTGGAGACGTACTTTCTAAAACCACTAAGTTGCCTTTCTCTAATACTGGTGCAATTGCCTTTGCTGCACTCTCAATATAGCTAAGATCAGGCTCGTGGTTGTCACCTTTAAACGGTGTAGGTACCGCTACCATAAATGCATCCGCCGCTTCTGGGACGGTTGTCGCCTTAAGCTTGCCTGTCATTACCGCACTACGAACCACGATATCAAGATCTGGCTCTACAATGTGGATTTCACCTTTATTGATGGTATCTACAGCATGCTGGTTAACATCAATACCGATCACTTCAATTCCGCGAGAAGCAATCACCGCAGCCGTTGGCAAACCGATATAGCCTAAACCTACAACTGAAACCTTGTTAAACATCTTGTGTTCCTTAATCTTTAAAGCGCTAAAATATCTGCAATTCTTTGGCAAGCTAGGCCATCACCATACGGATTATGAGCTTGACTCATAGATTCGTATGCGGTCTTATCCGTCAAAAGCTGAGTTAATTCACGGCAAATTAGGTCACTGTCTGTACCGACCAGTTTGACGGTTCCCGCCTCGACAGCTTCTGGCCTTTCTGTGGTATCTCGCATCACTAAAACAGGTTTACCAAGAGATGGTGCTTCTTCTTGTATGCCGCCTGAATCTGTCAAAATGATGTGAGCTTTATTCATCAGATAGACAAACGGGAGATACTGTTGAGGCTCAACTAAATGAATGTTTGGAATGTTCTTAAGCAGGCGATTGACAGGCTCTTGAACGTTAGGATTAAGATGCACCGGATACAAAATTTGGCAGTCTGGGTGACGTTTAGCCGTGTCGGACAGTGCCTGACAAATGCGTTCGAACCCGCCACCAAAGCTTTCTCGCCTGTGACCTGTTACCAAAATCAGCTTCTTGTCTGCTTCCAGCATTGGAAATACGCTGTCTAGTGTGGCTCTGAGATCCGAATCGTTTTCAATCTTATCGCGGATCATAAACAAAGCATCAATAACCGTATTCCCTGTCACGTGAATATCCGTGTCAGCCACATTCTCGTCTACAAGGTTTTGTCGCGAAGTTTTGGTTGGAGCAAAATGGAAATTCGTCAAACAGCCTGTGAGTTTTCGATTGCCTTCTTCAGGCCAAGGAGAGTATATATTTCCTGTACGAAGGCCCGCTTCAACATGGCCAACCTGAATTTGCTGATAATACGAGGCTAGCGTTGCGCCTAAGGTTGTTGCCGTGTCACCGTGAACCAAAACAACATCAGGTTTAAACTCACTAAGTACTCGTTCCATACCAGTTAAGATCTTGGTGGTTACCGTCGTCAGTGTCTGACCCGGCTCCATAATATCGAGATCATAATCAGGCTCGACATGAAAGAGCTCTAACACCTGATGCAGCATTTCTCTGTGCTGCCCCGTCACACATACTTTGGTTTCGAATCGAGCGTCACCTTTCATTTGGTGAACCAAAGGCGCCATTTTGATCGCTTCTGGTCGAGTACCAAACGTAATTAAAACCTTTTTCACAACACTTGTTCCCTGAATTAAGCCAAGCATCATTTATCGTCGTCGATAAATTTCAATCAATAGCTATCCGACCGAATCTAAGCTCGGCAAGAAAATAAACAAAAATAAATAAAAAATAAGAAGTCAGTCTTTTTGGTAAGAAGGACTCTGTTTCAACGAATAAACACTGCCTCGCAGCGCCTCACTTCTAATACACTTTCAACAAAGCTTACGCTTCTATTGACGTTATAAAATTAAGCACCCCATCACTGCCTTTCTCAATTAGTTCAAACGCTTTTTGATGACGTGCACGACTACCTTGATAAGGATCAGGGATTTCCTTTTCTTCAATGTCTGAGTAAGAGAGGAACAAAGCCAGCTTACTCCTGTGCTCTCTAGGACATAGGTCATGTAGAGAGGCCAAATTGGCTCTATCTGCCGCTAAGACCATGTCATAATTGGAAAAATCTTCTTCCTTAACCTGAGTTGCCGTCAAACCACTTAGGTTATAACCATGCTGACGTGCCAGCGTTTGAACGTGCCTATCTGGTGAATTCCCGACCTGATCCCGGAGGGTTCCAGCACTAGCAATATCCAGTGCTAGGCCTCGCTGGTCTGCTTTTGTTTTCAGAACAACCTCAGCGAGTGGCGAACGGCAAATATTACCCATACAAACAATAAGGATAGAAGGCATACTTTCCATAATTACTTCCCAAATTTATATAGGTTTCGTGCAAACCATAAATCGGCTATAGGGTATCTCATTGGTGTTGGCGAAGTTGTCTCAATTTTGAGTATATAAAATAATTTGCCGAATAAAGTTTGAGTAATTATTCAAACAACCATTGAAAGTCATTGCACATTGAATGACTGCAAGCTGGTAAACCTACGCCTTCCGTTTAAAAGATAAACATCCCAAGCCTACCGCCCATTTAGGTTCCAATAGTGTGAAACTATTGTTAAGAGTCAGTAAGTTGTATTGATATCTCTGTGAGCAGTATCTTAGAAAGCACTTTCCATTTTTACTCATCCGTATTGTGTGACCACCAACGGAGAAATTTATTCGTTAGCTTCTGACAATGTCTTTATCCACAATATATTTAAGGAATTGCTCTATGTTGTATTTTGAGTTTCTTTTCCTGTTACTTATGCTCTATATCGGCTCTCGCTACGGCGGTATCGGTTTAGGTGTCGTTTCAGGAATTGGTTTGGTGATTGAAGTCTTCATATTTAAGATGCCACCGACATCACCGCCAGTCACCGTCATGCTGATCATTCTCGCCGTTGTCACTTGTGCATCTATCTTAGAAGCGGCTGGAGGACTGAAATATATGCTGCAAGTGGCTGAGCGGCTTCTGCGCAAGAACCCTAAACGCGTCACACTCATTGCTCCATTCGTCACTTACTCCATGACGTTTCTTTTGGGGACAGGTCATGCTGTGTATTCCATCATGCCTATTATCGGCGATGTAGCACTGAAGAATGGTATTCGTCCTGAGCGGCCAATGGCAGCCTCTTCAGTCGCTTCACAGATAGCGATCACTGCGTCACCAATATCTGCTGCAGTAGTCTATTACCTCGCTCAGCTTGCCGATATTCAACACGATATCACTTTAGTTTCTATCTTGATGGTTACGGTACCCGCAACGCTATTTGGCACGCTTTTGATGTCTCTATACAGCCTTAAACGTGGTAAAGAGTTAAGCGAAGATCCTGAGTATCAAGCGAGGCTTAAAGATCCTGAGTGGAAAAAACGTATCGAAAGTACCACTGCAACTTCTCTCGACGAAGTCTTACCGGCATCCGCGCGTAATGCAGTACTCATTTTCCTTGCCTCGATTATCACTATTGTGATCATCGCGATGGTGCCGGAAATTCGCACCGTCGTTGAAGGGGATAAGCCGATTAAGATGTCGGTCATCATTCAAATGATGATGTTGTGTTTCGGTGGTGTGATCTTATTGGCGACCAAAACTGACCCCCGCGATGTTCCCAACGGCGTGGTATTTAAGTCAGGTATGGTCGCAGCGATTGCCATCTTTGGTATTGCATGGATGTCCGACACTTATTTTCAATATGCCATGCCACAGTTTCGCTCTGGTATCGTTGAAATGGTGACAAACTACCCTTGGACTTTCGCCTTGGCTTTATTCATCGTCTCTGTTGTGGTCAATTCGCAAGCAGCAACAGCTCGTATGATGCTCCCTGTTGGTCTGGGGCTCGGCTTAGATCCTGCCCTATTGATTGGTTTGATGCCTGCCGTTTACGGCTATTTCTTCATCCCGAATTACCCTTCAGATATTGCCACGGTGAACTTTGATACTTCCGGTACAACTAAAATCGGTAAGTGGTATTTCAACCACTCATTTATGTCTGTCGGCTTGATAGGTGTGATTGGGGCATGTTGCCTAGGATACGTGCTAGGCCAGGTTGTTATCGGTTAAAAGCATGAGATAAAACAAAGCGCCCTTAACCTAGCCTGAACGAGGTTGAGGGCGCTTTTCTATTCAGAATTACTGATCGTGGACGATAATGTGCTGATCAAGCAAGGTCGATATAATTTGCGAGGAATCCATGCTGTTGAAGTCAATTTGTTGACCTAAATCCTCCACCAGAATAGTTTGCTCACCATTTCCATTACCATCAGGGTGCACTTTAAGTTCAATATCATCTCCATCAACTAACTTGGCATCCAAATGGGACAGTAAAGTATCCATATCTACATTCGCTTGCTTCAGTTCAGGTAACACTTCACGCAGGTCAATCTGATCTCCTTCAGCAATACTGAAATCGGTAATAGTGTCCGTCGCACCATCATCAATCTCATGCCAAATAAAGGTATCTTCACCAGTTCCACCTGTCAGAATGTCTGAACCTAAACCACCATCAAGAATATCGTCACCAGCGCCACCTAGTAAGGCGTCATCGCCAGCACCACCGATGAGTGTATCATTGCCAGTTCCTCCTTCGATTCGGTCGTCACCGGAACCCGCCTGCAACTCGATACCTTCGTCACTTCCCAATAGCTGGTTATCTTGGCTAGAGGAAGAAACATCAATATCGGAGATATCATTGGTCACGTTAAGGTTGAGATCAATAGGTGCTGATTCAGCCGTAGAGCTATCCGTTTCAGTCGACACCGCAGTCAATTGAATGGTATGTGCCCCTTCCTGTACACCGACGATAGAGACGCTATCAATATCATCTGCAGGCACGACAACTTTACCGTCCACTGGAACCAGTGTTCCTGACGATGTTTCCACCGTTGATCCAGCAGGAAGTCCCGACAACTCCAGAGATAGAGCTTCATGCACATCCGTGAGTGCCGCAACGATCCCGAGTAGAGCGATACCATTATTGCTTGCTGTTAGGCTGGCATTAATATTCTTCACATAATTGTTATCTGGCGCAATCGATAGAGTTGGCGCGTTGGCAACAGGCGTAATCGTGATCGGTTTTTGCGTTGTCTCCGACATCACCATGCCTGAAGGGTTACCTGAATCCGTCGCAGTAATGGTGAGCATCACGCTGTCAGATGGGGCGTGAGTCGCATCAAAGGTTACACCAGTGCCAGCAGATGGAGAGTCCAGCAGTGCATTCAGCTCTCCAATGGTACCCGTCAGTGTAATTGAACTGCCTGACGACGGAGTCGCTGTGATAGAAGAGCCCGCAGGTATGGTTACATTCAGCTGTCCAAAATCGACACTGAGCGTGACAGTCATGGCGTCATTAGAAAATGCGTCGACATAGTCAGCATCGCTGACGGAGATTCCACTGATCAACTGGCCCGAAGACTCATTGATGATGGTTGTAATGTCATCCACATCAATCTCAGGCTTATCATTCACCCCAATCACTGACAGTGAAACCGTACCTGTATCGTGAAGGAAGTCATTTACCCCATTTGTTGTGCCATTGTCCTCAATGGTATAGCTGATGGACACATCACCATTAAAGTCATCTGCTGCCGTAAACGTCCAAGAAACACCGTCTGGGTTAAGAGTCAGCGTACCTTGCTCTGCGGGGACAGAGATGGACTTAACCACCAAATCATCACCATCAATGTCATTGCTGGCGGCAATCAACTGCGCGGCGGTGATCTGAATACTGCCTTCTTCAAGAATATCCCCTAGGTCAAGATCGCCAGCTTGAGGCTCGTCATTCACTTCAGAGACATGAATAACGAATGACGTTTCGTTGGTGTTTGAGGTATCTGGGTTTACAGCATCCACCGAACCCACATTGCCTTGATCGTCGATGTGGGCCGTCACTTTAACGCCATCAGTGTCGATCAAATCATTGCTGTTTTCATCCGGCTTGAATGTGACAAGGTCTTGAGCAAGAGCCGAGTTGATGTCAGCGACTTTACCCGTAATTGTCACAGTCTGGCCTGATGCATCCACCGAGACGGTGAGCCCATTGTTAGCTGCTATCGTGGTGTTTTGGAATAGCTCGCCGCTATCTACATTTAAAGTCAACGTGTATTCAGCATCGGGATCATCAAGGCTAGAATCCACATCGGACACCGTGAAGCCTTTAATCGCCACGACAGTATCTTCTGCGGTCTGAATGTCAGCGATATTGTTGAACTCTGGGCGGTCATTCACCGCTTCAACATCAACGGCGACATCAAAGACCTGATTCGTTGTCGGGCCGAGATATTCATTGCCATCCGCATCTTTATCCACCGATTGGACGGTAATTTTCAGGCTATCTTCATTCCAAGTTCCTTTGTTGTGATCCCCGGAATTAAACACAATCTTGTCGACTTCCTGAGCATCGACACGCAGCTCCCATTTACCATTGCCTAGATTGGTCGCAGGTGTCACACCATCTGGGTAGTAAATCGTCGCACCGTCTGGTACTTGCTCAACAGTAATTAACAATGTTTCTGGCTGATCCTGAGCAGAATCACCCGGTAACAGATCGGTTTTATCAACGATACTCGCGTTGATAGCAATGTCGATATTCTCACCTTCATTACCAGTCACACTGCTTGTTGGGTCAATGTCTACCACATCGCCAACAGGGGTAACATCAATGCTGAATTGCCCTTGATGTGCAGTCGGCGCTTGTAACAGCTGCTCTTGCGTAAACACAGTAATGCCAATATCGGCAGTGCCACTGAAATGCTCTGCTGGGCGAATCGAAATCGCTGACAAATCGATTTCTGTTACGCTCGGGTCAGTCAATTGAATGACCCATTCACCACCACCACTGTTCTTAACCACAAAGTCAGACGAAGTACTAGTTACCGTAAAGTCATCAGGCACACCCGTTAGTTTGGCTGAAAGGAATTGCTCTGAGCCATCCGTGTCATTCAATGCAATCGACAATCCAGAACCACCTGAAGTGAGCGAAATGTCGGTATCTTCATCGCCAACCACAACGATATTGTCCGCTGCGGTTGGCAAAGTGACAGGGTCTAGGACCGGCGTGATATCAATGTCCACGTTCTGCGTGAAGGTGCGCTCACTACTCGTATTGGAAACTTGCGTCGTACCTGTGGTATCAAAAGTGGTTTGGTCGACCACCGTACCTTTCACAGTAAAGGAGATTGAATTACCACTGCTGTCCGTCGGATAATTTTCTTTAGGCACAAAGTACAAACCATCCAATGCCGCCTGAATGACCGCAGGATCGTTAGAATCAACGACAAACACACTGCTGTCTGGCTGAATCGGGTCACCATTTACATCAGCAAAATAACCCAAGCTAGAATCAGGTAACGTGATTTCAACTCTCGTCAGTGTTTCTTGGCCTTTGTGACTATCGTTGCGAACATCTGCCAAATCAATATCAAGATCTAACTTGATAAGATTATCTTCCAGTGCATTAGCGTCCAACTGAGTACCCGTGCCTTTTTCCACTGAAGTCGCACTCAGGCTTATTTCAGGAGTGACATCGCTGTCGAGAGGCTGACCCTGCTCGCCCGCTCCCGCCGCTATATCAGCTACCGGTGTCACAGCGACAGGGATATTTAGTTCGACGCGATTCTCATCACCTGATGCTTTATCCGTGGTGACAAAGGTAATCGGCAGATTGAAGTCACCTGCATAATCTTCAGGCAGTTCTAATTTTAGGCCATCAGGAATAGAAATACTGCCGTCAGGGTTGATGGTTGCTTCAAACAGATAAAGGTTATTAGCAAAATCGTACTCAGCCCCGATGACCTTAAGACCACTTACTTCTGCCGGAATGTCGCTTGGGTCAATCACAATGGTGAACTGGTCAGCCACACTATCAGCAGTGCTCACATTGCTACCATCGACACCAATTTGGACAACATTGCTTATTTGACTACTAAGGTCAATGTAGTTGTCTTCGACTCCCGTGATAATGGCGTCTGGAGTTGTTATTTGCTCAATCACAGCTGCTTCACTGTTTTGGCCAACAACACTACTTGGGAAAGTCAAATCTATCGTGGTTGATTTTTCACTAACCGAACCACTTTCGTTTTCATCACCCTTATCGTAAACCTGAGCGACAAACTCAACGGTCAAGGTACTGCTCGGTAATCCATTACTATCGGTGTAATTAAGGCCATCAGGCGCAACGATACTGAAGTTTTCTTCGTCAGTGACTGTCCAAGAGCCGTCACCATTATTAACCGCGCCTGTAACAAACAGCTGATCCAAATCATCGCCTGAAATGCCGACAAAACGCACCACCACTTCTTTGACTAGTTCGTCCGAGCTCGGATCAAAGTCTTCAAAGGCAATAACATTCGCATCACCATTCTGATCGTTGATAGTGAAGTCTATGCGGCCATCATCATCTGTATCGTCAATCGTGGTCACAACAGCATTATTCGATTTGACCTGAAGATCACCATCACTCTCAACAATTGGCCTAACAACAACGGTGAGTGAACCAGTCACTTCTTTCGTGGCAACACTGTCGCCATTATTATCAGCATCATGCTCTTCGACAATCAATTTGGTCTGTAAGTCCATATCAACGCTAGAGTCTTCTGGCGGCTTAACCCGAACGACAGGTTGGCTAGAGTTTTCATCCAGTCCTGTGATCGTCAACGTATTGCTGACGTCATCATACATCGCGGTGCCGCCTGTGTAGTTAGCTACTGGAACGCCATCAATCGTAATCTCAACATCTTCAGGGAAACCTGAAATAGTAATGGATGAGACGAACTCATAATCACGATCATTGGCATCTGGTGCTCTGTCAGGATTCTCTGCATTTTGCAGATTCCAAGGGACGACAATAAAGCTGTCTTCGTTACCTGTAGAAGTCCTGCTGTAAGCATCATCACTCCCACCAGCATCAATCACAGGCACAACTTTAACCAGAATGCTGCCATCCACTTCTCTGATGTGGCCATCGTTCTCCGTAACGATAACTTTCGTCGTGATATTGATGTCTTCGGTCGAATGTTTTGGCGGTTCAACCGTAATACCTGAACTGTATTGCTCTTGAGTAATATTGGCCTGATAAATAGGACCGTTAGCGTCACTACCTGCGTATACCAAATCAATAACACCGCCATTGCTGTCGTACAATTGCACGCCATCGGGGATATCTGAAAGCAGCACAGTGATCGATTCAGAGTTATCATTGACACCATCTTTTTCTTCACCCGATAGGACAGCAAAACTCAACTCAATACTTGAGTTTTCGTTAATAACAACCTGAGCACCTGCATTACCATTGCCGTCTGTATAGCTGTACCAAGTATCAAGTTCAGCACCTGTGATAGGCACATCAGGAACATCGGGAAGATAAGGAATATCAGCAACACCTTTGACAGATACATGGACTGTTTTACCAGCACTCATTTCAGTCACATCGGTGACCTGAGAGCCATCACCAAGTGTTGCGGTATCTTTCACCACACCCGTTGCCTCAAAGGTGAAGTCCTCGTTGGAATGCAGCGGTGGCTGAATCTCGACCTTGTCTAAGTCAGATTGTGCAATCTCATAGTAGCTACCACTACCATCAGTAATCAATGGTAGCGGATCACCGGAACTCACCCAACGCACTTCAAAGCCAGCCAGCGGCTGACCATTTTCGTCAGTGAAATCGGATAAACGGACATACAGCACTTCAGAAGTATCTCCCGGAGTATCGATGTCAGCCGTTGAATTGAGCGTGATGACTTTATCGAGTGTAAACGGTTCATGATCGGGATCGACTGTGTTCTGGCTCGCAGCATTATCCTCAAAGATTGAGATACGGTTGACTGAGAAGCTACTATCATCTGCCTTCGGCGTAACATTGAATACCAGCTCTTGCACCACGGACTCGGCAGTTTCTTTGCCAGAAACAGCATTGGCGTCTTCTTCAGTTAATGCTTTCGCGTCAAACTTAATCGCTCCAGAGAAGTTATCCCTCGGATTTAGCTGAACGCTGTTGATATCATCAGAGCTGATCAGATAAACGCCTGGAGATGACTCTGCAATGACGTTTCCTGATGCATCCAGTAACTCAAACTCGCCTTGACCTTGAGTCACTTCAAGACGGTAAGTAATCGTCTCTGGATTACTGGTATCTTGTGTCACTGCACTCAAGTTGAGCGTCTGATGAGCGCCATCTTCTGTTAACGTGTACTCGTAAGTGCTATTAGCATCATCCCAAGTGGCAATATCGGCAACACTTTCCACTTCAATTCTGAAGCTCGAATTCAGCTTATGATCCAACGTACCATCGTTGTCAATTTCAAGCTGGTACTTGATCTGGATACCTGATTCATCGGTCGAGTAGTTTCTGTCCGGTACAAAATACAGGTTAGTGATCGTGGTGATTTGATCGCCATCACTATTCACACTCGATGTCTGATCAATCAAAGAGCCATCAATGTAGATTTTGCCTCCATTGTTTGGCTCAAGTTCGACGTATTGGCTGCCGTCAAAGTAGTAGAAGGTACCGTGGTGATCTCCCGCCTTGATCGTCATGCCACCAATAGATTCGTTGTTATCCGCATCATACAAATTCGCTTGAAGCAAAATCTGTGTTGGGGAGTCAAGACCCGTAATACCGCTCTGGTTATCCTGAACGTTAGCGGTATCAAGGGTATTTGGATTATTTGGATCGTAGTCAATCGACGGATCACGACCAGATTCTTCGAAAGTCGTCACTTTGAGAGCGATTGCTGACGCTTTCCTATCGACGATGGTCAGATCCAATTGCGCCGTTGAGGTATCTTTGTCTCCATCCGTCGCAGTCACGTCAATACTAAAATCAAACGTATCACCATCATGTTCTAGGTTATCGTACGCTTTGAAACGGATGTCACCATTAGAGTTGACTCTCAACTCACCCAGTTCGCGGATATCTCTTGTTCCGTTACCAGTATCGTATTCTTCGTAAACTTTGATCGTTTGATTGCCAGACTGAATATCGACACTATCGACATAGGTACCATTTTCACCGCCAAATTTAATCACCGAAGTACCATCTGTAGTCCCTTCAATCATCGTAATAGCAGCGTCATCAGCCCCTTTATCAGTGGAGGCTTCAAACATATTCACTCTCTTGAAACCACTGCCTTCAACTCTAGAAATCGAGTGGTCAGTCAACAATGGAACATCATCGACGACGGTAATAGGTAGAGTAATCTCAGCGGACTCATCTCCATCAAAATCTGTCGCTTTGATTGTAAAGTCTATTTGGACGCTGTTTTCACCCGCGCCTTCTGGATGATCAAGAGGTTTAAGTAATTCAAATTGATAGCTGTTGTCTGATGTATCCAAAACAATTCTAAATACAGGCTCATGACCATTTTCAGTCATTGCTGTATAAGTGAACGTCGTGCCACTGGTTTGGACAGCAGCCCACTCAAGCACTTCGCCGTCAGCAGACAAGCCATCTAACGTATCACCTGCATTAGTTAACTCATATTCCACAACACTGTCAGCGCCTTCAGCGATAATGAAGTTACCATTAATCGTGGTGTCTTCAGAGCGATCCGAGCCAATACCCGCTAGGTCATCTTCGTCGACAGATGTTTCCCCTGTCGACCCCGTTAGTACAGGTTGATCATCAATAACTTCAATTGGCAAGCGGACAGTTGGTGAAGTGTCGTTGTCTTTGTCGATCGCAACTACATCAAACGGAATGGTCAACGTATCGCTGTTTTGTGCATGGTCCAAAGCTTTGAATTGGGTGTAAGTATAATCACCGTTGTCAGACAGCACTAAAGTGAAGATCACTTGACCGCCAGCCACACCTTGATAAGTGGTCGCGCCAGCAACACCATTTACCTCAGAAATCGTTACCGCTTGCCCGTTAGACGTTAGGCCATTTTGCGTATCGGATACATTCACCAACTCATAAGCAACAACACCATCCGCGCCTTCTGTGGTGACAAAGCTGCCTGTCGCAACAGCGGCTGCACCGGAAGTATCAGAGCCTGCTGCGGTGTCATCTTCATCAACCACAAACGTGCTTGATGGATCAATAGAGCGAACTGTCGGGCTGTCATCGCCAATCGTCACCGGCAGGGTAATACGGTCGGTGTCGCCATCGGTGTCGGTCGCCACCACMGTGAAATCAAGGCGTTCACTGTCGCTGTTRGCGTCATGGTCAATCGGACCTTTCAGCTCAAAGGTGTARCTGCCATCAGGRCGCARCGTCAGTACAAACACATCGCCATCYACGCTGGAAGCCGTGTAGGTCGCCACCCCATCGGCATCGATGGATTCAGAGAGCGTCACCGCTTTGCCCTGAGAAGTCAGGCCATCAATCGGGTTGGTGGTCAGGTCAAGCTCGTAGCTCACGACCTTATCCGCCCCTTCAAGCGTGGTGAAGTCTCCGTCTTTGCTCACACGTGTCGCGTCTGGGCTRGTGCCACTGGCTAAGTCATTCTCATTGAGGATTAACGCCTCMGCCGAGGCGATGTTCGGGCTATCATCGCCAATSGTCACCGGCAGSGTAATGCGGTCGGTGTCGCCATCGGTGTCGGTCGCCACCACCGTGAAATCAAGGCGTTCACTNGTGCCACTGGCTAAGTCATTCTCATTGAGGATTAACGCCTCMGCCGAGGCGATGTTCGGGCTATCATCGCCAATSGTCACCGGCAGSGTAATGCGGTCGGTGTCGCCATCGGTGTCGGTCGCCACCACMGTGAAATCAAGGCGTTCACTGTCGCTGTTAGCGTCATGGTCAATCGGACCTTTCAGCTCAAAGGTGTARCTGCCATCAGGGCGCAGCGTCAGYACAAACACATCGCCATCCACGCTGGAAGCCGTGTASGTCGCCACCCCATCGGCATCGATGGACTCAGAGAGCGTCACCGCTTTGCCCTGAGACGTCAGGCCATCAATCGGGTTGCTGGTCAGGTCAAGCTGGTAGCTCACGACCTTATCCGCCCCTTCAAGCGTAGTGAAGTCTCCGTCTTGGCTCACACGTGTCGCGTCTGGGCTAGTGCCACTCGCTAARTCATTCTCATTGAGGATTAACGCCTCAGCATGGCTTATCGAAGGAGCATCATCGACAATATTGACAGAAATATTTTGGGCAGCAGTATCACCATCATTATCTTTGGCAATAACCGCGAAATTCAATGTTTGATCATCAGCATTCGCAGCATGATCAATCGGTCCTTTCAACTCAAATGAGTAGGTGCCATCTCCTTTTATCGTCAGGACAAATACATCCTGATCAGACGTTGAAGCGGTATAGGTATAGGTATTAGTTGCGCTGTCATAGGTTTCACTCAGTGATACCTCCAAGCCATCGGACTTCAAACCCGCGACTGGATTAGAGTTCGTATCGAGTCGGTATTCAACTACCGTATCTGCACCTTCAGTTACAGTAAACTGACCGTTTGCCGTCAAAGAAGCCGCGTCTGGTGAGGAACCTGAAGAGAGATCATCTTCGTCAAGAGACAAAGCGTCAGCACCGCTAATCGTCGGTGCATCGTCTTTCACTTGGATGAGAATCTTGCCTGCTTCCTCGGAGCCCGTACCGCCCGCTAATTCAGAACGATCACCATCCGCATCAACCGCGTAAACTGGGAGTTCAATCGTCAATGACTCATCGTTCACACCTAAATGATCAAGCTGTTCAAACAGCGTGAACTCATAATCACCTTGCGCAGGTGAATCCACCTTAATTTCGAACACTGTGACACGGCTTCCGTTGAGCTCAATCACGCCTTCATACGTTCGAACACCGTTCTCATTATCCGTTAGCTCAAGAGTGACCTGCTGACCTTGTGAAGTCAGTGAGCCGTCAGTATTAAATTCGCTTGGTTCCAGCTCAAAGTGATCGATGATATCACTGCCTGCGGTGGCTGTAATAGAACCACTACCCGAAACTGCCACAGTGCCGACTTGCGAGCCACCAGCAACACCTGATTCATCAAGACTCAACCCATCAACATTAGTAATAACAGGGTTGTCGCCGTCAGTAATCTCAATATTAATGTCATTGGTGACCGTATCCTGGTCGTAATCTACAATAGTGGTAGGCAGTGAAAGAGAAATCGTATCAGAGCCATTGTGTTCCAAAGGCTTAAACTGCTGGTACTCATACTGCCCTTGCGTATCAACGCTAACCGTCAGTACGGTATCTCCTGAACCATCAGCCGTTAACGTGATTGTTGTCCCGTCATCTGACAGCGTTGCCGTCGTGGATTGATTGTCACTGAGTAAGCCATCAAATTGCTGAAGTGCAGAACTGTCAAACGTTACTGAGGCCAGTGCATCACTGCCAATTGCAGCGAGTTCACCTTGGATTAACGTTGAATCAGATTCGACGTTCTGAACATTCGTCGCTTGAGGTGTTGGATTAACTCCATCGCCAATTGAAACCTGAGCATCGATAGGAGCTCGAATAGCGTTACCACCTGAATCAGCACCTGTGATATCAAAGCTGACTGAAATCTGATCATCGCTGATTGCGACTTGTCCACCACCAACAGAATCTACGTGATCAATAGGCTGGCTTACTGTTGTGGTCAGCTCTAGGCTGACATCTTTGCCGACCAAAGTCGTATCAATATCAATGCGCAACACTTCACCTTGAGCGTTGACACCGATAATAGCGTTTTCGGCCGAATCATAAGTAAACGTAACGGCTTCACCTGAAGATGTGATATCAGAATTGAGTTCAGCCAATAAACTAGCGAGTGAAGCAGGTTCAGGGACAAAACTATCAGCATCTAAGGGAAGGTCACCGGCAAAAATAGTCACTGTTGCTGTTTCTGACTGGGGGTAAGTACCTGCTGATAGAGAGCCCTCAACAAGCGCTTCTGAGATGCTTTCACCACCAGCAGCAAATACTAAGGTTCTTAACTCATCGTCGGTCTCTTCTACATCGTCTTGTGCTTGCGCTGATGTTTCGAAGAAAGTGCTTGCTAATACTTCGGTGCCATTGTATTCGATGGTCACAAAGCCACCGTTCGCAGAGCCTGCACCGCCTGCGCCTGCTGCTGTAGCCTCTAGGATTTGAGTCGGGTCAGCACCATCTAAAATCGCACCTTGAATTGCCGCAATCTCATCTTCACTTAATGCACCTTCACCAAGCTGGGCAAGATCAAACTCAACATCTCCGTTCACTTGCGTAGAATGCCAAGCATTACCATCAACATTCTCTAATCCTAAGGAAATGCTATTTTCATCAACAATTGAAGGAATACCACCAGCACTCAACACCACTGAGGCATTACGAGCAGTGATCATGATTTCATTCGACTGGATAGTCTCGCCTTGAATGACTTTTCTCGCGGTGCCATCAGGCTTAACAGCGATAACGTCCCCGCTCACTTCTTCTACGATACGAGCCTGGCGTACAATTTCGACTTCCATACTTATCCCCTCAATCTGACCAAATCAGTCAACAGCAATTAAGAAATTTAATAATATTCAACAAGCGTATTGGCGACAAAAATATCAAAATTTGTACGTGATTCCAGTGCTTATTTCCATAATATGACCGTTGCTCGTTATTAGAGTAATTATAGACAGGTTAATTGACTTCGTTGCATTAACTAAGATCATGATATTAAACAGTTAACTCATTAGTTAAAACACCAATCTCACATGTGAGAATAACCACTAAAAACTTAGGTTATTAGTGAGTCAAGGCCATGAAAAATGTTTCGTAAGTGAAAAGTAGTGACGAATAGACTGATAAGAAATATAAAAATCCGATATTAGTTTCCTAATATCGGATTTGGCAGACCTTTAAAAAGCGGACACTCAGCTCTCGATGTTCTTAATTGATTACATGACAGCTAAGTCGACACTTTCTCATGTAAAATCGCAGTCTATGGCACACCATGACCTTTAGAGGCTACCCAGACGCGATACCATTGCTCACGAGTAAGTTCAATGTCCATCGCTTCAACAGCGCTTTTCACGCGTTCAATTTTTCCTGAACCAATAATAGGCAGAGGTCGTGATGGCAGTCTATTTACCCATGCGTAGATGACTTGATCAATACTCTGCGCACCTACTTCACATCGGATTGCTTCTAGCTCATCACAAACACGTTGTGCCTGCTCGGTTGCACCAGTAAAGATGCTTCCACCGCCGAGACAAGACCACGCCATTGGTCGTACGCGCTTCATTTGAAGCTGATCTAACGTACCATCATGGGCAACCTCAAAATTCAATGGATTGATTTCAACCTGGTTAGTAACCAGCGGTTTGGCCACACGAGATTGTAGAAGATCAAACTGACTTGGCGTGAAGTTAGACACGCCAAAGTGCTTCACTTTGCCAACTTTGTGTAATTCATTAAACGCATCAGCCACTTCATCCGCATCCATCAGTACATCTGGTCTATGGATAAGCAAGACATCAATTTGCTCGATGTTCAGACGTGCAAGCGAGTTGTTAACAGATTCATAAATATGCCCCGCACTGGTGTCATAATGGTTCACCTTGCGTTGAGGAAATTTGTCGGTACAGAGCTGAATATCACACTTAGTGACGATCTCGATCGCATCACGGACGGCAGGATCTAACTTTAACGCTTCACCAAATAGAGCTTCACATTCGTAATTGCCGTAGATATCTGCGTGGTCGACTGTTGTAACACCTAACTCAATATGTTGCTTGAGAAACGACAATCTTTGCTGAGGCGTCATACCCCATTCTGCAAGGCGCCAGTAACCCTGAACCAGTTGAGAAAACTCCGGGCCTTGCGGCGCAATTGTGACTTTAGACACCATCACTTACCTCCTAATAAAAACTGCCTTTACAGTATTCTTGTTTAATTCAATGCTCAACGTATACTGACAACAAATTCGAACCAGAGTACGAAAAATTGAGTTTCTCCGAACGGCTAAAACAATTGATTGGTGAGGAGTCGGTTTCTGGTTTTGCTCGCCGAGTAGAACTTTCAGAAGCCCTGATTCGCAAATACCTCAACGGGAGTGAACCGAGTTTGTCCAAAGCTAATCAGATAGCCATGAAAGCCAACTGTTCACTGGAATGGCTGGCTACGGGCTGCGGTTATCTATACAGACAAGCTGAAGTGGTCGATATGGACGCCTATATAATGGCCTATCGACACGTCCATGGCTTTGAGCCAAAAGACCACGAACAACACCGCCATGTCATTGCAGGCTATCAATATCTACGAGGTCACAAGAAAGCCGATGGCTACCTAGATGAATCTGCCATGGTGCAATTTTTAAATCTCCAGATAAAGACACAACGCTGAAACTGTCATCCGTATAACATAAAGGATGACTGCTGTGATTTTGAGCAAATTTTGGGGCGTAGGTTAGGGGAATGATGTCAGCTTGAGGTAATCGGTTTAACCTTGTTTAAAAAACAATCAAGGAATGAACGTGAAGCAAACACATATCTCTCTTGCTGTGCTGACTGCCCTAATCAGTTCGGCAACTATAGCCGCGCCGACTCTCACCATTTCAACCACCACCACAAGTCGGGATTTCCCTTTAAGCACATCGGATCCATTGGTTCTGCCACTTAAAAAAGAAACCTATCAAGTTAATATATCGGGGATCGATGGTACGTGCCCATCAGTAGCAGAACAGAAAGTTAAGTTCCGTAAACCACTGAGCCTCAATTGCAGTAGCGATACCGAATTATCGATTAAGATCCGCTTCAGTGGAGATTACTCCTTTGCCTACGATGATACTCAACACACAATAACAATCGCTCGGGAAGCCAAGAAAGTCGCAGCCAAGAAGTTTACCCGCCCTATCCCCGATGTCGTTTGCGAGCAATACAAAGGTGGAGAAGTGGCACTTTCTTTAGGTGGCACCTTCAGTGAAGGTACTCAGCTCAGAGAGGCATTTTCAAATCAACTCGTTACCGTGCAAAACGATCAAGTCAGATTAACCCCCTCCCCGAACAGTGGTGGACTTGTTCTACTTGAACAGGCCGATGCCAGCGCCTCCTCTGCGCAATTCGACTATCGAAACGCCAATATCTATTTCGCCATGGTGGATCGATTCAACAACGGAGATAGATCCAATGACCACAGCTATGGCCGAAAGAAAGATGGCAAACAAGAGATAGGCACCTTTCATGGAGGGGATCTTAAAGGACTTACCGAAAAGCTCGACTATATTCAAAGCCTTGGCACTGACGTGATCTGGCTTTCTCCTATCGTAGAGCAAGTCCACGGCTTTGTCGGTGGTGGAGAGAAAGGCAGTTTTCCATTCTATAGCTACCATGGTTACTGGACTCGTGATTTCACCAAAATCGATCAGAACTTTGGTAATGAAGAGGATCTAAAGCAGCTGGTCACAGAGGCTCACAAACGCGGTATGCGTATCTTCCTAGACGCCGTGGTCAATCATTCGGGTTACTCGACACTGGCAGACTTACAGTTCGACAACATAAACGTTGTTAACACCGATAATATGCCCGATAAGTGGCAAGACTGGGCACCCAAATCAGGGCAGAACTGGCATAGCTTTAATGATTCTGTTGATTACGCAAGTTCAAACTGGCAGCAGTGGTGGGGTAAAGACTGGGTTCGAGCTGGTTTACCAGGCTACAGCAAACCCGGATCAAGTGATATCACAATGACGCTGGCTGGCCTACCCGACTTTTTGACCGAGTCTGAGCAGCGCGTAACACCACCAGAATGGTTACTCAACAATCCAGGAACCCGCGTTCAAGCGCGTGAGAGCTACACCGTATCTGACTACCTCATCGAGTGGCAAACCGACTGGGTCAAGCAATTTGGTATTGATGGCTTTCGAGTTGATACCGTTAAACACGTTGAAGGAGATGTGTGGAAACGGTTGAAAAGCGAGGCAACAAAGAGCCTTGAGCAATGGCGTGTCAATAATAATCAGACTGGGCAACCTTTCTGGATGATAGGTGAAGTCTGGGGACATTCGGCTTACCGTTCACCTTATGCTGACCAAGGTTTCGATGCGCTAATCAACTTTGATATGCAGAAGAAGCTCGACAAAGGTGCCGCTTGCCTGAGCCAAATGCAGGAGACCTATCAAAACTACGCCGATTCAATGCAAGAAACGCCAGATTTTACCCCTGTCAGCTACATGTCTTCACACGACACAGAACTGTTTTTCAGTCGCTTCAACTCGTTTGAGATGCAGCGTAACGCCGCCAACGCTTTATTACTTAGCCCCGGCGCTGTTCAGGTTTACTACGGTGATGAAGTGGGAAGAGATTTAGGCCCCTATGCTGATGACTTCCATCAAGGCACTCGCTCTGACATGCTGTGGGAGCTAAGTAAAGAGCGCCAACAACTTCTTAAACACTGGCAAACGTTAGGCCAGTTCCGTCAATCCCATCCTGCAATAGGAGCTGGTGTACACGAAGAAATTGGCAACAATTCAGCCTATGTTTTCTCTCGGAGTTTGGAAGGCGACACGGTTGTTGTAGGTTTCGTTGGTAAATAAATATACAAGGGCTCTCTGCCGAGAGCCCTTGTTCAAATTAGTCAGATTAAGGTTCGTAGTTTGGATTCATTAATGAGTATCGATATTGCTGATCTTTCTGTCCTTCCGCTGCAATATAAAGTAAGAACAGTCCTGTATGACCGATGCCACACTTGAGATCGCAAGGGACCTCATAATCTAGCTTCAAAGCTGGTGGAGGCGATGTACTATCGACCTTTACATCAATCGGGTCTTGGTTCATCTCATTGCGCGAGTCATCGTACTTGGGCAGAGTGTAAATAAACAAATCACTCTCGCTTTGGGCCGCGTGAGTCCATGAGGATAAAGCCAAGCATAGTATGACAGTCCAGATAATCTTTGACGTTCGCTTCATGAATCATTGGGGTCGATAAGTTCGATTTCCATAATATATTAAACAGTGTTCAATTAAACCCCTAAAACGAAAAAAGCTCCCGACTTGGGAGCTTTTCTTACAAATAAGAAATAGGTTATTTGTTACGACGAGCTTCTACAGCATCGGCTAACTGACGAAGAACCTTTTCAGTGTCTTCCCAACCAATACACGCATCAGTGATAGACTGACCATAAGTTGGAGCTTGACCATCAACAAGATCTTGACGACCTTCAACAAGATGCGACTCAATCATTACACCAAAAATAGCATCTTCACCTGCAGAAATTTGACCTGCTACATCTTCCGAAACCAACATCTGACGCTGGTACTGCTTCGAGCTGTTAGCATGGCTAAAGTCGATCATCACCTTCTGAGGCAGACCTGACGCCTCAAGTTCAGATTTAATAGCACCAACATGTTCAGCGCTGTAGTTAGGCTCTTTACCACCACGTAGGATGATGTGACAATCTGGGTTACCAGCAGTTTCAACGATTGCAGAGTGACCGTACTTAGTGACTGACAAGAAGTGGTGAGAAGCACTCGCACTGCGGATTGCATCTGATGCAATTTTGATGTTGCCATCAGTGCCGTTTTTGAAGCCGACTGGGCAAGAGATACCTGAAGCCAGTTCACGGTGTACCTGAGATTCAGTGGTACGTGCACCGATAGCACCCCAGCTGATTAAGTCTGCAACATACTGCGGAGTGATCATATCAAGAAACTCACTCGCCGTAGGTAGGCCAAGATCAGTTAGATCCAGCAACAACTTACGCCCCATGCGCAGACCGTCGTTGATCTTAAACGTGTCGTTCAGGTACGGGTCATTAATCAGGCCTTTCCAACCGACAGTTGTACGTGGCTTCTCAAAGTAAACTCGCATCACGACTTCTAGGCGGTCACCCAGCTCATCACGCAATACTTTCAAACGCTTACCGTATTCGATTGCTGCTTCAGGATCGTGAATAGAGCAAGGACCAACGATAACCAGCAGGCGGTCATCATCGCCGTTTAAAATCTTAGAGATTGCTTCACGAGAGCGAAAAGTCGTTGAAGACGCAGTTTCAGTCGCCGGAAACTTCTCTAAAACAGCTACTGGCGGTAATAATTCTTTTACTTTGCTAATTCGTACATCATCAGTCTGGAACATTGCTTACGTCTTCCTATTTCTCTTGGCTTGAACACCGCACCAAAAATTAGTGGTGCATAAATGCTCTATTTTGTTTTTCATCTTCCCTGTAACTTATCTATCAAAAACGATGCTTGCAACCACTTTTTAAACCAAAAGGCAATCTTTCTTCTATTTTTACATTTTACACCGTATGTAAAATTTAAATTACACACGATAAAGAGTGAGCAATATCAGGCTTTAAAGCTCTATTTTAATTACATGAGATGCAATATCTTCTTGATATTGTTAAGGTAGAAATACAAATAAATGCATATAAAGAATCGGCATGAGCGCCATCGATTTTACGCACGTCAGCAAGTGGTACGGCCAATTTCAGGCACTGAAGAATATTAGCCTCTCAGTACAAAAAGGAGAGAGGTTAGTCGTTTGTGGCCCCTCTGGTTCTGGAAAATCGACCTTAATTCGTACCGTCAACGGGTTGGAAACCATCTCAAAAGGCAATATTC
Organism: Vibrio sp. Isolate23; assembly: GCF_022398095.1. Lineage (NCBI taxonomy): Bacteria > Pseudomonadati > Pseudomonadota > Gammaproteobacteria > Vibrionales > Vibrionaceae > Vibrio > Vibrio sp. Isolate23. The sequence goes on from NZ_JAKEUV010000001.1 coordinate 561,263, forward strand.
AGGTACTCGGCCAGCCTTTGTCTTCTGTATCACCGGGAAAAGTCGGTATGGTTTTTCAGCATTTTAATCTTTTTCCTCACTTAACCGTATTAGAGAACCTGACACTGGCACCGATGCGCACATTGAAGCAGTCGAAACAACAAGCTATCGATACAGCCATGCACTTTCTAGATCGCGTCAACATCGCGGAGCAGGCAAACAAATATCCCGTTCAATTGTCTGGTGGGCAGCAGCAGCGTGTCGCGATTGCACGTTCTTTGTGTATGAAGCCCGAGATTTTGTTGTTTGACGAGCCAACCTCCGCTTTAGATCCAGAGACCATCAAAGAAGTTTTGGAAGTCATGACAGATTTAGCCACAGACGGCATGACAATGATATGCGTAACACATGAAATGGGCTTTGCCCGAAAGGTGGCCGATAGAGTGATATTTATGGATCAGGGAGAAATACTCGAAATGGCTACTCCTGAGCAATTGTTCAGTACACCTCAACATCCGAGAACACAACAATTTCTGGAGCAGATCCTGAGCCACCAATGATTAGCCGAATTTTAAAGCCCGTTTTATCCGCCTTAACTCAGGTCCTAATACTAGGTTTAGGGCTATGGTGGCTGCTGGATTCTGGAGCGAAAGCAATAGATTACCAGTGGCAATGGCACCGAGTACCTGACTATATCGCCTTCTATGAAGATGGTGAGTGGTGGCCTGCTGAACTGCTCGAAGGCTTGTGGGTCACTATCAAGATATCGGTATGGAGCCTAATGTTTACTCTGCTGATTGGAATGCTGACGGCTTTGCTTAAGCTTTCTCAGTCTGTTGTAGGTCGAACCATCGCAAATACTTATATTGAGCTGATTCGCAATACGCCGCTTCTGGTTCAGATATACCTTTTATATTTCGTCTTTGGGCCTGTGATCGGCCTTGATAGATTCGCGACTGCGATTTTGGCGCTCTCACTTTTCCAGGGTGCCTACACCGCTGAGATTTTTCGTGGAGGTCTGAACAGCATCCCTAAAGGTCAGTTTGAGGCTGCTCGCTCCCTTGGACTCAGCCCTTTCTCTACCTACTACGACGTTATTTTCCCGCAGTTACTACAAAGAACGTTACCGCCTTTAACCAATGAAGTGGTTTCTCTGGTTAAGAACTCCTCAATTGTGAGCGTAATGGCCATATTCGACCTGACGACAGAAGGAAGAAACATTGTTTCGGAAACCGCGATGCCATTTGAGATATGGTTTAGCGTGGCAGCGATATATCTTTTGCTCACACTGTCACTCTCGGGAATCTCCGCTTGGCTAGAACACAAACTTGGCGCCCAATGGCGTGCTCAATAATAAGGAAATCAAATGAAACACTTAGGACAAAAGATTCGTTCGTTGAGAGCTTTCAAGCAAGCGATTACCGCTTTGCTTGGGCTAGCAGTAGCGCTACCAACGCTTGCCAGTGAAACCCCAAATTTGGATAAGATTAACGAGCGCGGTACCTTACGCGTCGGAATGTCGACCTTTGTCCCATGGGCAATGCGCGACAAGCAAGGGGATTTAATCGGCTTTGAGATCGATGTAGCTGAACGTCTTGCCGCGGACTCTGGCTGGAAAGTTGAATTTGTACCCACAGCTTGGGACGGCATTATTCCAGCACTGCTGGCGAAAAAATTTGATGTAATTATTGGCGGCATGAGCGTGACTCCCGAACGCTCTAAGAGTGTCTTATTTACCACTCCTTATTCACACTCTGGTGTTCAGGTGGCTGCGAATAAAGAACTGGCTTCAGGCTTTTCTGAAATGAGCGATTTCAACTCTCGACGCGTTAAAATCGCAGCACGCCGTGGCGCCTTCACGGTACAAGTCGCTCGAGAGGCTTTTCCGAAAGCTAAGATTCTTCAGTTCGACGATGATGCTCAAGCATTTCAGGAAGTCCTCAATGGTAACGCTCACGCTGTGATTGCTTCTAGCCCTAAACCTGAACACGAAGCTGTCAAAAATGCTGACAAGTTGTTTATCCCGTTTAACGAGCGCCTGTCTAAGGGCAACGAAGCGTTCGCCGTTCGTCTTGGTGAAAACGACAAACAAGCCTTCTTCGACCAGTGGATACAAGCCCGTACCGAGGATGGCTGGCTTGAGCAAAGATACGAGTACTGGTTCGCGACGCTCGACTGGCAGCAGCAAGTTGCAACCGGTCAATAACCACGTTTCTTAAACCTAGGATGATTGATAAGACATAAAGATTAGCAGGACGTCAGGTGAATAAATCGAATTTACTGACCGCCAGTCAGGACAGAAAACCCAGCTTAAGCTTCAATAAGCTAGATTTAGTTTTATTGCTTGCTTTAGCTGTGTTTGGATTCTGGCTTTACCAACGCGCTTCTATTGGAGTGAATTACACTTGGCGATGGAGCGAAGCATTCACGCTAATCTTTACTTCACGCTCTGATGGGTCGTTGCCCTACTTCATTCAGGGTGTGATCTCGACATTACGACTCAGTATTTGGGGAATGCTATTGGCACTAACCTTGGGAACATTCATTGGTGTGGCTAGGCATTCTTCCATTTACATATTTCGCTCACTGGCTAATGTGTATATCCAGTTAATCCGAAATATTCCCCCGCTGGTCTTCGTGTTTATCTTCTACTTTTTTATCTCAAATCAGCTCATTCCCGCTATCGGATTGGAAGGGATTCTGAGGGAGTACTCCGGAGAGTCGAATGCGTTGCAGTCGATGTTGTTCGGGCCTAAGTCCCTATGGGAAAATCTACTGTCTGGCGTACTTTGTGTCGGGATCCTTTCCTCTGCCTATGTGGCTGAAATAGTACGTTCAGGTTTGGCTGGCATAGCAAAAGGACAATGGGAAGCGGCAGACGCATTAGGGATGTCCACTTGGGCTAAGTACCGCTTGATCATCGCCCCTCAGGTATTAGCCGCAATTACTCCTGCACTTGCCGGACAAGCCATTTCATTGGTCAAAGATACTTCGATTGTGTCACTGATTTCGATTCAAGAAATGACTTTCGTTGGCACAGAGATGGCAAACTCCTCCGGCCTTATTTTTGAGATTTGGTTGATAGTAGGCGCCACTTACCTGATATTTTGTCTGACGCTTTCTACCTTATTTCAAAGGCTTGAGCGTCACTCATTAAAACATCAAACAAATGGCTAGACAGGTACTTCTCTCAAATCAAAACTTCCCTCAAATCAAATAGTGCTCGGCTAATAGCGCTGAGAACAGCAACATCAGGTGCCAAATAGAGAACTTAAATGTTTTGATGGCTTGCTTCTCGTCAGTACCAAATTTCAGCTTCCAAGCGTGATAGACAAACAACGCAGACAGTATTGTTACAGAGGCTAGGTAGAAGACTCCTGCCATCCCAACCAATACAGGGAAGAGGCAAACGATAAGTAACAATACGGTATAAAGCAGTATTGATGTTTTTGTATATTCCTCACCGTGCGTGACAGGCAGCATTGGTATATCGGCTTTGGCATAATCCTCTTTGCGATGAATCGCTAACGCCCAAAAATGCGGAGGGGTCCATATAAAGATAATCATCACAAGCAGCCAAGCATTAGCATGCATTTCACCCGTGACTGCAGTCCAACCTAGTAACGGTGGCATCGCACCAGCAATCCCCGCAATAACGATGTTTTGTGGCGTAGCTCGCTTTAAGTACATGGTGTAGATAACGGCATAACCCAGCAAACTGGCAAAAGTCAGCCAAGCCGTCAACGCATTCACCCACACATACAGGACCACAAATCCAGCGAGCCCGATTCCAGTGGCAAACGCAAACACATTGCGCACATTGAGTTCACCAGATGGCAGAGGTCGCTTGTACGTTCGAGCCATAACTGCATCAATTCGTCGGTCAATCAGGTGGTTAAATGCTGCAGCAGAACCTGCCATCAAGGCAATCCCCAACATACCAAGAATCGATTGCTGAACAGGCAGAGATCCTGGCACCGCCAAACACATACCGACCAGAGCTGTAAGCAGCATTAAAGCAACCACCTTCGGCTTAGTCAGAGTGAGGTAGGTTCGCCATAACGATCGGTCTTGTTCAGAGATGTGACTGATAAAATTACTCATCGCGAACTCTCCTTGCGAAAAAATCGAGTGGAATGGGCATTAGCAGTGACTTTCTGTCGCAGAAGATAATTGACATGGAGGACTGAAAGCAGCAACAAAGCGGCGACTAGGTTATGCGCAACCGCCACCACAAGCGGTAAGCTAAGTAGGACATTAGCAATACCTAAACTAATTTGTAGAATCAGCAACACACCCACTTTGAAAGCGGCACTTGTTAGCTTAGGATTTCTGGCACATAGCAACGCACAAAGTAAACTGATGGACAACAGGGCCACCAGCACAGCACCAAATCGGTGCGTCACATGAATGGTCATCCGAGCGCCATAATCTAGCGTGCCAAACTCGTAGGCTTCTTGCTTGGGTTGTATCAACTGAAAAGCGCGGTCAAAATCCAGATGCTCTGTCCAGTTCCCTTCACATACCGGTAAGCTTGTACACATTAAGGCGGCGTAGTTAGATGACGTCCAGCCGCCCAAAGCTATTTGAATAACAACAAAACACAAAGTGACAGAGGCGAGAAACTTTAACCAACTAGATACATGAGGGACTGCTTCAATGGGTGACTTGCGATCAAGTAGTCTCCAATACAGAAGCGCAAGTAGACAAAACAGTGTAAACCCGCCAAGAAGGTGCCCCATCACTACCAGTGGCATCAGCTTCATGGTTACCGTCCACATACCCAAAAGCGCCTGAAAAACCACCACTAAAGAGATCACAATCGGTAGACCATAAGGCAACGACTTCTCTTTAATCACTCGAAATGAAATAGCAAACACCAATAAACCCAACGTGCCCGCAAAATAGCGGTGGATCATTTCCAGCCAAGCTTTATTCGCTTCAACAGTGAGCTCTGGATACAAGGATTTTGCTAGTGCTATTTCTTGTTGATCGTTAGGTACGGTCAACTGGCCATAACATCCCGGCCAATCAGGACATCCTAGTCCAGCGTCAGCCAGTCGAGTATAGGCACCAAGCATGATGACAATAAAAGTCAATACGAGACTTAGGCGAACTAAATTGGTCAATCCCATAACCAAACTCCTTCCCTGCTGTTAGCCTACTCTTGATAACTTAAGTAGCTTCCTTAAGTCCGCCAGTACATCTTTGCTTTGACGGACCAAATCGTCTTGTGATTCCACTTTGGGATAATGCATCACCAATTGGCCCAATGGGTCAACAATGACGTACTCAAAGTCAGACACAACCTGATGGAAGGCTTGATTTACTTTGATAGCTTCAAGCCCCCCCTTTTCTAATACCGAAGTATCGCTGAGCTCTGAGACAAGCAGCACTGGCGCAACGCGGCTCTGATATTTACCCAGCGCTAAATGACTTTGACCCAGCAAGTACACCTGCTTCTCGCAAAATTCATCACATTGCTGTGGAATCAAATACCCCAACTGCCATTGCTCGCTTGCATAAGGGTTGCTAATTCCAAGCCCATCAAAACTTTGCTTTGGTTCAATCAATTGGCCTTTGTTTGTCACACCAGACTCATACCAATGATTGGCGAGAAATGTCTTGGCAATGACTACGGGCAAAGCAAACATTAGTACCAAGGCAACCAGAATGATTCTGCCTCTTGTTACCGGATTAGCCATCCTGACCTCCTTGCATTAATGCTCTAATAAAAACCCAACCACTCAACAGCACTAGGGCCACAGCCATGCTAAACCACTGAACGGCATATCCTGTGTGTTTAGCGGAACCTAGCGGGACAGGTTTCCAAGGCTGCCCATAGGGCCAATCTGACGTGTGAGGCTGTAAAATGTAAGGCTCTATTGGGTGCTGCCAATATTGTTCAAGTTCAGCAATATTGAGATTTTGAATTCGATGCGGCACACCCGGTTCAATATACAGCCCATCACTTAGCGGATTTAAAGAGCGCTGGTAAACTCTCGCTTCTGATATTAGTGGGCTGTTCAGCCAGTCAACGTTGGGCAAGTTATCTCGCTGGCCCTTTGAAGGAATAAAGCCACGCTCTACCAAAACCGCCCTATCAACCCCAAACTCCATAAGCTGATAAGCCAAATAGCCAACTTCACCTTGATAGGTTTGATTATCGAGCAATAGGTACTTTCCCTCGATGGGTCTTAATTCAGCGGTAACCCGCATACCTGTAAGATAGCGAGTCTCGGTAACGTTTAGCTGAGTAATATCGCGTGCAGGAGCCTGCTCTCTTACATCCAGAAACCGCTCCATTTGTTGCTTTTCTTGGGCTCTCGATAGTTGCCACAAGCCTAAGTTGACCAAAATAGAAAAGGCAACCACAGTTAATAACAGACCAACCCAAAACGAGTACGACTTCATCTGAACTGATAAGGAAGACTTTATGGTATTCATCTTCAAATCTCTGTTGGTAGTGTTACTACTGTTTATCATCGTAAACCTCGCAAGAGCGATGCTCGAAATGGTGAAAGGGCCTCAGCCTGAAAGTGATGAGGAGCCTCGCCAAGATAAACCTATGAGTTATTACCTTGGCCGACGAGTGTTCCTCTCTGCAATCGCCGTTGTGTTATTGATCGCCGCCCTTCTTACAGGTTTTATTGAACCTAATGTTCGTCCTTACTAAGGGCGAACACACCTACAGCACATAAACAAAAACAAACAGACATAGCCAAACCACATCGACAAAGTGCCAGTACCAGCTGCCTGCCTGAAACGCGAAGTGATCCTTAGGAGTAAAATGATCTTTTGCCACACGGGCGAGCAGTATGATTAAGAATGTCGTCCCTAACAAAACGTGCATGCCGTGGAAGCCAGTCAATAAGAAGAAAGTGTTGCCATATATCCCGGATTGCAGAGTAAGATTCAGATCCTGATAAGCATGGGCATACTCAACACCTTGGTAGTAAAGGAAAAAGCCCGCCAGAACAATCGTAATTTCTAGCCATACAATGAGCGCCATGCGTTTGTTCTGCTCAAGACTCGTATGGGCCATATGCAAAGTAATAGAAGAAGTCAGAAGAATCAGGGTGTTGATGAGCGGAATCCCCTGCCACCCCATCGCTTGAGTTGTGACACCATCGGGTGTGGTCGTCAGTGGCCAAAGTGCTTCAAACGCAGGCCACAGAACTTCATGAGTCATAGCGTTGTTACTCGCGCCACCCAACCAAGGCACTGAGATCATGCGCGTATAAAACAGTGCTCCGAAAAAGGCGCCAAAGAACATCACTTCAGAGAAGATAAACCAACTCATCCCTTGCCTGAAAGAGCGCGAGATTTGCTCAGAATACTTACCTGTCATCGACTCGGTAATCACATTACTAAACCAACCCGCAAACATGTAGAGCAGGAACAGGAATCCAGCCAGTAGAATCAGCTTGCCGAAAACACTGCCTTCTCCACCTTCGGCCATGTTCTGCACCGTGATCCCCGCACCAACTGCGATAAGAAACAGCGCAACCGCTCCGACAATTGGCCAGCTGCTTTGAGCCGGAACATAATATGATTGATGTTTTGAACTCATGGCTTAGCTCCTTGCTGTGTGAGGTCGCCACTCGGTTCCATTCGTGCTACTTCAACGGGTTGAGGAACCTTATCCGTAATGTCGTAGAGGGTATACGACAGCGTTAATGTATGAATCGACTCCGGAATGTCTGGCTCAATGTAGAAAATCAAAGGCATCTCGGCTTTCGCCAGACTTTCCAGTGGTTGGCGATTAAAGCAGAAACATTCAATTTTGTTGAAATATGACGCCCCCATACCCGGTGATACCGAAGGGACGGCTTGACCGATAGTTGCTATGGATGACTGGTTTGTTGCTATGTAGGCCGTCTGAATCACTTCTCCGGGATGCACATCCATTGACTGTTGCTTAGGTTCGAACAACCAAGGCATACCCTGATTTCTGTGTGCCATAAACTCAACTCGAATAAGACGTGATGTGTCAGGAACCATCCCCTGTGGCTGTAGCGCAGACTCAGTGTTTGTTTTTCCATTGATTCCTAATGCCTCGCACATCACGTCATATAACGGGACAAGCGCAAAACCAAAGCCAAACATTGCCACCACTGCTGCCAGCAGTTTTAAGGTTAACTTGTTATTGGATTGCTGTTTTCCATCCATAACGCTTCCCTCAATCCACTTTCGGTGGGGTAGAGAATGTATGGTGCGGTGCTGGGCTTGGTACTGTCCACTCCAACCCTTCAGCACGATCCCACGGTTTTGCCTCAGCTTTTTCTCCTCCACGGATACATTTAATCACTAACCAGAGGAAAATGAGCTGAGACAAACCAAAGGCAAAACCACCAATCGACACTATCTGATTGATGTCGGCAAACTGAATTGCATAGTCAGGAATGCGTCGTGGCATCCCAGCTAAGCCAAGGAAATGCATCGGGAAGAATAAGACGTTGACCGAAATTACTGAGCACCAGAAATGCCACAAGCTCAACTTGTGGTCATACATATGCCCCGTCCATTTAGGTAACCAATAATAAGCGGCTGCCATAATCGAGAATACCGCTCCTGAAACCAGCACATAGTGGAAATGCGCAACCACAAAATACGTATCGTGATACTGGAAGTCAGCAGGAACAATCGCCAGCATAAGACCGGAGAACCCACCGATGGTAAACAGAATAATGAAAGCAATGGCAAACAACATCGGTGTCTCGAATGTCATCGCGCCCCGCCACATCGTAGCCACCCAGTTGAACACTTTGACCCCAGTGGGCACTGCAATCAGCATGGTGCAATACATAAAGAATAGTTCGGCGAATACGGGCATCCCTGTTGTAAACATATGATGTGCCCAAACCAAGAATGACAGCAGCGCGATACTACAAGTGGCATACACCATCGAGTGATAACCAAACAATTTTTTACCACTGAACGCAGGAATGATGGCCGACACAATACCGAACGATGGCAAGATCATGATGTACACTTCCGGGTGACCGAAGAACCAGAAGATATGCTGGAACATCACAGGATCACCACCACCCGCAGCATCAAAGAATGATGTGCCGAAGTACTTATCAGTAAGAACCATCGTCACCGCCCCCGCCAGTACAGGCATGACGGCAATCAACAAGAAAGCAGTAATCAACCAAGTCCAAACAAACATTGGCATCTTGAACCAAGTCATCCCCGGCGCTCTCATATTGACGATGGTGACAATCACATTGATCGCGCCCATGATCGAGCTAATCCCCATAATGTGAACTGAGAACACAAACAGCGCAGTACTGTCAGGCCCATAAGTCGTAGAAAGCGGCGCATAGAATGTCCAGCCGAAATCAGGGCCTCCACCTTCAGTAAATAACGAAGCAATCAGGATTAAGAACGCAAAAGGTAAGATCCAAAAACTGAGGTTGTTCATCCTTGGCAACGCCATATCTGGTGCGCCAATCATCATCGGAATCATCCAGTTGGCTAAGCCAGTAAAGGCTGGCATGACCGCACCAAACACCATGATTAAACCATGAACTGTGGTCATCTGGTTAAAAAACTGAGGCTCGACCAATTGCAGACCGGGTTGAAATAGCTCAGCGCGGATGATCATCGCCATCGCTCCGCCGGTCAGGAACATAATGAAACTGAACCAAAGGTAAAGCGTCCCGATGTCTTTGTGGTTGGTCGAATAAATCCAGCGGGCTATGCCAGAAGGCGCTTCGTGATGCTCATGATCATCGTGTTCATCAATGGCAATCGCACTGTTTGCTCTTCCTAACTCGGCATCAGCCGCTGGTGCTGATTTTACTGATTCAGAATTCATTGACTCAGGTTTGGACGTTTTCATTGTCCCTCCTTGGATGCCTTAAATGCATTCACATCGGATGCTTGCACCACATCACCCGTACTGTTTCCTAAACCGTTACGTTGGTAAGTCACGACAGCGGCAATTTCTTTGTCAGACAACTGATTAGCAAATGCCTGCATCGCTGTTCCTGATCGGCCATTGACCACGATATCAATGTGATTCGAAACATCACCATTCACGACTTTACTACCAGTGATTGCAGGGAATGCCCCCGGAATACCCGCACCACTGACCTGATGACAGACGGCACATCGGTCGACATACACTTTCTCGCCTATCGTCATCAATTCTTCTTGCGACAGCGATGCGGTCAAAGAGGCGGCAGCTTCTTGTTTCGCTTTCTCTATCTCTGCTTTTTTCGCCAACAACCAAGCGTCGTATTTATCCTCTTCCATGGCATGAACGACAATTGGCATAAATCCGTGGGCTCGGCCACATAACTCTGCACACTGACCTCGATACACACCAGGCTCATCAATACGTGTCCATGCTTCATTAATAAACCCAGGAATAGTGTCTTTTTTCACTGCAAAATCAGGGACCCACCAAGAGTGAATCACATCATCGGAAGTCAGGAGGAATCGTACTTTTCGATTGATTGGCAACACGAGAGGGTTATCAACTTCAAGAAGGTAATGTGCGCCTTTGTCCTCTATACCATCAATAGCTTTTTGGCTGGTTGCTAACAAGCTGAAAAATTCGACATCTTCACCAAAGTAGCTGTAATGCCACTTCCATTGAGAACCTGTAATTTTGACCGTCAGATCGGATTGGGAAGTATCTTCCATCGCCACCAGTGTGCGCGTTGCCGGAATCGCCATTAAAACCAAAATGATAATAGGAATGACCGTCCAGATAACTTCCACTTTGGTACTTTCATGGAAGTTAGCTGCCACTGCCCCTTTTGATTTTCTATGATGGTACATGGAATAGAACATGGCCCCGAAGACTACGACAGCAATAGCGCAACAGATATAGAAAATCAGCATGTGTAAGTCATAGACTTCATTACTGATACCTGTCACACCTTTAGTCATGTTCAAGGTGTTTTCTTCAGCATTAACTGAAGTAGCAAAACCAACAAACAAAAAATTGATCAGTTGCCACAGTGAAACCTGTAATCTTTTCAAAAGACCTCTCCTCTGCCTGAGGCATCATCTCTGATGATTTAATCAAGGCGCCCTAAGCCTAAATGACACAAAAAAGTCCTATTGGGCAAATGGGTGCGGAAAATTCCTTGTAAACAGCAAATTTGACGTATTTTGTTATAGTTATGTTAATAAAAGCTAGTTGGCCTTTAAGAATTGTGCAAGAAAGTGCTAATGGAAATGTTGCTTATTTGAGCAGGTTAAATTGAAGATTGATCACAATACTTGATTTAACGATTGCGCTCTCGCAAGTGATAATCAATATCATTTAATATCCATCCATTATTTCTCAAATGTCATACACTTGGGATAACAATAGTCAAAGGTAGAAATAAGTTATGATGGAACAAGTTACTCGTTGGTTGGAAAAAGATCCGGATCCACTTACACGTGAAGAACTTCAGCGTTTAATTGATGAAGAGCAATACCAAGAATTAACAGACAGATTCAGTCAGAGGCTAGAGTTTGGTACTGCAGGTTTACGCGGAAAAGTGGGCTGTGGTCCAAACCGCATGAACCGACTGGTTATTCAGGAAACCGCTGCTGGACTTGGCCACTACCTCATCCAACAGGTGCAAGACGCGGAAAAACGCGGTGTTGTTATTGGTTATGATGGTCGTCCGGATTCAAAACAGTTCGCTCATGATACCGCCTCAGTCCTGACATCACTGGGTATCAAAGTGTATTTGACTCACGATGTGGCAGCAACACCGATTGCCGCCTTTGGTGTACGCCATTTTAATGCTGCCGCCGCTGTTGTTGTCACAGCCAGCCACAACCCACCAGAGTACAATGGCTTCAAAGTATATTGGGAAAACGGTGCACAAATCATTCCACCGCATGATTCGGGTATCGCTGGAGAAATCGACGAAGCCGCGACTAAACCCATTCCTCTGATGAACCTTGATGATGCAGAAAAGCATGATCTTCTCGTGTGGCTAAAACAAGACTACTACGAAACTTACCGCCAAACGATGAATGGCAATCCACTACTGGCCAATCATCAACAGCCAGAGGCGGTTGGCATTGCCTATACCGCAATGCATGGTGTCGGTGCTGATATGGCAGAAACATTGTTAAAAGATGCTGGCTTCAGCAAAGTTTACAGTGTCGCTGAGCAGCGTGAACCGGATGGTGCTTTCCCAACCGTCAACTTCCCTAACCCAGAAGAAGCTGGTGCCATGGATATGGTGGTCGCGTTGGCAAAAGCTAATAACGCCGACATCGCTTGCGCCAATGACCCTGACGCAGACCGCTTTGCAGTGGCTGCTCGTCGACCTGATGGCGAATACCAGATGCTGACCGGCGATCAGGTGGGCTCTCTCTTTGGTCACTACCTACTGAACCGTACTGATGCAACCAAACAACTGATTGGTAACACCATAGTGTCCTCCACTCTACTCAAGAGGATTGCGCTTTCTCATGGGGCTGAATACTACCAAACTCTAACTGGTTTCAAATGGCTGACCAATATCGCCATGCAAAAACAAACCGCAGAGAAGCAATTCTTGTTCGCTTATGAAGAAGCACTAGGCTACACCGTGGGTAATAAAGTGTGGGATAAAGATGGCTTGTCTGCTCTGGTCGCTTTCTCTCAGCTAACCGCCGAGTTAAAGAGTCAGGGGAAAACGGTGTGGGATCAGCTGGAAAGCATTTATCGCGAGCACGGTATGTACATCAATGCTCAACATAGCACAGCACTGGATCCAAAAGCACCGCCTGTAGGTGACAAGCTACGGGCCGCGCAGCCAAGTCAAATCGCGGGCCGTAAAGTCGAAGTGATTGAAGATTTGAAGTCTTCAACACGTACCTTTGCAGACGGAAAAACTGAATCTATTGACCTACCAACGAGTGATGTACTGATTTATCAACTATCTGGCGGAGCACGCGTCATCGTTCGCCCATCAGGCACAGAGCCTAAGCTGAAATGCTACTACGAAGTCGTCGAAGCATTTGATGCAGCTGATAGCTTTTCCGTCGCGGAAGAAAAAGCAGAACTAGCGCTGGACATGTTGATTAGTGAACACCAGACAAGCCTCGACCACTAAAATACAAGAGTAGAAACAGTAATGGTTTTAAAGCGGCTTGAACGGCCGCTTTTTTATATCCCAACCCTTCTTTCATCTGCCTAACGCTTTCAAACTGGCAAATATGTTAAAGTTCGACTTCTACTTTCTGCTAGCGACCTATTTTCTATGAATACCACTTTCTCTATCATTCCTGTCGGGGTGCGCTTTATGTTGCTTTCTGCACTTGGCTTTGCCTTGATGTCAGCCTGCGTGAAGTACGTAAGCAACTATGGTATTCCCGTGTTTGAGATAGTTGCTGCTCGGGCACTAGTTTCTTTGGTGATCAGTTACTTGGATGTCAAGCGCAAGCGCATTTCAGTTTGGGGGCACAATAAGCCCTTGTTAATGCTTCGCGGTGCAGTCGGTACGGTCGCTCTCATGTGTGTTTACTATTCGGTGACAACCCTCCCGCTCGCGGAAGCAACCATACTTCAATATGTTCATCCTGTATTTACTGCATTATTGGGCGTTTTCTTCCTAAAAGAGCGCATTCAATTCTCTACCCTGCTTTGCATCGCACTTTGCCTTTTAGGGTTAGGCGTCATAGTACAACCCAGCATGCAAGCCGGTTCCAGCTCAGACTTACCGCTATTCAGCGTGATGATGGCACTGCTTGGAGCCATGGGTAGTTCTATTGCTTATGTCATCGTTCGAAAGTTAAGTCAAACAGAAGACAGCTCAGTGATTATTTTCTATTTTCCACTGATGGCCCTACCAACCTCTATGGTGTTGATAGGCGATGATTTTGTGTGGCCAAGTCTATTTTTGACCATGATGCTGATCCTAGTTGGCGTCTTTACCCAGATAGGTCAGTATGGGCTAACCAAAGCGATGCAGACTCAAGCCGCAGGGAAAGCCTCAGCCTATTCCTATGTACAAATTGTTTTCTCAGCTCTGCTTGGCGCTTGGGTGTTTAACGAAATCCCATCCTATTGGACATATTTAGGCGGCTCACTAATCGTTATTGGCGCACTGATTAACGTTTTCGGCCAACACCTAAGACCGTTTCAGCGCGCAAGGTAGCTTAAACCCTCTCGGGGTGCCTATACTTGTCTTTAACAATGACAATGAAAACACCCCGATGAATTCACGAGTTTGTTTTTGCCTTCTGATTCTTCTGATGAGCTCTAACACCCTAGCAAAGGCGATAGAGTTACGTGACGTGCACCTGAGTATCTGCGGCGACTCTATTGACTGGCCTCCCTATACATACCTAGATGGAGAAGATGTCAAAGGCCTTGATCTCGAAGTACTTAATGAGCTTTTGCTGCCACAAAACATCACATTCAATTTTACTATGACATCGTGGACCCGTTGCCTGAAAGGCACCAAGAACGGGGAGTTTCAAATAGCAGTCAGCGCTTCCCACTCTGAAGAGCGTGCAAAGCACTACCTATATACAACTTGGTACTATCACATCACCCCCTACTACCTATACAAAAAATCGCAGTTTCCACAAGGCATATCCATTAATCGCGCAGCAGAATTAGAACAGTACAAAGTGTGCGGGCTCCATGGCTATAACTATGGTGATTTTAGGTTAACGAACGTAGAGCAGTACACGCACAGTATGCATGAGCTCGTCACAGAGCTTCATCAGCTGCGATGCGAGGTTATTCTGTCTTGGCAAGAGATACTGGAAGGCATTAGAAACGTTTGGGGAATTACTTACGTAAGTGAAGACATTGAATCTAAGCCGATTCCAAATATGCCTAAGCATAAGTTTTATATGCTGATTTCTAAGCAGTATGAGCATGGGCCAGCGCTGAAAAAAATTCTCGATAAAGGTTTGAGAGAACGTCAGACCAAGTGAAGACTGTCTGATCCAACGATAAGCCCACTCATTTTACAGTAAACGTCTTCTTAACCCTGCTTTCTCAAGAATACGAGTTGAAATCTCTTCAACTGATAACGATGAAGTATTGATATACGGAATCGCTTCTCTACGGAATAGCGCCTCCACACTCTCGAGTTCATTGATGCACTGTTCTGTACTCGCATATTCACTGCCCGCCAAACGGTTCTCGCGAATTTCCGTCAATCTTTCAGGATCTATCGTCAAGCCAAACAACTTATGGCGATGAATTTCGAATTCTGGCAACAGTCTTAGGCGACGAATGTCTTCTTCAATGAATGGATAGTTCACAACTCGCAGGCCAAATTGCATCGCCATATAAAGGCTGGTTGGCGTTTTTCCACTTCGCGATACACCCAATAAGATAATGTCAGCTTTATCTAGCCCCTTAAGCGTAATTCCATCATCATGCGCTAAGGTGTACTCAATTGCTGCGATACGATCAAAATAAGTATCAGAATCTTTACCCACACTCCGTGAGCGCTGCAGCTTCGGTTTTGGCTCCATCTGGATATCATCTTTAACCTGTTGGACGATACTCGCCAGCACATCGTAGCTGAACGCAGGGGCTTTCAATAATTTCTGTTTGATCTCCGGAATAACGATGGAAAAGAACACTAAAGGTTTCACTCCGTGCTCTTGGTAAGACAGCTCAATCTCTTTGAGAAGATCAGCCAATTTATCTTCACTTTCGACAAACGGAAACGTTTTTTCGTTAGCGTTAAACGGGAATTGACCCAAAACAACATGGCCTAATGTCTCACATGTTATGGCCGTTCCGTCAGAAACATAGAATACATCACGACTTTGAATATCAATTTGCATGTTTTATTTAAACTTTAAAATTCTTTTGAGTAGGATGGTCACCATAATATCGATAATAAAACCCGGCTGACAGTTACGTCCCCCACAGCTTTGAAAAATTGTTAAAATTTTTTGAGCCCACGCGTAATCGTTTGCCTTTCCCTACAAAGCTGCAATGTTTCTGGAGAAAGACATGCAAAAGAACACCCTCTGGTTCAATAGCCTATCCATGGAAGATGTCGACAAAGTCGGCGGTAAAAACGCTTCGCTTGGAGAAATGGTTTCAAATCTATCGAATGCTGGCGTTTCAGTACCGAATGGTTTTGCGACTACTTCTTACGCGTTTAACCAATTCCTTGATTATGAAGGTCTGGATGAACGTATCCACCAACTGCTCGATGAACTAGACGTTGAGGATGTAGAAGCTCTGCGCAAGACAGGTGCCACCATCCGTCAATGGGTTTTAGAAGCTCCCTTCCCTGCTGACCTAGAGCAGGATATTCGTAACGACTACCAAGAACTGATTGAAGGTAATACCGAGCTTTCAGTCGCCGTTCGATCTTCAGCAACTGCTGAAGACTTGCCGGATGCCTCTTTCGCGGGCCAGCAAGAAACGTTTCTTAACGTAAAAGGTATCGATGCTGTACTTGAAGCAACGAAACACGTTTACGCATCTCTGTTTAATGACCGCGCTATCTCCTACCGTGTGCACCAAGGTTTTGACCACCGTGGTATCTCGCTGTCTGCGGGTATCCAACGCATGGTGCGCTCAGATAAAGCCTCTTCAGGTGTTATGTTCACCCTAGACACTGAATCTGGCTTTGATCAGGTTGTGTTCATCACTTCCTCTTGGGGTCTAGGGGAAATGGTCGTTCAGGGTGCAGTAAACCCGGACGAGTTCTACGTTCACAAGCCAATGCTTGAAGCGGGTCAGCATCCGATTGTTAAGAAGACATTCGGTTCTAAACTTATCAAGATGATCTACTCGGCCAACCAAGAAATTGGCAAGCAAGTCGATATTATTGATACCTCAGCACAAGAGCGTGAGCAGTTCTCTCTTAATGACGAAGAGATCAAAGAACTGGCAAAACAAGCGATGATCATCGAAAAGCACTACCAGCGTCCGATGGATATCGAGTGGGCGAAAGATGGCATTGATGGCAAGCTTTACATTGTTCAAGCTCGCCCAGAAACCGTATGTTCTCAAAGCGAACAGAACGTGATTGAGCGTTACGAGCTGAACAACAAAGCAGAAGTTTTGGTCGAAGGCCGTGCTATCGGTCAGCGTATCGGATCTGGCCCAGTACGTCTGGTTGACTCGCTAGACCAAATGTCTTTGGTTCAAGATGGCGATGTGCTGGTTACTGACATGACTGACCCAGACTGGGAACCAGTAATGAAGAAGGCCTCGGCAATCGTCACCAACCGTGGTGGCCGTACTTGTCACGCAGCTATCATCGCGCGTGAGCTCGGTATTCCAGCAATCGTTGGCTGTGGCGATGCCACATCTAAGCTGACAGACGGCGCTACCGTTACTGTCTCTTGTTCTGAAGGTGAGACAGGTTACGTTTATCAAGGTGAGCTGGACTTTGAAGTGAAGCGTTCTGCGGTTGATGAACTGCCACTGCTGCCAACTAAAGTGATGATGAACGTCGGTAACCCAGATCGTGCATTCGACTTCGCGCAGATTCCAAACGAAGGTGTTGGCTTGGCGCGTCTTGAATTCATCATCAACAAGATGATTGGTATTCACCCGAAAGCACTGCTGAACTTCGATGCACAGAGTGACGAGCTAAAAGCAGAAATCACTCAGCGTATCCGTGGCTATAAAGATCCTATCGATTTCTACGTTAGCAAGCTGACTGAAGGTATCGCGACTATCGCGGCGGCATTCTGGCCAAAACGTGTCATCGTTCGTATGTCTGACTTTAAGTCCAACGAGTACAGCAACCTCGTTGGCGGTAAAGGTTACGAACCGCATGAAGAAAACCCTATGCTGGGCTTCCGTGGTGCGTCACGTTATATCTCACCTGTATTTGAAGACTGTTTCGAGCTAGAAACTCAGGCGATTAAGCGTGTTCGTAATGAGATGGGTCTGAAGAACGTTGAAATCATGATCCCATTTGTGCGAACTCCGAGCGAGGCTGCATCGGTTATCGATCTTCTTGCGAAGTTCGATCTGCGCCGTGGCGATCAGGGTCTGAAAGTCATCATGATGTGTGAGCTACCATCTAATGCCGTGCTGGCAGACGAGTTCCTCAAGTACTTTGACGGTTTCTCAATCGGTTCTAACGATATGACTCAGCTAACACTGGGCCTAGACCGTGATTCAGGCGACGTGGCTCACCTGTTTGACGAACGCAACCCTGCTGTTAAAGCCATGCTGCAAATGGCTATCGATGCTGCAACTAAAGCTGGTAAATACGTCGGTATTTGTGGTCAGGGTCCATCTGACCATGATGATCTGGCTGAATGGCTAATGGATCAAGGTATCAGCTCTGTGTCACTCAACCCAGATACTGTGATTGATACTTGGCTAAAACTTGGCCAGGTAAGCGGCAAATAAAACGGCTCGATAATTGAGTAAAAACCGCCTAGTCTGACTGGGCGGTTTTTTGTTTTCACGATTAAATCGCTGACTTTATTCTCTCAAAATGTCTATTTATCCGATTTCGACATTTTTCTCTCTACCCACTTTAATTCACCTAAAAACGCTCAACACCTTGCCCCACCTAGCGGCTCAACACTGAATTTATGAGTCCCACCTCTATTATTCAAAATAAAAATAAAGACCACACACAGTTCACGGTTGCAACATAATTTCAATCAAATTAACATCAGCAAAACAAAAATCCACCATTGAACGAAAATAGCACATTTAATCATGAATATTTAGCGGTTTTTATTGAATAGTATTGCAAAGGTATTCAAAAGACAGTAGGCTTGCGCCCGATGATTAAATGCAGATGTATAGTGAATATATATGCCAGGTGGATTGGCCTATCATATTGACTAGTAGTAACACGAGAATTGTAATGCAGAATAACGCTCAATCTATCAAACAGACGAAAGGTAAAGGCAACTTTTGGATGTTCTTTATCCCTTCTTTACTGGGTCTGTTTCTTTTCATGGCGCCGATTAGCTATGACGGTGATATCACCATTCCAGTCGCCGTACTGGCAAAATCCATCCAAGCTGTATTTGGTGATCACCTTGTAGGTATGGTCACTTCTATCATCTTATTTATGGCGGCAACATCATTGCTATGTCGTATTAAGAACCCTGCATTTATTGCTAACAACCCATTTTTGAACAGTCTGTTTAACCCAAGCCCTCTTTGGTTGGCAGTGCGTGTTATTGGTGGTCTTGCTGTTGCGATGACCTTCTTCCAGGTTGGCCCTGAAGCCGTATGGGAAGAAAATACTGGCGGCCTAGTACTAGAAGGTTTGCTGCCAACGCTATTCTCAGTATTCATCTTTGCAGGTCTACTGCTCCCACTGCTACTTAACTTTGGTTTGCTAGAGCTGTTTGGCACACTGCTAAGTAAAGTGATGCGCCCAGTGTTTAACTTACCTGGTCGTAGTGCTATCGACTGTATGGCTTCTTGGCTTGGCGATGGCTCAGTCGGTATCCTGCTGACCAGCAAGCAATACGAAAACAAATTCTACACACAGCGCGAAGCGGCTGTCGTGGGTACAACATTCTCAGCAGTATCCATCACGTTCAGCTTAGTCGTTCTTGCTCAGGTTGAACTAGAGCACTTGTTCTTACCTTTCTACGGTGCAATCTGTCTGGCGGGTATTGTCGCGGCAATCATCATTCCTCGCTTGCCTCCTCTAAGCATGAAGAAAGACGCTTTCATCGATGGCACTAAGCCAGCAAAAGATGCCGATGCTATTCCTTCAGGCCATACAAGCGTGTCTTGGGGTATGGAGCTGGCACTGGCGAAAGCGAGCCAAGTGAAATCATTTAAAGATGTCTTTGGTGAAGGCGTGCGTAACGCGGTAGACATGGTATTTGGCGTGCTACCTGTAGTAATGGGTCTAGGTACGATTGCTCTAGTGATTGCTGAGTACACGTCGGTGTTTAGCTTCCTAGGTCAACCATTCATCCCGTTCCTTGAGCTATTAGGCATCCCAGAAGCGGCAGCGGCCTCTGAAACTATCGTGGTTGGTTTTGCAGATATGTTTATCCCAGCGATTCTAGCGTCGTCTATTGATAACGAAATGACACGTTTCGTCATCGCTGCTATGTCTGTCACTCAGCTGATTTACATGTCTGAAGTTGGTGCGCTGTTACTTGGCAGCCGTATCCCAGTGAACATCTTTGAACTGTTTGCTATCTTCATTCTACGTACTTTAATCACACTGCCTGTGATTGCTGGAGTCGCCCATCTGATTTTCTAATCTCAGATTGCCAATCAATCTTTTTTCAAAGGCCCTTTCAGGGCCTTTGTTTTACCTGCCAACCTAGATCAGCAAAATAAAGTCTCTTACCTATACTTAAGTTAATTTGAGAGGTGGTAAAGGAGGGAGAGATGAGCCCTTTACTTTTGCACGTGCTATTGCTGACAACGCCCGCACCAACAGTCGATGCGAGCTCTTTACCTTTGAAATGTCGCCTACTCCATACTGCTGACAACTTTTGGTTTTATCGCGAGCAGATGGTGTATGAAAGCGAGCAGTTTGTGATCTTCCAAAACTTTAAAGGCCGAGTTGTCACTCAAGTGGACTTAAAAACCAATGAGTTGATCAGAACAACCTACATTGGCGAACCTTACGATCCCAAGTATCAGATCTTGCTTGGATTATGTGATAAATCCAAGCACACGGTTGAAATGTGGAAACTCAAACAAGTTCCCTACGATAATTGAGCCCTACCAATAGCGCTCAAAAGTAATATTACCACCTGTCGCTCGACGGAATTTTTCTAACCCAAACCCTTGCAGAGTCTTGGTGGTCTCTTTGATCATTTCTGGGTTTCCGCACAGCATGACAAAGCTGTTCTCCTGAGTGAGCTCTGCCTGCGCTCTTTCTTGAATTTCACGTTGATCCAACAGCTGAGGAATGCGGCCATACAAGGCGTTAGGGCACTGCTCTCTTGACACGACAGGCACATAAACCAAACGCCCTTCATATTGTTCAACTAACTGCTCAATCAAGTATCGATACACTAAATCTTTTTCATGCCTCACACCATGTACCAAAACAATCTTTTCATACCCCGGGCGAACATTAATATCATCAAGTAAAGACAAGAAAGGACCGATTCCTGTCCCCGTTGAAAGCAGCCATAAGTCTTGAGTCGGTTTAGGGATGGAGCTCAAAATTAAATCCCCGTAGGCAGTAGTTCCTACGTAGATAGAATCCCCCTCTTTCAACTGCTGCAGCTTGGGAGTCAGTTTACCTTCTGGGTTGGATACAATCAGAAATTCCAGTATATCGCTGCTGTTGAGTGGTGCGTTGACGACTGAATACGCTCGGCTGACCAATTGGCCATCATCGTCATATAGTGCAAGCTTAGTAAATTGGCCCGCTTTAAAGGTGAGAGGGGCGCCAGTAAGGCGTAAACTGAATAACTCTGGCGTCCAGTCAGTACGCTTATCGACTTTGGCGAGATTAAAACCATCGGGTGCGGTCATTGCAGATCCTCCATCAGGTTACCTCCTTAAAACCTACTCCTCTGATCTGTATAAGTAAAGACGGGTATTGACTTAGTTATTAAAGATCACATTTTGATAACATTTTCTCCAAACCACTTGATTCAGCATTAGAATAAAAGCTCTTTGAAAAACCAATGCAAGGAACACGCATGGAATCGTTACTAAAAGGCTTTCCTGTCATCACAGAAATTCCGGTCGCTTGGGGTGAAATGGATGCTCTGCAACACGTCAATAATGTCGTCTACTTTCGCTACTTTGAAACCGCAAGACTCGACTACTTTGAGCACATCAATCTTCTCGTCAACCTAAGCCAAAGCCATATCGGCCCAGTATTGGGCGAAACAAGCTGCCGCTATAAAATGCCCATCACCTATCCAGACACTCTGATGATAGGCTCTAAAGTCGTCGACATTCAGGAAGACAGATTCACTATGGAGTATCAGGTTGTGAGCAAGAAAGTCGGTAAAGTCAGTACCGTAGGGCGCGCCACCTGTGTGATGTTTGATTTTAAAAACAACTGCAAAGCAAACTTACCTGAGCAAATCAAACAGTCCATTTTAAATTTAGAAGCGACGGCAGAATCCTAATACACCGCTTGACCTTCCCCCTAGGGGAAGCTTTATGCTAGCCGAGTCATCGTCATTTTAGGTTACGTATGGGCTTCCCTTCGATTCGTAAATACTGGATTCTATTTATCAGCATGAGCGCCATGTTGGTATCCAGTTTTGCTACTAGCGAAACCCTAATGACGTTCGAAATGCTCAGCGATTCCGGTAGCAAGCAGGTTCACTGTGGCATGGCAATGAACATGAGCTCAGCGCTGACAGATTCTTCAATTCCATCAGACCATTGTGAAACCAGCGAAGAGATGGTTCATAACTGTTGTAGCGTGATGTGTGCAACGGTTTTCGCCCCCATTCCCCGAATTGATAAACCTCTACTAATCTCGACTCAGTTGGCTCTGATCCATTCAGATGTCCAAGGTCAGGTCATTACCCGTTTAAGCTCACTCTATCGCCCTCCGATAGCGTAATCCGTTCTCTGTTATCGACTCCCAGCCTATGGCTTTGGGAGATGGTTTTTCGTGCCTGTTAGGCACTCGGAAACGGACAATAAAGTGAAAATCAAACCAAGGATTCTGGCGCTTTCTGTCAGCGCCGCGGTCTGGTTTGCGCCTGTATCAGCAAGCAACTTGCAAGAGCAGGCTCACCAGCCGCAAGTCGTGCTATCACAATTGATCAGCATGGCACTCAATAACGACAGCAATCGAAAGCAATATTTTGCTCAGTCACAAGCTTTGCGCGAGACCGGCGTTGCCAGTGCCACGCTAATGGACCCCAAAATCAAAGTTGGCTTCGGTGGCCTACCTGTAGACAGCTTCAAATTCGACGAAGATCCGATGACGAACATTTCCGTCGGATTGATGCAACAATTTGAGCGTGGCTCGACACTGGAGTTACAACAAAAGAAAAGCAATCAACAAGCGGATGGCGTCGGTTTACAAATTGATGCCCGAGAACTGGATGTCATTAACAGCATGACCCAACTCTGGCTTGAACTGGGTTATCAGCAGCAGGCGAAAACCATCATGCTGGAAAACCGTCGTTTGCTCAAAGAAATGGAAAGCTTCATTCAGACCAACTATTCGATTGGTAAAAGCGAAGCTCAGGATCTGCTCAATGCTCAGCTTCAAGTGAGCAAACTGGATGAGAAGCTTCAGGCTAATCAGCAGATGCAACAGCGCTTGATGGCCCAGCTTTCAGAATGG
Source organism: Vibrio sp. Isolate23 (assembly GCF_022398095.1). Classification (NCBI taxonomy): domain Bacteria; kingdom Pseudomonadati; phylum Pseudomonadota; class Gammaproteobacteria; order Vibrionales; family Vibrionaceae; genus Vibrio; species Vibrio sp. Isolate23. Next base: position 584,419 of record NZ_JAKEUV010000001.1, read on the forward strand.
TTGGGAACCAATTGGTCTGAACAGATTCAGAACGTCAGCGCATCCAATCAACTTAACTGGGCCAAGCTCGACCAACAGCTGAACGAGAACCTAGCAAGCTCCGAGTATTATCAGCAGCTCAGCCTGCACCCAATGGTAAAAATGGCCAGCCAAACTATATCCACTTCCGAAACTCAGGTTGAAATTGCACAGCAGGCTTACCAACCTCAGTTTGGCGTTGAAGTCATGTACGCCTACCGTCAGGCCAACGGCATGATGGGAGAACCTGCATCAGACCTGGTCAGTTCCTATCTAACCATGGACATTCCTCTGTTCACGGGAAACCGTCAGGACAGAAATCTCGCTGCGGCTCAATATCAGGTCGGCGCGGCCAAGTCCCAGAAAGACACGTTACTGGCTCAGATGAATGCCAAAGTCAACGCCTTGCTTGTCGACCGAACCAATTTAGCCCAACGACTAGAACGGTATCAGTCCACCCTTCTTCCTCAGGCCAACGCACGAATTCGCGCAGTTGAGCGAGGTTATCAGAACAACACGTCTCAATTTAACGATGTCATTACGGCCTCTGCCGATGAGCTTGCCCTGCAACTCGAACAGCAACGTCTGATTGCAGATTTAAACATTGTGAACAGCAACTTAGCTGCCCTACTGGACGGTTTTGATTATCAAGTTGAGCCAGTCACTTTGGCTCAAGGCGAACAAGAATAAGGTATCTGACATGAAAACATTACAAATCGCTGCTATCGCTCTGTTGGTAGGAGGCGCACTGGGCTATTCCGCTAATCATTTCCTAGCCGGATCTAGCATGGGAATGGACGCCAGGGCGGAGTCTGGTTCTTCTAATTCTGCTGAACCTCTCTACTGGGTCGCACCAATGGACCCAAACTACAAACGAGATAAACCCGGTAAGTCACCAATGGGCATGGACTTAATTCCAGTTTACGCCGAAGACATGGCGGGAGAACAAGATAAACTCGGAACCATTACGATTGATCCGTCGGTAGAAAACAACCTCGGCGTCAAGTCCGAACCCGTTACCCTAGAACCTCTCTCCCCTCGCATTGAAACAGTCGGTTACATTGCGTTTGATGAAAGCCAACTGTGGCAAACCAACGTACGCGTCGCGGGTTGGGTTGAAAAACTGTTCATCAATGCGATCGGTGAGAAGGTCAACAAAGGTGATGTGCTGTTTACGCTCTATTCACCTGAGTTGGTGAAAGCGCAGGAAGAGTTACTTAATGCCTCTCGAACCGGTCGAACCGGCTTAGTCAAAGGAGCCACTGAACGACTCGTGACACTAGGTGTAGACCGTGCACAGATTAAAGCGATTCTAAAACGCGGTAAAGCGTCACAGACGATAGAAATAAAGGCACCAGCTAACGGTGTGATTGCAAGTTTAAGCATTCGCGAAGGGGGGTATTTGTCACCCGCGCAAGCTGTGATCAGCGCTGGCCCGCTGAACAATGTTTGGGTAGACGCAGAAGTATTCGAACGTCAGGCGCAATGGATTAAAGCTGGCAGCGAAGCTTCGATGACATTGGATGCCATTCCGGGCAACGAATGGCAGGGTAAGGTCGACTACGTCTACCCGATTCTTGATCCTAATACTCGTACTCTGCGCGTCAGACTTAAATTCCCTAACCCAGATGGCGAGCTCAAGCCCAATATGTTCGCCAACATTGCTCTTCAACCTGTCAGTGAAGAGTCGGTACTGACTATTCCTAAATCTGCGGTAATACGCTCTGGCGGCATGGCTCGCATCGTTCTGTCACAAGGCCAAGGAAAATACCGCTCTGCTCGCATAGAAACAGGCCGCGAAGCTGGAGATCGGGTTGAGGTTTTGCAGGGCTTAACCCAAAACGATCAAGTGGTGACTTCCGCACACTTTATGCTCGACTCTGAATCCAGCCAATCTGCCGACCTTGCGCGCATTAATGGTGTTGAACCCGATGAGGAGACCGTTTGGGCTAAGGGAGAGATCACCGATGTCATGGCTGATCATGGCATGTTGACGATCAACCACCAGCCGGTACCTGAATGGGATTGGCCGGGCATGGTCATGAACTTTACTCTCGCTAAAGACGTCGATACGAGTGCATTCACAACAGGCCAAAGCATAGAGTTTGAAATGCAAAAAACCGAGTCTGGCCAGTACGAAATTGTCGACTACAAAGTGGATGACTCTGTTGTTGCTGGCGAGCTTTGGTTGCAAGGCGATATTTCTATGCTGATGGCCGACTTTGGCATGATCACCTTAAACCATCTCCCTGTGGCAGAGTGGAACTGGCAGGCCGGTGAGATGAACTTCTCCGTTGGCGATGAAGTGGATCTATCAGGTTTTGAGGAAGGTCAGCGCGTTCGATTTCTAGTTGAACGACAAGGTGCAGAATACCTGCTCAAGCAATTGGCGACGGATGAGGGCTAACAATGATCAATGCAATTATCCGTTGGTCAATCAGTAATAGACTCCTAGTATTGATTGCCACCTTAGCTATTGTTTTGGCTGGTCTTTACAGTGTAAAGAATACGCCTGTAGACGCAATTCCTGACTTATCGGATGTTCAGGTTATCATCAAAACCAGCTATCCGGGTCAAGCACCTCAGGTTGTCGAGGATCAGGTCACTTATCCATTAACCACTGCCATGTTGGCTGTACCGGGTGCAGAAACCGTCAGGGGATACTCTTTCTTTGGGGATTCCTATGTCTACATCATCTTTAATGATGACACCGATATGTACTGGGCCCGCTCGCGCGTGCTGGAGTATCTCAGCCAAGTCGCACCAAACCTGCCTTCCAATGCCAAACCAACGCTGGGACCTGATGCCACTGGGGTTGGCTGGGTTTACAGCTATGTTCTTCAGGATAAAACCGGACAACACGATTTAGCCCAGTTACGCAGCTTGCAGGATTGGTTCCTCAAATACGAACTGCAAACCGTTGATGGGGTATCGGAAGTCGCCACTGTAGGTGGTATGGTCAAGCAATATCAGGTTCAGATTGACCCCGCCAAACTGCGTGCTTACAACCTGACATTACAACAGGTTAACAACGCGATTCAAAACGGCAATCAGGAGACAGGTGCTTCCGTGATTGAGGTCGCTGAAGCCGAACACATGGTACGCACCACAGGTTACCTGACTAGCATCGAAGATATCCGCTCACTGCCACTTAAGGTAACCGAAAAAGGCACCCCGCTTCTGTTGGGTGATGTCGCGGATATTAACCTTGGCCCACAAATGCGTCGTGGCATTTCTGAACTCAACGGTGAAGGAGAAGCTGTTGGTGGTGTGATTGTGATGCGCTTCGGTGAGAATGCCAGTGAAGTGATCGCCAAAACCAAAGCCAAACTGACCGAGCTGCAACGCAGCTTGCCTGAGGGAGTCGAAATCGTCCCGACGTATGACCGTTCTACGTTGATCGACTCTGCGGTAGAAAACTTATGGAAGAAACTGGCTGAAGAGTTCATCGTGGTTGCGATTGTCTGTGCTTTGTTCCTGTTCCATATCCGCTCATCTCTGGTTATCGCTTTGAGCCTACCAGTGGGTATTCTGACTGCGTTTGTGATCATGCATTGGCAAGGGATTAACGCCAACATCATGTCATTAGGTGGTATTGCCATCGCCATTGGAGCCATGGTCGATGGCGCAATCGTGATGATAGAAAACGTTCACAAGCACATTGAACGCACTCCGCTCACCGATAAGAATCGCTGGCAAGTCATTGGCAAGGCCGCAGAGGAAGTCGGCGCACCGCTGTTCTTTTCTCTGCTAATCATCACGTTGAGCTTTGTTCCTGTGTTTGCTTTGGAAGGTCAGGAAGGGAAAATGTTCTCACCACTGGCATTTACCAAAACCTACGCCATGGCGGCCTCTGCTGGCTTAGCGATTACGCTAGTGCCTGTTCTGATGGGCTATTTCATTCGTGGCAAAGTGCTCCCAGAACACAGAAACCCAGTCAACAAAGAGTTAGTCTCGCTTTACAAACCCTTGCTCAACCTGAGCCTGAACTACCCTAAAACCATGATCGTCATTGCGATGGGACTTATGGCATCGGCTTACTACCCAACCAGTAAGCTTGGCAGCGAATTCATTCCTCCACTCGATGAGGGTGATTTGATGTACATGCCGACCACCTATCCGGGCATCTCGATTGGTAAAGCACGCGAGTTGTTACAGCAAACCAATAAGCTGATTAAGAGCGTCCCTGAGGTTGAAACGGTATGGGGGAAAATCGGACGCGCCGAAACCGCAACCGATCCAGCACCGCTGACCATGATTGAAACCGTCATACAGCTGAAACCTCGCCAGCAATGGCGTGAAGGTGTAACCACCGAATCGCTGCGCAAAGAGTTTGACGATTTAGTGCAGTTCCCCGGGCTAACCAATGCGTGGGTCATGCCAATCAAAACTCGCATTGACATGCTGGCAACCGGCATTAAGACACCAATTGGGATCAAAATTGCAGGCCCTGACCTTAACGTCATTGAACAAATAGGGGCAGAACTGGAGCCTATTCTCAATCAGGTCAATGGTACGGCGTCTGTTTATGCTGAGCGTGTCGCCGGTGGACGCTACGTCACTATCGATATTAAGCGTCGCTCTGCCGCTCGCTATGGCCTCAATATAAAAGATGTTCAACGCGTGATTTCCACTGCGGTGGGAGGCATGAACGTTGGGGAAACCATAGAAGGCTTAGAACGCTACCCGATTAATGTTCGATACCCGCAAGACTACCGTGATTCAGTGGTGAAATTACAGAACCTACCTCTGGTTACCCCAAATGGCGCTCGTATCGCACTGGCTGATGTGGCTGATATTCGTTACGAAGACGGCCCACCGATGATCAAAACAGAAAACGCTCGCCCTAATGGCTGGGTATTCGTTGATATCGATGGACGAGACCTCGGTTCGTACGTTGCCGAAGCACAACAAGTCGTGGCTGATCAGCTCAATCTGCCCGCTGGCTATTCTCTGGCTTGGTCAGGTCAGTATGAATATATGGAACGAGCGAAAGAACGCTTAAGTGTCGTGGTACCGATAACTCTGGCGATCATTATGCTGCTGCTTTACTTCAGCTTCCGTCGCATTGGCGAAGTGCTGATCATTATGATGACTCTCCCTCTCGCCATGGTGGGTGGCTTATGGCTGATGCACTACCTTGGCTATAACTTCTCGATTGCCGTTGGGGTCGGCTTTATTGCCCTCGCGGGTGTCGCCGTCGAAATTGGCGTCATCATGCTGGTGTATCTCAACCAAGCTTGGCACTACAAAAAGCTGGATGCCCAAGGGCAGAATCATTCCGTTACTTCCGATGATCTGTCAATGGCGATTCGAGACGGCGCAGGCCTCAGAGTTCGACCTGTGATGATGACAGTTCTGACCGTCATCATAGGTCTTGTGCCAATCATGTACGGCGAAGGCACGGGCTCTGAAGTCATGCAACGAATCGCCGCCCCTATGATTGGTGGAATGGCATCGGCGCTGCTACTCACGCTTCTGGTACTACCGGCCATTTTCAAATTGTGGAAACAAAGAGAAATCTCACGTCACTCATAACCATAGAACTATGTCCCCGTAGCTCAGTGCTTTGGGGCACCCTACTACTTAAGGAACCAATGATGAAAAAAACAATTCTGGCACTTGCACTGACTCTGGCTAGCACTCAAATTCTCGCTCAAATGGATCACTCATCCATGGAGCATTCCAAAATGAATATGGAAGGTATGGACCACTCGAAAATGATGGGCGATATGAAGGGGATGGACCACTCACAAATGAACATGGGCGAGATGTCCGATGTCGGTATGCCTGCCAAAGGTGCTAAACCAGACAAAGTGGTCCACGTGATCCTAGACGATGATATGAGCATTACATTCAAAAAAGAGGTGGATATAGAACCGAATGACGTGGTCCAGTTTGTGGTTATGAACAAAGGGAAAATCGAGCATGAGTTCTCCATTGGCTCAGCGCAAGAGCAACTCAAGCACCGTGAGATGATGAAGAAAATGGGCAACCACGCTCATGATTCTGGTAGTACAGTGACGGTTGCTCCGGGCAAAGCCAAGCAGTTACTGTGGCATTTCCATGGTGACAATAACGTTGAGTTTGCCTGCAACATCCCAGGACACGCGGAAGCTGGCATGGTCAAATCAGCAGTATTGTAACGCTCCCAAGCCTGCCAGCTGTTGCTGGCAGGCCGTCTGACGTCAGTCAAAGTGCTTCATCGGATATAAAGTGCCAGCTTTGGGCTGCTGTAAGTGACTCGGTAACGCGATAACATCATCAAAGCCCGCTAACGTATAAACTTTTTCGGAATTGGGAATATTATTCTTTCCTTCTCTTAGATGTGCCACGTTGTTGCGGTAAATCAGATTCTCAGCTCCCGGAGCTTGATGCTTGCTCGACTCCCCTGTCGCAATCAAGGGCCAATGATGGCTCCACGGCAACTGAATCAGGTTGTGTTCAACTAAATTTTTCCCACCATCGCCATTGTGAAAGTTCACATCCACTTCAAGGTGATTGTCATAAACCACATTGTATTTGGCTTGTTGATGTAAAGTTAAATGGCGAATTTTTCGCACCCTCTCGTTCGTCACTAAAATGTACTGACCGCGTATATCGTAATAGCAGTTACCGTTAATTCCCTTGTTGTAGCAGCGGTAGATATCATTACCGCGAAATGTCAGGTGTGAGGTATCGCTAGCTGCAAAGATGGGGTTCGTTCCTGCTTCAAACATGCGGGTATCTTGTACCCAAGAATCATGACTCTTTTCAGAAAACTTAGCCAAGCCGACATAGAGGTTTGGATCTGATACAGGTTGGTTTTTGTCTCCGGTTCGAGCCACCTTTACATCATTGGTAAATGGCCACGCAGATTCAACATGAGGCTCATCGAAATTGTTTCTATCTAGAGGCTCAAATCCGTCAACCGCAAGCTGAATCGTCATGTTCTCCAAACCCACCCCAAAGACATCCGAGAATTGGAAAGCAAATCTATCTGTACCATAGCCTTGCCAAGTATTACGCATGGTTACCAGAACATGTGTCTCTATTTTGCTGCTGCCGCGCAATACTACGTTTGAGCGCATCTCCACCGTTTTATCCAGCAAATAAACACCCTCTTCCAGTATTACTATTCCTCCGCCAGCACGCGCCACTTTATCCATTGCCGTTTGAATATCGTCCTTAGGCGTTATCTTCGCAACCACTCGTTCAGGATCAAAACATGGAATTCCACCTCTGACTCCAGCCTTCGTCCATTCTAGGCTCAGCGGAAATCGTTGGTCATACCGGCTGACATCAAACTTCCAATTCGCATCTCCAACCCGACTGCCCGCAGTGCACGCCGCCCAAGCAGATGGCCAGGTTATCAGGCTCAAAGTGGTTATAAGGAAAAGAGACGCTCGACGTAATACCGTAAACGAGAAGGGGATAGACATACTTTAACTCTGTTCAAAGTTGATCTTCTGAGCATAGAGACAAAACGGAGTAATCATTAATAGTTAACAATGATTAACCTTTAAGTAGGTCAAAGGGGGTTTCTAAAAAATCAAAAGAAGTAAATAAAGAAAAAGCCACGTATCTTAGACACGTGGCAAAACAAAAAGTGAATGGCAGTGGATTATTCGCTTCTTGCGTTTTATAGCCCCCAAGTTCAGGTGCTAATACTTAAAGTTTAGACGAAATAGTGCAACTATCTATTCATACGGTTTAATATCAATATTTTTCAAACTCACCGTTGTTGTAGTCGCTGATCGCTTGTTCAATTTCTTGCATGCTGTTCATCACGAACGGGCCATAGTGCACAACGGGCTCATCAATCGGTTCACCTAGGAAAATCAGCACACCGCTTGTGCTGTTTGCATTCAACTCAGCGACTTCTCCAGAAGACAAAAGTGCCATCTCACCTTGTTGCACCCTGCGTTCTTTAACACTAATTTCGCCCTGATAAACATAAAGCATCATGTTAAATTTCTGCGGCGTAAGTAACTTAATCTTCTGGTCTGTTTCAGAACGCCAGTCTGAAACTGATAAGGGCACTCCGGTTTTGCTCAGCGGGCCTTGTTGTACGTTGCCTTCAACGGATACCTCACCTGCTAGAACGCGTAATACGCCAAGGCTCTCATCTTGATATTCTGTGATAGTTTCAGGCTGAAAGTCATGATACTGAGCGGGTTTCATCTTGTCGCGCGCTGGCTGGTTTATCCAAATTTGGAATCCATGCAACTCGCCATCCTGCATGATAGGCATTTCACTATGAATCACACCTCGACCAGCCGCCATCCATTGAGCGCCACCAGAACGTAATTCGCCGACATTGCCCATATGATCTTTATGTTGGAAATGCCCTTTCAACATGTAAGTCAAGGTTTCAATGCCACGATGAGGGTGAGGAGGAAAGCCACCAATGTAATCGGAACGTTGATCAGACTTAAGCTCATCCATCATCAAAAATGGTGAAAAGTTGGCGTTATTAAATCCCGCAACGCGGCTAATTTTGACTCCATCACCATCAGATGTGGCGTGGGCTGAAATGATTTGACGGATTTCTCGAAGCTGGCTCATTGTTTTTCTCCTCAAGAGTGATAAGTACAGTCTATCTTCCTCTGGTCGAAACTTGAGCTTAAGGATTCGAGCTAGTTATTCAAAATATTTGAACAGCGATATCATCTCATCCAGTTGAAGCTTACCCCCTTTGTCGCTCCGATTTAACCTGATAGGATTGGTTATCCGCTTCAACCGGAGTAAAGTAGCCTACTTCACAAAAGGAAATAATAATGAACGCTCAAGCATTTATCGACGCAGGACTGCATTACATCCCCCACTCATTCACTGTGCCATTAGATTACTCTGCCCCGGAGAAAGGACATCTCGATATCTTTGCTCGTGAAGTGTCTCTCGTTGCAGACAAGAATTCGTCAAAACCGTGGCTGGTTTATTTTCAAGGTGGGCCAGGATTTCCATCACCACGCCAAAACGGCAATAACGGATGGATAAAACGCGCGTTGCAAAACTATCGCGTGTTGTTGCTTGACCAACGCGGCACTGGTAACAGTTCGGTTGTTAATCACCAAACATTGGACCATTTACAGCCGCAACAACAGGCTGAGTACCTGAGTCATTTCCGCGCCGACAACATAGTGCGTGATGCGGAATTCATCCGTGAACAGTTCGGTGTCGATAAATGGGCTATCTTAGGTCAGAGCTTTGGTGGTTTCTGCTCTCTGACTTATCTGTCTCTGTTCCCTGAGAGCTTGTCGAGAAGTTACATCACTGGTGGCGTACCCTCTGTTTCCCGTCACCCAGACGATGTCTATCGTGCGACGTTTAAGCGCACGATGGAAAAGAACCAAGCCTTTTTCAGCCAGTTTCCTAAAGCACAGCAATTATGTCAGCAAATTGCCAATCATATTCTGCACAACGAAGTGTACCTGCCCAATGGCCAGCGTTTAACCGTTGAGCAGTTCCAACAGATTGGGATTAACTTTGGCATTAGTGATACATTCTTGCCTACGTATTATTTACTTGAAAATGCATTGATCACCGTAGAAGGGAAACCTCAACTACGCTATGAATTCCTCAATAGTATGCTCATGGAGCAGAATTTCCAGACCAATCCAATTTATGCCATTTTGCATGAGTCCATCTACTGTCAGGGATTCGCCTCACAATGGAGTGCACATCGCATCCGTCAGGAAAACGCAGCGTTCAATTATCAGCAAGGGCAAGACTTTTACTTTACTGGGGAAATGGTATTCCCATGGATGTTCGACCAATATGTAACGCTAAAACCACTCAAACAAGCCGCTGAGTTGTTGGCCGAAAAGCAGGACTGGCCTCCGCTGTACTGTGGAACTCAGCTTTCACAAAATAAAGTCCCTGTGAGCTGCGCGGTTTACGCCGATGATATGTTTGTTGAGATGGATATCAGCCGCGAAACATTGTCAATGATACCTAATGCCAACGCATGGATTACCAATGAATACGAGCACAACGGATTGAGAGCCGACGGCGAGCATATTTTCGACAAACTGTTCGAGATGGGCGAACAAACTGCCGCCAATCTGTCATTGATATAATGAAATCAAGGCGAACACCGAGATCAATGGTTGGTGTTCGCCCTATCAAATCGTATAATTTCCTTATTAGTCTGTTATTGCTGGATTCAGAACATGTCTTCAAAGTTTATTGAACGAGCCTGGTCTCATCCTTGTGTCACTATGGAAGAAAAACTCGTCTTACTCGCTCTGGCAGAATTGTCCGATCGAAGTGGCGCGGTGATTACCACCATGGCAGAGCTACAAGAAATGACCAATGGTTCTGAATCCACGATTGATCATGTCCTTGGTAAACTGGCGGTTGAACAAGCCATTATTTCCTTGAGCAAGACATACACCCGTAAGCAAGGCAATATTAAGTGCAAAGTGAATGTGGGTAACCAGCATTCTATTCCGGTGTATGCTACTTCAGAACCGATTGCCAAGGTGCCGCAATTCCACAAGACTCAAGTCAAACCACTCAATCCCTCTGGTGCAAAGGGTAAAACGATTAACGTTGAAGAGCTGTCACCGAATGTCATTGAGTCTTGGGCGGAGGTCATTATGTTCCGTAGTGGGTTCGCCAATCAAACCAACGTTTGGGCAAGTTTCGTAGAGAAAGTTCAAGCCATTGGTCAGCCGTTGATGAACCAAGACGATCTGAACAGTCGTCTTCACGCACACCTGCACACGGAAAAGAGTTATGGGCAAGGCAAAGGTTTCAGTAATAAAAAGCCAGCAGCGACGAAAATGTCCCCCAACCAAGCCTTCAAGAAAAAGATGGCAAACTTCAACTTTGATTTTGACGATTAGGTAAAAGATGAAAGATATCAACGAGATCGCCTCTTCTTGGAAGCAAAAAAGTCAGGACAAGCCTGTTCAGAAAACTCAATCAGTGGCCAAACAGACTCCCCCTACGGTGCAACAGACTCAAAAGCCTACGACTCCTGCGGCTATTTCAAACGCAATTATCAATAGCGAGTTTAATCAGGAGTTGAAGGATGTACTGCGCCCTTATTCCGTAGAACAACGTAAACACATCATGGCCTTCTTCGGCAAAATGCAGGAGAACTTCTCAACCCAATTCACCCACATGTATGGGTCAGAACCAGATGATGAATTTGCCGCTTTCGCATCAGAGCTTTCAATGGATGATGTTGAACGCATCGTTCACCACCTGCGTGAACGTCTGGTAGCAGGTAAAGAGTGGCCACCCGCACTCGCTTTGCTCTCGATGTTGAAAGATTTACCACTCAACAATGAAATTCTTGAAGCCCGCCATCGCATCTTAATTAAGAAGGATCCGCAAACTCGCGTTGAAAAGTATATCTTCAACCGTAAAAACAGCTACCTAAAATCACTGTCTGAGAAAAATCTCGCCGAGGAATTTAAAGTGCTGTACATCAACGCTTATCAAGAAGTACAAAACAACCTCGATCAGACACTTGATCAACGAGAAAAAGACGTAGAACAGAGTGTCCTTAAAGTAGAACCGACTGACACTGATCGTGAGATTGAGCGTCGTATGGCTCAAGGAATACGACCTAGTGGAAAAATCGGCAGTATGCTTTCTCGTATTGATAAGCTACGTGGTGCTGTTAAAGCTACCCCTCAACCAGACACAGACCATAGCGTATGGGAAGACGTCACCGAACCAACAAAACCAGCGAAGCGAGAACAAATCGATCGTGAACAACAAGCCTTAATGGAACAAATTCTGCGAGAAACAAACGGCGACGATGAGAACCTTTAATATTCTAAAAAAAGAGCGAGATTTCTTTCTCGCTTCTACAGGGCGTTCCCATTGTAAAATCATCATCGACGATTACAGTCGCGACTTGCCGCTCGGTGAAGTCGAGCTGCACGTTGAAGAAGTCTCGAACAAATACAAATACTACTCCAACGAAGCCATTTTTAAGCTCACGCTGCCCCTTGAAGAGCAAAATAATATCGACATTTGTACACTCAGCAGTGGTCGTAAAAATCAGTTTCTTTACAAGAAATGCCTGAGATTAGGCGGAAAGTGGGAAAGCATTCTCGGTCAATGGGTGTTTTCCGCGTCTGTTGAAGACAAAGTACGTGAGCTGGAAAACATCATTCGCTCTGAAGAGCAATACTTCGAAGTGACATTCAAAGAAACCGTTACTCTGACCAACCAAGACCTGACTCTGTTTGGCTACCCCGTCGTACTCTCTTCCTCTCGTACATCCGTGCAAACCATGAAAGGCATCAGATTACATCGCGGTGATATCGCCGTGATGGGCAACAAAACCGTAATAGTCGCAGGCACAAAGATCCGCCTATTTGTGCCATTAGCAATAAAAGACAATCCTGACTTTCGTGAAGACTTCCTATGTGTGACAGAAGTTGAGAAAAAGCGTAAACCAAACAAAAAGACGAGCTATTCTTGGGAATAATGTCAATGCTTCCCTCGGCGAATCGTTCAGTGAGGGAAGCATTCGGCGATCATGCCATAGAGTGTAGGCCGATCATATTCCCTTCCGTATCGGATACGACAGCGATAAAGCCATGCGGGCCAATAGAAAATTTCGAATGTTCAACCTTTCCCCCAGCCTCCGCCACTCTCGCCTCTTCAACACTGCAGTCCTGACATGAAAAATACACCATGGTACTGTTACCTCCTGCGGAAACGCCCTCCATCTTGGCTAAAGCGCCTGTAGCACCGTACTGCTCCATCGATGCTGGGAATAGCCACATTTCCACCCCCATTTTGGCTTCATCATTCATCTGCTCTAGAGACACCTCAAAAACCGTTTGATAAAACGCCTTTGCTCGCTCCATATCATCAACATAAATTTCAAACCAACCAACCGGATTTGTTTGCATAACCTGTTCTCCTTGTGTATTACCCAATCAGTTAAAAGTAGACTTTTTTCACATCATTTCAAAATGAGTTTTGAGGTCAAAAATAAGCTGGGTTGATAGACAAACTGCGCGTCACCTTGTTCCTGCGAATCAAGGAAACTGGCCACTTGTTGAGCATATTTATGGCTATTGGCTCCTTCGGCCACAAACCGAACATCAACAGCATCAGGGTTAGCGTTTACTTCTACACACTCACTGTCAGCGTCAGTAGGACAAATCCTGACGTCATGAGCAGCGAGTGTGGAAATTAAGGTGAGGAGCAGTTGCTCATCAAAGTCACCGCTGGCACTAAAGTCCAAGTAAATATCCGTACAGTCGGATAAATCGCGCAGAGCAGCAGAAAGCAAAGATAACAACTCGTGGCTAGACAACGCAGCTATCGTTTCAAATCCGATCCGTCCTACGCCATTGCGCTTTACCCAAAACACTGTACCGGTTGTCGAATTCAGCTCACTGGTCGTTTCATCATTAATTTGCAACTCAAAAAGTTCTGTATCTAACTCGCTGATCATATGAGTCACCAGCCCCTGCCATTCCTCATCAGAGTTAACACGGTCAGCTTCCACTAGGTAAGGTTGATAGAGTTGCTGCCACTTATCTTCAACCGCTGAATATCGGCTTGTGTCTTGAGCGAATGTTTTCCACATCAACTCGTAGTCATCACTGTAACCGAGGCTGCTTCGGACCGTTGCGACTTGAGCACTTTGTGTCAACACTACTTTCACACTATCTGTATTCGTCCTTCCCCCGCTATCTTTTACATACAGCTCAAAGGTGTAAGTGCCTGTTTGTGTTGGGTTAATTAAGGTCGCAGTTAAACTATCAGAATTCAAAATAGCTAACTGCACTGGCCCTGATGTTTGTGTCCACTTTGTTTCTTTAATGCTGTAGACGTTTTTCGGGTAGGTTTTTGCAGAGCCACTGAGTGAAATCGTATTTTGGGGTAGGTTGTAAACCTTATCACTGCCTGCATCAACTGTAGGTTTGGTATATTTTTCTGCATCGCTGGCATCACTATCACACCCGGACAAGATAACCAAAGCGCACAATAATAGAAACTTAACTAGATTAGACATGCTTATTCCTCGCGTCATTAAAATTGGAAGCTGACACCCGTGGATAGAAAAAGGTTTTCGCTGCTGTAGAAGTCGATCTCGGAGTCTGTTTGTTGATATCCCGCCATCAGGTTGAGATTGGTATTAGGTAAGCCAAGTAAACGTTGATAGCTATAAACCGAGAAAAAGCCGAAGCTTTGCTGATCTTGTTTGCGATTGAAAACGGGATTATCTGCGTCATACTCTGCGGAGCCAAGACGGAACGTCGAGGTCAACGTATGATTTGAGCGGTGAAACGCCAGAGCAATTTGGCCATCAATTTTCTCGAAAGAGTGGGCACGACCTTCCGCATCTCTGAGGCTATAGTAAATGGCTGGCACAAGAGTAAACGAACGACTGATGGGTAGAGCACTCTCCACTCCAAATCGATGGTAATCACTGTCACGCATGAGAAGCGAACGTTGCGCATCACTCAGTGACTGAGAAAAACCGATCTCTTCTGTCTCGACTTCACTTTGCGCGTACGCATATTTTAAAGAAGCGGACAATGGACCATGTAAATCCATCGCAACCCTGAGGCCAGATACCTTATGGTCGGTGACACTTCTAGAAACCCCCGTTAGATAAGGGTCTCGCCACACTTCATCTTGCCCAGGCAGGCTACCAAACAGAGCGGTCGTAATCGCCATGTTTCTGCCTACTTTTTGTGACAAACCAAGCTCTGCTTGGAAGTTGGCTTCTGTTACCTGATCTTCGCTATTGCCAAAGAAAATGATCGTCTGACCAAAATTGTACTGCAGGCGACCTAATAGCATCGGCGAGACTTGATTTACTTTTTTCCCACTGTTGGATAAGTCTTGTGTCACAGCATTATCATCGTGGGTATTGTGCTGGGATTGGCTGCGTATATAACCAGCATTAACACTAATGACCCCGCTAAAGCCTAATACTGATGGATCCACTTGCGCAGACGTACTCGGAGAAAAAATGATGAAAAGTAGTGATTGACATACCAATAAAGGCCTTGTTCTGACGTACATGCGAATTCCTTTTTGAGTGACTGTTCATCAAGCCAATCAAAAGTAACATTCACCAATCAAATCAATCTTCACCCAGTTATGGACAGTTTGTGTCCGCAATGGTCACAATTCCACCAACCTAACTAATACACCCATAACCACTCATCGCTAAAGCGGCTTTTTTCGTTTACCATACGCACCCTTCACCATATGAATAAACACGATCACCTATGGCTGCATTGGATTTTAAACCACGTACAAGAGTGACTCATGCGGGCTATAAACCCATAAAAGGCGCTTTTCAACGTCCTAAAACATCCTCCTCTTTCTACCACTCTGTGCCCGATACACCGGAACCGACGCCTGAGTATCAATGTCGAATAAAAATACATTGTGAGAAAGAGGATCTGAACGCATTAACTGTGGGCGTATGGACACTTGGTAGAACCCAAGCGGACAAGCCGGTGAGGCAGTGGTCAGCAATGTCGTCTGATGACGGTAATACACTGTTGACAGCTCTCTGTTTCGAACAAGAAGAAAAAAACCTTTACCATGATGCTTTTCAACAGGCAGGCCACTCAACTTCATACACGGTTGCCTCAACAACATGCACCTCTGAGTATGTCAATGCAGAGTTTATCCCGGTCAAATTAGCCATCCAGCCCAATGAAACACGGTTAGCTTGGGCGACAGAAGGCTATTTTTATCATTTTGTTGAGAATCGTCTTATAAAAGAATACAAAGTGGTCGGAAACGGTCGATGGACCCTGCAACTCACTCGCTCAACTCATGAGTTGCTAACCGATGAATTAGTCTCAGAGCACCATTACCCGGCCATATTACTACCCTATAAAATAGAAAGGCGTGAAGTCTCACCCCAGCACCTTCTATATCGTTCAGAAAAACTCTCCGCAGAAACATTAGCAAGCCTAGATCATGCTTGGCTGAATCAACATGCCATGACTCTGGATTTACCCGGTATTGTGGCTGAACGAGGAAAACCTCTCATTAAGCGAAAGCCAGCCAGTAAAGTAAAGCAAGATGACACCGTGCCAAGTCAGACTCATATTGTGCAGCGAGTTCCTGAAACAGGTAAGCGTGAATTATGGCCCGATATCGCCGCTCAATATGGGCTGTCATCCAAAGCCTTGCTACAGCTTAATCCTAAATATGATGCAGACCCAACTCAGCTTAGGGTTGGCGATAAACTCACAGTCAGTGAGTCGGTGTGCAAGGCTTTCATGAAGCCACCGGAAATGGCTGCGCCGATTGAATCACTGAAAGAAGTGCATTTACTTGGTAATGTTTGGGGCAGATACCATGAATTAGCGCTCTCAGAATCTGCGGTCAATATAATGGAAGACCGTACCGTTTCAGGCTATGTACCGGTTTTAAACTCCGGTCGAATATACTGTGCCACCACCAACAAACAGAAATAAATGGAGTTCACAGGCGCAATAGAGGGCCATGTGCATAAAAATATGATTAGGTATGGCCATTCTATATGAGTGCGCGGAACTGCAACACAGTAATACTCTTGCTGCTAGTATTCATGGCGTTGTGTTTATAGCCTGATCTTCTACTGGTTGCGCTGACCCTTTAATAGTTGGCCATGTCAGGATAAACTGAGCTCCTCCCAATGGTGATGAGGTCACATTCACCTGACCCTGATGCCACTTCATTACTTGACGAACGATGGCCAAACCAAGTCCATGTCCTTTCTCACTGCTTCGTTCTTGGTTATCAAGCTGAATAAAAGGCTCAAAGATTTTTTCTTTATCTTGCTCATCAATACCAGGACCATCGTCTTCAATATTGAGGGAATACCTATCATTCTCATAAGCGAAAGATATCGATATTGTTCTATTGGCAAACCGACTTGCATTCGCAAGAAGGTTTTTCACCGCACGCATTAACCCTGCTTTGTCGATAAAGGCATAGTGCGAGCGTAAGTGCGGTGAACAATAAAATTTGACCTCCAGATCAACATGCTCTAGACGAAAAAATTCAACCTCCTTCGCCAATTCATCTGCCAGACAACATTGGGTAAATTGAGCTATATCTGCAATGCGATTGTATCTTGAAAGCAATAAATTTTGATTGATCAAATGGTCTAGATCTTCAATGCTCGACTGTATGGTCGTGTGATATTTATCTCTTTGTGCCCGAGGTAAAGCCTCATCCTCTATCATCTCCAAAGCAAAGCGCAACCTATACAATGGGGTACGTAAATCATGGGCTATCGCATTGGTCAGATCTCGCTGACCGGCGATCAATCGTTCAATGTTGTCCGCCATAGTATTAAATGAATGGCTTAATTGTGAAACCACCGATAAGCGAGAAGCCTTTGCCCGTTTGGAGAGTAACCCTTGTCCAAACTCGTTCGAGGTATGCACCAAGCGCTTGAGATCTCGCCAAAGAGGAAGCACCCACAAAACCAAGGCCAGAGAAATAATAACGAAAAATAATCCACCAATCGCAGAGGTGAGTTTTAACTGTGTGCTCTGAGACATATCATCATGGACATGAAGCCAGACTCCATCAGCAACAGGGGCCAGTAGCTCAATTTGTCCTTGTTGATTAATATAACTGACTATTTCTCCTGGCTTTTCTTCAATGGCTGACAAAGCATTGTCAGACAAGTCCTCGTCGTTTTTTAAACTAATCTGAAACGGAATGATTGTATTCTTCTCAGCTAAGTCCTGAGGCCACTCCTCTCTTGGCAAGGCCCGAAGCTGCTCAGAGGCAAGGAACAATGAACCCGCAGCTTGATTCAATGCTGCCAATTGAGTCGATTCATTTAACGCAAAGTAGATAAGGTAATTGCTTTGGCCCACACGTTTAAGCAGTGCCATTGGGTCCCCAAACAGAAAGGTAATCTCGCCACTCTTAATAGAATGGAAGACTTCTGCATCATCTTGGTATTTATCAAGCGATTCCAACTTTAGAGGATAAGCAAAATGCTCGGCATAGGACTGGATAATACCCTGCCATTGTATTTGTGGTTGCGCGAGCAGCTTTCCACTCAAAATATCAAAGTTAACGGCATAAACTTGTTTGTAAAACTGCTCTGAAAATGACTCATTCAAACGTTGAATGGGATTAATAGAGGTGGGAATAATCAGCAAGACAATTGGAACAAAGACCGCCAACCATAGAATAGAAAATGCTCGAATCACTATGCCACATCCTCTGTAGATACACACAACTGGTAACCTATGCCTCGGACTGTTTTGATTAACTCCGGCTCTTGTGGATCATCCTTTAATGTCCGCCTTAAACGAGAAATACGCCTATCGATCGTTCTGTCCAAGCCATCATATTCAAAACCACGAATCGATTGTGCAATCTCATCGCGAGACACCACTTGACCTGCGTTCTTAGCCAATAGATGGAGCAAGTCAAACTCGGAAGTGGTTAGCTTAATCAACTGGTTATCAATGGTTACTGCTCTATGTTTTAAATTGATCATTAAGTGCCCAAACGTCAACTCATCATTGTGTTTACTTGCAGATTGACGCTGCTGACGACGTAACAATGCACGAATACGTGACAGTAACAAACGCGGTTTAACCTGCTTTACCACATAATCGTCGGCGCCAAGTTCAAGCCCCATCACTTGATCAATATCGTCATCCAGCGCTGTTTGCATCAAGATCATACCTTGATAACCCGCTCTGATGGCTCTGCAGACATCCATGCCACTTTGTCCCGGCAGCATAATGTCAAGAATGACCAGATCCGGCTGCCCTTCCAAAATGGCATCTACAGCGCGGATTCCATCGGTGATAACATTGACCTCAAACTCATAGTTCTGCAAAAAATCTCTAATTAAATCAGCTAATTCCACATCATCTTCAACTAGAGTTATCGTATACGTGTTGGCTGTTAACATAGGATAGGTGAGCAAATGAACGTTAGAAGAACTATAACTCACCGTGATAGAAACGAATGTGACTATTTGTGACAAAAGAAAGAAGTTGTGACGAATCTAAGAAATCCACGATTCGCCATTTTCAAACTGACCAGAGCCTTCCCATATCTTATCTCGTTTTTTAGCCAGCGAGCTCTACATAGGCTTGCTCACTGATTAGATCGTCCAATACCTGATCCAGTTTGCTACGATTCTTCACCGTTTGACCCGCGATAATGATATGCGCCATACCATTGGCAACAGCAAGATGATGCTTTCTCCAAGTCGTTTCCGAAGGCTTAGGGAAGACGACTATGGTTGAATTGTCATTTCGCCAAGCTGGAATATTGTGCTGATTGAGCATCTGAACCGTTTCTTCCGCCAGTTCAAGACAGCTCTGAATTCGTTCTCTTTTTTCCTGTTCGCTGCTGCTTCTGATGAACTTCCACAAAAATAAAGGCGTTAAGCCATTGCGCGAACCT
This sequence comes from Vibrio sp. Isolate23, assembly GCF_022398095.1. NCBI lineage: Bacteria > Pseudomonadati > Pseudomonadota > Gammaproteobacteria > Vibrionales > Vibrionaceae > Vibrio > Vibrio sp. Isolate23. The sequence goes on from NZ_JAKEUV010000001.1 coordinate 603,811, forward strand.
GTGAGCGTTTTGTCTGGAGCCGCAATGTATTCAATCTGATGGCTGATCTTATCGGTGTGCTCTTTAAGCGCCAACACCATGCCACACGGAATCGGTGACCCCAGCATCTTATGGCCAGACACAGATATTGAGTCAATGCCGTCTCTGAATGAAAACTTGGGCGGGTTGTCTACGTAAGGAATGATCATGCCGTGAAACGCGGCGTCCGCATGTAAGTAGTACTGATCACGACTAAAACCTGCGTTATACAGACGAGCCTGAATCTGTTCTAGATTATCTATCGCTCCAAGCATAGTCGTACCAATGTTAGCGAAGATAATGGGGGGCTTATTCGAGTTTTTCTTAAGAGCGGATTCAAGCGCATCATAATCCATTTCGCCATTAGCCTGAGACTCCACAACACGGTGCTCGACGTTAAGAAAACGAACAATCTTCATCACAGAGTAATGGGTATCTTTAGAAAAATACATCATTCCATCCGGAAAGCGTTCACGAGCAAGATAACAACCATACATGTTGCCTTCTGTCCCACCATTGGTGACGTATCCCCAAGCCTTGTCGGTTGTGGTATGAAATAACTGACAAAAGTAATTAACAACATCCTGCTCAAATTCAAAGGTGTTCATTGGGTAGTTCGACGTTTCAGCCCAGTCACCAACATTGTTAATGGTAAACTGGAAAAAGGACCATAGATCCTGATAGTCATAATCTGTCGCGACTGGATATCCCAACATCTGATGTTGGTTATCGAGGCAAACTTTGTAAAACTCTGTCAGTCTTTGAGTGTCATCATAAGAAAGTGGCATATTCAATCCTTTACGTCTGATTTATTGACGTCTAAATGCCCTTTTCGACTGATAATTACAACGGTAAATCGAACACCAAGTTCGGATGTGTGACTGGATGTATAAAACCACAGCATTTTGCTGATGAAAAACTAAGGATCAAGTTGCTTAAGTATTATATATCAAATAGTTAAGCCCACTACGTATTCGCGTCTTTAATCATTGTCGTACTCTTCGACAATCACCCAACAATTTACTGCATTGATATCAAGTTTAAGCACTTTGATTTATAGTATTTAGCCTCTCTTCGCTTTACACTTGACCTATCACTTCACAACCCACCCCATTCATGCTCAAAATTTCGAACACAGTGACACTTCAGGCATGGGAAATTCAACTAACGGCAATCCGTGCTCAAGGGGCTGGTGGACAGAACGTGAACAAAGTCTCCTCTGCAATACACCTGCAGTTTGATATTAAGCATTCAACACTCCCTTCAATATACAAAGAACGTTTACTGGCTTTACAGGATTCTCGAATCTCAAAAGAAGGGGTTATTACTATCAAAGCCCAGCAATACCGCACTCAGGAGCAGAATAAAGAAGATGCACTAAATCGACTCGCTGAACTGATTCGCTCCGCTAACGTTGTACAAAAAAAGCGCCGTCCTACCAAACCGACCCGAGCCTCCAAAGAAAGGCGATTGAAAGCCAAGGGAATAAAATCACAAACCAAATCTTTACGCGGTAAGGTAAGCCATTAACTGTCATAGCGAGTTCGGCTCATCCAGTCTGCACACTATGATAACAAAGGGGCTTGACCGTGTACCACGGCTCAATTAGCCGTGGTACACGGTCAACAAGTGATCACTCACTCTTGTTTTGTTTATTCTCGATAATCTGATTGATAAGCAGTGCTGACAAGATGATCGCTAACGCCAACCAAGTATTGTTTTGCACCGATTCGCCTGTTAGAAAAACACCAATCACTACTCCCACAGCAGGAACAAGATAGTTAGTCATTGAGGTAAAAACAGCCCCCGCGTTTTTGATGCTCCTCATGTACAGGTAATAAACTATCCCTGCGCACATGACACCAAGATAGACTAACGAGAGCATTGAAGATATTGTCGGGTTAGACTGACTCAATGGCGTGGTGATCATCGCGATGACAGTGAGCTGAACACTCGCCATACATAGTACATTACGTGCAATGATGAGTGGATGTTCTTGCTGCACTCGGTTAAGTAACAGTAATGCAATCGCAAAAGACACGGCCGCAACAACAATCGCCATCGAACTCAATAAGTTAATTTGCTGAGAGCTGGATGCTAACTCAGGGTAAAATAAAACTAGAAGCCCGCCAAAGCCTACAATAACGCTGATGGTGTTGCCCTTTGTTATTCTTGCACCTTTAATCAGTACTGGTGCGAGAAGTAAGGCGTAAAACGGCAGTGTCCCCATGAGTATTGCTGTGATTGAGCTGGATAATTTTTGTTGGGCCCATGGCACTAGAACAAACGGTATCACCGCTTCTAACAAGCCAATCAAAGCGAAAAGCCCCCACTGCTTGCTAGTACTTGTTATTCCTATGAGTTTACAAATCAGGATCAACGTAAGTGCTCCAAGGATGGCGCGAAATGTACCTATCCAAACTGGGTCAAACCCTGTTAAAGAGAGTTTCTGAAAAATAAACTGCGAGCCCCAAATGAGCCCAATGGCAAGCAGCGTTAAGTAGTTTTTAAACATCATTTGGATAACCTAAAGTGCATCATTTTCACTGGTGTATTTACGTTCTCAATCAAGTAAGTTTTATTGCAATATCAATTACGTCGCTTTAAAAGCAACGGCATCCACCTCTATTTTCATCCCATCAAGCGCCAGCCTTGGAACTGGGATTAACGTACTGGCTGGTAAGTGATCACATGGCCAACGCTTAAGCATCTCATCGCTCCAGATGTTCAGTTTGCTTTCATTATGATCAACGATTAACACTGTAATTTTTAAAACATCGCCGAAACTCAGTGCATGGGCAGTCAGGGCAATATCCAAGTTGGTTAAAACACTCTGTACTTGTTGGCGAAAGTCTTCACTTAAACGGTGCTCAATGCCTTCTCCCCCACTTTGACCTGAGATATAGACAAGTTGTCCATCAGATGGAGCCGTAACTGTGTGACAAAAACCATATGGCGTAGGATTGAATAGCTGTGATGGATTATGAAAAGTGATTGCTTTATCTGACATTTTTAGCTCTCTCTATTGTACGTTCAATTCTCACGCACTATAAAAGCTCGACCTAACTTGAGGTCAATGACATTTTTTATAATTTGGCGTGTTTAGAGAAAGGCAAGAGGTAGACAGCACTCCAAGCTCGAAGACGTTCATTTTCTTGCTCGACAATTATGGGGAAAGGGCTTATTGCGACCACAAATGTTATGTTATAACATATTAAAAATACAATAATGGAACACCAGAAAATACGCAGTTTGGGTGAAGGTTATGGAAGCAATCGAATCAATGGTTGAGCAGGCAGAAAAGCACTGTCTAGCGAAAGGTAAACGACTCACATCAAAAAGGAAGCAAGTACTCGCTACTCTTCTTCATGCTAACAAAGCTCTATCTGTTTACGAGTTAATGGATTACGCAAAAGCACATTTTGGTGAAACCATTCAAGCCATGTCTGCTTATCGCATTCTGGATTTTTTAGAAGAAGAGCACTTAGTACACCGGCTTAACGTTTCTAGCAAATACGTCGCATGCGCTCACATTCATCACGAACACGCCCACGGTGTCCCACAGTTTTTAATTTGTCGTCGATGTAACAAAACGCAAGAGCAGACTTTAGATCCTTCCATGGTCACAACCCTTGAATCAGACGCTGAACAAGTTGGATTTAAGCTTCTCACACCTCAGGTTGAAATTAATTGCCTGTGCGACGAATGCTGTCAAACCTCCTCATAACTCCCACATTCAATAATCGAAAAGGAGATTGCTAAAAGTAATGGCCTCAATATTAATTAAGAATGCCCACATCGTCAGTGAAGGCATAGTGAAGCAAATGGATGTACGTATTGTTGGTCAGAGAATTGATAAGATTGAAGTGAACATTTCAGCAAACTTTAATGATCAGGTTATCGACGCAAATGGTCACTACCTATTACCGGGCATGATTGATGATCAGGTACATTTTCGTGAGCCAGGATTAACTCACAAAGGCTCTATCGCTTCAGAGTCAAGAGCTGCTGTAGCCGGCGGGATCACCAGTTACATGGAGATGCCTAATGTTAACCCTTCTACAACCACGCTTGAAGCACTTGAGAAAAAATACGCCATTGCCTCACAGCACTCCGCTGCCAACTATGCATTTTATCTTGGTGCGACAGAGAATAACTTAGCTGAAATACAACGCCTTGACCCTTCGAAGCATTGTGGTGTCAAGGTCTTTATGGGTGCTTCGACAGGAGATTTATTGGTCGAACACCCACAAGCTCTGGATCGCATCTTTGCACAATCACCTGTATTAATTGTCACGCACTGTGAGAGCAGTCCAATCATTGCCCAAAACCTTGCTGATTTAAAGCAAACCAACAAACCGATCACAATCGAGGATCACCCAAATATTCGAGATGATAAAGCGTGCTATGCGTCTTCATCTTACGCAGTGTCACTCGCTAAAAAACATGGCTCTCAGCTGCATGTTCTCCATATCACCACTGAGAAAGAACTCTCACTGTTCGAACCAGGCCCAATTCAGGGAAAACTCATTACTGCAGAAGCGTGTGTCCATCATTTGTGGTTTAGCCATCAAGATTACGCGGAGCGAGGTAATTTGATCAAATGTAATCCTGCGATTAAATATCCTAGCGATCGTGATGCATTGATCCGAGCTCTTCATACAGGCCACATCGACATTATCGCCACAGATCATGCGCCACATACTTTAGAAGAAAAGCAAGTACCTTATGAGCAAGCGCCTGCAGGGATGCCACTGGTACAGCATGCTCTACTGAGCTTACTCGATCACGTCAGTAAAGGCCGCCTAAACCTAACTCAAGTGGTAGAGAAGGTATCGCACAACCCGGCCATCAGATACGCCATTCAAGATCGTGGTTTTATACGTGAAGGTTACTACGCTGATCTCGTGTTGATCGATATCAATTTCCCCACAAACGTAACCCACAGCAATAGTTTATATCACTGTGGATGGAGTCCTTTTGCGGGCCATACTTTCTCTTCAAAGGTCCAACGCACTTGGGTTAACGGCCAACAAGTATTCGATGGCGAACACGTCATCAGCCAATTTTCAGGCGCGCATGCACTGCTATTCAACCGTTAACGTAACATCAAACCATTGAGATACTTACATGTTAAGAAGAAACCCGAGCGGGCACATGCCTGTCGTCTCCGAAACGGCATTCATTGACCCAACCGCCATCATCTGTGGCAAAGTGATTATCGAAGATAATGTATTTATTGGGCCCTATGCCGTCATTCGAGCTGATGAAGTCAATGACCAAGGCGATATGGAACCTATTATCATTAAACGTGATACCAATATTCAAGATGGTGTTGTTATCCATTCAAAATCAGGCGCTTCAGTAACCATTGGTGAACGCTCTTCGATCGCCCATCGCTCAATTATTCATGGCCCCTGTGACATCTGCGATGATGTCTTCATCGGTTTTAACTCCGTGATTTTTAATGCCGCGATCGGCAAAGGGTGTGTCATTCGCCATAACTGCGTTGTTGATGGACAGGACTTACCTGAAGGGTTTCATGTGCCGCCAATGACCAATATTGGAGCAGATTTTCAGTTAGCGAGCATTTCCAAAGTGCCTCCTGAATATTCTGCTTTCTCAGAGTCTGTGGTTTCTGCAAATCACACCTTGGTTAAGGGATATAGGAGAATAATCAATGAGCTCTAAACATCCAATTTCAGCGGTACCAACCAACATCATTACTGGCTTTCTAGGTGCGGGGAAAACATCCGCAATTCTCCAACTAATGAAACAAAAGCCAGACCATCAGCGCTGGGCAATTCTGGTTAATGAATTTGGCGAAATTGGCGTTGATGGCAGTCTATTCAAAGGTCAGCACAAACAACCCGATCAAGTATTCATTCATGAAGTCCCAGGAGGGTGTATGTGCTGCGCGGCCGGCCTTCCTATGCAAATCGCGCTCAACCAGCTGCTAACCGAAGCCAAGCCAGATAGACTTCTCATCGAACCAACAGGGTTAGGGCACCCCAAAGAAGTATTACAAGTACTGTCATCAGCACACTATCGTGAGGTGTTGTCTTTACAGAAAACATTAACTCTCGTCGACGCTCGTCAACTATCGAATAAACAGTACACACACCACGATACATTCAACCAACAAATAGCCATTTCTGACACTGTAGTAGGTAACAAGGTCGACTTATATCAAGGCGACGAGAAACAACAACTTGAGTCGTATATACAATCCCTATCGGGCTCAGAAAAAAGGGTGATTTTTTCAAAGTTCGGAGCCATACCCTATCACGAGTTTGAAGGCCCAACACGGGCCAATGAAAAAGCTCACCACCACCACGATCACGGTAAGCCCAAGGTTTTAGCGGCAGATCTGCCTATGCCAGAAAGTGGGATAATCAAAGCCGTTAATCAAGGGGAAGGGTTCCGAAGTATTGGGTGGCGCTTCTCACCTGATAAAGTTTTCTGCCGGAAGAAGCTGACACTAATGCTGCTTGACCTTAAGGTCGAGCGTATGAAAGCCGTCTTTATCACTGATTTAGGAGTACTCGGCTACAATATGACCTCGGACGGGCTCAGCGAAGCAGTATTGGATGATGGGTTTGAAAGCCGTGTAGAATTCATTTCCCAGCAATTAGACGACAATCTAGAAGCGAAATTGCTGGCCTGCTTGCTCACTTAATCATCTCGGAGGGATTGTTGCCACATTTCCCTCCGCTTCTATCGTCATAGAGTGATACGTATTTTCTCTGCTAGTGCCATGGCAATATTGCTGGTGCAATAAGCACTTTCATTAATAAAGTGTGGGTACACTTCCTTCTCTCCCTGCCAATGCACGTCATAGCCAAAGAAAGTAGCGAGCAGTGGCTCCCCGGGCTTAACAACTTCAAAGTCTTTCCCACAAACTGTCGGATGAACCGTTGCAAGACGCATCCCATCACCATCCAGAGGGAATGAAACTTCCTCTGTATATCGATAGGCATCGTAACTTGCACCCATGGCCGCTTTACCCAAATTATGCAGTTCAACAAAGTCTAATATGGCAGTGAGCAATTGCTTCATAAGCTCTAGTGTTTCATATGTCAGAGAGCTATGTGCCTGAGCTCCTACTTCCAACATAATACCGTATTGACCGACTGAGCATAAATAAGGTTGCTCAGCCCATGGTTTTTGGTCTTCAAACAATACGTTAGCTTCTGGCATACGATGCTTCACATAGGCTCCCATCTGTCGATAAAAAGGGACCTGTGACAACAAAATCAATGTCGCGCCCATATTGCTGGTCGTGTTGTGTAAATCAACAATTAGCTGATTTTCGACTTGCGCATGTTGATCACGGAAGGAAGCTGCTAGGTTTGCTTCTTGTGACTCCTTAACAGGTGCAGTAGCGGAAAACTGACGGTTGAGATCAACATCAATGAACCGCACGTTCTTTTTCACTGCTTCTGGGTTAGCGACAACACTTTTCACTTCAAACGTTGAACGCTCAACCGAGTAGTTCCCATCTTTGATCAACTTCTGAAGGTACAAACCGGTTAATTCATTACCATGGGTACCTGCCACGACAAGCACTTGATTCAATTTCTGCATAACAATAGGTTCCAACTCCAAAAGGAAAATAATTATGTTATAACATAACAATCAATATAAGTAACTTAGAGATAAAATGCTCTGATTTAATCAAATTAAAAAATAGATAAATATGAGCTTCGTAAGCGTTTTTCAGAGATTTAGCACTATTATTTCTGCCTGGTTCACCAAAAGGTAACGACTAAGAAAAAGGCCACTGATGTGGCCTTTTTCTTTGACTGATGCTTTACCTCGACTCTAGTGGGTAAGAGCGGTAACTCCACATGCCGTAGGTCCGTAGAGCATCTCGATAAATACCGAGCAGCTCATTATCACTTGCCTTTGTGAGTTCCTTCAACGGCTTGTCTGGATAGCCTACAGTGTCAAACGTGATGCCTTGTGGGCCAGTTTGCCAACTGGCGACTTCAAACAAAGTCTGCCCGCGTCGAACATGGCTAGCAGAACTGATAATAGTGGCGTGTTTAATTTTATGACGAGCCAGTGCGTAACTACTAAACAAAGCATTACCAACGGTACTGGTCGCGTAGTTTTCTTCGATGATACGATCTGGGCTTATCCCCTTGGCAATTAACCAATCGGCCATCAATTTGCCTTCCGTCTTATGGTTTTTAGGTACACCACCCGTTAACACAATCAAAGCATCAGGGTTGGCCTTCGCCATGGCTAACGTCGTCTCAAGACGTTCAACCAAAATCTGGTGCATTGAGCCATCAGGGTTTAGAGCATAACCTAAGGTCACAATCGCGCCTTTGTCATTCAGCTTACCTTTTTCTGCACTGTCTTTTAGCGGCGTCGCCAAAACACGATCTACGGTTTCAAAGATACGAGTGATATCAGTGGCCTTGCCTGCATTCAACTTATGAAGTTTTTCCATATGCTTGCTTGATTCAGCATCATTACCTTTAAAGCGTTGCCAAACCGCCAGATACGCGTGCAAATCAATATCATCAGGAGCGACCATTAAAGCTTGTTCAAACAGCTCAATTGCGCGATCGACATTCTTGTTGTAGATCTGCGCGTTGGCCGCCGAAATCAGTAAGTCAGTGCGGTAAGGTTCGAGGTCGTAAGCTTCTAAAAGTCGATTAGTGACGATCTCCATATTGCTTGGCATTTTTGCTGTAAAACCTGCATGAGAGATACGCGCGGGAGATTTAAACGCCGTCACTGCGTCAGCCAACAATTGATCCACCACCTGACGTTTAGTGACAAGCTGTGCGTAGTCTGATGACGCTTGAACCGTCGTATCATTAGCAGCCAAAGAGTAAGGGGCAGCGATTAGCGCAATTGCGCCACTAAGAGCAAGGGCAATGATGTTCTTTTTCATGTAGATGTCCTGATGTAGTTATGTTTTTACTGCGTCTGTTATTTTTTTGCAGTGTAAATTTACTATTCAGAAAAACCGTGAACTCATCCTCATTAACTGATTGAACTGCCAATATTGGTTTAATTACACGAATCAAGATCACAAATTGCTATTAATGACATTTCATTTAAGGTCATAATTTTTCGTAACTAAATAATTTGTACCTTGGTACAACTCCTTGCGTGACTGAATGAAATGGGCGGTTTATACCGCCCAATTAGGAGTTAGAGTTGGTATTTAGTCAGGTCCGGACGCGTAGCAATGGCGTGCTCAACCATAGCGATCACTTTGGCGCGCTCTTCTCCTTTTAGATTCTGTCGAGGTGCTCGAACCTGCTCGGATCCGCGGCCGCAAACCTGTTCAGCCAATTTAATGCACTGAACCAGAGTGGGAATCGTATCCAGACGCAACAAAGGCAGGAACCAACGGTAAATTTCCAGCGCTTCCGCGTAGCGCCCTTGGCTGGCTAACTTATAGATCGCTCCCGACTCTTCTGGGAATGCGTTTGTCAGACCAGATATCCAACCGGTAGCCCCCAGCATCAACGACTCTAGTGCAATGTCATCCACACCGCTGAACACTGTGAATCTGTCATCAAATCGATTGTAGAGTTCAGTAATGCGGCGGGTATCTGTCGTTGACTCTTTCACCGCAACAATGCTGTCGTACTCAGCAAGTTTCTCCATCAAATCTAGGTTAACGTCAACGCCATAAGAGACCGGGTTGTTGTAGATCATGATGGGCATTTCCGGAGTCGCTTGCGCTAAAGTGGAGTAGTAATCGACCGTTTCACTGTCTGAAGTACGGTACACCATGGCAGGCATCACCATACAACCGTCGATTCCTATCTTTTGCGCATCTTGCATGTAATCAATTGATGCCGATGTAATCGACTCCGCAGTGCCCGCAATCAGGGGCACTCGACCTGCAACCACTTCGTGTGCTGCTGCAAGCACCTGACGTTTTTCATCTGGGTACAGCGCGCAATTCTCACCCACGGTTCCAAGGCAGATGATGCCATTGACACCATCATTAATCTGATTGTCGATTACCGTTTGTGTCGCATCTAAATCAATGCTCTGATCTTTGCGAAACTGAGTACTTACTGCCGGGTATACACCTTTCCAACCTACGTTCATCAATAACCTTCCACTTGTATATTATATGCAATTTAAAATAGCGGCCGAAACCACGTGATGAGTAGTCATGCCACTCAGAGTTAAAAAACCTGTTTCTGCGTTAAAACAAACTTCACTGCCGCCAAATCCGCCAATGCACTGCCCACGGATTTATAGAGTGTGATTTGCTGTGAGTCTTCGCGACCAACATGATGCCCACAGCACAGCTCAGGCAGTTCCGCACTTATCTGTTGCTCACTGAAGACACCTTCTTCAATAGGGATCAATAGATCACCGGCTTCCGCTAGTACGTTGATTCTGCTGTCGACAAATACGGTGGAGCGAGTGACCGCTTGCGTATCACACTCTCGTTTGTCTTTGTCGTGGTTGCCAATCAGATCGATGTGTGTGCCAGCTTGGATATTTCGACCATTAAATAGCGGCTGACTCGCACCTGTTACACACGTCACCATGTCTACTTCACTCAGCGCTGGATCGACAGAGTCAACCACTTCAACACTAAAACGTTTTGATTCAGGTAGCGCTTGATATTCACTAGCGGATAAAATCTCGTCCATCGCTTGACAAGCTTTTGCTTCATCGCGGCCCCAAACCAACACCTTACTCAAAGGTCGTACCGCCGCGTACGCCCAAGCCATGTATGGGGCGAGATTTCCAGTGCCGCAAATCAGCAGCCTGCTTGCATCCTGTCTGGCCAGATAATCCGCCGCGAGCGCTGACGCCGCCGCTGTGCGCCAGAAGGTCAATACTTTGCCATCGAGTAGCGCAAGCGGCTCACCGTTAGCGCGATCAAAGGCGAGAATTTTCGACGCCAGACTGTCTTTGCCTTGCTCAGCATTGTTAGGGAAATACGTGAACGCTTTAACGGTGATCAGCGACTCGCTCCATGCAGGAAGCAGTGCAAAAGCGTCATAACTACCGTCTTCAAGCGGCATCACTCTGCGCTGCGGAATGGTTGCCTGCTCGGTATAGGTTTGGCGCATCGATTCGATAAGTCCTCGCATCGAAAGACAATTGACGATTTGCTGCGCGTCGATATTAATCATAGATCCTCCAAAAACAGGACAGAGATTTTCCATTCTCTGTCGGAACATGAGTGAGGTTGCTTGTGTGAACGTCTATCCGAGTTGCTCTGCCGAGTTTCCCCCAAATTTTTATAACTCTGAACACACCCATCTTCGGTTAACTTTGTATTAACATAATTCAGAGGTATATTTTATACAATATTAAATTTTAAAATTTTTAGCCAAATCGATTTAGACAGAATGGCGCTAAATTTATATGTGGTTGCTCGCCACGATGAAGTTGAACAATTAAATCTGCAGTCACCGCCGCTTGAGTCAGCCCCAGATGTTGATGACCAAAAGCAAACAGCATTTTTCCGTTTTTCAGGCTATCAATCACAGGTAAAGAATCCGGTAATGAAGGTCGATTTCCCATCCAGGATGTTCCTGTATTTTCCAGATTACATTCTGGTTTAAGCACCGATTTCGCAAGATTTCTTAGCATGGTTGCGCGGCGCATATTAGCGGGTGAATTCAGGTCAGCATACTCAACAGTGCCCGCTAGTCTCAACCCATTCTGCATGGGCGTCATGATGAATTTTCTGTCTGCTGAGCTCACCGGAAACGGCAGAGTTTTCGCCAGATCTGGCATCATTAGATGGTAGCCGCGTTCCGCTTGTAGTGGCACTTTTATTCCCGTCATTTTCTTAACTAGGGAAGCGGATTCTGCCCCAGTGGCAACAATGACCTTATCAAAACTCTGCGAACGTTGCTGAACAGTGACGACCATTTTTTCGTCCTTTTCTTGGATGTTTTCGACTTCCCCTTTGCTCCACTCCCCCGATAATCCTTGAATGTAAGACTTAAGCTCAACGCACATATCATAAGGGCTCAAGCTATGTGAAGTTTTTGGAAAGAACACACCGTGGTTCACCGAATGAGAAAGTTTAGGCACTTTTTCTCGTACCGTTTTTCTATCCCAAACCTGATAACTGACTCCTTGCTCATCCATGGCATTCAAAGTGGATTGGTAAGCCGAAAATAGCTGAGAGTCTTCGAAAACAAGTAGTGAGCCTTCATCCACGATCAGATGACTCAGCCCAATTTCTTCTAACAAGCGTTGCCAACTTTCCATCGCCGAATGATTAAGTTCAGTCAATGCTTGAGTCGCGTGCTCAGTGGCTGATTTTCTTGCTTTCATCAGAAAGCGAATCATCCATGGCAGCGTTTTGTGGATGTCTTGAAAACGGACAGAAACCGGACTTGATGGGCTCAATAACATCTTAGGAAGTTGCGGGATAAGTGCCGGTGTTGCTAATGGGAAAATTTGCTCCGTTGCGAAGTGGCCAGCGTTGCCTTTGGAGCATCCTTCTCCCGCATTGTCTTTTTCAAATATCGTGACTTTTTCGCCATTCATTTGCAGCTTGAGCGCAATACAAAGTCCAATAATACCACCACCAATGACTGCAATTTTTTGCGCTTGTGAGGAATTTTTGTTCATCATTTATTTTGCTCCTTATCACGTTTCAAAAAATAAATTGTATAAAATATACTTAACATCACGATAACATCCCTCCAAAGCAGTTCAACCAATTTCGTATCCAAGGAGCGAGAAATGAGACAAGGAACCTTCTTCTGCATTGATGCACACACCTGTGGTAACCCGGTGCGTCTGGTTGCGGGTGGCGTACCGCCACTGCAGGGCGAAACAATGAGTGAGAAAAGGCAGTTCTTCCTTAAGCATTATGATTGGATCCGCCAATCCTTAATGTTTGAGCCACGCGGCCACGCCATGATGTCTGGTTCTGTTGTCCTGCCATCCTGTAGCGAAAACGCTGATGCTTCGATCCTGTTTATCGAAACCAGTGGCTGCCTGCCCATGTGTGGGCACGGCACAATCGGCACAGTCACCTCAGCATTAGAACAAAAATTGATTACTCCACGAGAAGAAGGCCGACTGATCCTTGACGTTCCAGCAGGTCAGATAGAAGTACACTATCAACGCGATGGCGAAAAGATCACTTCTGTGAAGATCTTCAATGTGCCTGCCTATCTTGCTCATCAAGATGTCACCGTCGATGTGGAAGGCCTTGGCGAGATCACCGTTGACGTCTCTTATGGCGGTAATTACTACGTTATCGTTGATCCTCAGGAAAACTATCTGGGGCTGGAGCATTACACCTCAGACGAGATCCTGATGTTTAGCCCTTGGGTACGTAAAGCCGTATCCGATGCCGTTGAATGCATCCACCCCGACGATCCAACAGTATGTGGTGTCTCACACGTACTCTGGACTGGCTCACCAACTCAGCCCCAAGCTACCGCTCGCAACGCTGTCTTCTATGGTGAGAAAGCACTTGATCGTTCCCCTTGCGGCACAGGTACCAGCGCACGAATGGCGCAATGGCACGCTAAAGGAAAACTAAAGCAAGGTGATGATTTTATTCATGAAAGCATCATTGGCAGCCTGTTTACTGGCCGCATCGAAGGCATTACGGAAGTCAATGGGAAAGCCGCCATCTTACCCAGTATTGAAGGCTGGGCGCAGGTTACCGGACACAACACCATCTGGGTGGATGATAACGACCCATATGCATTTGGATTTGAACTTAAATAGCCCAAGATCAACAGGACACGACCATGAATAAAACCAGCACTTTTTCTGCCCTCAATCCCGCAAACGAGCAGGTATTGGAAGGACAATTTCCAGAGCATCGGCAATCTGATGTCGACTTTGCGGCCAATGCCGCGGCTGAGGTGGCTAAATCATTTCGCCAAACCTCCCCAGCGATTCGAGCTAAGCTGTTACACAGTATCGCCGACCAACTGGAGCAAGCAAGAGAAGGTATTGTGGAACGAGCTCATCTTGAATCAGCATTGCCGCATGCAAGACTTAATGGTGAGCTAAGCCGCACAACTGCACAGCTTAAGTTATTTGCCAATGTCGTAGAAAGTGGCTTGTGGCAGGAAGCGATTTTCGACACTGCAGATCCTCAACGTTCGCCACTACCAAAACCGGATATTCGCCGTCAGAACATTGCTCTTGGCCCGGTTGCAGTTTTCGGTGCCTCTAACTTCCCTCTCGCTTTTTCCACGGCCGGCGGAGATAGTGCGTCAGCATTGGCAGCGGGTTGTCCAGTGGTCGTCAAAGGGCACCCTGCACACCCTGGCACCAGTGAAAAAGTCGCTGAATGTATTGCCAAAGCATTGGATGAGATGAGTTTGCCTCAAGCGGTGTTTACTCTGCTGCAAGGAACCAGCCATGAGTTAGGTCAGTCCGTGGTTTCTCATCCTAAAATCAAGGCGGTCGGTTTTACCGGATCGATTGTTGGTGGACGTGCACTCTATGATATTGCGCAGCAGCGCCCAGAACCGATTCCTTTTTACGGTGAACTGGGCGCTTCCAACCCTGTCTTCATCCTTCCCCAACGTATGGCGCAGCATGGCCAGTCTTTAGCCGAAGAATATTTGCTGTCGATGAATATGGGCTGCGGTCAGTTCTGTACTAAGCCTGCAGTGGTGTTCATCGTCGATGATAACGCTGGCAAGCAATTCCTGTCGTCGGTACGCCAAGGGATTCAAAACCAGCCTGGGCAGATCATGCTTACAGAAGGGATCAAACAGGGTTACCTGCAGCAAAGTGAGCTGCGCTCTCGCGAGCAAGGGCTGACACTCACCCAATCCCAGCCTGAACAAGGTGTACCCGCGTATCTATTTGAAACCAACAGTGAACAGTGGCGACACAACCCACAATGGCAGGAAGAAATTTTTGGTCCTCAATCCATTATCGTCAAATGTGAAAGCGCCGAAGACATGCTTGAGTTGAGCCAGAATCTGGCCGGAAGCCTGACGGCTACCATTCAGGCAGAAGAAGAAGATTATGCACTCGCAGCGACACTGGTGACTGAGCTTGAAGAAGTCGCTGGTCGCTTAGTGTTTAATGGCTGGCCCACCGGGGTTGAAGTCAGCTATGCCATGGTGCACGGCGGTCCTTACCCAGCTTCAACCATGCCTGCAAGCACATCAGTGGGGGCGGAAGCGATAAAACGTTGGTTACGTCCGGTCGCTTATCAGTCCATGCCGGACGAGTTATTGCCTAAAGCTCTACAGCAAGCAAACCCACTTAACGTGCGTCGGACTGTAGATGGTCAGTAATCACTGTTCAAAAAGGTACCAGCTGGTACCTTTTTGTTTTGACCCATCCCAAAAAACAAACAGGTGAACGGCTGCAAGGGTCGCAATGCCGGACGCTAATGGTATATTGAATAAAATATTGAATAAGAATGATGTGAGCGGAGACTTGGATGTCGCAAAAACCTGTTTTTAAAACTCGAACGCAGTTGGTCGAAGAAGCGATCCGAACCAAGATCCTCAAAGGGGAATTAAAGACGGGCCAACCCCTACGTCAAGATGCCCTCGCCAAAGAGTTCAACGTCAGCCGAATTCCAGTGCGTGAAGCTCTGATGCAGTTAGAAGCTCAAGGGCTGGTTGCGTTTGAGGCGCATAAAGGTGCCACTGTTACCGAGCTATCACCAGAGAAAATTGATGAGCTATTTGAACTGCGCGCCGTCGTAGAGTGCTTTATTCTGGAACGCGCTATCCAGAAAATGACCGATGAAGATCTCGCTAAAGCAAATGAAATTCGTCAACGATTTGAAGATGTTGTCAGCCGCGGAGACGAAGTGGAAGAGTGGAGCAACTACAACTATGAGTTGCACAAAGCCTTGTATGAGCCCGCTGAAATGCCAGAAACCATGGATGTGATCTACAACCTGAATACCAAGTGTGACCGCTATATTCGTATGCAGCTTCTGTTTACATCAGGCATAGTCAAAGCCGACAAGGAGCATGTCGCTCTGCTGGAAATGTGCCAGAACCGTGATATTGAAGGGGCGAAGTACATGCTGAAAAAACACATCCTCGAAGCAGGTGCTGATATTCGCAACTTGCTTATCGAGCGCCAAAACAATCAGGGCTGAAACTCATGCATATAGGACCAGAATTTTTGCTGGCTGCCATCCGCCAGAAAATCAAGAACGAAGGTTTGTGCTATAGCGAATTGTCTGAGAAAACCGGCGTGCCGCTTTCGACCATAAAGCGGCATTTGCATAATCCTTCATTGGGTCTGGACAAGATCCTGATGTACACCAATCACCTCAATAGTGATCTGATGGAGCTGACGCAATTAGCGGTTCAGATCCAACGAGACAATGAGCAGTTCCTCTCTGATGAGCAAAACGCTCTGTTTGTTGAGCACCCCTACCTTCTCGACTTTATCTACCTCATCACCTCACGTAACCAAACACCGCAACAAATTGCCGAGCAGTATCAACTCTCAGATATCAGCTTGAGATTCTACCTCAGCATCGCTGAAATCCTTGGCTATATGGAAGCGCACGGTGACAAGATCGTGTATCGCTCAGGCAGGCGATTTATCATGGAAGAAGGCACTGCACTCGATACCTTATTCAAGCGCCGTTTTGAAACGATCTCGATGAAAGACTCAACCCTTTCTCAGGTTTGTCAGGCAAGAGTGCGTTTGACCCAAGAGCAGAGGCTCAAACTCGAACAGGAAGTGGATCGTAAAGTCAGTGAAATGCACGCGGCGAATTGCGCCAACGAAGAGGGTGAGTTCACCAATGTGCTGTTTCGAATGACGCCCGGCCAGCAGATCTACTTCTCGGACGGACTACCAGAGATAGATGGGGAGCTGCTTAAACAGGTTTCCGCAAAATTCCGTAGGCGCTAAGGCCAGAGCGAGTTTGAAGTATCACTTCCGTCAACTTTCTGTGACTCTGGATTCATTCTCAGACTTTCATTTGTTCATTTTTCGCTCAGTCTCATTTTATAAGACCACAAGTCTCTGAAACTGCCACCTTGTTACAACAATGTTAAATATCGATTGTTGAAAGATTTTATACAATATACATTTTCTCTATCCCTTTCACTCTGTGCAGTACTCGCCACTCCGGTCGTTTTGAGTGTCTGATTTCCCTCCCTTCAGATGATAGGGATTTCATCCGATAAGGACATTACGAGGAAGCTATGAAAGCAAAACAACTGATCGCACTGAGTGCTATTGCAACGGTATTATTTGCCAGCAGTGCTCTCGCCAAACCATACCCATCAGGAACGCAGCTAGCTGAAAAGCAAGAGATTGTTTTAAACAACGGAGCGGAGGTCACCTCAATCGATCCGGCAAAACAAGCCGCAGAGCCAGCATTCAATTTAGGGCGAGACTTGTTTGAAGGTCTGACAACTCAAGACAAACAAGGCAAAACCATTCCCGGCATCGCTGAAAGCTGGCAAGCGAATGACAACAACACTGTCTACACCTTTACGTTGCGTCAGTCTCAGTGGTCGAATGGTGACCCATTAACGGCACACGATTTTGTTTATAGCTGGCAGCGCCTTATCGACCCGAAAACCGCGTCACCTTATGCTTGGTTTGCCGCGATTCCCGGAATCAAAAACTCCGCCAAGATTATGAAAGGTGAAGCACCAGCCAACACCTTAGGCGTGCGCGCCATTGATGATCACACCTTTGAAGTGACATTAGAAAAGCCAGTGCCTTTCTTCATCAAACTTCTGAGCCACCCTGTCCTTGCACCAGTTCACCAAGCCACGGTAGAAAAATACGCCAGCGAGTGGACTCAGCCCAAAAACATTGTAACCAATGGCGCTTTCACTGTGTCTGAGTGGAAAGTAAACGAAAAAATGGTGATGACAAAGAATGAGAAATACTGGGATGCTGACAACGTCATACTTGACCAAATCACCTGGCTACCTATCGGAGATGCCAACGTTGCACTAAACCGCTACTTAGCCGGCGAAATTGACCAAGCTCTGTCGATTCCCTCGGCTCAAAAGAACAAGCTTATAAAACAATATCCCGAGCAGGTAGCGGACACCAGTGCATCACTTGGCTCGACGTTCTACTATCTCAACACCAGTAAGGGCCCG
Organism: Vibrio sp. Isolate23; assembly: GCF_022398095.1. Lineage (NCBI taxonomy): Bacteria > Pseudomonadati > Pseudomonadota > Gammaproteobacteria > Vibrionales > Vibrionaceae > Vibrio > Vibrio sp. Isolate23. The sequence continues at coordinate 621,885 of NZ_JAKEUV010000001.1, forward strand.
ACCAAAGACCTTCGTGTCCGTCAGGCACTCTCCTACGCTATCGACCGAAACATCATCACAAAAGCCATCGCCAAAAATGGCGGCATTCCAATGTTTACTCTGGTTCCACCTCAAACCGATGGTTTCAAATCTCACACACCGGAATTCGCAACTTGGACTCAGCAACAACGTAACGCTAAGGCTAAAACGCTGATTAAAGAAGCGGGTTATAGCAAGAGCAATCCGCTTAAGCTCACTTTCACCGTGCCGACTTTTTCTAAAGACGTCAAAATGGCCACCGCGATGGCGGGCATGTGGAAAAGTGTGTTGGGCGCACAAGTCGAAATTAAGCAACTTGAGCCAAAGGTATTCTATGCGCTGAAAGATCCGGGCAACATTAACCGTGGTGGCTGGACGGCTGACTATAACGAAGCCTCAACCTGGCTTGACATCTTTGTCTCGACTGGTGAATACAATGACTCAAAGTACAACAACCCAGAATATGATCGCCTGATGGCTGAATCGAAAAGCCTCAGTGACCCATCACAGGAATACATGGCTGCGGAACAGCTTCTGATTCAGGACATGGCGATCATCCCTATGTATCGCAATGGCAACGATCAATACCTGGTCAAGGATTACATTGGCGGCTATGAGCGTACCAATCCAGAATCCTCTTACTACCGCAAAAATGTCTATGTGAAAGCACATTAACCCGAGTTTGCCCAAGCCTGTCACTTCCCCCTAAAGCTCGGGCTTTTCTAAGCAAGGAGAGGCTATGTTGTTGTACATATTGCGCCGTTGTTTGATTGCCATACCGACATTGCTGTTTATTGCACTGGTGTCGTTTTGGTTAATGCATATCGCGCCCGGCGGCCCATTTGATATGGAACGTCCAATGCCAGAAGTGGTACGGGCAAATATCGAAGCCAAATTTCACTTGAACGAACCCTTTCTGGTTCAGTTTTTCATTTACATCACCAACTTCCTTCAAGGCGATCTCGGCCCAAGCTTTGTCTATCAGGATTTCACCGTCACTCAGCTTGTTGCTCAATCCTGGCCAGTGTCGGCGATCCTTGGTGTTATCTCGTTTTGTATCTCTGTGCCATTAGGTATGTTACTTGGCACTATTGCCGCTTTGAACCGCAACGGAAAAGTTGACTATTTACTTATGTCACTTTCAATGACAGGAGTGGTCATCCCTGCGTTTGTATTGGCTCCGGTGTTAGTCACGATTTTCTCGATTCAGCTCGGTTGGCTACCCGCCGGAGGGTGGGAAGGGGGTGAGCTGTCTTTCTTGATCTTACCCGTGTTGAGCTTGGCGATTGGATCCGTTGCCAGCATTGCGCGCGTGATGCGCGGTGCCATGATAGAGACGCTCAATCAGCCTTACATCCGCACCGCAAAAGCGAAAGGCTTGTCGACCAGCTACATTCTGTTTCATCACGCGCTTCGTCCTTCACTCATTCCTATCATTGCCATGCTCGGCCCCAGCTTCGTCGCAGTGGTAACAGGTTCGGTCATCATCGACATCTTTTTCAGCACTGGCGGCATGGGGCAGCATTTTGTCTCAGGTGCCCTCAACCGCGACTACGGTTTGGTGATGGGCATAACGCTGATCGTCGCCTCTTTGACCATCTTCTTCAATTTGGTGGTCGACATCCTTTACACCATCATCGACCCACGTATTCGAATTTAGGAGCGCTGCTATGTTAACCAAACGCATTGATGCCACGGAACTGACAGAGCAAATGAGTGCTCAGATAGAGGCGGTTGAAGGTCGGAGTCTATGGCAGGATGCCTGGACACGTTTTCGTAAAAACCGCGCCGCCATGACGTCGGTTTATGTCTTGATGTTTATCATCGTATGCATCACTTTTGGCCCGCAGGTCGCGGCATTCGACCATGATGAAATCGACTGGAACGTCGTCGTCGATCCCTATGAGCTAGGTAAACCATCGTTTAGTTCTGGTCATTACTTTGGTACCGATGATCTTGGTCAGGACATCTTTGCCCGCACCATGCAAGGTGGACGTCTCTCAATCATGGTCGGATTTATGGGCGCACTGGTTGCCGTGATTATCGGCACGGCTTGGGGAGCATTATCCGGATACATCGGAGGCATGGTCGACAGTGTGATGATGCGAATCATTGAAGTGCTCGACTCAGTGCCTTTTATGTTTATGGTCATTTTGTTTGTCACTCTGTTCGGCAACAACATCTATCTGATTTTTGTTGTGATTGGCATGGTGTCTTGGCTCGGGATTGCTCGCGTTGTTCGCGGCGTGACCTTTAGTATTAAGAAACGCGAGTTTATCGAAGCCGCCCATTCCATTGGTGTCTCCCGTTTCACTATCGTTCGCCGCCATGTACTGCCTAACGTACTGGGCATTGTGATGGTGTACTCCTCACTTATGGTACCCGGTTTTATTATGTTTGAATCCTTCCTTAGTTTTCTCGGACTCGGCGTTCAGCCGCCCGATACAAGCTGGGGCATTCTGATTGCGGAAGGCGCTAAGACCATTGATGTGGCTTTGTGGCAACTGATGTTCCCTTCCATATTCTTAGTCGCCACCCTGTTTTGCTTCAACTTCATCGGTGACGGGCTGCGAGACGCCCTCGACCCTAAAGATCGCTAAGGAGGCCTCATGAGTATTTTATCGATCAAAGATATGAATGTGCGTTTCAAAACGCCTGATGGTGAAGTTCATGCCGTCAGTAATCTGTCCTACAACATCCACAAAGGTGAAACACTGGGTATTGTTGGTGAGTCTGGCTCAGGGAAAAGTCAGTCTGTTTTTGCCTTGATGGGTCTGACAGCCGATAACGGTATTGTTTCTGGTCAAGCGAGTTTTCATGGCGAGAATTTACTCCGCATGTCCAAAAAACAGCTTAACCACATCCGCGCGGAAAAAATCGGCATGATCTTTCAAGATCCGATGACATCGCTGAACCCGTTTATGAAAGTCGGTAAACAACTTGCCGAAGTGTTAATGGTTCACAAAGGCATGAACCGTAGTGAGGCAACCCACGAAGCGATCACCATGCTTGATGCCGTCAGGATTCCTTCTGCCGCCACACGTATGGCTCAATACCCTCACGAGATGTCTGGTGGCATGCGACAACGTGTGATGATCGCCATGGCCTTATTGTGTAAGCCGGAGCTTCTGATTGCTGATGAGCCCACTACCGCTTTGGACGTGACGGTACAAGCGCAGATTCTCTCTCTACTACGCGATCTGCAGTCTGAATTTCACACGGCAATCTTGCTGATTACGCACGATATGGGCGTGGTTGCTGAGATATGCGACCGGGTGTTGGTTATGTACGGTGGACAGAAGATGGAAGAAGCGGATACAGATTCGCTGTTCAACCATCCTGCTCATCCGTATACCCTGGGCCTACTCGAAGCCATCCCTTCCATTACTAAAGATATGGACAGGCTTCCGACCATTCCCGGTAACCCACCTAGCGCTCTCACAGAACGTAAAGGCTGCCTGTTTAAAGAGCGCTGCAATCACTATCGACCAGAATGTAACACGTCAGTACCACCATTTCGGTCATTATCTCAACATCAATCTCTGGCTTGCCATGTTAATGGGCCTCAAGCCATTACTCAGATAGCGCGTCGAGCATAGGAGAGCGACATGAAACAGCAAGTATTGCTTTCAGCGCGTGATTTGCGCGTGCACTTTAACATCAACAAACACATCCTGCCGAGTAAGCGCAAAGTGGTCAAAGCGGTGGATGGCATCGACCTCGATGTTTATCGTGGCGAGACGCTCGGTATTGTTGGCGAATCGGGTTGCGGTAAATCAACACTGGCGCGAGCATTATTAAGGCTCATTGTACCTTCAAGCGGTCAGTTACATTGGAAAGGGCAAGATCTGTTAGCGCTGGGGAAACATCAACTCGCCGATAAACGGCGTGAGTTTCAGATGGTCTTTCAAGACCCATCGGCCTGCCTCAACCCTAGGCTCACTATCTCAGAGTGTATTGCCGAGCCTCTATTGACCCACGAGCCCAGCCTGTCGCGCTCAGAAGTGGAGCAGCGCGTGATTAAAATGATGGATAAAGTCGGTCTTTTAGCCAGCCAGCGTAACCGCTACCCCCATGAGTTTTCAGGCGGCCAGTGTCAGCGAGTGGGGATTGCCAGAGCCTTGATTCTCAAGCCCGATCTTGTGGTTTGTGACGAGCCCGTTAGCGCCCTGGATGTTTCTATCCAGGCGCAGGTCATCAATCTTCTTGATGATCTTAAGCAAGAGATGGGATTAACCATGGTGATGATCGCTCATGATCTTAGCGTGGTGCGCCACATCAGTGACCGAGTCATGGTGATGTATCTGGGTAAGCCGATGGAGATTGGCCGATACGACAAAGTCTTTGATGACGCTCATCACCCTTATACCAAAGCCTTGTTATCTGCGGTCCCGGTTGCCAACCCTACCTTGGCAAGACAGAGGAACGTTCAGCTATTGCCCGGCGACCTTCCCTCGCCTCTCAATCCGCCAAGTGGTTGCGTGTTTAGAACGCGCTGCCCGGACTCCAGTGACCAGTGCGCTCAACAAAAGCCCATACTTAGCGGACATTCAGACCATCAGATTTTCTGTACTCATACACAAATAGGAACTTATAACCCATGACCTTAACAACCGTTCCTCAGCGCCTTAATGCACTCCGCGAGAAAATGACTGAGCACCAATTTGACGCCTACATAGTGACAAACAATGACCCACACTCCAGCGAATATTCGGCAGATTACTGGCTGGCAAGAGAGTGGATTTCTGGCTTCACTGGCTCAGCGGGTAACGCCGTCATCACGACACAGTCCGGCGGCCTGTGGACAGATGGACGCTACTATATCCAAGCTGCCGAGCAATTACAGGGCTCGGGATTAACCTTGTTTAAAGCCCGTTTACCGGAAACTCCTACCATTGCACAGTATCTCGCGGACAGTTTAGATCAAAACAGTCGAGTAGGAGTTGATGGACGGAGCATCAGCCAGCAATTTTATCTGGAGTTGAAAGCCGCCTTTAAAGCCAAGTCGATACAGCTGGTCCTTGATCAAGACTTGATCAGCCCAATATGGGCCGACCGCCCTGCAAGACCGAGCGCGCCTTTGTTCAATCATCCACTCGAAGTTGCGGGGCAAACAGCGAGTGAAAAAATCACAAAAATTCGTCGCGTGCTCGAACAAAAAGCGGCTGATGCCCTGCTCGTTTCCACGCTTGACGATGTAATGTGGGCGCTCAATATTCGCGGCGGGGATACCCTGTACTGCCCAATTTCTGAAAGTTATTTGCTGATTACCCTTAACAGATGCCAACTCTTTGTCGACAAGCAAAAGCTGACAACTGACGTGCTCGCTACTCTGACGGAGCACGGTATAGAGATGGAAGACTATACGCAGCTTAGCAAGGCATTAAAGGAAATTACTCCTGATTCCGTACTCACTTATGATTGCAGAAACACCGACAGTTTGTTGATCAGTCACATTCCTTCTCAAGTACGTTTGCTCAATATGGCTTGCCCAGTCACTGCTATGAAAGCACGTAAGAATCACACTGAGCTTGCCAGCATGGAGGAGACGTTACGCAAAGATGGCGCCGCCGTCGTCAGGTTTATGAAATGGCTAGACGAACAAGTGCCCAGCGGTAAGGTGACAGAGCTCAACGCTGAACAAACCTTAATGGGATACCGCAAGGAAATTAACGGCTATATTGGGGAGAGCTTTCGAACCATTGCTGGTTTCGCCGAGCATGGTGCGAAAATGCACTATGCTGCCGACGATAAGAGCAATTACCGCGTTGATGAAAGCCAGTTCTTTCTAGTCGATTCAGGCGGTCAATACCTAGGCGGGACGACAGACATTACCCGCACCTTCCATTTTGGTCAGCCATCGGAGCAACAACGTCGAGACTACACCTTAGTGCTCAAGGCCGTGATTCGTCTCACCCAAACCCGTTTTATGAAAGGCTCCACTGGCGCTAATTTGGATATCATGGCACGCGGCGTTCTGTGGCAACACGGTATAGATTACAAATGTGGTACTGGGCATGGCGTTGGCATCTGTCTGAATGTCCATGAAGGGCCGCAGAACTTCTCTCAAAACCCAGCAGAAGTTGCTTTAGAGCCGGGGATGGTGATCACCAACGAACCGGGCGTTTACCGTCAAGATCAATACGGGATTCGCATTGAGAATATCCTCAAAGTGATTGAACTGGAAGAAAACGAGTTTGGGACGTTTTATGGCTTCGAAACCATAACTTTAGCGCCTATAGCCACTAACATGTTGGATAAATCGTTGCTGTTGAAAGACGAGGTGCACTGGCTCAACACTTACCATCAACAATGCCTTGAACAACTCAGCCCCTATTTGGACTCAGATACCCAGAATTGGCTGAATTCGGCCACAAAGCCGATTTAACCATTTGTCCTTTGTAACTTCTTTGCCAACCGTAAGGTTGGCTTTTTTACGACTAACCATTTGATAGATTTGTGATTTATCAATATCGATCAGAATAAGCAATACTGATAGAATCCCACCAATAAATAATCAATACAAATACCAATACACTTCCACTGATGTATTGGCTCGGAATATTAAAACCATGAAATCACTATCTATTCTAATCGCTACGCTTGCCATATCCGGCTGCGTTACCACACCAAAGTTTGAACAAGACATTTCTGGTCAGTGGCAATGCTCCGCAGAATCGACCATCGAACTCGTTAACCTCAAATACAATGACAACGTCCATTACTTCGAAGATGGACACTATGAAAAAGAGTCACTGCTGAAAATAACCAATTTAGATACCGACAGCACATATGACGTCAATATACTCAGTAACGGGAAATGGATGAAACGCAACGCTGCCCTACTAGAAGTGATTGATAAGCTGGAAACCACTTTTTCAGACAACTCGCCTGACGAGTTGCGGAAAGTTTTCGCTGACGAACTTTCCCCTACCGTAACCGAAAAGTGGAAATTAAAGGCAGTGAATGAAAACACCATTTCAATGACGGCAGAATCAGGTAGCCAGCTTTCTTGCAAAAAAGGCTAATAAAAAAGAGTAAATACACTGGGTATTTACTCTTTTTAATCTCAGGAGAGGTGAGTAATTATTGAACGGTAATTGTTTGAGTCGCTTGGTCTGCGCTCACATTTCCACTGTTATTACCTGAAACCTGCACTTCAAATTCTCCGGAGTTCCAGTTCGTCGCATCTATTTTGCCAGTAGACCAAGAGCCATCCGATGTTACTGTAACAACTTCATCAAGCTTGGTACTAAAGTTCCGCTTAACTTTCACGGTTAGCGTGCCATTGTGTTCGATACCTTTGGATTGCCCTGTGATATAAAACTCGCTAATTTCGTCTGATTCAATAACGTTATCGCCTGTTAATGGCTCGATTTCAATCAGTGGTTTAACAAAAAACGGTTCTTTATACACTTGCCCTACAGTATTGCCTGAAGCATCCTCAAAAGTGTTTAATAGAAACTCTTCCGTCGCACTGCCGGGCGTTAAATTAATCTCACTGCTTGTTTGGCCAGCCCACTGCTCGGAGATATCATCACCCATAGTGACTTTAGTAAAGGTCATAGGTACTCCAGCAAAGCTCCCGGAGAGCCCTTTTACAGACTCATCGAAGTTAACCGTTAAACTCACTATGCTACCCTCTTCTGGCATAGATGGCGTGAGAGACTCCACTTCCGTTACCGTTGGAGGTAAAGTATCTACAATGGATACCGAACTATTAGTCACGGGCTCTGCGGCAATCCCTTGCTGGTTTGTACCAGTGACTTCAACAGTGATAAGCCCCATTGGCCAATCAGAGATATCCTGACCACCACTGTTCGTGGTCCAAACTCCAGCTTCGGAAATAGACACTGTTTCTTGCCAAATAAAAGATGGCTCTTCTTGCGAGGTCACTGTAACGGTAATCATTTTCGTATCACCTGCGAAACCAATGCCCGTACCCTGGATCACCACATGCTTGGCCTCTTCAGAGTCAATCTCATTGTTACCTTCCACGGAATCTAGAGACAGTACTGGTTTCACCCCAGTTGCTGTCTCTTTATCACTGCCCGCTTCATTACCCGAGAGGTCTTGATAGCCCGCATTCACCACCGCGGTAATCGTGTCATCATTGGACGATAGCGTAACCGGCCCCACGGTTTCACCTACCCACTGCTGGGCGGGTTCGTTACCGGTGAAGACCACATCTACACCGCCCACGGTCGCCGTCACATTCGTTACAAGTTCACTAAAGTTCGCTGTAATCGTGACCTTCTTACCATCCTCTGGCACCACTGGTTCAAAGGCAATCTCACCGACCACTTGAGGTAGTGTGGCATCGGTGTAAGTAATGGTATCTGTCGCGGTATCCGCCGCCACACCATTATTGTTCAGACCAACAACCGTGAGATTAATATCACCACTTGGCCAATCACGGATATTTTGCGGTGAAGTACTCCAAGCACCATTTTGTGCTACTACGACCGTCTCTTCAAAATGGTGCTCCTTGGCGCTCCCGCTTAGTCGAGCCACAACCGTCACTTCATCATTCGCTTGAAAGCCTCGCGCCGTGCCTGCAATCACTAGCTGACGGGATTCTTGCTCATCAATGGGCCCACCTCGCTCCGTAATCTCAATCACGGGTTTCACGGGAGCTTCCGTTGAGCCTTCCTGCCCGCTATTGCCTTGCGCATCTAGATATTGCGTTACGGTCACGGTTTTGAGCACTTCATTGGCGTTCACTGTCACCACATCCGACGTGGTCCCTTCCCATACCGTCTTCGCCCCGTCTCGAGAGACAAAATTCACGTTCACACCGTCAACGTTTGCAACAACATTCTCCACGCGCTCGCTGAAAGTCACACTGACGAAGGCCGTTTGGTTATCGATGATAGGATCTCCTGAGTTCACGATGATAGTACTCACCTCAGGCACAATATCATCCTGCAACTCAACATCTTGACTTGCTTCGTCAGCGGCGTGAGAGTGGTCATTCATACCATTAACCGTGATGTTCAAGGTGCCGCTTTCCCATGATGAGAGGTTTTGCGATAAGGTTGCCCAAGCCCCCTCACTCACTGTTGCGGTCAGATCTAGTTCATCATTAAGTGGATTATCACTCGAAACGGCTACGCTCAACTCTGCGCCATCTTCAAAGCCTTTTGAACTCCCCGATATAACAAAGGCATCAGCCTCACTGGTCGATAAGTCATCAATATTCGGTATGGTAATGACGGGCTTAACATCAACCGGTTTCTCAAAACTGTCTCCTAAGTTCGGTGAACTTGCTGTGTCTTCGTAATTTGTTACAACTAACTTTGATGTGGATGAATTATCCGGAAGGATAAGCTCTGGGCTCGTCCCCACCCAGATTTTGGCAACGTCATCAAGCTGGCTAAAGGTAATCACTTGTCCGTTCAGAACTACTTCTGGTTGGCTCACTCGCTCACTGAAGGTCAGCGTGACGGTCGCTACTTCACCATCAATCAGCACTTCCTCTTCCGAGTGGGCAGACATAATAGTGCCTGTGGTTCCAGACATGGAAATTTGAGAATCTAGGACTTCCGGTTTGATACTGTCAATGTATTGGGAATTCTTTTCTTCAACCACCTCCTCAGACTCGCCACTATTTCGGCCTCTCACTTCAATTATGAAGTCCGACTCTTCCCAATTGGACATATCTTGATTCGGTATTGACCAAGTACCATCTTGGTTTACCTTGACCCCTGTGAATTCAAATTTATCGGTATTCGGGCGCTTGTCTGAAACCACTTTGACGGAAAGTTCACTATCTTTTAAAAAGCCTGTTGTTGTCCCGCTAAAGGTTATATTTGTAATGTTATCTTCTTCGGCATCAACAATGTTGTTATCTGTAACATCATCGATAGTGATGACCGGTGTAACAATGATGTCCTCAGAGAACTCCGCACCAACATTATTGAGTTCATCGTGATAAGCACTCACCACTAACTGTTTCGAATTCTCATTAGGATTAAGTGAAATCACTTGCGATGTTGTCCCAGTCCAGAGCTCTTTGAAGTCTTGAGATTCACCAAAATCAATATCGATGCCGTCAAATGTTGCAATGACCGCTTTCACTGGTTCGTCGAATTGTAGTGTTACAGTTATATTATCAGCTTCAGTTGGATGCTCAGGAGCCACTGCAGTAATACTGCCCGCAGGTGGTTCGTTATCTACATAATAAGTTGATGCCACGTAAGGGCCTTCAAAATTGCCGAATCCATCTTCCACCTTAGCGACAATTTCAAATCGTTCAGCTTCCGAGAAATCAGAGGCTAGAGAATCAATCGTGAAATCGTAGACTTTTTTATACTCCGTTGATTTGTCGTTATTGAGAGTAAATTCTATATCGGTCAACGTCTTTTTTTTTGAGTCATTCACCCAGTGGGCTGACAATTCTGTCTTCCGCTCATTAACTGTGGCGATATCTTCGATCGTTACCTTAGAGTGGACTTTACCTGCGATGTTATAATCGGCTCCTCCCGCTTCGGTATAAGCTCCCTCCTGTTGTATTAGGTTCGGCGTCACATTGACCGACGGTGCTTCCTGATCAATGCTGCCACCTTCATCATCAAAGATATCCTCACCAGAAAATGTTGGGTTCGCTGTCGCAAAATGGTTGGCTTGCTCAAGTACCTCCATAGAATCTACATTGTGAATTCCATGCGCCACATCATAGTAACCTTGAGCAAGCTCTTCACGGTACGTGGCCGAAGACAGCTCATAATTGCCAATCTTTATGCTGCCGCTGCTGCCTTCTCCATTTGCCTTACCATCATGCGATAAGTCTTGATAGAAGGCTAAGGCGTAATTCAACGAATTAGCCGACTGGTTCTCCGCCATATTGGTTAAGCTTTCGAGTAAGAAACGGTAGATATACTCATCTGAAAGAGGTTCAGGCAAAGGATCCTCTAACATTTTGTTGGTTGCATATTTCGTCGTAACAGGATCAAACCCAAGCATAGAGTTTGGTTGCGAATCTAGAGCAGAATTAACATCAGCTAAAATTTTTCGGGCGGTGCCTGCGGTTTTATCCGCTCCATCTAACTTATCCCACTGGCTATCAAATAAACCTGTGTGGTAGCTAGAGAATTCAGTTATATAGACGGTATTCTCATCTACTGCAGAAAAATATGCTCCAATATCTCCAGTATCGGGAATAGTAACTTTCGTAAACGTATTATTGCTCCATTGATAATAATGTGTTTCTCCCCCCTTATCACTTAAGTACACTCTAAAGAACTCATACCCTGACGAATCATAAGCAATAGTACAGCTGGCAACATCCTTTTGACCATCCACTTGCACAGTGTCGCATGAGTCTATGTAGTTAAAGGCTCCAAGATCACTCAAACCTTCTAACCTCACTGAAGCATCAATAAAGGGAGTAACAATCGTCACTTCAGGCATATCAAATGAAGTTCGGTAATAGACTTCTTGTGGTTCACTTTCATTGCCAGACGCATCTAAAGTCGAAATAACCAATTTTTGTCTATCCTGAGATGTTTTATTTCCATAAATGACCCCAAGAACCTCTTTAACATAGGGGACATAATACGTCATTTGAGGCACTGTACCGTCTGCTTCATGCTCTAACTTTTTAAAAGGGATCCCTTTGTTTTCACCTGGTTTAGCTTTACTAGCTACTTGCTCTGTTGTGATGTGCTGATGGTATTCATCCTCACCTTCTTTTTTGGAGTAATATTTAACTCTCAAAGTGAGGTTTTCTGCTGAGGAGCCATAGGTTTCTGAACCATTTTGGTCAGTGATGGTCACTGCTACATATGGAACCGATTGATCTACGAGATCTTGTGCGATGAAATCTGTAAACTCCAGCTCATCATCAATCTCTCCCATAGTGATAGCTAAGCCCTTTGAAGCATAATCGTACAGCACTTTAAGATACTCTGTAGCAGTTTCTACTGAGTCACTATTGTATGTAATGTCAGAATACACATCTTTATAAACAACTCCTTGCTCATTTTCAAAGTCAAAGAGTACGTTTGGGTATTCCAAATATAACGTTGGTGGGGTGTTATCGTTATATAATGTAAAGTTATGAGTACCAACGTTACCGTGAATGTCTTCGGCTGTAATTTCAAAATTTGCTTGTTCTCCAAAACTATCCGTTAAATAACCAACAGTCTCAAACTTACACCAAATTTCATCCCCAAAAACTTCCTCACAACTATAAGGCTCTGCTTTGCCATTAGACAAAGAAACAAGTACATTTCCATCTTTTAATAAATTAGGATCTTCTTTTACCAAACCTTGAAGAACATAGCTGTCAGCTTCACTATTGATAGTTTCAGCCGAAGTGATTTCAATGATAGGCGCGATATTGTCCCACTCAAATGGGATTTGAGACCCTACTTGGGCTCCATCTCCATTGCCGAGAACATCAGTAGCATGAATCAACAAATACGCTTCTGGTGAGGCCTCGACACTCTCTGGGTCCAGTTGTTCTGTGTCTACGTAAACTTTTAAGCTTGTTTCTCTTGGCCCTTCAACAAACTCACTTGTATCAAGCCAACAGATATCCCCTTCAGCTGGTTCAGCAGAACATATCACATCAGTCCATTGCTCACCGCTATCAAACTTGTGCTTTAATGTCACTTCCGCCGACTGGATACCAATCGTATCAGTCAGAGTGATATCAATGGACTCTGTGCCTTTAAGCACGCCATCCCCGTCTCGTATCGCAACCGGAGGCTCCTCATCAATGACCGTTTCTTCACGCGCAGGAATCGCACCGTCGGTTGAACCATTGGTACCTAATGCGTTTAGGTGCTCCGCCATCACCAGGTAATCTTCAACCGGGGTATTGGAAACGTTCAGGTCAGGATCACTGACAACCACTAAGGTGTGTTCTGCCATTTGATTGGTATAAGTATCAGGTGTCACTTTTTCTTCACCAAAATAAATATCTTCATCAAACGACCCAATAAGCTCCGAACCGTTAAGAAGCCCATCAGCAACAATGTCTCGATAACCAATATCAGACAGGTTCAACGAACTATAAACATTACCCGCATTACCACTTTCACCAATTAAGTCATAGGCATAGGAAGAATAAGCGGTCAACAATGCACCATACAGGTGTCCATCGCTCGCAGAGCCACTGATTCCCTCTTTGGTAATATCAATAGGCTTCACGGAATTGACATTGAATCCATACATAGCATTGATCGTATTGAGTGCATCATCTACAGCCCTTGAAGCTTCTTCACCTTGTTTGATCTTATATTCTGCAAGGCCCGCCACCATATAAGTCAAGGGAGTGAGCATCACATCTTGATCATTCCCTTCACCATAGTTAATAACACTGACTATCCGAATCGGTTTACCTTCACTGGTTTCTATCACCTCGTCCGTCAGAGGGTCTTTGTAAGCGCCCCCTTTCGCCTCTATATACAAAGGCATTGAAGCCGCATCGACTTCAATCGAATATTCACCGTATGCTGTCGTAGTGGCAGAGCCTAACTTACGACCGACTTTGCCATCTTGATATTCGTAGGCGGTAACAACAGCTTGAGAGACGGGTGCATCAAACACTATCCCGGAAACCGTACCTGTATCTCTGGACTGTGGTGACGAATCACCACCACCTCCACCACCTCCACAAGAACTCAGTGATAAAATGGTTATGATGGTGAGAAAAAGTTTAGTTATATATGGGTATCTCAACATGGTGCCGATGTGACGTTGCAAAAAAGTGGCTAAATTATATTTTCAAGCTCGATAATGGCAACGCGACATAATAACTAGAGATAAGCAATATAAGGATATCTAACCATATATAAATCTACAAAAATAGATTTCACTGCAAGTAAAATTAACTATTGCAATAGTAAAAATGAATGCTAATAAATATTCAAAGATAATGATTATGATATTTTTTTTGAATAATAAGAGCTAGGTAACATTAAATGATAACCATAAAAAATAAATAAAAAAAAACAATAAAAAATACAAATATAATATCTACTCACAAGGAATATAAATATAGAGTTACATTCACGGAAAGAATGAATTAGCTAATTAAGTGATAACATTCACTATTAAAAAATGGTAATGAATGAATGCTTTACATACAAAATATAAATAAAAAAGAGCGTATATCCTTTCAAATATACGCCCTTGTGTGAAAATCAGAATACTATCAATTATTCCGTCGGTGAAATGGTCACTGGTTTGAAGGTGGCGATGGCATTACCACCAGCCCCAGGACGATCAACATATGTTGTATTCTGCATCAAGGTGTAATAAACATCGACATAATCATCATCGTTGGTTAGTAAGCCATCTGGAATCACATCGATGATCTTACCAGTAATCTGAGCAATAATGGCGTAGCCTTGAACTTCTGGATCTGGGATCATTTTCAGAATTTCTTCCGCCGCTTTCACCAACAATTTAGCAAGCTCTTTATAGTCAGTGCCGTCATCTTGTTCCATCAGAATCATATCAACAGCGCCCCAACGATAGCGCGGCCAAAGGATCATAGTCTGCCCTGGATAATAGTCTTGACCATCGTAATCAAGGTAAGGCATTTCGACTAAATCAATTTCTGGCTCAACGCGACTTGGATCGACACCAGTAATAATGGCGTAGACTTCAGCTTTGCCTGAAATCCAAGGCTCTTGGTCGTCATTCAAACGAATTTTAGTCAACTGAGTGGTATTAAGAGGCTCAACATCAGCAGCCATGACCGAGCGGCTCATTTTGCTCATCTTAGTAACGGGCTTAGGTGCTGCATCATTGGTTGTGAGCTCGGTATCCTGACCTAAACGCTTCATCTCCGCTTGCATGGCCATCAAGCCAGCACGCAGCTCTTCGGCACCATTACTGTCCACAACCAGTACAGGCACATCAGGCATCTCATAGACGTCCAACTCATGAACTTGGCCATAAACATCATACGCTTCGATATATTGCCAATTAGAGTCATCACCCGATGGCTCGAATGCAAACAGTGGGCTTTGACCCTCTTTCCAGTTTTTCACCATAGAAGCATCCGCAATGCGTAGCTCCATTATTGAGTCGCTGTACTCACTAATCCCTTTCATTGCACGATAACTGCGCTCCGCTTTTTGCATTTTCTGGCTAAACGCAGAGTATGGCTGAGCAGACTGTAGTTTATTCAAAGGTGCGGAGAGATGCTCTTCACTAATCTGCGACTTGATTGAAGATTCAAGATCCGCATAGCGAGCACTGATTTGTAGTGCGATAGATTGTTTCTGTTGTGCAATAGCCTCAGCCTTGGATTGAGCATCTGTTGTGTCTACAGTCTGCGCATTCGACTGGAAGCCAACCACTGCCGTCGCAAGCATCATGCTGATAGATAGATTTGGTCTCATAAAAAATGATCCTTATTTTAATTTTTATCATTAATAGAGCATTTGCCCTACCCATAAAAACCTATCATCAATATCAATAAGTGGAAGTAAAACGATTGCATTTTGTTTTATTTTCCAGCTCAAGATCACTTTTTAACCAAATTGTATGATATTTAATCTTATCTAAATTAGAATATCCGAATAGATAATCCAATCAATAAACAATTTACAATATTATTAACTAAAAGAGCACCTTAGGTGCTCTTTTGTACTATCAAACTAATAAGTGGCGTACAACTCCACCTCTCCTCCTTGTTGATCAGCACTCAACGTAAAGTGGACATAGCCCGCTTGATCCACCTCAAACTCAACAAACTCACGGCTCCTACTCTGCTGACTCGCTGTATCAAAGTTGTCTCTTGTCGCCCAAGTATGTTTGCCAACGAATACATCCACGTTGCTCTGAATTTCATCTACAGGGTTTACCCAAAGCCTCACTGTAGCTGGTCTCTCAACATACATGCCTACATATCGCGTTTTATTTACCTTGATTTGTAAAGGCTCATTCACCGACATTAGTTTTGGCGTCAAATCATCTTGTTCAGCAGAAGGAGAGCGAGACACCGTTTTACTTGTCACCTTAACGGATTCAAATGATTCGCGAGCGGTTAAGCTGAAATAGTAACGGCCCGGAGTAATGAACCCGTTTGGCTGCGGTTTGATCTCAATTAGCTCGTCGCTTCCGCGCTGAAAGTCAGATAGCTGATACTCATAGTAGTGCGCCACACTTTGGTAGCTAGCGTATAGATCTGCGTCACCATCACCTTCAATCGAAACGGAGAATTCTGTCACTTCCGCAGGGATATCGATGTAAAACAGATGCTCATCGTAGGCGTTAGCGCTAAAGATCTGCGAATAATTGGCGGCAAAACTCGCTATTTCTGAACCTTGTGGCGATTGTTCTTTCTCACCGTCATCGTTGTGCGAGTCAGAATCGGCAGATGAGACTGCTTCTAGCCACAATTCAAACTCGTCATTGAACTCAACACCCAAACGCTTCGCTTGTTCACTCCAAGCCGTATAGTCGCCTTCTCGCGCAGCCTCCAATAAGCGTGCCATGCGCTCAGGGTACTCTTCTAGCATAAACCTCACCCCGAGATAACCCCAGCGGTAGATGCGGTTTACGTCATCTTCATACGTGGTTTCAATGACTTCGCTGAAAGACAGTGGCTGATGTTCAATCAAATCTACCGCGGCTTGGTAACCTTTACGGTAATGCATATACTCAGCAAATCCTTCTAGCCACCAGACCATATGACCACGGCTTAAAGTATCATTAAAATCACCATAGAGGTTGAAGCGCCCATCTAAATAGTGAACGTACTCATGCTCTAGGTTTAGGATGGCAAGCTCATCACCGGAGTCGTAGCGGTAAGCTAAAAAGCGAGCCACATTTTCAGGTTTGGATGGATCACCCTCTAGATATTGCCCTCCATTATCTGTGCTGTTACCGAACAGAAAATTAGAGTAGGTGACGTAAGCATCGTTGTCCTTCCAGACCACCACTTCTACCTTGTCATTATGATCATCATTGACTGGAACCCACCCAGAGTTCACCACCTGATGAAAGTCAGCTTCAACTGCTGACAGAACATCACACGCCTGTTCAGATTGTTGCTCTGATAAGTTTTGCGAACGAATGATCGCAGCGCCCTGACATTCATAACGGTGGGGAAGCACGCTGAGTTCAAGCTGCTGCTTACTTTGTTCAAGCTTTAATTTTTTGCCTTCTTCTGGCGCGTAAAATAAGATCATCTCCGCCGCCGCAATCCATAAACGCTCGCCTGCGCTGCCGATCGCATTACGATCCAGCGTACGTTTCATAAACGCCATCACCTGGTTACGAAGCTTGTCATCACGACTCGCTAATAAACGACCAGATTCACGTACCGCATTGTAGATAAGAAACTCAGCGTCCGTACCCAGTGCCCAGCGATTCTGATCAACAAACCGCTCTAACCTCACCAAATAGTCAGGGTGAGCTGCGAGATCCGCATAAAAATAGTCTCGCGCTACGTGACCACTCATCGCTCTGAACAAATTATTTAATCCATCCACATACTGCAGCTGTTGGCTATTTTGGCGGTTGAAGCTTTCGAGCAGATCAAGCATGGCGGACATAGCAACTGGCAGTTGTTTAACACTATCGACCATTAAGCTTATCGCAGACATCGCACGTACTTGCTCGCGGCCAATTGCTTGAGCATATTGGCTGCTTAGGAATTGAGCTGAGATTTGAGCCAGATCACGACTCAACTCTTCAGAATAATAGCCATAGCTTGATTGGGTTGAGTAACGCGCAAAGTACGAGGCTTTGATAAATTCGCTAAGGTTGGCAATTCGCTTAGCCTGCTGCTCATCCCCATCATACTGCGTCACTTCTTCAAGCAACTCGCGCTGTACTTGTCTGATTGACGTTTCGCTGTAGATGCCCGTCGCTGCTTCTTCAGGCGCATTGAACCATGAGTGATAACACGACGGCTCGGCGAGTTTGATTTGTGTCACCCAGTCAGAAGAGCGCGAAAGTAACTCATACTCACACTCCGGGGCAGATAAGGCATTGAAACTGATGCCAGCTAATAATAAAGCGCTGGCAATTTTCTTGGGAATAAACAAACGTTGATTATGCTTCATACGCAACACCACACTTATTGTAATGATTAGGAGCTGCGTTATATCAACTATCTATAAATCACATAAGACCGATTGATAAGCAATTTAGAGACTGGTTCCGATAATGCCTTAGATTAAATCTTCGCAAACGATTAAATAAAACACTTATTTAACAACTAGTTATAGTTAAAAAAGTTAATACGAAAGTCGCTAATCTGCTGCTCAACGTACTGTTGCCACTCAAGATCAGACATTGCTGACCCCGCCGTTGAACGTTGCTGGTCGAGTGACTCTTTGAGATCAGATAGCTGGCTTTGATAGCTTGCGACTTGTGCCTCCTGACTCGCGACTTGCTGCTCTCGTTGAACAATGGATGCCGACTGTTCAGCATTGAGGTATTTGGTGGCGAGCTGTGCTTTTGCTTGATCCTTTTGCTGCTGCGTAAAAGTGCTTGGTATTAGACTCACGCCTTTTTCATAACGTGCAGCACCGCTATCTAAAGACAGCGACTCTTCATTATGTTGCCATTGATTCAGCAATGCTTCATAGCTTTCAACATAACTCTCAGCGTTATCAGTCGCTAAGGCCTGGGATGCCAAACTAAAGTCATAGAGCGCATATTCTTCAGCAAACATAACACTTGCAAGCTCGCCCCAAATTAACAATGCCTGCCGCTTCATTTCTGCAATTCGATCAGCTAACGACTGGTATTGACTGAGCTCCAGCTCTCCCATTACCTCTTGCCACTGGGCTTTCAATTGAGGGTAACGAGCAAGGAGTTGATACCTAGCGTCCAACAGTTCCGCTTGGAGCTGAGCCAGTAGCAGTTCACAATCGTTACGCTGTTGGCACTGTTGCCAAAAAGATTCCAACGCTTCAACCAGCGTGTTTCCTGACGCTTCCGCAAGAGGATTTAACACTTTGCCTTGATGGGGAATCGTATTTTCGGACTGACTTTCACCCTCTTCCACTGTTCGAACAAGACTCTGGTTAGCAGCGACAGGTTGGTCAGAATACTCCCTCTCAACCGCCGCCCTAGAATTAACAACCTCATCAGCAGGCCAGAGAAAGATGCCCGCCGCAACGACGAGCATCAACAACAGGTAACGATAAACCATTACTTAATAACCGCCGACACAGGGAAATGGTCGGATAGATTGTAGTGCTTCCACAAGCGTTCATCTGTGCTGCGTGGTACATCTACACGGTTATCGTTGAATGATTTCACCACGTACTCGTCACTCACCATCACGTAGTCAAGATATTCGACATTCTCACCACCTGACATGGCTTCGCCAGCAAAATCATTAATGCGTGGATCGAAAGTCGATTCCGTGTAGCCTGAGTATTGCGGTTCAATTGCACTGAGATTCGCAATCATCTGCTGATAATCACCAGGGAACTTACGCTTGTTTACGTTGAAGTCGCCGCTGTAAACCACCGTTTCACTGGATGGAATATTGAGCGATGTAGCCAAGTCACGGATCTGTTTGAACTGACGCTGGCGATAATCACGAGCGGTATCTGTATCGAACGACGCTGTATGCGTAGCAAACACGTGATATGCCTTACCACCTTTAATTACTTCTGCGTAGTTGACACCTTTGTCCGCGAAGCAATCCGTTCCGGTACAATCAGGGAATACATACTGGGCTTGATTGACGATTGGGTAACGGCTGACGATAGTGACACCGCCGTCGTAAATGTTGATGCCATCTTTATCTAACATCTTGGTCTGGTAAGGATACTCTTTTGCCAATTCGCGTAGAAACTCCTCTCGACCGCTGGCAAACACTTCTTGCAAAGCCAACACATCGTAACCTTTGACGTATTCAGGGATCAGTGCGTAGCGATCGCCAATGTGCGAAGCAATAACAGGCAACGCCCAAATGTTGTAAGTCATTAACTTAAGCGTGTTTTCATCTGGCTCAACCGTTTCATCGACTTTGGCTGGTGTGATGGTGTAGTAAAGGTCATCATAACGAGCGGTATTCGCAGACTTAAACGCCAACTCCGCTTGTCGCTCACCAAATGCGGCCGTATTAAAGCGATGTACATTACGGTCATCTTTTAGAGCCAGTTCAACATCAGAGGAAGACACCCCATATTCAATAGTAGAGTTATACCAATGACCTTCCATCACTTGGTTTAGTACGACGCTTTCACCTACAGGGTTGGAAACCACGGTGTTGAATTGGTATGTCTTGCCCGATTTCACCCCTTCCCAGCGATTAAAGCTGAGTACTTGCTTGGTCTCCCATGGCCCAAGTGTTTCTGTGTGCTGTTTCCATTCTTCTCCATACTCAAGTAAATCGGTACCATCATGGCTCACCTGAATAGTCAGAGACTGGTCTGAATTATTGGTCAAATATACATCTGTGTCCGCTAAAGCGGGAAGCGCAATCAGAGACGCTAACAAGATATTCCACTGCTTAAGATTCATGTTTTGTTCCTTAGTTTTTGTTTGAAGGCTAGAACTTAAAGCAAACAAGTTGCATATTTGTTATAAATATATGACAAGAAAAAAATCACACAGGTTAATGAAAAACTGTGACGACAAGTCTATTTTTTGTTCAATTTAATGTTGGGAATTTAACATTTGACCTAATAGGGCAAGACTGGATTTAATCAGCGAGAAGTCGCTACGAAAAAGCCCAGCAACTGCTGGGCTTTATTCGAAGTCACAACTTACTGACGGCAACCTGCTGTATTGAAATCAACCACCAAAGCTGCATTGCTGAACTCTCCTGAGACTTTCAGGTATCCCCAATAATTCGCCTGACCATTAATGGTGATACATTCTGAATTGCCTGAATTATCAGACCATCCATGAAGATTAGATCCTTCGTCATTTGGCCAGCCGAAGTTGCTGTACTCCAACTTCAGATCACCAATCCCATGCGCCGATGTAATCGACATCGACTGATATTCATTAACCCCTTCAATGCTAAGCCAGATAGGTGATTGAGAAGCTAAACAGACAGGCTCTCCCGCGACCAATCGTCCCCCACTGACTTTTGAACGATCCGCGCAGTCCGTTGGCAGTGAATCATTATCGCCTTGGCTACGAATATTGATCGACGTATTAGTACTAGCGCTTAACCCATCATTATCCGTCACGGTTAAACGGACCGAATAACTCCCCTCACGGCTGTATTGGTGCGTCGGATTGGCCTGTGTACTGGTCGAGCCGTCACCGAATTCCCAGTAGTAGTTTGAGATTTCACCGTCGGAGTCTGAGCTGTCTTTGCTACTGAATGAAATGGCTTCACCTATTTGTCCCTCACTTTTGACTGATATTACTGCGGTTGGTGGCTGCGGATCCGAGCCACCATTAACCAACTCTTGTTGCCATTGTTCAAACTCACTTTGGTAAGCCGTAGACCAACCACTGATAATGGTTTTGTATTGCGACCAGTTGCCTTTTCGCGTTTCCACCAGCATCTGGTTTACGTCATCCATATGGCGCTCAAACATAAAGCGGACAGCCAGATATCCCCAGCGATAGATTCTGTCAACATCAAAGCCGTTGTACGTCGTTTCAAAGACTTCACTGAGTGTGTAGGTGGATCCGTCTTTGATCGTGTCTATGGCTTTCTGATTGCTGTCTTCGTTGGCGATATACTCCGCTACCCCTTCACTCCACCACACAACCTTTTCAGTTGGATGACCAAAATCACCATACATATCAAATCGCCCATCCAAGTAATGGACATACTCATGCTCTAGGTTCCAGACAAAATGATCTGGATTGGCGTATGAAGCTTCATAAGCAATGAAGTTAGGAACATTTCCTGGCTTGGCTGGATCACCCTCGAGATACATACCACCATTATTAGTATCAATACCGAATATGGGACCAGCATATTTACCATAGTCATCACTACTATCGAAAATATTGACTTGTAGCTGGGTGTTATGATCATCTTCAACTGGCTGATTACCCGTTTCTAGACGCTGATGGAAATACCCTTCTTCATAGCCCATTTTTTCACAAGCTGCCTGATGCTGAACTTGAGTCATATTCTGGGACAAAATACGCACCGTCGAGCTGCAGGTATAACTTTGGGACAGCACTAATGACTTCAGTTCTGTTTTGAAGTTACATATACCTAGATCGGTACAATCCGAGTAATGTGAAGCTGTGTCCGCCGTTGCCAGCCATACCGCATCGCCAAAGCCATACATTTCATACTGTTCGAAGATCTGCTTCACCTTGGCTTTGACACTCGCCTCAATGGTCGTATTTTGATAGCGCGTAAGTCGGCCAAGTTCACGGCCAGCGTTCGCAGTCATAAACTCATCATCACGACCAATGGAGTCTCGGTTCAATGCAAAATTTGACAATGCATTGACTAGATCAGTCTGTTCACCGATTTTAGCTTGGTATTCATCATTCCAAGTTCCTCCAAATAACACAGTAAATACACTGTTGACCGCATTACGCATATACCAATTTTTAGCGTAATCCGAGTTCCAGCGATGTAGCCATTGCGTGACCACGCCAATGTATTCATGTTCAAGGCTGGCACTGTCCATGGTAATAATCACTTCAGCCAGCACCTTACCGTGAGCATCGCTGTTCTCGTAAAAATGACCGTTGGCAACAAACGCATCTACCGCCTCTTTGACAGCAGGACGTACCGAAGAGGTAAAGCTGACTTCATCGTTGTAAAACTCTGCGTAATAGCCTGCACGTAAGTAAAGGAATAATGCTTCCAACTCATCACTTCCTCCACCTTGGTAATGCTTGGCTAAAGTGGTCGTGTGTTTAGCTACATTGAACATATTGACAGATTCAAATGTCGTCTCCTGAATACGGCTTTCCGCAGAGAACAACTCATTGACGCAGTTGGCACCTTGAGTGGTGATAGTATTAATCAGACTGGTGCTGTTCGATGTAGCAAACGCTTCTACATCACAAGGTATTGTCGCTTCTTCTGCCGTTACCCTATTCAGTTTGCTGATTATCGGCTCAGGCCTTTTAGGCGTGAGTTTGGTTGGTGCGTATTCTAGGTGTTGATCTTCTACACCATGATGATGTTCGTGATTGTGTTCTGCATTGTGCTCGACGACCTGCGGTACGGGCGCGCTGATGGCATAGGCATTCGCACTAAGTAATACACTAGCCACTGTCACTGTTATTTTTTTAAGTTCCATCTTATTTTCTTCTGTCTGTCGTTAAGTAGAAGCACTTCACGGTGAAGTACCATGTGCAATCGATAACCGATCGCCACTTACTCTAAACAGAGAAAAATATGCATAGTAAGCAAAATATTAACACTGGATATTCTGGTCTCAGTTTCTAATCTTGCTGGTTTCAAAATCCCATCCTTGATTTTATTTTCAGGAGAGAAAACCATCTTATGCTACTAATTCAGCCACTTTTTTACCGGAAATAGGCTGTCAAATGGATAAAAAAATCCCCAAACCTAGGCTTGGGGATTGTGGTACTAAAGCGACAATCTGATGACGTTACTCATCATCAACTTTTGGCGCGACTTTCTTTTTCGGGATGAAGACCGAATCACCCACAGCCACATTCTGGTAAAAACCTTTATCTCGCTGAACCGGTTTCTTCGTCGCTTTCTTCGTCTGTGGTTTAGCTTTCTTGACCACTTTCTTCTTACCACGGTAATCCGGTTTACGTGGCTTAATGCCTTTAAATTTACCTTCCAAGCCTTCCAGCTCAGAGAAAGTGAGATCTTGTTGCAGATACGCCTCCACCCGTTTAAAGCTGTCCCAGTCTTTAGGGCCCACCAAAGAGACTGCATCACCTTTATTACCAGCACGGCCTGTTCGACCAACACGGTGAACGTATTCTTCAGTGTGCTTAGGCATATCGAAGTTCACCACATGTGTCACATTGGCAATATCCAGACCACGAGAAGCCACGTCCGTTGTTACTAGAATCTTGAACACCGCACGCTCGAACTGACTCATAATGGTGTTACGCTGTGCCTGATTCAAGTTACCACTCAATGCAATCGCTTTAAGCTTCTTCTCGTTGAGTTTTTCCGTCAAACGCTCGGTGTCAACACGAGTTGCCGTAAAGATGATCAACTGCTTATAGTCAGCTTCTTCTAAAATACGCTCAAGAATCGCTTCTTTATGATCAAGATGGTCACACAAGTAGAACTTCTGTGTGATATCTTTATGTTCTTCGTTCGAAACACCAATTGCAATGCGTTTTGGGGCATCGAGCATTTCAAACGCAATTTCATTCACTTCAGCGTGATCCAACGTTGCTGAGAACATCAGTGTTTGACGGCGACGATGCTTAGCCGCGTTGTGAATACGACGCAGCTCAGGAGCGAAACCAAGATCCAACATACGGTCAGCTTCATCAAGAATAAGTGTCTCTAAACCATCCAAATGAAGAGAGCGGTGGTCAAGGTGATCCGCAAGACGCCCCGGTGTAGCAACGATAAATTTCGGGTAACGACGTAGCGCTTTCACTTGATCGTTGAAGTTTTCTCCTCCGACAATCAGAGTCGCGTCATAAGACAAACCACCCAGCATAGAACGTAGTTCACCGTATACCTGCTTTGCTAACTCACGCGTCGGAGCCAAAATCACACCACGAGGATCTTTTGCAGAAAAAGCTTTGTTCTTTAAAGACTTGTGCAGCATTGGTAGTACAAACGCCAATGTTTTACCTGAGCCGGTTTTTGAAGAAGCCAACAGATCTTTACCAGCAATCGACACCGGAATGGCTTGTTGCTGTATTTCTGTCGCCTTCTTGAAGTCAAAATGCTTCAGGTTTTTCAGTAAGCGATTGTCTAGGCCTAAATCTTTAAAGTGCAAAGTATTCTCCAAGTTCAAATGTGCGTTTCAGCCTTGCTCTTGGTTACGGCTTAAACGCGAAAGTGTTCAAAAACGCGCTATGATACCGTGAAAGGTTAGCACTGGATAGAGATCACAGAAAATTATCTGATTTCACTCCCTTTGCACCCCTCATTGTAGTTAGAACATTGACATTTATACCTCTCACCAGTGAGACATGTATCAACTAATTTGATAATTGCTTAAATTCTTGGGTTTTTTTGACTTTTTTCTGCTTTTTGAAGCCTAGATTTGAGTCTACACTTTATGAACCGTCACTATATGAGCAGAAATGTATAGGGCGTCTTTTTGATACTTTAAATGCAAGGAGTTCTTCTATGAACAAAATGTTGATCGCAGCTGCGGCGTCTTCTGTACTTCTTCTAGCGGGTTGTGCTTCTGGTCCAGACGAAGCATCTTCAGCAAAAATTGACGAGCTAAGCAATCAAGTTAGCCAACTAAGCCAAGATGTACAGGCTCTACAGTCAGAAGTACGTAAATCTGGCGATGCAGCAATGTCTGCTCAAGAAGAAGCGGCACGAGCTAATGAGCGTATCGACAACATTGCTCAGTCTTACACTAAGTAATTCTGTCAATTTTCGATCAGAAAGGGCCTGCAATTGCAGGCCCTTTCTATTCGTTTTAAAGCGATTGATGAATGTAGGAATCACTTGGTGACACCACCTCTACCGGTACTCCGTTTTGCGCCAGAATCGCGGCTCTTGCTTTCGCATCAGACAAATCAAACTCTTCTAACCACCATCTGAGCTCATGAGGAATCGTCAAATCTTTTTTGCTACCATCGCTGCGCGTTAGCGGTTCATGCGCTTCAAGAAACACACTCCGGTCGGGTTCGAGTGCAATCTTTACTGGCTCATTAATCACCCGCACTTTTTCGCCAAGTTTCACTTTTGGAAATAGCCAATCAATATCCTTAGGATCCATACGAATACATCCTGAGCTCACACGCAGGCCAATACCAAAATCTTTGTTGGTACCATGAATCAGATAATCTCCAACACCGTAAGCAAGACGCATTGCGTATTCACCCAGAGGATTATCAGGCCCAGCGGGTACAACTGGCGGCAATTCTATCCCTTTTTCAAGATACTCCTTACGAATAGAAGCTGGCGGCGTCCATGTGGGGTTCGGTCTTTTTTGACTGATGCTGGTGACCATTTCAGGAGTATCACGCCCAACTCGACCAATACCTACAGGAAAAATATGGACCAAGTTTTTCTCTGGTTGGAAGTAGTACAAACGAAGTTCAGCAAGATTGATGACAATACCTTCTCTTGGAACCTGAGGAAGGATAATCTGGGTTGGGATCGTCAACACGTAATCTTCAGCGGGAAGAAAAGGGTCAACCCCCTTATTCGCTGCCATTAGGGTCAGAAAGCCGACATCATACTGCTTAGCAATATCAGCTAAGTTTTCACCACTTTCAACTTGGTGATATTGCGTCCGTCCGACCATATTACTCCCCTCTGGAGGCAGTTCATAGGTTGCGGCAAATAGTGAAGCACTGAAGCAGCAACAGAGAGAGAGTAGTGTTCGCAACATTCTAAGCGTCCTTCGCTTCCTTGTAGAGCCGTAAGGTTACTTCTCTTTCCACCTTGTGATCAACTATTGGCGGCGGATATGACAAGCTTCTTACACCGCTCCATTTCCAAGGTTGATGAATATGTTTGTCTGGTACCTGAGCCAATTCAGGTATCCACTGACGAACGAACTCTCCGTTTGGATCGAAACGTTCTCCCTGAGTAATGGGGTTGAAAATGCGAAAGTAAGGCTGTCCATCACAGCCCGTTGAAGCACACCACTGCCAACCACCGTTATTCGCCGCATAATCACCATCGACAAGCTTATTCATGAAGTAGCGCTCCCCAACTCGCCAATCCACATGAAGATCTTTCGTCAAAAAGCTCGCGACTATCATTCTAAGGCGATTATGCATCCATCCACTCTGATTGAGTTGCCTCATTGCAGCATCGACGATCGGAAACCCCGTCTCCCCCAGCTTCCAGGCCTCAACCTGCTGTGGTTTATTGTGCCATACCAAACGTTCCCCCCAATCCACAAAAGATCTACCTTTACTTAACTTCGGTTCGAAGTAGATCAGATGTTGATAGAACTCACGCCATATCAACTCACTTTGCCAGACTTCTCTACCTTGGCTAAGAGGAGGTGTCTGGCCAAACATCAAACGCGCCATACACTGACGAATGGACAAAGCTCCAATGGCTAGATAGGGTGAAAGCTGACTGGTTCCTGAAACTGCTGGAAAGTCACGATTACGTGCATAACCTTCAATAGCTTGGCTATCAAAGTCTCGCAGCTTTTGAATGATTGATTGTGTATCAACGACATATTGGTCACTCGGCTCTCTTGAGTAACTGAATTTAACATCATCATTAAGCAAAAGAGAGCCTAATTGTTCAGGTAGTTCAGTCGAAGTAACTGCCTTGGGTTGACGAACGTGAAACGAGCAAGCATCAAGTTTTGCAAGATAGGCCTTCTTAAATGGTGTGAAGACTTTGAAGTAACTGCCTTGTTTGTTTACCACACTACCAGGGGTAAATAGGCACTTATCATCGCTGGACTCAAGTTGAATTCCGGCATGACTCAAACAAGATTCAAGCTTAGCATCACGTTGCTGTTCATTAACCTCATATTCTTTATTCACATAGACTCGGGTAGCCCCCAGTAAAGTAGCAACCTCAACCACACATTGGGCGCTCTTCGTATATGTTTCAACCTGCTGATAAAGCAGTGGGATACGCAAAGATTCGAGATCTTGCTTTAATGCCTGTAAGCGGCGATAGATCAAGTCGGCCTGAATAGGTGCCACACCATGATCCTGCCATGTTTCTGGCGTGGCAACATAAATACAGACAACCGGTTCACCCGTTTCAACGGCGTTGATCAATGCAGTGTTATCTTCGACTCTTAGATCACGCCTTAGCCACACAAGATTCATGACTTTACCCCTTAAGTCGCTGAAGCAATTCTGAAAGCACCAACTCACCTGAAACAGAGTCTTCCAGTTGTTTAATGGCAGACAATTGCGACTCACTCACCGCACGCGCACTGTATATCGCCAGTGCTGAGAATTCATCTAAGCATGGGTGATCGATCAAGCCAGACAAATCTTCAACGTCGTCGATCAAGGTGACTTTATATCCCTTCTCCACCAGTGAAAGTGCCATCAGACGAGAACCAATATCCATACTGCCTTGAACGCAAATAAACAGCGCTTTACCTGAACGTGCCACTTTGTTTTCAGCTTCAATGATAGCGTTGAGTTTAGTTAGCATCAGCGTATGGAATAAACCAAACTGAAGTGAACGCAGACTCTGCCTGACAAATCCAAGGGCTTGCACTACTGGTTGAATAAACTGGGCTTCTACAACATGGAGTGGATACTCTTTAAGCACCGAATGTATCAAGGTTTCAGCCTTACCTTTGTTGAGGTTGGCCAAAGCGTCCAAAACAGGCTCAACATCCTCTAGTTGAGTTTCACTAGCAGATACTTCGGATTCAACCTGCTCTCCTGATTCCAGCAAAGCTTTCACCTTACCAATCGACACTCCTTTGCCTAACCAGCCTTGGATTTTATTGATTAGGTCAATGTGTTTCTGAGTATAGAGGCGGTGACCTTTTTCTGTTCTTTCAGGCTCAATCAAACTATAGCGGCGTTGCCAAGCTCTCAGAGTGACTGGTTTTACGCCCGTCAGCTCAGATATTTCTCTTATTGCGTATCTCTTCATCTTATAGTCCGTATCTCAAGCGCATTTCCTGAGGGTGTGGCTGCAAAAATTTCTGCTCGGATAAATAAGCATCCGGATAAGCAGCCAAGTAATGTTTAATTAAAGTGATGGGAGCCAAGAGCGGTAACGTGCCTTGACGATATTGGTCAATGACATTGCACAGCTCGGCTTTCTGTTCTTTAGCAAGGTCTCGTTTGAAGTAGCCCTGAAGGTGCATCAAAACATTGGTGTTATTCTTGCGACTTGCTCGGTGAGAGACCGCCTTCATCAAACCAACACGGTATTTCTGGTAGAAAGTATCAATATCATAATCTTTGATGCTCGCAACTAAGCGGCCAAGCTCTTTATAAGATTGAGGGTGGTGCGCCATCAAAGTCAGTTTATAACGTGAGTGAAATGCAACAATTTTACCTGCTGTCGGTTCCCCTTGCATTGAATCGTAGAAATCTCTTAGCGTGTATATACGAGTAATGAAATTCTCCTTCAGTACAGGGTCATTTAAGCGACCATCTTCTTCTACAGGAAGCCACGGCATCTGCTTCATTAACTCTTGAGTGTATAGGCCGACACCAATATTTTCGGCCCCACCTTTCTTGTACACCTTGACTCGCTCCATACCACAAGTCGGTGACTTAGCGCAGACAATGTAGCCACATAGGTCGGTATGACTTAATTCAGCCACTTTACTTTTGGAGAATTCCACCATTTTGTCTGTGTGATCTATGGATGCATCTTTTGTTTCTACTAGAGCAATACGTTCTTGGTCCGAGATCAATCGGATCGTTGGTCTCGGAACAGGCATTCCCATCCCTACCTCGGGGCAAACAGGAACAAACTCGAAAAAGGGAGCAAGTTCTTTAGTAACAAACTTACTGATCTTATGTCCTGAGTCGAAGCGAACTTTTTCACCTAAAACGCAAGAACTAATGCCGACTTTGATTACGTTGCTCATATGATGCTCCAGTATTCTTGTTAATGTGTACAAAAATATCTTTTGTATAAGTTTTAGCACAACATTCCAAAGTTATACAAGAAATAAAAATGTACAATTTAACGAAGTGTTACGTAATTGATCCGTTTTCGGTTCATTTCTGAAGCAATCGTTTTTCCAAATCGATTGCATTAACCCTTTCAACAAAAAACGTTATAGACACTCATATCTATAGTTAAATGGGTAACTTTTGTGACACACTTCTCACGGAGCCTTGTCATATCTAGCTAGTATTTCTTCAACAGTTTTTTGAGAATCAACAAAATTAGTAATCAGAATACATAATTACTAATAAACTTGGAGTAACTACTATGGCAACCCCACACATTAACGCTCAACCAGGCGATTTCGCTGAAACAGTTTTAATGCCAGGTGACCCTCTTCGCGCTAAATACATCGCGGAAACCTTCCTAGAAGACGTAAAACAAGTTTGTGATGTTCGTAGCATGTTTGGCTTTACAGGCACTTACAAAGGTCAACGTGTTTCTGTAATGGGCCACGGTATGGGTATCCCATCAGCTTGTATCTACGTTCACGAGTTGATCGCTGAATATGGCGTAAAAAACGTGATTCGTGTGGGTAGCTGTGGTGCAGTACGTGACGACGTTAACCTGATGGACGTTGTCATTGGTATGGGTGCATCCACAGATTCCAAAGTGAACCGTATCCGTTTTAATGATCATGACTTCGCTGCAATTGCTGATTACGGCCTTCTAGAAGAAGCGGTAAACCAAGCACGCGCTCAAGAAGTACCTGTAAAAGTGGGGAACGTATTCTCTGCAGACCTTTTCTACACTCCGGAAGCAGACATCTTTGAGAAGATGGAAAAGCTTGGCATTCTAGGTGTAGATATGGAAGCCGCAGGCATCTACGGTGTCGCTGCGGATCTTGGTGCCAAAGCACTGACTATCCTGACAGTGTCTGACCACATCATCCGTGGTGAAAAGCTGAGCTCTGAAGAGCGTCAAAAATCTTTCAATGACATGATGAAAGTTGCGCTTGAGACAGCCATCAACATCTAATGACCTTTCTTTTGCTGCCAGTGCCTTGGCTCTGGCAGCCCAGATAATCCCGAGGGGGAGATAGTGACAACTGGCAAACTGCCTAAGGAAGCAGACGGGTTACAACTCAACTTTTGTAAAACATTGGCGTGTGACAACTTTGGATTGAGTGATGCACATCGATACGTCGTGCAACATGCTAACCCTAAGCGACCTGCGATGGTTTGTCGGGAGTGCGGTGCTTTCCCCCCCTTACTTAACAATCAGGAAGTGTTAAACGAACTCCATCGTTTAAGACAACTCCACAGTGACGGTCTTCCAGCGTGTCGCAATACCGATTGCGAAAACTGTGGCTTGTCTGTCCATACTCACAAACATCTGTATCATGCCTTTGGTTACAGCGGTGACCGTCAACGTTATCGTTGCAAGCTGTGCCAATCGACGTTCGTGGATAAATGGTCAGGTGCCAACAAAAAACTCGCCTTTCAAGAAAACCTCCTCGGTCTGCTCTTTATGGGCTACTCAGTACGTGAAATTTGCCGTAAATTAGAGATCAACCCGAAGACGTTTTACGATCACCTCGATCACATCGCTAGCCGATGCCGCCGCAAACTCGCCATGTTTGATGCCCGTTGGGTAAATCATGCCGAAAAGTATGAGCTCGCCTCTTACTATGTGCCTCTGCAGCCGAAGAGCAACAACGGCGTTTTATGGATCGCAACTGGAGAAGCAAGCTCGGGCTATATTCTTTGCCAGCACGTCAACTACTCTAGCAATGAAGAGCCACAAGGGGATATCGACCACGACCCCTATCAGGAAACCGCGCGATTTGTCTCTCGTGATCACTCATCAGAGGCCAGCATTCCTGTGCCACAGCCTTCACCGGTGCTCAGAGAACGTATCGACCAGCAATATCAAACCATTTTAGCCCGGGGTAATGTCGAGGACCCAATGGGTAACCTGACGGTGTTCAACTACCCATCAAAAGGGGCGCTCATTCGTCCACCTTATACATCTTACGCCCATTTCCTGCACGTTTTGGATCTATGTAACAGTGAGCGTCAGGTTTCTATCTATTTACCTCAGGACCCAGTTTTACGCTCTGCGGCGCTCAGCGTCTGTCTACCACGTATCCAGCGTCAAAATGTCGACCTTCTGTATGTAGAAGAAGACGCTAACTGGAATGAACAGCATCTGGTAGGCAAAATCGACATTGTTCATATGGGATGGTGGCGAGACCGCTGGGCAATTACCTCTTTTGCCAACTCGTCTAAAGGGATCTGTTATCTAGCAGGCAAGAATAACGAGCCTAAAGAATGGCTTAGCAAAGCAAGTATTCGACAAACTGAGTTCTATCAACAACGATTCCAAACTCTGTTTGAAAGCTTCATCAATGAGCCACGCCGTAAGCTTCGTCCAGGCGGGCTACTACCTATGTTGGACATTTTTCGAGCATGGCATAATTTGTGCTACCAAGATAAGAGTGGTATGACTGCAGCGCAGAGTCTTGGTTTAACTCAGTCACCTTTGACTCTGCGGGAACTGCTTTCATAATTACTAATATTGTGAAGTACGCCATTAAACCTTAGGCGTATTAATGCTTTTACTAGAGTTGCATCAGCCACTATTTTTATAATACTTTTGAATGAATATTAGAAATGGCTGCTAAGGGGTTGATTCATTGGATAAAAGCCAGCACCTGCTAGACACAGAGATTGAACAGCTCAAAATACGAATTGAAAGCGAGCCTGAGAAGGTTTTAGCTATCGCTGAACAGTGCGCAACGCGCGCCAATCAGATTTTATACCCGGAAGGGGCTGTGCAGTGCCTGATCATCATGTCTCGCTGTGCTTGGAGTCTAATGGATTATCGGCGTGGGCTGAAATACATCAAAGAAGCTCACAGCAAACTCAACTCTTTAGACACTGACGATTTTCTTCCTGAGATCCTTCATATCCACGCACTCCATTTTTGGGGGCAGGCTAAGTACTATTCCGCCCAGCAGTTCTGGATCAATGCATTGGAGCAATCTGCACTAGTCGATGAAATCGAAATCCAAATTGAATCCTTAATTGGGCTCGGAAACGTCTGGCGTATCACCCATGAGTACCAGCTTGCAAGAACCACTCATGAGCTGGCTGTGACCGTGGCCAATAACACCCGCATAGGTTGGCTGGAAGGTAAAGCAAGGATTCTCCTCGCCTGGGATCTTTACTTACTCAACAATTATGTGGAGATGCTGACGGTACTTGATGGCGCAACCGAGGCACTCAAAGGCCACGATGACAAAACTTGGCAAGCCGAAATGTGGGACTTCCGAGGGCTAGCTCTGCTAGGCCTTGAAAGAATAGAAGATGCAGAAGTGGCAACAGGAAAAGCACAAGCCCTCGCCGAAAAGCATGACCTCGTGTGGATGAAAGCCCATTCCTATATCAGCCAGGCAAGATTGGAGCTTTTGAGAAAGCGACCTGACGAAGCCGCAAAGCTATTGGTCCAGGCTGAGCGTTCTGCGGCTTCTTTCGATAATGGGGAGTTACTGTCACAAATCTGCTTTCAACAATCCCGCGTAGCTGAAGAGCAAGGTGACTTTAAAACCGCACTACGAGCTTTTCAAAAATATCGTAAATATTCAATAGACATGCTCAGAGAGCAAACGGCTCGCGTCAGCAACGATAAAGCTCGGGCATCAAAACGCCAACTTGAGCAACGAGCTCGCAAACTCATTAACCGCATCCGAGGTCAACACGAGTACGATCCTGAGAAACACCTCAATCAAATGGTGTCTGAGATTTACTGGTGGGAACAATTGGTGTTGTTTAAAACGGAACTTAAGCGATCCAATCATGCTGTTGTGATCATTCAACACAATGATCCTGAGTACCTTGAAGTATGTGCTGAACTGGCGCACTCACTTTGTACTCATCGAGATTTGCTCTCTCGACTAAGCAGCGATCGCTTAGGTATCCTACTATCAGAAAAAGACGACGCTGCACTGCAGGTATTCCACGTGTTGGCACAAATGATTGAAATCTATCCATGGCACCGCAAAGGCCTGAATAAGTCACTACCAAAAGTTGTTTTTCAGGACATCCTGACATTCCCGTTTACCCTAGAACAATTAGAAGAAAGCCAACCACTGGAAATACAGAATGGAAACATTGCTTAATAAAATCTCCGAATCGGGTTTAGATGCTTCTTCTGTGTCTGGGGAAGAAGCGATCATTTTCTGGAATCATATTCGCCAGCATATTGCGACAACGCCACAGGAAAAAGCACAAAGCCTGATCATCAGTGCTGAATATCGCAATGAACTTAAGCAGCCGAAGACCAGTATTGAAGAGTTAAGAAGTGCGCTGGAACACCTCTCTTTACCTAATGATGCTGAATTGATACTTGAGGTGAAAAATAGCTTGGCCGATAGGCTGGTTGAAAGTGGCGACTACTCGGGCGCACTTCAAGAATACATTACCTCTTCGACCATTGCGGTAGACACCAGTCATATTGATGCCTACGTATTAGCGGTATTGGGTATGGGCAACCTTTGTGATGCGTATGGCGACCATAACCGTGCCTTACGCTATTACCAGAAAATCGACAGTATTGACCATGCCATTTCCAGCCGTTCGCTGCGACTACGTTATAAGCTGTATATGTTGGCTTGTTATATTGAGCTTAACCGAACTTCCGCAGCACAAGATTTACTCAAAGAATGTTCTGAACTCGCCATTTTAGTCAGCGATAAAGTGCTGGCTGGGCAGATTTTGCTTTATCAGGCCAAGCTATTTCGTCGTCTGGGTAAACATGAACAAGCCATTGAATCCTTGGGCAATGTTCAATACACCGCAGGGAACATCCACTCTATTTGGCTATCGAACATGATTCGTCTTGAATTGGCACACAGCCTCAACGAGTCAAACAAGCCGCACCTCGCAAATTGGGTATTAGAAAGAGCTCAGAAGAAAATAAGGCGCTACGCCTCTCCTGTGCTGAATCTAAAATTAAATACTGCTCTCGGTGATATCTACGAGCAGCAAGGTGACTTTCAACAAGCTCTGGCCTGCCAAAAGAGGGCTTTTCGTATCGAAAGTGACTTAATGAAACAAATTCCCATTGGTGAGCTTGGTGCTGCCCAGTTACGTCGATTGTCACGATTTGAACTGCAGCTTAAGTTGATACTATCAGAGCTTGAAAACCGAGAACTCAAGGAAACAACTGAAAACCAAAAACATACCGTAGCTAAGCTCCAGCAAGACGTGTTTACCGACCCACTGACCAGTCTACACAACCGGCGCTGGCTCGATGTAAAACTCAAAGATCTGCTGTTACATGATGTACCTTTTGCTTTGATGGTGATTGATATTGACCATTTTAAATCGATTAACGACGAGCTCAGCCATCTGGTGGGCGATAAAGCCATCGTCAATGTTTCCCATGAACTGGCCGCCTACTTCAAGTTCAGAGGTGCATCGAGTGTCCGGTTCGGTGGTGAAGAGTTTTTAGTGATTCTTGAGCGTACGACTCTAGAGCAAGCAACAATGCATGCGGAGAACTACCGAGAACGCATTTTCAAATTTGGCTGGCAGAATATTCTTGGTGAGCGTGGACTTACCGTGAGTATTGGTATTACGCTTCACCGCGAAGGTGAAAATACTCAGCGTACCTTCTATCGCGCAGATAAAGCTCTATACCGAGCAAAAGCGAATGGTCGTAATCAAGTGTGCACTGAGTAAAACTAACGCCAAAAGAATAAAGAAATCCCACCAAGCGCAGCCAAAGTCCCCATCATGCTTTTAGCTGTGACCTTCTCGCCTTTAACCATGTAGATAAACAGCATGAACAGTGGACTGGTTGCAATCAACGTCTGAGCAATCGCAGGATTTGCATGTTTTAGCGCAATTTGTTGTAACCAGAGAGCGAGAAAAGTCCCAACAAAGATGGCACTCAACAGCCACAAAAAAGACGACGTAGATAGTTGACGCAAATGCATAATCATCGATGAAAACGGCTTTTTCTCAAACACAGTAATAACCAAAGCCACCGCCAACACTCCGACAGATAATCGAATCAATGCTCCCAACAAAGGCGGTAAATCTCCGGCAACAAGCGCATAATGAGAAATGACTACCCCCGAGGCCTGACAGACACTTGCCAGCATGCCAAATCCTACACCTGACCAATGCGTTTTTTCGCCGTGGACATCCGGTTGAAAAATCACAAAAGTGACCGCTGCAGTGGTGACCAAGACACCTACCCAGCTTTGTAGGGGCAGTATTGATCCCAGTGCAACTAGCGCTAAAACACCGGATAATGGCGGGGCCAACGACTCCAACAGCAGGGTTTTATTCGCACCAATTCGCTTTAATGAGGCAAAGTAGGCACTGTCTCCAATCGCTATTCCTATAATTCCGGACAACGCCAATATCAACAAATGGAGAGTGGATACCTCAGTGGCTGGTCCATCAAGCCATGGCATGACTATTAACATCATCCCAGACGCTGCAACGCCTTTAACAATATTGAGCTGCATCGCTGAAAAGTGATGACTAAACTGGCTGTAAATCCAAGTCGCGACCGCCCAAACAACAGCCGCAGATAGTGCGGCAATTTCTCCCTGAAATTCCATCCGTTCACCTTAAGACTGGATTAAGAAAATGGGTAAACACTCTCTAATTTCTTGTTTTTATTTCTATACTTAACTTCGTATCACCGTACGTTTTATTGAATAAAAACACAATAACAGGGACGCAT
The DNA here is from genome assembly GCF_022398095.1 of Vibrio sp. Isolate23. Taxonomy (NCBI): domain Bacteria; kingdom Pseudomonadati; phylum Pseudomonadota; class Gammaproteobacteria; order Vibrionales; family Vibrionaceae; genus Vibrio; species Vibrio sp. Isolate23. Next base: position 658,252 of record NZ_JAKEUV010000001.1, read on the forward strand.
TTATGTTTTTGGACTACTTCGCGCTAGGCCTACTTATTTTTGTCGCATTGGTCATTTTCTACGGCATCATTGTCATTCACGACATCCCCTATGAAATCGCCAAAGAGCGGCAGCACCCGCATCAAGACGCCATCCACTATGCTGGCTGGGTCAGCTTGTTCACACTACACGCTATTTGGCCATTTCTCTGGATATGGGCCACATTGTGGCGTCAAGAAAGAGGATGGGGGTTTCAGAAACTAGAGGAAGAACAGCACGATATTCATCATCGTGTTGATTCACTCATCGATCAAGTTAATCAGTTGCAGCAAGCCGTGCACCAACTAAAAGAACAGCATCAGGCTGAACTTTCGCTCACTACCCGAACTGGCGATAATAAGGAGGAGCAATAATGGATTTACTCCTCATATTGACCTATGCCGCATTATGTATTGCCATATTTAAAATCTTTAATATTCCACTCAATAAATGGACCGTGCCCACGGCCGTATTAGGTGGTGTGGTATTAGTCGGCACACTGATTCTGCTGATGAACTACAACCATCCGTTCACCCAACTAGGCAATCAGGTATTTTCCAGCACGCCTATTGTCTCAGGTGTGCGAGGCCGCGTGATCGAAGTGCCGGTTGAACCTAATAAACCTCTTAAGAAAGGGGACATTTTGTTCATGATCGATCCGGTTCCTTATGAAGCTGAAGTTGAAAAACTGGAAGCTCAGATAAAAGAAGCCAGCCAAGGCGCACTGGGGCTAGAATCTGATGTGCAAGAAGCGCAAGCTGCTCAAGCTCAGGCCATCGCAGACCGAGACAAAGCGCAACGCGAATATTCACGGTATCAGCGCGGTTTCGATAAAGGGGCGTTCACCGAACAGGAACTGGATACACGACGTCAGGCATACAAAGCTGCTGACGCGGCGGTGAAAGTTGCTGAAGCTAGGGTGGAGCAAGCCAAGATCGCACTCAACTCTGAAATTGGTGGAGAAAACACCACAGTGGCTCGCCTGTTAGCAGAGCTACGACAGGCTGAGTTTGATCTGGAGCAAACCATTGTCAGAGCCCCTACCGATGGCTTTGCAACCCAGTTAGCCTTGCGACCCGGCGTTATGGCCGTTCCACTGCCATTAGCACCAGTGATGACCTTTATTCATACAGAGGAAACACTTTATGCGGCCGCGTTTAGGCAAAATTCCTTACAACGCCTGCAACCTGGCTATGAAGCAGAATTTCTCTTCAGAGCGCTTCCTGGTAAGGTTTTTAAAGGAGAAGTAGTCGATGTACTGCCTGCGATTGGTGAAAGCCAATTTCAAGCCCGTGGAGCTCTTCTAGGGACAGAAGCACTACGGACAAGTGGACGAGTGTTTGTGACACTTAAAATTACGGACGACTTATCTGATTATCATTTGCCCATGGGTACTGCTGTCGAAGTGGCGGTTTATTCAGATAAATTCACCCACGTTTCGATTATGCGCAAAGTCCTCATCCGAATGAAGAGTTGGCAAAACTATCTCTATCTTGACCACTAATGTCGACAGGATAGTACAAAGGCCTCTAAACAGAGGCCTTTGTTATTTAAGTATGCTCTTAGCCGATAAAGGAGATGTAACCTTGTAGGATGATCAGGTTCACAATATCAATAAAGAAGGCGCCCACAATCGGTACGACCATAAAAGCTTGTGGGGAAGGGCCAAATTTATTCACCAAAGACCCCATATTCATAACAGCGGTCGGCGTTGCCCCCAGACCAAAACCACAATGCCCACCCGCAATAACAGCCGCATCGTAGTTTGAACCCATCACCTTAAACGTCACAAAGTAAGCAAAAATACCCAAAATGACAGACTGAACCGATAGGATAATCAGAAATGGAATCGCGAGATCGAAAATATTCCATAGTTTTAAGCTCATCAAAGCCATAGCCAAAAACAGCGACAAAGACACAGTACCCAAAATATCAACCGTCTCCGCATCCACTTTGTGAGTTTTGGTCACTTCCAGAATATTGGTGATAAACACACCGATAAACAACGCATAAACAAAGTCAGGGATCATCAGCCAACTGATTTCTAAGCTGCTAACCCATTGTTCAAGGTATTTAGCACCAGTGACACAAATGAGGAGGATAAAAAGTATTTCAATGACCTTTTTTGCTGTCACCTTATCTTCTTCGTATTCGTTATACGTCACCACTTCTGGGAACTTTTCGTGGGTTTGGGTACCACGCCCGTATTCAGATTCAAAGTTATTCTTGTTAATCAACTTCTGTGCTACTGGGCTACCAATTATACCGCCAATAATCAAACCAAATGTCGCCGAGGCCATCGCGATTTCTAAGGTGTTACTCAAACCATAGGTCTCTGTAAAAGTTTGAGACCATGCAGCACCAGTACCATGGCCGCCGGATAAGGTAATAGAGCCAGCAATCAAACCCATTAATGGGTCTAAACCTAGAGCTGAAGCCAATGACACCCCAACACCGTTTTGAATAATGATGTAAAAAGACGCAACCGCAAGGAAAACAAAGACTTTCGCTCCACCTTTCATTAACTGCGTATAGTTTGCAGCTAACCCCACGGTACTGAAAAACATCAGCATAAAGGTATTCTGCAGTGGCAGTGAAAATTCCAAACTTACGCCATTAAAATGCATTGCAGTGATGATCATCGCAACGATTAATCCACCAACAATAGGCTCTGGAATGTTGAATTTCTTCAAAATTGGCAGCTTTGAGTTTACAAAGTGACCTAGAAATAACACGCTGATAGCAATTAAGAAAGATTCTAGTGGTCCAACCGAAATTATCTGATTCATATAACCTCTTCATTGTTTGTCACTCATCTTCCCTAACGAGTAAAGAGCATACTGCTCTAAGCCTTTTCGTTACCAAGGGAGCAGGTAACAATTGTAGGCATTGATTGAGATATTCTCTATTGAAAGGTGCCCTCTCTACTGTGGATATTCCCACGCGATTTTCAACAGTAAGACCCGATGATGTACTTTAGGGTCAAAAAGAAAGCGGGCATTATTAATAAACTCACGAGCGTTTGTCGAGTACAGAGAGAAAATTCGTTTTATGAATCACTGTAAATTGACGAAGAGTGAGCTAAAAAGCAAAAAAAAAAAAGCCAACCGCAATAATGGCGATTGGCGTATATATTGTGTGAACAAGTTCATTCACTAACAACGTCAGTTGGCTAGGTGACCCTCGGCTTAATAAGGGTCACCCTAAATAAAGCAGGTATCGTGCCAACTTTAAAACCCACAAAAACCCTAATCTTGATCCAACTTTTCACCAATTTATTATAATGAAAATGCAAAATGAAAATTGCATTTTGCAAAAAAGTGCAATTCGATATTAAACAAGTATCTTATCAACTAGTTTATCCATTCACTATTTTCATACTTTTTTGACGTCAATCCGATATACTCCCACTACCTAAACTGAACCGCTGTAACGAATGAACTATCTATCTACTTTCTTCAAAGGCTTAGCTATGGGCGCTGCCGACGTGGTACCAGGCGTCTCTGGTGGTACCATTGCCTTCATCACTGGTATTTATGACACATTATTGGAGAGTATCCGGCGTATTAACCCAAGCTTAATTGGTATTTTAAAACGCGATGGATTGAAAGCTGCGTTTAATCATATCAATGGCTTATTCCTTATCGCTCTCTTTGGTGGTGTACTAACCAGCATTGCGACTCTGGCAAAGCTAATTTCATGGCTATTAGTGACACACCCTATCCCTCTCTGGTCTTTCTTCTTTGGCTTAATTCTGGTTTCGGTCTTCCATATGCTAAAGCAAATTGAAAAAAGAAGTATCAGCCGACTTATCTTCCTATTACTCGGGGTTGGGTTTGCTTATAGCATTACCATCCTCAAACCACTTCAAATGGATCCGACCAATATTAATGTCATGTTTGCGGGGGCTATCGCCATCTGTGCCATGATTTTACCGGGGATCTCAGGCAGCTTCATTTTGTTGCTCATCGGCATGTATAGCTCCGTTCTAGGTGCGGTGAAATCACTGGATGTGACTATCTTGCTGCTCTTTCTCACTGGCTGTGTGATTGGCTTGCTGAGTTTTTCTCACGTATTGTCTTGGCTACTAAAACGCTTCAGGGATGTGACTCTGATTTTTTTAACTGGCTTAATGATTGGCACATTACCAAAGATCTGGCCTTGGAAAGAGACTCTAACCTGGCGGACGAATTCGAGTGGTGAGCAAGTCCCACTAGTCGAGCGCAACCTATCACCGTTTGACTTTGAAGCCATCACGTCACAGCCAGCACAAATAGGCATCGCTGTCGTTCTTATGTTGTGTGCCATTGCTCTAGTGCTGGGGCTAGAAAAGTTTGCCGAAAGCCGCGAACTCTAATCACTAAAGCAGCCAACTGGCTGCTTTTCTTTTCATCTTTGTCTACTGAATCTCATTCCAAAAGCTCATAATGGTCAATGATGGCTCGTCGCCCACTTCACGCAGACGTATTCAAGTATTAAAAAGCGGGGCTGATTAAGTAATCGCTTCATCAATTTGAAACCCGGCATTTGCCGGGTTTGTAATTGTATAGAGAAAACAGCCTGTCAGATGACAGGCTGTTAAATATTTATAGAAGGGTCTGCCGGCTTGGTAAGAAAACTTCACCCAGCATACAACGAACGCTGCCACCCCCGATCGACTCAATGGTCTGAACGTTGAAAGGTAAAAGCTTTCCGTGGCTCGCAAGTTGGGCACGTTGTGCTGATGAGAAGGCATCGTACGCCGATTGTGACATGGCAATCACTTTGTCACCATTCACCGTTTCAAGTTCTAGAATGTTGCCACAGAACTGGTTCATCTGCTCAAGGCTGATAGAAATAACCTGCTTATCTTTCGCCAGAGACTTAAGTACAAAACGACGTTCAAATTCAGGAATCACTTCGTCACAAATGACGCAGAAACGCTCCCCGATCGCCATCATCACATTCGTATGGTAGATCGGCTTGCCTGACGGTAAGGCAGTCTGGAATGACACAACACGATCGTAACCGATACGCTCAGCGTAGTCTTCCAATACTTCGCGATCACAACGCTGTGACAACGCCGCATAAATAGTACGATTGACATGATCAATGACCATCACACCCGTACTTTCTAGATGTGCATTTTGAGCCAGATAATCAGTCAGAGAATCTTCTGACACCACCTTTCGCCCTGCGGCTTCTAGAGCTTCACGCAAAGCATCTGGGCGAACTTCCTGCTGACGGTTTTCACACGCCATAGGGAAAGTGTACAAAGCACCATCAGCAGTAGTGCTGAACCAGTTATTAGGGAAAACGGCATCGGGCGTTTCGACTTCACCAAGAGGGTAATCAAATTCCACAACTTGAACACCAGCTTGGCGCAACTGACCAACCATGGTATTAAATTCTTGCATCGCTTGCTTGCGAACTTGCTCCGTGGTTTCGTTGACTTGATGTTGGAACTCATTGTCTCGAGCGGTTTCAGCATTAAACGCAAATTCTTTTGGTGGAACCATTACCACACAGTTGGCGTTTTGCACGGTAGAAACTGACTTTTCTAGTTGTGTTTGCTGTTTGAACATGGCGATAGACTCGTTATATCTCACTCACTTACGCTGAATTGTAGACATATTGTTAAGATAACAATTACTGAATTCATGCATAACAATCGATACCAATCTTACATTTTTACTGTGAATCTTAAGTTTTACAGTAAATTTTATGGATCGAATGACATTTAAAACCCTTTGACTGAATATTATGCAGCTATTGGTATAACAAATGGTTGATATACGGTTACATTTCACACATTAACGAGCTACCATATGATGCAAAGCGCAACCGCTATCTATAGCTTTCTTCTGCGTTGTGAATTTTAAGGCGAGTTATGTTTAAGAAATTTGAAGGTTTCACGAAACCTTTTCCTAATGAAGAACCTTCTCAGCCACCGAGTGGAATTTTTGCTTTCTGTCGTTATTACACTCGCGGGTTTGAAGTACCTCTGATCCTTATGTCGTTGATGGCAACGGTTGTGGCCATCGTAGAAGTGTCATTATTTGGTGCCATGGGCAACCTTGTTGACTGGCTGTCAACCAGTAACCCTGAAACATTCTGGCAAGAAAACCGATCCGAACTCATGCTTTATGGTGGTTTGCTCTTAGTTGTCATGCCTGTTTTGGTCGTTGCCTATTCACTATTGGTGCACCAAACACTCCTTGGCAACTATCCGATGTCCATTCGCTGGTTAGCGCATCGCTACTTGCTAAAACAAAGCCTGAATTTCTATCAGGATGATTTTGCAGGTCGTGTCGCGACTAAGGTGATGCAAACCTCTCTGGCAGTCCGTGAAACCGTAATGAAAACCATGGACGTTTTCGTTTATGTATCCGTATATTTCACTGCGATCGTCGTGCTTCTGGCTCAAGCTGACTGGCGTCTGATGATCCCTATGGTTATTTGGCTATTGTGTTACATCGCTATTCAGATCTACTTCGTACCTAAATTGAAAAAGGTCGCTTCTGAGCAAGCTGATGCCCGCTCCACAATGACAGGGCGTATCGTAGATAGCTACACCAACATTGCTACGGTTAAACTCTTCTCCCACAGCAAACGGGAAACTGTGTACGCAGAGAATGGCATGCGTGGTTTCCTTGATACCGTTTATCGTCAGATGCGCTTAGTCACCGGTTTTGACGTCGCCGTCGAAGTCACTAACTACCTGCTGGTCTTCACCATAGGTGCTCTCTCTATCTACCTTTGGATGGACAACTCGATCAGTATTGGAGCTATTGCTATAGCCATCGCTCTGGCTTTGCGTATCAACGGCATGTCTATGTGGATTATGTGGGAAGTCGGCGCCCTATTCGAAAATATGGGGACTGTTGTCGATGGCATGAAGACACTATCTAAGCCGATTGATATTCAAGATAAAGACAATGCAAAGCCGTTAACGGTTAAGCAAGGTGGTATCCAGTTTGACGACGTCAGTTTCCATTATGGTGACGAGAGTAGAGGTGTGATCAGCCACCTCAACCTTAACATCAAGCCAGGAGAAAAGGTCGGTCTGGTTGGTCGCTCTGGCGCAGGTAAATCAACTTTGGTCAACCTGCTCCTTCGTTTCCATGACGTTGAAAGCGGTAACATTAAGATAGACGGTCAGGTGGTTTCTGATGTCACTCAAGACTCTCTGCGCAGCAATATAGGTATGGTAACCCAAGATACCTCACTGCTACACCGCTCAATTCGTGACAATATCCTCTATGGAAACCCTGATGCCAGTGAAGACGATCTGCTACGCGCAACCAAACAAGCCCATGCACACGAGTTTATTGAGACACTGAGTGACCCATTCGGTAACAAAGGCTACGATGCTCAGGTGGGTGAGCGAGGCGTCAAGTTGTCCGGAGGACAAAGGCAGCGTATCGCCATCTCACGTGTGCTGCTTAAAGATGCGCCTTTGCTCATTTTGGATGAAGCCACTTCGGCCCTTGACTCAGAAGTCGAAGCTGCAATTCAAGAAAGCCTCAATGAGCTGATGGAAGGGAAAACGGTTATCGCCATTGCCCATCGTCTATCCACCATCGCCGCAATGGATCGATTGATTGTTTTGGATAAAGGACAGATTGTTGAGCAAGGTACTCATCAGGAGCTGATCCAGAATGAAGGCATTTATGCTCAGCTCTGGGCGCACCAGACGGGCGGTTTCATCGGCGACGAAGATCAGCAAAAACAAACGGCTTAATCCACCCGTTTAAAAACATTAAAGCAGAGGTTTCGCCTCTGCTTTTTCGTTTTCGATATTCAATCTGCCACAACAATTGATATATACTCGCGCCATTCGCATTCAACCAAGTTCAACAAAACCAATGAATAAAAGTTTACTGACAAATGTGCTGGCACTGGCGCTATTAGCTGGCGGTTATCAAACAGACAACCAAGTCGCGTTTTACGCCGGCTTGTTTGCTTTTTCTGGCGCAATCACCAACTGGTTAGCGATTCACATGCTGTTTGAAAAAGTCCCTGGTTTATACGGTTCAGGGGTTATTCCAGCACAATTTGAAGAATTTAAAGCGGCAATCAAAAACCTAATGATGGAACAGTTTTTTACTGCAGAAAACATCGACCGATTCTTAAACAAAGAAATGTCAGGCAAAACATTGAACCTTGAGCCCGTATTAGAAAAAGTCGATTTTAATCCAACGTTTGACTCTCTGGTCAATGTCATTGCAAACTCTTCCTTTGGCAGTATGCTGGCCATGTTTGGTGGCACTGAAGCCCTGCAGCCATTAAAAGAACCTTTTGTTGAAAAAATGCAGGAAGCGGTAGTAGAAATCAGTCAAAGCGATGCGGTTAAAGAAGCCCTAAAGGGTCAACTGGAATCGCCAGCTATGATGGAAGAGATTCAGGTTAACATTGAAAATATTATTGATCAGCGTCTAAGTGAACTAACGCCAAAGCTGGTCAAAGAAATCGTCCAGAAAATGATTAAAGAGCATTTAGGCTGGCTGGTAGTCTGGGGAGGCGTTTTTGGTGGCTTGATTGGTATTGCGTCGTCGTTTATCGCCTAACTCAAGACATGAAAACTCAGAAAGGGAAGCTCGCACTTCCCTTTTTTGATCTAGAGCGTCGCTATTAAATCAGCATTCACACCAAAACTGGTTTTGTGCTCTTCAATCACTACTTCACTTCGCGTCTGAATCACACCGGGTAAGGTACCCAGCTTAGTCGACATAAAATTCTGATACGCTTTCATATCTTTAACTCGAACCTTAATCATGGTGTCAAAATCACCAGATAATGAATAACACTCTTCTATCTCTGGCATATCTTCCACCGCTTTAGCGAACTTCTCAAAGATTGAGAAGCTGGTTTGGTCAAGACGGATATGAATAAAAACCTGCACATCTAAACCCAATTTTTCTGGGTTGAGCTCAGCGTGATAGCCCTTGATATAGCCTTCTTTTTCAAGGCGTTTAACCCTTTCAGAGCAAGGTGAGGTGGTCAAGTTTACTTGCTTAGCAAGTTCTACAACAGGTAGGCGGCCTTTTAGGTTTAAGGTTCGGAGGATTTCACGATCAATTCTATCTAAGTCCATTTAACGCTCTGATTAGATGTCTTTCTTTATGCTTATCATAATAGAAACAAGTCAATGAAACCTAATAAAGGAACAGCTTTAGAAGAAATTTTATTGGCAAGAATAGAAATTTATGCGGCTTCAACATTCGAGAGCTCACGCTCTTGGACTAAGTCTGCCTGAGTGTTGCACACACGACAAAACGACTGCTTTTCCATTTTTACATAATGTGCGCCCTGGAAGAGGGTCGCCAAGAAACACGCCAAACTCTTTTTCACAGAGTCATGCTCTTCTTGGCATCGCTTCATAACAACTTTGTGAGCAGTCACTTTTTGGCAGCAATGGCAATATACCTGAGGCATTTTCTTTCTCCGTGAGCGATGGCGTTATTGATAGTGGACATATTAGTAAGGCCTTAGTTCCAATTGCTCAAATTTTCATTTTAAATTTGTGAACCAAGTTCAATTATTAATCAATTTTATTAAAAAAGCCCCGAATATCGGGGCTTTATGTTTCGTCAGTTCACTGCTTATTCAAGCTCAGTAAGCTGTTTTTCAAACTTCGCGTGCTGCACTTTTACCGATTCTTCTGGTTCACCTGTCATCAGGCTTACAACCACAATTGCGATAGTAGAGAAGATGATTCCCGGAACAATTTCGTAAACATCGAACCAACCACCTGTTAGTTGCTTCCATACCACGATAGTCACACCACCAATCACTATACCAGCAAGCGCGCCATTACGGTTCATGCGAGACCAGTAAAGGCTAAGCACCAATGCAGGACCAAATGCCGCACCAAAGCCTGCCCACGCGTAAGACACTAGGCCAAGAACTGAACTGTCTGGCGTCATCGCTAGGATTAGTGCGACGATAGAGATAGCCACTACCGCAATACGGCCAACCATCACAATCTCTTCTGAACTTGCATCTTTCTTCACCAGCTGCTTATAGAAGTCTTCTGCCAACGCGGAAGAAGAAACCAGAAGCTGTGAATCGGCCGTACTCATGATAGCCGCCAAGATCGCCGCAAGTAGAACACCCGCTACAACCGGATGGAAGATAGAGTTCACCAGTAACATGAAGATCTTCTCGCCATCATCAATGGATACGCCAGAGTTGGTAACGTAAATCAGACCAACCAGACCAACCAGCATTGCGCCAACCATAGATAGTGCAGTCCAAATCACGGCGATATGACGCGCAGTGGTTAAATCCTTGTTGCTGCGAGCAGCTTTGAAACGAGCCAAGATATGCGGCTGACCAAAGTAACCTAGGCCCCACGCAACCAAAGAGATGATCGCAATCGCTGACAACGGTTCACCTTTTGTGTCATTCCAGAAAGTCAGCAACTGAGGGTTGATGTTGGTGAGATCAGAGCTTAGTTGACCAAAACCACCTTCCATCGCTGCAATAGGTACAATCATCAGCGCGGCTGCCATCAGAAGGCCTTGTACAAGGTCAGTCCATGATACCGCTAAGAAACCACCGAATAGCGTGTAGGAAACCACACAAACCGTACCAATGATAACAGCTGTGGTGTAATCCAATCCGAATACTGTTTCAAACAGTTTTCCGCCTGCTACTAGACCAGAGCTGGTATAGAAAAGGAAGAATAAAAGGATGAAGAAAGCAGAGATAACCTGAATCAGTTTCGAATTATCATTAAAGCGGCGTGACAGGAATTCAGGCAACGTCAGAGCATCCGTCGTAATACTGTAAGTACGAAGACGCTTAGCACTGATCAACCAGTTCAGCCAAGTACCCACTAACAGACCACCTGCTAGCCAAAATGCTTCAATACCGGCAGCGTATGCATAGCCAGGAAGCCCTAGTAGTAACCAGCCACTCATATCTGACGCACCTGCTGAAAGGGCTGCTGGCCAAGGCCCTAATGAACGGCCACCCAAAAAGTAATCCGCTGAGTTTTTCGTTCGTTGGTATGCAATAACGCCTATTGCCAGCATCAGAATGAGATACGCAATAAACGTGGTCGTAATAGCAAAGCTATTTTCCATGTGTTTGTCCTCTTATAAAAGATCGCCTTCCATGAACGCCCCCACTTACACAGAGTGAGGGCTCTCTGAGAAAGGATTAGTGGGCTTCACTCCCAAGCTCTAGCAAGGTCGCATTACCACCCACTGCTGTTATATTTATTGTTCTCGTTCGCTCTGTGATAAAGCGAAGCGATAAGTGTGGATCGTGTGCGACCGGAATCGCAGTCACGTCCGTTTCCGAAACTAGGCCAACAATCGCGCCTGAACGTTTCGCTAATTGGCGGTTGATTGTACGTTCAACCTCCTGATTACCTATGTATCCAACACTACGTACATCTGACTCCAGTAACTGATGATATGCATCAAGAGAGGCAAATTGTAATAGATTCATAGGTAGGGAAGACTGCTTGTAGGCAGCTTCCAAATCCTGGCTAAGTTGCGCATCATCACTGCACAAGATGATGCTATTACCAGCAATTAAGGCCGCTGTCAGCTGAGCTACGGTCGCCTGCTGAGAAGACGCTGATGCCTCCTCTTGAATTATGAGCGCCACCCCACGGCCAGCGGTATACAACTCGTTAGTTTCGCCTGTCGGACCAATCAATTGGTGTGTTTCAGCCAGCAGGGCTGAAGCATGCTCAATATGATAAGCCATCACGGACGCTAAGTTTTTTTGCTCTAACTGCAAAGCCTGTTTAAAAGAAAGCAAACACTCACTTTTAGAATCAAAGCTAGTCAGATTCCAGTTTTCCCAAGCTGAGTAAGCATCAGAAAAACGAGTTACTTGATGAACCATAATCTTTCTCCTTACCAACAGATTAAGAAAACGAAGTTTGTGTAAAACGGAATAGGTAGTGCGGGCCGCCAGCTTTTGGCCCCGTACCAGAAAGGCCCTGACCACCAAACGGTTGCACGCCAACAACCGCACCCACCTGATCACGGTTGATGTAGCAGTTACCCACACGTGCGTGTTTTTCAATCCAGCGGTAAGTGGTTTCGTTACGGCTATGAATCCCCATAGTCAAACCAAAACCTGTGCTGTTAATGCGATCTACAATCTGATGCAGTTCATTGGCCTTGAAGCGCACAATATGCAGAATCGGGCCAAATTGCTCTTCTTCTAAGCACGAAATATCACGAATTTCAAAGGCACTTGGTGCAACGAAATCACCGTGTTGATGTTCTTCACCCAAAGTAAGTTCAGCCACTTTCTTTTCCGTCGCGGTCATACGCTCAATATGCTTAACCAGTTTGGTTTTGGCTGTCGTATCGATAACCGGCCCCACATCGGTGGAATGAAGATAAGGAAGGCCGACACTCAGTTCCTGCATCGCCCCCTGAATCAGTGCAACGATGCGATCAGCGATGTCTTCCTGAACATACAGTACGCGCAAAGCACTACAACGCTGGCCTGCTGAGGCAAACGCAGAACGAATAACATCACGTACAACCTGTTCAGGTAGCGCTGTACTATCGACAATCATTGCGTTTTGACCGCCTGTTTCCGCGATAAACGGAACTGGCTCAGCATCACGAGCCGCCAATGTTTGATTGATTCGTTGCGCTGTCGCCGTTGAACCCGTAAAGGCAACACCAGCAATGGCAGAGTGAGAGGTTAATGCCGAACCGATTTCAGCACCGCGACCTGGCAGCAGTTGAATAGTCCCCGCAGGGAAACCTGCATCATTCATCAGCTCAACTGCACGTGCAGCAATCAAACTAGTTTGCTCTGCTGGTTTAGCGACTACTGTATTACCCGCAACAAGAGCAGCGGTAATTTGGCCGAGGAAAATCGCCAGTGGGAAGTTCCATGGACTGATACAGACAAAGACACCACGTCCTTGACGAGACACTGTACGAGATTGGCCATCAAAGCCTTGTAGCTGAAGCTCACCTAAAGCATCAACCTGCTTAGCGTAGTAGCGACAGAAATCAACCGCTTCACGCACTTCATCAATGCTGTCGTGAATTGTTTTACCTGCTTCCTGATGGCACAGTGCCACAAGCTCAGCGAGGTTTTCTTCTAGCAGGTCAGCTAACTTATCCAGCTTCTCTGCTCGTAGAGCTTTATCACTCTTCTGCCAATTTGCAAATGCCTGCTGTGCACCTTCGATCGCTGCGGAAACATGATCAAGAGATGCAAAGGCTACCTGACCGACTTTAATACGGCGGTCATAAGGCGCTGTGACCACTTCAGTATTCACATTTACCTTGATCATGCTTTCAGCATAAGCTTGACCATTGATGATCGGGCCTGCCATCCATTGCTTATTTAAGAACCCTTCAACAGCTTGCTCAAAAGGCTTCGCCTCAGACTCCACATCAACGTTGACACCGTAAGAGTTACGACGCTCAGGGAATATTTGTGGTGGCAGTGGAATATTGACATTATTCAGCGTATCAAACGCTTTCAACATATCGACAGGATGCTGCGTCAATGTTTCAACAGGACAACGAGCATCGACTAAGCGGTGTACAAATGAGCTATTTGCACCATTTTCCAACAAGCGACGCACCAAATATGGTAAGAGATCCTTGTGGCTACCCACAGGTGCATAAATACGAACTGGCTGCTGGTAAGCTTCCATCGCATGGTTATATAGGGAATCCCCCATGCCATGTAAACGTTGGAATTCGTAATCTTTATGTTGAGCCATCACTGCGATTGATGTGACGGTTTGGGCGTTGTGACTAGCGAATTGAGGGAAAATATTACCGCGAACATTTTCAGAAAGTAGGAATCGAGCACACGCTAGATAAGCAACATCCGTCGCTTCTTTGCGAGTATAAACTGGATAGTTATCGTAACCAGCTTGTTGAGACCATTTTATTTCACTATCCCAGTAAGCACCTTTAACTAGGCGCAGCGGGATCAAATCACCCTGCTCTTTTGCCAAGCCATTAATCCAAACCAACACAGGCAATGCACGTTTTGAATAAGCCTGAATTACCAGACCAAACTTGCCCCAACCTTTGACTAAGTCACTGCGATACACTTTTTCGAACAACTTGAGTGACAGTTCAAGACGATCGGCCTCTTCTGCGTCAATAGTGATCGCCACATCAAGTTCAACAGCGCGGCGAAGTAGCTGCATTAGCGTATCAGCTAACTCAGTCATCACACGTTCTTCGTTTGCCACCTCATAACGTGGATGAAGTGCAGAAAGCTTGATAGAAACGGAAGGCGCAGGGCTGGTCTCTAACCCATATTTATCGCGTCCAACCGCTTCAATTGCCATTAAGTAATCTTTGAAGTATTTGTTAGCATCTGAAGTAGTCAGCGCAGCTTCACCTAGCATATCGTAGGAATAAGTGAAGCCTTTATCACGCATGTTGCGGCCATTTTTCTGAGCTTCCGCAATGCTTCGACCCAAAACAAACTGATGGCCCATCACCTTCATAGCCTGATGCATCGCTTTACGAATCACTGGCTCTGACATCTTGTTGACTAGGCGATTGACTGCTGAGACAGGACTTTGTGAATCCGCTTCAGGAAGCCCCACCACTTTGCCCGTCAGCATCAATCCCCAAGTGGACGCGTTAACGAATACAGAATCTGAATTCTTAAGGTGAGATTTCCAGTCAGCAACACTGAGCTTATCTCGGATTAAAGCATCAGCAGTCGCGGAATCCGGAATACGCATTAGCGCTTCGGCAAGACACATCAACAAGATACCTTCTTGAGTATCTAAACTGTACTCAAGCAACAGGGCATCAATCATCTGGATTGATTTTTTGTCTGCGCGGATGGTTTCGATCAGCTCAGTTGTTTTCGCGGTGATCTGTGCTTTTTCAGCATCAGTAGGGATTGCCAAAGGCAACAATTGTTCAAGCCATTGGGATTCGTCCACCATATAAAGTGGCGAGATCAATGACCACAGTTTGTTAAGCGGCTGCTCAACAAACTCGGCATTCAACACATCAGTTGCTGTAAACATGCGTTTTCCTCAATCTCAAACCTGATAAATTCATCAGGATTCTTACAATGGTTTGCAGTGTATTTTGAGCGCGAGAGGATTACTTGTCAAAAGCTCCGAGTTTTTTGCTAAAAACTCTGATTATTAACAAAACAAAAACAGAGTCACATGCAAATGAGCAAAATAATATATGGTTAATCTTTTCTTATTTAACCAAATTGTTTCTTGTAGCGGGATGGAGACATGCCTTGCAGTCGAGAAAAGGTATGGGTAAAAGCACTTTGACCAGAAAAGCCTGTCAGTTCTGCCACTTGGCCAAGTGAAAGATGCCCTTTTTCAATCAGTGATTTAGCCATATCAATACGCTTACCGAGCACATATTGATGAGGTGTGATTCCCATCTGTTCTTTAAATAAGTTGTGAAATTGGCTTTCACCCAGAAAGACACTACCAGCTAATTGAGCAACTGAGATCTTTTGACTCAGGTGCTGCTCGATATATCGATCAATCGCCTCAAGGTCGAAACGCGATTCTTTGCGCGAAGGAGCAAACGTCGACATATGACGCTGGAGAAGTGCGATAACCGTATCGTTGCAGGCACGACTAAGAAGCAAGTCTTCTGGGTTGGAATGCATCTCAGCCACCAGCATTTGTATGAGCTTCTGGATTTGTCCGTCGAGCTGAAAATAAGTATCACGCTGACTGATTTCATTGAGCTTTTGTAGCATCAAGGGATCATCTCCTGACGGAGGGGGCATGTTCAAAACCAGAATATCTGACTGGCCGACCACACCACCAAACGCATGACCTGAACCGGAGCTCACAACACAACCTTGGCCCGGGCCAACTAAATTACCAAACCCACTGACTTCAAACTCCGCCTGCCCTTTCAGGCCAATGACTACCTGGGTATAGCTGTGATCATGGCAATCCATATAAGAAGGCAATGTCACTAGCTCCGCAGGCTTAGGTGACAAAAGTTTGGCATGTTCACCAGTCAATGCTGGGTGCTTAGATGAGCTCATAACACAGTTTTGTGATCTTAAATGACACTAGAGTCGCATGTTATACCAAAAACTTCTCAATCCGAAATCTATTCAACCTCATATGCAATCGAGCAAATACTAACCTTGCTCTAGGCTTAAAACCGAGTCCCTAAAACAGGAAAAAGCTGTTCAACATAAGCTTCGGAAGAATGATCAAGTGCACATAAATTACGGTATATGTCACTTCTAGCCACATTTCTTTTTGCAGATGCTCAATCTTCACTTGCATATTTCCCCAATCAACTCAAAATGATAGGTAGCATCCAAGTTTTATATACACTCATGAGATTATTCTGCTCAAACGCTGATTAATCTGTTAAAAGAAAGATGCAGGGATAAAAGAAAAACTTGGGAGAGACAGGGGAACAAGGACTGTCAAAAGTTTGTCTTTTTTGGGTTTTTACGTTGGTAATAAAACGTTAATTGTTGCAGGGAAATATGATAACACGTCGCATCCCAGCGCTTTTAATTGCGCTAAGCCCTATATGGGTATCGACTTCGGTTTTTGCGGAAACGGCTGACTCTGCCGATCCTGTCGCAGCTATCGATAGTAAGTTAGAAAACAAACAAAGTGAACTGCAAGCGCTAGGCGCTGAGTTCGAAGGTGAGTCCGAACGTTTACAACAACTTAGGGCTGAACTGAGCAAATACCAGCGTGAAGAGCAAGAGCTCAACGCTAAGCGTAATCGCGCTAAATCTGCACTGGACAAACAATATAATCGCCTTCTAGACGATCCAGATGTCGATCTGCTGTCTTTCCAACAAGAGTACCAGCAAGCTTGGTCCTCTGTGAAAGAAAACCAAACACAAATTCTTGAACAAGAGCAAGCCATTACCGAGCAGGAAATGCGTTTATCTCAGATAAAGCAGAAACGCTCTCGAATTAACTCCGAGCTGTCTTACCTTAAGGAACAGAAAGTAGAGGCACGCGTTAAACGACTCGATGCCGAACTTCGTGAAAGTGACGTACTCAATACCGCGTTTAAAACCACATGTTCAGCAACCATGACATTGGGTGAGTGCACTAATCAGGGTAAATACCTCACCAAACAACGTGCAGTCAACACATTCAAAGCGAAGCTACTTGACGGTCTAACCGAAGCGAACCTTGCCAAGCAAAACCTGAAAGGTGTTCAGCTCAACGTGTTTGTTCAAGAGAGCCAAATTATCCGCTCAGGCTTCGAAGGCAATAACAGTTACTACACTGAAATGCAGGCACAGCTTCAAGCTCGTCCAGAAGCGTCAGCAGCATGTAAACTACTAAATGTCTCTTCCCGTTACTGCCTGAATGGGGCTGAAGTGACGAAAAAAGACCAGAGCAACAACAAAGAGAAAAGCTGGGCAAACATTACCGTTCGCTCAGATCAGTATGAAGATCGTGTCACCATTAACGGTGTCAACTATGGTAGCACGCCAGTCGAAGTTGTCCTCCCTAGGGGTAAGCATCAGTTCACTGTTTCTAAAGACGGTTTCCAAACTTACAATCGCACTATTGCCGTCCATGGCAATGACACAGTTTGGGTTAAGCTACGTCCGGATTCAGATATTTAACCCACTTCTCTTTTTAGAAAGAGGGGGATTGCACAAAATTGACCAAAAACGCCACTTTGTCGTAAGTTATTGCTTTATAACTTAAGACAAAATGGCGTTTTCGTTTAGAATAAGCCCATCAGATAGAAAAAATTGTAGAAATAGATAATGCGAACTGGTTTACCAACGCTCCTTCTTCTTGCTTTGTCACCTTGCTTTCTCACAGCCAATGCTTTGGCCCAAGAGGCGCGAGACCCTATTGTCGTGATCGACCAGCAGTTATTTGACAAGCACGAAGAGCTAAAAGCAGCAATACAAGCTCGAGATGAGCAAAACGCAAAGTATGAAGAGCAACAACAGTCTGTCGCAGAGTTAACCAAACTCGTCAAATCTTTGGATAAAACACTCAGCGAAGCCAAAGCGAACCTCGAAAGCGACTATTCTCGAATGATTGACAACCCAAGCATCGATTTAGCTGCAA
The DNA here is from genome assembly GCF_022398095.1 of Vibrio sp. Isolate23. NCBI lineage: Bacteria > Pseudomonadati > Pseudomonadota > Gammaproteobacteria > Vibrionales > Vibrionaceae > Vibrio > Vibrio sp. Isolate23. The sequence goes on from NZ_JAKEUV010000001.1 coordinate 676,295, forward strand.
CGCAGGAAAAATACCAAGACGCTTGGTCAAAGGTAAAACAAAACCAAAAGCAACGCCTATCTGAAGAACAACAGCTGCAAGAGCTCAAGCACCAACTGGATCTTGCAAATAGTGAAGTCGAAGCCATCGAACAAAGCATTGAAGTTTTAGACCAAAATAAACTCCGTGCTCGCGCTGAACGTCTTCAAGAAGAGCTGCAACAAGCTCACACTTTATCCGTCAGCTTTACTAACCGTTGTCAAGCGGATATGACCATCGCTCAATGTGATCGCCAGACACGTGACCTTGCCTTGCAAAAAGCCGTCAAACAGTTCCAATCCGAGCTTATTGCTAGCACCAGTGAGCCTCAAGTCGTCAAGCTGAACGCCAACAAAGTACCTTTCAATATTCATGTACTTCGCTCAAAATCCAAAGAATCGGGCTTCTATGATGGTGTTCGCTACCGAAGCCTGATGGATGTGGAAATGCAAGCTCGACCAACCCAAAGCGCAGCGTGTACATTGCTCGGTATCGATAAACAATACTGTTTTGAGCCAGAAACTTTGAGTGACAAAGATGCGTTTGTCAGTAACAAAGAAGTCGCTTGGGTCACCTTGACCATTCGCTCCAATCTTTTTGACGATAACGTAACGATCAATGGTGTTAACTACGGTAGCACCCCTGTAGAAGTCATGCTTCCTGTTGGCCCACACATGATCACTGTTGAGAAAGAAGGTTACCGCTCCTTCCACCGCGAGCTGACTGTAAAACGTGACCAAAATCTACGCGCCGTCTTGGTTGAAAAAGCCAATCCTCTACGTGAAGGTGACAAGTTCGCAGATTCCCTAGGGTCAGGGCTTCAAGGGCCAGAACTCTCTACCATTCTTTCTGGTCAATATCTTGTGGGTGAACACGGCTCCAAGCAACTAAAACTCAAACACCCATTGGGGTTTGGAACTACACCGATTACCGTCGGACAATTTAAAGCTTTTGTTGATGCGACCAACTACCAAACCGACGCAGAATTAAAAAACACCTGTACAGCTATCGTCAAAGGTGAAGTGACACCGATTTCAAAAGGTTACTGGCGAAACCCAGGCTTTAAACAAGCATCCAACTCCCCTGTTGTTTGTGTGAGCCGAAATGATGCGCAGGCCTATGCTAACTGGTTAAGTAATAAGACTAATCACAGCTATCGATTGCCAAATGAAGATGAGTGGGAAATTGCCGCTCGAGCAGGGGCTGAAACTCATTACTGGTGGGGCGATCAGTTTATTCCCAACCAAGCTAATACAGGTTGGGGAGGTACTCCTTGGTCAAACAAGAGTACTTCTCCCGTCAATGCCTTCAAACCCAATCGTTTAGGTATTTACGACACAGTGGGCAACGTTTGGCAGTGGACTAGCGATGCCCGAGGTTTGCTCAAAGGCGGCGCATGGAACTTCTCTCCGGATATGGCCGCTGCGCATCAGCAGCTATCATTGTCCAGTTCGTCCGCAGCTAACTATGTTGGCTTTCGAGTTGTACGTGACATCCACTAAGTAGACCAGCAGGGGGGATTTCCCCCCTTTTTTGTACCCATAATCCAGATAGAATCAGTTCTGAGTTCAGCCAACACTGAGCTTAGTATCGATTGGTACGTCTATACTCAGTTCCTCGTACTGAGTTCATAGAACCTCTTCTACACGTCGACAAGAACAATTCTTGTATTTGCCAGCTCTCCTGTCGATTGCTGGCAATTTTTTATTCAAAACACAATTCAAATATAGCCAAAATTTCTTATATTCAGGCCATCAACTGCAATCAGGAATGGATTGGCGGATTACTCATTTGATATCATATGTCGAATACTGTGAACGGCAGGAATGACCTTGGAACCACACTTAATATCCCTGTTTAACCAACTACCTGGTTATTGGGGCTGCAAAGACCGCCACTCGATTTTTGCTTATGCGAACCGCGCTTACGCCAAGTTGATTGGTTTTAATTCACCACAAGACTGTATTGGTCTCACAGATCACCAAATGCCAAGTCCCACCACTAAATGCGCCAGTGACTTTCAAGAGCAAGATCGTTTTGTCATTGAAAACAAGCGGTCAATCAAAGTACTCGACATACACCCCTACCCAGATGGCACTTGGCACACTCATATTTTTAGTAAGTCCCCATGGTTGGATGCACAAGGTAATGTACAAGGAACCATATTCTATGGGCAGGAGCTGACAGATACTGCCATTCTCGAAGTTGGGCATTGGATTTGTCGAGCGACTGGGTTGCACGACGAAGAACGGATATCACTAAATCATCTGTCGCCCAAAAATCACCAAATAAAGCTGACGACACGTGAATCTGAAGTCCTTTTCTTGCTGCTTTATGGCAAGAAGCCAAAATACATCGCAGACATCATGAACATCTCAACCAAGACGCTAGAAAACTACGTGCTCCATCTAAGGGAAAAATTCGGTGCTCACAGTAAAGCACAGTTAATCGATATGGCTTTGGATGCAGGATTTGGCTCACACATACCACACACGCTATTACGCACTCAACTTTCGGTCGTGCTCAATAATGAATACGCCGCATAAAGCGGCGTATTGTATGAGTAAAAGTAACGTTATGGAGCCAGTCGATCGATGTGCCACTCACCGTTTGCTTTGGAGAACAGGAATCGGTCATGCAGGCGGTGATCTCCCCCTTGCCAGAATTCAATGCTTTCCGGCTTAATACGAAAGCCGCCCCAAAAAGTAGGTACAGGAATCTCACCTTGAGCAAACTTCTGCTTCAGCTCAAGAAACTTACCTTCCAATACTCCGCGTGTTGAAATTCGGCTGCTTTGTTTACTGGCAATTGCAGCCAATTGACTCTCTTTAGGCCGTGAGGAGAAGTACTTAATGTTCTCCGTAATACTCAGCTTCTCTGCCACACCCGTAATATGGACCTGACGTTCTAATGGATGCCACGGGAAATGAAGACTTACTCGAGAGTTACCTTCTATTTGCTGCGCTTTACGGCTACCGAGGTTGGTATAAAATACAAACCCTTGAGTATCAACGTGCTTCAACAAAACGATTCGCTGGAAAGGTTGACCCTGCTCGTCTACCGTCGCTACGGTCATGGCCGTCGGATCGGTGAGCTTAGCGTCAATCGCTTGCTGTAGCCATAAGTTGAACTGATCCACTGGGTTAGCTTTAAGATCTTTTCTACGCAAACCACCCTTACTGTATTCACGGCGGATATCTTCGAGTTCCATCTTCTCTCCTGCGAAATTTTTTTGCTGATTGTGCGCTCATATAGACATGAACACAAGCGTATGTACCACATTGCCTGAGAATTTGATGTATTGGAAAGAGCTGTCATTAGCAGATAACAAGTTATCAAGAAAAATACCCGTATATACTTAGTACAACTGATTGATTGTTTTCTATTATGTAAGTGTTTGATATAGCACATCGTTCTAACAGCTATAACTTAACATTTGCCAATATGAATAATAGAATCAATCGAATACGCCAAAGCAACAAGGAACATCAATGAGTCAAGACAGCTACAACAAGCTCTCAAGTAATGAGCTTGAGTATGTGGATGACAAAACGGCAGCACTTCTACTCAATACACCGAGTAGTGCTCGTATTATGCTGTGGGTGATGGTTCTATTTTTCATTCTGGCGGGTATCTGGGCTTCATGGGCTCAAATCGATAAGGTGACCGTAGGGCAAGGAAAAGTAGTTCCCTCTTCTCAAGTACAAATAGTACAAAACCTTGAAGGTGGGCTCGTGAAAGAAATTCTTGTTCGCGAGGGACAGGTGGTTCAAAAAGGCCAGCAACTACTGTTAATCGATGATACTCGCTTCCGCTCTGATTTTCGCGAACGAGAACAACAAGTCGCCAACCTAACGGCAAGTGTGCTGCAGCTCTCCGCTTCTATCACGAGTGTCACTATTAATGAAGACTTCAGTGAAAAATCTTGGCAGAAAAGTGTCCAGATCGATTTCAGTAAGCTTGCTTTCCCGCCCCAACTTGAAGAGCGACAGCCTAAATTGGTTGAGCGTCAGCGCGCGGAATATCGTCAGGATTTAAACAATCTGCGTAACCAGATTTCTTTAATCGATCAACAAGTCAAACAAAAACAGCAGGATTTAGTAGAAATTCAAGCCCGAGTCAGAAACCTGCGTGAAAGTTATAACTTCGCACGCAAAGAGCTAGAGATCACTAAACCCCTTGCGGATGAAGGTGTAGTACCACGGATTGAACTACTCAAGCTTCAACGTCAGGTAAACGATACTCGCCGAGAAATGACCTCCAGCGAACTGAAAGTTCCCGTACTCAAATCAGCGATTAAAGAGTCTATGCTTGGTCGTATTGATGCCGCACAGAAATTTCGTTCAGAGCAACAAGAAAAGCTCAACGAAGCACAGGATAAACTTTCTGCTCTTACTGAGTCTACCGTAGGTCTAGAGGACAGAGTGAATCGTACGGTGGTCATTTCCCCTGTCACTGGCACGGTCAAAACACTCAATGTCAACACTGTGGGTGGAGTTATACAACCGGGTATGGACATCGTGGAGATCGTCCCAAGCGAAGATACATTGCTCGTCGAAGCTAAGATTGCTCCACAAGATATTGCATTCCTCCGCCCTGATTTACACGCCATTGTCAAATTCAGCGCTTACGATTTCACCAAATATGGTGGGTTGGAAGGAACACTTGAACACATCAGTGCCGATACCACCACGGATGAAGAAGGCAATAGCTTTTATCTTGTCAGGGTTCGAACCAAAGAAACCAGCCTCAATAACGATACCTCTTTACCTATCATTCCTGGCATGACTGCATCCGTCGATATCATCACAGGCAAACGTACCGTCATGGAGTACTTACTCAAACCTATTTTAGGTGCCAAAGGCAACGCATTGAAGGAATAAAGATGCCAACAACCAGTACGACAAATAAGGTCAGAGCTTAGCCCACATGAAATATTGGCTAATAGCTCTGCTTATTATTTTGGCTTCCACGGCTTCACAGGCGCTTAATACTCAAGAACAGCGCTGGGTTGAAGCTGTGCGCAACACCTATGGAGACAGAGCAGGGAAGCGGGTCGAAACTTGGCGTCGTGAGATGGAACAATTTAAGGGCTTGTCAGAAAGGCAAAAGCTTACCGAGGTCAATAATTTCTTCAACCAACTGAATTTTGTTAACGATGATCGTTTGTGGGGCAAGAAAGACTACTGGGCTACCCCACTCGAGTTCTTGGGCAGTAACGCTGGGGATTGTGAAGACTTTACCATTGCCAAATATTTTTCTCTGCTCGAGCTAGGCGTCTCAGATAGAAAGCTGCGTTTGGTATACGTGAAAGCCATCACGCTAAATCAGTTCCATATGGTGCTCGCATACTATTCGAAACCCAGCGCAGAGCCTATTCTGCTGGACAACATCGATCCACGAATCAAAAAAGCATCCAAGCGCCGAGACTTATTACCGATCTACAGTTTCAACGGTAAAAATCTTTGGCTAATGAAATCGAAACAAGGGCAACTGGCAGGAAAATCATCCCGACTCAGTCTGTGGAATGATCTTCGTGCCCGTGAAAAATCACTCAAACTGAATAAACCAATAGTGAATTACGATGAGTAGGCAATATGACTTTATATAAACAGCTTGTCGCGGGAATGATTGCTGTATTTTTGATGCTGATGGCTTCGGTTTTCATCATCGAATTTAACACCACGCGCAATAACTTAGTGCAGCAGCAGCGCTCAGAAGTGAATAACACCATTAATACGGTCGGCTTGGCTTTGGCTCCCTATCTAGAGAGCAAAGATCAGGTCGCAGTGGAATCTGTTATCAATGCTCTATTTGATGGCAGCAGTTATTCCGTCGTTCGACTGATCTTCTTAGATAGTGGCGAAGAGATTCTGCGCTCTTATCCAGTCAAACCTCTCGATGTACCAGAGTGGTTCACCAACCTACACTTGTTTGAAAAAATTCACGATCGGCGTGTAGTGACCAGTGGATGGATGCAATTAGCCGAAGTTGAAATCGTCAGCCACACTGGGGATGCCTACACCCAGTTGTGGAACGCATTCGAGCGTTTGGTTGTTGCTTTCAGCCTGATTTTTACTATTGGTCTCTTGGCCATCGCCTTTATTCTTAAACGTGCCCTTCGTCCTCTTCAACTCATCGTGGAGAAAATGGAACAGGTGGCACGCAATCAATTTGGAGATCCTCTTCCTAGACCAACCACGAAAGATTTAATCTATGTCGTTGATGGCATCAACAGTATGTCCGCACAGGTAGAGAAATCCTTCCAAGCTCAAGCCAAAGAAGCTCAACAGCTACGTGAACGCGCGTATATTGACCCTGTTTCTGGGCTTGGCAACCGCGCTTACTATATGAGCCAGTTGAATTCATGGCTTGGTGAAGGTGGTTTTGGTGGTGTAGCCATTCTTGAAGCCAGCTTTATTCATGAGTTGTATGAGGAAAAAGGTTACGAAGCAGGCGATGGCATGGTACGCGAGTTAGCAGATCACCTAAAAGTGTCTTTGACTTCGCCGGATGTGACGCTTGCTCGTATATCCTCTGCCGAGTTCGGTTTTATCTTACCAAACATAGATGAAACGGATCTTAAACTAGTGTCAGAGAGCATCGTAACTTACGTTCAAGACATCAATGCTGACCCGACCGGCATGGCCACATCGAACTTATCGCTTGGCGTCGTCTACAGCGAAGCAACTAAGAGTGCGTCTGAAGTGCTCACCATGCTAGATAATGCTTTAGCCACGGCAAAATCTGACCCAGAAATAGCCTACGGCTACGTCACCGGTAACAGCTCCGAGAACCTGATGGGTAAACAACAGTGGAAGACACTAGTCGAAGAAGCGATGAGCAACGACTGGTTCCAGTTCCGTTTCCAAGCTGCCAATGACGGTTGGGGTAAAACTTACCACCGTGAAGTCTTCTCTTCTATAGAGAAAAATGGTGAGCGCTTTAGCGCTAATCAATACTTATTCGCTCTTGAGCAGTTGAATGCCAGTCACCTGTTCGATGAGTATGTGATCAAGGCAATTGTAGAACGCTTAGAAAATGGCGAATTTGCCGAACCCATCGCAATTAACGTCTCGCAAAGCAGTATTGCTCAACCGAGCTTCATCCGCTGGATCACTCAGATGCTAAACCGACACAAATCGGTTGCCAGCCAATTGCATTTCGAAATTCCTGAAAGCTGCTTTGTAAATACGCCACACCATACTGCTCTATTCTGTAATGCAGTGCGTAACGCGGGTTCAGATTTTGGTGTTGATAACTACGGGCGTAATTTCCAGTCGCTGGACTACATAAATGAGTTCCGCCCTGCTTACGTGAAACTGGATTATCTCTACACTCATCATCTGGATGATGAGAAACAGAAATTTACCCTGACTTCTATCTCACGTACCGCACATAACCTTGGGATCAAGACCATTGCGTCGCGAGTTGAGACACAAACCCAGTTGGACTTTTTGTCTGAACACTTTATTGATGTCTTCCAAGGCTTCATTGTCGATAAGTAAAAAGGTTTTAAATGCAGGATCCTTTACTCAATTCGCTGATTTACGTCAGCCGTTACTTCGGGCTGGCCAATTCACCGGAAGCATTGATTAACGGCTTACCTTTAACAGAGGGTAAGCTCACGCCATTCCTATTTCCGCGCTCTGCAGAGCGTGCTGGACTAGTTGCAAAAGAAAATCGTTCCAAGCTCGAAGATATTTCAGATTTAGTCTTACCTGTCGTTTTGTTACTCAAAAGCGGCGATGCATGTGTGCTTAACGCCATTAACAGCGACAAGCAGGAAGCTGAAATCGTTACAGGCGAATCCGGCTTAGTACCAATCTCTATCCCTTTGGATGAGCTGGAAGAGCTCTACATCGGTCGCTATTTTCTGGTTAAGAAACAGTTTCGTTACGATGAGCGCTCTCCGGAAGTCCTCAAAACCCGTGAAGGTCACTGGTTTTGGAGCACCATCTGGCAGTCAAAGAACATCTACCGCGATGTCTTAATCGCTTCTATTCTGATTAACTTGTTTGCCGTAGCTGCACCGATGTTTACCCGCCTAGTTTATGACAAAGTGGTGCCCAATCTTGCGTTTGAAACCTTATGGGTACTGGCAAGTGGTATTTTCGTCATCTTCCTGTTTGACCTGACACTCAAGATCATGCGCAGCTACTTCATTGATGTGGCGGGCAAGAAGTCGGACATATTAATTTCATCCAAACTGTTCAGCAAAGTACTTGGTATTCGCATGGAATCAAGGCCCCCCTCTGTTGGGGCTTTCGCCCGCCACTTACAAGAATTTGAGTCCATTCGGGAGTTTTTTACTTCAGCAACCATTGGCTCTTTGATTGACCTGCCGTTCTCCTTACTCTTCCTTGTCTTGATTTGGTTAATGGCTGGCAATCTAGTCTTGGTTCCCATTGCTGGCGTCGTGATTCTGATTGTTTACTCAGCGCTGATTCAGGGCCCATTGCGCCGTACCATTGAAGAAGGCTCACGTCTTGCTTCACAGAAATACGCTAACTTGATTGAGAGTTTGTCAGGGCTTGAAACCGTAAAATTATTTGGTGCACAGAGCCAATTTCAGTTCCGCTGGGAAGAAGCCGTTGCTCATATGGCCAACTGGAATATCAAGAGCCGTCGCATCACAGATGGTATCCAAAATACCGCTGGCTTTGTTCAACAAGCGTCTAACGTCGGTATGATCATCCTAGGTGTGTATCTGATAGCAGAAGGTGAACTCACCATGGGTGGCTTGATTGCCGCCACCATGCTTAGCGGCCGAGCCATTGGCCCTATGGTTCAACTTTCCTTACTCTCTACACGCTACAATCAAGCTAAATCGTCTATGACCATTATCGAGCAAGTCATGGAAATGCCAGATGAACAGGAAGAAGGGAAGCGCTACATCCACCGCCCTATTGTTCAAGGTAAGATTGAACTAGATAAAGTGACTTTCCACTATCCTGATTCGCCCATTGCATCTATTCGCGATCTAAGCATCACGATTAATCCGGGTGAGAAAGTGGCAATCATTGGTCGAATTGGCTCAGGTAAGACAACACTGGAACGTTTGATACTGGGTCTATTTAAGCCAACCGAAGGCCATGTACGCATCGATGATACCGATATTGAACAACTGCATCACATTGATATTCGGCGTAACATCGGCTGTGTACCCCAAGACAGCCAACTGTTCTATGGTTCGATTCGCGACAACATTACCCTTGGCCGCCCACTAGCCGATGATCGTGATGTGATGGATGCCGCCAATCGTGCTGGCGTAACCGTATTTACACAACAAGACCCCGCTGGTTTAGAACGTCAGGTTGGCGAAGGCGGCTTGTTACTCTCAGGAGGACAGCGTCAAGCCGTGACTATTGCACGCGCCTTCCTTGGTCGCCCACCAGTGCTGTTAATGGATGAGCCAACCAGTGCTATGGATAACCGCTCTGAAATGCACATCAAGCAGCAGTTGGAGCAACTTAAGCCATCAGAAACGCTGATCTTAATTACGCATAAAACGTCTATGCTCGATGTGGTTGATCGAGTCATCGTCATGGAAAAAGGTTGTGTGATTGCTGATGGACCTAAAACTGAGGTACTTAACAATCTCAAGCAAGGTAAAGTGAGAGCCGCTAACTAAACTGACAAAAACAATAAAGCCGCTCAATATTGAGCGGCTTCTCTTTACCTACTATAAGAAGAGCTGTCTAGATTAGCAGTCTGCAGGGCCGACTTCTTTCCATACCCCCCACTGGCCCGATTGAGATGGGTCATCACCTTGTGTCCACCACTTGGCTTCCCAGACTTTCCCATCCCAAGTCACTTGGTCACCGCCATTGTATACTGCGCCAGAATCCCAAGCGTTGGTACAAGTACCGCCACCTGTACCTTTCTTCGCAACAACGACAGTCGCCAAAGCAGAAGAGGTCGCTTGAGCGTCACTCACTGTAACCGTAAAGAGTAATGAAGTATCTTGCGTATATTCCGCTGCGGTAAACGTCACCGTTGCACCATTAATGGTCGCATTAATTCCGGCAGGCACATCCCAGCTGTACGTTAATGTATCATTATCGGCATCACTAGAACCTGAGGCGTCAACCACCACTACGTCTCCAGCATTCACTGTAGCAGGAGCTGACACTACAGCAACTGGCGCAGTGTTCACAGGACCAGTGTCTTTCGCCTGCACTGTCACAACCACAGTGTCAGTCCCCGTAGCTCCTTCATTATCCGTGACTGTTAGTTTGAAAGTAAGCGTTTCAGTTTGCGCAACTTCTGCCACATCAAAACTTGCTTGTGCGGTGTCTGCACCCGTTAGTGAAACACTAGTACCTGAGAGTTGTTCCCACGCATAGCTTGCAACACTGCCATCAGAATCGCTTGAGCTGCTGCCATCCAATACAACCGATGCAGGACCTGTCACAGTTATATCAGCGCCAGCTACAGCAACAGGAGCTCGATTCGCCGGAGTTCCACCAGCAAGACCTTCATGCATCGCATTGAGAATATCACCGTTGTCGGCATCGATTTCCCAAGAGAACAAGCCAGCAAGACCTAAGCTACGTACATAGGCACCCTTCGCTTTCACAGAACGGTCATCATCAAATGTAATCAGCTGGCCTGTAGAACGATTCCAGACCCAAGGAGCTTCAGCCAGCGCATCGTATCCGTATTCAAAACCGTTGATGCCAGTATTATCCGCGCCAAGCATAAAGGACTTCACACCTTTATAGTCAATTACACCATCTTCCCAAACACCTTGTGCTGTGCTGCCTTTCAGCTTACCAGTCCCGGTCCCTGTCATTGGGTCATTAGGATCGGTAAGCGTATCAGGTGTCACACCTTCCCAACCACGACCATACATTGCAGTACCAACAACCAGTTTGTTCGCAGGGACGCCCTGCGCTAACAAGAGCTGAATACCATTGTCTGTTGTGTAAGCAGGCCCTTTGTACGGTTCACCATTTTCATCCACCCCAGAGCCGTCACATTGGCCAGGACGCATAAACGTTCCGCAATAAAGGGCGGTCTGATGGCCCGGTACATTATTCCAACCGCCGTAGAAGTCGTATGTCATCGCAAAGATGTAATCCATATACTGAACCGCATCGGCATAATTCACGTCTTCTATCTTGTCATAGCCAACCCCGATCGCAGAAGTCAGCTCGTAGGTGCGCCCCGTATCGGCTTCCAGCTGATCTAGCATTGCACGTAGTTCTTGCATCAACGCGACATAAGCCGGGCCGTCATTCACCGGGTCACCAAGATCTGGAGCCGCACCGCCGCCACCTGGGAATTCCCAGTCAATATCGACGCCATCATAAAATTTCCAAGTCGTCAGGAAGCGCTTAACAGAAGCGACAAAAGTGTCTCGGTTCGCTTTGGTAGTAAAGTCAAAGAATGGGTCTGATAACGTCCAACCACCAATAGAAGGGATGATTTTAAGATCTGGATTACGCTGCTTAAGCGCCATCAGCATCGCGTAGTTACCTTTGATAGGAGAGCTGTATTCATGACCAGCTTGAGGGAAACTTTTCTGATAAGCTGCCCAAGGATCATGAATCACAACTTCGTAATCAGGAACACCAGTACAGGCGGTCATCAACGCATTGTAGCTGTTACCACCAACAGATTTCACAGACTCATTCGGACCACAAATAGGAATGAAGCCATAAAGGATATGAGTCAGGTTATCGGCAGGAATATTATCAACGGTAAATTCACGTCCATAAATCCCCCACTCGACAAAGTAAGTACCAACGACTGTGCTCGGGTCGGTGTTGTAGCTCTTGTTATTGGGATCGACGTTCATCGCCAGTGGTGCTAAATGAGCACCATCGGTATCTGCGACCACGATCTCAGCAGGCGCACTCGTGCTACAGCCACTTTCATCACAAGCTTCAATGGTCATTTGATAACGACCACCTGTCGCATACTTGAAGTTGGCTGTTGTTTGGCTACCCGAAATTGGACCAGTAGCTACCTCAACACCATCAAAGTAAACCTTGTATGTGTCCCCTGTTGTGCCACTCCACTGATTAAACTTAATAGCGATGTCAGCCTCATCAAAATATTTCACCATTTGGTTGTAACCAGCGGTGGTTTCCATTGCTAATTCAATCTTCGAGAACTGAAGATTGTTCGAGCCGTAGACATCAATACTTGGGGCTGTTGGTGCAGCCATCGCAGTGCCGGATAGCGCCAAAGCGATACTAGCGGCGCACAAAGTTATACGATTCATACCTATTTCTCTCATTCCTTGTACATTTACCCGAAAGTTGGGAAGTGATACCCATCGCCGTAAGTTGCCTTAAATGCCTAGCTGGCCAAGTAGTGAGCCGAAAAACTTATCGAGGATCGGTATTCGCTGTTCTTTGCTACATCACGAAGAACATCACTTTCAGTATTCGAGAGACTTTTTTTTTGATGAAAAAAATAAAGACTCTTTTCGAGGCAAGATCAGAAAATAATTGTATATCTTAGACTTGTTACATCACAAATGAGGATGCCTGCCCATATTTTATAAAATATCAGATATAGAAAAACATACTTATTTGTCAATAATTTAAAGAATGAGATACCAAATATAGTAATAAAAACATATAGAAGATACTGCCTCCTAAAGGGGTTAGGAGGCAGGTTTTAATCAAGGATTATTTGGACTTAAATCGCGCCGTGAAATGACGCAGTACAGGTGGTTCGTACTCAAACGTTAAGCCTTTAAGTTCATGAGCACGTTCTTTGAGCGCAATGATCGCATCAGCGATGTAATCCATGTGATCGTTGGTATATACACGGCGGGGTATAGTCAAACGCATCAGCTCCAGCTCTGACGGCTTTTGTTTACCTGTTTCGGGATCACGCCCTAAAAGAAGTGAACCTATTTCTACGGCGCGCACACCAGATTCAAGATATAGGGCATTACATAAAACATGCGCAGGGAACTCCTCAGGTGGAATGTGTGGCAGTATCTTCGCTGCATCGACAAACACTGCATGACCACCTGTGGGATACTGAATAGGAATACCACCTTCACGTAAGCGATCACCTAGGTACTGAACTTGGCTGATCCGGTAGTGGAGAAAATCTTCGTCTGCTCCCTCATACAAACCACGAGCCAACGCTTCCATATCTCGACCCGCCATACCGCCATAGGTCACAAACCCTTCCATCGGAACACAGCGAGTTCGTACCGCTTGAAAAAGCTCCTCATGATCTCGAATACAGCACAAACCACCGATGTTAACCATTGGATCTTTTTTGGCTGACATGGTAAGCATATCGCCATATTGATACATTTCACGAATGATCTCTAAGATGGACTTATCCTGATACCCTTCTTCACGCTGTTTTATAAAGTAGGCATTTTCGCAGTAACGGGCGGAATCAATCACGACTGGAATATCATTTTTACTCGCTAACTCATAGACAGCACGCATATTTTCCATCGAAACGGGCTGACCTCCTGAACTGTTACAAGTGACGGTGGTGATAATCGCACAGACATTATGAGCGCCATACTGTTCTATCGTGGCTTCCAACTTATCGAGATCAAAGTTACCCTTCCAGTCATAAGGCGTCGTTGTATCAAAGGCATGTCTATCCACCACATTGATTGCCTTACCACCATTCAGTTCGATATGTCCAGCGGTTGTATCAAAGTGATAGTTGGAGATGAAAACTGGCTCCGTCCCACCGCGAACGCTACGCATACGCTCAATCAGCGCTGGAAACAGAATTTGTTCTGCCCCACGTCCTTGGTGAGCAGGCACTGTAAGCTTATAACCAAAGAAATGTTCCACTGCCTGACACAAATTGTAGTAGTTGCGACTTCCGGCATAGGACTCATCTCCCATCATTATGCCTGCCCATTGGTTGTCGCTCATCGCACCTGTCCCTGAATCTGTTAGAAGGTCGATGTACACATCATCACTCTTTAATAAGAAAGGGTTGAGACCAGCTTCATTCAACGCGATGACTCGATCTTGGTATGTGGTCACTTTGATCGGTTCAACCATTTTAATACGAAAAGGCTCTGGTATACGTTTCATGTTTAATTTCCTATAGATAGATCTATCCCTGCAGAAAACTGCATTAGATTCAAAAATAAAATGACAAATAAGAGCGGCGCGTATGCACCTGAGGAAATTAAATAAGTGCTGATTCTTTATTCAGCAGGGACAAGCAGAAGTCTAAGTTATACCATGGCGACAACACTAAGCGGCTGTCGTGCATCCAAATGCATTTCATAGCGTTATCCTTTATTTTGGTTACAGACACATCAATCAATATAGTCGTGTTGTTATCTATTTACCGTGAAACGCCGCTCAAAAACTATCCGTTATAGAAATGAAAGCCGAACATTCATAAACCTAAAAGGCCTTATTTAAAGTTCGTCACGGGCACCTCTCACACTCTAGTTCGAATAACTAAGACATTTATCATCATTAAAAGTTAAGTTTCCGTGAAATCTTATCACTTTGACATTCATCTAATTGAAACCTATTAACTTGCTAGGCAAAGTATTGGTAACCAAACCAAATGGATCAAGTCATGAAAATCAGTACAACATTATTGGCTGCAACAGCACTGAGCCTCAGTGCGATGGCAGCGGCCGAAGTCACGATTACCGTCCCTGAAACAGTGGACGTCTTGGTTGCAAATGATGCCAAACCAGAATTGTCTGGCGGTTTCTTTTCGGCGAATAAAACACTGACTCTGCCAAATGGTGAGAACCAAATCTTATTCCGCTATCAACCGTACTTCACTCAAGGTAATGACCGAATTATTCTTGAAAGCGACCCTATCATTGCCACTTTTAATACCAGTGATACAGAGCTGACGTTCGACATGCCGAAATACCGTGATCACCACGAAGGTGAGAAGAAAATTAAAGATGTAGACTGGCAACTGACGACAGAAAACGGCAACCCGCTTGCCGTCACTCAGGACAAGCTTATAAAAGATGGAATGCAAATAGGGCGTAACTTCCAAATTGAGCTAGCTGATTACAACCGTCGTGGTGGTGTGGCTGCGGTTTCAGCCGCCGCAATAGGCGCAGCAGTCCAGCCAGTTCATCTACCCGCTCAAGTGACGAAGGAAGGCGTCAAAGGCGATTCCACAGCGGAAGAGATGCTGCATTTCTGGTACAACAAAGCCGATGCAGAAACACAAGCACGCTTCAAACAGTTCTTGCTGGAAAAGTAATCAAGCTCAATAAGCCAAAGGCCTGCGCATTAAGCGCTGGCTTTTTCTATGGCAGGGTGACCTGTAGAAATCTGATAACACTCCAGTTCATTCTCCATCAGGCATTCAAACACTACCGCATCAAGTTTACCGTCATCCACCAACCCCTGAAGAATTTGCATTGTTTCATTAAGCAAGACCCCTTGTCGATAGGGGCGAGATTGCGTCAAAGCCTGAAATACATCGGCAATAGCAACAATACGACTGGGTTGATCCAACTCTTTGGCCGTCTTCCCTAAAGGATACCCTGAACCATCAAGCCTTTCATGATGGTTTGAAGCCCAATCAATTACTTGACTGGAACGAAACATGTTCGTTAATGCATGGCGAGTATCCGTCGCATGACGCTTGATACAGGCGTATTCTTCATCGGTCAACTCTGCAGGTTTATGCAAAATAGCCACTGGAGTTTTCAGCTTGCCAATATCATGCACCAAACCAGCCAAATACAACATACGTTGCGCTTTCGTCGAATACCCCAATTGTTTACCTAGAAATGAGGTTAACTCTGCAACATGTCGAGAATGCTGGAATGTGAAAGTACTTTTGGCATCGACAATCTGGGCAAAAAATTCTGCCACCGCAATCGTGTCTTCCAACCCCAAACACGATGAAAAGAAAGGTATGGAAGGAAAGCGGCTTGCCATGGTTTCTATATAACGAGATTCCATAGAAAACCAGAAGTCGTCATTATCGATCAATTCACACATATGTTGAACCATATTCGGCTCAAATAAAGTACCAACATTTGCGGTGAGTTCACCAATAATCGACCGCTTATTATTTTCAGTGATATTGCCGTATTGATCCGGGTAAAAACGTGAGTAGAGATAGTCGACTCGATCGGAAATAAATAGCAGCCCAGCAAGCTGTTTATCCGTTTCAGACAGTCTGTCTTCACAGCTCAGATGTTGCCATTGAGTATGGTGATACAAAACCGGCAGAGCAAAAACAGCTAAAGGTGGACAAACACTCAGCAACCCATGTCCTTTAATACAGTGCTTCTTTGTGTTCTTCGGAGCCATTGACTCGAACAGATAGGTCAATTCATCAGACTGTGAAACACCGCAGTCATGAATCAACCCCAGAGAAAAAGCGAGTTGAGATAGCTCTTCCTCCCACCCCATTCGTTTAGCACATTGATAAGCAATGTACCCAACTCGGTAACCATGGTTGATATCATCAATTCCAACGTCATCGAGGGCTGAAGCGATTTCAAATAGCACCTGACGTAAATCTACGCTTACGTTATCAAGCGATTCATCCATTCGTATTAACCTAACTGACTAATTTTTCTTATTTTAGATTTATAAGGCTAAACGATTTCGTTTCATAAAAACCATAAATTCATTAAGACTATTTATATAATTGTGATTTGTATAACGTCTTGGGCGAACTTCGTGCTACATGAAAAATGTTTTTGCAACAAGTGTTTATGGTCATACCAGTCATTCTCTGTTAAGTTAACCTTTCATATTCAACTTGTTTAGGTTCCTTATGTTCATAATCTCTATCGACTCTGAACTCGAACTCGCTCTTGTCCAGGAATCATTTGCCACTCAGTACAGCGAATTAGTATCCAATCAAACAGAATACTTATCAAAATGGTTAGCTTGGCCTCCCTACTGCCAGTCTGAGCAGGACTTCCGTATGTTCGTTCAGCGTGTATTACATGAATATGCAGAAGGGAAATCAATGACGTGCGCAATTCTCTACAATCATGAAATTGTGGGTAACTGCAGTTTTAACACCATTAATCACGATACTAAAACCGTCGAAATTGGTTACTGGCTATCGCAACACCAGCAAGGCAAAGGCATCATTACGCGCGTGGTGAACAAACTGATTGATATTGCATTTAATGAGTACCAGATGGAGAAAGTCCAGCTATCTGCCGCCAAAGACAACCTACCGAGCCGACAAGTCGCCGAGCGAGTAGGTATGACCCTAGAGGGTATCATCACCAATAAGGAAAAAGTTGGAGATCGAATTCTGGATCATGCCATTTATGGGATTCACCGCCACAATGTTCATCATTGAGTAGATTGATTCCAAGCACAGATTTATTGGTTGACTGAGGTATTTAGTCTCGCTTGGTGATAGGATTGCGGCTTTAAAACCAAAGAGAGAACACCGTGTCTTCATTGCTAAAGCTGCTCTTAGTCGTTTTAACGCTGGGTGTAGGCTTCTTCGCCGGTGACCTATACCAATGGTTTCAAAGCCGTTCTCAAGTCAAACCTTTGTCAGAATACTGCTTACTCACCACTCAAGCTTGTGAAAGCGATAATGTTCGTATAAAAGTTGATCGCGACATCAGTCAGCCACTGGTACCTACCGAAATCGTCGTAGACTGGCCCGAAGCTCAACAAGAAAGCCTGTTGCTGACTTTGGAAGGCTACGAGATGGAAATGGGTACCGCCGTATTTAAACTCAATAAAAGCTCAACAGGCCAGTTTACAGGCCAGGTTATTCTGCCGGTATGTACGACTGATGCCATGACTTGGGTTGGCGAACTCACTGATGGCCAAAACAGTGTGAGCACCTCGATTAGGATGGAACAATGAGTAAGAACTGGTCTTTAATTTTAGTTGCCGCGTTTGCACTTGGCTTTGGCGTGAAAGCGTATCTGGATTCACAGCCAACGGCCGAGGCTCCTGCTGCAACCAGTAAAGAAGTCGTCCTGTTCGGTGAAAATGACGAACCGGTCAAAATCTTCGATCAACAAGACTCTCGCGTACGTGTTGTTTACTTTGGCTTCACACGTTGCCCAGATGTCTGCCCAACATCATTAGCCATGCTAGCTGGTGCACTGAATCAGGTGGACGAAAGTGTTAAGTCTAAATTCAGACCTATG
This sequence comes from Vibrio sp. Isolate23, assembly GCF_022398095.1. NCBI lineage: Bacteria > Pseudomonadati > Pseudomonadota > Gammaproteobacteria > Vibrionales > Vibrionaceae > Vibrio > Vibrio sp. Isolate23. The sequence goes on from NZ_JAKEUV010000001.1 coordinate 694,407, forward strand.
TTTGTCTCACTCGACCCAGAGCGTGACGCGGCAGCGGATTCTTACAAGTACGCACAATATTTTCATCCAATGATTGAAGGACTATCAGCTCCACTCGATATCACAACGCCTCTAGCACATAAATATGGCGTTATTTTCCGCAAGACCCAATTAGAAAACTCAGAGCTTAAGTATACGCTCGACCACAGCTCCTATTTCTACTTCCTAAAACCAGATGGCACATTAATTACTAAAGTGCCACACACGCTGACACCAGCTCCTTTGGTTGAAGCGATGAAAACACTTACGTCACAAGGAAACTCGTAATGAAGTTAAAAGCCCTTATTTTAGCGTCCATTGCTCTGAGCCAACTTGCTCACGCGGCTTCAGACGTCATGCTATCCCATACCTATGCGCGTGCGACTCCACCGAGTGCAGCCACCAGTGCGGTATTCACGGAAATCATGAACCACAGCGCAAAAGACCGCGTTATCGTATCAGCCAGTACAGACGCTGCAGGCAAAGTAGAGCTGCATGATGTGATTAAAGAGGGCGATGTAATGAAAATGCGTCAAATCGATCAAATTACTGTGCCAGCCAATGGCATGGTTGAGCTAAAACCAGGTAGCCTGCACATTATGCTATTTGACTTGAAAAAGCCGCTGGTCGAAGGTGAGAGCATTGATGTGAAACTGACCTTTGCAAACGGTGAAGAACAGACCGTCTCAGCACCTATCAAGAAGGTCATGAGTGGAATGAGCCACAAACATCATCACTAAGTTTTGTTGATTAGCCCGGCCTTCGCCGGGCTTTTTATTGTTCACTCTTTAGCGAGTTGGATAGAGCTGAGCAAAGTTGTCCACCTGCTTTTCCCAGATGGGTGGTGTGCCAATATGCGCCTGCACCGCAGATATAAACTCTCTAACCAGTGCCGTTTGTTTACGATGCGGGTACAAGGCGTACAGGGCAAGGCCTCGATTACATAGAGTGTAATGCGTCAGGATCGGCTTTAGATTCATCTCGGCAACTGGGCGGTATAGGTTGGAAGAGGAAATCATGGCATAGCCAAGCCCATCTTGGACGGCCACTAACAAAGTCAGCACATCATTGACCTTGTATTTACCCGTCATTTTGTGATTTATGAACGTACTGCCACCCGGTGCTTCACTAATACGTGCCGTATCTACGGTTAATGGCCCATTACTATAGACGACAGAAGGCAAGCTCATTAGCTCGTCCGGCGTCTGAGGTTCTCCGTGCTGCTCGATAAAGCTTTCAGACGCCAGAATCACCGGTCTGATATCAGCGATTTTCTTCGCAATCAAACTCGAATCTTCTAGCCGACCAAGACGAAATGCGACATCAAAGTGATCAGAAATAATATCTGAACGTTTATCATCCATTTGCAGGTTAATTTCCACCTCAGGATAACTGCGCATAAATTGCGTAATCACGGGCTGAAGGTAGTGCTGGCCAATATGCAAAGGTGCGGTAATGCGTATGCGTCCTTTCGGCCTTGCCTGATAAGAGTCTGCGATGGAGTGAACATGCCCTAAAGTCCCAACCAGATTATGTGCCTGCTCGAGAATTTCTTCACCCGCTGGCGTTAGGGAAAAGGAGCGCGTTGAGCGATTAAGAAGCTGCACACCCAGCTCTACTTCCAGTTTTTTGATCTGTTTTGACAACGATGAGTTGTCCATATTGTGTAAGGTTGCAGCTTTGGTAAAGGAGCCTTGCTGCACCACATCAATAAACAGCGCTAACTGGTTAACCAAGGACATCCACTCCTCCTATTTTTGCGCCCTTTGCCACTGCACTAACCATTTGTCTAAATGGTTAGCAAATTGCTGTCGATCCGCTTGGTTTAGCGGTGCTGGGCCGCCCGTTTGGACACCACTACTGCGCATGGTTTCCATAAAATCACGAATATTAAGGCGTGATTTTATGTTCTCTTTGGTGAACTGCTCCCCACGAGAACTCAACACGTGGCCGCCTTTGGTGATGATCTCATCGGCCAATGGGATATCGCTGGTGATCACCAGATCGCCAGCTTCACAGCGCTGAACAATCTCATTATCTGCGACGTCAAAGCCAGCCTGAACTTGTAGCATGGTGACTTTTGGAGAAGCAGGAGTACGGATAAACTGGTTAGCCACTAGAGTGACTTCCACGCCAGTGCGCTCAGAGGCTCGAAAAAGAATGTCTCTGATAACTACCGGACACGCGTCTGCATCAACCCAAATTTTCATCTATTACTTTCCTAAATCTGCAATTGGCGCCATTACACCGCAAAAGCGCCTTGCTGAATAGCCTTATTTGAATTTCACCGCGGTACCACTGACGCTCACCATCATCATGCTGCCGCCACTGCCAATGACTTCGTAATCAATGTCGATGCCGACGATGCCATCGGCACCCAGCTCACGTGCTCGCTCTTCCATTTCAGCAAAAGCTATCTCACGAGCTCGGCCCATCTCTCTTTCATAGGCGCCAGAGCGGCCACCGACGACATCTCGAATTGCGCCGAACATATCTTTAAAAATGTTTGCTCCTAAGATAGCTTCACCGACCACAACGCCCAAATAATCTTGTACAGGTCGGCCTTCAACTACTGAAGTTGTTGTTTTAATCATAATCTTTCTCCTTTTGAATCACTGTTATCCATATTAGCAGTGGGGTTAGTCAAACACTGAGCTCACAAACTAATCTTGCTACAAGGTTAACTTCGGCTGAATAAAGTCGATAAACGCGGAGATTCGCCGTGCCACTGCTGAAGATTTGTAGTACACAGCACTGACCTGCTCTCGACCGGTATCAAGACGCTTAGCATCATCAAGCAAAGATACCAGCCTACCTTGTTTAATATCTTCGCGAACCATAAAGCCAGACAAACAGGCAATACCATTAGATGCCAATGCCAACTGCCGAACCGTTTCACCATTACTCGACGTGATATCTGGCTCTATGGCATCAGCTCCTTTTAGCGGCCATTGGTTAAGCACTTTAGGTGATGTAAAACCTATCAATTGATGCGACTGTAGTTCTGACGTTGTGCGGGGCACACCAGCAGATTCCAGATACAGGGGAGAAGCAACGATGAAGAGCTCACTTTTACCTAGTGGACGTGCATGCAATGTTGAATCTTTTAGTTGTCCAATACGGATAGCGACATCGGTGCGCTGCTCGAGCAAATCAACAAAACCTTCGTTAGAGGTTATTTCCAACTCAATCTCTGGATAAGTATCTTTGAATGACTGTATCAGCGGTACAAGCTGATGGAAAACAAATGGACTGGCGGCATCCACTCGTAACTTACCTCTAGGACGTTCGCTTCCAGAAATCAGCTCTTCTTCAGCCTGATGAATAATGTGAAGGCCCTTACGCACAGAGTCAACAAAAGACCTACCTTCTTGGGTTAACTCTACCCGCCTTGTTGTTCGGTTCAATATTGAAACACCCAGCTGTTTCTCCACCTTGCTTACCGCACGTGAAATTCTGGCAACTTGTATGTTTAACATTTCAGCTGCCGCCGAAAACCCGCCGCTATCGACAACCGCGAGTAGCATTTCTAACTCATATGAACTTGTGCGCATTTCTTCGTCCATTAAATTCAATTACCTTTATTTATAGCAAAAGTAATTTGATAAAATCACCATTTTTAACAAATAAAAGATTTTCAATAATGGCGGCCACGACATCATTATTGGAATTTATTATGCCAATTGCACTTTTTGCTTTAACCCTCAGTGCCTTTGCTATCGGCACTACTGAGTTTGTTATCGTCGGATTGATTCCGACCATGGCAAGCGACCTTGCAGTATCCCTACCTTCCGCTGGCTTATTGGTTAGCTTATATGCGCTTGGCGTGGCAATTGGAGCTCCTGTCATAACTGCGCTTACTGGCAACTGGCCAAGAAAAAAGGTCCTATTGTCCGTAATGAGCTTGTTTGTTTTAGGGAATGTACTCGCGTGGCAAGCTCAGAGTTATGAAACTCTGATCATCGCTCGTATCCTGACCGGACTGGCTCATGGTGTTTTCTTTTCCATCGGTTCTACTGTTGCGACAGGACTGGTCAGCAAAGAAAAAGCCGCCAGCGCTATCGCGATCATGTTTACAGGCCTTACCATTGCTTTGGTCACCGGTGTTCCTCTTGGCACCTATATCGGGCAAGCATTTGGATGGCAGGCGACATTTCTCACCGTGGCTATTCTTGGCGTCATTGCCTTGCTTGGCAGTGCCCTGTTAATCCCTGCCCACCTCAAACAGCCACCAGCAACCAAAATTTCAGCCCAGCTAAAGGTTCTTACTGAACCTAGGTTGCTACTGGTTCATGCGATTACGGCACTTGGATATGGAGGCACTTTTACTGCTTTCACTTATCTCGCCCCTATACTGGAAAACGTTTCTGGATTTAGCTCTGGGACCATAGGGTTAATCATGTTGGTGTATGGTGTTTCGGTTGCCATTGGCAATATCTGGGGAGGCAAAATGGCCGATAAACTTGGACCTGTCAAAGCACTGACCGCCATTTTTATTGGTCTTGCGATGATACTGCTTGTCTTCAACCTTGCTGCTTACCATCCTGTTAGTGCTGTTATTACGATTCTAATCTGGGGGGTATTCGCCTTTGGTAACGTCCCTGGGTTGCAAGTTTACGTGGTTAATCTGGCAGAAAAACATACGCCTGATGCGGTTGATGTCGCCTCTGGACTTAACATAGCGGCGTTTAACGTCGGCATCGCTTTGGGCTCGTGGGGAGGAGGATTAATCGTTGCACAGAATGGCCTAATGAATACACCTTGGGTCGGCGCTTTGATTGTCATCATTGCCCTACTTCTCACCCAATTCAGCGGTTTGCTCGATAAGCGTGAAGCAACATGTCAGGGCGCAGAAGTAAACTGAAGTCGCTTCCCTTCCATGTATAGGCATATCTATTAATAATAGTCGATAAACAGGGCTAGCATTTAGGCGTACGTTCTTGAAATACCGGAAGAGTTCTTATTCTTTGCTTGGCGATAGAGCACTTGGAATGACTTTAACATTCAACTCATTGGGTAGGTGATCTTTATTGGTGTAAATACGCTCAAAGTGAGCAAGAGGCGCAACCTTGATCGCAGTAGTGCGCTCCCATTTAGTGGCATCAGCTACCAGCCAAGTTTGGCGACTGTTGCGCATGATGGATTGAGACAAGTCCGATTCTAACTGCTCATGCTCCATTGCGAAGTGACTGCTTGTCACCGATGCACAACCGCATAGGCCGATATCGGCTTCAAAGCCCTCGAAGAAGTTGACCACACTGCTCCCCACCAGATCTTGATGCTCACGGCGAAACAGGCCGCCGGCAAGGTAGACTTCAATGTTCTGATTGGCTTCTAAGATTTTCGCGACTTGCAGGTTGTTGGTAACGACGCGCAAGGTAGTTTTCCCCAATAGAAACTGAGCAATGCGCGTAACCGTAGTACCAATACCAATCATCACGGTCGCACCATCTGGAATGGCTTCCGCGACCGCCATGGCGATGTCATCTTTGGTGGTCGACTCCACCTCTGAACGAAAGCGATAGCTGGTGTTTGTTAAGGTAGCAGGCAAACTGATCCCACCGTGAACTCGACGCGCTAGCCCTTGCTCGCACAAGTTGTTTACATCGCGCCGAATGGTTTGCGTGGTCACTGAAAACAACTCGGCTAACTGGTCGATCTGAACATCCTGATCCACTTTAAGGGTCGCGAGAATCTGTTTTTGGCGTTGGTTCAGTTCCATAGTTCCTACTAAAATTCGTTTGGCTTATCCGTGATGATGTAATCCACACCCAAATCGTAAAACGCCTGTGCTTTGTCTGGCGCATTCAACGTCCAGATCTTTAACACCAAACCCGCGTTTTTAATCGACTTCGCAATCTTAGCATCAAGAATTTTGTGATCAATGTGGATGCTGAACAAGTCCAAGTCTTGCAACGACTCTAGGCTAAAGTCATTCCACACTTCGCAGATGAACCCACGTCTTACTTCCGGTATCTGCGCTCGGCAAATGGCCAGTGCCTCTTTGCTAAAACTTGATAAAAGCAGCTTATCCAACGGGTAGTTTTTCTGCTTCACTACCTTAACCACTTGCTCTACCAGAGTGTCGATGGTTTTGTCATCGTAGGTTTTCAACTCAAGGTTCAGCGTGAGCCCGAGATCGACACATTTATCCAACGCCTCTTCGAGAGTGGGAATGGATACTCCTTCGAACGATGCGCCGAACCAACTCCCTGCATCGAGTGCTTTAAGCGCCTTAGTATCAAGGTCTGATACTTTACCTTTGCCGTTGGTACAACGATCAACCGTCTTATCGTGAATGATAACTGGAACGTTGTCGGCGCTGAGTTGGGTGTCGATTTCTACCCATAGGGCACCTGACTGAGCAGCGTGTTCAATGCTCACCAAAGTATTCTCTGGTGCTAACGATGCCGCACCGCGATGGCCTGTAATCATAGTGTACCCTCAATGTTCATTTGAAAACCAAGCGACAATAGATTGGTTTTATTACAGTTTTATTATTTATAACGATCTATCCGTTAATTTAGCTGAAAAGCGACATCAGCGGCAATGGCTGATGTCGCTAAACAATTGTGAGATCTCATTCAAAATATGTTCATATTAATAATGAAAATGTTCATATGAGTGTAATAATTCACTCGCATACTCTACAAATATTACATATCACTCTCTAATTTTTATAAAACAGCCATCAATAAGGTACTGACAAATGAAAAAGCTATTAGGTGCGGTAATTACAGCGGCAGCGCTACTTTTAGTAGGTTGTGGTGAATCGAAAAAGCCTGAAGCTGAGGCGACTGCTGATCCAATCAACATCAACATGAGCCTGGTATTTACGCAAAATGAGTTACTGACCAAGGAGCTCATTAAGGCGACAGACAAAATCCGTGAACGTACTGACGGTTCAGTGAACATCAAAGTATTCCCAGGCGGGCAGCTACCTGTATACAAAGATAACCTAGAGCAAGTTGTAAACGGTGCAAACTGGATCGCGGTCGAAGATTTAACCTACCTCGGTGACTACGTGCCAGACTTCGCGGCGCTTGCTGGGCCAATGCTTTACAACACGTACGATGAATACCTAGCAATGATGGACACAGAGTTTGTCGCTGGGCTAAAAGCGAAAGCAGAAGAAAAAGGCATTAAAGTACTGAATGCAGATTACATGTTCGGCTTCCGCCACATGATCACCAACAAAGAGATCGTGAACTCTGCAGATATGAAAGGCATGCGTATTCGCGTACCACAGAGCCAACTGTTCATTAGCACGCTATCTGCGATGGGCGCAGCACCAGCTTCTCTGCCATTCCCAGAAACTTACGCGGGTGTTCAGCAAGGTGTGGTTGACGGTCTGGAAGGTTCTATTCTGACGATGTACTCGACTAAGATCTATGAAGTCGCGAAGAACATGTCACTCACTAAGCACTTCCTTGGCACAGTCGGCATCTATATTTCTCCTAAGTTATGGGACAAGTTCACTCCAGAGCAGCAGCAAATCATTAACGAAGAGCTGGAAGCGGGCGCGATTTCAAACACCTCTGAGCTGGTCAAGCTAGATACGGAATACACCCAAAAGCTGGAAGAACTTGGCGTAACGTTTAACGAAGTCAACTCTGAAGAGTTCAACCAGCTAACGGCTGATGTCTACAACCAGTTCCCTGAATGGAGCGAAGGCATCCACGCTAAGATCATGCAAGAGCTAGAAACGATTCGTGCGGCTCAATAACTCACAAAACACTGACTAACCTAGATGCGGCTTGATGTTTTTCAGGCCGCATTGTTCGTAAATTATCTATGGTTAATAGGTAATTTTCCGGAGACGATTTTTTGTTTTTACTAAGAAATATTGAAGAGATCCTCGCTTCGATTGCTATTTCAATCACAGTACTGGTTGTGATTGTGAACGTGGTTTTACGTTACGGGTTTGGCTTTGTCGTCCCTTGGAGCGAAGAGCTGTCTGTCATCTGCTTTATCTGGGCGGTGTACTTAGGTATCAGCTCTTGTTACAAGCACAAGCTGCATATGGGCGTCGACGTCATGGTCGCTATGCTGCCAAGCAAAGCAAAACCTGCATTTAAGCTCGGTGTGTCTGTGTTCTTACTGGCCCTCAATATCTTGATGGCGATTCTGAGCTATCAATACCTGATGCTTTCCAACAAAGTCACGCCTGTAATGGGCTTATCGTACTTCGCCATTAACGGCGTACTGGTACTTTGTTTTGTTCTTATGGCTATTCACACAGTGAAGTTCATTGTGGATGACGTCGCGTTACTTAAGCGTTCACATAAATAGGTTCTGTCGATGGAAAGCTATCTGCCAATCATCATTCTATTTGTCCTTTTTCTGCTCAATATTCCCATTGCTTTTTCACTGATCGCCTCATCGATGGTCTACTTCTTATTCATCAATGATTCGATTCCCGTAAGCTTGGTCATGCAGCGTTTTATAAGCTCCGCTGAATCTTTCCCGCTGCTAGCGATACCGTTTTTCATTATGGTCGGCTCGGTCATGAACTACGCCGGGATCAGCCGAAGCCTGCTGGCCTTTGCCGATTCTATGATTGGTCACAAAACAGGTGGCCTGGCACAGGTTAACGTAGCATTAAGCACTCTAATGGGCGGCATCTCGGGTTCTGCCAACGCTGATGCTGCGATGCAGTCGAAAATACTAGCGCCAGAAATGACCAAACGCGGTTATGACCTACCCTTTACCGCGGCGGTAACCGCGGCTTCTTCAAGTATTAGCCCAGTGATTCCGCCAGGCATCAACCTGATTATTTTTGCGTTGCTCGCCAATGTTTCTGTTCATCAGATGTTTATTGCGGGCTATGTGCCAGCGCTTCTGATGGCGGCTTCACTGATGCTGACCATCGCGTTTATCGCCCGCAAACGTAAGTACAAGCCATCTCGTTCAGAGCCTGCAACAGCGAAAGAGCGTTTCCATTACTTCCTGAAAGCGGTGCCTGCATTATTGATTCCTTTCGGCATCATTTTGGGAATGCGCTTTGGCTTATTTACACCGACTGAGGCAGGAGCGATTGCGGTTCTACTCTGCATCATCATTGGCGCATTTGTGTATCGCGAGCTTGGCTTCAAACACATTCCAATGATCATGCGTGAAACGGTTCAAGGCACCAGTAGCGTCATGTTCATCATTATTGGTGCCATGGTGTTTGGTTACTACATGACGCTGGAGCAAATCCCACACAATGTGGCCTCAGCGCTGATTGAACTGACAGACAACAAACTGGTATTGCTGCTACTCATTAACGCTCTGCTGTTGGTCGTAGGGATGTTTATTGAAGGTGGCGCGGCGATGATCATCCTCACGCCATTGCTACTGCCAGCCGTACTGAATTTGGGCGTCAACCCAGTTCACTTCGGCATCATTGTCATTGTAAACATCATGATTGGGGGTGTGACACCGCCATTTGGTTCAATGATGTTCACCGTATGTTCCATCCTAAAGGTACGTATGGTTGATTTTGTACGAGAAGTGGCGCCACTGCTGTTGGCTCTACTGACGGTGTTGATGCTGCTGACTTTCTCAGAAAGCTTAGTGATGTTTTTGCCGAATTTACTTTAACACGATGTATTGAAAGAGTTTTGAGGTGTAAAAATGAATTCGGTAACGAATGATTTAAACCAAAACTGGAAACAGGTCGACTGGGTACTGACAGATGTCGATGACACCCTAACTTGGGAAGGCCGTTTGCCGCCAGAGACCTTAATCGCGCTACAAAAATTAAGAGACTCAGGCAAGAAAGTGGTTGCTGTAACTGGCGCTTGTGCGGGTTGGTGTGACCATATTGCCCAGCTTTGGCCTGTGGATGCCGTATTAGGTGAAAACGGCGCATTTATTATGGAAAAGAAAAATGGATTTCTTACCTTACGCTCTGGTGTTTCTCTTGAAGCTATCCGCGACGACCAGACAAAGCTAAAAGCGCAGGTTGAAGACATCCTACGTGACTACCCAGATTTGTCACTAACGCTGGATCAATCTTATCGTTTGTGTGAAGTGGCGATTGATATCGGCCAGAACCGCCCCCGTGTAGACGAAGCCGTGATCGAAGAAATTGTCGCTAAGATTCATGCTTTAGGTGCCCACGCCACCGCCAGCTCGATTCACATTAATGCATGGTATGGCGAGCACTCGAAAAAGGCGACAGCCACAGCATTCCTTACCGAGAAAGGCCTGTCTAGCCAAGAGATCACAACGCGCGCCTGTTATGTCGGTGACTCAATGAACGACCAGCACATGTTTGAAATTATGCCAAACAGTGTTGGGGTCGCGAATATTAAACACTATTGGGATCGATTGGCGTTTCATCCTTCGGTCCTAATGACAGAGCCAGGCGGCTACGGTTTTGCGCAGTTTACTGAAAAGTTGCTAGCACTCAATACTCAGTAAGCAGTTAAGTATTTAGCCCTCAAGTGCAACCTGTTAATGCCCAGGATATTCAGCTTTTACCATGGAAGGTACTAATCCAACGTAGACCAATCGACCTAGGCTTTATCTATCTTTCAAAAACTGCCTAACAACCCAACTAAAGAAGACAACGAGTGGGACAACTTGAATGAATAATAAGATAGGCTTAGGAAAGAAATAGATCAAAGCAATCAAAATTGATAGAAAAAGAATAATAAGACGCACAACATAACGTGCGTAGTAAGACAAGTCATGCACACCTGCAGCAGTTTGAGGCTCATCAATGAGCCTCAACACAGACTGAATTTTGACCGTTTCGGTGCCACCTTGGGAAGAGTGATATTCTACATCTGTGTATGTTGCATTGTTTGAGCTTTCGACATAAATTACCCCACTCAAATCGTATATCTGCGAAAATGGGTATTTAAGGTCAACAGTGATCCAACTGTCGCATTCGGCTTTAATAATACAAAAATTCTTGATTTGATTTCCTTCTTCTATCTCCTTGTAAACGAGGTCTACAAGCTTTGTAGGCATCTTTGATGCCATGAGAAACTGGAAACACGCGTGGCAAATTCCGCCTCTAGAGGCTAATGCGTTGGGGGCGACAAACTTATAGCACTTATTGCAAGTAAATATGCCCATAACTGAAGGCCTAATTCGGAATTACCTCGTCTTACGATAATTCTAGAACAGTACCTTGTATATGTTGAATGATGAGACTAGGGGAAGGGAGCTCCCCTAGTCCGGTGCTTTCTGACCTTATTGTGAATATTATCGATGCGCACTAATCAGTCGCTTATGGAGTTGATCTTTCATCACTGCCCGATCATGCTTCATTTTGTGCATTTCTTCATCACTAACAGGAGAGTCCATCATCTCCAATTTGCGGATTTCCTTATCTAGTGAATCGTAGGACTTCATTGCAGCGAGAAAATTTTCATCCATTTTAGCTAATGCTCGAATGGTTTCTTTGTACTGTGGAAACTCATTGAGTAGAGAGTGATCTTCACCTAGCATAACGGCTCCTTTGCTATCTTAGTCGATTTGGTTAGGTTGTTTTTTATACAAACATAGCACCCTTAATTACCCATCGTTGCGATCTCAATCGACAACTTCACTCGGGACTCTATTTTTGACCAAATCTTAACTTTCTCTAACTCTCTTCTCTGTTGTTCACAATGGCATAAATCAAAATGCCCCCAAATAATATACTATGAGGGGGATCGTAATCAGTGATAACAGGGATGATATGACAAGCGCAAGGGATAGTGCGTAGTTTACCTCTTGGCGACATTTACCGCTAAAGCCTAACGTATTGAGTCCAATTGGTAAGCCTGCCAGCAAACATATTTGTTTGGTCATCGTTAGCGAAAATGGGCTTAGGACAACAAAGAAGAAAGCTGGCATTAATACGACCTTTGTTAACGAGATAATAAATGCCGCCTTAATGCCCTGTACATTCAATCGATTAGCTGTTAATCGAGCGCTTAATACCCAAATTGTGCCAAACTGTAATACGTATACCGTCGATGACTTAAGGTATGCGACTTCTACTCCTTGCCATACCTGTAATTTCGATAACACAAAACCAACTAATATTGCCCACGACAAAAGTGGAACATTGGGTAGAGCTCGTTTTACCTTTTTTGCTCCTCGAACAGCCGCAAGCAAAGATGCACACATAAACAGAATGAAGGAGTGAAAAGGAATAATCATATAGATCAGTGAAATGACTGATTCATTACCTAACCACAAAAACAGCGGAACACCAACCAACACTAAATTTGAAAAACTTGTACTGAGCGCAATACTCACCGATTCATTGTGCCCACCGACTCCCAAAAAACGACAGCAACACAGATAAGCCCCCACCATGAATACAACAGCAAGTAGATAGTAAACTCCTGAGTAACTCAGCAATGCTTTAAAGCTTATCTCTCCCAAGGAAACTAAAAACAACATTGCCAACGGAAGGATGCGATTAATGAATAGTGACTCGATAGCTTGACGGTAAGCCAATAGCCACGAAGTATTACTCACACATCCTAGCAGAATGAACACCAGTACCCCGAAGAGTTCCGGACTCATAAGCCACACCTCATCCCTTCCCTCCAGATTCCACATGGTGAATGACCTTATGGTCTACTTTTTCAACCTTGTGGGCCAAAAACTCAGCGTTGTCTGGTAAAACAATACTGAACTTTGAAGCGGCCTGTAATGATAATGATGCCTGATCGATACTAAAATCATACACATGCCCAGCATACTTTCGATCAGTAGATATAAAGTGAATATGGTAACCCGGCACAGTCATTGGATAAGCGAATGTTGGAGATTTAAATACAACCATCGTCCCAGTAATATTTTGATATTCATTCACTTGTTCGTTATCAGCAATAAATTGCTTAAGATCAAGGTCATTATGACCTGCTGGTTTAGTAATGCTTCTTGCCCGCACAAGATTAAAACGCCCTTCTATTCGCATAACATAAAATACATTGTCCGACACTAATCGAGGTTTTAACAAGCGCGTAAAGTGCGCTTTACTATCGACATTCTCAAGGCTAAAAACGGTGTGAGGATAAAAGTTTGACACAATCGAAAACGGTGTTTTCGTGTCTAAAGAAGGTTGCTCAGTATGGCCCTGCCCATCTCGAGTGATAAATACCTCCCCATCCAGAAATACCATTTCTCCTCTAATCCCATTAGCCGTACCAAGTCCAAGGTTACCGTGCTTAACGATCTCTCGATAAGTCGTCGAACCAGTGTAAGCGCCTGTCATGGTCGCACCTGTCACACCAGCTTGGAAGATTTCCCCATGATGATCGAAAGAAAATGCAGGAAGTGCCGTACAATAAGCAAATAATATCGTCAGTATTTGTTTCATACTTCTGCTACCTTCGCGGTCAATTTGTGGATAGTTAGGTAACCCAAAAATGCAACCAATGAAAGAGATAAAATTTCCGCTGCCATTGCTGCAGGAGTGATATCAAAAAAGTACCCCCACATTGATGCGCACAAAGAAGAAAAACCGATCTGTAAGCAACCGACAACAGCAGAAGCACTGCCTGACTTTTCCGCATTCAAGCTAACAGCCGATGAGATCCCTAGGGTTAAAACGATGCCATTTGAAGTCGCAAGCAATGCCATCGGTATTATAAGCTGCACTGCCGCAGTGACGTGAGTAAACTGACAGGTTACAAACAACACTAAAGCCCCGAAGCAAAAAATAACCAACCCTAAAAAGAAGGTACTCTCAATTCCTACCCTGCCAGACATGAACTTACTGATTCGAGAACCAACATAAATCATTAAGGCCAATGGTATATAGAAATATCCGATTTGTTTCTCGGTGTACCCCATATCATGATAAATAAATGAGGCCTGAGTGAGAAAAGTAAACCAAGTACCATATAACATCAAAACACATAGTGTGTATTTCCAAAACTGTCCATTCCCGACTATGGATAGATAGTCTCCAATAATGTCGCTAATCTTATATTCCTTTGAATCAACATTAACATTCGACTCCTTAAAGCTAATGCTAGTGATCGTCAATAAAACCCCTCCGAAAAGAAATATAAAAAGAAAAGAATAACGCCAGCCTAAGTATTCTATAATATACCCGCCAATTAATGGAGCAATAGCAGGTGAAGCCGCGACAAGTGGATAAATGAAGTTATAGACATGTGCAGATTCTTCTCTACTGTATAAATCAGAAATAATGGCTCTTCCTACAACCAAACCGGAACATGCTCCACATGCTTGAATAAATCTAACAATAATAAGTTGTTCAATAGAGTTAGCATAAATGGCAAATATAGAAGCTACTGTGTATATAAAAAATCCGAACAAAATAACAGGTTTTCTACCTAGCCGATCAGAGAGAGGGCCATAGACTAATTGAAATAAGGACAAACCTAACAAATAAACACCAATAGTCAGTTGGACATCATTTACACTTGCATTTAAATCTTTTGCTATTGTATTTAGCCCTGGAATATAAATATCCGATGCGATCAATCCCATCATACTCATCATTGTTAGTATTAATAACAATGTGAAGTTATTATTTAATTTTTTCATAGTTTTTAAAGAAGGTTATTATTATTCTTTGCGTAATAAGTATTAGGTACACACACATCATCTCTGCAGATGACATCAATGAGACAAGGGCGATGGCTGTCAAGTGCTTGCTGATAAACGGAAGGCAGTAAGTCAGGATCACTCACCCGATATGCGGTGAGTCCCAAAGATTCTGCATATTTTTTCCAATCATGCTGAGGTAGTTTTGTCAGCTCTGGCATGAAGCTTTGATGTTTCTGCGTTTCAACATGGATACCACCGTGAGCACTGTTGTTGAGAACAACAAAAACCACAGGGATATCGTACCGGGCAGCCGTTTGGATCTCATTACCGTGCATAAGCATGCAGCCATCACCTGTAATGACAATACTGGTGTATTCAGGTTGAGCTAACTTGGCGGCAACCCCTGCACATATAGCCCAACCCATTGGCGCTGTACTCGCAGAAGTTAAATATTGGTTAGGCTCGTAGCTTTGCCAGTAATGAGCACAAAACACTCTGTGGCTGCCAGAGTCTACAGATACGATACTACTTCTAGGCGCATGAAGACGAAGCTGACAAATAGCCTCTTTCGGATGGATACCATACTCTGAGCTAAACTCATCACACTGAACATGCAGTGGAACAGTGAACAACGTATTTAGCCAAGAGATGTGCGCACACGAGGAATACACTTTTTCAGACTGAACTCTCACCCAAAGCTGATCCAAAAATTCATCGGGGGAGGCATGTATTTTGCGGCTATCTAACGGCAAGTAATACTGCCCTAGTTTCGCTGAGCAACAAAACCATTGTGCGCTTTTCGCCAACTGGTCACTCCAGCATAGTGAGGAACGCTGATCAAAATTAACACCAAACGTAACCACATGATCGAATGCATCGCTCAGCAGTGCTTCCATCGCTCGCTGATGACCCGCAAATCCGAACACCCCTAAGTACATTTTATGATCCTCAGGAAACGTACCCTTTGCATCTAGCGTTACCGCCACTGGAATATCTAATTTCTCAGCAAGCTGAATAACCACTTGCGCACAGCGAGAATTTCTTGCTTCAGGTCCCAATAAAATTAAATTCCTAGCATCCGGTTGGGCGAGTTTATCTGCGACCATCTTAACCAGTTGCGGATTTGCGGAAATGGGATACTGATGAGTTTCAAGAGGTCTAGCCTTTGGATCCAACTTTGCTTTTTGTACATCCAAAGGGAGTTGAATAAAAGCAGGGAGTTTGTTGGGTAAGGCCATTCGTTCAAATGCTTTTGCTAAATAATCAGGAATTCGCTCAGCATGGTTGACTCTGGAGGCCAATCCCGTAACAGTCTGGTAGACCGCTACATCGTTTGTACCTAATGCTGACCCATCCTGAAATGCCCCTTTGGCTTCGTGATGGGTCGCAACATCTCCGCTCAGGGCTAAGATAGGGACACCATCAGCCCACGCTGATGCCACTGCAGGTAATAAATTCATAGCTCCTGGGCTTGATATGGATAACGCAACGCCCACTCCTTGCGTCACTCGAGCATAAGCATCCGCCATATATCCTGCACTGGCTTCATGAGTAACGACGACCGGGTGTATTCCCCTCATATTTGTCATATCTTCCATAAAAGGTTGAACCATTTTTCCTGGAAGCATGAAAATATGCTGGATTCCTTTTTCCTTGAGTGATTCAAGAATATATTTTGATCCCGTTATAACACGTGAAGATATATTTAATTCTTCATTCTTCTTTAAAATACCCATTACTCATTATTAGGCTTATGGAAGCCTCCCTCCTTTAAAATAGTCTCCGGTATCTTATCTTTCAGTCCGAGCTGGAAACCTTTTATAATTAAGTCATGGCTTGAGTCACAATTAAGCTTATTTTTTATTGACACTATATGTGAATCGAATGTTCTTGGTGATATAGACAAGTACTTAGACGCTTCTTGTCTTTTGTATCCATTTAAGAAAAGGAAAGCGACTTCCTTTTCTTTCTTGCTTAAATCTTCAATATTATTTCCATGACTAATCGTGAAACAATTTGTTGAGAACTTAATCATTTCCATCTCATACCGATATTCGAAAATCATTGCATGAGCAATGATTCCTGCAATTTCACCTTTCGAGTCTTCAATTATTTTTTTACGAATATGTAGGTTATGCTTTTTACCCTTACTATCTATGATAGGTTCAAATAAATCGTACTGACTACCTGAAAGTATATCTCTCTCATGAGCTTGATAGATTTCAGAGTATTCCTTCCAAGGCATATCAAAATCAGTCAAGCCTAATATATCCTCGACAGAAGAAAATCCTGACATTTTTAGAAACTGAGAATTGCAAGCAACAAATCGATGTTCTTTGTCTTTAACCAATAAGAATCCTTCATCAAAACCTATTAACGGGTTTGACTGGTAATAATCAAAAATATTAATCGCTGCTCTCCAATAAAATCGACTCTTTATGTGACGATGCAGTCCACCTCAACCCAGCATATAGATTGTAAAATTTTGCCTCACAACAGTTTGCTACTGTTGCGACTCTTACCCAGCGCTTGATGTACTTTATCTTTTAGAGTTGTTAACTTTCAGGTGGATAAATTTACACTTAGTTACATTTTAATAAAATAGAGATGTTCACCATTTTTCATATGAATTGACATCTTTATCGATCTTATGCCGGCAACTCTCGTCAATTTCCCCCATTCATCGGTAGCACCGAAAATTCACTGGCTCCGCCCAATTAGTGATTTCTCAATTCCAGTAGCGTTTGTAGGGATCAATCAAACCAGAATACATGGAGTCAAACATGAGAGAACTCACTTTAACCTCGTCGGTTGGAATTGGCGCAGACAACACACCAGATGACGTACTAAACGTACAAAAAGCTTTGAACCAGTTGAGTGATAAAATTGGCTTAACAGCCCCACTGCAAGAAGATGGTGTTATTCATTCAGAGACTGACCAATCACCAACGTGCCTAGCGATCGCCGCAATGCAAAAAACCATTCTTGGCTTTCATCATCCTGATAGCCGTATCGATGCGAATGGCAAAAGCCACCGCACACTCAATAAAGTTCTGGGGACAGGGCAAAGAACTCTTAGTTCCTTATTCTTGCCAGCGATTGACCCCGTCAAAGGGCTGACTGACGAAGACTATCATGATGCAGCCGAATCTCTGGGTTGTGAAGTCGCCGCGATTAAAGCGGTCTCAGAGGTTGAATCTTCCGGTAGTGGTTTCTTCGAGTCTGGCTTACCTTGCATTTTGTTTGAAGCCCATCAGTTCTCTAAATACAGTGATCGTCGCTTTGATGAATCTCACCCGAACCTCTCATCTCGAAAGTGGGATCGTTCACTCTATGTGGGTGGTGAAAAAGAGTATGACCGCTTGAAACAAGCCATCGACTTGGATAGAACTGCCGCTCTGAAATCAGCCTCTTTCGGCCGTTATCAAATCATGGGCTTTAACCATCAGGCTGCAGGTTATGACGATGTCGAAACGTTCGTTCACGACATGTTCGTTGCTGAACGTCATCACCTGATGGCCTTCGTCAACTTTATTAAGTCAAATTCTAAGCTACACGAAGCAATACAGGCTCTCGACTGGCCAACTTTTGCTCGTTACTACAATGGTCCTGGCTATGCAGAGAACCGCTATGACGAGAAATTGGAGTCCGCTTACCAGACTCATTCAGCGTAACAGCTTGCGCAGGGTAACCTGCGCAAATTTCACTTAGGCGCAGAAAGGAGTCTATTCATGAACAATTCCCAATCAACAACCATCGCACAATCCTACGATGATTATTATCGCATCGGCTTGTACACCTCTCGCTATCCAAAAGCCAATATCCGGGTCTTGAATACCCTTTTTCATCACGCTCAGTTTCTTGGTCAAGATGCAATAGCACTGGACTATGGATGTGGTAACGGGCGATATAGCTACCCACTGCTTAAACAAACAAACTTACATCTGTATGGCTTTGATATCAGTGAAATAGCGGTTCAACAGGCCAAGCAAGCAACGCAGCACTACTCCGAGCGCGTGGAGTGGTTCAACGACCAAACACAGCTGATCCAACACATCGATAGCCACAAGGTAAACTTCCAGTTAGGTTTACTTCTTTTTGGTGTCATGAGCCATATTCGAGAGCAAGCGGAACGCATCAAACTCTTAAAGTGGTTTTATACAAATATGCAACCCGATGGTTCACTGATCTTATCCGTACCTAATCGACGACGGCGTTTTTTCAAACGGCAATGGCAACAAAGAAATCAGCAACAACTGCCGGGAGATATTCAATACGAGCGTTACCAGTCGGGCCGAAAAATCCCTCTTTTTTATCATCTTTACACTGTAAACGAGATTAAATCAGAGCTCCTTGAAGCCGGGTTTGAAATCGAGACAATCACCGCAGAAAGTATTTTTCCAGAGCGTTTTGTGATTCAGAGTTCTGTAATGGCCTTTTTAGACAATTTGCTGTGTAACCTTCTGCCAGCATCACTGGGTTATGGCTTATTAGTAGTGGCAAGGAGGCGCGCATGATTCGTTTGTTTACCCTCTTCTTGTGCTGCTACATGCTGCTCCCTGGACATGTTCAAGCGCAAGACTTACTGAGCAAAATTAAACAATCTGGTCGGATTGTTATTGGTGTCAAAGCCGATTACCCACCTTGGGGAATGCTGGACAGTAATAGTCAACCGGCAGGTTTTGAACCCGACTTGGCAAAAATGATTGGCCAAGCGCTCAACGCCAAGGTCGAATTCAAAACAGTCACTAGTGCTAACCGATTCCAAAAACTTAATGAAGGGCAAGTCGATATGCTGATTGCTACCGTTGGCGATTCGATGCAACGTCGACAGCGAGTCCGTATGATCACACCTCACTATTTCCGCAGTGGTGTCACTGCACTGGCCCACAAATCCAACCTTGTTGCACAATGGACAGACTTAATCGGGAAGCCCGTCTGCCTGACGGCTGGGGCATACTTTAATAAGTCTTTGGTACAAAATTATCGGATCAAACCGATCATTTTAATGAGCAACCGAGATGCCAAACTGGCTCTGCTGACGAATAAATGTCAGGCATGGGCTTATGACAGCGGCATCCTATTCCACTTGTCGAATCAAAAAGAGTGGAGTGACTATAGTGTTGATGTAGAAACCATCATGCCCATTCACTGGTCAATGGTCACTCGCAAGGATACCGCATCACAATCTTTCGCAGACTGGTTGTCTCGCTTTATTGCCAGCCGCATCAGAGATGGTCGACTAAAGAGCCTCGCTCAACAATGGCAGCTACCTGAACAAGACTATCTCGCTCAGCAACACAAAAACTGGAACTCAGTGGATGAAAATGGTGATGCCTTGTGTCAAGCCAATAGCCAGGAAATAAGCCGGCAGAAACTCTGCTTTGATACTGTCATATCGCTTGGTCAGCAGGGTGATAAAAAACTGTGGCCTTTTGACCGATTCGATACCGAACGGCTTATCCAGTCAATGCTCCATACCGCTCTCTTCACTTTGGTGTCGATCTTTACAGCGGTAGCACTGGCATTATGCTTTACCCAAATGACCCTGAGTTCAAAAATCTGGGTATCCAAACCCATCGCCTTTCTGACTCACCTACAAAGCTCAATCCCTCCGATTTTGATGCTTTACCTGATCTATTTTGGCGCTTTATCTTTCTGGAATGAGCACGGCCAGCATTGGTTATTAAGTGGAGCCAGTGTCGCGTGGTTGGTACTGGCACTGTACA
This sequence comes from Vibrio sp. Isolate23, assembly GCF_022398095.1. Taxonomy (NCBI): domain Bacteria; kingdom Pseudomonadati; phylum Pseudomonadota; class Gammaproteobacteria; order Vibrionales; family Vibrionaceae; genus Vibrio; species Vibrio sp. Isolate23. Next base: position 714,674 of record NZ_JAKEUV010000001.1, read on the forward strand.
CAGCATCAGGAATCAACAACCTAGTCACGGCAGAAGTGGCATCACCACTTTCCTTAACTCAGCGATACCTTCATCATAGTGCAGGAGTCAAAGCCAATTTAGTCAATCTCGCCAAAGCAGCCGGCATGGCCAGTGTTATTGCTTCCCCCAATGCCGTGCTTGTCGTTAACACCTTAGTCTCGAGCTCTGGCTACCCCGTCCTACTCATGACTCTTCTGGCTCTGTTTTATTATCTCGAAGTCCTGCTGTTTGCTTACCTTGTCGGCAAGCTATTCACACGCTATTCCGATTATCTGAAACGACAAACTTCGGCCGATATCAACAACAAAGGAGCGTTGCAATGATTCTATCAGACATGGCTTTATGGCTGTCGCTCACTTACGCGTTTAGTCTCAATATCCTAATTGCCATATCAGCAATGACCATCGGCTTCCCACTAGGGGCTCTCTTAAGCCGTGGAGCGAATCACAGCCAAGCCCCCATAAAATGGTTGGCAAAAGGCGCTCAATCTTTGCTCTGCAACGTGCCCAGTTTTGTCATGCTGTTCTACTTGGCGTTAATCGTCCCCTCACGCTGGGAAATGATGGGGTTCGAGATGTATGTCCCAGCTCTAGGTAAAGCTATCATCGCTCTGGCTATCCCTGTCATGGGCTACAGCTGTGACCTAGCCACACAAAAGCGTACCAGCGGTAAGTCCTTCTCGTTATCGGCCGTCAATCAATTTTTCCTAGTCATCTTGATGGCTTCCACCACAGCCTCGGCTATTGGGGTGGACGAGATTCTAGCTACATCAAACTCCTACATTGCTTCATCAGGAAAAGCCGACGCAATACTGCCTATTTACACCATGGTGGCGTGTTTCTTTATTGTCAGTGGCGCCTTGTGCCAAAGCTTTTTGAAGACTTTCATCGCACTCGCTGAAAAGCGTCAACATCGGCATGTTGAATCGGGAGACCAATCATGATCAAGCCTTCCGAATTGCAGTACTACCATTTACGCTGGATTGCGGCGCTCATTTGGTCAGCCGCGGCCTTCATCACCATCAGTATTTACCAGTGGCACGCAGATATCGATACTGAAATCCGTCATCATCTGGTGCAGCAGAGCCAAACCGCCACTCAAGCCATTAATAAACGCTTGTCTGAGTTATCACACAAGACAGAACTGCTCGCATCTGCCATCAATCAGAAGCAACATAATGATCAAGAGCTGCGTGATTTGATCACTCAATCCGTGATGACCACCAAAGGCGCACATCGTGGAGGGATCGCCTTTCACAAAAATCGCTACCCGCTGTCAACCAACCCTTTGTATTCGCCCTACTTTCAAAAAAATGGTGAGAATCGTCCAAACCAGTTTATTTCAGAGCGTTACGACTACACCTTGCCAGACCGAATGAACAACGGCCCACGCACATTCTGGTTTCACCAACCGATGGAAAAAGGCAGTATGTGGATGGAGCCGTATTTCGGTACTAACGCCAATACCTGGCTGGCTGAATATATTGTACCGTTTGAGTCCAGCTACGATGGGCAGATCAATAACGGCTTTGATGGCATTGTCTTTCTCAATTTTTCCCTCAACAGCCTGACGAAACAAGTTCTTAACCTTAACCTTGGAAGCCAAGGCTTTGGCATGCTGATTTCACATACTGGGCAGATATTGGCCTACCCTAATAAGTCTGTGCTAGGCAAGGATATTTATCGCTTAGATCGCAACGAATATCCGCTTCTTGCATCGATCTCAGAGCAACTTTCTAAAGGCAACTTGTCTACCTTTTCTCATCCTGTGACGGGTCGAGAAGAATGGATGGTGCTGAGCAACATCGCTGGCCTAGATGCTCAACTTGGGCTCATCATTGATGCTGATGAGCTACGAAAATCTACCGCCTCTCACGCTTGGTATCATGATTTGGTTTGGTTTCTGCTCATCGCAGGCTTGATTATTTTTATCGCTTCTTTGCGTTTTCCCAACTCCTCGAGATACCGATTAAGACGCCTATTCACTGTTCTATCCTTGTGTCTTCTTTCTTATCTTTTACTGCTTTGGTATCAAGCCCTTGCACCAAAACCGTTGAGCAAAGGAGAAGCATTATTAGTCAACGAAGAAAGCGCCTATCTGGCTTCGCAGGCTCATTACCCTCTAGGGGGGAAAGCGTCCTCTGAGCACATTCACCCTATCAACTTAACCATAGAGTCCTTAGATCTTGTTGAAGCCGATCAAGTCAGCATTGTGGGGAAAATCATCACCACAGAGCAAACCACCGATGAGCCCCCCCTGCATATCAATAATTCACTGGATACCTCTTGGTCTTTAATCCGAGAAAGTGAAGAATTTCAGCTCTGGCAGTTTGTCGCCCTCATCAAACAGCCTTTTGATTACGAGTCTTTCCCGTTTGACCGTGAAGTCATTGAATTGACTATGATTCCGAGGCCAGAATCTGGTTACCTGATGTTGGTTCCAGAATTCGACAGCTATCCGTCAATGCGACCCGAAGACCTGCCCGGAATTAGGATGGCCGAGCACGATTTTGGTAGCTGGAAGCTGCTGCAAAGTTACTTCAGCTATCAGACTGACCAGCTTTACAACGGCCATCGCACCATCAACCTTAAGTACAATATGGTGATCCAACGCAGCATCACTGGTCCACTGATTAGCCACATCATGCCGCTGTTGGTCGTGAGCTTTCTCACTTACTGTATGTTGCTTCTATGGACAAAAGATGAAAAACAGCAAGCACTATGGGGTTTCAACACTGCCACCGTTCTCCAATACTGCGCGTCATTGTTTTTCATCTTAGTCATTGCGCATGTTGCCCTGCGTGAAGAATTGAACGCCCAAGGGGTTATCTTCATCGAATATTTCTATTTCCTCGCTTATCTGCAAATCATTTTCACCTCGATTGGCGCTCTGGCTTACACCACTGAGATGAAAATTCATGCACTAGAGTACCAACAAGGGCTGCGAGTCAAACAATGGTACTGGCCGTTACTGCTGATGCTGTCGTTGATAATTACTTTATTGTTTATCGAAAAATGACCGAGCATCGATTCACGGCAATTCTAGTTGAAAATCCCCGAGTATTTTTCGGGGATTTCGCTACATTAGACACGTTCAATGCCCTAAAAAACAAGGAGTGACTCGTGTCAGTGAATACCCAATACATTCAACAAGAAGTACTTAAAATTCTCGATCAACTGTCGATGCCAGAAAAGCTATCTCAAGACAATATGGATGAGTGCTGGCAAAAGCTCAATCAACTGCAAGTGCTCAATCAAGTTGAAATTTCTGCACTGGATTTTAAAGGAAGCAGCTCCCCATTGGATGAGTCGGTCACGATACGAAATCGTGGCAATCTGACCGTTGACATCAGTGGCTGGCACATTCAGGCCGGGTCGCCTGATCAGCAGTATATCTTCCCTGAGCATACCTACTTATCGCCGTCTGAAAGCATCAAAATTGACACTTCTGGCAAATCTGAGCACAGCTTCGGCTCTAATCAACCAGTGTGGAATAACCGAGGCGATCTTGGCACGCTGGTTAACCAAAATGGACAAACGGTATCCAGCTTCATTTATGGTGATAAGGCCCACCCCCATACCATCATCAGTCATATTAACTATGACGGTGAAGAGTTTCGCAGTGAAGGGGATGAGTATGTTGAAATTCATAATACCTCTGAACATATCGTTGACCTCAGCAACTGGCGCTTAGAAGCACTACGCAATGAGCGTTGTTTTGTGTTCCCTGAAAACACTCAGCTTGCGCCACTAACATCGCTGCGCATCTTTACCAACAAAGCTTCGCTTGAGCGTAACGAGTTCAGCTTTAATAGCCCTACCGCCCTGTGGAACAACAATGGCGGTAGCTGCGCGCTGATCGATTATCAGGACAGAGAAGTGTCCAGCTATAACTATTAATCAAAAGGGGATAGCCGTTGACGAGTGACTCACCAGTAAGATCAAGGACTCATGAATCGGTCCCTGAGTCTGATCTACAGCAGTTGATCCGCGAAGGTATTCAACTGCTGCAATACGTTGCTCGTCACGGTGATCTCACCATTGATCCAGGGATTGCTGAAGGAATCTACCGCGCCAAATATAGGATCGATACTCGGCATTGGAGTGTTGAGGATGAAACCTTGCTGTTGCAATGTTATGACCGTTTAGCCAAGCAGGTCTACCCAGTGACGGTTGAGAGTATTAAAGCTGTCGTCCCTGACGCCAAAGATGGCAAGCTGGAATTACCAGGTGCGTCGAGAGTCATCACTTGGTATCGGCGCTACACGGTTTTCACGCTAATTTTCCTGTTGCTTGTTCAGATGTACTATTTGTTTGGTTACGCTCTGACACAAAACCTCCTGACCTCAGTCGGTGCTTCAGACACACTCGGTTCACCTATGCCACCCGATATGGAAGCCAACTACCAACTGCTTAGGAACTGGAACCACATCTGGCTAGGTGGACGCAATATTCCTTTGGATGCCGAGAGAACCGTCAATGAAGATTCACCAGTCGAGTACTCCGCAAATCTGATCGCCGCCCAATCCGTATTGCAAATGCTGCAAAACTACATTTTACCACTGATGTATGGCCTGCTTGGGGCGTTCATTTTCGTTCTACGTAGCTTGCTGCAACAAGTCCGAACCCTCACCTATACCGCAAGTCGTGAGGTAGGCTATCGACTAAGGCTCACGCTTGGCTGCCTAGCCGGAATGATCACTGGCTGGTTACTCAAGCCCGAGATGGGTGATATGACACTTTCCCCTATGGCGCTGGCCTTTATCGCCGGTTACAGCATCGAAGTGCTGTTTACTTTGCTTGATCGCCTGATTGATGGGATTCGTCGTCAGCCTGAGTCGCCTCCTGAATCTTCTTCAGCGGGTCGAGCGCCTGATTAGCCATTGCCGGAGCTTGTTCAACAAAGGTTTTCACCAATTTGGCCACCATCTCCAAAGATTCTTTCTGTAACGATTCCAGCCTATCCACGCCTTGCAGCACACTGATAACTTTCTGATAGACCTTGACCTTTTGCTTTACTTGCTCGGGTGTCATCTTCAGCTTTTGCAATTTGGGTTTGTACGCTTTCTTGACAATTTTGAGTGCATTAATCAAATCTGACATAACCTTCCTCGCTTTCGTGCCCTGCTTTTAACTTATCACTCAACAAGCAATAAACACGGTCAAATAACCCAATTATTCAGCCAATTAGCCTGAGCGAACTCCTCCCTTTCACGTCATCATGGCGTGAAACCCGAAAAATAAGGATAGACAATGAAGAACCATTACCTTGGCTGGCTCGCCGCCTGTTTACTATTACTGACAGGTTGCACGCTACGCTTGGTCGCACCCTACGATCTTCAAACCGTTCAGCAAGCACAAAGTATCGAGCGCGATATTGAATTCCTTTACCTCAGTCTGCAGGCACTACCGGAAAATGAGCGCCTCTATTCTAGATTCGTCGACCAATACCTCAAGATAGACGTCAACATTCGTGGGCTAGAACGCCGACAAGCAAGACGAGAGCAAAATCAAGAAACTTTAAAACAAGCGCAAACCTTAGTTCAGTTCTGGCAACAAGACATGAAAACACATCAACAAAAACACACCCTGTCAAACTTTCTCATCAAGCGTCGATTAGACCAATACCAGCGGCTTATTGATGCGTTAATCCGTGGTGAACTCGCCAAACAATAATTTTTTAAGGAACAGAAAATGACGGAAAACATAGACAGCATCATTGAACAGATCACCAGCCAAATTGAAGATTCACCGATTAAAAACCTGCTGGCCAGTGCACTGACAGTCACACTTGATAAACAAAAGTCCACGCTGGAAGAGCTGATTGCCGCAAGAAACAATGGCGACTTAACCGATGAAGAGTTTGAGTTAGAAATCACGCGTGAAAAACAAATTGCCGAGGCTGAAATGCTTACTTGGCAGATCAGTGCCAAGTCGGAAGTACAAAAGATCGTCAATAAAACATTTAGCGCACTGGTGAACACGCTAGTGTAACGGTTTCTGGCGGGAGAACTCTCGCCACTTTACTCATAAGGGGGAAGAATGGGCAAATACCGACGCCGTCGAGTCATATGGGTTCCTCGTGGCTACCGACTCAAATCCCGCTATCGCACACTAAGTCAGGCTTCGCAAGCAGAAGCACAACCACAGGCAGCGTCCGTTTCTCCTACCGCAGAAGCGGCAAGCCCTCCATCAACTTCGCAGACAAGCCAGGAGGCTCTTTCATCAAGTGAGTCACTCGTACAAGAAGCGGACAAAGCCACGAGTAATGCCAACACTAAGCTCGCCGAATTTGATACCCACTTTAATCCGTATCAAAGTTATGTCCAAGATCTTGCCCGCTGCCTAACGAGTATGCCAAAAAGCGTGTTTAGCACTCACCCTCAAGAGGAAGCCGTATGCACTGAAAAGGCCGGCTCTGCCGAAGAGCAGGTGACTCCTGCAAAAAAGCCACGCGAGAGCGCCCCCCCAGAATCTGGTGAAGAACCGATTAAGCTCAGACCAAAAATGGAATCCGAAGTCACCGCAGCATCGGCCAGTCACATTTCACCCACTGGCGTTAACTGGTCTCAATCATCAAGCTATCAGGATGGTGCGGCTTACACTTACCAATTTCATTTTAAGGCCAGCCCATCTTCAAAGAATGAGCGTAAAGTCGCCGTAGACACTCAAAAGGAGAGCTCTTCTCAAGTAGATGAAAATAAAGATAAAGTGATATGTAATCCTGCCAATTCAAAGGGCAAAGAACAACCTCGTCAACCTCACCTTCGTAGGCTGACAGGCGTACGTTCCTGCATGCGAGCAACGGATCATCAATAACCCCAGAAGAGTGAACTATTGCACCAAGTATGCACGCCCTGAAAACCCTATTCTGCGGAGGTAACTACTCAACAGGAGAAACCAATGAGACAACTACTATTTCGCCTTTGCGAAGCTTCTGACGGACGCACTTTTGCTTTCTTAACAGATCAGCCAGATGTTGAAGATTTTTTTGATAGCGGCTACAAGGTGGCCTATAAGTACCGAGATGGACACAAAGGTAAACAACTATTGGCCCGCTGGCGAAGTTCATATTCTGTTAAATCACAACCTTACACTCAGGTCCCAGAACAAGACGAACTTCCAGAAGGGGTACAAAGTGCATTTGATACCATGATCTCCAGCTTGATCCCTGGTGTCGATGTTTTCTTCTGTGATTACAATTTAGCCATCGAAGCGGATCTGCCTATCTGTAACCAAGTGATGGATGCTTATCGTTCTACTGACTTCGTTCTCTTCTCATGTGAAGAACTGATTGGCAACGATCCAAATACTCAGCCATATATGGTCTCTTATGCGGCACCACGCTACCCTGAATCAGGGAACACTGGCAGCCAACACCGAATCTACAGTAAAACCGATGGCTTTGCCTTTGCTCAAGCTGTGAATGCTATCGTTAACCAACGAGATCGTGATGCGCTGAATGGTGGCCATATCCGCTCAGAAGTCGATACCTACATTAGTGAACCCTCTGTGAAAGAGTCCGTTGCGGAGCAAGTGATTAATCGTTTTGTTGAAACACTGCCTCAGTTTAACAGCAACGTTAAAGCCCTTAGTGCCCCCACTGAATAATCCCAACTGGGAGGACTCTTAATGCGAGCAGACCAAATGTATTATGCGGCCTTCAGCGCCGCATTAATGGCCGGAGCAGAACCCGGCCTCGCCCAACGGCTGGCATACCAACTGGCTTATCTGGCGCTTTCTTCTCCGATCCATGAAGCACAGCCAACACCTGAGGCATCACCGGAACTGCAGGAATGGTCAGAACACTCTCGAGCAGGCGGACCGATGTCGATGCGCCCTATTAACCCGTTAAGTCACGTTGACTGGCTCAATGGCGGGGCGCTCAATGAGCGAGGTTCAAAACTTGGGCAGCACGGAATCACTGGCCGATATCACTACTCTCATGAAGCGAGAGAAGTCAATCGCCCCCCCTCACCTGAGCAGAAATACGCTGGTAAGATTAACCGCGCTATCCTACTGGCCATGACAAATGCCGATAGCCTTGCCACCAGCAAGTTTGTGGCTGCGTTGTATCAATACCTCAAGTCAATCAACGCAAAAAAGGCAGACGTTCAGCACAACTACTGGTTGCTGATGCACACGATTCGCTGTTTTTTGTTTGGCACTACATTTCAATGGCAACCAGAATATGCCAAAAGCACAGACGTAAGACAGCAGAGCAAGCCCATGTATCCAGTGATAAAAGCGCTATGGTCATGCTTTGAAGCGGGGATTGAAGAACCAGAACTTTCAGATATTTTGTCTGAGCAACTGAGTTATTTCTCACCATCTCAGCAAGTTCAATGTCTGTCGCTGGGCACCGCCTTTCGCCCTGACCTGTTGAATGATTACAACCTAGCCAATCATGCAAGCCAAAGCCGACTGTTCTTACATGAACTGGATGATGCCCAGCAATGGCTGGACAACTCGTGACCTCAACCTAACGCCAGCATCCCCTACTCTATGCTGGCTTATCCCGAGTTTCTACTCCCCCTGATTGATACCCTGACATCATAATGCATTCGGAGAAACTTTATGATTCAGCAATCCCTACTTAGCCACCTCGCTAGCCAGCACAATTTTAGTCGGGCAAACCAAGTCATCGCTATGTCTCAAGCCAAACCTTTTGTGCATTCGTGGTTAACTCTCGATCTTAGCCTCTCTTTGACGCAATCTTCAGACATGGATGACATCCATTTCGCGTCACCATATTTCAGTGGCGATGAGTACCTTAAGTTTGTGACCAAACCGAATACTGTGGAACCTTGTGACAAACGCTACGCGTCAAAGGCGGATCTGCATATCGTCACTCCGGGAAAAAACCTCTGGTTTGAGTTTCATGTTCTGCATCAGGACGAACTGGCATCCAAAAAAGATCGCAATAAACTCTATGATGATGTCAAACGAGTCACCGCATTGCGTGACGCCTTACCCGGAGATGAAGTGATGTTGTTGGTCGGATTGTGGGGTAGTTTCAGTGGCGAAGACATTAAGCACTTCGAGCCACTTGATAACAATAGGCAGTGCGCTTATGTTCTCGATACCAGCTTAACGGGCAGCACCCAGATTGCGAGACTGAGTCAAATGAAAAAAGAGGGCGAACCTCGCTTTCTGCTCGCGGCTTTCTAACAAGATTTGCAGAGACAGCCACAAAAAAATCCGCCGTTGATGGCGGATTTTTGTTTCCTTAATCGACTAGGTTCTAGCTTTCAATTGACGATATAACTCCATCAGTGGATATCGCACTTGCACCAACATGATCGTTTGCAGATAGATACCCAGCAAATCTTCACAATTGGAAGATTTGAGTTTATACGGCACACAAGAATCCAACGCCGCCCACGGCCCGTTATTTTGGTCACCTACCGCTTCGTAATAAACGTTAGAAGGGTTGTTACCATCTAAATTCGCATCAAGAGTGAAGCAGATATATGTCGTGTGAGCCCGGTTATTCTGGTTCAATACTCGTTGGTTCATACCTTGTTGTATCTGGCTATTAAAACTCACCAGAATCTCTTTCGAATTCACTGTTTCAATCACTCGAACATTATGGATATTGGTAGTACCAAACTTTTTGCTCTTAAGATCAACGGCTCGGCCTTTGATGTCGTTATACGCATTGGTATTGACGGTAAGCTTGACTAGCCCCAGGGGGAAATCCATATTCTTAAAGCAGTCCTTGCTGTCAAGTTGCAACCAAGTACTCAACAAAGCATCGTTAACCACTTTGAATTTGTCGTTTGGATTGATCTTTGTAGAGTTTGGCTTGAGCAGTATAGATAGTGCGGTGTTGACTTGAGAGAAAGTTAAAGGGTTAAGAATGCAGGCTTTGAGGTTAGGTAGGTTCTTCATTAGCTTATTGACATTACTTTGATCACAAGCCGCTGTGAGCAGCAATCCTGAACCTGTAATCGCTAGGTCATAGTTGCCTTCTACTGCTTTATTGATGTAATCAATCACACCATCGGTCGGTCCTTGCTCATTGACGGAAGCCGCAAAGTGATTCACTTTACCGAGCAGATCATATTTTACCTGCGGAATGATACCTCTTCGATGTGTACCGTTTTGCTGGTTGGGAATTTCTTGAATGGTTGCTGCGTTTCCAAGGGCTTTCAGGTTCGCTCGGTTGTTGTTCAAACCGGCAATGGCATAAAAAGCGGCGGCTGCCCGTTTCTTTCTCTTTGCCTCTTTATGTGGACTACCACTAACACCTAGCTCAATCTCACCAATCAGCAGCAAGTTTTCAAACAACATATAACGCCAACCAGGGATCTTAAACTCATTATTTTGGTCATCGCTCAAGACGGTGACTTCATCTTTGACTGAAATATAAGATTCAGGGTTGCCCATACGCGGTGTCGACAAGTCAACCACTTCCGACTTAAATCGGATATCTTCCGTATTACCGCCATGGGTGATCCTGAAGTCATACACTATAGCTAGACGATAGAGCAAGAAGCCAGGAATCGTATGGTTAACATAGATGGTTGGAGTACATTGTGCCTGATAACCTAACCCACTGATATTATCGGTCATCGTGTGTGAGACCGTATCAAGAGGGCCAAATTCAATTCTCTGGCTGTTATTATTAAACAAACGATGGTTGCGCATCTCCCATTCAGGCAAGTAACGCATGTCGCGACCGACTTGGTAACATCGACTTTGGTTATCCCGATACGCCACAGTTATTGGCCCGACGAGCCCAGTCTCTTCTCTGACCACCTTTTCTATGATCCCCAATAACTCACCAGTTAACCAGTTGTTCATCGTGGTGTTCATGCCCACAGTAACATCATTTGGCCCTACACCCGCTCTCAGAGCTTGCGCAGCATCCTCAAGGACTTCAATCATTGCATCATGGACAGTATCCAACTCTGCGTTTGGATTAGCACCCGTCGCCCACTTGGTGTAGGTGGCCAAATCCGGCATCACCTGAAAATCCCAGTCACTCGTCGGGTGTCCACCAGTATCCAACTTGGTTAACGCAGCCCCGCCCTTTAAATAGTGGTAATAAATATTATTGGTGTTGAGCCCCGCTTTCGTACGAAGCGCTGCATCGGCTCTTAACGCCGCAGCTTCCGTGGGCACGGCAACAACTTCAAGAAACTTCTCGGTAATTTCACTATCGACACGACGCTTTATTTCACGCGCTTTTTGTTGAATGGCATTAATTGGCATCTTAGATTCCTGTTTACTGAACTAAAGGTTGGAAGCGCGCCTTTACATGAAGTTTTTTGGCTAATCACAGCTCAAAAAGCTAAGCAGTTATGAAGACGCACGGCTTCCTCCACTCTAGCGACGCTATGGCTCCAATACTTTGGCGAACCGATGTGAAACCTAGGCGAACCAATGACGAGTTTTGTTGGTTTCATAAGTCAGCGAATCGCTTCCATTTCTCAACTCAGCATTACATCCCCCGAGAAGATCACAGCTAAGCCTGAGTGAATCCACCGGTAGATTCATATAGTTGAACCACTTCATGTGTGATTCGTCAGCACAACGTGCTGACGTTTTTGAAATTTCACGCCTTGGGCGCTTCGTCCAGCCATTCAACCTAATTGGAGTGACAGCAATGCCAACTAACACCAACCCTTTAAGACAGGGGGCTTCAAGCAGCTCAACTGACAACGAGAGTGCCCCTCTCACAACCAGCCAACAGCAAGCTATGGATGAGTATCTGTGGCAGCAACTCACAGAGTTAGAAAACGTTAACTCTGAAGAACAGTAAGGAGCCCGTGATGACCATCAGAAATAGAGCATGTAAGCATTTGGCTTCAATCCTCAAAAGCCGAGGGGATTGGGAAAATGGGATGAGGAACATAGGCGTAGGCACGATACCTGAAAAAGTCGATTATCGAGATTGGACGCATTTACTGCTCAATAGCGGCGACTTCGTGTACTTCCTATATCAGGACTTTCCGACTGTGTTAGCTCATATGCAGACAGTGCTGTCAGATTTACTCGCCGACAAAAATGTGAGTACACACTCCTCCTTCTTAGATTCGCTTATCAACTCGAGCTCGAAAGAATCCGTTAAGAGCCTGAGTGGCGCTCAAGTCCACCTAGCCAAAACAAGTAAACTATGCCCCAGCCTTGTTTCCCCTCTTGTTTTAGAGAAATCCAATGCTGCCTCAATGGCTCGCGCTTTATATGCCGATCTCAAAGCTAGCTTCAATGGCATTAAAGCCGAGATATCGGAATACCCCAAAAGACTCCCGAGAGATATCCTCGATACTAACCCCGCTTCGACAAACTATGCCGATTGGTTAATGCAGCTAATCAGCTCAGATTCCTTTAATCTGTTCTGCAACGAATACTCTCCGCAAACCATCACAGCAATGAACTTTTTGTGGCAGAAGATCAAATATGACACACATGATGTCACCAGCACTGCGGAAGCACCTTATGTGGTATGTAGCGGATTATTTGGCAGCGACACCCCCGCAGACAAAGATGATTTCGTTCAGTTCTTTGACAAGCAACTTGACATCATGATCAAAAAGCTTGATTTCCCAACACCTGAAATCGAAAAACCAGAATCGATTCATTTTGTCTCAATTCCATTTGAGAAAATGCCACTCGCAGGCTTCCATTCGATAGACACACTCATTACTCAAGTAAACCCAATGCTTGATTTGATTAAGGCAACTCAACGGCAAACCAGTGAAGAGCCATGGCTTCAATGGTTCAAAAAACAAATCATCGGCATACCTACCACTCTGCGTGAAAATGCTCGTAGTATTTTATGGTTTACGCTTGGTCAAATAGCCAGTAGAGGTGGAACCGCATTAGGGCTCCATTTCGGCGGAAACTTGCTGACTCCGTTAACCGCAACCGTTGATTTCAATACGTATATGGCCAAACAACTGCTTCTTTACGATCTCAAACAACATGGTAAAGAGACATTAAAACTTAAGAATGACGATCCTGTTATGGCGTCCATCATCTTGGCCATCGACAATATTGATTGGGCGGCCGTGCGCTACTCATTCAAAGTCACGCCATTCGGTCTGCTTATTTCTGCTTACAGTGGATTTAAATGGGTAGCGAGGAAAACAGGTGTGAGCGATGGTGACAAATCTCAGGCGCAAAAACTATTAGAAGTAGCCGATTTGATTCACAATAAAGATCACCACAATGATGCTCAGGTTCGCCTAGCACTGATTACAATCTTCCACTTGGTGGAGCAAAAACCGCACAAGTTTGTCGAAATCATGACGTGTAGAACCGATGCAGCCATCAGCACTATAGCAGATAAGCTGAGAGCTTAGTTTGATGGCAGCCTAAACCTAACAAGCTGCTTATAAAGTAAAAAACCCATAGAGCTTTATCTCTATGGGTTTTCTCTAAAACCAACCATCAACCATTAGCCGGAATAACATATTGAACTGATAAAGCGTTAAAAAGCTTAACCAAATGATGAACACTAAGTCTAATATTCGCATTCACTTTCCTACCTTTCGAGTTTAAATCCAAACTCTACAGGGTATTCTCAAGTCATTCCCAGTTTAACCGAGGCATCTTTTTGGCTTTAGCATTAAGTCATGCTTTACCTAGCTTTTTAGGTGTGGGCTGGATTCCCCCTTTTTGTCATAGCTTCTTCCATAGAATAGTGCTCGCCTTTTTGATGAAAGGTTTTGAATGGTTCTGGACCTTGTTCACTGTCATAAATCAAGTCGAGATCTTCTATATTTTCAACAACTAACCCAATATCATTTTCTAAAAGTGAAATAATATTTGAATATTGTACTTCGTTTTCAGGGAAAATAGGTATACAGGCTTTCGCCAAGGCTCGATATATATACCCTTCATTCTTCATTGACGGTGTGCATGAATCAATACTTGTAAATATACATATAATATTTCTTTCTCTATTAGCTCTTATAGCCATGAATTGGTCATATGGAACTACTCGACGATAAGGTTCATCTTGCTTTCTATTTATCAGAAAAAACGATACCAGCATGAAGCTTCCGGCACCCACTAACACTGCAGGGCCAACGAAAGCAACAAGGATTAAACAAACTGCGCTTCCCACGAAACCAATAATTTTAACTGCGTTAGGAACCCAAAGTGGCTCTCCTAAGCTCTGGTGCACAATAATACCTTTTTTGGATAAAATGTAATCAAACCGATCATCCGATGCAAAGCTTATATATGTAGCCAACCAGCCTATAGAGAGTCCGACTAAAGTAGAAATGGCAAGCCCTTCCATGTTTTTCCACATATCTATATTTGCAACTAAGCCAATACCGATCAGAAGTGCAGAAATTAATAGAATAGGAAAGAACCACCACTTTTTCCTAAGCCATCTGTCTTTTTCATCTAAGTTAAAACTGGTCCAAGAAAAAACCTGAGTACTATTCTCTATATCTTCTATCTGTTTTTTTTGTAACTCTGAGAATTCTTCTAACGTTATATAAAAAGGTAAATGCGCCAACTTCTCACCCTCGGGTTTGTATTATTCTACTATCGCCATTCAAAAGTGACTGGTATTGTTTTGACAAATTAGCATCAAACTCTGCAGTATATGTGCTCTTTTCATTAAGAGCATTTTGGTAAACATACTCAGTATTTGACACTAGATCTCCAGATACCAAGTTTCGACCTAAATATTCTACTTTTAATGTCACATACTTGCTAGTAGGCTCTGAAGAAGTTGACATTATTGAACTGTATTCAATATGTTCCGTATTATTGTCGACCTTCAGCCAATCTTCTGTTTCATGAGAAGCGGAAACTCTAAGAGCATCAATATTAATTGTGTTAGGTATACGTAATGTTATTTTAAGTGCTACCTGATGCGAAATCACTGTAGGATAGCTTGAATTTCCACTTTCGACAGATAGGATTGGTTCTTGCGTAATAACTGGCTGTCTTATTAATTTGTCTAGCTCTGCAAGAGCTTCATTCACTAGTTTCGAATTTTCCTCTACAGATGCTTCGAGTTCTTGAGAGGTACTCCATCTGTTCCTCGTTGAAGAATACCCCCAAGGAAGGTTAGACAACCATCTTTGATAGTCATCTTTCTTTTCACGCTCTAGTAGAATTGTCGTAGCAACATAAGCAATAGCTGCTACTGCCAAAATAGCAGTTGCAAATAGTCCTGCTGTAAGAGACAAGGATAACATTCCTGAATAGCCAACAGTCTGAAGGCCTAGAACTACACTTGAGGACACTAGAGAGGTACCTTGTATAAGCAATAAGTTCTTTTCGACACTGGATTTTGCACTAGTGTAGCGATTGTAAACTCTATAACCTTCAATTGAAGTGGCTAATAAACCTAGCAAGGCAGTTCCTGCCAGCCATTTGTTATACAAACTAAGTTGCTTTAATTGTGCAGTATCTACACCTATCTCAATCTGCCTAGATGTAAGAGTCTTTAAAGAGTATCTGCGTAAGGTCTCATTACCCAATTGAGACGACCAAACTTGGCTTGTTCTAATACCAACAACTGCAGAAAGCGAGTACATCCCTGTTTGAATAATTGCCAGGTACTCATCTGTCTGAACAAAATCATCCTCAAATGCATCATCTAGGGCATCATGAAATGAGATAAGGTTGAACAACAAACCGATAAAGCCGAGCCCGCCTACCGATTTATAGTAATCTCCAAGCCTATCAATTTTTCCCTTGAGAATATCCAGACGCACGTTCGCCATCGCAGATGCGAAATCTTTCGGTAGAACAATCTTTTGTGGGTATTCCAGCATGCTGGCTCTAAGCACTTTTTTAGCGTTGGCGTATTTTTCCCGAGCCGTCTTGAAAGCACTCTTGGATACTGATTTATCATTACGATTAAACGCATCAACTATAGCTTTGGATTCTTTTAAGATCGCCTCATTGCGTTTGATCTTATCTCGCCACTCGACAAATTTGGTCGAGTAGTCAGTCGGCACTTCCAGCCCCATCTTAAGAGCAAGGCGTTCAGCCATAGCCATTCTCATGTAAGTCGTATTCGCAGTGGCAGTCGGGGCTACTGCAGATAGAACCAGTACGGATGACTGAGCGATGAAGCTGGCACTCGTTTTTGGCGCGGCAAGCGACAGCGCTTCGACAAATTCGTGGATAAGCAGGTGAATATTCTTGGCCCCGTCACTGAGAGGTTTAAGCAGTTCGCTGCCATAAACATCTTCGTTGGTGAGAAAATCCACCAGCTTGCTGAAAATACCTGTAGCGCTTCCCCAATTTGAAGCTGCCGACGCAAATTTGTCCTGAATGCTGGGTTCTGTTTGTTGCTGCGCTGAAACCGTAGCAGCGTCATCAATACTCATTGGAATTGCAGAGCCTAGAATGTTGAAAAGTTCTCGACTGAAACCGCTCGTATTGAGCGGAATGATCGTCGTCGGTTTACTGAACTCTGCCGCGATAAATGCTTGATTCTCCTCATGTTGGATAAAAGTGACTGCCTCGACTATTTGCATGTGATAGTGGAGTAACTCATTCTGAGTTTCCCTATCCCATAAGTCCATCAGCCACTCAATACGGCGCGGAGACAATTTCTCTAACGTCTTTCGAAAATCTTCCCTCACCTTTGTCACAGATTCGAATAATTCTTCGCGCTTGTTGGTCAACTCTTCCATTTCAGAGAACATACGCTGCCAGTCGAGCATTTTTCTCCATTTATCCGTCGCCACCCATGTCTTATAACTTTTTAATAGGGTAGGTGAAACACAGTATTTTTCTTGGAAATACGCTTCTCTTGACTCCATTGTTGAGGACATGTTTGAGCCATATAGCTTGTTAAGTTCGTTGTTAACTTCATTAAACTGCCCAGGATAAGCTTCATTTCGCTTCGCCATGTCCACAAGACTTCGACTAGAATAATAGCTTGAGAGATCTTTATAGAACTCAAGCTCCTGTCCTCTGCGTTTGACGATAGATGGCATATCAAGATCATCTTTTGAACCGAACATACAAAGCTGCATAGCAGTTTGCATCAAGGCCCACTGGCTAGTGTATTGCTCTTCGAATAATCGGTATGGCGAAGCTACCCCAACAAAATACGCTGAGACATCACGCCCTTCAGCCAAATAGTCGTCAATTGCCATGATGCAAGCAGCTTCGTCAGGAGGTAATGTACTTTTTATCTCCGCAGCGGATGCCACAGGTTTCACTTCTAGATCTGGATACTCACTATCTAGCGAAGTGAGGACACTACTGTTAGCAAAGCGATGATCATTAATCACACTATCTTCTATATCCGCCACTTGAGATAACAGTTCAATATCACCAACATCAGAGGCCTCTGGCAGCTTTAGTGCCCGAGTCGACATAAACTGGCCATTTTTCGCTTCGCCAGCACGAACTCTTTCATAGCTTTCCCAGCTCCAGCGGTGCTTTGAAAACACACATGATATGGCGGTTTTTGTCGGGTAGGTAATGTAGGGCTTGGCTTCTTGTGCCTGACCACGACTCTCTTTGCCTAGCTCAGGGTCTTCACTTTCACTCATCAGATACTGAGTAAAATTCACCCCTTGAACCTCGTATTCGTCGAGCTCTTTAGTCATGTGGTCATAAACATATAACCAACCGTCTCTTAGCTGCCTCAGCGTATAGCCTAAACCTGAATCTGAACTGTATTTTGTTGACCCTTTACCCTTCCAGCCCTCAGGCAGCCCATATGGTTTGGTTGCGGGCTCTGCCTCTGGATCGTCGATTTCGTCGATGGCGTAACGCACAGGAACAATATTGATCGTCTCCCCTTCTACCTCTTTTTTCTTCAGGTTGAGCTTTTCTGCGGGCACGTCTTGTTCAGGTGGCTCAATTTTTTCAGTTCCACCTTCCCAGAACATGCTGTGCTCAGGCGGAGAACCTGCCAAATCATCCGAGGGGATGTCAGATTTCTGGTTCAATGACGCCAATGTGCCATCTTGGTCGTACGCCGAAACAACGTCATCATGACTAAAAGGTTGATTATTCCAAAACATGGATGTCTTAGGGGGAAGGGGTTATGGTTACTCATGCTTACACCAGACGAAGAAAATATCGGATTAAAGCAAATGTCATACCAAATATTTTTTAATTAAAATTCAATAAGTTAATTTTCCGCGGTCCTCCGTGACACAATATTTCGTTAAATCGTACAATAAATGGTTTTTTCTCACCATTTTTTGTGTCATCCACTAACCAAACTTCTTCGCCACTTCAGCCGCTTTGCTACCTAGCTCAGCAAAGTTGGCGGTCCCTTTTTCCATGATTTTCTGTGCTTGTTCAATCACCTGCACGTATTTGGGATCACCAGTGGCAAGAAGTTCAGACAAAGCAACACCGATAGCGGTGGTACTAATGGTGTTGAGATTGCGCAGGTTGTCAGCCGCATCTTGCACGGCAATGGCAGTGGATTGAGCGACCGATTGTTTGGCCTTGTCAGTCGTGCTCTCATTCGACATTGGCGGTTATCCGTTAGCCGCCTTTTTTGAGGATCAATGCACATGCCGTCGAGGTCGAAGCATTACTGATGGCTTGCATACCTTGCTGTATGGTGACGGCATTTTGCATATGCAGACCCATAGTGTCTGACATGGCTGACTCCGTCAGTTGATCGATCATCTCTGATACTTGTTTAAGATCTTCAGCACCCTTCTTGTCACTCATGATTCACTCCTAAAACAAAAGGCCAATGTCATAATTGAATTGGCCGTTGGGTCAACTGGTACGGTTGGCAAGAAAATCAAAGCGCAATAACGTTATTCTTCGTCTTTTTCGACGATCGCTTCTGTGGCTCGCCCGAGTACCGCTGTTCCAATCGCTGTCAGTGCGTTAACGCCCTGCACCGTCGCAGCCTGCATACCAATATTGGCCTGCTGCTGTGCTGATGTCGCATTATTGTTCAGGTTCGACATCGCTAAGCCCATAGAGGTAAACAAATTACCCATTGCATTAGCCGGTGATCCCGCCAGTACTTGAGTATTGGTTTGAGTTACGGAGTCTGTGATCTGCTCGTTGACTTTTTTCGGCATGATAACCTCACTTATTGAATTTCATTTGGAAGCAGCTCCTGCAGCTGCTGATTGATTTTGCTGATTTCTTGCTCAAGTTGACCCTCAATATTATCCAGCATGCCTGTGACTGCATTTTCCACTTCATCGATAGACTCTTTTACCTGACCGGAGCCAAAGCTCTTCTGCGAGTCAGCAATAAGCTTCTGAACATCCTGCTGTTGCTGCGCGGTAAAGGACTCAATCTGTTTAAGCTGTTCATTGACGTCAAACTTGATTGGATCATTGCTGGCCATCACTCGCCCCTTTATCTCTCTTCAGAAAGCGCAGCAAACTGAATGAACGCTTCTTCTCTTCATCGCTTTCTTGAATGTCTTCCGAGCCACCTTCTTCTCTACCCAGTCGGTGACTGGCATCAACAAAAATGGCGGGCTCGGTTTTAGGCTCAACTTTCGCCTCAACCGTCGGTCGAGTCTGAGTCTGGAGCAATCGGGCACAGGCGTTGGTTACCGATGCCGCGGTGGTCATTTGTGATTGCTGTTGGGTGCTAACCGCGTTGTGCATAGACAAACCCAGCGTATCAGCCAAGGTGGTTTCCAACAGGCTGGTCGGCTGTGACGAAAACCCCTGCAGCGTATTAAATTGGTCAATCGTATTTTGCGAGAGCTCTTGTTCGAACTCATTTTCGAATCTTGTATCCTGCTCTTTCATGTTCACTCCTTGCGATGCCTTCAACAGGCGCTGAAACGGATGCTGAACTCACAAACCTGAAATGGAAATGAGAAGAACAGCGATATCTACTGAGAGCGGTCGTGCAGCACTGTTGCGACTTTTTCGCCTACCACACCAAAGTTCTCGGCGCCATTCGTCACCACTTTTTGCGCTTGGTTGATGATGTCCATGTATTTAGGATCCCCAGTTTCCAATAGCTGACTGAGTGCTGTACCAATGGCCGTGGTGCTCAATGTGTTCAGGTTGCGCAGATTATCTGTTGCGTCCGCAAGTGCCATGGCAGTGGATTGCGCCACAGATTGATTCGCAGCATGGAATGCTGACTCTGCCTGCTCAGGGGGTGTGTTTACCGTTTTCATTCACATCTCCTTCAAAGACACCTTTGCCAGCCACTAGACTGACAAAGGTGCGTACGGCATTACGAGTCTTTTTCGATGATGCCTTCTGCGCTTCGGCCAACAACCGAAGAGCCGATTGACATAAGCGAGTTAACGCCTTGGACAGTCGCAGCCTGCATTGTGATTTGTGCTTGTTGCTGACCGCTTGTCGCGTTATGAGCAGCAGTGCCTAACGCTTGGCTGGTAGACATTAGCAAGTTACCCATTGCCATTGCCGGAGTTTCACCAACCACTTTTGTGTTCACCTGTGTTACTGAGTCTGTTACTTGTTCATTAACTGGCATTGTTTCGTTCCTTATTTGTTGTTAACAATTAGTTTTTCCAACTTGGCTATCAATTAGCCTTTTTCGATGATGCCTTCAGCACCACGGCCAATGACCGAAGAACCGATTGCCATCAAAGAGTTCACACCTTGTACTGTTGCAGCCTGCATAGTGATTTGTGCTTGCTGCTGTGCAGCCGTCGCGTTGTGAGCAGCATTACTCAAAGCGTGGCTGGTAGACATCAACAGGTTGCCCATGGCCATAGCGGGTGTTTCACCAACCACTTTCGTGTTCACCTGTGTTACTGAGTCTGTTACTTGTTCATTAACTGGCATAATTTGCTCCTAATTTCAGTTAATTAGCTTGCGCTAGGTTCTAGGATGAGTTCGACACTACGGCCAATAACCGCGGTACCTGTAGCGAGTAAAGAATTCACTCCCTGCACTGTCGAAGACTGATGGACCAAAGTGGCTTGCTGGTTTGCCCCTGTACTGTTGAGAGCAGAGATGCCCATTGCCTGACTGGTTGAAAGCAACAGGTTTCCACCCGCAATAGCAGGGGTGTCGCCCACTACTTCGGTATTTACTTGCGTCACAGAATCAGTGACCGCATCATTTACTGGCATATCAAATGCTCCTTTGCTGGTTAAGAAGCGCAGCATTGCACTTCAAAACTGACTAAGATCCTTTTGCTGCAATGGAATAAATCAACCCGGAACCTAACGCCGTATTTGTGACCACTATGGTCTGAATTTGCTGCTGAGCGTGTGTGGCATTTTGTGAAGCTTTCCCTAACGAATCGGCCACCATATTGAGATACATATTGCGCGATGTAGTCGGGGTGAATTGACTCAGCATTTTCTCGATGTTGATTTCCATTGCAGAGGCTCTTGAAGTTCGTCTCTATGCTTTCCATATTAGGAAGAAGTCCGCTGTATAACTTGGTCAAATCCCTCAAGAATTGCGGCCTTTTCACCAACTTAGGTCGCGTTAGAAAAGCGTACTTTGTCTCTTTCTTTTTGACGGTACTGGCGAGGTGTGCAGCCAACATTACGCTTGAACATTTTCTCGAAGTGGCTCAGATCACCGAACCCAGATTGCAAACACACTTCGGTCACTTTCATCATTGGTGATTCATCAATCATCTGCTTGGCATAGCGGATACGAACTTTCACCAATAGCGATTTGAACGAAAATCCAATGTGCTGTCGGAATAGATAAGACAGGTGAGATTGGCTGGTATACGCCGAATTGGAGAGATCGGCGAGAGTCAGCTCTTCAGTGAAGTTGCTACTCATATAATTGAGCGCTTTAAGTAACCCTGGATGGAGGTGGCGAAAACCACTGAACTCTTGGCTTAGCACAGCTTCGACAATGTCAAAGGTTTCACTTTCTGGAAAAAGATCGAGATTTTGAATATCTGTGGCATCAATGTCGTTACCGCAGCAGGAAGCCAAAGTCACAACAACGCGCTGTAACTGCTCAACATTCCCCGGCCAGTGATATTTATGCAGCAATTGAATCGCTTCAGGAGTAAATCGGGTTGTAGTGAAAGACTGGATCTTGTTGAGGATGTGATCAATATGATTAGAAAGGTCTTGCTTCCGTTCTCTAACAGGGGGGATATGGAGTTCTAAATGAGGAATTTCTGTACCGAGTAATTTGGCGAGAAATTGCCGATTCCCTCCAGCACTATTCAGCGATTCTGTACAGGAAATGATCAACTGGACTTTTTTTTCGGCCAAACTGCGTTGAAACTCCTCTTGGCTGAATAAAGTGGTCAAGTAGTCTTTCTTCTCTTGTGGCAGCACATCCACTTCTGACAAATATAAAGTGCCTTGTTTCGCTTGATTAAGGCTACTTTCCAGATACGCTTTAAACTGCGATTGATTGTGGATAGTCGGCGGAATAAGAATGAAGCGCCCTTTACCTTCCGGTCTATTAAGATGGATAAGAGAAGCAATGGAACGCTTTTCGGTACCACTTTCTCCGCTAATAAACACTGGATAACTGGTTCGCGCAGCAAACTCAATCTGACTTTGAATTCTCTGTATTGAAGGGGATAAGCCTAGCAGAGGGTAATCTGCTCCACTTCTATTTACAGAATGATGTGGAAATGAATTGTAGTTATTAAGTACCGCAGGATGGCCTTTTAAAACCGTACCTGTATTGGCATAGCTCAGCTCTGACATTGTAATTATTCCTTTATTTAAATGTAGTCTCAGACGTCGAGCTTCTATGCTAAGGGGAACCCTCCTAGGTAAATCGGTGTTATTGGCTAAATTCGCGGCCAAAGCAATGAGAAACTCGTTGAATATGAGGTAGCTAGCATTTACAAAGGCATAGTGAATGCGTTAACAGGGGTAATCAATGCCTGGCAAGCAGGGAGTAGATAGCGGCAAAAAAACTGGGATTATTGTCGAAAAATGACGAGAGCTGTGACCAGTGTGACAACTTCGATAGTGCATAAACATTGATTATCTATGCAAAGATAGAGTCATCCGACCTCTATATGCATCTAATTTCTCAAGTAATGAGAATGACCTATTTTTTAACACCCAACACTTCAAACGTTAAATATGAAAACATTCAGATAAAACAACCCGCCAATTTTGTTACCGCAGGGTTAAACACCAATATAATCCAGTGATAAAGATCACATCTATAAATCTATCAGCGCATTTTATTTTCTTTTTTTTCACTTCGGCTGATAACCTCCTGCACGCCTTGAAGTGAACTCAAGGTGCATAACTATAAGGAGTGTTCACTATGAATACCAAGAAACCGATGTCGCTAACCAGCCGCGTTATTCTCGGCATGTTAGCAGGTATCTTGACAGGGTTTGCGATTCGCAGCCTCTTTGCCGACAACGGATTTGTCGACACATACATCGTCAATGGACTGTTTGAAGTTGGTGGCCAGATATTTGTCGCCAGCTTAAAAATGCTTGTTGTTCCACTGGTGTTTGTTTCACTGGTTTGCGGAACAAGCTCACTAAAAGACCTCTCCACTTTAGGTCGAATGGGTGGTAAAACACTCGCTTTCTATATTGCGACAACCGCTGTTGCGATCACACTTGCTTTAACGATGGGTAACCTATTCCAACCAGGTGCTGGTGCCGATCTCACTGCCGCTAGCTCGTTTAAATCGGCAGAAGCCCCTTCTTTGGGTCAGGTCATCATCGACATGTTCCCAACCAACCCAATCAGCGCAATGGCTGAAGGGAAAACACTTCAGGTTATCGTATTTGCCGTGCTGTTTGGTATCGCTATCAGTGCTGCGGGTAAACCGGGTGAGCGTATTGCCGCTGTATTTGCAGACCTTAACGAAGTGATAATGAAGCTGGTTGCGCTACTAATGAACCTAGCCCCTTACGGTGTATTCTTCCTGATGGCGAAGCTATTCACAGGCCTAGGGTTGGGTGCAATTCTAAACCTAGCGGAATACTTCGTTGTTCTAGCAGGTACACTTGTGCTTCACGGTCTGGTTACCTACAGTGTGATGCTGAAAGGCTTTACTGGTCTTAGCCCAATCACCTTCCTGAAGAAAATGGAAGATGCCATCATGTTCGCTTTCTCCACCGCGTCTTCTAATGCGACAATTCCTGTCACAATGGAAACGGCGAAGAATCGCATGGGTGTAGAGAACCGTGTTTCTTCATTCACCGTTCCTCTAGGTGCGACCGTGAACATGGATGGTACGGCGATCATGCAAGGTGTCGCAACCGCCTTTATCGCTCAAGCCTTCAATATTGATCTCACCATGGGTGATTACCTGATGGTGATCCTAACGGCAACGCTGGCATCTATTGGTACTGCTGGAGTTCCGGGTGTTGGGCTGGTAATGCTGGCGATGGTACTCAACCAAGTCGGCCTCCCACTGGAAGGTATCGCCCTGATAATGGGTGTTGACCGTCTACTAGACATGATCCGTACTGCCGTAAACATCACAGGTGATAGTGCAGTGACCGTCATTGTTGCCAAGTCGGAAGGGGCTCTGGATGAGTCACGCTTCAACGATCCAATGGCCGGCGTGAAAGAAGAAGAAGTGAATCTGAAAAAAGCAGGCGCTTAATTTTCTTACTCACTAATAATAATGCCCTGTGCTGACGCATAGGGCATTTTTTTGCACCACTCGTTAGAATTTAAATTTAGCCACCAGCTGGCTGAGAGAGTTCGCATTGTCTTTCAGATCGGCACAATGATGGGAGGTTTGATTCACCATCTCAGTGTTGCTGCGTGCCACATCAGCAATACTCGATACATGCGGAGCAATTTCATTGATAACCTGAGACTGCTCATTGGTCGCCGTGGCGGTCTGGCTACTCAGTTGATGAATCTCATCCACAAACTGATTGATCGACTCTAAATGCTTCTCTGAAGCCTGAGCGGCGGTTAAACACGCTTTACCAGTACTGTGACTCTGACTAACTTCTTTCACCACCGTATCGCTGAGGCCCTGAAGATTTTCGATAATGGTGCGAATTTCACTGGCTGAATCCTGTGTGCGTGACGCTAATGTGCGCACTTCATCCGCCACCACAGCAAACCCTCTCCCCTGATCTCCTGCACGAGCTGCCTCTATCGCCGCATTGAGAGCAAGCAAATTGGTTTGCTCTGACACGCCACTGATCACATCCAGTACCGTATCAATGGCGTTGATGTCATTGGAGAGCTTCTCAATACTCTGACTGCTCTGATCCAACTGTCGACTCATCGCTTCGGTATGAGAAAATGTGTCGCTGACCGATGACAAACCATGTTTCACTTCTACTGTCGCCTGCTGCACATTGTCTGACGTATTGTTGGCATTGCTGGCTATCTCTTCCGAGCTAGCGCTCATTTCATGGATCGCTGTCGCGACTTGGTCAATGTTCTGCTCTTGCCCTTGGATCTGATGTTTCATCTCACTGGCTTGAGAATCAATATGATCAATGGTTGCCACCAAATCAACGCGCGAGCGGTCGATCTCTTGCAAGACATTGCCCATATAAGCAACAAACTGGTTGTAACCACGAGCAATGCTGCCAACTTCATCATTGCGGCTTTCATCCAGCCTTTGCGTCAGGTCACCACCACCGCCACCGATTTCCAGCAGCAAATCTGCCGTGGTCGACAGAGGTTTAAGCAAAGCATTCGTCATATAAGCACTGATGATGATAAATAGTAAAGCCACTACCACACCGATGTAAGTCATGGTCTGAATAAACTGATTCAGCTCCGCCAGCACTTCACTTTGGGGCTGAAGAGAAACCAGTGTCCAACCGAGCTCTGGTAAGGCAATAAACCCGACAATCATGGCGCTGCCGTTCACTTCAGCTTCAATAATGTGCGAGTCTGTGTCACTGAGTTTACCCAGCTCCGCTGCCAATTCTCGCAGCTGTAAGTCGTTGAGTGATTTACCAACTAGATTGGCATCTGCGTGAATTTTCACTACTCCTTGATTGTCGACCAGCATCAGTTGACCTTGCTCACCCAGTGAATAGTTTGCGACGGTTTTCCCCATATTTTGTAGTGACAAGCCAATCCCGGTAACACCAATACGCTTGCCTTGTTGCATCACCACATGGTTAACAAACACAGTCGCGACACCAGTAGAGTCATCGACATCAATCGATAGCTCGACTTTCTTGCCACTGGCGAGAAAACCATAAAACCATTGGTCATCATTAGACTGCGCCGACATGTCTTTCAATTTGCCGGTCGGAATGTAGTAGCTACTATCAACGGTATTAACGTAGAACGCCGTCAGAGCACCAAACTGCTGCTTGATACGGCTAAGGATATCGACGATTTCTTCACTGCCCTCACCTGTAAATTCGGTCAGTTGGGAAAGCTCCGACATCACATCTGCGATAACCAGCGGTTTCTCCAACTCAAGCTTAATTTTGTTACTCACTTCTCCCAACGAAGCCGGAAGCTGCTGTGAATAGGTTTGGTCGAGAATGATCTTACGACCTTGGCTCACGGTGGTACTGATCAGTACGATGATCACCAGAACCACTGCCAA
The DNA here is from genome assembly GCF_022398095.1 of Vibrio sp. Isolate23. Lineage (NCBI taxonomy): Bacteria > Pseudomonadati > Pseudomonadota > Gammaproteobacteria > Vibrionales > Vibrionaceae > Vibrio > Vibrio sp. Isolate23. The sequence goes on from NZ_JAKEUV010000001.1 coordinate 741,078, forward strand.
TACTGTCGCCAGTATGGTTTTGTGTCTGATGCTGATGGCTAATTTCGTCACATCTAAATCCTTTTATAATTGACCAATGTAGGGCCCATCTAATGAGCCCGTGAAAAGAGAAAGAAGGTAGAAATGTCGCTCTCAGCCTTTCACTCACGACTAATGCGTTACCTATCAATAGTAAACGTAGCACAGCCGAAATTTCTGCATGCGTTGATTGAAGATAAACATCACAACTTCAACAACCTTGCATTTCTTGCTTCTTAACACCTATAAAAAACCCCGGAACACGTTCCGGGGAAAGGGAAATACACTGTCTGGAGACAGCTGGGAATGAGGAGTCTATGTCAGCCTGAACATAGGATGACAGGAAGTCAGGCTGACACTCAGTCCCGCAAGGACAGTTATTGGATAACTGCACCTTGTTCCACCCAAACTCCGATAAGGGATCGTTCCTCATCAGTCATCTGAGTAAGGTTGCCCAGCGGCATCACTTTAGTCGCAACGGACTGAGAAATGATGCGTGGAACGTTCGTTAAGATCTCTTCAGGGGTATCCAGTACCACTCCGGCTGGCGCAACCGCAAATGCTGCGTGCGTTGGCGTGGCAGAGTGACATACAGAGCAGCGCTCCTGAATGACCTTGTTCACTTCGGCAAAGCTGACACCACCTGTTGTAGATGCTGCTTGCTCCTGAGGAGCCTGCTCATCGGTTGATGCCGATGCGGTTTCATTTGCTTCTTCTGTCGCTGTTTCAGCAACAGGCACAGCCTGCTGTTGTACAACCGGTGCTTTCGCCACTGGCGCTGCAGGTCGGTTCGCATAAGGAGAAGTCACAAATGCCAACGTGATCATACCCAAAGCCGCCACAGGGATCGTCCAGGCAAATTTCTGACTACCATGACGTGTGTTGAAGTAGTGTCGCACTAGGATACTGAAGATCGCCAGACCCGCTAGAATCGCCCAGTTGTATTCCGAACCGTAAGTGCTCGGGAAGTGGTTACTGATCATGATGAACAGTACAGGCAATGTTAGGTAGTTGTTGTGGCGAGAACGCAGTAAACCTTTCGCTGGCAATGCCGGATCCGGTTCGCGGTTTTCTTCAATCGCACTCACCAGATTGCGCTGCGCTGGCATGATAACGCGGAAAACGTTACCCACCATGATCGTACCTATGATGGCACCAACGTGGATGTAAGCACCACGACCACTGAAGACCTGAGCCAGTCCGTAGGTCGCACCAACAAGCAGCACAAACAGAACCAGTCCCAGCAACATTGGGGTTTTGCCTAAAGGCGAATCACACAAGAGATCGTAAATGAACCAGCCCGCGACTAACGCACCCACACCAATCGCAATAGCAGTAGTAGATGACAGGCCAGAGCCTGGTGCAATCAGATAGATTTCTGCGTTGAGGTAATAAACAACCGCCAGTAGCAACACACCGGTAATCCAAGTGAAGTATGCTTCCCATTTAAACCAGTGCAGGTGCTCTGGCATTTCCGGTGGCGCAAGCTTGTACTTTTCAAGGTGGTAGATACCACCGCCATGAATTGCCCACAAGTCGCCTGACAGGCCAGTTTTCGGGTTAACGCGGTTTAGGTTATTCTCCAACCAAACAAAGTAAAACGATGCGCCAATCCAGGCGATCCCGACTATCATGTGAACCCAGCGAATCGCCAGATTCAACCACTCCGTGATATGTGGATCCATAATAAACTCCTATTTACTGCCAGCGCTTTCCATCACAAGGGAACCCTCTGATGGTCAGTCCCAGCATTACAACGCTTGTTCCATGCGTTGCTCTTCATCCGTGCTGTTGTTGCCTGGAATATCTTCCAGATGCAGAGAGACCAAATCGGTGTCGAAAAACACTTCATCACAGTTATGCCCTTCACCACCTCGATCGACGATCAAAAACTGATCACGCTCGGTCAGCGCCAACACCGGATGGTGCCAAACACCTTTGTGGTAATTGACACCTTGTCGGCCATTGCTGATAAAGGCACGGCTTTGCGACAACTGCGGGTCATCTCCTTTTGGTGCAACAACAATTAAATATGGTCGCCCAAGCAACGGAACGAAGGCCTGTGAGCCAAGCGGATGACGTTCCAGCATTTTTATCGTTAGAGGGTAACTCAGCGGCGTGGCCTGAAAGATACTGATGATGGCTTCACCACCTTGATCTTGCACGTCTGTGCTCGCCAGCTTGTGGTAACGACGGGTTGAGCCGTTATTGATCATAAAGTAGTCGCTGTTTTCGACTTCAATAACGTCTCCAAATTCTGCAAACGACTCTTTGGTGAGTGGCTCTATTTTTAATCGGCGAATTCCATTGCTCATTGTGCTTCCCTCGCTTATTCCGCTTTAGTTCCAAATAAACGCAGGCGGCTAATACCACCATCCGGGAAGATATTCAGACGAACGTGCGTCACAGCACCCAGTTCATTCACTTCAGAGACAAACTCATGAATATCGTGTGCCTTGAGCTTCTGTGCTGGCAAAAGTTCACGCCAGAACAGGCTTTGTGTCGCCACCTGATCATCTGTGCCACCTTTAACGTAGGCCGCCTGAATAGAGCAGCTGTCTGGGAAGTTGCCTTTAAAGTGCGCTGTATCCACCACAACACGTTCGATATTACCGGCGTGCCCAAGTGCAACGATCACCCAGTCATTCCCCGGCGTGCGTCGACGTGCGGTTTCCCAGCCATCACCCATATTTTCACCTCGGCCAGGGCCAAGAATGTTTGATTTATTACCGTAGTGCTCGTCACTACATGCCAACGCACGACCGCCATTTTCAACAGCGGCTAAGTCCACTTTCTGCTGAGCATCAATGCGGTCCCAATCCACACTTGGTCGGCCGTAAACACGAAGACGTGCAACACCGCCATCTGGATAGATGTTAAGACGTAAGTGAGTGAACACTTCGTCGCTTTCAATTTGCTCAAGGTGATGATGGTCGCCTTGCAAGCTCATTGAAGGCAGAATTTCTTGCCATTCAGAGGCATCCGTTGGGTCGCCATCAGGTGAATAACACGCATCGATGGATGCCGATGGTGGGAAGTTACCCGTAAAGAAAGAGGTATCGATATCAACGCCTGCAATCGTGCCAGCTAAGCCTAGACGAATCACACAATAGTCGTAGCCTTCGCCACGCTTACGGCGGCTTTCCCAGCCATCCATCCATTTTCCATTGTCGTCATAAACACCTTCCTTCCACTCCGGCGCTTCACGGCGTAAAAGGCGGCTTTTATCCGCAAAGAAATCATCGGTCGCGTAGATAGCTTGTGCGCCCAGTTTGTCATCAGCAAGGTTAATGTATTGTTCAAAATCTAAGGACATTTCCTTCATCCTTCCAATTAATCAAAAATAGGTTAAGTGAGTCAGTTATCTGCTCCTAAAGAGCGTTATTACGGGATAGTCGCCAGCTCAGTGACTTACATATCTCGCAGGCGAAACAAGGCAATCTTGTTGATTTCCTGAATCGCAGTAGCAAACTCAGTTTCACTATCATTTCCTAATCGCATCTCGAACGACTCAAGAATTTGGTAACGATTGGCCCCTTTCACTGCCATGATGAAGGGAAAGTTGAAGCGACTTTTGTAGCTGTTGTTATAAGTGGTAAATTTCTCGAACTCGTCCGCAGAGCATTGATCAATGCCCGCCCCTGCTTGTTCAGCAGTCGAGGCGGCGGTCAGTTCCCCATTGACGGCTGCACGACCGGCTAGATCCGGGTGAGCGTTAATTAAATCCAATTGCTGTGCTTTCTCTGCACCCAGTAAAGTTTCAGCCATACGCTGATGCAGATGTTCAATCTTGTTATCGTCGACGCTCAGCCCTTTGTCATATACAGCTTCAGCGACCCATGGACTGTGCTCATACACATCACCAAAATGCGAGACAAATTCCGCGCGAGCCATCTCCGATGGTTTACAGGTACGAAATTCGGACATATTACTTCTCCTTTTTTGGTGTGTATGGGTGGTGTTCATGCCAGTGGTGAGCAATATCAATGCGGCGACATAGCCACACATCATCATGTTGTTTTACGTAATCGAGAAAACGCTTGAGTGAAGCAAGACGACCGGGTCGACCAATCAAGCGGCAATGCAATCCGACCGACATCATCTTTGGGGCGGACTCCCCTTCTTCATAAAGAGTGTCAAACGTGTCTTTCAGATACTGGAAGAATTGCTCACCAGAGTTGAACCCCTGAGCGGTAGCAAAACGCATGTCATTAACATCCAAAGTGTATGGAATCACCAACTGAGGACGACCCGCTTCAGTGTGCCAATACGGCAAATCGTCATCATAGGCATCGGAGTCGTATAAGAATCCGCCTTCTTCCGCCACCAAACGACGGGTATTTGGCCCAGTGCGACCGGTATACCAACCGAGTGGTCTGCTACCTGTGATCTCTTTGATGATTTCAATCGCTTTTGCCATGTGGTCACGCTCTTGTGACTCATCCATGTACTGATAATCAATCCAACGATAACCGTGGCTACAAATTTCATGGCCTGCTTGCACCATGGCTTCTGCCACGTCAGGGTGTCGCTCAATCGCCATAGCCACCGCAAAAACGGTGAGTGGAATTTCGTATTCGTCAAACAGGCGTAAGACACGCCACACACCAGCACGACTACCGTATTCATAGATAGACTCCATGCTGATATGGCGCTCACCCTTAATAGGTTGAGCGGCTGGGATTTCAGATAGAAAGGCTTCGGACTCGTCATCTCCATGCAGAAGGCAACGCTCACCACCTTCTTCATAATTCAATACAAATGACACTGCGATACGAGCACCGCCCGGCCATTTGGGATGCGGAGGATTCGCCCCATAGCCAACCAGATCTCGTGAATAATCCTTATCCATTCAGGCTCTCCTTAAAAAGCTTGGCGCGATTGTAACGCCACATCAACTTCATACATTCATTGTATACAATAAAATATCTTAATGTAAAGATTTTGTTGCTAAAGTTACTTTTTATCAACATAAGCATATTAATCAATTAGTTACAAATAAATGCACTTCAATACAGACGAAATTACACTTCACATAATTCATTTTTCAATTTATCCACTAGTAACATTTTTATAACAACGAGCTTTACTATATGAATATTTTGTGTACATATATAGGTATCCAACAAAGTTTAAAAACAACTTTGTATACAATTTAAAATAACCTCAAAGCTAAGGAGAGCGCGACGCGCGAACAGGAATTATGGGAAAACTAACCACACACGTATTGGATACAATGCATGGCCTGCCAGGTGCAGACATCGAAGTTGAACTGTTCCGAGTGGAAGGTGACAACCTAACCAAGATTAAAACCGTCACGACTAACTTTGATGGCCGCACTGACGCGCCTGTTTTAGAAGGCGAAGCTTTTGAACTTGGAAAGTATCAGCTTGTTTTTCACGTTGCCGATTATTTTCGCAACAAAGACGTCGACCTGGGCGACATTGCCTTTCTCGATGACGTCGTGATCCGTTTTGGATTGGGTGAGAAAGATGCGCACTATCACGTGCCGCTACTGGTTTCACCGTATAGCTTCTCGACTTATCGGGGCAGTTAACGCAATAACGATAAGCGTCACCTAACAGCGTCATATAACTATTCAATCGGGATAATTGAAGTTCGTCTGAGACAGAGACGTCCGGGCGAAGTGCGGTCTTCAATTGAAGAAACACCAAAATAAAAGGACTTGCTGACATGAATGAAAGCAAAGCAGAAGTGCTTAATACCGAAGGTCAACCTAGTGGCTTTTTGGAGCGCTTTTTCAAACTGAAAGCACATGGAACCAGTGTCAAAAATGAAATGATTGGGGGCATCACCACCTTTGCCACAATGGCGTACATCATTTTCGTAAACCCTCAGATCATGGCCGCTTCTGGAATGGATTCAGGCGCCGTCTTTGTCGCAACCTGTATCGGTGCAGCCATCGGCTGTCTGTTAATGGGGCTGTTTGCTAACTGGCCTGTCGGTCTGGCACCGGGTATGGGCCTCAACGCGTTTTTCTCATTCACCGTTGTCAGCGAAATGGGTTACAGCTGGGAAGTGGCACTAGGTGCGGTGTTCCTCTCTGGTATCCTGTTTGTCGGGATGAGCTTCTATAAGATTCGTCAGTGGATCATCGAAAGTATTCCTGAAAGCTTGCGCTTCTCTATGACAGCCGGTGTCGGACTATTTCTTGGTCTGATTGGTCTTAAAACCGCAGGCATTGTCGTCGAAAACCCAGCAACTTTGGTCTCACTAGGCGATTTCACCAAGCCAGATGCCATGCTCGCTGCCATCGCATTCCTTATCATCGCTGTGCTCAGCGAACGTAAAATCTTCGGTGCTGTTCTTATCGGCATTCTGAGTGTGACTCTGATTGGCATGATGCTAGGGCTGGTGCATTACAACGGCTTCTTCTCTGCACCGCCAAGTATTGCTCCAACCTTTATGGCAATGGACATTTCTGGCGCATTTAATATCTCAATGGTGAGCGTGATTCTAGCCTTCTTGTTCGTCAATATGTTCGATACTGCAGGTACCCTGATGGGCGTGGCAGAGCGAGCACACTTGATCAACAAGGAAACAGGTAAGATTGAAGGCCTAAGCAAAGCGTTGAAAGCCGACAGTATCTCTAGTGTGGCAGGTGCGTGTGTAGGTTGTCCTCCGGTGACTAGCTATGTTGAAAGTGCCGCTGGTGTGGCTGCGGGCGCTCGTACAGGTCTGTCTGCCATTGTGGTTGCTGTTCTTTTCCTCGCGGCAATATTCTTATCGCCTCTGGCGGGGATGATTCCATCGTACGCGACCGCTGGCGCACTGATTTATGTAGCCTTTGTGATGATGAGCAGTATGCAGCACGTCGACTGGAAAGACTTCACTAATGGTGCTCCTGCTGCGATTACAGCACTGATGATGCCACTGACCTTCTCGATTGCTAACGGTATCGCGTTAGGCTTCATCACTTACACTGTGCTCAAAGTTGCCACGGGTAAAACCAAAGACGTCTCTATCTCGATGTACATCCTGACGGTCATCTTCGTTGCCAAGCTGATTTACATCTAATTCATCTCCACCACCTCGCCTGAGCTTCTGCTCAGGCGAGACTGTTACACGTAAAATCCATCGACCCTACGCAGTTTGTAGAAGTCTGTCACCTGTTTAGTGGGAGCATTCCCCACTCAACGAGAGATAACCAATTACGCCAACTCTCTCTGAGGTAAAACAAATGAAACTTCTGTACACGCTTGACCAAAAACCGCCTCATGGCATCACTTTACTCCTTGCACTCCAGCATATGCTGGCGTCTATCGGCGGCATTGTTGCCGTTCCTCTCATCGTCGGCGCCTCTATTGGGCTTCCCAACGAAGAAATTGTTTCTCTGATTAATGCCGCCCTACTCGCCTCAGGTATTGTCACCATAGCGCAGTGTCTCGGCTTAGGTCCGATTGGTATTCGCTTACCTGTGGTAATGGGCTCCAGTTTTGCGTTTCTTGGCGTCGCCATTGCGATAGGCCGCGAAGGTGGTGTGGCTAGCATCATGGGGTCGGCGTTAATCGGCTCACTGGTGGTGATTCTCGCCAGCTTCTATATGGATAAGGTACGCAAGCTCTTCCCGACCGTGGTCAGCGGCGTGGTCGTCACCTTGATCGGTTTGACCATATTGCCAGTCGCAATGAACTGGGTCGGCGATGCACCTGCCGCCAGTGAAAACTTCGCAACACTACCCAAGCTTTTCCTCGCCATAGTGTCATTGGGCATTGTGGTCGCGGTATCGGTTTACTGCAAAGGGGCCGTGGCAGCGTCCGCCATCGTGATTGGTCTGGCTGGCGGTTATATCGCTGCCCTTTCCATGGGCATGGTCAATCTGGACGACGTCTCGACCGCCGCTTGGGTCGGTGGCCCAGAACCGCTTAAATACGGTTTAAGCTTTCACGCCAGCGCCATTGTCAGTATGAGTTTGGTTTACATTGTCGTGATTGCAGAAGCCACAGGCGACTTCATGGCGCTCGCCAGTAACTGTAACAAGCAAGTATCAGGTAAAGATTTACAACGTGGCTTGCTGGGTGATGGCCTCGGCAGCACGCTTGCCGCAATTCTTACCGCGATGCCACTGGCCTCGTTCAGTCAAAACGTCGGTATTGTCGGCATTACGGGCGTTGCCAGCCGATTTGTCGTTGCTGCAACCGGTGGCTTGCTCATCCTAGGCGGACTCTTCCCGAAACTGGCTGCGATTGCCGTCACCATTCCAAAGCCGGTATTAGGCGGCGTCGGTTTTGTGATGTTCGGTATGATTGCTTATGCTGGGATTCGTATGCTGATCACCGCCGCGGACACCAAACGTAACGCTCTGGTGATTTGTGTTGGTCTTGCTTCAGGTTTGGCGGTTACGTTTGAGCCGCGTCTGCTACAGCACCTACCCCATGATATAGCCAACTTCCTACACTCAGGTATCACAACAGGTACCATCGCAACCGTTCTTCTGCATCAACTGCTACCTAAATCAAGCCGCAGAGAAGAGCGCGATGCGCTCAAAGAGAGCCGCGACCAAGTGCAAGAAGAACTAGCACAGTCTAAGAAAGAAGAGCAGTCACCAGACGCACAAAGCCCGTTGAAAGCTCAGCAAGAATAACAACTGTTTCGGTTGCTCCTCTCTAGAAGCAACCGAAACACACTTAGCGTCAGACCAGTCTGGCAATAACTCAACCTAAAATCGATCAAGACCCTCTCCCCTGAAATGGCTGAGATGGCTAAGGATTACTATGAATGGAAACCATCTGGATTAAGAATCCACTGGCAATTTACACTGCAAATCATCAAGACGCGCAAGGCGGCTTGGTGGTGCAGGGAAACAAGATTGTCGAACTTATCGCAAAAAACGAGACGCCGTCTCATCAGATAGATTACGTCGTCGACGCCTCGCACCATGTGGTGACCCCCGGCTTAATCAACGCCCACCATCACTTCTACCAGACTCTGACTCGCGCCTATCCTGATGCCTTGAACAAAGAATTGTTCCACTGGCTGCAAAGCCTGTACCCAGTGTGGGCGAATCTAGACGAAGAGATGATGAGTGTCGCGACTGAGCTGGCACTGGTAGAACTGATGTTATCTGGCTGCACCACGGCATCCGATCATCACTACCTGCTACCGAATGGGCTCGAACATGCGATTGATCTTCAGGTTGAAGCGGCGCAAAAACTCGGCGTACGAGCCATCTTTACCCGCGGTTCAATGAGCCTCGGCGAAGATGAAGGTGGCCTTCCGCCTCGTCACACCATTCAGACCGAGCAAGCGATTGTCGATGACAGCCAACGCTTGATTCGCCAATACCACCAGCACCACGATGGCGCCATGACGCAAATCGCCCTCGCGCCGTGTTCGCCCTTCTCTGTAACCACAGATCTGATGAAGGAAACTGCCTACATTGCTGCGCAGGAAAACGTCATGATGCACACGCATTTGTGTGAAACACTCGACGAAGAAGATTTCTGTCTGCAGAAATTCGGCCTGAGACCCGTCGACTACCTTGAAGACGTTGGTTGGCTGAATGATAGAACCTGGCTGGCACACGGTATTCATTTCAATCAAGAAGAGATCCGCCGTCTTGGCAAAGCAGGTGTTGGAATCAGCCATTGTCCGACATCGAACATGATGTTGGCATCGGGGATCTGCAAAAACAACGATTTGGAGGCCGCTGGCGTCAAAGTCGGTTTAGGTGTCGACGGTTCGGCATCCAACGACGGCTCTAACATGATTGCCGAAGTTCGTATGGCGATGTACTTGCAACGATTGCAATACGGCTCAGCCAATGTCACCCATTTCGACGCCCTTCGCTGGGCAACACAAGGCTCTGCTCGAGCTATGGGTCGCAGCGATATCGGAGAACTGGCCGTCGGCAAACAAGCCGATCTTGCCATGTTCAAGCTCGATGACATCCGTTTTTCTGGCAGTCACGATCCGTTAGCCGCTCTGATCTTATGTGGCGCACAGCAAGCAGACCGAGTTATGGTCGCGGGTCACTGGCGCGTTCTCAATAGTGAAGTGATTGGTGTCGACTTGCATCAACTTCTCAACCGACATAAACACGCCGCCGCGCGTTTGGCGAAAAAAGCACTCGGTGAATAAACCTAATTCAGCCCTAGCATCACGCTGGGGCTTTTTATTCTTTCCCTCATAATTCGATCTTTCCCAACGAATAATTCAGGCGTTTTCATTACACTGGTGTATCGAGTTTACACTGCAAATTATACAGGCACTCACACCCTTACGGGGTAGATACAGGATTCATTTCAGTATGGAAACACTCTCAATTGCGCAGGCTCAAAAGCTCGCGCTACTCTCTCAAGGTTTGCCACAAAGCCTGAAATCAGGCAGCGCCTTACAGAACACGCTGTCAACATTTGAGCGTATCGGTTATGTGCAAATCGACACTATCTCGGTTGTTCAACGCGCCCACCATCACACCTTGTGGAGCCGCAATTCAAAGTATCAACCCAATCACCTCGATAAGCTGGTAAAAAATCGTTCTGTATTTGAATACTGGTCTCATGCTGCCGCTTATTTACCCATGCGAGATTATCGCTTCACTCTGCCACGTAAACAGGCCATAAAATCCGGAGACCAGAATCATTGGTATCGCCGCGACAACCAGTTGATGAATGACATCATGAGTCGAATTGAGCACGAAGGGCCATTAATGGCAAAAGACTTTGAGTCTGCGGGCGTCAAAAAGCAGGGCTGGGGAACCAAACCCACGAAGCAGGCGTTGGAGAATCTGTACATGCAAGGTGATCTAATGATCACTGAAAGGCGCAACTTCCATAAAGTGTATGACCTGACAGAACGAGTCCTGCCGCCAGGAATAGATACCTCAATGCCAAGCAATGAAGAATATGGGCGTTATCTGGTGATGAATTACCTCAGAGCGCATGGTTTTGGTCATCTGTCGGAAATCAATTACCTACTCAAAAACACTAAGCAGCTGGTCAGCAACACGATGAAGCAATTGTGCCAACAAGGTGAAATTTTCCCTTTTAAGGTCGACGGCCATACCTATTACACGTTCCACGGCGCGTTGGATTTGCTCGGTAAGCGCCTCAATCGCCAGAAGGCCAAAATACTCTCTCCGTTTGATAATCTACTGATCCAGAGAAAACGTGCTCAGAAGATTTTCAACTTCGATTACTTGCTTGAGTGCTATGTGCCAGCGGATAAACGCCAGTTTGGTTACTTCTGCCTACCTGTCATGTGGGATGGAAAGTTAGTCGCTCGTGTTGATTGCAAAGTAGACAAGCCAACCTCGACACTTCAGGCGCTAAGCTTACATATCGAACCCACACTGAGAAAGCGAGATGACTTTCACTCTGCCCTCGAACAAGAGCTGTCGGAATTTGCCCAGTTCAATCAGTGTGAGCAGTTTAAAATCCAACAGATTCATGCTTAACCTTCAGATACAAACAAACCCCGACCAGTGTCTCTGGTCGGGGAATTGAGTTCACTCAAAGGCAGTGGTTAACTCAAATTAGAACACTTTTTTGATTGCGGCATCGGCGCATTCCACATCTAGGTGACCACCCGGTGCTCCACCTACACCAACGGCACCGATTAGGTTGCCATCAAGCTGAACAGGTACACCACCCGCTAAGAACAGCAAGTTGTCATCCATATTTTGCAAAGGCTGCATAATTGGCTTGTCAGCGATCAGCTTCATCAGGTTGCCTGACGGCTGTTTCATACTGGTCACAGTAAAGGCTTTCTTACGTGAACTGTCTAAGGTGTGGATGCCTGCGTCGTCTGAACGAAGTTGAGCCAGTACATTGCCCGATAGGTCAACCACTGTCGCTGATACTTTGTAGCCTTTCGCCTCACATTGATTAACAGCTTCTTTTGCCAGACTGAAAGCGGACTGAGACGAAATTTGCGTCACTGATACGGTGTGGCCTTTATCTGCGGCTGACGCATTAAAAGACATTGAAAGGAAGCCAAGAGACGCTGCTAGTACGCTAAGTTTGATTGTTTTCATGTTCACTCCTGTAAGGTAGACCTTGTTTGATTCGACAGATACATCCTAACTAAAGCTCTATTACTGAAGACTTTCCCAATCATTACAAAGCTGTAATGTTGGTTAAATTCATGAAAGGTTGTTGGTAGAGTATGAAGGACTGTTTAGGGAGAGTGAGGAAATGGACAGCTGATGAAAATACTTTTGATTGAAGATGACACCCACATAGCACGCTTTCTTATCAATGGCTTCCAGCAGGAAGGCTGTACAATAACGCACGCCACCAATGGCGTTGACGGATTGCATGAAGCCATCAGCGAATCTTACGATGTGATTGTGCTCGACATTATGCTGCCACAAAAAGACGGCTTTGAAGTCTTGGCTCAACTGAGAGGAGAAGGCCATGTAACACCAGTTCTCATCCTGAGCGCAAAACACTCTGTAGATGAAAGAGTTAAAGGGCTGCAATCGGGTGCGGATGATTATCTGGTGAAGCCGTTCGCTTTTCCGGAACTGCTGGCTCGTTGTCAGTCACTGGCTCGCCGAGGTCAACAGAACCCTGCTCAAAGTTATCAATTAAACTACAGCGAGTTATCGCTGGATCTGCTAAAGCATTCACTTGAAAGAAATGGCGCCTCGATTCAACTCAATCAACGAGAATTCATGTTGATCAAACTAATGTTGGAAAACCCTGAAACCGTCATTTCAAAAACCGCCATTCTTGAGCATGTCTGGGGCCATCAGTTTGATCCGCAGACCAATGTGGTGGATGTACTGGTGTGTCGTTTACGCAGCAAAGTGGACAAAGGCTTTGATACCCCATTAATTCATACACTCAGAGGGGTTGGCTATGTCCTCAAGTCACAACATTGAGCAGGCACTGGCTAAGGCACGCAACACACTACTGATGCGGTTTATGGCGATCTTATTGCTGTGCCTGATACTGGTTGAAATAGTGGTTGGAGTGATGTTCTTCTTCGATTTATACCGCACCGAAAAGAAAATCCTCAACTCAATGGCCACTGAATACCAGCGTATTCTTACCTACGATTCAGCCGATCAACTGATTCACGTCATGACTGCAAACCCGCATCGCCTGATTGAAAACAATATCGCGGCTTTTTCTATTTCGAAAGAGCCTACGGCCAGCCCCAACTTTGTCGCTGGTGACAGCAACTTGCCAGCCGACATCCTACTCAATGATTACCTTACTGACGATAAATCTTGGTTTACGGCTTTCATTATTAACTCATATATGTCGCTGAAGATTGAAGGAGAAACGCTGGATTTTTGGTTAGTTCTCGACAATCAACCGCGTTACGCCATCGCCTACAAACAATGGCTGATGACTTTGTACGCCTTAATTGTGTTGGTTGCTATCACTACTTTGTTCACTCACCGCATTATTCGCAGCGCGATGTCACCACTGGTTACGCTCGGAGATTCTCTGGATAAGCTAAGCCAAGGCAAGTTAGAGATGACGGACAAGCCAGCCGCCACGCCGCAAGGGCTGAGCGTCATCAGTGCCAGTGTGCATGACGCTATCGCCCGACTGCACCATGTTACAACCACACTCAATACGACCGTCGATGCTATTGCTCATGATATTCGTACCCCCTTGTCACGGATCACGCTCAGTTCACAATCCGCACTGTTAGACAACAAAGACACTCAGCACATGGAGCACGCTTTATCTGATTGCGCTGAATACGCCATGCAAGCCAGCAATATGCTTACTGCTCTAATGAAGCTCAACGATGAAGTCACCGGTAAGCGTCAGCAACAAAGCACCTCAACCAATGTCTCTGAGGTGCTGAAAACCGTTGTGAGCTGGTATGAAGACGTGGCGGATGACAAACAGATTCAATTGCAGGCAATGGCTGATGACAATCTCATCATTCAATCAGACCCAGAAAAACTCACACAGGCGCTGGTGAACTTGGTCGATAATGCAATTAAATACACCGGAACAGGCGGAAAAGTTGTTCTAAAAGCCGATAAAACCAGTGATCATCACGTTCAGATTCTTGTCTCAGATACAGGTATTGGTATCGACAAACAGTATCAGGATTTGATTTTCGAGCGGCTCTACCGCGTTGATGCGAGTCGCAGCAATATTGAAGGTTACGGGCTAGGCCTATCACTGGCCGCCGCTATGGTTGATAACTTAGGTGGCAACATTCAACTGGTGTCTGAACCGAATCAAGGCAGTACATTTACGATTACGTTGAGCGCGAACTCAAACAGTAATGGATAAAAAGGGGACAAGCGTCCCCCTTTTTAAATACCACACCGTTCATCGGCTATAGCGCCATAAGCGGAATTTCACCAACAAATTAAACATCTTATTGTCCCATGGGGCAGCAATCATACTCGCGAGATCGATTTTCCCTTTCTTCACCACGCCTTTTGCTTTGCTGAAATTCAGAAAACCCTCTTTACCGTGGTAGTGGCCCATTCCTGAAGCACCCACGCCGCCAAAAGGAATATCATCTGCCATCACATGAATCATAGAATCGTTGATGCAAGCGCCGCCAGAATGAGTCGTATCAAGGAGCTGATTTGCCCGGCGCTGATCATTATCGAAGTAGTACAGCGCTAGTGGTCTCTCGCCCGCTTGAACGTACTCCGTAACTTCCGACATATCCGAATAGGTGATAACCGGAAGAATCGGACCAAATATCTCTTCCTGCAACACCAACATGTCGGTAGTTGGATTAAGCACAAGCGTCATTGGCATTTTTCGAGTACCCGAGAAGTCTTCATTTGCAGGGTTTATCTCAATTAATGTTGCGCCTTTGTCCTCTGCATCTTGTAGATACTGCTGAAGTCGGTGTAGCTGGCGTTCATTAATGATTGCGGTGTAGTCCTGATTGTTTTTCATGCTTGGATAGCGGCTGGAGAACACTTCATTGAATGCCTCGCAAAACTCTTCCACTTGAGAGTGATGGCAGAACACATAGTCAGGAGACACACACACCTGACCGGCATTAATCGCCTTACCAAATGCGAGACGTTTCGCCGCTTCTTTGGCAGAGTAGCTATCGTGAATAATAGCGGGAGACTTCCCTCCAAGCTCCAGTGTTACAGGCGTTAGGTTCTCTGCCGCAGACTTCATCACCAATTTGCCCACGCTGGTTGCTCCCGTAAACACTAGGTGGTCAAAGGGTAATTTGGTGAACGCGCTGCTGACTTCAACATCGCCTTCCACGACTGCTACTTCATTCTCATCAAAAATTGAACCTAGCATCTCTTTCATTACCGTAGACGTCTTCGGAGCAAATTCTGAGGTTTTGATCATGGCTCGATTGCCTGCCGCCAGAGCACCGATAAGAGGTGATAAACCAAGAAAAATCGGGAAGTTCCAAGGGACAACGATGCCAATCACACCAAGTGGTTGATATCTAACTTCAACCCGAGACGGCTTAAGGGAAAGAGGCACATGGCGTTTTTGCGCTTTCATCCATTTGCGTAAATGCTTTTTGTTGTATGCAATACCTTCCAATGCAGCAAGAATCTCCACCATCATGGTTTCCGCCGAGCTACGGTTACTGAAGTCAGCGCTGACAGCCTCAATAAGCTGATCTTTGTAGTCCAACACCGCGTAGTTCAGCTTCTTCAGCTTAGTGATACGCTCATCTACATTTGGCATTGGATTTTCTGCAAATGCTTGTTTCTGAAGGTCAAGCACCTGGCTTAGGTTGTCAAATGAAGAGTGTGTGTGGTCTATCATTACGGCTGTCATAGTTCTGTCCTCCAATCTGATTTACACAAATTATACGAAGAGAACGGCAATAAAATAATTGAATATTTTTCTTATCCGTTGCAAAAATTTGGAATAACCAAGTTTATACTGGAGCTATGCACAAAGTTTGTCGGTGTTAGAAAGATCCTTCATTAGCCAAACTGTACCAGTGGCATACAATCAATAGCCATGAAACCTGATATCGACCCACATTGACTGACTTCCTAATGTGCTATGTGGCCGACAATTGAAGAGAAGAACTATGCTTGATGTTTCGGATATAAAGCTACTACAGAAAGTGACAGAATTGGGCAGTATCAACAAGGCTGCTGACGAGCTTTATATGTCGCAGCCAACTTTGAGCAAGCGTATTTCACGACTGGAACAGACACTGAACGTAAAGTTGTTTTTCCGTCATAGCTCAGGAATGCAGCCCACTGATGTGACTAACTACCTGATAAAAAACGGACAGTTGGTGCAGGCTAAATTGGATTCAATGTGCCGACACGTTGAACGGCTTGCCTCTCTAGAAGGCGGTAAGCTGAATATCGGTGTTGGGCCTCTCATTGAGCAACTTTACTTTCCCAAACTTTTATTGGACTTTGTCGAGCAAACCAGTCAGGTCAAGACGTTACTCAAAACCGCGAATGCGAGTGAACTGCTCACTATGACAATGGATGGTCACCTCGATGTCGCTGTAGGACCATTTAACATTGATGACTTACCCAATGAGCTTATTTCAGCTCCTGTGCAAGGTGCGCCCATTGCGTTTGTCGCTCGTCCAGAGCATCCATTGTTTAGCGATAAGAAACTCAATTGGGATAAGCTTAAACAATACCCAGTGATTACTCCTGATGCTGGCAACACACTCAAAAGCTATCACTCAAGCCAGTTCAACAGCGATTCCGTCCAGATAACCTGCGATAACTACACCACATCGAAATCTCTGGTGAAAACATCAGACTTTCTCACCGCGGGTCCCAGACTGCTCTTTTCCCGAGAGATTCAAGAACAACAGTTAGCTGAGATTCCTCTAGAATCAAATATTTACTGGCAGTCATCGTGGATAGCGCGGCGAGAAGCGGTCTACACCCCAACGGTCAACAAATTCATTAAGATTCTGGAAGCTAACGCGCTCGCTGGAGGCTAAGTTCAGCCATACCATAAATACTGGCCTGAGCGTAAATGCTTCAGGCCAAATAGTCACACTGCAAAGTTAACGCATTGCTTCAAAGCTAAGTGGGTCCGCGTTACCATCACAATCAAACTTAGCGACATGCTCGTACCCCTCTAACGTCATCGGCACACCACTTTTCGCATTCCATTCAAAACCGCACTGCTTGCTCTCAATCAGGCTGTAAATGTAGCTGCTACTAATAGACAACGGGTCGCCGTCATTGCTGCAATCAAACTTGGCTATATGCTCGTTACTGCCCATTGGGCTTGGCGTACCTTTGGCGGCATGCCACTGCAATCCGCAGGAAGAGCCATAAATATTGGCATAGATGTAACCGTCTTCTATCTGCACAGGATCAGCTGAGCCATTACAATCAAATTTTGCCACATGCTCGTAACTGGCTAGCGCTATCGGTGAGCCCTTGTCTGCATCCCACTCCAAACCACAACGCTTACTTTCAATCGTGGCATAGACTTTTTGCGCCTCTATATCACCAACAAGAGGAAAACCATCAAGGCGTAATCGGTTTTGCTTGATACCGAGAAACTCTAAAATCGTTGGCACAATAAAGGTTTGAGCTGGCAGGTTATACAGGCCGTCAAAGTCTTGGTTCGCCACGGAAATATAAGACTGATAGCGGCTGTGCAGAGGTTGGTTGGAAGCAATAAAAATGGTCTTTTCACTCGAGGTTTGGTTACCATGGCCACTGCCTGTTCTAGCATTACGGCCATGATCAGTGGTGACCAGAACCAGCCACTCCTCGTTTTTCTCAGTCTGGCGTTTCTCAACCGCATCTAGCAGCTTACCCAGTCTAGCATCGCTGTCTGTAATTGATTTGTCGTACTCGTCACCCCAGCCATGGCTATGACCTGCACCATCAGGCTCATCCAAGTGAACAAAGATAAAATCAGGGTTTTGAGAGCCCAGGACTTCCAGCGTTCGATTTACACTGTAATCGTCGCCGCCCCCTTCAGAATGAGCCACTAACAGAGGCATATCTGCAGGGAAATAGAGTGTATTAATGGTTCCCCAGGTCGAAAATGAGTACATCTGAGCTTGGTCATTGGCATTGTGAATCTGACGAAAGATACTTGGCCAGTCAGAATCAGCGGGGCCGACACTATTACTCGAAATGCCGTGTTTGTTGACCCAAACACCAGTAAGAATCGTTGTCCAACCCGGGCCACTACTGGTCTTCTGTTCACTAAATCGCCCTTTTACGCCTCCGGCATAAGCTTTCGTGAGCTGGAGACGATCAAAAGCAGGGGTCGGTAATTTAGCGATATGGTCGAACTGCATGCCATCAATGCCAACCAACAATACCTTCTTATTGCTGGCCTGCGCACTGGTGACAAAGATGAAAAGTAGCGGTAGCAGCCAACGAAACGTTATTAGTCCTTTTGTCATGATTGTTGTTCCTGTCGAGTTAAACACGCGGACGATTTAACACAGCATTCATGACATCAATGTTATCTGGTGATGAATTTTAATACGCAATAAAGTCAATAAGATGGGGGTAATTCCATCTACATATGTGGCCTCATCGCAGTAAGGTTATATTCTAACGCGGAGCTTACCAGTTTCGGGGTCGGCAGCTTTGGGTTTCTGCCGCTAGGCTGATGAACAGAGCCCTGTTCGTGCAACTCATCACCAAGTGTCGTCTTATAAACCAACTCATCTGGGCTGCTTGGTTCGTTATGACACAGGTACACTTCGGTCGAGTCTTTGAGTTCATATATCTTAGATAATGACTCAAATGTCGGGTCGCTATCTTTAGCCAAATCCCCTTCTCCAGAATGAAGATGTGAATCACCCACGAATAATGCATCACCAATTTTAAAGGTAAGATCAGATGGCGGATGGCCGGGAGTTTCTAATACTTCTATATGTGAATGGCCAAAATCCAGTTGTTCATTTTCCAACAGGAAGTGCTCAAAATGATAAAGATCGGTAAGTGACAGATCATCCTTGCAGCTAGCGTATACCTCTTTGACATGATCAGAAATGTAGATAGGCGCTTGTAGTACTTTACTCAGATAGAACGAACCCGACAAATGATCAGCATGAATATGTGTCTCAAGAATCGCGGTGACATGAAGTTGATTTTGTTTAACGTGCTCAATAATCTGCTGCGCGGATTCAAAGCTGATCTTACAGTTTTCCTCATCGTAATCAGCAACGGGATCTATCACTATCGCCTCATTAGTGTCCGAATCTGCCACCACATAACTCAAGCTGCCGGACTCAGGATGAAAAAAGTGCTGAATGTTCTGGGTTGTCATTATGCCCTCCCCTAAAGACCACTTTCACTGAACATGACTTTGAGTTTAGCCATTAATAGCCTTTAGCGAGAGGAACATTGATCATTATTTACCCCATGTTGGTGAAGTAGAACTAGAAAGAGGTCTTTCTAGTTAAGAATCAGGCCAGTACCAATTTGGAGATGAAAGAGGGTCTAAATCCGGAATGATCGTCTGGCCGAACTCCTTATCCAACTGGATTGCATGATATTCAGGGTGCTCAGCCAAAGCCGCAATCAAGCGAGGCGCATGTGACACAACCCAGACTTGAGTATTCTTTGCCGCGTGAGAAATTAGACGCGCTAAAGCAGGCAACAAATCTGGGTGAAGGCTGGTTTCTGGCTCATTAAGAATCATCAAGCTTGGTGGTCGAGGCGTAAGAAGAGCGGCCACCCACAGCAAGTAACGTAAAGTCCCATCTGACAACTCAGCTCCACTTAATGGCCTTAATAAACCATGCTGCGAAAACTCTAACGAGAATCGGCCATCAGCCTGATTAACGATGCGGAGAGTGGCACCGGGAAAGGCATAGTCGATGGCCTTGTAAAGCACCTCTTTGTCACCAATTTCGATAATGGTCTGTAAGGCTGCAGCCAGATCGCGGCCATCATGATGCAAAACCGGAGTACGAGTTCCAAGCTGAGGCAGTCTTGCGGGGGCGTCTTTATCGGTTCTGAAATGATCATAAAAGCGCCAGCCACGAATCGTTTCTCGCAGCATAAACGCCTCAGGCGTCGCCATTGGATCGGCAATTTGATCGAACAAGCTATGATAAGTAGCGATATGGCTTGAAATTACCTGCCATTTTCGTCCTTCACGCGCTTTAATCGCTGGCCCGTTTCGGTCTATCAACGCACTAGCTGGTCGATACAACGGGCCATTCCAAATACATTCACGTTTTATCTCTGGGTCAAAACCAAACATCGATGTCGTTGGTTTTGGCAAACCTAAAGAAATCGCGTAACTGAACTCTTCTGTCGCAAAGCCAAGCTTGAGACGTTTGACCTTCTGCCTAACGGTGGCTTCAACGGCGTGTTCACCTCGCTTCATCGCATTGGTTATCTTTTCCGGCCCCGCCCAGAAAGTTGAATCCAGGCCACCTTCAGTCGCGAGCGCAGACACCACACCACCTTGCGCTGTATCCGCCAACAAACGAAGTGCTTTATACAAGTTGGATTTACCGGTGCCATTGGCTCCCGTTATCACATTCAATCTGCCTAGTGGAATAACCAGATTTAGAATCGAACGATAATTATTGATCGCCAACGCTGTAATCATATTCACATCTCGTTTAAATTAAATAAAACATATATTGAAAAACTATTAATCGAACGTTAACATTCGATCGTCTACATGTCATGCGGCCCCCAGTATTGACGAGCTCCACAGTGTGGATCCTACCTTTTTGTGAGACATTCAGCCAAAACCTTTCAATTTAGTCATTTAGAACGGTAAACCATTCATTTTAACTAACCTTTTAGTTAGATTGATGTGCGCTTTATTTTATATTATTACCCATCTTTGTATGAGAATTCAGGGTGCGTCATGGGTGTTACAGTTTGTGCTAATGGGCTAAGCGTGGTCCATAAAGGATCGGGGGGTGAAGCCAATGCCACATTACCCGATGTTTGTTTAACCACAGTTGGTCCTTCCGTTGTTCCCATTCCATATGGTAACAATGCAAAATCAGCCGATCTTGTCGATGGAACCACGACTGTCTCTATGGATGGCGGCAACAGCATCGCTATCAAAGGCAGCAAGTTTGCAGTCAGTACAGGGGATGCAGGCGGTGACAAAAAAGGCGTGTCATCTGGCACGATTGAGTCCGAAGCCGAATTTATCTCGGCTTCTCCGACCGTAACAATGGAAGGCATTGGAGTGTGTCGTCTGACAGACCAGATGACGATGAACAAAGCGAATACTATGTGTCTTGGCGGTGTACAGAACCCATCGGTATCTGTCACCGAAGATCAGGAAGGTACTTATACGCTGGATCTCACTTGCAAATACCCTAATGGCCAACCTTACGCGAATGCACCGTTTGAACTCAGAGAATCTGGTGGCGGCTCAATTGGTGGCGGGGTTTTAGACTCAACAGGTTGTGGCACCGTCGGCGGCTTACCACTAAAAGAATGTATCTTGGTGCTAAAAGAGACCACTGACACCTATACCCCAAACGCAACTCTACCTGTGAATGTTCCTACAGAAACCTACGAAGATTCTCATGACTTTTGTACTTTTGTTGCGGGGAGAAGAGCGCCGTTTTGGGAGGACAAAGTTGGTGTTGCCAATGACTGGGGCATCTTGCTCTCACCTTCTTTTAGCGATGATGATTTCAAGGCTATGGTCTACGAACAAAGCCGAATCTTGTCACCCCATGTGGTCAGCAAAAACCATTCTAACGATTTCTCCGAGTCTTTCGTTTCATCCCTTTTCCATATTCAGGAAGATCTTGAATCACTAGAAAAGTACGAATCACTACTTGAACTCCTTTTCGAGAAAGTGCATGAGAACGGCGATATCCTGCGCATCCTGTTCCAGGCGGATCTTCTGGATCCGCCTTCTGAACTGCTTGCCAAGCTACGTTTGTTGGGTACAGGTAACACCATACAGCACCTTCAACTGGTTCTTTGGACACTCATCAACCAACAGCTTTGTGGCTTTATCGATGACTTGATTGCTGCCTTGGACATGCGATTAGAGTTTATTCAGGCGCAAGCTGAGGCTCGCTCTCTAACCGCAGTTCAAGAAGGAGTTCAAGGCTATCGAGATGGCATGAAAGTAATGTCTCGTGCGCTTCCTGATGTCTTCAGTGAAATCCTCACCCAGACTAACGATAAGCTTTTAACCATTTCAGGCATGGCGATTGGCACCATCGTGAATGTCACGGGTCAATCAGGTTTCGCAACGAACTCAGGTGAAATCAACGCCGTTGTCTACACCAAAGCCAACAACCTCAACCGTCCTTCTTTCATTGTCTTTGACGACGTTTTCTCAGATTAAGGTATGACCTCATGGATGCAGTTTTTCCTATAACACAAAGAAATGGTGAGCCCTATCATACGCTTAGTGATTTCACTAAACTTTTCGATCAAGTCAAAAGCGGGCGCTACCTTCTAGGGCAAGGTTATGGTTGGCACAGTGGTGTTCATTTAACATCCAAAATGGTGCCTTGGGGCAAAGGGTTAAGACCAATCCAAGCAATGATGGATGGGAAAATTATCGCGTATCGTATTCACCCTGACTACCAAACCACCACATACAAAGACCAAGAGCTCAAATACAGTAACAACTTCGTTCTACTGGAACATGAATACAAAAACCCAGAAAAGGATGACGAAGTCTTTAAACTGTACTCTCTCTACATGCATCTTGCTCCACCATCGGATATTGGGGCTAATTCATCGCTAACGACTCGCTATAAGTTGGTTGATGATGGGTGGAACGTGCGAACGTTTAAACTTGGTGGTGCTCCTGAAAGAGGGAAAGTGGAAAGCAAAGTCTCTATGTCAAGCGGTACGGTTTTGGAGTATTTGCATGCAGAAGAGCAAGAAACCGTAGGGTTTGAAATTGGGGGCCACACTTATAAGATGATTAAGTGCCGCGTTGTTCAATTGGGTGACTCCCCTTCATCTAGCGAAAAGAAAATGAAAGGCAAAATCGTCTGGTTTGCGGCAGGCAAAGACAGCGATTTCGATATTCTTAACGACACTTCTGTGATGGTCCCAGAGCCTGTCTCTGAACCAGAGTGGATGTCTAAAAATGCCGCCTCATTGCGCGATGGCAGCGTCGTAACACTGGGCCTCCCCTTACCACTCAACATCGACTTTGGCGCTATCGAAGTGAAAGCGGGGGACGAACTGGGCTATATGGGGCTTCACGAGTACAGTAACGATGCCCACGCCACCAAGAAAGAAGATAACCGAGTCCACATAGAGCTATTTTCCGTAGAAAAACCGCCTGAGTTTTTCTTAAAAAAGATTGCCCCAAAAAATGCAGAAGAAAGCCCTCTTATCACCATTGACGGCAGTGGGAGTGATGGCGCTCTGAGCGTATCCAATGCGTTCTACAGCCAACTGCTCGAAGAGCTATCCAAAGGTGAAGAGGTTGATTTCTCGGCATTCAAACCAAGAGAAGCCAAAGTTTACTTAGAAAACAAACGTAAACACTTTGAGCGCGTTATCGCAAAGCACCCTTCTGACTGGTATACAGACGTCACTAAAGATAGCTATTCTATGATTCATCAACTCGCCAAAGAAGTGATGGATGAAAAGTACATGACAGGTTTCGTGTCTGAAAAGGACTACCTAGAGTCACCTTGGCGTAGTGAGGTCATGAACCATCACGAAATATTCTCACAGCATGAACGAGAAAGAGCGGATAAGTTTTCTTGGATGCAAGACACCCAAAGTAAGATTACGCTCCCGGACGATAAAAGTGTCTGGCATTATTGGCCTTTTGTTAATTTCAAGTCACAGCTGATAACAGTAGAGTTAATACACAAAGTTTTCGGAAATACATCAGACTGGTTTATGGGTAGAGGAAATGGCACCAAGTGGCAAAAACAATTCCATGACTCACACCCAGAAATAGTAGGATTCGACAAGTTTGAATTTGTTGAGCTCCTAAATCAAAAGATGGAAAAATATGAAATCTCTACACCGTTGCAGCAAATACATTTCCTAGCACAGATATATCATGAGAGTGCAAGCTTTGATACAACTTTAGAGTACGGTTCTGGGAGTCATTATGACCCTGGAAGCCATAAAAGTGCAGAAAAGATGGGGAACACTAAAAAGGGAGACGGACCCAAGTATAGAGGTCGAGGTTTGATGCAGCTGACTTGGAAAAATAACTACAGAAACTATTCTGAATACTCATCCGTAGATTATGTAAAAAAATACGACTCTGTAAGTAAGAGCATGGATGTTGCCATTGACTCTGCTTGCTGGTATTGGAGGAATAGTGGGGGGGTCCACAAGCTTTACAATGCAAAGGGTGATATAAACATTTTGGTTGATAACGATCCATACAACGTAAAACTAATATCAAAAGCTGTAAACGGTGGAGACCGAGGTCTGTCAGAAAGAACTCATCACTTCAAACAACTTAGAGAAGAAACTGGATTATGAGAGCAGAAATTCTACTAATATCATTGGTATCAGCAGTAGCATATGCAGCGGATATAGATGCATATATAGAAAAAGATAATGAGGCTGTAATTGGTAAAATATGCCAAGCTAGTGTTTGTAAAGTTATCGGTATAGAAGATAGTGAGTACAATGATTTTATAGATATAAAAAGACTATCTACTCCATATGAAAATTATCACTTCATCTCTGATACTTTTTCAGGGGTTAATGAATGTGGAAAAATATACTATTTAAATAAATCAAAAGATGCTTTTGTTTATATAAAAGACCAAAACATGGAAGAAATAACTCTTTGTAATTTAAAACAATCTGGTGACTACATTATTGATAATAATAGAAGTTCAGCTTTAGAAACCTATGAAAGCGTTTGGAAAATAAATAATCATAAGTTATTACTAAATTATGAAGATAAGATTGTTGGTGATTTTTACATAAAGCGAAAAACTTCGAAAGAAGAATTTTTAGTCAGTAATGAAAAAGATGCACTAAAGAGAGAAAGACTCCATGCTAAAGTCACTACCGAGCGTTCATATTTTTATGATAAAGACTTTAATAGATTAGGAAGTTACGTTATTGATGGCGATGAGGTCAACGTAACTGAGTATTACTATGATGGAGAGACCGAGTGGGCATTTTCAAAATACAATAATACAATTGGCTATCTAAAAAAAGATACATTGCTTGTAAGTCCTGATTGATATTAATTCAATATAATAAACACTCAAAATATATATTCTAGGCTTAAAAAGGATGAAATCACTAGTTGTAGTCACTCTCATATCTAACTCAATAGTAAGTAAAAACTTTGATGGGTATTATTCATTAGAATGTGGTGCTTTTCATGAGTCATTTGGGGAAGTATCAATTAAGAATGAAGAAGCAGTGATTGAAGTGGCCAGTAATCAAGTATATATCAAAGCCAGAGTCCTAAACCATGATGATAGATATCACCTGTATTACAGCTCGTCAGATATCGGGCTAGGAGGCTTTGATATACCATTTGACAAAATAGATATTACATATCCAATTGCACAAATCAACCAAATAAGAAATGGAATCGCGTTTAACTGGTTTGGGTTAATCGATTCAGATGGAAAAAGGATTAATCTCCCTTTTTATTCCTTACCCATCGATAAAGGCATATTGAAACTACAAAAGTGTAATGAATAATGAAGTCAAACTATTTGATATTAGCAATATTTCAGTTAATTTTCATTAACTCATCTTTAGCTTTTGAAGATGAGTATTTTAATGCGAACTTTGCGAATTCATCATTCATGATAAAAACCAACCCTATTGATAATTCCTGTTTATCTACAAGGGTAATAGTCTTGTTCTCAAAGCTAGTAACTTTACTATCGATGGGTATAGTACTTTAAAAGAAATAAAACCCAGCTCAGATGGATTCACCATAGTTAATAAAGGTAATAGTTTCTCTGGACAGTTTGAAATATACATATCGTATGAAAACAATGAATTTATAGTAAGAAAAACAAAATCTTATATAAGTTATGTATCAGATGGTATCTTTTCAATAACTAAAAAATGTCAGAAGAACACTAACATATTATTAGAGGGTGCATCGGTGTCTGACTTAGAACCTCTTTTGTTTCTGGAGAATGACAAAGGATTCAATAAATATTGTCACATCGATGTTGATTCTTAATATAATTTACCTTGGATTGAAAAAAGGTTTAAATTAAAAGAAGTACCTATAAGCAAAAACCTATTTATAAATTTGTATGATCTATACCCTATAAAAAAGGAAAACCAAGTCCATTATAACAATATAGCTTATTATCTCTCTAAGGATGGATATCATAAATTTTCGATCGATATTTTAGAAAAACTAACAGCCATTGTTCCTAATAGAACTGTCGCCTACCTTAACCTTGCTGATTCGTATCAAGAATTAAAAAACCACAAACTTGCGAAAAGAAATTATTTGATTTATTACAACCTAATGAGGAAACATAATCAATCTAATAAAGTTCCTGAGAGAGTATATAATTATCTTGAAGTCGAAAACCTTAAAGATAGCATCGTAGAAAAATAAGCAAGCTATCTATGTGTAATAAAGGTAAAGAAGTATCAAAACCATTTCCTCCCCATTTTGGAGCGAGCTTTCAATAATAATGAAAATAAAAAACACACTAGTAGCATTCGCTATGACCATCGCATTTCCAGCTTTCTCAATTGCCACATTGGTGACAGAACAAGGGGATCGGATTGATATTTCCGAACAAGATCACGAGTACGCTCCCTATTTTCTGTCAATCACTACCGGAAGTAAAACCACCAAAGTAGACGAATATACTGTTGAAGGAGGACCGCCGATTTTCAACGGTATGGATGAAATATCCCTAAGAAACAACCCGTACCTTTTAGTTCAAATAACTTGGGACATAAACCACTTCGATATAAAAGGGACTCAATATACTTCTTATCTGTACAAGTTTGAAAATGGCTCACTGATACGTGAAACGAATCTATCTCAGGACAAGAACTTAGATGGTTTTTCTGGATACTACTCTGATGGCGGCACGAGCGAGTATAAATACGATACGTTACTAAAGGTCAAAAAATACTTGTTATCTACTTATGGGAACTAAAAAAGCGCCCCGTCCTTTCTCTGCTTACACAAACATGCCGGTATCGGATATCTCAGGCATAAAACCGTTATCGGCTTAGCAGGTTCAGGAAGGAGCGCTTAACTCGTTAGATGGGCAGTGGAATCAGCTCCAGACCCAGCACACCACTGATGCTCATCACCACCAGCAGAGAGACTTTAAACACCGATTTCGACCATTGGACGTAATTGCTGTAGTCAACCTTGCGAAACGTCACCTGCGTCCACATAAAGCACACAACAGCGGCAACCGCTAGGTACTCATAGCCAGCCTCTCCCAATAGGAATAGAGCCAGTGAGACGGCACCAAAAGCCGCAACATATGCCTTCATATGGCGATGAGCTTTGTTGATGCCTTCTTTCACTGGCAAAACTGGAATACCCGCGTCACGGTAATCTTGCATACGGAACATCGCAATCGCGTACGAGTGCGGCATTTGCCATAAGCAGAACATGGTAAACAGCAGAATGGCCTCAAGGCTGATGTAGTTTGTTACCGCCAGATAGCCCACCAGAGGTGGCACTGCACCGGAAATGCTACCCACTAGCGTGCCGTACACAGACGTACGCTTGTACCACATGGTGTAGAAAAACACGTAAAACACGTAGCCCAAAAGCACTACCACTGCCGACAGCGGATTGGCGAGCTGAAACAACAAGGCGGTCCCGCTGAGCAGCATCACCAAGGCATAGACAAAAGCAACATCGATATTGATGTTACCTTTGACGGTTTCTCGATTCTGAGTGCGCTTCATCTTTTGGTCGATGTCTCGGTCAAAGATGTTGTTCACTACGCAGCCTGAAGCAATCACAAGCCCGACACCAGCGAGTGTCGCCAGTAACAAGTTCAGACTTGCGTGCTCTGTTTTTGCGGCAAGGAAAAACCCCGCCGCAACAGATATCAGGTTGCCGAAAATGATGCCCGGTTTGGTAATAGACAAATAACTTTTCAGCATACTCTGGCCTACAGCTTCATGTTGACGTTCATGTTGTAGATGATCCACACCGAGCCAGCGATAAGAATCAAGACAACGATGGCTGTAAACATCAGTGACACTAGGTTCCAGCGACCATCGGAGGTTTTTACTTCCATATGCAGGAAGTACTTAAAGTGCACAAAGATTTGTACCAAAGCACAGCCAAACAGAAGAACATATGTCGTCGTGTCAGGCAGCGATTGCGTCCACACAAAGTAGAACGGAATCACGGTCAAAATCAGAGATGCAACGAAACCTTTAACGTAATCCGACGCACCCGTTTCCAGATGTTGATCCATTACATAACCCCCAACAGGTAAACGATGGTGAAAACACAGATCCAAACAATGTCTAGGAAGTGCCAGAACAGGCTCAGGCAGTTAAAGCGCATCGCCATATTGTCGTTAAGACCTTTCGTCGACAGTTGGTGATAGCACACCGCCAGCCAGATAAGACCAAACGTCACGTGCAGGCCGTGAGTGCCCACCAGCGTGAAGAACGCAGAAAGAAATGCGCTCGCCTGTGGGCCGTAGCCCTCAGCAATCAAGTGATGGAACTCATACACTTCCATACCGATAAAGCCAAGCCCGAGCAAGAAAGTCACTTGCAACCAACGCTTTAAGCCCGCGACATCTTTGCGTTTCATGGCAATCATGCCAAAGCCAAACGTGATACTACTGAACAGCAGCAGCATGGTTTCAACGAACACAAATGGCAGTTCGAAAATATCTTTACCTGTCGGCCCGCTAATCGAGCCGCTTTCTAGCACTGCGTAGGTCGCAAACAGGGTCGCAAACAGTACGCAGTCACTCATCAGGTAAACCCAGAAACCAAACAGCTTGTTGCCGCTGGTATCGTGGTGATCATGAGCGTGAGACGCGATGTTAGCTTGCATACGTCACCTCCAGATCGTCTTTCTTATTATCATCTTGCACAGGTTTTTTATTTGCTTCTTCAAACTGAGCACGGCGCTCAGCTTCAATCGCTTTTATCTCTTCGACTTCAACGTAATAGTCCACGTCATCGTTGTAGCTGTGTTGGATACAGGTCACGATGATGCCAACGAAACTCGCTGCTGCCAGCCACCAGATGTACCAAATCATCGCAAAACCAAATACCAGTGCCCATGCAGACACATAAATACCTGTCGGCGTGTTTTTCGGCATATGGATGCGTTCGTATTCCACTTCTTTGGTTGGGTCGAACTCACCGCTCTGCTTCTGATACCAGAATGCGTCCAGCTCGTCGCCTTTTGGTAAATGCGCGAAGTTGTAAAACGGCGGAGGTGAGGACGTCGCCCACTCAAACGTACGGCCACCCCATGGGTCACCTGTCAGATCACGATTCTGTTCGCGATCACGGATACTGACGTAAATCTGGATGAACTGGCATACGACGCCCATCGCAATCACAGCAGTACCAGCTGCTGCAACGGCCAGCAGAGGGAAGTACTCTGGGTTAATGTCTTGGCTCAAGCGACGAGTCATGCCCATAAAGCCCAGTGCGTACAGTGGTAGGAAAGCCATCAGGAAGCCGACAATCCAAAGATAGAATGCACGCTTGCCCCAAGCTTCGTTCATCGTGAAGCCAGTCGCTTTCGGGAACCAGTAAGTGATTGCCGCAAAGCAACCAAACACCACACCACCGATGATCACGTTATGGAAGTGCGCGATCAGGAATACTGAGTTGTGAAGAACAAAGTCAGCCCCCGGAACCGCCATCAGTACGCCAGTCATACCACCGACTGAGAAGGTGATCAGGAAGCCCACCGTCCACATCATTGGCGTGGTAAAGCGAATGCGGCCTTTGTACATGGTGAACAACCAGTTGAAAATCTTCACCCCGGTTGGGATGGAAATAATCATGGTCGCTATACCGAAGAAGGCGTTAACGTTCGCACCCGACCCCATGGTGAAGAAGTGGTGCAGCCATACAACAAACGCCAGAATAGTAATCACTACCGTTGCCCACACCAGCGAGGTGTAACCAAACAATTTCTTGCGAGAGAAGGTCGCGGTCACTTCCGAGAACACACCAAAGATTGGCAGGATCAGGATGTACACCTCAGGGTGGCCCCATGCCCAAATCAAGTTGACGTACATCATCACGTTGCCGCCAAGATCATTGGTGAAGAAATGGAATCCGAGGTATCGATCCAGTGTCAGCAATGCAATCGTCACTGTCAGGATTGGGAACGAGATGATGATGAGGATGTTGGCACATAAAGACGCCCAAGTGAAAACTGGCATCTTCATCATTGGCATGGACGGAGTACGCATACGCAGGATAGTGGCGAAGAAGTTCACCCCCGTCAGCGTGGTACCGACACCGGATATCTGCAAGGCCCATATCCAATAATCGACCCCAACTCCCGGACTAGCATCAATACCCGACAGAGGCGGATACGCTAACCAGCCAGTACGACCAAATTCACCTAAGCCTAGCGACATATTGGTCAGGATGACACCAACAATAAACAACCAGAAACTGAGGTTGTTCAGATACGGAAAGGCAACATCACGAGCACCAATCTGCAACGGAACAATGATGTTCATCAGGCCGATAACCAGAGGCATCGCGACGAAGAAAATCATGATCACGCCGTGTGCGGTGAAGATCTGGTCATAGTGATGAGGCGGCAGGTAACCTGCTTCGCCCGCAGAAGACAGCAACTGCTGACTGCGCATCATGACCGCGTCGGCAAATCCGCGCACAAGCATCACCATCGCAACTGCGATGTACATAAAGCCGAGTTTTTTGTGGTCTACTGACGTAAACCACTCGTTCCACAGGTACTGCCATTTCCCTGCTTTGGTCACCGCGACAACCACTGCCAAACCAACCAAAGCGACAATCGCTAAGGTGATGACGATGATGGGTTCGTGGTATGGAATTGAATCGAGAGTTAATCTTCCAAACATTACGATTGTCCTTGGTTTTCAGGCAAACAGTTCATTGAACCAGGATGCTGGGTCACGACATCAGTAAACAAAAACGGTGGCACACTGGAGAACAGCGTGACTGGCTCAGCGACACTTGGTGCTGCCAGCGAGCGGAATTGCTCCCAGTCTTCGATGCGATCTGGGCTGGCTTTCACCTTCTGCACCCAGTTCAGGAATGCCGCGCGATCAGGCATAGCGGACGCAGTAAATTTCATCTGCGAGAAACCTTTACCGCTGTAATTTGAAGCAAAGCCTTTGTAATCGCCTTCATGGTTAGCAATCAGGTTCAGCTTGGTCACCATGCCCGGCATCGCGTAGATCTGTGTCCCAAGGCGTGGGATAAAGAACGCATTCATAATGTTGTCTGACGTCAGTTTGAAATTGACCGGGACATCTTTCGGAAACGCAACGTAGTTAACCGTTGCAATGTGTTCTTCCGGATAGATGAACAGCCATTTCCAGTCAAGTGACACCACTTCAATCGTCATGGGTTTCACATCACTCACCAGAGGCTTAGACGGCTCCAGTTCGTGCGTTGAACGCCATGTAATGGTGGCAAGAATCGCGATGATGATGATAGGAATCGTCCATACCACCACTTCGATCTTAGTCGAGTGAGCCCATTCAGGCGCGTACTCTTCGTCGGTGTTAGTTGCGCGGTATCGGTAGGCGAAGTAAATCGTCATCAGAATCACTGGGATCACAACGATCAACATCAGCAAAAGAGCGGTAATAATCAGCTCTTTTTCCTGGACACCAATAGCACCTTTCGGGTCAAGCAAAGCAGAATTACATCCTGAGAGCAGCAGAATGGCGGTCACCAAACTTCCCCTCGACAAGATGCGTTTATATCTTGAGGCTTCCATTAACTTTCTCGATGTTTGTCCGGTTGCAGGGCAATGCCTGAAGGCCGGTTGTTATAGTCATTAGAATGTTTATGTGTTGAGCATGTGCAGCATCGCAAAGCAAAGCGTGGGGTATCAAATAAGCAATCCGGTTAAAAACCATGCTGCTTATATGGTTTAATTGTTACACTTTGAAATACAATGTTACATTCTGCGCATTATGCTTAGATCGAAATTGAAGCTCATCTGTCGAACTTGGAAACTAACCTTCCATTTATGAAATTGACGTATTGATCAACAGCCATTTATCGCCCACAACGCCGTTGACGTGCCACATAAGAAAGCCATGAAAGATAAAGGATAGTTGCCGATTTACAGCCCGATTGGTAAATAAGTCATCTGCTCACCTTTAACAAGCTAAACAGCGCTATTTATAGATAGATAAATGTGACATTAATCACATTAAAGAATTCACGTAGTTTTTGATGGGTATTCACAAAAAGATCACTACTACGCGCGAAGTATTCACAGTGAAAATTAGATCAATATCCGCGGAGACAATGAATGAAATAAAACGCCAGAGTTCAGCCCCTTAGAAAAATATCCCCATCCAAACGAATGGGGAAAGAAGGGCCAGATTGATATAACACCAAATTATCGAAAGGTTCTCACGCCTCTAAACGAAATGCTCAATCAGACATACTGGTGCATCCACTTGGCACTGGTAATTGGCTGGAGTAAGAAGACCTGTTGATTGGCAACGCAGGTAACTAGCGAGATTATTAGAATGTTGATTGGCGACAATTAGCCAGTTGCCATCAGATGATAACGTAAAGTCTCGCGGAAATTGGCCCTGACAATCTTGCGCCGCTAACCACGAAGGTAATCCATCCACCAGCTCGAAAATGCTAATCGCATTCTGCTGACGACAAGAAACGTAAATAAAGCGCTCATCAGAAGACAGCTTGATCGCTGCTGCGGCCTCTCCTTTTGGCTGGCCGGGCAGTAAGTCGCACTGGTCTACCATACGCCAGTGGTTACCTTCCTTAGTCAGCGTAATCAGCGTTTCCGCTAGCTCGCATACAACGTAAGCCATATCTTCATCACCATTCATCACCAGATGCCTAGGGCCACAGCCGGGAGGCAGTGACACGGTTTGATGAAGTTGGAACTGGTCACTTTGTGTATCAATGTCATAGAGATGCAGCGAATCACTGCCCAAATCGACCACAGCCAACTGAGGTGTGTGATTTAAAAACTGTACCTGATGAGCGTGTGGCGATTGCTGACGTTTACTGTTCGCTCCTTTGCCATCCACAAACAGGTCCGCGACGAGTCTGAGTGGCTTTCCATCACCATCCAACATGTAGACATTCACATTTCCGGATCCATAATTGGCCACCGCCACATATCGCTGCTGGCAATCCACATCAATATGACAAGGGTAGTCACCTTCAATGGCCAACACGTCAGAGCGAGCATTCGACTGAAACACCAAAGCAGCGCTGTCGGGGCGGGAAACTTCAGAAAATGTATAGAGACCAGAGGAAGTGTGAGTGAGGTAAGAGGGGTTGCGTATCACCATGGCATCATCAAGTCGCGTCAGCTCCCCCGAAGAAGTGTTGAGGCTCACTTGAGCAATGCCCTGGCTCTGACTTGGATCGTCGGTATAGGTACCAACATAAAAATGTAAGTGATTACTTGCTTTCATTATTGACCATATAAATAAAACATTAGACTCTTAATACATTGCCGCCAACACACGTTGACGGCAATGCCAAAAGTCAATGAGTTGGCCAGTTTGTGAAGTAGCGTCTTGATAACTAGGGCTAACGAAAGGCAAGCCCGTCAAATTATCTTGAGCTAAGCTCCAGAAAAAACCACCCCAATATAATTATAAATAATTGAAAAATATAACAATAACCAATGAAAGTGTAGTAAAAGCAACATCATTTTTAAACTTGTAACTTATATTCTCCAACCTTCATAACAAGGAGGATATTTTGAACAATCAGTCATTTTCTCTCAGCGTCGCTGCCCTAGCTTTGCTGGCCACAAGCCATGCTGCAGCCACAACGCTAGAAATTAACAATAAAAAAATCACCAATCTTGATGAAATATCAGTTAGCTATACTGGTGTAGAAGCAGAGGACCAAGGTGTAGAGTGGGTCGCCGTTTTTAAGGATGGCTCTGAGCCAGATGAGAATTACGGCAGCTGGTCATATTTATCGGAGGAATCAGGTAACATCACTTTGCCGCCTCAGCTTCCCGGAGACTATTATCTCACCTGTTTAGAAGGGTCTGACTATACCACTGAAAAATGCCAACGTGTGGCATTCAATGTCGAACAACGCCCTGTTTTAACAGTCACAGTAGAAGGCCTGCCAAAATTCATTGATGGCATTTCAAACAACTTTGATCCTGATCTTCTTCCCACCACGACGAATTCAGTAATGCAGAATGTGACTATTTCGTACGATGGTCTCATCGGTGATGATACCTTAGAGGAAGTGACTGAAGGAGCCATAGAGCTGGGTATTAGCCAAGATGGCTACCGTTTTACAGGTTTAACTTCCGAGAAGTATGAAATTGTCTATGACCTCAATACTCAACTCTATGTTAATCGCTTGCCTCAAAAATCTCATGATGAAATTCGAGTAGTGTCAGCAAATGTATGGCGGACTGACCTTTACGGTTGGGATGACAATAACTGGAATGGTTTACATATGGGCCGTGGGGGACAAGTAATAAGAACAATCTTAGAACTCGACGCTGATGTGGTTGGCATGCAGGAATACATGCATCCGGAAACAGAAGGACTCGACCCAGAGTTTATTGAGAGTCAACTTGAGTACGAATCTGGGGAAGAATGGCATAGCTGTCATAACTATCGTATCGTCACAAAATTAGAGGTCGTTGCCGAACATAAACAAGGTTGCGAAGTCCTTTTACCTAATGGTAAGCCCTTCTACTTTGGTGAAGTACACCTAGGGTTAGACCCAGACTGGGCTAATCATTATGTACCTTATACAGCACACCAAGGTTGGAGCGAAGAAGAAATCGTTACAGCCGCTGCAGATAACTGGGGAGAAGGCAATGACAATATTATCTCAGAAAGTGCCATGACTGGTGACTCTATCCCTGC
This sequence comes from Vibrio sp. Isolate23, assembly GCF_022398095.1. Lineage (NCBI taxonomy): Bacteria > Pseudomonadati > Pseudomonadota > Gammaproteobacteria > Vibrionales > Vibrionaceae > Vibrio > Vibrio sp. Isolate23. The sequence goes on from NZ_JAKEUV010000001.1 coordinate 775,986, forward strand.
TTTCTTTGTCGGAGACTACAACGAACCAAGTCATAACGACTATACTCAGGCAGCTGCTGACTATGAAGAGCACAAACCACTCCGCGGAAAACGTATTCCTCTTGCCATTCCATCCATGCCAATGTCTAACATCATGCTCAATGATCTCGGGTATGTTGATACTTATGATGTAGCGCGTCAGAACCGCAATAAGGAATTAAACAACGATCTCCCAGCAGAAATTAACTTCCCTGGCGTTACTTGGGGTAATTATGGTGTGGCTGATGCTCATCGCATAGACTTTATTTATTATCGAGATGCAGTCTCTAACCCAATGAAGGTTAAAGATTCCTTTGTCATCGGCGGCCGTCCGGATCCAAATGCGGATTACCCATTTGCTAACGACCATGTCGAAATACCATACACTCCAGAAGTATGGCCTAGTGACCACCGATGGGTATTGACTTCGATGACATATGAAACAGAACAAGCGGAGTCTGGAGGGAGTACTGGGCCATTAACTTTATGCCTTATCACTTTCTTTGCGTTGTTTGGTCGCAGAGAACATAAGTCAGTTTTCTGATGGCTTCGTCTCTAATTAGCAGGATGTGGCTTGCCACATCCTGCTCTATAGCACTCACTTTGACACAGAAACAAAGATTGGGTTTGAATAAAACCAAAGGTCATAATAGTTACGATCGTTGATGGCATTAAACCGTGACTGGTGGTCCGAAATATCAATATGCTCATCGGGGAGTGGATTACCAAACTCATCCGTTTCATGAGGGGTATTAGGTGCCAAGTTAGTGCCACGTAAACGGAAGTATTGGTCTTCTTCAGCGGTAAAGCTAAACGTCATCGTTGCATAACCTTCGCTATCCACTGTCCAATCATCTTGAGTAAAACGCGCAATTACTTGCGTTGATGGGTTAACCGCTTGATCATATTCAGGAGTGCCCGGTTTTGCTCTTGGGTAAACATCGCCCGCAATCAAATCGACATGATGCACAACAGGCTTCATCCCCGTCGGCTCATTACTCCCAACCTCTTCCTCATAATTATTGGTTTCAGGGCTTTTGAAGCGGATGGTGATTGTCACTTCATCTCCCTGATTGACTGAAAGATCACCGCCCATATAGGCCACTTCTCGATCATGCATGGCGTTAAAGCTCAGTGCATCAATTAAATCACCATAGGTACTGAATGATCGACCTGATCGCAATGCTTCTAGAATACCCTTAATTCCCTGCTCAGCTGCATCTGGGATCCATAGGTGGGTTTTTGCATACTCACCCGGGCGATAACCACTACTGTATTCCCCATGATCGGTTTTGAAGTGATAATCAGAGTTAGTAAAGTTCCAAATTCGACGCCCTTCTCCTAATAGTGCATCCCACTGCCCACCAACCTCAGCAATGATGAAGTCAGCGCCGCCATAAGAGCGGTAAGGCAGGTTCCTTTCAATGTAATATTCAGCATAGCTGCCACGATCTGGTTCCATTTGTCCCCCCATCATTCCCTCTAACGCGAAAACAACATCAGGTGCTGTATCATGGAATTCACGAAAGTCGGAAATAACATAATTATCGTTATAGCGAGATGGGTGATTGATCATACCAAAGCTGCTGGTAGGGTAATGCTCCTGTAACCAAGCCAATGCAGTTAAAGCATCATCGTGCGTCTTATTTGCTCTATCACCTTGTTCCTCCCATTCGAGCACATCTTGTGGGTCGAAAGCGCTAGCAGGTTGTTCAGTAAAGTAATACTCAAACTGCTGAATGGCTTTTAACGACTCAGGTGACTGAGGTTCATCTCCTAAAATAGCAATATTAAAATGTTCGTGCGCCGGCATATCCCACTCAAACGCAGAAAAGATCGTCTTTCCTGGATAGTGACCCATGAGTTGAGAAAACTGAGTAAATGGTACTTCAAATTTTTCCATACCTAGAGAAAAAGGGATTGGTCCTTCTGGTATATCTTCTCCGGCGTGATCTCGTTGAGACATACGTAAATGGTTAGTCAAAATAGCCCAGTCCAGACCATAATTCTCAAAGCTGTGATTCAATACGTCTTCTAAGTTTCTTTGCGCATCATCCGACTGAATAGAGTGGATGTGCAAGTCTCCGGTTGTCCATCGACCACTTAGATTTTCAACTTCTGTTTCAGAATCATTGCAACCCGATAAAATGGCCATCGATGCAAATATGGCAACGGCTATTGGTGTTTTTTTTAACATGGATAATCTTCATTTAGGCAAAGTTTGAAGAGAAGAATTATTTATATCAAATGTGACCCTTTTATTTACCTTTTATTACTCCATACGATAAAAACACAATTAAAAACATTTGCATATGGAGACAACATTCATTGACTTTAATTATTATTAGTATACTTCTTCATATATATTTAATATTTTTACTATCTAATACCTGGTCATGATTAGGGATCAGGTATGAAATATATAATCACACTTCTAGTATTTTTCTCAGGCTATACATTTTCATGTGACGATGCTCGACTACATAGAAAACTCATGCAACGTCAAATGTTTGAGAGTTACATGTCAAGGGGAGAAGCTACAGTGGAACTTGAATTCGCTTCTGAAAACAGTGTCTCTTTAACGATCACTCCCCCTAAACCTATACACCACTTAGATATAAAGTTCAGTAGCAGTCATAATATACAACTGTCTTCTCATGAATTTTTCAGGTTAGATGATATAAGTAAGCTACCCAAGATAACGTTTATAAAGAATGGGGAAGGATTCTCTTTTATTGAATCGGAGATCACCGCTTATTTTATGGATGGAACTATTAAGAAGAGCTCTGATAAATTATACTTAAGAGAATTAAAGAAAGCATAATAATAACATAATCATCTATAGGAATATAAACGCCAGCATGGAAGCTGGCGTTCTTTTAGTGACAGGAATTTCATTTTACTTAATACCGTACTTCTCCAGAATCTTCTCAAAAGTACCGTTAGATTTAATCTCTGCCAATCCTTTATTAAAGGCTTCAATATACTCAGCGTTATTCGGATTGGCTAATCCCGATGTCACATGCAAAGGGTTCACAGAAAGGGCATTACTTGTAAACTCAAAATCGTCTAGGTTCATGCCGGCTCCAGACAACGTAGACTTAGCCACGAGTTCATCTTCCAGAGTCAGATCGATTCGTTTCGCCATCAGTTTTTTAGCATTGGCAACCAAATCGTTCGCCTCCGGTTTTTTGAAATTAGAAGCATTTAAAAAGTCATCACCATAGCCGTAATTGCGAATAATACCCACGGTTTTACCTGACAAGCTATCCATGCCATTGTATTCAAACCCATCCCCTTTGCGTTTAATGAATTTTAACGAGTTCTCTAAGTAAGGATCGCTGTAGTTCAGGTAAGACGTCCTTTCATTGGTAAACCAAGTCGCCACTAGGACATCGATACGTCCATCTTTCACTTCATTCAATGCCCGAGTCCAAGGCATAATTTTGAAATCAACCTCATGCCCTTGGGATTTGAAAGCTTCGGTAATGATTTCGACTGACACCCCAGGATTCGCACTGTCTTTTTGCACAAATGGTGCCCAAGGATCCTGTGCTGCCGTGATGGTTGCAGTATAACCAGTGATTGAAAATAGGGCTGTGAAAGCCAGTAATACGAAATTTCTCATAACATATCCTCTATGAAATAACCTAAGTGCGGAATTTCGCCATATGGCTGGCGATACTCTGGCTTAAGCTCAAGACTTCTTCTGTTCTTTGGGCATTTTGAGTCGCACCTGAAGAAACCTCATTTGTCGCTTCCGATGCTTCTACAATTGCCTGACTGATTTCCTCAACGGCCATCCTTTGCTCATCCGTCGCTTGAGAAATTTGGCCACTGCGATCGGAAATAATCGTAATCAAGCTCTGAACTTCTCCAACCGAAGATTGCGAATCACTGACTCTAGCCGCGGTTGATTCAAGTAATGTGGCAATACGAGTCAACTCATCCTCAACTGACTTGGTGGCCACCCCCAGCGCAGCAATATTTTTTTGGATTTGCTCTGTGGATTCACTGGTTTTCACAGCTAAATTACGCACTTCATCAGCTACCACCGCAAAACCTCGCCCTTGTTCACCAGCACGCGCTGCCTCAATCGCGGCATTCAGTGCTAACAAATTGGTTTGCTCAGAAATATCATTAATGACGTTTAACACCGTGGTAATTTTCTCGCCCTCTTCAATCAAGATGTGCATCTCTGCATTCACATGATTCATTTCTTCACGCATGTTAATGATGTCACTGGCAGAGCTTTCAATTGCCTCGTTGACACTGGAGGCCAAGCCTGTTGCCGTTTGGGCTTGTTGCGCAGTTTCTGAGGCGGTGTCTGCGACTGTTGCGACTGACTGATTAAGCTCAGTGGCCGCAGCTGCTACGGTCGTAAGCTGATGTTTCTGTGATTCGAGCTTCTCTGCGTTCGTTCTTGCCGTTGCCCCATTCGCCAACGCTTTTTCACCCAAGGCTTCAGAAGATTGATTAACATCTTGGACAATAACTCTTAAAGACTCAGTGAAACTATTGATCCCATTGGTGATTTCATCAAACTCACGATATTTAGCCGAAGCCAGTTTATTGGTTAAATCACCATCCCCTGACGCTAAGTCTTTAATAACATCTGTCAATTGAGAAATGGGCCTTAGTACCGTCATTGTCAGAGCCAGAATGATGACAATGGAAATAATAATATCGAGAATAATCAACTCAATTATGTTAGTTCGTAGCAAGTCAGCCAATTTGGCATCCATCGCATGAGTATCGAAGTAAACAACCACCTTACCGACCTTGTTTTCTTCACCATAGTCTATGAAGGTGAGCTCGGTTGATTGGCTGTTTTCCGATGTGTACGCTTGCTTATCTGTGACATCCACAAGCTGTTTTTCGTCTCCTTCACCTTGTTTTGTTAGGAATAATAATTCGCTGTCCTGAGCATCAATTAATTGTATGGCTGAAATTTCAGGCAGATCCAGTTCTGCCGACATCGCCACCTTTGCCGTGTCCAAGTCAAAATCCCAAACCGCTTTAGGCAAGCTAATCGACATCCTTTGGCTGGTATTTTGCACATTAACCAGCAACTCTTGATGTAAATTTTCTTTGAAATTCTGATACTTAATAAATGCTGAGACCAGTAACACCAGTGTCAATGCTACGATGACCTGGACTAGAAATACCACCTTTAACCTTTTCAAAACTTGCCCCTTATGATTTTCGGCAGTTATCTAAAAAAGTAGTAAGTGATTAATCAATTATCAAATTTAACAATAAACGAGATGAGCATCACACAGGGGATTTTTATTGCTCTTCACCTTTTAAAGTGTGTGGAATTAGCGAAACAGCAACGGGAAGGCTCGTTATGCCTAGACTTACACGTCAATAATTGATCTACACGCTCGGAGACTTATTGGTAGGTACTCACCTCAATCAGATTACTATCTGGATCGAGAAAGTAGACGGAGGTAATGGCACCTGTCGCACCTGATTTTTCGACTGGCCCCTCCACTATCTCAACATCTAGGCGATGTAAGTGAGTAATCACATCATTGATTGCCCAGTTGGTGATTAAACAAAGATCGCCAGAGCCTACCCGAGCATTGTTGCGAGTTTCTTGACCTAATAGTTGAAGGTTAATTTTCTGGCGACCAAACTTCAGCGCTTTACGCCCACCAGAGAAAGTGACTTCTTCCATCAGCAATACCCGGCGATAGAAATCAACCAAAGCATCAATATTCGATACGGTAAGGACGAGGTGGTCAATATAGCTGATCATAATTATCTTTTTCCTTACTTAACCCGTCTTCAGTGCAAGGCTAGACGAATGAACACGAACGCAGCTTACACAAATACAGCCAACGGAGTGTTGGCTGTATGGTCTAATGAATGATTCTCTCACCTTGTTTACTGTTCATTATCTGCGATAGATCAATAGTTAAAGTTAAGATCCTCAAAGCCGACTTTTGCGGTAATGAGTTCATTATAGAAAACTCTTGCCCAGAAGGAACAAGGGGAAAGCTCACACTAGCCGGCCATGTTGATGACGACTCTCTACTCTCTACTGTTTGATTCAGAGACTGAGAAAGTAAACGCTGGCAAACGAATCATAACACTTACCTCCAACGTGTGTTTCAGCAGGCTCTGAAGAGCCCGCTGATATTAGCGATTTACAGCTTGTTTTCTAGATCTTTGTCTTCAGCAAGATCAGAGACCATTGCTTCAGTCGTGATCATCAGACCCGCGACTGAGGCCGCAAACTGCAGGGCAGAGCGAGTGACTTTTGCTGGGTCAAGGATACCCATATCAATCATATTGCCATATTCACCACTTGCAGCGTTGTAGCCATAAGTCGAGTCACCGTCTTTCACTGCATTAGCCACGACAGACGCTTCATCTCCGGCATTAACAGCAATTTGACGAAGAGGTTCTTCCATAGCTCGAATGGCAACACGTATTCCCATATTTTGATCGTCATTGTCACCCTGAAGCTCAGCAAGCTCTTTTGCTATCTTGGTCAAGGCAACACCACCACCGGCAACAATGCCTTCTTCAACCGCAGCACGAGTTGCATGTAACGCGTCATCAACACGATCTTTCTTCTCTTTCATCTCAACTTCAGTTGCCGCACCGATCTTGATCACTGCGACACCACCAGATAGCTTCGCGATACGCTGTTGAAGCTTGTCTTTATCATATTGAGAAGTGGTCGTTTCGATTTGTTTTTCAATTAATGCAACACGATCCGAAATAGCACTTGCATCTGCCGCACCACCGACAATGGTGGTCGCATCTTTCGTGATGGTCACTTTCTTCGCTGAGCCTAACTGCTCTAGCGTTGCCTTTTCTAACTCAAGCCCAATCTCTTCAGAAATCACTGTACCTGCCGTTAGAATCGCAATGTCTTCCATCATCGCTTTACGGTTATCGCCAAAACCTGGCGCTTTCACCGCTGTAGCACGGACAATGCCACGCATGTTGTTCACAACTAACGTAGCTAGCGCCTCGCCTTCAATATCTTCAGCAATAATTAATAGCGAGCGAGAGGCTTGTGAGACCGCTTCAAGGACTGGCAGCAACTCGCGAATGTTGCTGACTTTTTTGTCCACCAACAAAATATACGGATTATCGAGCTCAACTGTGCCATTGTCTTGGTTGGTAATGAAGTAAGGCGACAGGTAACCGCGATCGAACTGCATACCTTCAACCACAGACAACTCATTATCTAAGCCCTGCCCTTCTTCAACCGTAATCACACCATTACGACCTACTTTTTCCATGGCTTCTGCAATGATCTCACCAATAGCACGATCACTGTTCGCGGAAATACTGCCCACTTGAGTAATGGATTCTTTATCACTACACGGCTTAGACATTTCACGTAACTTAGCCACTGCAGATTCAGTCGCTTTATCAATACCACGCTTCAAGTCCATTGGGTTCATGCCAGAGGCAACCGCTTTCAGTCCTTCATTAATAAACGCTTGCGCCAATACAGTTGCGGTCGTGGTACCATCACCAGCTTCATCATTAGCTTTCGAAGCCACTTGCTTAACCATCTGCGCGCCCATATTTTCGAACTTATCTTCTAGTTCAATCTCTTTCGCAACAGATACGCCATCTTTAGTGATTGTCGGAGCTCCGAACGATTTATCTAAAACAACATTGCGGCCTTTAGGACCGAGCGTCACCTTCACAGCATCTGCCAGTAGGTTAACTCCCTTGAGCATTTTTTGACGTGCGTCATTTGCAAATAGTACTTCTTTTGCAGCCATGATTTATCTCCTCAAAAACAACTACCAACCATTACTCAACAATTGCCAATACGTCAGACTCGGACAAAATCAAATACTCTTGCCCATCAATTTTCTCGGTTTTAACACCGTAGCCATCATTGAAGATGATCTGATCACCAGTCTTGATATCCATCGACGCACGATCACCATTTTCTAGACGTTTACCCAATCCAACAGCAATCACTTTGCCTCGGTTAGATTTCTTGACCGACTGGGAAGTAAGTACAATCCCACCTTCAGATTTATTTTCGACCTCTTGCCGTTCAACAAGTAACTTGTCATTTAAAGGACGAATTTTCATATTGAAACACCTCCTATATTGAATACAAAAATAAAACAGGTTAAGACAATTGACTGAAACAACGAGCCTTTGACTCGCTTTCGGTAAAATAAATAAGGTCACTAGATACGACTTCAAGGGCTATTTTTAATAAAAAATTTTTATCGTCATAATAAATATTATCTATTAACCACAGCCCTTCAGTTAAAAAGGATGATTTACCTAAACAATACAATCAATGATGGCATATTTAGAAAAGCGAGAATAAGTTCAGAAGAAAGGGATTGAGCAGAAGGATATTAACGCGCATAGGCGACAATAAGTGCCGCCTGTAACGCTTCAAAATTTTAACTTCTCATACCATGTTGAGTAGGCCTAGGACAGTAAGTAGCAGAAGCATAAGGCGGATATCTAAGTTCTGGTTGTATCCTAAAGTGAGGTTTGTTGTCTGAAGTACCAAATACTTCAAATGTACAGTCACCTATTTCATGCCTTGGGCAAACCTGTACACCATTTCTTAATATCATTTCAGTTTTACAAGATGGGCAAATATTCATCCTTTCCTCCTTGCAAACATCATATGTTTTACACAGACTCTAATTTGGGCTGTGCACTAGCACAGCCCAAGTTACGGTCATTTCTTATGTTCAATGACATTATTATCATATGACTGAATCTCAATACGTTTCGGCTTCATCGCCTCCGGTATTTCTTTTTTGAGATATACAGCCAGCAAACCATCTTTCATGGTAGCATCGGTCACTTCTACATACTCAGTTAGGTTAAAGCGTCGTTCAAATGAACGATTAGCAATGCCTTGATAAAGCATTTTGCTTTGATCATCATCCTTGGAAGATTCTTTATTCCCTTTGATAGTCAGCAAACCATTTTCTACCTGAATATCGATATCGTCCTGAGAAAAACCAGCAACGGCAAGTGTGATGCTGTATTCGCCCTCACCCAACATTTCGATATTGTATGGAGGGTAACCGCTAGGGATTGGATCAGAAGTTAGTGCGCTGTTAAGCAATGAAGCGACTCGATCAAAGCCAATCGTTGTGCGATATAGTGGGGTAAGATCAATTGAGTTCATAATATCCTCCTAAGAAGCAACATTAATTATTCAATCAAAATGAAGAGGCTAATTACTTTGGTAACTTAACCTCACCAATATTTATATTAACTCTTCGCCCTCTATTCAAGTATCGTAAAATATATTTTTTTCATAAGAATATAACCAGATGTTATATTCTTATGGTTTGTAACGATGGCACTAATATGATTATCTAAGTAGTAAGCTTTGGACGACTTACTTTACTTAAAATAACATTGATAAGTACCAGCAGCGGCCCTCCCATCAGCATTCCCATCGCTCCCCATAACCATCCCCAAAAGACTAACCACACAAACAAAATTAGGGGGTTTAAACTAAATCTTTTACCAAGTAGAGTCGGTGTCGCCAATTGACTCTCTATAAGATTGATTGCCAAAAAGAGCGAAGCAACCGTCAATGAGTAACTTAGAGACTCAAACTGCAAAAAGGAAACCAAGGCAAAACAGGTCACTGAAACTATTGGCCCAAGATAAGGGATATAGTTCATCAAGCCAGCAAATGCTCCCCACAGAAACGGGTCTTTTAATCCCATCATGTAGAATACACAGCCAACAACCACTCCTAAGCACACATTGATGATCGTAATAGAGCTTATATATCGAGAAAGATCGGTTTGAACCACCTTCACCAGCTCAACCACCTTGCGTTTATCGGAAAATCGTGTGAACAAAGATAAGCTTTGAGAATATATCTGACGTCCATAACTCATCATGAAGTACGCCATAAAAAGCGCGACCATTAATTGTGTGACTATCGTTGGAGTTGTAGTGAGTACTGATTTAATGATAGAAAATGAGGTATTGCTTGTGAGCCCATCATTAGCCACTGTGCTACCGAGAGTGAAGTCACTCTTGTCACCTAACTCACTACTTTCAGCCGCTTCACTTACTTCATTAGAAACATTCTGAATTAACATTGGCAGCTTAGACCACCATTGCTGAGCGGGCTCACTTAACAGATTTAAACTCAAAACAATGCAGCTAACGAGCCCTAATAAAACAGCAATAACATTAATGACACGAGGAATGCCAAAACGCACTAATCGATTGACTAGGGGGCCACATAGAAGAGAAATAAAAGCGCCAAAAAAAACGGGTAACAAAAACGGTTTGGCAACATGTAATATGAAAATGAACATTATTATAAGAGCAATGGTCATTAAACTATATTTTAATATATTCTCTTGTTTAACGTTCATTATGTTCCTCAGATATTAAGATCCAGTTCTGGCTTAGTCACACTAAGCTTAATAGTGAATAACTACATTGATAACTAAGCCAGAACCTATTAATTATTTATCAAGTGAATGAATCAGTAGACGTACTTGCTTATAACCATAAAAAAACGTCCTGAGATTTTTGACTTTGCTAAGGACGAACATGCCGAGCACAGCGAACCCTGCCGCATGAAATGGGGATTGCTGTACAAAGCTTTTTCCTTTGAAGTAGAGCAGCCCTAAGCTGAGTGCAACTTGACGAGCTTTACTATCACACTCAAGACTTTTCATTAGAATTTTCTGCTGTCGTTTTTTCATTGATCGCATGACACAACCTCCCAAGCTGCTCTTTGGTATATTCAAAACCCACAAATTGCTTGTAATATCGGCTGCCGAGTATCAAAAGCATAAGGATAACGCTGAACGCTGCAATGAAAGCGCTATAACCGACTAAAAGGTTCAAAGTAAAGTAGTACCCCATAACCCCAATACCGACGGCGATGCTAATAAGAAACATCGGCAGCAATGCAACGAAGAGGAGTTTAATGACGATGAGTTTTTTACTCGCGGCAACCGTGTTACGCAACTCCAAAGAAAACAACTCAAAAATCGACATTGACCATTGTTGAGTGTGAGATTGGAATACGGTTAGGTCTTTTAAAAGGCCCCTCAGTTGAACGATCGCTCGTTCTAAAAGCTCCTCTTCGCGATGTTGAGGCTCATTGTGTGCGTCGTTGATATTATGAGACTGCATAACTTTCCTCTTCGTGCATCATTCAAGCTTATTTGATTAGCTTAGAAATAGCCCAGCCTGCAATAAAGGCGCATCCAACGCTCAAGAGTGGTCGCTCTTTAATCATGTTTTCGGCTTGCTCTGTTTTATTTTTTACAGTTTCAGACCCTGCTTCGAGCGTGTCTTGAACGGTATTTTTCACATTTTCTATTGCTTCTGAAGCAACCCCTTCTGCCATTTCATAAATCTCTTCGGCCTGCTGCTTAGAATCAGTTTTTTTAGTATTTGCATTTGGCATACATAATCTCCTTAACTTATACAATGAGAGAAAATAAAGTGATGATTCAAAATTAACTATCACTTCTTACACTAAGCTAAGCGAACATCATGCCAACTTTAAAATAGCTTGCCGCATATGGTATTAGAGAGTTTTCTGGTAATAAAAAGGGTGCCATTCATGTAATATTTTCACTCATTTTCCATGAGGATTGTACCTTTTACAAAATTGCATTTATTTCTTCCATAATCTAGGGCTTAGTGGCGATTTTATTTGGCACGTAACATGCTTTACTTCTATTACGAACAAATCTAAATGAGGCACTATGAAAAATAAAAGTATTTCATCTGTTATAAGTTTAATAGAAAGTGGGAATATTATTTATGAAAAAGCGATATCTAATGTAGATAATAAAGATATAAAAAGAAGTCTTTTTGATATATATGCGATTAAGAAGTGTGCTGAGTTAAAACTAAAGTCGCTCTCAAAACCTTCAAAACCGCACAAGCTCATTCCAGACAGCTACACCATTAATGCTCGACGATATTGCATTGAAGCAGAGGAAGAGAGAGGAAGTGCAAATGACAGTCTCTATCTGGAACATTTGTCGGGCATAGAAGAAAAAACCATTGACGACATAGCAATACTATCAAAGCAAGCGCCAGAATTGAGACAAAAAATAACAACAATTAAGAGAGAAGTAGAAATGTGCCGTCATAAAATCAATGACTTACGGTCAATAGAGTGAACAGTCAAATCTTACACAGGTATGGAAAATACGGTTAAGACAAGAAGGAGTAACAATATGTGGGTGGAAAATCACAATAAAACTCTCGATGCAACGCACCATCAAAGCATAGATAGAATATTATTCGCTCTTAAAGAGCATTATCAATCATGCTGTCAGCTCGTTGAATACAGGACGCACCAAACTCTCTCTAGAGCCGCGAGTCGTTTTTTAAAAGTAGAGCGTTCGATGATCAATGAAATCAAGATTAAAGTCCTTGATTTCAAAACAGAAAATAATCATTCAATGCAAGAAAGCCAGTCCGTTGTGATTAGCAGCTACGACGAGATGTATCAAAGCAATCGACAATTAATCACCTATTTGAAAAGTGCGATTGGAACATTTAACAACCAAAAGCTGTCATCATTCTTTTCTTACTGGGTTGCCGCATTACAAGTGGAAAATGACGAAATGGCGAAGCATTTATAGTTTAGTTCGATATTATCCACTTCTAGACGAATAGGCGAGCGGCTGTAATAAAAAGCGTCAAGCAAATAGGCTTGACGCTTTTTATTACTATTATTTTTCTTCATGCAAAAAACAGGGTACGAGTTTTTCTTTTGATTATAAACCATCAAAGTATGCTCCACCCTGCTATAAAACACATCAAGAGCCTAACACCATTTTATTAAACTCAGTCTTGTGAACCGAATTAGAATCGATATTCCACACCTAATGATGCTTGGTTAAAATCTGTTTCTGTGCTTGCACCATTAGTAACGTTCTCTGCATTGAGTTCTACGTCGTACCACATATATTCAGCATTGATTAAGAATTGATCTGTCACTTTGAAACCCACACCGGCACCAGCAAATACACCTTCGTCTTCTTTACTGCCCCCGAAGCCCGCAATATTGTAGTCTGTCGTGTACCACATTTGACCACCTTTTGCGTAAAGATCAACACGCTCAGCAATGGGAGCTATAATTTTTAGAGCAGCGGTATAACCGTCTGTTTCCGTATTAGCTAAATTATTACCATAGCTACCAAAATCAATATACCCCCCCTCTAATGCTAAGTAAGGGTTAAAGCGGTAACCGATTAAGCCTTGAATAGCATCGCTGTCATCATCAAAGTCATCTTGCCCATCAACTTTCAAATAACCATAGTTGGCACCCACATAAACGCCATGCTCGTTGGAGTCCGCAGCGTGTGAAAAAGTACTAAAGGTTGCTAAAGAAAAAAGGCTAATCAAAGTAACAACATTGCTTTTCATTTCGTTCTCCTAATATAAGTTCCATTGAAATATCGATTTATATAGAGCAAAAGAAATGCCAACTTTAAAAAACATTTGAAACATACTAAAAATGACAGAACATTAACATAACTCGGTTGAATACCGAATAAAAGAACAAAAATTAGTCTATTTATTACCTTATAAAAACATTTTTAAATTATGGTAAATAAACGCCGTGAAAAATATTCTTGTTGTTATGTAACTTTTTCAAAAAATAATAAAAATAGATTTTCTAAACTCGATTAGAAACCATCTATTATTTAGTGAAATTTTAAAAAAGATGTGATGACTCTAATGACCAGTTAAGGTGAGAATATGAAAGCAAAAGCTATTAGTCGTTTTTTAGGGGGGCTATGTTGCCCAAAGGGTTTATTATGGATAATCATCAATCACCCAGTGCAAAGTACCTTCAGATGAAACGTTCACAACACAGGTGTTTGCATGGTTTCATGCCGATCTTACTTAATCGAATGAATTGAGTACTGCCGAAAACCGGAAAAGCCATCGCTTAACATCACAAGCACTGAAAATCAGGGTGATGGCAATGGCTTGGCTCAAACTAAGGTTAACAATCACAAGCAAACACCGTTAGCACCATAAGAGGCCGGGTGACGCCTGCTCATGAACAATTACATCTTAGCGACATTATTCGCCACTATGCTTGATAGGCTTTCTCCTCCTTTCGCCTCAAAGTCCAGTGTTCGAATAGGAAACGGAATCGTGATACCAGCATCCGACAGCGATTCCTTAATCGCTACAATGCTGTCATTTTGTGCTTCCATGTAACCAAAGTCGCCAGGGTAATTAATCCAAAACCATACCAGCAAATTGATACTACTGTCGGCGAAACTGGCAGCATGAACCGCTGTGTCTTCGGGGTTACTCACATAAGGTTTTTGATTAATAGCTTCTGTTATTACTTTGCTCGCTAAATTAGGACAGTCCGCGTATGAGATACCGACAGGAATTTCTATTTTTCTGAGACCTTTTCGACTGTAGTTCGTCAATATGTTACGAAAAACCATTTTATTTGGAATCATAACGTGCTGACCTGAAAACGTTTCTACAAGAGTATTGCGCAAATTAATTTGAATAACTTGCCCCATAACGCTGTTGGATTCGACAATATCGCCTATTTTAAATGGCTTGCGGATACTCATCGTGATCCCTGAAATCAGGTTTTCGGTCATATCTTGAAAAGCAAAACCAATAGCAAGCCCCAAAATACCCGCCCCTGCTAGGAGTGATGTAACCGTACCTTGCAATCCAACAAAGTCTAACGCGACAAAAAAACCAACGGTTATAATAATCACTTTAACAATCGATGCTAATAAGTTGGTCGCTTCCTTTGAATCTACGACTCGGTTGCTCAAGTTCCTAAATAATCGGCCGCCTAGGTTAGCGATAAAGATAAAAGCAAACAACGTAAAGAGCGCAACAATAAGATTAGGAATCAACTTGATGGTTTCAACAAGCCAATGCTCCAGCTTTTGCTCAATTAAATGGTTAAATTTCTCAATGTCGAAAGAGAGATTCATCTCCATGGTGAAGTCCTTCATTCATGATTGGTGCTGTCATCAGTGACTATGGAATGCAAACAGATAAAGCTTGGCTTTTGATGCTTATCTCAAGTGATTCAGCGGAGAACTTTTCTCCATCAATGACATAGTGGATCGGTCGATTTGAGTCTATTTTGACTTGCTTTGCAGACTCATAATCAAAAAATGAGGCTTGTTCTTTGAGGCCTAAGCTTGAAAGCAAAACATCAGACAGCGCTAAAGCTCTTTCCCCAAGCGAAGCGGTATTTTCTAAATAGGTAATATGCAATTGACCATCATCAGGTCTTGGCTCTTTACCTCCTTGAGCAAGGACCGTACTGAAAGGCGACGTGTTAGCAACCACTAAGCTTTGTAATTCAGCTTCTCGTGCTGGCTCCCCATCCTTAGTGACTTCAAACCACTGACTTTCTCCTGCCACAACCGCAGAAAATAAACCCGATAAGTAAGCAAGTTGGCCATTTTTATTTTTCTGTTCACGATGCGCGTAATCAATCATCTTCTCTTCAAACCCAATACCAAGAATAAGCAGTATTGGCTGGTCGTTACAGTACGCCAAATCCATTTTCTTAGACTTGCCAGATAGAATAGCCTCGCAGGCCTTTTCAACAGGTGACACTTTTGTCGCAAAACCATAGAGCACATGACATAAAGCATTTGCAGTACCCAATGGGATAATCCCGAGTGCCGTGTCTGTCCCCACGATTTGTCTTGCCACCTCGCTGACGGTGCCATCTCCGCCAGAGACGATGATATGAGAAGCATTTCGCGCTTTTGCTTGTTTGGCTAGAGATTCCGCTGATACTTCTTTACTGGTGGTCACTATGTCTAAATTGAACTTTCGGGTGAGCTCTCGAATAACCTGTTGCTCACTCGTTTGCCATTTGCCTCCACCTGCAACAGGGTTAGCAATGAGGCAGCATTTGTCTTCAAGATTGAGCAGTCCCTTATCACTGATAGCATTCAGCACCTTTAGTTGCTTTTTGTTCAACTGCGCAGTGCTTCTTACATCATTGATATTTTTGAGCACTTGCTCCACGCTCAGAGATGGATTTTTCGCTAACAGGTATGCTGCAACCACAAACACAGAGCGGCCACGGCCAAGTGCACAATGAACAACTACGGACCTTGATTGGCTTATCTGAGTATCTATCCAATTAAGAGCATGTTTAAGCTTGCGTAACTTAGGGGCTTGATGGTCGAGTACCGGGGTATTGAGGTAATGAAACTCTTCGCTGGTCATCGCACTCTCTAAACCCGAAAATTCTGCGGTGACATCAACAATGCACGTTATGTTTTGAGATTGTAGAAATGACAAATCGGAGGGGAGTAGACGTCGAGAAACATATAAACCTTCTCCCATCTGCTGAATGGGATCGACTTTATCTCTTTTAATAGCCCAAGTATTGTATAAACGAATGCCTAGAAAAAAAGGAATAAACGCCCACCGGATCCACCAAGCTATTTTGCCATCACTATTTTTTCTAAATATGGATGGCATCTCGAAGATATAGGCGGCACTAACGATAGACATCGATAACCCTGACCAAACCAATAGTAAGCTGAATAATACATTGGGAACAAATGCTGCTATAGAAAAACAAGCGATAGCAATGAGTATATAGTACTTAACGATAAACATGGTGAGGCCTTAATTTCTCTGTGTATTAAAAAAGCGGGCCCATAAATGGGCCCAAGTTGTTAAACCAAAACCTACGCTTCACTATCAAGCTTAGGTGACACTTCGAATCAAGCCATCTCTTGCTCATATTTTCGAGCCAAAGTTTCTTTCTGATCTGAGTCTAAAACTCGTCCAGCCGTTTGAAAGAAACGCTGCTCTTCTTCTTCTAAATGATGCTCTACTTTGTGTTTGAGTGTCTTCATCAGTGTGAGCCAAGCTGGTGAAGACATTTCGGTGTCATCAAGCTGAGCAAGCACCTTATCAATACCGTGGTGTTCAGCGATACCGTGCCTAGTCATATCAACGGATTGATCGCTCTCTATTAAAGGTGCATAGAAGTGGCGTTCTTCCGCGACCGCATGCTTAGTTAATTCTTCTTTAAGACTGGAGTAGAATTCTTGCCTAGCCTGAGTATCACCTGATGTTTGGAGTATCGCATCCATCAAAAGCCGTTGCTTCTCATGGCTATCTTTAAGCACATCAAATATGTTTTTCATATCTAGCTCCTGCTTCAATTCTTTTTATGAGGTTCGGATGATTAATTCGTGAGTTAATGCCTTTTGTTAGCAGTCCTGATCTTCCGTACCAAGTTGCTCTTTCACGTTCTCACAGCCGTCCTCTATCTGATTTTGAGCTTCCTCTACCGCTTCGTCAGCTCTTTCTCCAGCTTGCTCTAGGGGGCCGTCGTCACTACATGCGGCAAGCGTAAAAGCAAAACCTGTTGCCAATAGAAAACGGAAAATAACTGTGCTTATATTCATAAAAACTCCTAACTCTTATCTTTGTTAACTAAACTCATTACCACCGATACAAGCAACGAAATAGCAAATATATAAAACATAACTTTAGCTACTGTTGCTGCAGCGCCTGCTATACCACCAAATCCAAATAAAGCTGCTATGATGGCAAGAATAAAAAATATTAAAGCCCAGCGAAGCATAATGTTCTCTCTTATATCTGTTGGTAAATTTATTATTGAATTACTTCAAGTTTATCAATGACTTTATCAACATCGGATGTATTACGAGCAATAGATAGCGCAAGGTCATGTTCCGTATCTGACGTCACCGAACCCTTTAATACCACAGTGCTTTCTTTAGTTTCCACTTCGATATCAGTACCACTGACTCCCGTATTCATTAATAGTCGAGTCTTAACAATGGCCGTTATTTTGGTATCCGTTAAGACCTGGGTTGATTCCTTATTTTTATCTTTTTCATTATCGATGACCGTAAGTTCATTCTTTACCGACTTAACATCATCAAGGCTTAATACTAATTCTTCAGCAAGGGCTTTTTCTGTCTGGTTTTCAACTGAGCCCGTTAAAGTTACAACCTGGTCTTTAACATAAGTGTTAATATCAAAAGAGTTCAAATTGGAATTAAGTAATAGTGTCGTTTCTGCTTTACCGTCAATCCAAGCATCTAGCGTATCTTCTTTCCACATGCTATCTGCAACCGCTGCAGAAGAAGAAGAAGTAGCGATAACCGTTGTTAGTAGAATTTTACTTGCAATGTTTTTCATCATTTATCTCCTTTTTTGTACTTGCATTACCATTAGAGCAAACCGCATGCCAAAAATTCAAACTATTGAATTAAAAGGAATTACATGAAAAACTAAAAATAATCTTAATATTTTCAATGATGGAGAATGAATAATTTACAAGGAGTATTTGTAAAAAATATAAATATTTATCTCGTCCGAGTTAGTGATACACCATAATAATATTACCCGATTTTTATCTATCATTTTAAATATTCAATCATTATTATTCACAAAAAACGTGGAAAAAAGCCATACATTCTCTTTCCTTATGCCTCGTGCTATCATCCCTCTCACTACTGTTGAAAGAGAGTTAAATCATGGCATTACCAACACTGTTCGTAGAATTACAAGATCAGAAATTATTGTCTCAAATAAGCTCTCTGGAAGAGTTGTCACGATTTGACACGATTAGCAATAATGACAACGAACACTGGATAGATAGCCTACAACGACTTCAACCCAATGCCGCTATTGTTGAAGTATCTCAATTCACCAACGATGATTTTGTCGCCCTATCCAGTGCCACAGGCTTGGAAGAATTGGATTTGGTCATCATCGGCTCCGGTGCACCCAATAAGAATTTAGACATGATGATGAAAAGCGGCGCCATTTTTCATTATAGAAAGCCAGTTGATATCCAAATTTTGGCCGATACTCTAGCGGACTTTAGTCAATACTTCCTAGAAAAGCAGGAAGAGGGGAAAAAAATATCCACAAGCGACTTAGACCAATTTGGAATGTTAGTCGGCTCCTCAAGGCCAATGCATAACTTGTATCGCACCCTCAGACGAGTGGCGAAAACAGAGGCCAACGTATTGATCATTGGTGAAAGCGGTGCAGGTAAAGAGCTCGTCGCGCAGACTATCCACCTTGCCAGTGATAGAAAGGAGCAGCCTTTTATTGCCATTAACTGCGGCGCCATCAGCCCAGAATTAGTCGACAGTGAACTCTTTGGTCATGAAAAAGGCGCATTTACAGGCGCTAACCGAACGCACCAAGGTGTTTTTAAGCAAGCAGAGGGAGGGACATTATTTCTTGATGAGGTCACCGAAATGCCCCTTGAACATCAAGTTAAATTACTGCGAGTACTTGAAACAGGCGAGTATCGCCCAGTCGGCAGTAACACACTCTGTATTGCCAACACTCGTATCATCGCCGCCACCAACCGTGATCCACAAGTGGCTATTGAAGAGCAATTTTTACGAGAAGACCTCTATTTTAGATTAGCTCACTTCCCTATCAATATTCCCCCTCTCAGAGAACGAGGTAGTGATATTGTCGGCCTTGCTAAACATTTCATCGCTCACCGGAATGCGAATGAAGCCGCTCCAAAAGCGATTACAGCCTCAGCGCTAGAAAAAATCGCAGCGCATACATGGCCTGGCAATGTTAGAGAATTAAAACACTGTGTCGAGCGAGCGTTCATTTTGGCGGACGATACGATTAAAGATGAACACCTCATTTTTGATACTCCTCCTTTAGAAACAGGGACAACATTAGAGGAGAGAGTGCCAGCTGGTGTGACTCTAGAAGAAATAGAAAAGGCCGCTATTATTAACACTCTTGAAGAAAATGAAGGCAACAAAAAAGAAACCGCAGAGGATTTAGGAATAAGCATAAAAACGCTCTACAACAAGCTGGATAAGTATCAGAGTTAATTAAGCCATACGCTTGTTCCAAGTAAGGGAAGCTCAACTCTGTTGAAGGTGGCGAGGCATGTTACTCACTGACTGCAGCCGTCACCTTAATTATATCAGTGATTGGCTCAGGCTTATGAATGTAGTATCCCTGTGCAAAATGCACTCCTATATCTGATAGACACTGATAAATGGCTTTATTTTCCACAAATTCTGCCACCGTTTTTAAGCCCATCGCTTGGCCTATTTCATGGATAGATTTCACCATTTGGTAGCTGATCTTGTCATGCTCAATATCTCGGACAAATGAACCATCAATTTTGACCGTATCTAAGGGAAGCTCTTTTAAATAGGTGAATGACGAAAGACCTGTGCCAAAGTCATCCAGTGAAAACTGGAAGCCAAGGGCTCGTAATGAGTGCATCACTTCTATTGTGCCATGAAAATCACGCATCGCAGCAGTTTCAGTGACCTCAAAGATAATACAGCGAGGGTTAAATACGTAACGGTTGAGCATCTTATTGACAAAATCGACCAGACTATAGTCCGAAATGGTCTGTCCCGACAAATTGACTGAATAGGTTCGATCACTGCGGCTTCCCATCGAACTAAACAGGGCAGTCATCACATAGCGATCAATATCCGGCATCATATGATAACGTTCAGCGATAGGCAGAAAAGCATAAGGAGAGATAACTTCCCCTTGTTCGTTTTTCAGACGCAACAGGACCTCATAGTAAAAAGGCACAGTGTTATCTGAAATAGGCGAGATTTTTTGGCAATATAAAACAAATCTTTCTTCTTGGATGGCTTTGTTTATCTCTTCTATCCACTTCACCCCCCGAATATAACTTTCAAACTCATCATTTTTCGCGTCAATGATATGAGTACGATTGCGGCCATGGTCTTTCGCTGCCTTACATGCCGTATTAGCAATACTCAGTAGCTTAGTGAGCTCAGGGGCGGCGTTAGTATAGAAAGGGGCAACACCACTTGATACCGTTATTCTGACCGAGTTCTCATCCAAGTTAAAAGCATAGGCGTCAATATGCTTTCTAACGTCATCGGCGAAGCCTTGCGCTTCGTGTACCGTATAGTCATCAAGTAACACGGCAAATTGGTCGCCCCCTATACGAGCAATAGGCTGACCTTTTGATGTTCGGCTTTTAAGGATATTGGCAATTTTGCATAACACTTCATCACCCAGAGAATGACCAAAAGAGTCATTGATGGTTTTAAAATTATCAATATCAAAAAAAGCCAGCGCTGCATTCTGATGGAGGTGATTAGTTTGACTGACCAGTTCCAAAAACTGTGTTTCAAAAAACTGTCGGTTGTTCAACTGCGTCAACATATCATTATTTTCTCGATACAGCAGAGCGGTTTCATCGCTTATTTCACTAATAACAATCAGTACGCCTTTGAGCATGCTATAACACTGTATATTCAGACTTTGTCCATCAACAACGACGTTTCTAACTTCCAGTTCACTATGCTTACCACTCAGGAGTAATCGATCAATTTTATCTCTTACATCTGGAACATCTGCAAGCAAGCTATAGTAATGACGATCCAAGAAGTCTTTGGGGCTCTTATTCTCTAGCCCGAGTAAGCTCAGCGCTGCCGTATTTACTAAGTTAACTTCACCAGATTCAGAAAAAGTGATCAAGCCATTAGGTATTGCTCCAACAATACCAGACATGAGCTCAAGTAACGTAGCGGTTTGTTTTGATGGGTTAGGCATAACGATTCCCTCTTATAACGATGACAGTCGCATCCTTATCTTCGTATGCACAGTCGTTGAAAATAGTAGTGGCGATGTTATATACATCCCACTCGTGCCAATCTTGGTTGGTTAATGGTTCAATATTCACCCCAGAAGAGTGAAGCAGGCAGGTAAAATGATTAGGCCTTGGAATGCGAAGATGGCTCGCCACCCCATGAGTAAAGTGTTTGGTCTCACAGAGCGGTGCATTTACTAAGGTACTTTCATCATAGCTCAGCCAATGTAAAGGGGGGGTATTCATCACGAGGAAATCAAGATTGTCACGGCATATTCTCATCAGGCTGAGTTTCAACTGCCCGGTGATGTCTTCGTTGTGGTCAAACATGCTCAAGCACTGATCCATGATCATTTCAAGCGGCTCAGCCATATGTTGGGTGATTTCCTCTGCAAGCTTATTGGCAACCAAACGTCCACGCTCTTGAGTCGAGTCGTTATCATTATGGCTGTCAATAAGGGCTATAAGGCAGGTATCACCTTGATATTGCTTTACAACATAAGCATTGCCATTGTGAATCTGATTCACTGCAGGATAGGAGATCGCCCTCACTAAAATGTCATCTTCTGAGACAGGTAAAAACTTTCGCAGCGTAATCGAGGTTCCCGTTTCGTCTGATTTATTGATGACCATTTCATCAGAACAGCGTTTCGCCACCCCTAGACCGAGGCCTAAGCTTTGGTCTTTAAACGTTGAATAGCCATCCGTTAGCGCTTGTGAGAGATCAGCAATACCTTGACCGTTATCTTCAATGGTGACCTCAATTCCTAAATGGTTAGAAGTACTGGATATAAACATATACCCACCTGAAGCGTAACGAACCGCATTAATGGTTATTTCAGAAACCGCTGCATTAAAAAGGCTGGCTTGGTAATCAGAGATTCCAATTTCTAACGCATGCATCTTACAATGCGATGCGATAAGGTACGCTTCCACTTCATTTGAGAATGGATAAATGCATTGCTCAATATTCTTCATTACTACGAGTAGGGGCCGTCGGTACCAGAGCGTAACCAGATTCTTGGATGCAAAATTTCGTTGCCGCTTTTAAATCTCGTACTATCAGATGGCGGCCTAAAGCAACACCAGCGCTTGACATGGTTCTTGCGATGACGCCTCTTAAGCCACAGAACACGGGCTTCGCCCCAACTAAAACTATGGTATCAGCCGCACGCACTAGCTGTGACGCTACCGATGTGTCTATTGCATCGACATTGGACAGGTCTATAACAACAAAGTCGCTGTTTGATGACTCAACCATATCCGTCAGCTTAGCAGTAATCGCTTCCATCCGAGCTGAGTCTATCGTTCCAAATAACCCCGTATAAATACAGCTATCAAACACTTCAGAGGCCACCATGGGGGACTCACCACCTAACTGTTTACGACTAATGGCTATGTTATCCATAACATTTCTCCTACCAACTGACCTGTGACTGCTATTCCTGATAGCCTCGGAGATCCAAATGACTCTCAGCCTATCTGGATACACAACTTAACTTGGGAAATTTAATTCCCTACTTCTAAAGTAGCGCAAATAACCCCATAAGCAATATGTTTTATAAAACATTGAGGAATCAAAAGAGGAGGCAGTCAAATCAGCCTCAGAGATAATATCGGACACCACTGCGATGAAAACTGCGATGATAATAGTTAGGATTTACCCGTCACCCCACAACCCTTAATCACTAGCTGGGTGATGAATTCAGCGGCTTGTTGGTAGTCATCATTATCCAGCGTGTCTTTCTGCATAACGTTACAGATCTGCCAGCTGAAATCAGCGTATGTCTGCGTCGCTGCCCAGATGGTGAACATCAGGTGGTGTGCAGGGACTTTATCCATCAACCCTTCTTCACTCCAGGTCGCGAACTTATCCAAAATCATCTGTGACTGCTTAAACAGCTCCTGTCCGATATCTTCTGGTAGAACCTTGGCACCAGACATCACTTCATTAGCGAAAACTTTAGACGCGTGTGGGTGGTCGCGCGAAATACGCAGCTTAGCCTCAATGTATTGAGTTAAGGCTTCGACTGGGTCGTCGAGTTCTTCAATTGGGCGTGAGGCCTCCAGCAACGGCTGAGTCACAGTCTGGAGCACGGCATAATAGAGCTTATCTTTACTGCTGAAGTAGTAGAACACATTAGGTTTAGGGATATCTGCGGCTTTTGCAATATCCGCCATCTTTGTCGCTGCGTAGCCATGGGTGGCAAATTGTTCACTCGCGACATCGATAATCAATCCCTGATTTTTCTGCCTGATACGAGACATTGTTATTCCCTATACATCTGGTGTAACGACATACTAAACAATATGTTAAGAGAGACAAAGTGATGAGGATAAAAAATCCCGAAGTAAGCACACCAGGAGCCTGCAATATGGAGCCCGAGGAAGGTGTAACTCCAACCTGCTGTCTTACGACGGGAACGCGTATAAAAGGAGACGAAAAACTACGCGATTTAGTAATGAATCATTTAGGGGCAGCGACTACGGATTCAAGCCATGAGAGAACCAGTAGGACCGCTACACCATGGAACGATGCGGGAGAGAAATCCACATCGTCCTGACAGGAATTAGTCCCTGATTGAGTGGCCTGAGCGTTTCTCGATCGCTTTAATCAGCGCAGAGTGATCCCAGTTCTGGCCGCCCATTGCTGCACAATCTTCAAACAACTCCTGAGCATTTGCGGTGTTTGGTAGTGCTACATCCAACTCTTTAGCGCCAGACAATGCAAGATCTAGATCTTTCTGGTGCAATGTAATCTTAAAGCCTGGGTCGAATGTACCTTCCACCATGCGCTCGCCATGCACTTCAAGAATCTTCGAGTTGGCAAATCCGCCAAGCAGTGCCTGACGTACACGCGCTGGATCGGCGCCCGCTTTTGACGCAAACACTAAGGCTTCAGATACGGCTTCGATGTTCAACGCAACAATGATTTGGTTAGCGACTTTACACGTCTGGCCCGCACCATTTTCACCGACTAGCGTGATGTTTTTGCCCATCACCTCAAACAGTGGACGCGCTTTATCAAAAGCCGATTGCTCACCACCGACCATGATGCTTAATGACGCATTAATAGCACCCACTTCACCGCCTGATACTGGCGCATCGAGATATTGCGCACCACTTTCGTTGACGCGTGCTGCAATCGCCTTGGTGGCGATTGGTGAAATCGAGCTCATGTCGATAACCAGTTTGCCTGCTGCACCACTTTCGTTTAAGCCAGCTTCAACACCGTTCTCGCCGAACAGTACGTCTTCCACCTGCGGTGTGTTTGGCACCATCAGGATAATTGCGTCTGCCAGACGGGTCGCTTCTGCTGGTGAATGACAAACCAGTGCACCAGCTTCAACAAGTTCTACCGGTGGTGGGTTGAAATGATCAGATAGAACAATGTCGTGACCCGCTTTTTGCAGGTTGATCGCCATTGGCTTACCCATGATACCTGTGCCGATAAATGCAATTTTCATAATATGTTCTCCGTAACGTTAACCGCACTTAGCGGTATAGGTTTAGCCAATCTAAGCCTTCAGTTGTGGTGGTTTTTGGCTTGTATTCACAGCCCACCCAACCTTGGTAACCCAGTTCATCCAGATGTTTGAGGACAAACGGGTAGTTAATCTCACCCGTTCCCGGTTCATGACGGCCTGGGTTGTCTGCCAGCTGCACGTGGGCGATCTGGCCGATGTTGGCACTCATGGTTGGCGCTAAATCCCCTTCCATGATCTGCATGTGGTAGATGTCGTACTGAATGAACAGGTTGTCACTGCCCACTTCTTTGATCACTGCTTTGGCCTGCTCAGTGGTATTGAGGAAAAAGCCCGGAATATCACGAGTGTTAATCGCTTCAATAACCAGTCGAAGCCCCGCTTCCTGCAATGCTTGAGCAGCGTATCTAAGGTTAATGACAAAGGCTGCATGCGCATCCTGTTGGCTGATACCAGCCGGGGTAATCCCCGCCAGACAGTTGACCTGCGTATTGCCCAGCACCTTGGCGTACTGAATGGCTAACGCAACACCAGACTGAAACTCTTCGATGCGTGACGGGTCACACGCAATGCCGCGGTCGCCAGCATCCCAATCACCCGCCGGAAGGTTGAACAGCACCTGTGTCAGGTTGTTTTGCTCCAGCTTCTGTTTGATTTGCTCAGCATCGAATGCGTAAGGGAAGAGATATTCCACACCGCTGAATCCAGCCTGAGCTGCAGCGTCAAAGCGCTCAAGGAAATCAACCTCGGTAAATAACATGGATAAATTTGCAGCAAACTTTGCCATAGTGATGTCCTTTTTCTTGCAGCCCTTTCGGGCTGCTTCAGTATTTTGCAATAAACGGATTATTGATTGGCTAGCGCGGTTGGTGCGTCGTCGATGCTGTCTGCCAGAGATTCAAACTCGTTGATGGCATCAATCTCTACACCCATAGCAATGTTGGTTACGCGCTCAAGAATCACTTCCACCACAACAGGTACTTTGTGTTTGTTCATCAACTCTTTCGCCTGTGCAAACGCGGCCTGCATCTGTTCTGGGTCAGTTACACGAATCGCTTTACAACCTAAGCCTTCAACCACCGTCACATGGTCAACACCGTAGCCATCAAGCTCTGGCGCATTTTGGTTTTCAAACGCCAACTGAACACAATAGTCGATATCGAACTGGCGCTGCGCCTGACGAATCAAACCTAGATAGGAGTTGTTCACCAATACGTGGATGTATGGCAGGTTAAATTGAGCGCCTACCGCCAATTCTTCAATCATGAACTGGAAGTCGTAGTCTCCCGAAATTGCCACGATGTCGCGGTTTGGATCCGCTGCACGTACGCCTAGAGCAGCTGGTGTTGTCCAGCCAAGCGGACCTGCTTGACCACAGTTGATCCAGTGGCGTGGTTTATAAACGTGAAGGAACTGCGCCGCTGCAATCTGAGACAGACCGATAGTACTGACGTAACAAGTATCGCGGCCAAAGGCTTTGTTCATCTCTTCATAAACACGCATTGGTTTGATTGGCGCGTCAGTGTAGTGCGTCTTACGCAGCATGCTCGATTTACGCTGCTGACATTCCGCCACCCAAGCACCACGATTAGGCAGTTTGCCAGCATCACGCCACTCACGAGCCACTTCAACCAGCAATTCCAGCGCTGCTTTGGCGTCAGAAACAATACCAAGATCCGGACAGAACACGCGGCCAATTTGAGTTGGTTCAATATCGACGTGAACAAACTTGCGGCCCTTGGTGTAGACATCCAGTGAACCGGTGTGACGGTTGGCCCAGCGGTTACCAATACCGAACACAAAATCCGATTCCAGCATAGTCGCGTTGCCGTAGCGGTGCGCAGTCTGCAAGCCCACCATACCGGCCATCAGTTCGTGGTCATCCGCAATGGAACCCCAGCCCATCAAGGTTGGGATAACAGGCACGCCAGTAATTTCAGCGAACTGTTGCAGTAGCTCTTCCGCACCAGCGTTAATTACGCCGCCACCTGAAACAATGACTGGGTTTTCAGACTCACACATCATCGCCATCGCTTTCTCAACCTGCGCACGTGTCGCTTTTGGTTGATACGCTTCTAGCGGCTCATAGGTGTCGATGTCGAATTCAATTTCCGTTAGCTGAACATCAAGTGGAAGGTCGATTAGAACCGGGCCCGGACGACCAGAACGCATTAGGTGGAATGCCTGCTGGAAAGCACGCGGCACCTGAGCGGGCTCTAGAACCGTCGTCGCCCATTTGGTGACTGGTTTCGCAATGGATTCAATATCCACCGCCTGAAAATCTTCTTTGTGCAGGCGGGCTCTTGGCGCCTGACCCGTAATACATAAGATTGGAATGGAATCCGCCGACGCTGAATACAGGCCAGTGATCATGTCTGTCCCTGCTGGGCCAGATGTACCGATACAGACACCAATGTTGTCTTGATTAGTACGGGTGTAACCCTCCGCCATGTGCGATGCACCTTCTACATGTCGTGCTAACACATGATCAATACCACCGAGCTTTTTCATTGCCGCGTACATAGGGTTGATGGCAGCGCCTGGAACGCCGAAGGCAATGTCTACGCCTTCCTTTTTCAATACTTCTACCGCTGCTTCGATTGCCTTCATCTTTGCCATGCGAACCTCCATTTAAATTGTATACAATCAAAAGATACTTTGTGTACTATGAATCAATTTCTAAATATAGCAACCCCCATTTGCAACATTTTTTCAACATAGAACATTTACCCTAAGTGGTTGCTAACCCCATAACACAAAGAAATCATTGCTTTACATAAAATATCTTTACGTAAAAATAATTTCCCAGACGAGTAAATGAAAAATAAATGTTAAATACCCTTTGATTGTTTACAAATTTTCCCATATAAGTATTCGTGTAAATAATTTTTGTACACAAAATCGATCAATATTGTTTAAAGGAGACGAACAATGAATTTGAACGATCTAGCCGAAAGAGAAGAAACTGCCTGTCTGGAGGTTGTCGGTCATACAGACAGCCCAGGCTATAAGGAGATTCTGTCAGATGAAGCCCTTTCGTTTCTGACAGTATTGGTAAACCGATTTGGCGCCCATCGTGACGCTTTGCTGCAAGCACGCGAGGAACAGCAAAAGCAATACGATGCAGGCGCATTGCCAGATTTCAGAACTGACACTCAGGCGATTCGTGATGACAAATCATGGAAAGTGGCAACACCACCGCCAGAGCTATTGGATCGCCGAGTAGAAATCACCGGTCCGGTAGACAGAAAAATGGTTATCAACGCGCTGAACTCTGGCGCGAAAGTCTTTATGTGCTGCTTTGAAGATGCTTCTTCACCGACATGGGAAAACATGGTCGAAGGGCAAATCAACCTCAGAGACGCCAACGCAGGCACCATCAGCTACTTTGACGACAAAAAAAATAAGCAATATGAGCTGAATGCTAACCCTGCCCTACTGATCGCTCGTCCACGCGGCCTGCACCTGCCAGAGCAATCAATCCAATTCAATCAACAAGCGATTCCGGGCTGTTTAATGGACTTCGCTTTGTACTTCTATCACAACTATCAGACTCGAGCGCAACAAGGACTGGGCGTTTACTACTACATTCCTAAGCTAGAAAGCATGGAAGAAGCAAAATGGTGGGATGACGTATTTGCTTTCACTGAAGATCACTTCGACGTGGTACGTGGCACCATCCGCGCGACCGTACTGATCGAAACACTGCCAGCAGTATTCCAAATGGAAGAGATGCTCTACGCCATGCGCGATCATATCGTGGCGATGAACTGCGGTCGCTGGGATTACATTTTCAGCTACATCAAAACGTTGAAAAACCATCCAGATCGCATCCTGCCAGATCGTCATGTGGTTGGTATGGATAAAGAGTTCCTCAATGCTTACAGCCAGTTACTCGTCAGAACCTGCCACCAGCGTGGTGCGTTGGCAATGGGCGGTATGTCGGCCTTTATTCCTGCCAAAGACCCGCAGGAGATGGAACGCGTCACCGCTAAAGTGATTGAAGATAAAGAACGTGAATCACGCAATGGTCACGATGGCACTTGGGTCGCTCACCCTGCTTTGGTCGACTTGGCGATGTCTGTGTTTGATAAAAACCTTGAAGGCAAAGTCAATCAGCTCGATTTCGTCAGCCCTACGCACGAGATTGGCGCAGAGCTGCTGCTTAAACCGTGTGAAGGTTCGCGTGACGAAGCTGGCGTGCGCAAGAATATTCGCATCGCTCTTTACTACATTGAGGCATGGATTCAGGGCTCAGGTTGTGTGCCTATCTATGGTCTGATGGAAGACGCGGCAACGGCAGAAATCTCACGCGCGAACATCTGGCAATGGATTCATCACGGCGTCAAGCTGGATGACGGCCAAACCTTCAACAAAGAATTATTCCACACGTGGTTGTATCAGGAACTCGACACTATCAAACAGGAAGTGGGTGAGGCTCGCTATGCGGCAGGCCGCTTTGAAAAAACTGCTGACCTTTTCTATAAGCTGTCTACTGCAGAAGAGTTCGCCACCTTCCTGACCTTACCTAGTTACGAGCTTCTGCAAGGAGCCGCGTAAACAAAAAATCAGGAGATAACATGGGAAGTTTAACTCTAGAACAAGCACTAGCCGTCATTGACGGTACTTTTCAGGCTGGACAAAAGAGCCAAAGCGCCCCTCTGACGGTCGCTGTACTCGACAGCGGAGGAAAGCTGATTACGTTGCAACGACAAGATGGCAGTAGCATGATGCGGCCAGACATCGCAATCGCAAAAGCCTGGGGTGCTCTCGCGCTCGGCTGCTCCTCCAGAAAGCTCGCTCAAGACGCAGACAACCGCCCCGCGTTTATCTCCGCCGTAAACGTTCTGGCACACGGTAATATGGTCCCCGTTCCTGGTGGCTTACTTATCCGTGATGCTGAGCAGAACATCCTCGGCGCGGTCGGTGTCAGTGGAGATATCTCTGACCTCGACGAAAGCTGCGCCCTGCGTGGTATTACTCACGCCGACTTGTTCTGTGATGAGAACGCAGCATAACCCTTCATCAAAAGCGGCTTCGGCCGCTTTTTTATTACCGTTAACGGCCCAACACGGGCAGTTCTGTCAACACTTCCTGAAGTAAATCCGAAAACGCATCAATGACTGGCTGTTTGCGCTCATTAGCAATGTCATCAGGCCGCTGGATCACACCGTACTGATAGCGAGGCAAGTCCAAGATCGGCAACGCACGAATCTTGTGATTGTCCATTCCTTTGAGCATGGTGCTGTTGGCAATCGACACACCAATCCCTTCCGCCACCAGTGAACAAGCGACATCGACAGAGTGCGCTTCAACAACGATTTCCGGAAACAGATTACTGCGAGTAAACCAGTTCATCACATCATGACGAGTACTGCTCTTACGCCCGATCATGACCAGTTTCTGATCGCGCAAGTTGTCAGCGTTGACCGAATGGAATGCCTCGAACTCATGGCCCTCGGGAAACACACACATCGCAATCCCTGAATCCAGTGCCGTGGAGCGAAACTTGGAATGATTGCTGATGCGGGTAAACCCGACATCGGCCTGACCGGAATAGACACTTTCTTCAATCGACTGATAATGGCTGGAAAACAATTCAACCGACACGTCAGGAAATAGCGCTACCAGCTGCTTGATGAGTTTAGGGGCCAGTGACTTGGCAAAGGTATAAGGCATTGCAATCTTGAATACTTGCTTTGCTTTGCGTCCCCTTTTGATTTCCGACGCCTGAGTCTGGAGCTGCTCCATACCCTCTAAAACGTGCAGTGCGTTTGATAACAAATTGAGCGATTCGGGCTTAATTTTCAGTCGCCCTCGGTCTCGTTCAAAGAGATCCAGATCAAGCTCCTTTTCCAGCTGAGCCAACATTCGACTCACACCAGATTGAGATAAGTTCAACTGCTCTGCCGCCAGACTGGTTGTCCCAGCTTGGCTGATGGCTTTAAGCGCCCGAAGTTGTTTCGCCGTTATATTCATCTGGTTCCATTTAAACAAGTCACTTTAGTCATACACATATGACCATTTGTCATTGAATTGAAAACCCTAACACAAAAAAATATGTTGCAGAAATGTTGTAGGATAGAATGTGACGAAATGGAGATTTAAAGTGAGTGAAGCGATATCACCAGCTCAACAAAATGTTACTGAACAACCAAAGAAGAAAGGTAACTTAAACCCTGTAATCATCCTGCTGTCTGTCGTTGTGGTAGCAGTACTGATGACCTATTTTTTCGATTCCGGACAGTTTGAACGTAACGGCAAACTGATCATTCCCGGCACCTACCAAGTGCTGGAAAAAGACGTCTCCCCACTCAACCTGATTGGTATTTACCCTCAAGAAGGCGAAGCTCAAGCCGTCAGTTTGCTTGATGCGTTAGTCAGTATTCCTCAAGCCATTACCAAACAAGCAGGTATGATTTTCATGGTGCTGTTTATCGGCGGCATGTTTGGCGTACTCGACAAAGTGGGCGCCATTGAAACAGGCCTTGAGCGCACGCTGTCTGCCACCCGCGGTAACGTCTACTTATTGGTGCCCATCCTAATGGTGGTATTTTCCATGGGCAGTACCTTCATGGGTATGGCGAAGGAGTTCTTGCTCGTGATACCTATGGTCGTCGCCATGGCAACAAGACTGGGGCTGTCAAAAATTATCGGTCTGGCGATTGTCACCATTCCGGTTAAAGTCGGTTACTTAGCATCGATCACTAACCCTTATGCCCTATCCGTCGCTCAGCCACTGGTTGATGTGCCGATATTCAGCGGTATGGGGATGCGTATTTTCGTTTACGTGGTACTGATGATCATCGGTGTGGCGTACGTGCTGCATAGTATTCGCAAAGAAGCGCGCACAACGGAAATCGTCGCACAATGGGACAACAAACCTCTGCCAATTCGCCATACGCTTGTACTAACGGTTCTTGGACTGGGCATCGCCTTTCTGGTCTATGCTTCGCAAACTTGGAAGTGGAAATACAATGAGTTATCTGCGTATTACATCTCGCTTGGCGTGATTTTCGCTGTCATCGGTGGCTTGTCAGCTAATGACACCATCAACGCTTTCATCAGCGGTATGAAAAAGGTTCTCATCGCAGGTGTATTGATCGGGCTCGCCACCTCTGTCGCCATTGTCCTTGCGCAAGGTAAAGTGCTTGATACCATCATCTACCACTTAGCCGGAGTCATCGGTGAAGGCCAACCAACGCTGGCCGCTTATGGCATGTTCTTCTCTCAACTGCTCATTGATGTGGCGATTCCATCCACCTCTGGGCAAGCCGCCGTCACTATGCCAATCCTTGGCCCACTCGGGCAGCTTTCTGGTGTCGACCCACATACCACAGTACTGGCCTTCCTGATGGGTAACGGGGCGACAAACATCATTACACCGACTTCCAGCGGGCTGCTGATCTTCCTTGCCACTGCACAAGTCGGATGGGGACAATGGGCAAGATACATCTTCCCATTCTTCCTCATCACCATTGCGTGTGCTCTGGTATTCCTATCCATCAGCCTACACGTTTACGCCTAAGGACATCTCATGAAAGCAGTAACCGATGTCAAAATCCGTACGCGAGACGGAGAAACACTCGCGACCGATATTTACTTTCCAACCAACAGTGAAGGCCCATGGCCCGTGGTAATGGAGCGAACGCCTTACGAAAAAACGGCGCCTTCTCGTTCTGAAGTCACGTTGCAAGGGCATAAGGTCTCCCGTGAAGAAATGGCGCAGGCATTCGTTGATAAAGGTTTTGTGTGTGTCTTTCAGGACTGTCGCGGACGTTATCAGTCAAGCGGCACCTTTACCAAGTACATCAACGAAGCGGAAGATGGCTACGATACGTGCGCATGGCTAGTTGAGCAGTCTTGGTGCAATGGAAAAATAGGTACCATGGGGCTGTCTTACGCCGCCCACACTCAGCTGGCACTGGCGTGTCTCAATCCTCCGGGGCTGGCGAGTATGGTGCTGGACTCAGGCGGCTTTTCCAATGCCTATCAATGCGGTATTCGTCAGGGCGGAGCGTTTGAGCTCAAGCAGGCGACATGGGCCTATCGCCAGGCACTGGTGAGCCCCAAGGCCGAGCAAGATCCTGTGGTGAAAAAAGCGCTGGAGCAGGAAGACATTCGCGAATGGTTTAAGTACTTGCCGTGGAAAGCTGGCCAGTCGCCACTACGCCATGTGCCTGAGTATGAAGCGTATCTACTTGAGCAGTGGAAACAGGGCAGTTTCAGTGATTTCTGGAAAAAGTCCGGCATCTACGCGCATGATAGCTATCAGAACATTGCAGATATTCCGGTGTTGTTGATGTCGAGCTGGTACGACGTATACGTTAAGAGTACGCTGGAAAACTACACGGTACTGAGTGAAAAGAATCGCTCCCAGACAGCACTGATCATGGGCCCGTGGCTTCATGGAGACCGAAATACCACGCATAGCGGTGATGTAGAGTTCGGTCAGGACGCCTCATTTGACGACAACATTGACAGCAACTGGCTGGATTTTCGCGTGAAGTGGTTCCAGCGCTGGCTGCTCAATGATGACCGTCATACGTTTGCAAACGTGCAGGTGTTCCAAATGGGCGGCGGTTCAGGTGAAAAAAGCGAACTGGGCAGGCTCAAGCACGGAGGGCACTGGTTAAGCAGTGATCGCTGGCCAATGAAAAATACCGAAGCTCAGAACTGGTATCTGCACCGACAGGGCCTGCTGACCCAGCAAGCACCGGTCACAGACGATCACATCAGCTACCTGGCCGATCCGAGTAACCCAGTCCCCACTGTTGGCGGTGCATTAACCTCGGGTAAGCCGGTGTTTGAAGGTGGTGCGTACGATCAACGTGAAGATGCTCGCTTTTACGGAGCCAAAGGCAATAACCTTCCCCTTGCAGCACGTTCGGATGTGTTGGTGTTTGAAACCGAACCACTCACTGAAGATTTGGTTGTGTCAGGAAAAGTATCGGCGAAACTGTTTATTGAATCCGACGCGCCGGATACGGATTTCACCATCAAACTAGTGGATGTTTATCCGCCAAGCGAAGACTACCCGCAAGGCTTCGCGATGAACATCTCCGATGGCATCTTTCGTTGTCGCTACCACAAGAGCTGGCAGCAGCCAGAGCAGCTTTGCCGTGGCATGATTTACGAAATTGAGGTTGAAGCGTTTGCCACTCAGAATTGCTTCGCGCAAGGGCACAAACTGCGATTAGACATTGCCAGCAGCAATTTCCCTAAGTTTGACGTCAACCCAAATAGCGGCGAACCCGAAGGTGAGGCGTATACCAAACAAGTGGCCAAAAACACCATTCACTGTAGCCACAGCTATCCATCCATGTTGACCTTGGAGATACTCCCTAGCTAGAAAATAAAGCCCCTATTTTAGTAGGGGCTCTCTTCGTGCTTTCGGCAACTCTTACCCATGGTCGAAACACGCTGATTTCAGTTTCTAAATGCATTTCAGATGCTTACCACCATCAGCAAAATTCATCTTTGACCGCTTAAAATACTCATTATCTATCAGTAAGTTACTAGATATTGATTTCGTTACTGGGTTAAATATTAGTTAACCTAGGTTAAATTTATTTTAATTTTATTGATCGCAAAAACTCGTTCTAATGCGCGTGATTTTTAATCAGCTAGCCTGCTTTATCAGCCTAAAGCTAAGGAGACGTTTTGCGAAAGTCCATTCTTGCCCTGCTCTTTTGTTCGCTGCCTGTCTTTGGGGCCGCCGACGATTACCAAAAACTCGCAAACATGTGTATCGCTTGCCACGGCAGTGACAACAATACTGCGTTTCCTTCTATCCCTAACCTGAAATGGCAGAACAAACTTTACCTGACCAAACAGCTCTCCGACTTCAAAAACGGTCAGCGTCAGGATGCCACCATGACTAAAGTCGCCCAGTTACTGTCTGAAGAGGATATCGAAAAGCTGGCCGATTACTTTTACACCCTGAACCATCAAGAGTAACCCCATGAGTTTAGATAGAAGACAATTTCTCAAGGCGGCCCTTTCCGCCACCGCCGTATCTGCGTTACCTGTATCTTGGGTGTTTGCTGCTAATCGACCGGAAAACGTTGCAGCTTTGGATATCAGCGCACTGACGTGGGCCAAAGCGGAAAACCTGCCGGATTACTACACGGTACTCAACACAAATCCGCTCAATGCTTATCCGCCAGAAAGCATGCTCGCGCCTCCTGTCACACCAGCAGGAGTGCCTTTTGTACGTTGGAATGGCCAAATGCCGGACTTTTCTCAAATCGACCCAGAGACCTGGACATTTGAAGTGAAGGGAGAGTCGGTCAAGCAAAGTAAGACATACACCATTGCTGAGCTCAAATCTAAGTTCAAACATCACACCCAAAGTCTGGTATTGGAGTGCGGCGGTAACAGCCGCAATAACTTCTACCCAAGCACTAAGGGTAACCAGTGGAACAACGCTGGCGTGTACTGCGCAGAATGGACAGGCGTACTGCTTAGTGATGTGCTCAAAGACTGTGGCATCAAAGATGATGCGGTCTACACAGGCAGCCACGGCTTTGACAAGCACTTAAGCGGCAAAGGAGAAGCTATCTCACGTGGCGTACCGATCAAAGCCGCGATGAACGACAACGCACTGATCGCGTGGGCCATGAACGGCGAGCCGATTCCTTATTTGCATGGTTACCCGCTACGCGTCGTCTTTGCGGGCCGGCCTGCTTCCGTCTCACAAAAGTGTGCCACAGGGATCAGCGTTCGTAATCAAATCCACGACGGCCACAAAATGGCTGCCCCAGCGTATCAGGTGCCAAAATACCCGATTGCTCCCGGAGAGAAGGTCGATAACAAAGACTTTCGTATTATCGAAGAGATGATCGTCAAATCACTGATCACCTCACCTAAAAGCGGCACTGAGTTTGCTCTGGGTAAAACCGTCACTGTCAGCGGCCATGCCTGGGCAGGTATGAGGAGCGTGGAGAAGCTTCAGGTGAGTTATGACTATGGCACGACATGGCATGACGCTAAACTGGAGAAACCCGTCAACAAAGGCGCATGGCAACAATGGCAAGCCGATTTAGAACTGCCAATGGCGGGCTACTATGAGATCTGGGCTAAAGCAACCGACAGCGAAGGCGACAGCCAGCCCGTCGTCCAGCCGCAATGGAACCCTAAAGGTTACCTGTTCAACGGCTGTCATCGTATTGCCATCAGGGTATCGTGATGAAAAGAGCTACAGGAAAATCTCGTGCTATGTTTATCGCTTCACTACTGGCGTTCTCTGCACTCAGTGTGCAAGCTGAAGACGAAGCCAAGCTGACACCGGAGCAGAAATACGGTGTCGACAAAGCTTCTGGGCTGATCATGGCGCCGGGGTGGGAATTGGTGAATGGCCAATGTAACGCCTGTCACACGAGTCTTATTGTGGCTCAGAACAGCGGTGATAAGGAGCAATGGCGAGAAACGATTCAGTGGATGGTGGACACGCAAGGGCTGTGGGATCTGTCAGACACTTGGGATCCGATACTCAACTACCTCAGCACCTACTATCAGGATCAGGGCATCGATATGAACAAGTATCGCCGTAAGCCGATTGAGGATGCTTTGATACCGCCAATGCGAGGGGAAACACAATGACACGCTCAATGTTTCACGCGCTTTGCCTGACAGGTGTATCTGCGCTCTGTATCGCAATACTGTCTGCTTGTTCAGAGGAGCCAGCAGATCCGATACAACCATTAGACACACTGTCAGTTGAGAAACCATCTAATACTGAGCAGCCATCTAAAGCTATCATCGATATCGCGGCGGGAGAGAGCTTGGTGACCAACCTCTGTAGCCAGTGCCATGGCGACAAAATCATCCCTTTCGTCCAGTCATACCCGAACATAAAGGGGCAAAAGGCAAATTATATCCTTAAGCAGCTACGCGAGTTCAAAACAGATAAGCGTCAGGATCTGTATATGCAGTCGATGGTCAAATCTTTGTCCGATCAGGACATGCAGAACGTCGTCGCCTTCTATAGCACGTTAGAGCCGCTCGATCTTTACGATAAAAGCAAAGATTACCGTCAGGCGGATAAAGAAAGCTCTGACAGCCAATAAGATAAGTAAAGTTGGTAAGACTGACCCGATGGGCGCCAACTGTAGCGCCCATCGGGTCATGATTTGAGGTTATTCGAACTGAGTCTGCCAACCTTTGAGGATCTGATTAATCTGGTGCTTCTGGTTAGAGTTCATGCCTTTCACCAGTTTTTGCTGCACTTCAGCATGCTCTTCAATGATTTTATCAATCAAGGTAAAACCTTCATCTGTGAGCTGCACAGTAACACTACGGCGGTCTTCTTTACTGTGCTCTCGCATAATAAGGTTTTTAGACTCTAATTTATCCAGTCGATTGGTCATCGCACCAGAAGTCAGCATCATAGAATCAATTAATTCAGAAGGGGTTAAACGGAATGGTGAGCCACTACGACGCAAGGTCGCAAGTACATCGAATTCACCCAGCTTTAAGTCATAGCGCTTATGTAATTGCGTGACTTCCGTTTCCATATATTTGGCAATTCTAAGTAGCCTACCCATGATGGCCATCGGCTCAGTATCTAATTCGGGCTTTTCCTTTGCCCATTGATCGACCACTCTATCTATAGCGTCCATGAACAGATTTCTCCACTAACAAAATGACGTGTCGAAGTATCTTAACATAAAGATACTTTACAAACAGAACTTTTAGGCGTACATTCACGCAAAATATCTTAATGTAAAGATAAATAATTATGAATATATTACTGGCAATGATCCCCGCCTTCTTTTGGGGAACAACATATGCGGTAACACAGTTCACTTTGTCCGATTGGCCTCCTCTGCTTTTGGGAGCAATTCGAGCACTGCCTGCCGGACTGCTGTTACTGATGATTAAGCCGTCCCTACCGAAAAAAGGGGACTGGCAAATTTTATTCAGCCTTGGATTGATCAACATTGCGACCTTCTTTGGCTTAATATTTGTGATGGCATTGACTCTGCCTTCAGCAATTTCGGGTGTCGGTATGGTATCGGTACCTGTGTTTGCCATGGTGTATCATTGGGTGGTTAATAAACACCGTCCTAACTACATACAAGCCGTCTGTGGCGCCGCACTGATTGGCCTTGCATGGATGCTGTTCTCTCCGGGCTCTATCAGCCTCAATCCGATTGGGCTGGGGGCTATGCTGGCTGCCATCATGTGTATTGTTGCGGGTAGCTCTCTGACGAAATCACTAGGTAATCGCATGCACTGGTGGACTGTATTGACGTGGCAACTGATTCTCGGTGGCACGATTTTGTCAGTCGCGGCAGGATTCCAAGCCTTCATCGATCCGGTTCAATACAGCAACGCACTAGAGAACTTCTCACTGCGCAATAGCTTAGGTTTATTGTGGGTGGTCGGTCTCAACACAGCGTTGGGATATGGCATGTATGTATGGCTTCTGCAGCGCATGACAGTGGTGGATTTTACATTTGGTGGCATCGCCAACCCAATCGCAGGCATCGTAACCGGCCTGATATTGCTTGGTGAGTCATTCACGCCTTTCCAATACAGTTTAATGATTGGCATGATTGTGATGTCTCTTCTTCCTCAAGCGATCTTGGCACTACGACAGAACAAGCCATCACCCACCCAATGTAAATCGAGTTGAGTGGTAAAAAACAAACGCCATGACATCAACATGGCGTTTCACTTTACAATGTAAACACCAACGTGGATCAACAAGGCTCTCCTACTTTCCACCCGCTATATCGATAAACGAACCGGTCACAAACGATGCTTCTTCGGACAATAGCCAGGCTATCGATTGAGCCACCTCTAATGCCGTTCCTCCTCTTCCAAGCGGAATTTGCGAAGCGAGTCGGTCTACGCGTCCAGGTTCGCCGCCATCCGCATGCATTTCAGTATAAATGCAACCAGGTCGAACCCCATTCACTCGAATATTGCGCTCTGCTAGCTCAAGAGACAGCCCTTTGGTTAACGAATCCATCGCGCCTTTAGAAGCTGCGTAGTCTACATATTCAAACGGGGCTCCGGTTCTTGACGCTGCCGAAGAGACGTTGACAATAGCCCCATCGGCATCAAGCTGATTGATAAACGACTTACAGCACAAAAAACAGCTTATGACATTGGCATCCATTACCTTCTTGAATCGTTCTAGGTCAATCTCGCTCAAGGTTGATTGAGTAAACAGAATTCCTGCATTGTTCACCAAATGAGTGACCGTGCCATAGCGCAGGGTAACTTGGGAAAACATAGCTTCAACTTGCTCTTGGTCTGAGACATCAGCCTGAATAGCGAACGCATTTCCGCCTGTGGAAGTAATCTGCTCAACCACTTCATAAGCGCGCTGGTGGTTTCTAAGGTAATTGACAGCGACGGCATAGCCTTGGCTCGCAAGTAGCTTGGCGGTTTCTGCTCCAATCCCTCTTCCCGCTCCTGTAACGATGACTACTTTATCCATTTGATTTCCTTTACTCTTCAATTTCAATTGAGGTGACTTTACAGTGTAAAATCCGTTGGCTCTTGCATCTTCTCTACGCCAGCCATTAAACGCTCTACCAACAAACTCAGCGCTTTAGGCTGATAGCGCCTTTGCTTATAAACCAAGTAGGCTTGTCTAACACTGCGTTGATACTGAGGCAGCACTCTAACTAAGTTCATCCCTTTATGCACATGTCTGAAAGGCAACGACGCCACGCCTAAACCTTTCTCTACAGCGCCACATACCGCCAAAATATCATTCACGATCAGCTTAGGTTTCACGCTCATCACATCGATTAAGCGGTCTTGGTCGTAAACCGAGATATCCAATGCGTGATCCACACTGATCCAGTCCAGTTTACTGAGTTGTTGTAAATCTTCCACATTACCCACTTTTTCTATGTATTCGGGGCTAGCAAAGAAAGCATGTCGTGCTTTAAACAAAGGTCTGGCAATCATGTCGTTCATATCTGCCAAATCGAATGTAATCAGTAAATCTCTATCTGTTTGTGGTACCGCTTGCTCTTGACTAAGGACTAAATCGAGCGAAACCAGTGGATAATCAACCAAAAACTGTTCAACGACATCACCGACAAAAGCACGATAAAAATTATGTGGTATCGCGAGTTTTATCTTACCTGAGACTTGTTGAGTATCAGAGACAATTTGTCCAAAGCCAGACTCAATAGACTCCATACCACTCTGCAACAACTCAAACGCCTGTAAGCCACTTTGCGTAGCAACTAGCTCCCTGCCTTTCTTCTCAAGCAATCGTATATTCAGACGTTGCTCTAAGGTTGAAAGCCGGCGGGACATGGTGGAAACCGGCAGCTGAAGTTTCCTAGAAGCAGCAAGCAAAGAGCCTTCTTCGACAACGCAACAAAACAGATAGAGATCATCAACATTTCCAAATATGGAATCCATACTTCTAAACCTGCTTATTTTTTTCACTTATGGATAGTTATATCCTTTAAAGCATCAAAACAACAATAACAAGAGGAGAATTTATGAGCCGCAAACATTTTTGGATTTCCACCCTGCTTTCGTCTTTAACCATGGCCATCATTATGTCGGGATTAATTTCTGGCTATAAATTGGGTTTTAGTCACGAGTGGCCAGCAATTTGGTTAGATAGCTTTCTTCTGGCATGGCCGGCAGCGCTAACACTTAACTTGACGGTCTTACCGCAAATTAGAAAGTTGTCTAACTGGTTAGCTGGCACAAACGCTGTCTCGCAGGCTTAAAAGCGTTTAAAGAAACAAAAAAGGGGACCTCACGTCCCCTTGTCATATTTGTTGGTGCCATTATGGCGTGATAATACCTTGCAACTCTAGCTCTCTTTGAGCCGTTATCCAGTTGAGGCATTGCTCTTTTAACCTTGGCTCGACTGACTCAATCAGGCGACATGTCGCATCGCGATGTTTAATCCACTGCCTTTGCACTTCTCTTACATCATCAGCTTCTGGTTTTAGCATCGCATAATCTTCAGCTGGCAGTTTCAGCGCACTCATTAGCTTTTTGTATGACGCATTTAATTGGCTGTCTGTTTCACTGAGCGTCGTGTAAACTGCCTCTATATCACCTTGAATGGCTTTATCTAGCATTGAAAGGTAAAGATCCTTCTGCGATTGAATCGAGTCTATAATCCAAGCAGTACGCCCCGTACCACCATGCATTTCCTCTTGCTGCGCTTTGAGCGTGACAAAATCTTCCATCTCTTTATAGGCCAGATTCAACAGAGCTAGGCTCTCCCCTGACAGCTTTTGGCCTAATGAGGAAAGCTCACTCTGGCGACGTTTCTCCTGCTCTACGGCATCCCTATCAGCGCAATACCCTGCCCCCGCGCCACTGGTCACGTAATGACAAAGGTTAAAAGGCACCACATGATCATTTTTCCAATGCTTATAGTAATCGGTGACCGCAAATGAGATCTCTGCTGGCACATCACCACCACGCGTGATCAACCAAAACACAAGCTCCGGATCGGGTTTACCGAACTTTCCCCCCTCTTTTGAAGCTTGCTCAGCTAACTCCCATACATCGTAGAAGGGCCAATCTCCGTCTTCATCTTCTACTTGAAAAGTTTTAAAGAACGCATCAGGGTCACGCTCAGGGACTTCAGCAGCGTAAGTCAGTACTTGCACCTTTTCTTGTTCGTCATAGAGGGACAAACGAGGATTTTTCTGTTTGGCTTTATAGTAAGTCTCTAATGCGCTTTTAGGGTCAGACATTCTAATACTGCCTGCGCGGAAAAAGACCTTATCTAGATAGTATTTTAGTGCCTCTTGGTGACCATGCGCCGCAGCTTGCTGCAAATGATAGACACTCTCTTCATCTGGTAAAACGTATTGGTAAGCAAGTCTAAAGTGCGCTTCTGCACTGCCCTGCTCAGCCGCCTGAATAAACAAAGTCTGCGCTTGTTTTTTATCGCCTGCTTCATAGAGCTGCTGTGCTTTCGTCACGAGATCCAGCTCGGTTGAAGCAGCGGAAAAAGCCAAGCTACAACCTAATACAATAGGAATAAATTTGGTCATTATTGGTCCATCAATAACAAAGTGAGCAGAATGAATGCTCTTTCGAGTTTGGTATCAGCCCTATTTTTAACACGCGAAAACAAAAAAAGGGATCGAATCGATCCCTTTTTAGTTTATCTGATTTTTAGCGATTACAGCTCAGCGTTGTGGTAAACCTGCTGAACGTCATCACAGTCATCAAGAAGGTCTAAGAACTTCTGGAATTTCTCTGCATCTTCACCCGCAACTGGCGTGTGAGTTTGAGGTACGAAAGTGATCTCTTCTACATCAAGAGTCAGGTCTGGGAAGGCACCGTTTAGAGCAGTCTTAGTTTTGAAGAACTCAGTGTGAGGAGCGAAAACCGTAATCACGCCATCTTCAAGTTCAACGTCAGTCACGTCTACGTCTTCCATCATCAGCGTTTCTAGAATGATTTCATCATCATCGCCTTTGAACTGGAATACTGCTTGGTGATCAAACATGTGTGAAACAGAACCTTCAACACCAATTTTCGCACCTGTTTTAACGAAGCACTGGCGCACATCTTGGAAAGTACGGTTACCGTTGTCAGTTAGACAATCAACGATGACGCTTGTGCCACCAGGACCAAAGCCTTCGTAGCGCGCAGGAACGTAGTCTTCACCGCCACCACCATTTGCTTTATCGATCGCTTTGTCGATAACGTGTGCAGGAACTTGGTCTTTTTTCGCTTTTGCGATCAGGTGCTTAAGAGACAAGTTCATGTCTGGGTCTGCACCACCATTTTTCGCGCACATGTAAATTTCTTTACCGTATTTGGAATAAACTTTAATTTTTGCGCCCGCTGTTTTCGCCATAGAGGCTTTGCGCACTTCAAAACTTCTTCCCATCGGGATGTTCTCTCTAATTCAATTAAACGCGAAGGATTTTAGCAAAAAACGAGACCATTTCAATTTCTCGCTTTGCTGAGAAAAAGGGTCAGGCGACGCCCATTACTCGTTTGTATTTGGCTACAGATTCAAGAAATGCAGTTCGCTCTTCTTCATTTTGGATCTTGTTTGCCTGCTGATCTATCTCATCAGGACCTGCTTTTGCTTCACGCATTTTCCAAACGAAGAAAGACGCTTGCTTATCAAGCTCAATTTTATTTT
The DNA here is from genome assembly GCF_022398095.1 of Vibrio sp. Isolate23. Taxonomy (NCBI): domain Bacteria; kingdom Pseudomonadati; phylum Pseudomonadota; class Gammaproteobacteria; order Vibrionales; family Vibrionaceae; genus Vibrio; species Vibrio sp. Isolate23. The sequence continues at coordinate 819,232 of NZ_JAKEUV010000001.1, forward strand.
TCTCATTGGCAGGGAGTGTCGATAGGTTAATAGACATACAAGGGTTCTGTATCTGTAAGAATATGGGGAGAAAATATAACACACTCGTAAGTTAAATGGGCACTCAAAGCACACACAGTGACTTAATTGAGATCAAAAAAAGAAAAATTAAGGGTGGCTATTTGAGCCACCCTTAAGTCAATTATTACTGTTATCACGACTAGTGTAATATGCCTAGATCCTTCGCTTCCTCAATAGTTAAGCCACTTTCGCGAATCTCTCTTAATGCTTCAATACGACGACGAGCTTCCGCTGACTTAACGCTTTTGGTTGGCTTTTGTGACTCAACTTCTTCCGTGAGATCCCACTTGTCTGTGATTTTAGTCATTTCATCATGGTCAATAGAATTAATGGACATTGTAACCTCCGAACAAACCATGCTAGGGACAGCTAATCTGTAGCAAAAGCTGACTGCCCTTGTTAAGAATTTTAGCTCCATAATGTGATTACGCTAATAGTTCGTACACAGTTAGTGTTTTTTGTATAAATAAACTTTGCGCATAGCTAACTGGCGAAGTACATTTAAGGGATTACCCTTAAGAATTTTAAGGCGATCAAGCTCTCATTTTTACTGGATAAACAATCGCTCTATCTTGATACTCATTAACTACAATTGCTCCTCAAACATGTTTATCAAGCCACGGCTTCAGCCCACCCAATAACACATCCTTTTGCCCTGCTACTTGGTTAATAACTCAACCATGAACCACACTATTGTCTAGAGGTTGATCTGCTTTGCAAGAAAATTGCAATTGAAAAGTTAGATCAAATAAGTTGAAGCACTTGAGCGAGGGCGATATGAATCAATTAGATACGTGGGTGAAGCAAATGGGACTCTGGTATCAATCTCGAAAGCATGATCAAGGAGAGCTTCTCGAGTCATTGATCCTATCACCACCAGAGCAAATTTGGGGACCACGCATCACACAACAACAAAGTAAAGCTATTGCGTGCTGGTTAGATGGTTGCTTGCGTATCTTTGAGCACGAGCGGTACACCTCCCCTAACAAGGCCTACCAATTCTTACAACTTGCCTACAGTAAGCTACAAAAAGTGGTTACTAACTCGGCCAGTGAACTGACATTGAAACATTGGTGTATGATGCAAATGCAACACCTAACAGTAATAGGTTTGGAGTTTTGTCGCCAACAAACTCATAGCCGTTGGCTAGAGACATCACATCAATGGGTAGATGCTCATGTGCAGTTTATGGCGGCACAAAGTTGGAATGAGTCACGGAACAATGATCAAGGAATATCGCTCATTCGACATTAAGATCCACCGATCATCAATGTACCCTCATACGCACTTAAATATGAGGGTATGAATCTAATTTATTGTATTAGTTATCAATATCTGCCACATACTTAAAACCATCAGTATCAAGGCATGTGCTATCTAAGCTAGACATATTGCTAGGCTCATTGATCGAACTGAGGATCAAGTTTTTCAGGCAAGGAGCCCAATCCTGTGCATCAGTTAAAATGCCATGATCGCCTTGATCGTAGGTCAAACTCAGCATATTCGAGAATTTCTTAGCAGGAACATCAGCCAATGCCGGTGGTGTAATACCATCATTCGCACCGTTGAGAATGAGTACAGGATAGCCCACTGTCTCCAAAGAAGCGTAAGAGTGACTTGAGACAGACTCAACATCAATGGCCTGGCAAGCTTCAAGAGTCAGCCCATAATGAGTGCTACTATCTACTGCATTCTGTACATCCGCTCCCCATTTTTCTCTACTTTCATGATGACCTGTGTAGTACTTCTGCTTAACGGGTTCTTCAGCACAAATATTTGCTAACCCCATTGCCGCAAATTGGCTTGGATTAGAAGGGTCATAAGCATTGGCTTTAAGAGCAATCAGTGCGTCTAGCCCCGATTCTATTTCGGCTGTAGTTAACTTCATCAATTCAACAGGGTTTAATTCACCAACACTAGGTTTACTATCATCACGACGCATACTTATCGTCGTCAAATAGCTGAGAAAAAAGTCATGGTACTTCTCATCAATTTCAGTCAACTTGGTATTTAAGTCAGACTTAAATGTGGCTTCATCACAATACCCTGTACTACGCGTGCACACTTCAAGAATTCTATCCAGTGCTTCATAGTTTGACCAAGGCATATCTTTAATGCCGTTCATTTCAATTGGAAAGACGCCATCTAACACCATCATCTGAATTGCATTGGAAATCTGATAGCCAGCTTTAATCTGTTTTTGTTCTTCACGAGCCATTGTCATGGCAAGACGTGTCCCATACGACACGCCATAAAGTTTCCAACCACCATCAATTTCTTGTAATTCAGATAGTTTCTTCTCAAGTAATAGCAAGTCCAACGCGTTATTGACATTCGTATACTGATTTAAGTCCACACCACTATTAACGTATTTATTCTTGCAATCTTTAATTTGCTCAGTAGTGCCTGAGTCTTCAAAATAGCAGCTCAAAGACGGAGTAGAATACCCAGTACCACGTTGATCAACAAAGTAGATATCATGGTTGGCGGATAAAACGGAAAGGTCATCATTACTGTATTGAGCCCACTCAATAGACGCGCCTCCTGGCCCGCCGTTGAGGTGCAAAAATGCGCCTTTTTTAGGACCTTGAGCAAGAGTTTTAGCAACAGCGACCTTAATTTTTTTGCCATCTGGCTGTGAATAGTTCTCAGGCACTTCCAAAAGCCAGCAACTATCAACCGTATCAGGAGGTGTATAGTACGTATCGAGCAACTGTAACTGGCTACATTGGATAGCTTGTAAAGATACCGAGGAAGTCGATAGCGCCGATAAATTCTGGAAAGTATCACTACTCACATTTTGATTACTTTCTCCCCCCTCACCCCCACAGCCTGCGATCACTGTAGTGATAGTGAGTAATGCTAACTTTCTTTTCATTGACGATGATTACCCTACTCAAAAAATAGGCAAGGAAAGTACTACGGTTTGTTTCAATAAAACACGAAAAGATCCTATCCCATAATTGCGCGTTTTAACGCAGTGATAGAAAGAAGGGTCTGGGAAATGACATACTGAACAATGATCAAGAGCCCCCTTGATCATGCTTTCAATACTTGAAGAAATTTAGACAAAAAAAAGCGAGTTCAAAAGAACTCGCAAACAATTCAGAATGAATGTAACAATATGAGCCAATCTATCAGGGATAATCCAAATCCCTTATTCATCAGAAAGGACAAAAGGTTGTCTATTCGTGATAAATAATATCCAACGCCCCGGTGAGCAATGTCAGTTCACTGTCAGGGGAATGTAGTAGGTTTGTCTATTCACACTAGGTATGTAACACAGGGAAATAATATCAAAAAGCCAGCAAGCACATGCTGGCAATTCATTATGTGTACGAGTATTTAGGGTTATACCGCCACTTCATCAAGTACTCTAAACACACCTTCATCAAGGTGCCCTTCATGAACTTGTTTACACACTTTGCGTCTCACTGCAAGACCAGCAATTAGGCGTTCAATGGATAAGTGTTTATTTTCACTCTGCCCATTGTAAAGTTCAATCAACTTGCTTAGTGTTTCGTACGGAATGATTTCGTCTCCAACACGAAGGAAATCAAGCTTCTCTATGAGCTCCTGACACTCTTCCTGAATCGAGTTGTGTGAATGCCCTGTCATCGCAGCCAAAGCCATTATAGAGCGTTCTAGGGCCTCTGGAGAGGTATACTTGGATAAGGTAATGGTGATTTCGTCTGCATTGATCTCGACTAAATGCTTACGGATTTTAACTCTACGTCCCAATTTTCCTTTTGGAGAACGTTCTTTGCGCTGGATGGGTTCGAACTCGCCATCAATAATCTGCGACATTTCATCTAACTGCTGCTTAGTGACCATTTCATTACGCAGTGGGTTAGGCAACGTAGGGGCCATATTACGTTTACCTGCGTTGGTCGTGCGAGCACGCGAGTAACGAAGCACTTCTTCAGCATCACACTTGATGTCAAACTGGTAGTCTTTGAGCTTACCGCCTTCTACGATCGTGGAGATCGTTAGGTGATAACCCCATAGATTGACCTTAAACAGATCGTCCGTGCCCTCCCCTTCCGATAACTTTTTCAATTCGCGGATCAAATCCATCGAGAATCGGCGCCATTCAATATTACGCGCTAACTTCTGATTGAGTGTGCTAAGCAACATCACGTCGGTATGACGACGAGACATGCGGCTTCGGAAATAGCTATAGAGCTGGAAAACCAAAGTGTGCTGTTTCAAGATTTCTGGAGGGAAAAGGAAGAAATAGTCACGAGTCAACAACTCTTCGTAGAAAGAAGGTTCCCATACCAATATATATAAGTTGGGTTTAATACGAATTTCGCCGTCAGCTCCCTCTGTCGGTGCTTCTTCCGATGCCGTGATAGTGCGGGCCAAAAAGCGAAAACGATCACTCTTGAAACCCTCAGGCATATTTTCACTCAACCAACGGCCTGTCAGCTCATGTAATTGAAAGTCGGTAAATTCGATTCGATCAATGCTGTCACGGATCGAATCACGAGCCGGTCCACTGTCTTTCTTACCCCGTAAAGACAAGATATCAGTAATGTACAGTGGGGTTTTATTAGGGGTTTGTTTTGCGTCCAGCTGGTACTGATGTTGGTGATGATCATGATATTGAACTGTCAAAGTGAATAGCGCGAACAGCGTCATAAGATCATCGACGGTCATGATGTTCTTCGAAGAACGTGTTTCGATCACAGCTTTGGTGCCAGAGATCAAAACCATACTCTTTTGATATTGTTTACGAGTACGAGGAGGCGCTAAAGCTTGATCAATAATACCCGCCCAGTTAGTCGGTGAAACCACAAACTGGTCTGCTTCATCTTTCATCGCTGGTGGTGTATTTAGGCCATGCTCATTCAATAACCGTTTATTGACGTGTGTCTGTGCCAGAGCTTTAGATCGTTTTTGTTTCTCGCTTTGCTTTACCGACTCTGTCATCAAGCTGGTGGCTCCAAGAACAGAGATCAACTGATTTGGGTTTACAAAGCGGTGCAACATGGTTTTCCCGGCGAGGCCTTCTTCAAAACGGACCGGAATTTGCTGAAATAGGCCAATATTTACAGCTGCACGCAAACGCTGTTGAATTGCGGCTCGAGTCAGTTGACCATCTGTCGCCTCAATCAGTTCTGTAGTAGATACTAAACCATCTATACTACTAAAACCTTGTAATGAAATTAGATTCAAAAGCTCAACGATGCTTTTAGTCACGCCTTTGAAATGCTGATATTGCTCGATCCAATTTACGGCGGCTTCGGACACTTCAAACATATGTCCATCTTTATGACTCCTAGGAGCTTTGATCAATACTTTTTCTTCTGAGCTCATTTATTATGATCCGTGTCACGTTAGCCGTAATATTGCTATGGTTCCGAAAGGATAAAGAAAAAAGCCTTATAAATAAAGAGAAAACTTGTTGTTTTGAATAACTGATCTTTCTGATTTAAATGATCTTTATTGATTATATGATCTAATGATCTGAACCAAGTCATGATTGCAAGTTCATGTTATTAAAAAACTTTTTTTATCCACATCTGAAAGCATGATCATGATATGTACGAAAGCATGATCATAAAAAAGAGGAAAGCATGATCAGATACTTACAGAACCATGATCATTAGTCTAGCGAATGCATGATCATTACTACGTCTGAAGCATGATCATCATAGACTCACACTTTATCCACAGTGAAAAGCGATTTGCTGTAAGTAATGAGCCCTGTTTAGTGTGTACTTTTGGTTTTAATAACGAAACGATGATCAAGGTGTAGGAAAAAAATGACCTAATACGATTAAAATTGTTGGTTTATTCATCAACTTGAAATCCATCTGACATCTTTCCTTTCCACTGGCATTACTTTGATTGATTAGCCTATCGAACGAAAGCATGATCATGTAGGAACACCGGCTTAGAATATTATGACTTTTGTCCCTCGATTTGTACTCTTGATTTGCTTTATTGACTCAATGCCTTAGTTGGTCTGCATTCTTCCGTAATTTCTCTCCTTTTTTACATGCTTCCGAAGCATAGAATTACTTGATCATTGATCCGAGTAAGGATCTTTTGAAAGTGAGCTCGTTAAGCTTTTAACGAAGCACTATTTTTCCTTGATCATGCTTCTTTGAAGATGATTTCTCCCTGAAAGCATGATCAAAGTAAACACCTTGATCATCTTTTCGATTCCTAGCGTATTTCTTAGCAAAAGTTATTTCCAAGCTTTCTGATTAAGGTCTGTCCTATTGTATGGAATATAGGCGCTGAATTAAGGGCTCACGAATTGAAATGACACAGACCGTAAACTATGGGCAGATATCAATCGTTCCGAGTCAATTTCTCATTTTTTTGGAGATGTCTCCTTTACATTGTAAATAAGTGACGTTGTAATACTTTAAATCTAATGTATTTTAGAGGGTGACATGCGCAAAATTAGCAAGACGAATAATGATGAATTAATTGCAAATTCATTTAATTGATAAAAAATTCTCTTATTAATGTGATTGTCGTCTGTGAATGTACGTTCACCTTTTTGTTGTTTTTGGTTTGTTATGCTGTACAATTGGTTTCAGTCACTAATAATGGAACTTGGCAATGAAAAGAGAACAGACAATTGAAAGTCTCATTCAACTGGCTGAGCAAACTGCTCAGGTTCAGGCCGATCGAATTGAGATTGTTTTAGAAGAGCGCAGCGATGAGCATTTCCCGCCAATGTCGAAAGCTTTGATGGAGACTCGTTCTGGTCTGACTCGTCGTAAGCTGGATGATGCGATTAGTAAACTTGAAGAAGCGGGTCACCAGTTTACTAAGAATAATGCAAACCACTATTCGATCTCACTGCAAGAAGCTCATATGTTAATGGATGCTGCTGGAGTTGCAAAGTTCCATGAGCGCAAGAAGAATAATGACAATAAACCATGGATTATCAATGTTCAAAACCAAAAAGGGGGAACAGGAAAATCCATGACGGCGGTACATTTAGCCGCTTGTTTAGCATTAAATCTTGATAAACGTTACCGTATTTGTTTGATTGACTTGGATCCTCAAGGCTCTCTGCGTTTATTCCTTAATCCACAAATCAGTCTGACTGACCACGATAACATTTACTCAGCTGTAGATGTTATGCTCGACAATGTGCCTGAAGGTGTGAAAGTCGACAAAGAGTTTCTACATAAAAATGTCTTGTTACCAACTCAATACCCAAACTTGAAAACAGTATCGGCATTCCCTGAAGATGCAATGTTTAATGCTGAGGCTTGGCAAAACTTATCGAAAAATCAATCACTTGATATCGTAAAGCTACTAAAAGAGAAGCTCATCGACCAAATTGCTGATGATTTCGATATCATCATGATTGATACTGGTCCACACGTTGATCCATTGGTGTGGAATGCGATGTATGCTTCGAATGCGTTGCTGATCCCATGTGCGGCGAAACGCTTAGACTGGGCATCAACGGTTAACTTCTTCCAGCATTTGCCGACAGTATATGAGATGTTCCCAGACGATTGGCAGGGGCTTGAGTTCGTGCGCTTGATGCCTACTATGTTTGAAGATGACAACAAGAAGCAGGTCGCTGTATTGACGGAAATGAACTATTTGTTGGGTGATCAGGTGACAATGGCCACGATTCCGCGTAGCCGTGCATTTGAAACCTGTGCTGATACCTACAGTACTGTTTTTGATTTGACGACAGGTGATTTTGAAGGTGGTAAAAAGACATTAGCCACAGCGCAAGATGCGGTACAAAAGAGTGCTTTAGAGCTTGAGCGTGTCCTTCATAGCAACTGGTCATCACTCAATCAGGGGTAATTAGACTATGGCAATTAAGACTTCAGATTTAAACGCAAGACTGTTTGGTAAAACGAACAAGCGCCATGTGGCGACCCCGCAGGAAGCACAGAAAGCAGCGAAAGAGCAGGCTCAGGTGATTGAATTGTCCGTTGCGGGCGAAGAGATGGTGACCTTTGAGCTATTGCGCATTCCCGCTAGCCAAGTTGCTGATGAAACCGTAGTGTTTGCTGAAAACGCACGCGAACAGTCGTTCTTGAATGAACATGCTCTATCGGATGTTCTTGCAACGCTAAAAGAGCGTGGGCAGCAGTATCCAGCAGTGGGTCGCAAACGTGAAGATGGCAAGATCGAAGTGCTCGATGGTAGTCGTCGTCGCATGTCTTGTATTCTAGCTGAAAAAGACTTCCTGATTTACGTTGCCGAAAACATCAATAGCGGTCATGCCAAGTTCCTGTCTGATGTTGCAAACGCGCATAAGCCTCTATCTCTGTACGAAAAAGGTAAAGAGATGAAAGCGAAACTGGAAAGTGGTGAAGCTGAAGATCAGAAAGCTTTGGCGAAGATGTTCCAATGCAGCGAAGCTTTGGTCAGCGGAGCATTGAAAGCGGCGGATTTGCCTTTAACTCTGCTTCAGGCCTACCCCAATGTTGCAGACTTAGGTCGTCCTACCATCGTGAAGTTACATAAACAATTTAACGCGCTGAGTGATGAAAATCGAGCTAAGCTTCTGGATAAATGCCAGTCAACTGACGGTTTTGTTTGGCAATGCAGCCAAGCTCAAGGCGTGGCACGCATCACCAAAGATGTGTCTGAAACGATCGAACAATGGATTGAAGAGTTTTCTCCAAGTAAACGTTCGACAACCCGTAAGGTTGAGCTGATCAAGGGAAGAGTCAGTTATAGTCGTAAAGGGGCTGATTTAGCGCTCAATCTAAAGAAAGTGGACAACGCCACTATGCAGGAAATTCTCGACTTTGTTTCGTCTAAGTTGAAGTAATCAGAATCAGTAGATGAAAGCCGCGATGAGCGGCTTTTTTTCTATCTCTCATTTATCGCTCTGAATTGTTATAATTCGCTTATCTCCCGAAATCTGACACCGGTCATGCACAATTATTTCTCTCAGTTGGTTCACTCTGCTAGTCAGGCAAATCATAGGTTTGGCGTTGTACTTAATGGTGACTTGCCATGGCAAGACAATGCCTTGTCCATCATTAAAGACTTGTACGCTAACTCGAGTATTTTTCATCTTGGCGGAGAAAGTTGTGATGATAATATCTATAGTGTTCCTTACAAGTATGGTCAGCGTTTACTTGGTCAAGAATGTTCATTGTTGATTTGCGATTTCTCTTCTGGCTTTGATGCTAATTCTTTTAGTGCAGCACTAGGCTGCGTCAAAGGTGGAGGTATAGTTGTGATTCTGCCTTCGACCTCCAACCCTTTATCGCTATCCATGCAATGGTTAAGTGTTGCATTGAGGCGTCTAATTAATATCGATCAAACTCGGCCATTACCTCCACCTCCTTTAGTTGATAGTTTTGACTCAGAGCCTTTTTCTCAGCAAAAACTTGCTGTGGAGAAGATTCGTAAAGTGGTAGAAGGCCATCGTAAACGACCTTTGGTCATGACTGCTGACCGAGGAAGAGGGAAGAGTAGTGCGTTGGGGATTGCAGCTGCTGAACTGATGCAATCCCGTGATATTCGTATCTTGGTCACGGCACCAAGCTTGGCTACTGTCGTACCTGTGTTTGAACATGCTCGACGTCTGTTACCTGATGCGTTGCACAAAAAAGGCCTGGTTCGCTTTAATGCCGCTTCACTCGAATTCATCGCTCCTGATGAGCTACTCAGACAGGGGCCAGAGTGTGATTTCCTCTTAGTCGATGAAGCATCGGCAATTCCAATTCCTATGTTGCAGAAGATGGTTGAGCGCCATCATCGCTGCGTATTTTCGACGACAGTTCATGGTTATGAGGGCTGTGGTCGAGGATTCACGCTCAAGTTTCAGCATTGGCTAAAGCAGAAAAGAGCTGGTTCTGTGTTTTACCATCTAGAACAGCCTATTCGTTGGAATGCGAATGACCCTTTGGAAAGTTGGCTGTTTGACACTTTTCTCCTCAATACGGAAATCGCGCCAGTTAATGCTGCCTCGACAGCGCGCATAACGCTCCAAAAGCTCGATAAAAAGCAACTCCTAAATAACTCTGATTTGCTGCGTACTTGTTTTGCCTTGTTAGTTAACGCGCACTATCAAACATCACCTAATGATTTAATGCTGTTATTGGAAGATGAGTCCATTGCACTTTTTGCTGCGTTTAGTCATCAGGATTGCCTTGGCTGCATACTCACCATTACTGAAGGGGGATTAGAGCAATCATTGATTGACTCCATTCAACAAGGTGTTCGTCGACCTAAAGGGCACCTAGTGCCTGTTATATTGGCCGCACAACTTGGCTTGAGTGATGCTGCTCGGCAGATGAGTTTACGTATTATGCGTATAGCGACTCACCCAAATTACCAGGGCCAAGGGATCGGTTCCGCTATGTTGGAGCAGTTTTCTCTGCACTGTGATAAGGCATTTATCTCCACCAGCTTTGGTGCGACTAAAGAATTACTTCATTTTTGGCGCAAGAATGGCTTCTCTCCAGTCAGGCTTGGTGTTCAGCGTGATCAAGCGAGTGGATGCCATTCTGTGCTTATGATAAAGGGCAGCCCTGATTGGATGGAAAGTGCAGAGCGTCATTTTGAGCTTTCGATGCCTTACCTATTAGGCAATGTGTTCAATGACATTGAAACTGACATTGTACGTAATCTATTGCGTAAAGAAGATGCTTCCGTTGAGATTGGTGAGTTTTTTACGCTAATTCGTCGTTATTGTGAAGGTGGAGTTGGGTACGAGAGCGTTGCCTCTTTTATCGCCTCATGGCTATTATCTTCCCCAGCCGCGCTACAAAATAGTTCAGATTTGATGATTCGTAAATTGATACAGCAACGTAGTTGGCAAATGTGCTGTGAAGAGTTTGAGTTGAGTGGTAGAAAGCAAACGGAACTCCAGTTAAGAGCCGATATTCAATCGTTGCTTGATTCAACCTTAGTGTAGTGTGCGATAATTTACACTGTAAAAATAATTGATGTCACCTTCCTGCTTGCCGTGATTAATCATCTTATTCATTCATCCTCTTATTATTCCTTTTTGAGTTTTTTGTGTTCATAAAGCTGAAACCTCTTCGCTATGAATGTGCTATTTACAGTGTAAACATTCGATACTTGAGTTCAGTTAATGATGACAAACTTAAATAATGCTTTTGATTTGCATAAAAAATGCTATTGACCTGAAAAAAGTATGGAATTTTTTTTGGGTGAGTATTTCAGCTTTAAGTGTTTAAAAAACAAAGTATTGAAATTTTATCAAATGATGAAGATATGATTTTGGATTCATAAAATGTCAGGGTTTGTTTGCTAAATATCTATTCCTTCCTACACTCAAAATTAAGCGAAAAGCTTCCATAACGGCTAGGAAACTATAAGAAAAGTGTAGGTTGAAACATGGAATGTTTACTTCCTGAGTCTCTAGACATTTCGACGGTACTAGATGCTACGACTCAATATCAAGAATGGCTTGCCACTCATGAGGCTATCCATCTCGGCGCAGATAAAGTTGCCAGAGTGGATGCCGCTGGCATACAGCTCCTCTCTTCTCTTTTTATTTCCGCAAAGAAGAATCAACGAACGATCCAATTGCTAAAACCGAGCGATGTCCTTCTCGAGGGAATTGATACGCTAGGTTTGCAAGAGGTGTTTGAGTTAAACCTAAAGTCGGAGAGTAATCCAAATGACTAAGATTCTTGCAGTAGATGATTCGGTCTCCATTCGTCAGATGGTGAGTCACACATTACGTGATGCTGGCTACGATGTGGAAACCGCGAATGATGGACGAGAAGCACTAAACAAGGTTGCTAGTAATAAGTTTGATGTGGTGATTTCGGATGTCAATATGCCCAATATGGGGGGCTTTGAGCTGGTCAAAGCATTAAGAGATAAACCACAGTACAAATTTACTCCCATTTTAATGCTTACGACAGAAACCAGCACTGAGAAAAAACAGCAAGGAAAATTAGTCGGTGCAACGGGTTGGCTGGTCAAGCCGTTTAATCCTGAAACATTACTTAAAACGCTAAAACGCGTTATTTAAGACACAAATAAAACAATAATTCACTTACAACGTCGTCTGGCAGGAAAAGCTTATGGCTTTAGATATGGAACAATTGCGCAAGATGTTTTACGAAGAATGTCGTGAAAATCTTGAAGTGTTGGAAAATGTACTGCTCAATCTGGATGTTACGTCTCTCGAGCAGGAGTCGATTAATACTATATTTCGTGCCGCTCACTCCATTAAAGGTGGTGCAGCTACGTTCAACTTGTTCGATATCAGTGAATTTACCCATTCTGTAGAAGCTTATCTCGATTTAGTTCGGAATAATGAACGAGAACTCACCGCAGAAACCGTGGATTTACTCCTCAAAAGTGGCGATTGCATTCAAAGCATGCTGGAAGGACACGAGCTTGGTAGGGCCGTAGATACTGAGCTGCAAAAAGAAGTCAGCGCGCAACTCCAAAGATTATTGGGTGCAGAGGCGATCAATTCAGAGCCCGAATCTGGCAGCTTAATGTCCTCGTTGGAGAATAATGACGAAGCTTTATCTGATGCTTCTGGAAATGCAGGTAACTGGCTTGTAACTTTCGAACCTCACCCAGAAATGTTCTTCAGTGGCAACGATCCCCTCAGAATCTTACGTGAACTCAAAGATCTTCACCCTTCGTGCGTTATTACCGTAAATACTGATTTCTTACCTGAGATCGAGGCGATAGAAGCTGAATTGTGTTACCTGCGATGGCAAGCTAGCCTTGATGCAGCGGTTGAAGAGGAGAATATCCGAGAAATATTTGAATGGGTTGAAGACGAGTGTGAACTAGGGATTGAACTTGTCTCTCAATCTCCAGATTCTGTTGAAAGCTCACCAGAAGAAGAAATTATGGCTCAACAAGCAGCACCGCCATCACTGGCGACAACAGAGCCAAAGTCACCCAAAGTCGCCAAATCCGAAACCAGTGTGAGCTCTATTCGAGTGGATATCGATAAGGTCGATGGCCTGATCAACTTAGTGGGAGAGCTTGTTATTACTCAATCTATGCTTACCGAAATTGGCAACGACTTTACGATTGATAAGCTAGAAAAACTCAAAGTCGGCTTAGCGCAGTTACTGCAAAATAGTAAAGATCTTCAGGAGAATGTTCTTAATATACGAATGTTACCTATGAGCTTTGCGTTTAGTCGTTTTCCACGACTTGTTCGCGACTTATCTAACCGTCTTGAAAAACAGGTCGATTTACAAATTCAGGGCGAACAGACTGAATTGGATAAAACCGTATTGGAACGCATTGTGGATCCTCTCGTGCACTTAGTCCGAAATGGTATCGACCATGGTATCGAACAACCTCAAACTCGCTTAGAACGCGGCAAACCTGAACAAGGTGTCATTAAACTCAATGCTTACCATCAAGGTGGCGCCATAGTGATAGAAATTAAGGATGATGGTGCTGGACTTGATTGTGACAAGTTGTGGAACAAAGCGACAGAGAAAGGCGTATTAGCGTCAGATGCTCGCCGAGAAGACATCAGCGACAAACAGATCATGAATCTGATCTTTGCTCCCGGTTTTTCTACAGCAGAGGAAGTGTCAGATATTTCTGGACGTGGTGTGGGTATGGACGTGGTCAGGCGAAACATTGAAGAACTGGGAGGGCACATTGAAGTTGAATCTGAGCTGGGTGTTGGTAGCTGCTTTACGATCAACCTCCCTTTAACTCTGGCCATACTGGATGGCCAACTGGTCAAAGTTGGTGGGGAAGTGTATGTGATCCCGTTATTAACCATAGTGGAGTCCATCCAGATTGATACAAGTTGTATCAAGTTAGCTTCTGGAGGCATTGAGTTGTATCGACTGCGTGAGGAAAACATTCCTATATTACGCTTACAAGAAGAGTTAGAAATGGGGAAAAGCGGCGCTTTAGATGAACGAATTCTGTGCTTTGTTGAAGCTGCCGGCAATCGAGTTGGGCTTTTGCTTGATGAGTTGCTTGATCAACAGCAAGTGGTGATTAAAAGCCTTGAGTCCAACTACAGTAAAGTTTCTGGGATATCCGGTGCGACCATTCTCGGTGATGGCTCTGTGTCATTGATTCTCGATATTCAGGGGTTGATTACGAACTTTCTCAAACGTACCTCGGATTCAGCCCACAGCGGCTTAGCAGCGTAGGGAGGATGGATGGAAACAGCTCTAGTGACAGGAAGTACCACCGACTCGCGACAGGTTATTGAAGCGCAAACTCAGGCTATTCTTGAACAAGTGAGTGAAGAAGGTGTGTCGCAAAGTGCCGATTTTTTAAGTTTTAAACTCGAAAATGAGTTATATGGCGTTGAAATAAAGGATGTAGAAGAAATTCGTGTCTGGGAGCGACCGACGCCAATACCACGTGCGCCTCAATATGTGAAAGGGGTGATTAATCTAAGGGGCATGATAGTACCTGTGATTGACTTACGCTGCCGATTTGAGATTGGTACATGTGAATATTTACCTACGACCGTTGTGATTGTGCTTCGTCTACGGGCCGAAGAAAGTGAGCGACTGATGGGGCTTGTCGTTGATGCTGTCAGCGATGTAGTCAGTCAGGGACAAAATGAGCTCTACCCAAGCGTTGGGGAGTCTCTAGTTACCCCTTACCTACAAGGTTTGATGAATGTGGGTGATCAGGTGATGTCTTTGCTGAACACGGAAGAGCTTCTCAATATCGACCGAATTTTGAGGAGAGAGACATGATCATGCCACAAGAGTTTTTGAGTTTTGTTCTCGGCGATGACGAATACGGTGTGCCTATTCTTGATGTCCGAGAAGTTCGTGGTTGGAGCTCTATTCGGGAAATTCCGAACTCTCCAGAGTATATGCTCGGGGTGCTGGAAATTCGTGGGGAGTACGTGCCTATTGTTGATTTACGCGCGCGTTTTGGATTACCGCCTGCTGAAATAAGTACTACCACGGTTGTTATTGTGCTCAATGATGCTGAGATGCATCCATTAGGCATCATCGTTGATGGCGTTTCAGAAGTCTATTCATTGCTGGATGAACAAATAAAGCCGGCGCCACACGTATCGCATTCAGTTGACCATAGCTATATCAGAGGCATTGCTTCTGTAGAAAATGGCCATCTGATTTTAATAAAACTTGAAGCTCTGTTCGACGTGGCAGAGTTAGCAGTACCTGACCGAGCTGAAGAGAGTTGGGCCTAGCAAATCAGACAAAGCAACCAGTGAGAGGTGACTCATGGCATTTTGGAATCGGAAACCACAGCCTGATGCAGCGGAACAATTTTCCGCCTCTGCTCAGGATAGCCTAATGGAAGAATATGAGCCTGTAAGTGAGCAAGGGTTATCGAAGGATCAGCTCTTTTCTGCATTGAATGCAGCGCAAACAGCCTTGATGATGATTGACCGAGACTTCAATATCACTTACGTCAACCAAAAGTCTCTCGAACTTTTGAAAAAACATGAAGCTCTGTTTCAATCGCTGTGGCCCAACTTTCGAGCTGATGAAGAGTTTCTAATGGGGTTTTGCATCGACGGATTTCATGCCAACCCGGCGCATCAACGCCATATGCTGTCCAACCCCTCCAATCTGCCATATACCACAACGATTACAGTAAAAGACGTCAAAATTGAGCTTAACGTGGGAGCCATCATTGATGGAAAAGGGCAATATGTCGGTAATACATTGGAATGGTCTGATGTGACAGCAGAACTTGCTCAACAAAATGATATCGCAAGGTTGCAGGCGGCGGTTGATCAAGCTCAAACAGCGATGGTGATGATTGATCGTGACTTTCAAATCACATATGTCAACCAAGAGACAGTCCAATTATTTAGTAAGCATGAAGCGACCTTACGTACGGTTTGGTCGGGATTTACAGCTTCAGAAGAGTGGCTAATGGGTAGGTGCATAGATGAGTTCCACAAAAATCCTGCTCATCAGAGACAGTTATTATCGACGCCGAATAACTTACCTTACAAAACGGATATTGACATTGCCGATATAAAAATTGAGCTCAACGTTGCCGCAATCACCGATGCAAAAGGTAACTATATAGGTAACACGTTGGAATGGTGTGATGTCACTGAAGAGAGAGCGAAAGAGCAGGAAGTCGGACGTTTAGCATCAGCGGTCAAAGGTATGACGACCAACCTGATGATGGCGGATAAAGAAGGCATTATCCAATATATTAATCCTGCCTTATCCAGTTTATTGAAATCGCGAGAAAGTGACTTACAAAAAGCCCTGCCAGGCTTTGATGCGAGTCACCTTGTAGGGAAAAACATCGACGTCTTCCATAAGAACCCAAGCCATCAGCGCAATATCATCAACAATCCTGAACGTCTTCCTTTTAGTTCTAATATCGCTGTTGGTGGGCTTGAGTTTAATCTTACTTGCATTGCGATGCATGATACTAAGGGCAATTATATTGGACCAGCTCTGCAATGGGAGGACATTACCGAGCAACAAGATGGCCAGCGTCAGGTTGAGGCTTTGATCCAACGTGCCATCTCTGGTGAGCTTAATGAACGTATTGATACATCAGTCTACAGTGGGTTTATGAAAGAGCTAGGTGATGGTATCAATAATTTGCTGGATACCATGGTAGAACCTATTGGTCAGTGTATTGATGTTATGAGTCGCGTCGCAGACGGCGATCTCAATACCAACATGTCCGATAACAAAGGGGAGTTCGGCAGGCTTTCTGATGCGGTAAACACTTCGATCATTAACCTTCGCAATATGGTTGAAAAAATCACCCATTCTTCGGCTCGGGTGGCCACTGCTTCTACTGAGATCGCAGAGGGGAACAATGACTTGAGTCAGCGCGTCGAAGCTCAAGCCTCAAACCTAGAAGAGACCGCGGCAAGCATGGAACAGATGACGGCAACTGTACGCCAGAATGCTGACAACGCTAAAGGAGCCAATACACTAGCGGAGGATGCGACCAAGAAAGCCAGCAAAGGTGGGGAAGTGGTTGGTCAGGCCGTGTCGGCTATGTCCGAAATTAACACCGCGAGTAAGAAAATTGCCGATATTATTGGTGTAATTGATGAAATTGCCTTCCAGACTAACCTATTAGCTCTGAATGCAGCGGTAGAAGCCGCAAGAGCGGGTGAGCAAGGGCGCGGCTTTGCGGTTGTAGCAGGCGAAGTTCGTAACTTGGCTCAACGAAGTGCCGCAGCTGCCAAAGAAATTAAAGGGCTGATTAAAGACAGCGTAGAAAAAGTCGATGAGGGTTCACGACTTGTTGATGAGTCCGGCGAAACTTTGAATGAAATTGTCGATGCCGTCGAGAAAGTCACAGAGCTGATTGCTCAGATTGCTTCGTCTAGCTTAGAGCAGTCGACGGGGATTGATGAGATAAATCGCGCCATCACGACGATGGATGAAATGACACAGCAGAACGCTTCCTTAGTTGAAGAAACTTCGGCAGCAAGTCAGTCCTTGAAAGATGAAGGCAAACAGCTGCTTCATCTAATGAACTTCTTCGCGACTGATGATAACGTCGCGACATTTGACTCCAGAAGGACGGCAGACTCTGGGCAAAGTAGTAATGTTAGGGAGATAAGAACACCGCGTGTCGCAAACTCAGGATTTAAAGCCAGTGAGGAAGGGGACGAATGGGAAGAGTTCTAAGCCGAGACGAGGGGGCGCTACCGAGTGAAGAATTTGAACTGACGGATAGAGATTTCAAGTTTATCCAGTGGTTCATGCATAAACACGCCGGTATCTACTTTTCTGATCGAAAACGAACTATGGTGTACGGCCGCATAAGCCGCCAGCTTAGGCGGCTTGGCCTGACGCGATTCTCTGAATATAAGCTGCTGATAGAGCAAGACAATAAAGAGCGCGTTAGGTTTATCAACAGTCTCACCACTAATAAGACGCAGTTTTTCCGCGAATATCATCACTTCGAGTTTCTCGAAAAAATTTTGTTAGAAGAGTGGCAGCAGCAAGGTCTCGATAGAGTGAACATCTGGTCGGCAGGGTGTTCAACTGGAGAGGAGCCCTACAGTTTTGTGTCTTCTTTGTATTGTGCAAACGCATTCAATCGTTTTCAGCAAGTTGAAATTTCTGCGACAGATCTCGATACCAAAGTGTTGTCTCATGCGAAGCAGGGCATTTATAGCGAAGAGGCGATCTCTACCATTCCGGCTAAGTATCTACAGCGCTGTTTTTTTAAAGGAAGGGGGGCTCAGGAAGGAAAAATCAAAATTGCCAATGGCCTGCAGAGGCACGTTCAATTTGAGCAGTTAAACCTGCTAGATGGATGGGGTTGGCAACGGCCTTTTGATTTGATTTCTTGCCGTAATGTCATGATTTATTTTGATAAACCTACCCAAGAGAAATTGATTCGACGCTTTCACCAACAGCTTAAACCTAATGGTATTTTATTTCTTGGCCATTCGGAAAGTGTCGGCTCGTGTAGCAATATCTTCCGTCACTTAGGCAAAACCATCTATGTGAAACAGTAGGGGGAATTATGATTGGGCTAAAAGATTCGAAACCAAAATATGAAAATAGCCATTTCAATCGCTTTTATCACCCTCAAAAAGAGAGGCATATGATTAAGGTATTTCCTGGAGGAGTCTATTGGACACAAGAAGATGAATTGATTGCAACGGGGTTAGGCTCATGCATCGCGGCTTGTATTTGGGATGACTCTGCTGCTGTTGGAGGGATGAATCACTTTCTGCTGCCGTTTCACAATCTCTCAGAAATCAACTCGTGGAGTCCAGATGAAGTTGTGTCTACCGCTTCTCGATATGGCAACCATGCGATGGAAATGTTAATTAACGCATTGATTGCCTATGGGGCAACGCGCTCATCTCTCAAAGTTAAGCTGTTTGGCGGGGCTCAGATGCTGGGACATCATTCTATGATTGGAGAGAAGAACATCGCATTCATTTTAAATTACGTAAAGCAGGAGAACCTAGATGTTATTGCCCAAGATCTCGGTGGGCTAGAGCCCCGAAAGATTATTTTTAACCCCTTAACAGGTCAGGCTTGGCTCAAGCGAATCCCTTATACCGAGGTTCATCATCTTCAGCAAGAAGAAGACAAGTATGCCAGTCAATTGGATAAAGAAAGCCATCGCCCTCATGACGACGATGTGGAGTTGTTTTCATGAAAAAAATCAAGGTGTTGATCGTTGATGATTCCCCAGTGTTTAGAGCATTGCTTGAACAGATCATTAACTCGGATCCTGAACTTGAAGTAGTTGCGATGGCCGGAGACCCTTATCAAGCTCGTGACTTAATCAAGGTTCATAACCCAGATGTACTAACCTTAGATATAGAAATGCCCAAAATGAATGGCGTGCAGTTTCTCAAGAATTTGATGCGCTTACGCCCTATGCCAGTGGTGATGATATCAACCTTGACGCAACATGGTGCGGAACCAACATTGACGGCTCTAGAGCTCGGGGCTGTTGATTACTTTCCTAAACCTTCGGTTCATAACACGGGTGAGATGGTCACCTATAAAGATCTGGTTAATGACAAAATAAAAATGGCGGCAGGGGCGAATGTGCTCCAAGACAAAGCGAGGCTTATGCCTTCGAAGCTTGTGAATGCCCATAGTGGAAAAACCAAGTTTGAGTTAGTCGCCATTGGCGCGTCAACGGGGGGAACTGAAGCTATCGGGTTGGTTTTGTCAGCCTTACCCGCAGGATTACCACCAATTGTGATCACGCAGCATATTAGCGCTATGTTTAGCGCGTCTTTTGCACAACGGCTAAATGACAACAGCAATATTCAAGTCAAGGAGCTGGCTGTGAGTAAAGCACCACTAGTTAATGGTTGTGCGTATGTGGCGCCTGGAGATAAGCACTTAGTGGTGGTCAAGCAAGGTGTGCACCTGTATTGCCAGCTTGATGATAGACCCACGGTTAACAGGCACAAGCCTTCAGTTGATGTCATGTTTGATGCCGTGGCAGAGACGGTCGGGAGTAATGCGATTGGTATCATTTTGACAGGGATGGGGCAGGATGGAGCAAAAGGTTTGCTGAGAATGAGGCAAGCAGGAGCAGTGACCATTGCTCAGGATCAAGCCTCTTCTGTTGTTTGGGGAATGCCCAGAGTCGCTGTTGAGCTTAATGCTGCGCAAAAAGTATTAGGCTTGAAACAAATACCTCAACAGATTTGTGACTGTTTAAAGCAAGCGATTGAGTGATGAGAAACAACGTCAGGAAAGAACTATGAGCAAAATAATAAGGGCACCAAAATATCGATATGGCATTGCGATTAGTACGCAGGTCATATTGCTGTCTATTGGAATGACCCTTTCTTCCTCGAGCGCACATGTCGCTGTCATGGTACTGGCTGCTGCGGTTCCATGGTTTGTGATTCCTCGCCGAGAAGCGCAGAACAATGAAGATAAGCCGTCTATTCAACAGACTAAACCGGTCCAAAATACCAAAACGGCCGCTAAGGATATTAGTGAGCTTCTCGGTAAAATCTCATTGCAGCTTAATGAACCACTTGATCACCAGCATAGCGTTGTGGATGAGTCCGTTGAAACGTTGAATGAAAGCTTTTTTGAGGTGCAAAAGCTTGCGGAAGGACAGAATGAGATAGCTGAGGCGCTCGTCAGCAATATGGTTGGGAATAAGCAAGGGGATTACGACATTGCGCAAGTCCTGCCTAAAACTGAAGGCATTATTCGCCAATTTGTCGATACGCTAATCAATGTGTCAGAAAAGAGCATCTCTGCGGTGCACAGTATCCATGATATGTCCGAAAAGTTGGACTCGGTTTTCAAATTATTAGCGCAAGTTAGAGGGTTATCTGAACAAACCAACTTACTTGCACTGAACGCAGCCATAGAAGCGGCAAGGGCGGGGGAAGCGGGGAGAGGGTTTGCTGTCGTCGCTCAAGAAGTGAGAAATCTGTCTGTTAAAGCCGAGGAGCTTAATAGCCAGATTGAGAAAGAGATTAACATTGCTCAGAACACGGTCGAGGAAGCGAATAAGACGGTTGGTGAAATGGCATCCATCGACATGACAGAGGCTATCGAATCTAAAGATAAGGTCGATGATATGTTGAAGGGAGTGCAAAGAGCGAATGAGTCTGTTGAGCAAGAAGTGCAAAAAATTAAATCCATTGGTGTCACCCTTCACCGCCGTGTAGGAGATGGTGTCCGAGCTCTTCAGTTTACCGATATTATTGTTCAGCAAGGCGATTATGCCAAGATGAGTGTCGGGTTCCTTGAGCAAATGGCCCATCTCTTTGTGGAATACGCCAATGGGAAAATTAGCGGTGAAGAATTTAACCTAGCGGTTTATGAGCTAAAGAACAGCCTTGAGAATAGAGGGGCGCCTGCCGCTTCCCAAGAAAGTATTGAAGAAGGTGAAGTTGAACTTTTTTAAGCAAGTGAGTTTGAGTGTGCATGAGCCAGTAAGGCTCTTGTCGTAAACAAGGAGATACTATGTCAGTAGAATCGGAAGTCGATGTGAATGCTAAGCACGTTACCATCCTGATTGAGGGCGCTTTTGGTTTTAACTTAGTACAGGAGTTTCGTCGCTGTTATTCAGATAAACGAGATTTTCAATTTACTATCGATCTGCGCAAAGTCGACTATATCGACAGCGCCGGGCTAGGGATGCTGCTTAATATGCATAACTATCTCGAACAGGATGATGGGATGATCCGTATTACTAATACGCTACCACAGGTACGAAAGATACTGACAATTTCTCGTTTTGATAAAAAATTTGCTATTGAATAGCGGTTAAGGAGGGTCGTATGCATGTCATGATAGTTGACGACCACGCGACAAATCGAGAATTATGTCGGTTCATGCTTGGTGAGATGGCTGAGGAAGTCACAACATTTGAAAATGGCGAAGGTGTGGTTGAGGCGATGCAGGAGATGTCATCGCTTCCCGACGTTATTTTGCTTGATGTAATGATGCCAGTCAAAGATGGGTTTACTACTGCTCAGGAAATCCGAGATGCATTTCCAAATTTACATATCCCTATTATTTTTCTGACCGTTTTAGATGACCACGACTCGTTTGAGCGTTGCCTGACCTTGGGTGAAGACTTTATCCCTAAACCTGTCGAAAGAAGTGTGCTTGTTGCTAAAGTGCAGGCGCATTATCGAACCGTGAAGATGCACAATGAGGTTAAGGAGCAAAGGGATGAGTTGAGTAAATTCCATGAACAGGTACGCTATGACTATGCCATCGCTGAGTCCATTTTCTCCAATTTGATGGATGAAATGAGCGCCCAAGTGAAAAGCATCTATGGCGTCAACTACATTTCTACACCCTCTACGATTTTTAACGGGGACCTGATTGTTGTCGCCAATCGCCCGCATGGTGGCGTTTACGTCATGATCGCCGATGCAACCGGGCATGGTTTACCTGCCGCGATATCAGCAATACCTGCTACGAGAGCATTTTTTTCAATGGCATCAAAAGGTTTATCGTTAGGGGAGATTGTGCGAGAACTTAACGATGTACTGGTGCGCTTTCTTCCTATGGGAATGATGCTTGCCGCGAGTGTGTTTGAGGTCAGAGCTAATGGATTTGAAGTCTCTTGGTGGGGGGGCGGTCTTCCTGACGGTTACATTCTTGATAAAGATGGCTCAATTGTCCGCAAGTTGGTGTCTAGGCATATGCCGCTGGGGGTGCTCGAAGCTCATGAATTTGAAACAGACCTTATTCATTTAAAAATGGAGCCTGATCAGAAAATCGTCTGTTATACCGATGGTGTTATTGAGGCAGGAAATGGTACTGGGGAGCAGTTTGGTCAAGAAAGGTTGGAAGAAGCGATCACCTCTGGGCGAGCTCTCATTCCTACCCTGTTTGAATCTGTGAGAAAATTTGCTAATCGCAATGTCGGTGATGATCTTTCTATTCTGGATATGGAATTCCCAATCTCTAACAGTAATGATCACGTTGTTAAGCAAAATAGCTTTTACCTGAGTAAAACACCGACTCAATCTAAAATGCAATTTCCTGCGTCAGTATTAAAGTCGGTAACGATCATGACGGAAGTTCGTCAGATATTAACAGGAGTAATGTCTGGACCTCATTTAGATTTGGTCTGTTCAGTTCTGTCTGAACTCTTTGCTAATGCGATAGAGCATGGTCTATTGCGACTTGATTCTAAGATTAAGGAGGAACCGGACGGATTTTTTACTTTTTATCAGATGCGTGAAGATAAATTGAAAGAGTTGCCTGAAGAACTGTGGGTTTCTTTGGCTATTGACTATAAGCCTGAGCAGAAGCAGTTGGTTATGAATCTAGAGCATAATGGTACTGGCTTCGATTATGAAGAAATAAATCGTGAACCAGATGAGAAAACACTCACTCATGGGAGAGGAATAGTTCTTGCTTCTGAATTATGTGACTCTTTAGAGTATTCAAAACAAGGGAAATGCGTGACAGCGGTGTATAGTTTAGATGCTCAACATCACTTCCCGAGCTCTGTTTAATGACATTTACACTGTAAACGGAGCCTAGAAGTGACCTACGCCCTACTTTGTCACAATTTTGATACTGTAATTCGTGAGGATTATATAAACTAAAGTTATAGGGATTTGACTAAGTAGGCTGTAAATGTGGGAAAAATTAGTCAACTTATCTGATGATAATCAACAGGTTATTGCAAAATTAAGACCAGATATGAACATTGACGGTCGTTTTGACAGTAAGGGTGTTGAAGAGGCATTAGAGCAGATAGGTGCCACGGACTTTTGCATATTAGAGGAAGAAATTACTCGGTTTATTAATTGTGCAAAGGAAGGTAAGAGTGAAGCTCAGGTAGGTTTTCCTATCGCTGAAGTCAGAGATGCAATGGTCGAAGTCGTACTCTCTGAGCATGACATGTTGGCCAGCATGGTTGTCACCGGTGCTTATCGAGGGTCACCACTTAAAGGCCCTCAGATCGTACACGCCTTAGCTCAAGCGCACGTCACGAAAGGAATCAATAAATTAGCCCTCAAAAAAGTGCTAATGATGAGCCATCAGCTAAAACCGGGAGAAACTTTTACACAACCTGTTGCAAAAGGTAAGGATCCTGTTCAAGGGCAAGACGCCAAATTTATTCCACTCGTAAAAGACGTCACCAAGCAAGTTCTCGCTCCTACACAAGATCAGAATGGTAAAGTAGATATGCTTGATCTTGGAGGAACCGTAACGGTCGAAGAAAAAGCTCGTTTGATGAAGCGCATTCCGGCCACAAAAGGTACACCTGGTGTCACAGTTCAAGGCAAACCTATTCCTCCCAAAGCTGGTAATGATGCAATGCTCAAAGCCGGCAAAGGCTCAGAAATCTCTCCGGATGACCCGAATGTGCTGATTGCTGCGGTGTCAGGAATGCCTGTGATTAAAGAGCGTACCGTCGAAGTTGAAGATGCGCTTTGTTTACCGACCATAGGTGTTGCTACGGGGCACATAAAATTCAAAGGCAATGTTGTTGTTACGGGTAATATCGAGTCTGACATGATGGTTCGAGCTACCGGTAATTTAACTGTGGGTGGATTTATAGAGTCTGCGGATGTTCAGGCGCAGGGCAATATTGATGTTGCCAAAGGCATTATTGGCCACAATGTTTCAGAAGATGAAGCCAAAAGCTGCCATGTAAAAGCGGGTGGCTCTATTACTGCAAACTATGCTCAATTCTCAGAGCTGCAAGCTGCGGAAAATATTAACCTGTCAGTACATTGCATGAATAACGAAATCCGTTGTGGCAAAGACCTAATGGTATCAGATGAGGCAGAGAAGCAAGGCACCTTAAGTGGGGGGCAAGCCAAGGTGGGTGGCAAAGTTACCTGTGTAAACCTTGGTGTCGAAGGTGATACACCGACTTATGTCAATGCCTTTGCTCGTTATCAAAATTTCAAAGAGCGCCAGCAAAAGTACAAAGAGCAATATAAGCTTGCTCAAGAGGCGACCATGGATGTGGTTCGCAAGGAGTTAGAGTTCAAGAAAACACCGAAATCTGAACGAAGTGATGAAGAAGAAGCCAACATCGAGAAACTCAAGGCAGAATCGAATGCTCGTTTAGAGAAAGTGAAAGCGGCGCGAGATAGACATGAACTAGAGTTTGAGCAAGCTCTTGAAGAGAATGTTGTTGATGTGAAAAGTAAAGTTTTTACTCACGTTACAGTTCAGTTTGGTGATGAAAAAGTCATCACTAAGCGAGTACATGGTGCGAGTACATTTTCTTTTAACCAGTATGAGATTCGTTGTGCTTACGCTATAGATGAAGAAGCGCTTGAGCAAGAATAAGTGCTTTTGCTTAGAATGACCCATTTATTATGGGTTGATATTGTTGACTAAAACGCCCGATGTCCCTCATTGGGCGTTTTGATTTTAAGCCAGTTGATCCTCATTTTGAGCTACGGCCTCCTGAGTGCTGAATCCACGCACGATGTTGCTCAGGGTAATGACAGCGAAGGCAATAATGACAAAACTCAAGTGCCATGCTTGATTCAAGCCCAATGTTACCAGCGCCATGCTGACGATAGATGAGATGATCATTTGACCGCCACCAGACATAGCGGCGGCGACCCCTGCTTGTTTTTTGTATGGCTGCATCACCATCGCTTGCGCACAGGGAAGGGCTATTGCATTGCCTAAGATCATCAGTAGCTGGCCAAGCATTAAATAGAGCGGCTCAAGCGGACAGAAGAAAAACCATAGTGCGGAAGCAAGGTGCAATACAGGTGTACACAGGAGCATTTTCTTACTGCCCGTCACGGGTCTTATCCGATTGCAGATACTGGTTCCCGTTAACATGCCTATCGCTGGAATTAACGCCCACATGGCATATTCATCGGATGTCATTCCAATCTGATCTTGCATGATAAAGGGCATCACGGAGACTGTGGTGATCATCAGGCTGAAGTTTAACCAGCCAATACTGGCGAAACTTATGAAATACCGAGAGGTGAGCAGTTCACGATATTGTCTCAGCATGCTGGTCGGTGAAAGCAATGGTTTAGTGTGACTTAATGTTTCGTCGAAAAATATCGCCAAAGTAGCCCAAGCAATCGCCACATAACCGAGTAATGAGACAAACACCATACTCCAGCCAAAATGGAAGTTGATGAAGCCTCCTAAAACTGGAGCGATCAAAGGCGTGATTGACGCTACCATAGCTATATAAGAAAGGGCGGTAGGCAACTGAGCGCCATTGTAGCGATCTCTGGTTGAAGCGCGTGCTAACACTGCACAGCAACCGGTTCCCAAACCTTGAAGTAGCCTTCCTAATACTATTCCAGCGAAGGAGTCGCTGAGTAAGAGGATGAGTATCAAGCCCGTTAGCGCGAGTAGTAGCCCTGCCAGCAACACCTTCTTGCGACCCAGTGAATCAGAAATGGGACCATATAGGAATTGTGAAGGCCCAAAGCCGAGTAAGTACACACTGACTAATAACTGAGCTTGGTCGAGAGAAATATTGAAGTCGCGAGCTATCCAAGGCAAGGATGGGAATACCAACCCCATACTTAATTGGCCGATACTGATGATCAAACAGGCGAGTAGAATGGTTCTTGGTTGGATTGTGTTACTCATCATTCTCTCCACAAGCAGGCTGGCCTTTTACACGACGTTTAAGACAGCCTTCGTCATCATGGCTCTGTAACTTGGCTTTGACTCTTTTTACTGTTGATAGGCTCACGCCACATTGTTCGGCAACGTTTTGCAGGGTTTCACCTTGCATCAAGAGTTCAGTGATTTGTCGGTGTTTCTGCTTATCAGCAGGGCGACCGCGGAATTTTTGTTTCCATAATTCAGGGTTTTCTTTGAGTTGTTTTCGCCCCATCTCTGCGGCAAATAAGCGGTGTTGAGTCTGTACTTGTCCGTAACCAGACAACAAGGAGAGTACGGTTTGGCCTTGTATTGTGTTTGGTTCAAGTCGTAATGGTTCACATACGGTTTGTACATTAACGCCCTTTTTATAAAGTCGTTCTACGACATGAAGCGCCTGACTAAAATCATGACCAAATACACTTAGCCACCAGACTACAACCGTATCATTCGCTTTTAATACATTGAAAAGTTTGACGAATTCAGGTCTTTCCATAGGTGGAATATACCCATATACCTTGTCCTGAAAATGTATAGCTTCAGGAGCGGCAGCTTGAATTTGCTCTAGCTGTTGCGAATAAGCTTGGTTTTTTGGAGAAAACCGAGAGTAAAGATACACAGTCATACAAAGAAATTTATGGTTTATTTGATGTTATGGTTCATAAATGTAGATTGGTTCATTAATTAATGCAACACCAAATGAGCTTTTTGTATGATTCGTGTTATTTTAATCTAAGCAATCTTAGGTACTTGGCTTATATTTTCTATTGAGTTTCGACACAGTAATGACATGCAAAATCATTATCCTGTGCTATTTACACTATAAATGTGGGTTAGATATGTTGTTATCCCTACCACCTGCGATGACCTTGATTATCGCCATTGTCCTTGAAGTCTTCGCCACCTCTTGGTTGCCTAAAACGCAGCAGTTCACGGCGTTATTGCCAACATTAGGCGTGTTAGTGGGTTATGGATTGGCGTTTTATCTGCTTTCGCTGACGGTGCAGAGCATGGCGTTAGGCGTGGCTTATGCGATCTGGTGTGGGGCGGGTATCGTTTTGGTCGCGGCCCTTTCTTGGCTGGTCTATGGGCAAAAGCTGGATGTGTATGCTTTGGTTGGTATCGGCTTTATCCTGTGTGGCACGGTGATCATTAACCTCTTCTCTACGTCAGTTAGTCATTAATCTGTCATCTTGGCGTCGAAAATCTGCAACCTGATTGAAGTAATTTTCAGTTTTTACTTCAATCAGGTACAGCCATGTTACCCCCATTACGTGCATTAGTGGCCTTTGAAGCGGTTGCCCGACTTGGCTCGATTGGTGCTGCGGCTCGGGAACTGTGTGTTACGCAGGCCGCTGTGAGCCAACAACTAAAAAGTCTTGAAGCGTTTCTCGACACGACGCTGTTTGAGCGAACGCAAAAGGGCGTCAGGTTGACGTCGTCTGCTCAGCATTATCAGCCCATCGTTTCTGGCTCATTGGCTCACCTTAAACTTCAGACTCAACTGTTGTTTGGTGAAAAGGAAACCGATGTCCTGAGCCTCAGAGTGAACCACACCTTTTGTCACAACTGGCTCCTATCGCGTTTACCGCATTTTTATAACAAATACCCTTTCATTCGCTTGGATATTCAGCTGGTCGACTGGCCTTCAACTACCCCTTGTCAGAACGTTGATATCGAATTGACCAATGGCAAGGTGGAGAGCGAAGACACCAGTGCAGAGCGACTGTTTCAGGAACACTGGCAACTGGTGTGCAGCCCTGAGTTCAAACGCAGCTATCAAACTCAGCTTGATGAGCGTGATTTTTCACAGCTTCCTGCTGTGCAGGTCAAGGGGTATCAGGAGAACTGGCTTCAGTGGCTTAGCCACAATCAGTTCGATGCGGTGTTGCCTAACGTTCAGCTCGAAATCAGCAACTCTCTGCATGCGTTGGAAGCGGTCAAGCATGGTGTTGGTGTGTTGTTAGTGCGGTCGCTGGCCGCGTCGGAGCTGTTAAAAAATGGAGAATTGGTGTTAGCGATGGAGGTCTCCATGCCTGCTGAGTCGGGCCATTATCTGATCACCAAAAACAGTCGTAATGCCAAGGTCAATTTCTTTTGTGATTGGCTGCATCATCAGATCAAAGACGATGGTTTGGCGTAAAGATTTTCTTATGAGTGTCCATAAAAAAAATGAGGGGCACTCCCACAGGCTTGTCACATAGCACGCTTAGTTTATTGACACATTACGGAAGTACTAAGGTCAAACCATGAGTACAATCTCACAACAAATATCGAACCACCTCAAAGTGCTGCTGTTCACGGCACCATTGTTGATTCCATTGGTGGCTTTTTGGTTAGTGCCGTTCGGCTACTCAATCTATATCAGCTTTACAGATTGGGATTACATCTCGCCTGAATACGACTTCATCGGCCTGGAAAACTATCAGTATATGGTCGAGGATTTTGAGTTTACTCAGGCGTTACTCAACACGTTTTGGTTCTCTCTCTGTGTGGTTATTCCGACTGTGGTATTGGGGCTGGTGTTTGCTTTACTGCTGCATAAAAACTTTGCGGGCAGTCAGTTTTATCGTGCAGTGATCTTCTCACCCTGGATTACACCAACGGTAGCGGTGTCGATTGTCTGGTCTTGGGTGTTTGAGTCCAAATCCGGTCTGGCAAATCAAATACTGATGTCGATGGGCTTCGACAAGATTGCTTGGCTGGAGCAGGGCGATACTGCCATGGTCGCGGTGATTATTGTCACTATTTGGCAGGCCATCGGTTGGACCATGCTGTTTTACATCAGTGCGCTCAACAAAATCCCTAGTTCTCTCTATGAAGCGTCACTGATTGACGGTTGCAGCAGTCTGACTCGCTTTTTCAAAATCACGTTACCGCTAGTGTCACCGACCACTTTTTTCTTGTTGGTGGTTAACATCATCAATGCGGTCCAGGCGTTTGACCAGTTCCAGATCCTGACACAAGGCGGGCCTGGTGGTGAGACTCGAACACTACTTTATCTCTTCTATCAGCAAGCTTTTGAGCGTTATGAAATGGGGCCGGCGGCGGCGACATCATTGGTGATTTTCCTGATCACTGGACTACTGGCACTGGCAAATACCTACATTGGTAAACGCTGGGTTTACTACTGAGGATAGGATAATGACGACACAAGTTATGGATAGCGCGCCACGATTACGCCAGATAAATGAGCCGCTTCAGGCGGTGGCTGCTGACAAGTCAATACCGGCTGTTCAGGAAAAGGCCAGTAGGCGACTGGAAATACAAACACTGACTCCTATAGGTAAGCACTTGTTTCTCGCTGTATGCGGCACGTTAATGGTGTTCCCTTTTCTCTGGATGTTGTCTGGTTCTCTGAAATCGAACGATGAGATTTTTGCCAGCCCACTGAATTTGATTCCGGAGCAATTTCGCTGGGAGACCTTTATTGAGACGTTCCATAGTGCACCATTTGGGCTGTACATTTTCAACAGCTTCAGTGTCGCGCTTTTTACGACTTTGCTAGTGATCATCAATTCTGCGATGTTCGCTTATGCCTTGACTCAGCTGAAGTTCCGCTCAAAGACGGTGCTCTATTTTGTTGTGATGGGCTGTTACATGTTGCCGGGGGCGGTGACTTATATTCCATCTTACATCACGCTGGCGAAGCTGGGGCTACTTGACTCACATATGGGGCTGGTGGTGTCCAATGCAGCGTCTATTTTTGGCGTTTTCTACCTGCGTCAGGTCTTCATCAAAATCCATCCGTCACTGATCGAAGCGGCACGTATTGATGGTGCGGGTGAGTTGAAAATCTTATGGGCGATTTTGCTGCCTCAATGCAGAGCAGCGGTCGCCACCTTGTTCCTGATTACCTTTATCACGAACTACAACAGTTACATGTGGCCGAGTCTGGTGATCACTTCACAAGAGTTGAACCTGATTGCAACCGGGATTCGCCACTACTTCATCGCCGAAGGCAATTACGGTCTTAACTGGTCGCAAATTATGGCAGCCAGCACGATTGCCGTATTGCCTTTGTTGATTCTATTCGTCTTGTGTCAAAAGACGATTCTTTCAGGTATCGCCGATAACGGCGTAAAAGAGTAAATGGAAATGAAACTAAAAACTCTCGCACTAGTGTGTGTTGGCGCAGCGAGCGCTTCAATGGTCTCGGGTAGCGTTCTGGCAAAAACGGAAGTGAATTTCTGGTATTCCGGCGGTACAAAACCTCAGAAGCTGATGACTCAGCTGATTGAAGAGTTTAATGCCAGCCAAGATGAATATGTTATCAAGCCAGCATTGCAAGGAAACTACACCGAAACGTATCAGAAACTGCAGGCAGGTTTGGCTTCAAAAACCGCTCCGGAAGTGGTTCTGCTTGATTCAGTCCGAGCTGAGGCGATGTATGAGCGCGGCTTGAGTCGTGATCTTAAACCGTATATGGACGCAGAGTTCAACTTCTCGGATTTTGTCGGGGCGTTTAAAGATCAGGTGACGGCTGAAGATGGAACAGTGATTGGCTTACCAGCTTATGGTACGACTCAGGTGTTTTACTACAACAAGAAAGTGTTGGCAGACAATGGCTTTACAGAGAAAGACCTGAGCACCTGGCAGGGTGTGGCTAAAGTTGCTGAAAAAGTGACTCAGCGAGATGCGAAAGGCAACACGACTTTTTATGGTTGGGAACCGATGTGGGGTCAGGACAATATGATCGACGCCGCGTTCTCTAATGGCGCTAAGGTGATCAGCGATGATGGCAAAACAGTACTGATTGACTCAAAGCAATGGGTTGAAGTGTGGGACAGCTTCCGTAAATGGATTCACGAAGACCAAATCATGCGTATTCACCACGGTGGTCAGGGCTGGGAGTACTGGTACAAGACCATTGATGATGTCATGAAAGACAACGCCCTAGGTTACACAGGCTCATCGGGTGATCAGGGCGATCTTGATTTCACTAAACTTGCTGCAACCACGCAGCCTGGTTGGGGTTCTCACCCATCCGCACCTCAAGCTGGTGCTCTTGTCTATGTAATGCCGAAAGGGACCGACGAAAAGGCAGCACAAGGTGCGTTTGAGTTTATGGAATTTTATACCAATGCTAAGAACACAGCGAAGTGGTCTATGTTCACAGGTTACATCCCTGTACGTATGAGTGTAGAAAGCGTGCCTGAGTATCAGGCGTTCACCAAAGATAACCCACAAGCGCTGATTCCGTTAAAGCAGGCAAGCTTCGCCAGCCAGGATTTCCTAGACCCAACCAATGGCAAGATCATGGATGCGCTGAAAGTGGCCGCCGATCAGATTCAAATTCAGAACGTACCTGCTGAGAAAGCGCTGAAACAAGCGGCGAAGAAAGCGCAGCGTGCGCTGGACAGAGTCAACCGCTCTTAATCTTGATAAGGAGCCTGCTTGGGTAGGCTCCTCCATCCTACAGTGGACTTAATTGGTGAAACCGATGATAGAATTTCAAGGTGAACTGACCTTCGGCAGAGTGTCGTTGCCGTTTAGGGTTCCGCATGGTGCTGAGGCCATTCAAATTACGGGCACGACCGTGACTAAAGGGTTCTTATACGCAGCAGCGTACGATAGTCATGGTCATTTTCGCGGCAAGGTATTGTTTGAAAAGGCTCATAAGTCACTGAATATCTGTGCAGAGCAGTCAGGGTTTGGCGCGATTGACGGTGAGTTGGTTGCTGGGGAGTGGTCTCTGGAGCTGTACAACCTTGAAGGTGAGTTTCGCTCTGAGCGGGCGATGCAGTATCAGGTGAATATCGCGTTTGATCAACCGGTTGATACTCTAGCTATAGACAGTGTCGCGACTGTAGGTTTGGATCATCAGATTTCTTTTGATTACAGCCGGTTATTGAGCTCAGAGTCTCGCTGGTATCGAGGTGATCTACATGCACATACTCAGTTATCGGATGGACACAACACCCTTGCGGCAGCCAAACAGATAGTCGAAGCGCAGGGCTTAGATTTCTTCTTTCTTACTGAACACAACATCTGCCAGCCAAGATTACCTTTGTCTGAGCAATGCCTGTTTATGCCTGCCCTTGAAGTGACTACAGACCTTGGGCACTTCAATGTTCATGGCCCACAATCTGCGCTGGATTTGCGTCATGTTGAGCATAGCAGCCAAAGTGTGATGGAAGCAGGATTGGCATTGGCCAACGCTTCTCATAGCTCTATCAGTGTTAACCACCCGATGATGAAGCCATGGCACTGGCAATATGCCTCACTTGAACTCGATAAAGTATCGACATTTGAGGTGTGTTGCGATCCGACTTGGTCAACATCACCTAAAGCGACAAACTCAGCGCTTAACGTATTGAACGAAATGTGGAATTGCGGCCATAGAATCAGCGCCATTGGCGGCAGTGATTCCCACCTAGAACCTCATGAGCGCAATCCGAAAGCGACGGAACCTTCACTCTACGGTGACCCGTCGACCTTTGTGTTTAGTCATGGGCTCAGTGGTGAAGGTATTCTCGCTGGGCTACGTAGTGGACATGTCTATTTAGAGCGTCGCTGCGGCTTATCTTTTGCTATCAACAACAGTGAATTATTACCTGGCTGCGATTCTAAAGGGCAGGCATTGTGCTACCAATTGGCTGTGGACGATGTTGAGCATACTTATTACGCCGAATGCGTTGTCGATGGCGTTGTTGTTGCCAAAATCACACTGCAAAGCACTGAGAAAATGCTGTTTGTAGAAGCCGGCTACTCTTGGTGTCGTATCGATATCCGCCGCGCTGAGAATGATGAATTTGAAGGTTGCATTAACGCCGTTTATGACGGCGACCAACCTATTTTTACTACGCCTCTGGTCAACACCTGGGGTGAACTTATGGAGCGATTTAATAGTGATGAAGTTTAAAGCACTATTGTTTGATAAAGATGGCACTCTGCTGGAGTTCCACAATATGTGGCTCAACGCTTCACGCAGTGCGTGCCAGACGGTAAAGGATTTCAGTGACACAAACCAGGGTCATCAAAACGTCACAGTTGCGGAGTTACTCTTAGCCATCGGCGTAGAGGGCGACTCAGTCGATAACCATGGTCTGTTGGCGTCTAATCCGGTGGAAGACACGGCCAAAGCTTGGTTCGAGATCCTACGCCCAGTCGTTTCTCTGGAAATGTTTACCCGTGTGACCAAAGAGGCGTTTAACCATCATGTCGCCAATCATCCTGAATGGATTGAAGCACTGCCCGGGGTAACAGAAAAACTGAATTCACTTAAACAGCAAGGCATGATTCTTGGCATTGCTACCGCAGATACCAAAGACTCAACACTTTACACTTTGCAGCAATCTGGTTTGAGCGAAATGTTTGATTATGTCGGTTACTCGGACGGTGACATTGAACCAAAGCCAGCCCCAGCACTGTTGAATGCTTTTTGTCAGCAATGCGGTGTTGAGCCACACGAAGTGATCATGTTTGGCGATACGGTGTCAGATATGGAGTTTGGCACTAATGCAGGGGCGAAGAAAATCGGTGTTCTGACTGGAACCGCATTGGAAAGCGAATTGACGCCTGTTGCGGATCTGGTGATTCCATCGGTAGCCCATTTTGACCCACACGCATTTAACGAGTTGATTTAAGGATAAGCTATGGCGGAAGTCACGCTTAAAGGGGTGGAAAAAATCTACCCCAATGGTTTCAAAGCGGTTCATGGTGTTGACCTGAACATTCGCGAAGGCGAATTTATGGTGTTCGTTGGCCCGTCTGGCTGTGCTAAGTCGACCACTTTAAGAATGATCGCTGGTCTGGAGGAGATTTCTCATGGTGATGTCTACATCGGTGACAAACGCGTCAACGATTTACCGCCGAAAGACCGTGGTATCTCAATGGTGTTTCAGAACTACGCGCTATACCCACATATGTCAGTGTATGAAAACATGGCATTCGGGCTTAAACAGCAAAAACTGGCAAAGTCGGAAATTGATCAGCGCATTTCTGAAGCGGCAAAAACGTTAGAGATTGAACATTTATTGCAAAACAAACCGGGTGAAATGTCGGGTGGTCAAAGGCAGCGTGTTGCACTTGGACGTGCGATGGTGCGCAAGCCCGATGTTTTTCTGTTTGATGAGCCGTTGTCGAATCTTGACGCCAAATTGCGAGTGTCAACCAGAGTAAGCATCGCTCAGCTGCATTCGGACCTCAAAGCGGAGGGGCAGAATGCAACCATGATTTATGTGACCCATGATCAGGTGGAAGCTATGACGCTTGGGGATCGCATTTGTGTGCTTAATCAGGGGGAAATCATGCAAGTGGATACCCCAATGAACTTATACCGCTATCCAGCCAACAAATTTGTGGCAGGTTTTATTGGCTCTCCGGCGATGAACATCATTAAAGCGCGTATTGAGGAAATTGATGGTGTCATCAATGTACTCGCAGAAAGCGGTACTCGATGGACGTTGCCAGAAAGTAAGCAAGACTTAGCAAGGCAAAAAATCGGCCAGTGGGTGTGGTTTGGTATTCGCCCAGAGCATATTCAACTGGCGAACCATGATGCGCCACTCTCAGATGTTAACACTCAGCACCACTCTATTAACGTTGTGGAATCGATGGGCAATGAACTATACCTCTATTTCCAAGTTGGCAGAGATAAATTGATTGCTCGTGTGCCGTTTGATGCAGATCGCATGGTGTTTAATGGTGAAGAGACGTTATTGAATTTTAATGTCTCTGAGTGTCATATTTTTGATATCGATACTGAGCAAGCCCTTGTGTAGCCGCACATAAAATGACAAAGCCATCCGTGAAGGATGGCTTTTTGGTTCTCTTACTCGTTGATTTAATCTGGAATTGGCACAACCAAAATGTCGACCGGAGATTTGTTGATCAGGTGCCTTGAATAAGAAATGATCTTGCTCCAGAAGTCCTGATGGTGGCCACATATCAGCAAATCAACGCCGTTTTCTGTAATGGTGTCATTAAGCTTATCGCCCAGATCGCCAGTCCCGACTAAAAAATGCTTCACAGGAAAATCTAGCTTGGCTTGGAACGCTCGCAACCATTCCATTGAGTGTTCATTGAGTGGTCTGACGCTGGCGTCGGCGTGAATGTCGACCAGCTCTGGATAGATTTCTCCATGGGTGCCATCAATGTGGATGAGCGATATCTCCGCGTCATGCTGCTTAGCCATAAATACCGCTCTTTCAATCAACACATTGCTCTCTTCAGAAAGCTCTAGCGCGACCAGAATATGTCGATATTTCATTACCATGTCCTCCTATTGAACTGACTCATTTCATCATAGAGCGAATTACCGAAAAATGTTGTCTAAGAGATCGCGGAAATGCGACAAATTGCATTAGTTGGCGCGTGTTGATAGTCAGTAAAACTAGGAAATAATGCTGAGACACCTCAGCCTCATTTTGTTCCTAAAATGTGAGTTACACTCAGTTCAGGCTCGAAGTGAGAGAGAATATGATGACAACTTTTCCTAAGCATTTTCTGTGGGGCGGCGCGATTGCGGCGAATCAGGTGGAAGGCAGTTTTGATCTCGATGGCAAAGGGCTATCGACGTCTGACATGTTGCCCAGTGGGATTCTCAGTCCGCACCAGACGCGTCAGCAACGCACTGATGGTATCAAAGATCTGGCGATAGATTTTTACCAGCGTTACCCAGAAGACATCGCTCTGTTTAATGAAATGGGGTTCAACTGTTTGCGTTTGTCCATTGCTTGGACGCGTATATTCCCGAATGGTGACGAATCAGAGCCTAATGAAGCGGGATTGGCGTATTACGATCGTATCTTCGACGAACTAGCGAAACATGACATTACGCCTTTTGTCACCTTGTCTCATTACGAGATGCCTTATGCGTTGGTAGAAAACTATGGTGGTTGGGCAAGCCGTAAGCTGATTGGGTTCTTTGAACGCTATGCTCGTAGCGTGTTTGAGCGCTATCAGAACAAGGTTAAACTGTGGCTGACGTTTAATGAGATCAACATGTCCCTACACGCGCCGTTTACCGGTGTGGGATTGGCTGAAGAGGCCTGTGATCAGGCCATTTATCAGGCAATACATCATCAGCTTGTCGCTAATGCAAAAGCGGTGAAACTATGTCATGAGATTATTCCAGATGCCAAGATAGGTAACATGTTGCTTGGTGCGCTCAATTATCCGTACACCTGCAATCCTGACGATGTCATCGCGGCGATGCAGGAAAATAACAAATGGCTGTTTTTTGGTGATGTCCAGACTCGTGGTCGTTACCCAGGTTACATGCTTCGCTATTTCCGTGAAAAAGGGATTGAGATTGACATGCAGCCAAGTGATGTAGAGGAACTGGCGAGCGCCAGCGTTGACTTCATTTCATTCAGCTATTATGCGAGTGGCTGTGCTAGTGCGGATCCCAAGCAGAAAGAGGTCGGTAACATTGTCGACAGCGTGCCAAATCCGTATTTAGAGAAAAGTCAGTGGGGTTGGCTGATTGATCCTAAAGGGCTACGCATCTTGCTTAACTTTCTTTATGACCGCTATCAGAAGCCGTTATTCATTGTTGAAAATGGGCTGGGGGCACGCGATGAAATCAACGCCAATGGGAAGATAGAAGATGATTATCGCATTGCCTATCTCAATGATCATTTAGTTCAGGCCAGAGAAGCCGTATTGGATGGGGTGGAATTAATGGGCTTCACCAGTTGGGGGCCGATTGATTTGGTTGCCAACTCCACTGCACAAATGAGTAAGCGTTACGGCTACATTTATGTTGATCGCCATGACGATGGTAGTGGCACATTAGAGCGTAAACGCAAGAAAAGCTTTTTCTGGTATCAGGACGTTATTCGAACTCACGGAGCATCGCTAAAATCTTGAAGTAAAGGAGCCATTTGGCTCCTTTACTGTATCCATTGGTGCAGCAATGAGTGAGCTGAAAGATACTAAGTAGTGGTCTGTTTCCCATTAAATGAGAATGATAGGTTTGATTTATTTATAAATCCTCATTGAGTGAGAATATAATTTGCGCGTCAATCCAATAAGGCGGTAAAACCGAAAGTGAACACGATGAAGCAAAGCTCAGGGCAAGTGAATGAGAAGGTACTCCAACTTTTGATGCAGGTCGCCGTCAATGAACAGCCAGTCACAGCGAAAGTGTTAAGTGAGCAGCTGGGGACGCCAATAAGCAGTTTATATCGTCATCTGAAATTGCTCAGAGAATGGAATTTGATTGAAGAAAGTGCAAGTGACAAAACCTTGATCATAGGTCCG
The DNA here is from genome assembly GCF_022398095.1 of Vibrio sp. Isolate23. NCBI lineage: Bacteria > Pseudomonadati > Pseudomonadota > Gammaproteobacteria > Vibrionales > Vibrionaceae > Vibrio > Vibrio sp. Isolate23. Next base: position 856,971 of record NZ_JAKEUV010000001.1, read on the forward strand.
GCAGCATTGATGCTGATGAGGAGCTATGAGAGTAAGCAGCATAACCTTGATTCGGTCGATTCAGTATTGAATCGCTTACAAAAACAGACTCAAGAAATGGCGGCTTACATGGTGCCAGTTGGCTATCGCGCGTTATGTGTGAGCCGTAAGGAAAGTATGCAAGCATTACGATGCAGTTATGTGGAAGGGCAGAGTCAGCCGTTGCTTAAAGGTGCATCGTCCAAAGTGATGCTTGCATATATGCCTGCACCAAGATGCGAGAAGATTCTACGTCATTTTGGTGAGTACCATCGCTTTGAGCAATGGCAATTGGAGTTAGATCAAATTCGCCATCAAGGTTATGCCCTCAGCACATCAGAGATTGATGCTGGTGTATCCGGTATTAGCGCACCAGTCATGAAAGGCTCTAAGCTGGTGGGGGCGGTGTCCGTAATGGCGCCTGCTCATCGTGTCCAACAGAATCAGCAAAGAATTATTTTGCATGTTCTACAGGCAGCGAGGGCTTTGCCCCCAGAGAGGTAAATTGTGTATGTTTGGGCTATTTCGTCGTCATCAAAGTATTCCTGCGTTAATCGCTCCACAGTGTTTAACGTTAGCCAGTGTCAGTGAATACCTTAAGCCCATGTCAAAAATCGACTTTGAAATGGCCGATCAAAACTTAGAAGAGATGTTTGAGTGGATGTGTCAGGAAAGTGGTTATCCATGGCAACATGGCGGTCATTTCAATTTACAGGGAGCCGTTGATGATTATGTATTATGGTTAAGTCAGGTGATGGATAGCCAATGCTTACCTGTTGTATTGAGTAACAATAGCGAGACTCTACTCTATTCATTGCCTTTGCTTCAATCGACCGAAAAGAGTTTTGGGATTATCCATATTGGCCGAGACTTTGAGCTTAATCCGGACTTGGGTGTACAAAGAGGCTCGGTATACCACTTTGCTTTATCTCGCTATGCGCAATGTCGAGTGTTCTTTTTGGGAATTGCTGAACAAAGCCACAACGATAAAGTATGCGAATACGCTGAAGATCTGGGATGTGATTGGTTAACACTCCCTGAGTGTAGTTTCGGTCACCGGTTTCAGGTTAAGCAGCAAATTGCCAGTTTTCTTTCCCATTGTGATGATCTCATTATTTGCTTGGATCTTGATTGTCTTTATCCGCCATCACACTTAGATACAGGCCATACTTTCGAAGTGACCATGGTTAATCGAATCCTGCGCCAAGTACTCATTTCTTCTCAGGTGCGTTGTATTCATCTGACTGGGTATAAAGATAAACACCTCTATTCCAAAGAAACACAAAGTATATTACGCCAACTGGCGGATTTATATCCATCAAGTCCTTTAGTGGCGTAATTGGGTCGAATACTAAATGTGAACTGCCAGCTGTGAGCATAGATAGTGTGTGCGTAATGTTGCTTAAGACGCCATATTATCCAATAGGTAAGAGCGGTGGTTCGTAATGTTTATGTCATGATCTATGTGTTGATAGACAAATTTTACGATAAATAGACTTGTAGGGTTGAGAAATTCAAAAGCTGGCAATGAATTGCCAACTTAGTCGTTGATACCTGTTAGAGCAGGTTGAAAGGATGCAGGTTACTTCTTGTTTGTGTCTTTATTGGCGTCTTTCCAATATTGGATTCTGACACGGTGAAGTTGTGCTTTTCTCATTTTCTTCATGATATTCCCTCACTTTTTAATGACTTGCTCGTCATTGAGCATATGTGAATCAAGTTCCTCATGAACAAGATTTAATGTAGCGACCAAATCAAGATAACGCCAGGTTCTAGATCACATTTTTTTGCATATTCATTACGCCTTACTTGTAAAAAGTGAAGGTAGGTTCACTTTCATGGGAGTGCAATGTAATTCGAACTAAACTGTAATATCGTCTTTATTTAATAGAAACAATACCTTAACGAGATTGTCATTTTTACTGTCTATTATCGCTCGCTATTAATAAAAAACATACTCGAGCAAGGAGTCAGCAATGTGGAATCGCGATGAGCAAGATTCTCAATTTAGCCAAATGATCGAGGCGGGCTTATCTCGTCGCCGTTTCTTGGCTGGTACCGCAGCAGTAGGTGCAGGCGCGTTTCTGTCACTTAACCCTATCACTAAGGCATTCGCCGCAGACAAGAAAAGTACGTTACTAAATTTTGACGCTGTTCCGGCCTCTACATCCGATGCGATTATTGTGCCAAAAGGCTATAAAGCAACGCCTTTGTTATCTTGGGGTGACCCGATATTTGCTGATGCGCCTGAATTCGATCCGAGCGGTAAGCAAGACTCTAAGGCTCAGCTCAGCCAGTTTGGTGATAACACCGATGGTATGAGCTTGTTCCCGATCACTAAGGATCGTGCGGTAATCGCAGTTAATAATGAGTACACCAATTATGAGTACTTATTTGATCATGGCGGCAAGGCGATGACCGCAGATGATGTATTGAAAGCACAAGCAGCTCATGGCGTGACTGTGTTTGAAATCGTCAAGTCGGGTGGTGAATGGAAACTGGACAAAAATGGTAAGCGCAATCGTCGCATCACAGCGGTAACAGAAATGCAGCTGACAGGCCCAGCTGCAGGTCACGATTTGATGAAGACTAAGCTTGATCCAACTGGTATGAAGCCTTTGGGTACGTTCAACAACTGTGCCAATGGCCAGACTCCTTGGGGGACTTACCTGACTTGTGAAGAAAACTTTAATGGCTACTTTGGTACCAGCAGTGATGCTGACTTATCGGATGATCATGCACGCTATGGCATTGTTGCAGAGAAGAGCAAATATCAATGGCATGACACTGATGAGCGTTTTGACTTGGCCAAGCATCCGAATGAACCTCATCGTTTTGGCTGGGTGGTTGAAATTGACCCGCATGATCCAACATCAACACCGCTTAAACGTACTGCTCTAGGTCGATTTAAGCACGAAAATGCGGCGCTGGTTATCAATGACGATGGGCATGTAGTCGTCTATTTAGGTGACGACGAGCGTGGTGAGCACCTTTACAAGTTTGTTTCGAAGAACAAATACCAGCCTGGCAATGACAAAGCAAACCGCAATCTACTCGAAGAAGGCACGCTGTATGTGGCTAAATTCGAGATGGATGATGCTGAGCTAAAAGGCAAAGGTCAGTGGCTAGAACTGACGTATGGTAAGAATGGTTTGACCAAAGAGAACGGTTTCCATGACCAAGCGGAAGTCGTGACGTTTGCCCGTCGAGCAGCGACTCGGGTTGGGGCGACTACCATGGATCGTCCAGAGTGGGTTGCGGTGCATCCAGACAACCAACATGTTTTCTGCACGTTGACCAACAATAAAAACCGTGGCGTCAAGGAAGGTCAACCTGTGGGTGGTCCAAACCCACGTAAAGAAAACCATTACGGGCAGATTGTTCGCTGGGTGCCACAGAATGGCGACCACACCAGTGAAGGGTTCGAGTGGGATCTTTATCTGATTGCAGGAAACCCAACTGTGCATAAAGGTAACCTATACGCAGGTAGTGAGAACATCAATGAAAATAATATGTTCAACAGCCCTGATGGTATTGGTTTTGATAAGGCGGGTCGTTTGTGGATCCAAACCGATGGTAACTACTCAAACAAGGGAGACTTTGCAGGTCAAGGGAACAACCAGATGCTGTGTGGTGATCCAATGACTGGTGAGGTGCGTCGCTTCTTAACGGGGCCAGTCGCTTGTGAAATCACTGGTTTGACTTTCTCCGAAGACTACAAAACGATGTTTGTCGGTGTTCAGCACCCGGGTGAGAAAGGGGCACCTTCGCACTTCCCTGCGGGTGGTAATAGCAAACCACGTTCAACCATTGTTGCGATCACTCGTGAAGATGGTGGCGTGATCGGCGCATAAAATTAAACATTCCCATTGGGGATATTTGCACTACTCAAGGGGGCTGTTTGCCCCTTTTTTGATCCTCTAAGAATACCAAGTGGGATAAATATGCGTAAGTAAGCATAAAAATTGTGATCCTTTGGCTGTTAACCACTAAATGTAGTTGCTCCGAGTATACGGTATAACTATAGTGAAAGAGTGCCCACATAATTTAAAGGTGTAGAGACCCGAGTAAGCTCTCAGAGTTAATACGAAAAACTGAACGAATACGAGACACAAGGCTCAGTGAAATGCCGCTGAGAGTGAATCGAAAACGCCAAAGAATAAAGTATTTACAAAGGCCTTATAGCTGTCCAAGCTTTTCGAAGCTGCACCTGAGTTATCGGTACATGTGTTGATAACCAAGGAGGAGGTTTGGCTATGATCGTTTTGAGTTTAGTGGCTCTGGGTATCGTTGTTTTCTTTGCCTGCTGGATATGCCAGCACGGTTTGCCGTTTTTGGGTATGCAGCTAGATGAAACGGATCAGCTTCTCCTTGCAGAAGCCGCGGGAAAAGATGTATTAGAAGCATAAATTGCATTGGTATTGGGTAGAGGAAAGGAGCCGCTTGTATAACGGCTCCTTTTTTGTCTCTACCGATTCAATTCTGCCCCTATTTATCACGTTTGAGTTAAGTCACTGTGTGGTGAATAGAATGATTAAATGTCCTATTGGCAAATTGAAAATAGAGCCTGAAGCTTGTTGTGTTTTGCTTCTCATATTGAAAATCTATATGCGGTTGTCTTTTTCTCATTTTTATCATAATGAATTATATGCACTTTTGTGCGTATTTGTTTTTCGATCTTTTTGGCGCACAGCTTGCATTAGTGACTGTACCTCACTTGATAAAAAATGTGTTCGTTTTTGACAAGTGCAATTAGAGGAAATAGGAGAAGGTTATGGCTCACTCAATCAACTCACACCATCCTGAAAGCGCTGTTAATCGTACAGAAACCTACGCTTTGTCTACCGATGTCAATCCTTCTGCAAGTCTACGTTTATTACGTTCTACGCCGATTTCACTATTGCGAAGCCATACTGAAGGAATAAGAGAAAGAGCCAGTCAAATGCTCAGTAAGGAGACAAGCAAGGCTATAGAATGGGAATTGTCACCATTATTGATAGATTCGGGACGACTTCTTATTTCAGGCAGCCACCGACGCCAGACGCGATTTGACCCCAATAGTATCGTTGCAGCAAAGGGAACGCTAGGTTCTTTAAGCATTGATAAAGATGGGTTCTGGGATTATTCGGTTTATAACATCAAAATGCAGTTTCTTCAGCATGGTGAGCGTAAGATTGAAAGCTTCTCACTATATTCGGAGTCTGGTGATCCCATTACTATTAGCCTCACATTGATTGGTGTAGAGGGCGGGGCAGTGATTGAAGAGCTAGCGACTGAAGTGACCGTTGGTTAATTGCGATGAAAGTGAGAAGAGATCTCTTTCATTATGGTCGTAAAACGCTGCGGTAACTGGCGGTGTTTTTTAGTCAGACAAAACAAAGTTTCTACAACCTCACTCTGTGACTGATAAATAGCAATATCGTCTTTGCCTGAAAATGAATCGAGGGCACTTTTCGGCAAAACGGTAAATCCCAGTCCATTGGCAACTGGTAACAATATCTGATTCAACTGATTGATATACCCAGTGGCGGGAATGTCATCAATGTTGATATTCTCTAAGCACGGCTCCCCACATCCGGCGAAATACAGTGAGAGGTAATGGATAGCGTCGGGATGCTGAATCAAACCAATCGATTTCAAAGCATCAGCGGTTAACTTCTTTGATGACATACTGGCAGGTAGCATCAGACAAAGAGGTTCGACTCCTAATGTCTCTGCTTCGAATCGAGAATCGGAAGGTATATGCGTTACTATCCCAATGTCACTTTCTCCAGATAGTACATCTGCCAAAATTTTATGATGTGGAGCTGCCTCTATCCTTGGTACTAGGTTTGGGTGTTTACATTGTAAATTAAGTAAATGTGGATAGAGGTGTAGCGCAAGAGCTCCTGAACAGGAAAGGAAAACGTTGCCTGAATACGGGTCTTCTATATTGAGTGAATGGAGAAGTTCAGCCTGTTGATGTTCGATTTTTAGGGCATAGCGGTAGACAGATTGCCCGGCTTCTGTAATTTCAAATGTTTTGTTATGTCTGGTGATGAGAGCATGACCGCATGCTTGCTCTAGCTTTTTTATGTGCTGGCTGACGCCAGGTTGAGTCATAAATAGCTTTTCTGCAGTTTTTGTAAAGTGGCCGGTATCGATTAACGTTTGAAAGGTTTTCAGCCACAATGGGTTCAGCATAGTCATCTTTTAATAACAAAAAATTATTTTTGATAGTCTATGTGATAACGTGATGTTTGGATAGTCTGAGCAAAATGGCGAGGCTTGTAACCTCGCCATTTGACATTAGGCTGCATTGAGCTGAGTCGCGAGATCTCGGCCGTTGCCGCGGAATTTATCGACAGTTGGCGCGAAGGCTGCAGAAATATGCAGTAAGCGAGAGTCAGGGTGCTCAGCCAGATAGCGTGCTTTTGCATCATCGCTGTCTAGTTTATCCCAATCACGGTGGATCGAGCGAGCAAAGTGCAGGGTGGTGGCCATTTTAGGTGACAGTTCTGCATCTCTAGGATCATGATAATTAGCGATAGCATCCACCATGGGTTCTGGGAACTTCCAAGTCTTTGCCAACTTAGCGCCCAGTGTTGGTGCAGTAATATCCAGTACTTCTTCCTGGACTGCAATCGCGTCTTCTCCTGCCTCTGCACGTTCATGGATCTTGACTGCAGCATCAGGTACTAAAGTATGAATCATCAGTTCTCCAATGTTATGGAGAATACCTGTGGTAAATACTTCGTTGGAATCCATACCCGTTTCGTCGGCAATCTTGCTGGCAATGACCGAAACTTCGAAGGTGTCTTCCCAGTATTGGTTCATATCCAGTGTTTTGAGCTTAGGAAACGCACCAGAAAGTACGGAAGCCACTACCAGAGTTCTTACTGGACCAGTACCAACACGAAGCAAAGCTTCGTTAACGGAAGAGACCGTTTTATTGCCACCGAAATGGGCAGAGTTCGCCATGCGAAGTAATCGAGCACTCAATACCTGATCGGTAGCGATCTTTCTCGAGAGCTCGCCAAAATCAACCTCGTCCTGATTCACCATATCAAGCAGTTCTTGCAGTACTTTCTGGATCCTTGGTAACTCGTTAAGACGAGAAATTAAAGCCTCTTGACTCATTGGCACTCTCCTTTTTTTACTTATGAGTTTTCTTACTATAGAACAGTAAATTAGTTTCATACAAAGTTGGAAACGAAGAAGTTCTGAAAATATTTTAATAACAAAAAATTATTAAAATAAGAATAATTGATAATTTTTAATTGATTTAAGTGTGACCTAATATGGACTCAACGAAACGGGAGAGTTCTCAATGCATGAGTAAAGAAGAGGTCTACATGTCTACTCCATATCCACGTAATTTTTCTCATATCGGTATTTCAGTACCTGACTTAGAAGCAGCAGTTAAATTTTATACGGAAGTACTTGGTTGGTACCTGATCATGGAACCTACCGAAATCGTTGAAGACGATTCTGCTATCGGTGAAATGTGTACTGACGTATTTGGTGCCGGTTGGGAGCGTTTCCGTATTGCTCACCTTTCAACGGGTGATCGTATCGGGGTTGAGCTGTTTGAGTTTAGGAATCAGGAAAACCCACAAGACAATTTCGAATATTGGAAAACAGGTATTTTCCACTTCTGTGTTCAGGATCCAAATGTGGAAGAGCTGGCAGAAAAGATTGTGGCTGCTGGCGGTAAAAAGCGCATGAAGGCTCCACGTTATTACTACCCAGGTGAGAAGCCATACCGCATGATCTACATGGAAGACCCATTCGGTAACATCCTTGAAATCTACTCTCACAGCTATGAGCTGCATTACTCAGCGGGTGCTTACAAGTAAGCCATTCAACTCTTTAGGTGTATGAGTGATTAAATGACGATTTACACTTATTGCAAATTTAGCAGTGCATTCGCTTTTTAATTACTGTTATTATCAGCGGGAAATAGTCGGGGAGCCTTAGGGCTGAGATCGCATTACGAGACCCGTAGAACCTGATTCAGTTAGCACTGACGTAGGGAACTATTCGCACCGAGGTTTGAATATGCAGGCTTTGGTGTACTCGCTTTCTATGATTCGATCTTGTACTGATCACTTCATATTTGGCAGAGAGTTCCTGTACGTCTTGTAATAGGAGCCATCATGCCACATTCACAAGACACCCCACCGATTGTATTAACCATTGCAGGCTCAGACAGCGGCGGCGGTGCTGGTATTCAGGCCGACATTAAAGCGATGTCGGCAACGGGCAGTTACGCCTGCTCAGTTATCACTGCTATCACCTCACAAAATACGCTTGGCGTAACTGCGATTCACCCAATTCCTCTTGAGCATATTGAAAGTCAGCTTGACGCTGTGTTTACGGATCTCGATGTTGTTGCCGTTAAAGTAGGAATGTTAGCTGATGCGCGAATCATTAAGGTCGTTGCAGACAAAATCAGGCAGTATCAACCTGCATATTTGGTGGTCGATCCTGTGATGGTTGCAACTAGCGGTGATCTTCTGCTGGAGCAGTCGGCGATTAGCACATTAAAAGAGCAGTTGATCCCGATGGCGGATCTGATCACCCCTAATCTTCCTGAAGGAGCGGCTTTGATCGATAGTGCGGTGCCGGAAAATGAAGATCAGATGGGCAATATGATCGAAGGATTACGTGCTTTGGGTGCCAAAGCGGTATTGCTGAAAGGAGGGCATCTAGAAAAAGATGACAACAGCAATGATTTGCTGATCTTAGCGCAAACGAGTGAGCTTCTGAGTGCCAAACGACTTCCAACGCGAAACACTCATGGAACAGGCTGTACTCTATCGTCGGCGATTGCGTCTTATCTTGCGCAAGGCAATAGACTACATAAAGCCGTGTATTTGGGTAAGCAATACATCTCGCAGGCCATCGCTCATGCTGATGAACTCAACGTTGGCAAGGGACATGGACCCGTTCATCACTTTTTCTGTGGGCATGTCAATGTTCGTTAACGGCAGAGTCGATGTTTAGTAAGGGGATTCGAAACAATGAACTATCAGGATCTTATTGAAGCTTGTCAGCCGGACTGGCAGGCATACACGCAGCACGATTTTGTTCAGCAACTGGCGCACGGCACTCTTGATCAACACTGTTTTCTTCATTACTTGAAGCAGGATTTCTTATTCCTTAAACAGTATGTACGTGCTCATGCTTTAGCCATCTATAAAGCTCGTACATTGGAAGATATGCGCTTTGCATTACCGAGTGTTCAAGTCTTGTTAGAAACTGAAATAGATCATCATGTGACGTACTGTGGTCAGTGGGGGCTGACAGAATCAGATCTGGAACACGAACCAGAAGATGTTGCGACTATCGCCTATACGCGTTATGTGCTTGATACGGGCATGATGGGGGATTTGGTCGCACTGTATGCCGCTCTCGCGCCATGTTCAATAGGCTATGCAGTGATTGGAAGTGCTTTGTTAGACAATAAGGAGACCGTTTTGGAAGGAAATCCTTATGCGAGTTGGATTGAGTTGTATGGTGGTGAGTCGTTTCAAAATGGAGTCGCGCAGAGCGCTTTGCATTTTAATCAGCTCTTAAAAGATATCAATCCGCATAGCCAACGAGGTCAGAGCCTGATTCAGGTGTTCAGAACAGCGACCAGAATGGAGGTGGCGTTTTGGCAACAAGGTCTAGATGCCATCTAGCGTAAATAAAGGCTCGGATGATTGGTTCACGAACTAATAAACTGAATTTTTACTCTAAAAAATAATTAGGTCACTACTCTCTTAGTTGCTATTTTTAACTGAATGAATATTAAAGGCATTATTGCTGTTAACAATAAGTTGGAGAGGATCTATGAAGGACAATATTGTTGCTAATTTTTCGCAGGTGGATGTTATGAAGGCGAAGAAAGGGACATCTGCAGCAGCAACTCATGGTGCTTGTCATAACTTCAGTATCGAGTGGCTGAGTTTTATGTTCGAGAAAAAAGGCAATGCGGATCAGCGTATGAAGCGGTTATCTGTGCGTGATGGGGCTGGTAACCCAGTATTACAAAAAACGTTTGCCAGTCGTTGGTCTGAAGGTGGATCTTCTTACCAAGTAGCCGATAGGATGATGATTTCACTACGCGGTTTGAAAGAAACGGCGCTTTTATACGACTATTCATACTTTAACATCAAAAATATTGTGAAAGCCGTGACCAAACCTCAACACGCAGGTTTTATCTACTCCTTCTGGTTTCCTGGAACCGTTGTTGGAGCTGATGGTGCGCACACTATTGCCTTTTATCGTTCCTTGTCACCAAAGCAAGGCAGCCTAAAAACAGACAATGATACGGTGTACATTTTTGAGCCGAACTTTGGCGAGTTTGAAGTACCTAGCAAAGATTTTGAGAGTTGGTTGACCAAACTGGCGAACTTCTATGCTCCTTTCCAATATCATATGGTAAAGACTGTGGCAACAGCGTAACTTGTATTCGTTCATTTCTTAATAAAGGCGCGGTGAGGTGTAGCTGGTTACCATTTTTCACTACTGCATGCATCCAATCTCTAAGAATCTACTTAGAGTCGCCGAGAGAAGTTAAGCAAGCGAGGAGCCAGTTTTATGAAAAACTGGCTCTTTTTATTGTATTGGTTTGGACTCAAATTGCTAACGCTAAACCTTGATATACGAATTCAACTGATCAGTCTTAATTTTTGGCTGAGAAATGCAGTATGTATCTATGTACAGTTCGGATAATCAGTTAGTTTTGAGGTACACAAAAAATGGATGAGTAAAAGGTAATATTTATACCCGCATCAATCTGTAAACTTATAATTGGCTATATTTGGATGTCCCTAATTCAGTGTCTGTACCAACATTTTGAAACTCAGAACAACACATAAAATACCAACGATCTTTTTGAGTATATTACTTGGAAAATAGTCAGCACATCGCACGCCAAGGCTAGTAGCTAAGTAACTACTGATGGAGAAGCAAACCATTGCAGGAAGGTATATATATCCTAAAATTAAGTTGCTCAAATCTGTATTTTCCCAGCCATTTAGCATGTACCCGAAACTGCCAGACAGTGCGATTGGGAAGCCTATTGCCGCAGATGTACCAATAGCACGTCTTACCTCAAAATTTTGCTGGACAAGATAAGGGATTATTAGACCGGCACCGCTTATAGAGACCAGTGCAGAAATAAAACCAATCACTGAGCCGACAGTGATATTACCGATGCCTCCATGTGGACTTTTATTGTTTTTATGATCTTTGCTTCGAAACATTTTATAAGCAACATACAACATAAATACGCTGAAAAAACCTGCTAAGTGTACGCTTTGTAGATTCGATGCCATTAAGGTCGCGCAAAATGTGCCGATCAGAACTCCGCCCAACATTTTGATTACCATGCTCAAGTCAACGTTCTTTTTTTTGTGGTGAGCACGCATACTACCCAATGTTGTAATGATCATCGAAGCCATCGATGTCCCAAGTGCTAGGTGGATTAGTTCAGAATCTGCTACACCTTGTATGGAAAACAGGAACGCAAAAATAGGTACTGCCATACCACCTCCACCAACTCCAACGAGTCCGGCAAGAAAGCCAACCCCTAATCCAGCTGTGATGTAATAAAAGATAAAGATAGATTCGTTCATCATAGATCCGCCTTCGATAAAACTGGTCGATGCGAAAAGGTTACTCGAACTCTATCATGTCATGATAACGTTATAAGGACAGAAAATAATGAATAATGGACGAAGTTGAACATCTCTAAAGAAATACCAAACTGTGATTACAGTGAATGGCAAAATGGAGCTGCGTTAATTGCTAAGGAATGGCAGCATGAACGGAGTGATTTCAATCAGTTGGAGCAACGGCCGCATAATTGGCACAAGCATTATCGTGGTCAGTTGTTGTGTATAGATGAAGGACTAATACAGGTTAAAACCGATGAAGGAACTTGGATCTTACCGCCTCATCGCGCGGGTTGGATACCTCCAAACGCTATGCATAGCGTGTATTTTTGTGGTTCTTTGAAAGGTCGCTCATTACTGTTTACGCCAGAAGTCTGTGGCCAGTTTCCAATTAGGCCTTGCGTGATCGAAATGAGTGACGTCTTAAAAGTTTTGTCGATTAGGGTATCGACATGGAGCAAAACAGAGGATCTATCATCAAAGTGTACGCGCATTCTTTCGGTGATTTCTGACGAAGTTGGCAATAGCCCCCACGAATCACTTTATTTTCCATTGCCCAAAGATCCAAGGCTACAAAAGATCACTCAAGCGATTCTAATTGATCCAAACAGCAAACACTCTATTGAGTATTGGGCAAGCATAGGAGCGGCTTCATCTCGAACACTAAGACGCTTGATTCGAAGTGAGTTAAACATGAGCTTTAGTGAATGGCGGCAGCAGATATTACTAATTCATTCGCTAGAAATGATGGCACGAGGAGTATCGGTAGGAGAAGTTGCCTATGCTTTAGGTTATTCAACGCCCAGTAACTTTATCGCTATGTTTCGCAGGGTTTATGGTGAGTCACCTACGCGTTACTTTTCGAATCGCAGTATTTAGTTACGAATATTTTATTTGGGTTAGTTTTGTCCAGACTGAGTTTAGATCAATCTAATCAAATTGACTTTGTTACATCGGCTCAAGAATACCTGGGAGTTTTAGCAGCTCTTTCTGTTTGGTGAAGATAAACTCGATAAACATCGATAGCTTTTTTGATTTCGTTCTCGACTCATGGAATACAAGGTAGAAGCTGATCCAATTAGGCCACAGTGCTTTACACACGGGCACAATTTCACCTTTTCTTACTGCTGAATGGGCATCAAAATACGGAACATATATCATACCTAAACCTGCTTTTGCGGCTCGCACTACCTGCTGCGGAGATTCTAGTAACAAGCCAGAGTTCGGAAAAATTGTGAGCGGTTTGTTATCTTGCTGAACGAGCCATGGCAAACCTTTTCCTTTAACTCCAATATTTACTACTTCATGTCCCTGTAGCCACTCCAAATCTTGGATACCATCTTGTTTTTTTAACCAGTTAGGTGATGCATATATACCGTATTGCAATTCAAACAAGCGTCTTTGTTTCAGATCGGAATCTAATAAGGGCCCCTGACGAAATGCAATATCAATTCTATCTTCGTAGAAATCAAGGTTTTCATTACTGCCAACCAGTTCGATGTTGAGTGTTGGATAGATCGATTTAAACTCGATGGCCCAGTCGCTTAGAGGCCAATCAACAAATTGTAATGGGGCGGTGATACGTAACGTACCAGATACCTGTGATTGAGTGTCTTGCCAATCTTTTAATGATTGATAACTTATTTCGAGCTGTTTGGTTAGAGCTAAATATTCTATTCCTGATTGGGTTAATTGCATATTTCGAGTATTTCTAACCAATAACGTAGTCCCTAACTGGCTTTCTAGATTAGCAATACGTCGACTTACGGTGCTGGTGGGTACTTTTAGTTCGATAGCAGCTTTCGAAAAAGAGCCAGTTTTAGCCACAGTTAAAAACCATAAGCTAGCTTCAAGATCCATTGTTATCCCATTTTTGGTAAGCAGGTAATCATTTTATCCTACTAATAATCTTAATCAATGGCGCTTATGATGAATGCTTCATTTATAAGGAGTATATTATGTTCAAGACCATTGCTGTGATCGGCGCTACTGGAATGCTTGGTTCACCTGTAGTGAAAGCATTTGCTAATGATGGTTATACTGTTCGCGTCATTTCAAGAAACCAGTCTAAAGCTCGTGGGTTATTTCAAGGCTCGCAGTTTGAGTTTGTCGAAGCAGACTTATTTGATGACGAGAGTCTAGCTGCTGCGTTGAAGTATGTAGAAGCTGTTCATATCAATCTTAGTGGTTGCAGCCCAGAGTCTTATCTCCAGAATCATGTTGAGGGAACAAAGCAGATCCTCCGAGCCGTTGATCAATCGTCAATACAATTGATAACTATGATTTCAACTGCGACAGCGTATGAACAGAACAGCTTCAGAGTTGATACACAAGCAAAGCTAGAAGCAGAAAGCTTATTAAAAAACAGCGGTATCCCATATATGGCATATCTGCCAAGTTGGTTTTTTGAGACCCTAAACTTATTAGTTGATCAAGAGACAGTGACTACCATGTGCGAGTCAACGAAGCCCATCCGATGGATTAGCGCTGAGGACTACGCCCAAGCTGTTGTGCAGAGTTATAAACTACCTAGGCTATACAATAAGCGATTAACCTTACTTGGGCCGGAATATTTCACAATATCAGAAGCAGCTGATCTCTATGCAAAAACAAAAAACCTATCTCGGCATCACATGACAGAGAGCCAAGCTTGGGCGTATGCCAAAGAATTGGGTGATGACACTTTATTGGATGCTGTCGATTTGCTGTCGTACACTGAGAATGTCGGAGAAGAACCAGACCCCATCACTTTAGAGCACCCATTTAAGGCCTCAACCAAACTATCCGATTGGTTAAAAGTAAACTAATGATAATTGGGTATGACAGCTCCTGTGTATTGGGAGCTGTTATCGCTTGTTATCGAAGCGGTGAACAATAGCAGAGAAGTGTTTTTTATATTTAAAATATTGAAATATATAAAATTTAAGTAAGTGATGCTATAACTGGAAAGTTATACGATATAGTTGAACTGTCAGATTGTACTCAGCTCTGTTGACCCCAATTCACTGCGAGTTACAGAAAGGCCTGTAGTCAAAATCATGCAGCAACTAGTGGAAGCACTCTCGCCAAGATAAGGTGATTTAATCACTGCCATATCTGTTTTTTTGAGTTGAATTTACGGGTGAAATGGCTTTTGTGAATGTGTGTGTTTTTGGTTATTTTCTATAAAAATGATTTACTGTGACTCTTTGAGCAAGCCGGTTCGATCTTTCATCAAATTGACATGGAGTTGATAAATTTTCCACCTTGAGTCGACTAATATTTTGCATCTGACAGATTCGGTGCAGGATATCACGGTGAAGAATTTTCTTATCGAAAAACAGTATGGTACGGGCCTTTTAGTCGCCTTTCTTTTGCTCATTGCGCCTATGAGTTTATTGACCAGCCATATTGATTTACTGAGTACCGTATCGGACCCACTGGGGCTAACCTTTACCCTCTTGACTGACTCTGCAGGCTCGAAAGGCGCCATTATCACTCTGTTTGTTTTGGTCGCTATTTCTTGGCGGTTGCTCCCGAACCGTATCGAGTGGTTGAGTAAAATGGCTCAGCTTGGATTAATTCTCTTAATCGGGTTTGTGTGCAAAACCGGCCTTAAACAAATGACAGAAAGTCCACGACCTTATACTGAACTTCTGACTCATCAACTGCTGATTCCACAACCATCCCACTTCTATAATTTAAGCGCAGTGCAACAGCAAGATGTGATAAACGACATTTCTCACAGTGTGAGTTCGTGGCGTACACGTCATTGGCAGGGGGAGAAAGACTATTCATTCCCATCGGGTCACACCATCTTTGCTGCCATTTGCCTTGCTTTCTTTGGGCAGTTATTTATCCACAATCGACGCTACGCGCTGGCTACGGCATTAGGCGTATGGGCAGTTGGTATGGCGTACAGCCGATTGTGGTTAGGTATGCATCGACCTGTTGATCTTATGGGGTCGGTGCTATTTGTCCTGATGTTGTATATGTTGGCTCCAAAATTCGATCGGATCACTGAAAAGCTGTTCTCTCGCTGGTCCCATTTAACGACCTGATTCAATCACTCATTGATACTGCCTTAGTCCTGCACGTCATGCTCTGACCTGCGGGGCTTCTTTTACTTGTGCGATGATATATTGTACGCATCCCTAATTTTCGTATGCTTTTTTGTAATTAAAGTAGCAAAACAGACCACATAACTGATAAAACTCGCTATTATTTGTCTTGTTTATGTAATTATCACTTTCGATATTGAATTTAACGTGTCGTTACTGTTTGGGCAGAGGTTTGCATGCAGATAAAACTATTAAAACGTCTGATTAAAGACAAAATGTTCGGTAAAACCACTAATACGGCATTAGGTGTTCAGGTTGCACAGATGGCAGATGCTCGTATGGGGGCGATGTACATGTTAGCTAACACTGAAATCACTAAAGTGGCGAAGATTTCGAACGCGCACTTTTTTGAGGCCTTTGTAGTTGGTACTGAGCCCTTTGCTGATTTTAAAGGTGCAGCAATGGGTCTGCTTAATAAAACCGATGCGATGACCAAGCTGAAAAACAGCAAAATAGCTAAGAAAGCCTCTAAGGCGGCGGAGAAAGTTGGTGAAGTTACATCGGCGATAAAAACGAAGCTGATACAGCTGTTTTCTGATTTTTTTCGTTCTTTGCTTGATAAAGTGAAGAACATTTATGGCGACTTGTTGCACGGTGTCGAGTGGTTAGCTGAAGTTGGCACTTGGCTGACTAGTGAATTTGCCGGGACCTTCTCAAATATTATTCCTGGATGGGGCTATGTGCAAAGTGCTTCAGGGCTCTATTCTGCAGCGAAAAAGTCGGTATTAAAATCCAAAGATCTGATTTCACAAATCTATCGTGGTCGTGGTGTCGACTTACTGGGTGGACACCCAAGCATTATCTCGAACGCTCTGGCTCGCCATTCTGCGAAAGGCGCACTGGGTGGCATTAAAGATTTTACTATGGGTGTGGTAGGCATTGGCTTGCAAGCCGCTGGTGATGCGGCAGCAGGGGTTGGCTCATTGATCAGCTTAATCACCAGTATTCTTGAGCGTATTATCAAACTGGTGGACTTCTTTGTTCAACGTAGCCTTCTCGCGAAAGTTGTTAAACGTGCTAAGAAGGAGTGGAACAATCGTACCGCTAAAGGCAGCTTAGTGAATGACCATAAAATGTTCTCTGAATGGTTCCAAAGTGCGGTGATCACTACGCCAATTATCGCGGCTCTGGTGATGGGTAGTGGCTTTGTCGGCCACCCCTATAAGTTTGTCCAGCTTTTGACTCCTAAACTGGAAGTGATATCGCAAGGGGATTTTGATAAGGCGGTGGTCTATATAGACAAACTGAAGTCCCTATCGAGTAAATATGTTCAGGAATACGTTGATAGTTATAAGATTGATTTCACCAGTAAAGATGGTGTGGTCAATGCGCGCTTGAATGAATTGAAGAAAGGTAAAGGCTTGCTTGATGGACACGAGTTTGTAGTGCAGTCTGCGACGCCAGTACCTACTACACCTTAGCTATAACCGATAAAAAACGGGTCATTGATCCGTTTTGCGCGATTTGGATGGGAAAAGTAGCGAGCATCGCCATTGTGGTCGGCCAAATCCGCTAAAAATATCTCGATTGAGGCATTACTCGAGATGATTGGATGAGCAAATACATCAGGAAAAGTGCGCCAGAACATAGCACTTTTCCTGACTAATGAGTTTTATAAATCGCGCATTAAAATCTCATATTCCTCATTGGCTTCTGAGATCAGGTGATGTAATTCAGTGGCATCTTTATCATCCAGATCCAATTGCCATTGGTTCTGTGCTTCCTTTCCTTTAATACGTGTCTTACCGTTAAGTTTCTCAAAACTAATATCACAGAGTTCCGTTTGGTGATGCTCATTTTTTTCTATAATATCAACATCTAACAACCCTACTGGATTGACTTCAATATGAGCATGGAAGTGGTTTTGATCTGGCAATTCGTAATCCCTGAATGTTGAAATCATGCTGTGCTCCTTGTGGTTAGCCAACGCGTTTTACAATTGTAGGACACAGAGTTTGAACAATAGGTGAAATAATCATGAAGCTTGATCTTGGTTAAACGCTTGTTCAAAAATCCGTCACGGATTTCAGTCTTTTTTCGATCGCTTCTATGGCTCGAATGACCGATGTGGGTGGGGATTTAGAATAAGGGTGAAGAGCGTAGACATTATTAGGTATTAGCTGCTTTTGTTTAAAGCAGGGTTGCACGTCCGGATATTGACTGAGCATAAAATCAGGAAGCAAACCAACCCCCATATTTTGCTGAATCAGGCTAGCCACCTGACTGACCGTGTTGACCTTATGATGGGTAATATATTTAAGCTCAGCAGAACGGACGTCTT
Source organism: Vibrio sp. Isolate23 (assembly GCF_022398095.1). NCBI lineage: Bacteria > Pseudomonadati > Pseudomonadota > Gammaproteobacteria > Vibrionales > Vibrionaceae > Vibrio > Vibrio sp. Isolate23. The sequence goes on from NZ_JAKEUV010000001.1 coordinate 875,018, forward strand.
GGGTATCGTAAAAACGGTGTGTGATGGTTTTGGGCTGCCAGTGGTTAGCGATGTACTTGGCAGTTTCAGGCGTTTGGCCACTATTTACGGATTGGCATAGTACGTCGCGAAATTGACCAATGCGCTTTTGTTTTACATTACTGTCCGGCGACTCGCCAACTCGAATGGCTAAATCAATGTCGTGTTGCATTAAATCCAACTGCTTGTCTTCTGCGACTAAGTTTAGCGATACATCGGGAAAAGGAGCAAAAGCATCACTCAATGCAGGGACGACAATACTCTCCATTAACGCAATGGGCGCGGTGATAGATAGCTTGCCGCTGGGCTCTTTTTGTAATTGACGAATGTCATCCCACGCTGTCGACATAACGTCGTTGATTGTGATGCAATGTTGATAGAACCTTTCGCCCGTAGGAGTGAGTGACTGCTTACGAGTGGTGCGCTTTAACAGATCGGTCGCGAGCTCACTCTCCAGCTGTTTAAGGTGAGTACTCAGGACTGATTTCGACAACTCCAATTTGTCAGCAGCCTTCGAAATAGAACCCGCTTCGACAATCGCTTTGAAGATCATCATTTGTTTGTGCTTGTTCATTATTGTTCTCTTTATCCAAACAGTGGTTTCTAATTTATCTGTTTTTCTTGGTTAATCCTAGACCTAAACTTCTCCCCATCAGACAAGAAGGAGAAACACAATGAGTCAATCAGTATTAGAAGCGTGTCAGGCAGGTATCGAAGCGTGGAAAGCAGCATTTAACCGTCAGGATGCAAAAGGGTGTGCAGAGCAATATGCCGAAGGCACAACCATGATCGCCAAGCCATTTGGTACGTTTGAAGGTCGCGAGCAAATTCAGGTGTTTTGGCAAAACATCATTGACCAAGGCTTTAGCGATGTATCTTACACAGATACGACATGGGAAACAGTCGATGACAATAACTATATCTTGTCGTCAAAGTGGACGATGAACAAAGCATTTGGTGTGGTACATAAAGAAGTGTGGACATTGCAGGAAGATGGTAAAGCTCGCTTGACTTACGATGAATTCGAAGTGCTGGGCGAGCGATAATCTAACAGGGGGATACGCTTAGCGTTTCCCCTTTTCTTCTTAATTAATGTCTGAAGTGAAAGTAGGCGCTCAGGCTTTATGTAGCTCTCCTTGATTTGAAAACACGTTAGGTTCTGCTGCAACAATCGTTTCGATCTCTTTGACTAGCCATTTCAACGCTTGGTTATGCTGATGTCTTCGGTGCCAAGCAATGGAAATGGTGGGGGAAGGAACGGAGATTGGAATCGGCTTTTGAATCAGTCGTCCTGTCTGTATTGCTTTGCTGGCCACAGTGAAAGGCATAACGCTTATGAGGTTGGACTCTTCCAGTAAGTCCATAGCTGATGAAAAGCTATTGACGGTCATGGCGACGCGTCGCTGTCGTCCTTTGAGTGACAAGCAGCTGTCTACCGCGCCGCTTGGGTCACCGGAGAGTGAGACCAATAAATGATCAGCGCCGCAAAACGTATCCAGAGAGAGTGTTTCATCAGCCAGTAGGTGATCGGGGCGCATTACGCAGGTGAAGTGATTGTCATATAAGTGGCGAACTGAAATTTGCTCATGCGCTGTTGGGTAGTAATCCAGCACCAGATCCACCTCAGCTTCCAGTAATAGCTTTTGTCCATCCCCCTTAAATGGAACTGCATACAGATCAATCGCTTGCGCTCTGTCTTCAATAATCGTACGTAACCGTGGCCAGAAAAGACAGCTGATACCATCGGTTAACGCGACCCTAAGCTGAGTTGAAGAAGTCATCGGATCGAACTTAGGGGGAGAGATGGTATGACTTATCTTACTGAGAGGGTCGGCGACATCTCGCCATAGCTTCCTTGCATAAGGGGTAGGGGTGACTCCTCGTCCATGTTTGACAAACAGAGGATCTTTCCATGCATAACGCATTCGTGATACCGCTTTAGACACTGAAGGCTGGGTCATCGCTAATTGCTCTGCTGCAATAGTGATAGACTGCTCGCGCATGATTGCATCAAAAATAACAATCAGATTTAAATCAATTTTGGCCATACAATTCATTCCTAATTGGAATAACTTTTATATCAACTATCAATTAGAAGAAATAGATTATTCGTTGAATACTGAAGCTGTACTCATCACAGATAAGGAAAAAAGTTATGAAAGCAGCATTCATCAAACAATATGGAGACGCGGTAAAACTCAACATTGGTCAGTTGGATCAACCAGAAATTTCAGCGAATCAGGTATTGATAAAAGTCGCGGCTTCTGGAGTCAACCCTGTGGATTTTCATATACGTAACGGCATGATGGCAGACACTGGTGCTCACACCCTTCCACTGATTCTAGGTTGGGATTGTTCTGGGGTTGTTGCGCAGGTTGGGGCAGAGGTTGATGGCTTGGAGCTGGGCGATAAAGTGCTGTCATTTACGCCTATTGCTGAGCAGGGGACTAATGCGGAATACGTCGCTGTGAACGCGGATTTGGTCGTACTAAAGCCTGAGCGGATGAGCTTCATCCAAGCCGCGGCTTTACCATTGGCTTCTGTGACGGCATGGCAAGGTTTGCATACCCATGCTGGCATTAAGCAAGGACAAACGGTTCTCATTCATAATGCTTCAGGAGGTGTCGGATCATTCGCTGTACAAATCGCAAAAGCAGCAGGCGCCCATGTTGTGGCGACAGCCTCCGACATTAAATTGGAATATGTAAAGTCCCTAGGGGCAGATGAAGTGTATAGCGAAGCACAAACGGATTGGCACTCTTCGATGAGATACGATATCGCTTTTGTTGCTAAGGGGGGTATGGATTTGCTTCATCGAACGGTGCCTTGTGTGAAGGCGGGTGGCCGAATTGTTTCAACGTTTGATGAACTCTCTGAAAGTGATGCTGGTACCAATGGTGCAACGTTCACAAGAATGTGGGTTGAAAACAACGCTGATGATCTTAATAAGGTACTTGCTCTGTTCAATGAGCATCAATTAACTATCCCGATAGATACGGTTTATCCACTTGAGGACATTCAGCTTGCTCATAAACGCTCTGAGCAATACAAAGCTGTAGGAAAGATTGTTCTGACGGTGGACTCTAAGCTGAAATATTGACTCGAACGTAAGAAAGCCGACGGTCTCAGTCGGCTTTCCAATCATCGTTTATCTTATTGTTTAACTTCGAGGGGGCGTCCCTTCTCCGTTAGAAACGACGACGTCGATCTGCACATCGGCATTCATCGCGATGTCTGAAACGCCAATGACGGTTCTTGCTGGTAGCTCTCTTTCAAAAAACGACGAGTAAATGTCGTCTATAAGGTGCAGATCTTTGATGTGACGTAACTGAATATTTACTTTTACAATATCATCCATCACATGATCAATACTTTCAATAATGGCTTTAATGTTGGTCAAGCATTGCTGTGTTTGTTCCTCAATACCACCCGCAACCAACTGGTTTGTTGTAGGATTGACAGGCAACTGAGCCGCAATGTGGTTGTAGTGAGAAAACGCCACTGTGTGAGTGTGTAGTGCATTGAAAGGAGCGCCGTCAGTATTGTGTGCTCGAATGACAATACCATGTCTGTCTTCAACTTCTTGCGGTGGGGTGCCGTCTCCATGGGAAACCACCACATCCATCTGAACCATAGCCCCCATTGGTAAAGAAGTTGCAGAAACAATGGTTCTGGCTGGCATATAAGCCACACTACGGGCAATCGCTGAGTCAGGGAAGAAGGTTGTGTAAACGTCATCGATGGCGTCGAGATCGGCCAAGTTGGTCAGATAGACTCGAACATTGACGATATCATCAAACGGCACATCGATGTTTTCCATTACGGCTTTTAGGTTCTTCAAACATTGCTGTGCCTGCGGCTTTACTCCTCCAGACACTAAGCTGCCTGTTGTTGGATCGACAGGTAACTGGGCAGACAAGTTATTGTAATGAGAAAAGGCCACGGTATGAGTCGAATAAGGGTTCAGTGGGGCGACTTCGGTGTTTCTTGATAACTTAACAAGGTCGCATGGGGCTTGCGGAGCGGTACCTTCTCCGTTTGAAATGAGGGCGTCCATCTGAATAAGGGCATCACTCAAGGGCAAGTCTGAAACAGCCAGTGCCGTACGAGCTGGCAGTGATTGCTTAAAGTAACTGGCGTAAACTTCATTGACAACGTCTAGGTCGTCCATGCTTTTGAGGAATATGTTGACTTTGACCACATCTTCCATACTGTGATCGATACTTTCAACGATGGCTTTAATGTTTTCAAGACACTGCTTCGCCTGCTCTTTGATGCTACCTGTAACAACGTCCCCGGTTTCTGGAATGATGGGTAATTGGGCCGATAAGTTGTTGTAGTGGGAAAAGGCCACGGTTTGTGAAGAATGTGCATTGATGGGTGCACGCTCGGTGTTTTTGGAAACTTTAATAATACCGCCAGTCATGTCAATTTTTATCCTTTTAGGTTGTCCATAGATATCTTTGTATCTTTGGCAGGGTTAATGTTGTTGGATGAAAGTGACGAGATAGTAGGTGAATAGTCAGTGGGTAATTGTGATAAAAATCAAAATCCACTTTGTCGACCAGGAAAGTAAAAAATAGGATATTTATTCGCTAATCGATTAATTATCCAGAAATAATTATTCCTGCTGGGAGTGACTCTGGTTTTAACTGAAATGTTTCAACCCCAGTGAATAGCTAATCCGTTTTAAAATTATTTAGGAGTCGATATTTCTCTCTGTTCTGGTAGTGAGCTCACAAGAATCTTGCTTTCGAGCCCCTTTAGCTATTTTGAGGGTGTTGTTTATTCCCAAATAGACGCATAAATACTATTCAAGAGTGCTGAATAAAGCTGTCATGGAATCGCTTGGAGGTTGCGACAATGGAGGGGGGAGGCTCTGTATTTGATGGGGTTCGATAGAAAATCTGAGATAAAAAGATAAACTGGGAGTATATTAACGCTTGGCAGAATAATAAGAAACGACAGAGGTGGGAATGGATTTCAAAAGTCTGATTGGTGTGGTTTTAGTTGTGTTGATTTGGGGGTTAAACTTTTCTGTTATTAAGTTCGGCCTCGAAGAAATCCCACCGATTTTATTTTCTGGACTGCGGTTTCTTGTGGTGGCTATACCTGCGGTATTGTTTATCCCATTCCCTAAAACCTCAATTTGGAATGTACTTGGTGTCGGCGTATTTTTAGGTGTCCTTAAATTTAGCTTTCTATTTGTGGCAATGGAGTCTGATGTTTCTGCGGGGCTTTCCTCGCTATTACTGCAAGCTCAGGTTGTGTTCACCATTTTGCTCAGTGTATTGCTGTGGAAAGAGTCACTAAATCGGTTTCAATTATTCGGTATGATACTCGCTTGTATTGGATTTAGTTTCTTCTTCTACACCGCGGGAGGCAATGCAACGACATTAGGGATAACGCTTATTCTATGTGCTGCTGGATTTTGGTCAGTCTCCAATCTGATCATGAAAAGAATGGGCGATGTGAACTTACTGCATTTCATGGTTTGGGTGAGTTTGATTCCTCCAATTCCGTTGTTCTTAGTTTCTTGGCATTTCGAAACAAACCAACCTGTATCGCTGTTATTAGCAACGACAGAAAAATCTTGGTTGTCTTTGCTGTACGTTAGCTATATCTCAACTTTGGCTGCTTTTGCTTTGTGGGGCTGGCTACTGAAAAACTACCCAACCGCAGTTGTTACACCTTTTGCGTTATTGATACCTGTAGTGGGTATTGTCGGCTCAAGCCTACTTTTGAATGAACAATTGAGTGATTTAGAAATGCTAGGAGGGGCACTGATTTTATGTGGTTTATCAGCTTCAGTGTTAGGTTCTCGGCTTTATACCTTCATATCCCAGCGCATAAAATTAAAGGGAGCGACACAGCGGCTTTAACTCCCCTAGGGCATACCATTTCTATTCTTGTATCAGCCAGTGCCTCTGAGCGCTGGCTTTGAGAAAGGACGTCGATTTACTCTTCAGCGGTGGCTTCGTGAATGGCTTGCTTAGTGTCATCCCATACTTGCGATGAATCCTCTTTGACACCTTGCCATGTGTTAGAACAACCACCAATCAGCAGTACCATCACTGTCGCAATCAATGAAACTCTCATTTTTTATCCCTTAATGAACACATTATTGTATGACTATATCAAAAATGAGCAGAATAAGGGGGAACTCTACATCAGATTTCCTTCCCGAAAACGAAGTGAATGAACGAACTTTGTGCAGGTCGATGAAAGTGTAACCACACAAAAGTAGATTGGCCTTTCTAAGGAGATGGCGAGCGTTGAAAAGTGCATATATTTCGATTATTTTAGAAATATAACTTTTGTGTAGGGGGGAGTAATGAAGCTGGAAGTTGTTGCAAAGGCATTGAAAGAATTGGGCCACCCAACGCGCCTGTCTATCTATAAAAGAGTGGTAAAAGCAGGGTATCAGGGAATTGCTGTTGGCGCTATCCAAGAGGAGTTGGCTATTCCAGGTTCAACGTTATCTCATCATATCTCTAGCTTGGCGTCGGCGAATTTAATTAGTCAGCGTCGTGAAGGTAGAACGCTTTATTGTGTAGCAGAGTATCAGTGCCTTGAAGGTGTGATTGGCTTCTTACAAGATGAGTGCTGTGCTGATGAACGTTGCGAGCCAGGTTTTAATACTTGAGCTCATCTAGCCTATTTATCAGTGCTTTTTAATAGATTTTCTCCATAACTTCTGAAATTATTCTCTACAATAATCAGAGTTACAGGGAGAAATACTTATGATTACAGCGCTTTACGCATCGATATTAGCTGCACTGATGATATGGCTATCGATACAGGTAATCAAGCAGCGTCGCAGTGCTAAGGTTGCTTATGCAGATGGCGGAGTGAGTGCCCTTCAGGTGGCTCGCAGTGCTCAAGGCAATGCGATGGACTATATCCCAATCACTTTGTTTTTAATGGCGATGGTTGAGTTTAACGGTGCTAGCCCTTGGATGATCCACTTGGCTGGGATTGTATTTGTGATTGGCAGGATCATGCACGCTAAGGCGGTATTAGCTGAGAAGCTCAAAGGTCGAATTACTGGTATGAAGCTGACCTTTTTGGTGATGGCCGTGCTTATCATCCTTAACCTCGTTTATTTGCCATTTGGAAAATTATGGTAGTGCCTTTCAAAGTTCCACCAGCATGGTTGTTAGTTCTGGTAGGCCTTATTCTCAACATACTCGCAATAGTTATGTCGAGTGTGGTGTTGGATAGGTTGAGTGCACAGATCGCGGCGCTTGCAGAGCAGAAAGACGACAACCTCTATTCGATTCAACTCGCGTGGAACAGTGTCGAAACTTTGGAGCGTAAACGCGAAGCGATTTTGCTGCACCTCAGTCAGGTTGGCGAAAACAAGATCGATGACGACTTACAAACTGCGCTGCAAGGTCAACTCAGTGCTTGGTTAGGTGGAAGTGTTCCGCCGATCAGCCGCGAAAATCTGAGTCCATTAATGATGCAAATTAATCAGGCTCAAAAGAGCTATCGTAATCAAATAGATGAGTACTATTTGAAAAACCTTGGTCTTTCTGAAGTCATGGCAGAATTAAATGAAAAAATTGCTTGGTACAAAAACATCGGTTTGTTTTTACAAGTCTTTGGCCTGACTTTGATTCTGGCGCGAGACTTGGCCAGAAAACCCTGATTAAACAAAAGCGCCTCCATTATGGCCATCAATCCAGTGATATTTATCATCAAAATTCATAGACGGCTCCTAGGTCAAACAACTTGGGCTTTCACGGGATATTGAGCTAGTAAGGTCTCGGCTCTACATATATTACATTCTTACGGTGAATTTTTGTTTGTGTAGATATTTATAGATTGCAAAAAAGTACGAACGTGCTAAAAATAACAAGAGTGAATAAGTGAGAGCATGATGAGCAAAGGTAAAGTAACCCGAGACAATATCCTGAGTAAGGCATTTGAATTGGCGAGCGAGAACGGGTTGGAAAGCCTTACGATCGGTGAGTTGGCCAAGCAATGCGGTATGTCGAAAAGTGGTTTGTTTGCTCATTTTAACTCCAAAGATAACTTACAGATCGCGGTTTTGGAGCATGCGAATCTGATTTTTACTCAACGGGTGATTGCGCCAGCGAGAGAGCAAAGCAGCGCCCTTCGTCAGGAGCAGAAGGTTCGTACTCTGCTGGATAATTGGCTTGGTTGGAATCATTCATTTCAGGGCAGTTGCATGTTTTTGGATGCATGGAAAGAGACCAATCCAGAAGCGAGCCCAACGCAACAAGCATTGAAAAAAACCATCGCGACTTGGGTCGAGTACTTGAGAATTCAGGTCGCAAAAGGGGTAGAAAATGGTGAGTTTCGCCAAGATCTTGACCCGAAGCAGGCCACGTTTGAGTTGTATGGTTTGTATTTAAGTGCTCACTTGTTCTATTCGATTCACGGAGAGCACGAGAGTTACCAACATTTCTGGCAAGGCGTTGAACGAATGATGACAAGCTGGAAATAAGCATTAGCTGGCTGAGCCATTAGTCCTACCGGAACTAGGTTCAGCCAATAATTTAACTAAAAATAGCACGGTCGTTCGCTTTTTAGTGAGGCGAACCCGAAAAGGATAACGACCATGAGTGAGAAGATTTATTTTAATACCTCGAACAAGTTCAGCGTTAAGAAGAGTTTGGTTAACCTGACGACACGCTTGCATCACACGCTGGCACCGAGTCACGCAAAGCAAACGGCTCGCAAATTGCTGCTGACGCCAGCGAGAACGAAACCAAAGAATGCTCAACCGGAAGGCTTAGTCATAGGCGAAGTTCAATCTAAAGAAGGGCCGCTTAAGACCTATCAACTCGGTCAAGGCCCGGTTTGGGTGCTCACTCATGGTTGGTCTGGTACAGCGAGCCAGTTCTTCCCATTGATGGAGCATATCGCTTCACAGGGCTATACCGCACTGGCGTATGATCATCCCGGGCATGGTGAAAGCGGCGGCTTATATGGGCATATTCCGGCGTTTGTACACGGTTTGGAGGCAATTCTTGATAGCGTTGATGAAGTGGCAGGTTTAGTGGGCCACAGTATGGGAACTGCTTCAGCGATTGAGTGCCATCATCAGAAACTGGCCGACAAGCCATTACTGCTTATCGCTCCGGTGTTGGATTACCTTGATAACCTGTTTGGCAGCGTCGCTCGCTCTGGCTACTCAATGCGTTTGTTTAGTGCGGTAGTCTCTGAAGTGGAGGAGCAATATCGCTACCCGATTCAGTCGATTGACCCATACAACAAACTGAAATTACGCCAGTCGAAAACCATCATAGTGCATGATGAAGGGGATAAATTTACTAAGTTCTCTGTATCGCAGAAGGCGGCACAGGACATGGAAAATGTCACCTTGGTCGCGACTCAGGGACAAGGCCATGGCAGAGTAATGAAATGCCCTCAAGTTATGCAAAGTTTTGATGGGTTGGTTGCATAATAGACAAATTGGTTATAAATAAAACTCCATTTATTTCATTGTGTTAACAGGGTTAACCTCGTTTTTGATATGGTTAACAATTTCGAAATGAAAAATATTTCCTCATGAGCTTATGTGGGACCATTTGCATTGCCATCTGGCCCTCATGAGGAAATATAATAATGAATAGAAATGATAGTGTTCCATTGCCCACAAACACTCGGGAGTGGCTGTTAAACCGCAACAGCCTGATTGTTCTTGCCAATGTCGCCTTATTCGCGACCCTCTACTTTACACTGCCCTTCGAACCTCAGGTCGTTCTTGGTCTGAGCATGTTAACGTTTATCGCCATCCTTTGGCTCACTGAAGCACTGCATGTAACCGTTACCGCTATTTTGGTGCCTGTAATAGCAGTTTTGTTTGGTGTGTTTGATACTCAAACTGCCCTAAATAATTTTGCTAATTCCATCATCTTTCTGTTTCTTGGTGGTTTTGCATTGGCTGCAGCGATGCACCGTCAGGGGTTAGATAAAGTCATTGCTGATAAAGTGCTGATCATCGCTAAAGGCAAGATGAGCGTTGCCGTATTTATGCTGTTTGGTGTGACTGCTGCGCTGTCAATGTGGATCAGTAATACCGCGACCACCGCGATGATGTTGCCGCTAGTGCTCGGTGTCTTGAGCAAAGTGAACTCCGAAAGTGGCCACAAAACTTATGTGTTTGTCCTACTCGGGATCGCTTACAGCGCCAGTATCGGTGGTATCGCGACCATCGTTGGTAGCCCACCAAATGCCATAGCGGCGGCAGAAGTCGGCCTGAGTTTTACAGATTGGATGAGCTTTGGCCTACCGACTGCCATCATCTTGCTGCCTATCGCTGTCGCTGTGTTGTTTATGGTGCTTAAGCCAGACCTGAAAGGTCAGTTTGAACTTAACCATGAACCAGTAAACTGGGACAAAGGCAAAATTGTCACCTTGGGTATTTTTGCCGTAACGGTTTGCCTGTGGATTTTCAGTAAGCCAATCAATGCTTTGATTGGTGGGTATGCTAAGTTCGATACAGTTGTCGCTTTGGGTGCGATTATCGCTGTTAACTTTGCCCGCGTGGTACATTGGAAAGATATCGAGAAGACGGCAGACTGGGGAGTGCTGCTACTGTTTGGTGGTGGTATCTGCCTGAGCAACGTGCTTAAAGCAACCGGTACCAGCGTTTTCTTAGCCAACGGTTTGAGTGAGTTAATTTCACACCTAGGTATCTTCTTCATCGTTGCAGTGATCGCTGTATTTGTAGTCTTCCTGACGGAGTTCGCCAGTAACACCGCTAGTGCGGCGCTGCTTATCCCCGTATTTGCAAGCGTGGCAGAAGCGTTTGGATTATCGCCAGTAGTGCTTTCGGTACTGATCGCAGTGGCGGCATCTTGTGCCTTTATGTTGCCTGTTGCCACCCCGCCTAATGCTATTGTGTTTGGCTCCGGGCATGTTCAGCAAAGTGAAATGATGCGCGTCGGCCTGATCCTCAATATTGCATGTATTGTGGCACTTACCTTGATCGCTATGGCATTCTGGGCGTAATAGAAAAGGGAGCTGTTTAAAGCTCCCTGTTTATCTCTGACTAAGATTTTTGTAATTTAACCTTCTCTCTAAGCCATTACCTCAGTTGAACGGCTCATTCCGTTGCCAATCTACAATGGAACACAATGGTTGCTTATAGCGTGTCGCAGTGTCTGAATTCGCATCAACGATTGATTGTCATCATCAGAAACTGGCCCAAATGCAATGACTATGGAGTGCTTTGGTATTGAATTTTGCTTGGTTGCGAGCCCATTTAAGCTAACCAATACGTTCATATAGCTGGTAGCCTCTTAGGTGGACGAGCAATGTCGTTATCCGACGGTCAATGCTATATAGAGCATCATTCTAATAATGGTGAATAGGATTTAGAGCATATATTGTCTTCTAATTAACTCTTATAAGTATAATTATAATTTAATATCCTCATTAATGTTTGAAGGCTCACATTACATGAAGGTGGGTATGATTTATATTTGTAGTTTATATATATGTAAATATAATTCACCGCCCTGATTAATAAGAATTAAAGATTATGCCTTCAGAAGTTAAATATTTAGTTGATAAGTTCAATTTAAAACCACACCCAGAAGGTGGGTATTTTTCTGAGAATTATCGTTCAGAAGAAATATTAGGCTGCCCACCTGAGAGATTCAGTGGTGAGCATGTTTATAAAACATCTATATATTATCTTTTAGAAAAAGAAAATGTTTCGATGTTCCATCGATTAAAACAGGATGAATTGTGGCACCATTATACTGGTTGTAGTGTTATCCTACATATTCTTGATCCAAATAAAGGCTATCAGAAATTAGATCTGGGTTGTTCTCTTGACCACTCTGATGCTGCTTATCAGGCTTTGGTTCCCAAAAATGTATGGTTTGCTGCTGAGCTAAAAGATAAGTCCAAGTTTTCTTTAGTGGGATGTACAACGTCTCCTGGCTTCGAATTCTCTGACTGGGAGCTAGCGAATAAAGAAGAGCTAATGAATTTTTTTCCTGAGAAAATAGAACTGATATCAAGAATTATGGGGCAAGCATGAGTACATTAAACCATAAAATGGTTTTACCATTATTAATGGTATTTATGGTATTGAATTCAATGCCAATTGATATTTATTTGCCAGCAGTAAAAACAATTTCTGAAGATCTGTCTACTTCTGTAAATAATGTTCAATTAGGGATATTTCTTTACATGATAAGCATGGGGCTTGGGCAGCTAATACTAGGCGCGAAGTCAGACAAATATGGAAGAAAGCCTGTTGCTATATTTTCACTTGTCGTTTATGTAGCTGCATCAGTGTTGGCAAGTGTCTCTACCAGTATTGAAATGTTAATGGTAAGCCGGTTGCTGCAGGGGTTTGGTGCTTGTGGGTGTGCTGTAACCGCACTGGCAGTGGTTAGGGATATTTACGATGAGTCCGAAAGTGCTCGTATATATTCGTTGTTAAATGGAGCGCAAAGCTTAGTACCTGCACTGGCTCCTTTGTTGGGTGGTTTTATTGCTGTTAGTTTTGGCTGGCGATACTGCTTTATTTTACTTTCAGTAATGTCGATTACTACTTTACTATTCTCATGGAGTCGAATGGTAGAGACAAACACCGTATCTGGTAGGGAAGAGTATAATCGAAGTTACGCTAGTATTGTTACTAATAAAAAATTCCTTACTTACGCATTGGCATCAATGTCTTCCATGGCATTCATTGTTCAGTACGTAGTTAAATCTCCAGTATTACTTATTGACAACCTAGGTCTAACACCAACCGTGTTTTCTCTAGTATTTGGCGGAAATGCATTGCTAATTATTTTAGCATCCTATTGTGCGACTAAGGTTATTAGTCGTTATTCACCTAAGGTTACATGTAACTTGGGTTTGACGTTTCTTCTTATCGCTTCAGTGCTATTTTTATTAATAACTAACCCTAAAAATATTTATATTTATTTGGTTATTGTTTCAGTAGGTAGCTTTGGTTTTTCATTTTGTTTAGGAAGTGCTATCGGTTTGGCTCTCTCTCCATTCCCTGATTGTGCAGGAAAAGCTTCAGCAGTACTAGGCTTCATGCAATTTACGCTGACTTCTATTATAGGAATTATCGTTGGTATTTTATTCCCATCTGGAGCTCATTCAATTTCAATTACGGTGGCTTGCTTTGCTATGCTAAGTATTCTAGCAAGCCTATTCTTTAGAAAATCTACATCAAGAGCTACTCAATATAGCTAATAAAATACGACATGAAATATAAAATAAAAAATATTGAACAGGGCATTGAAGGCCAAAATAATATCAATCTAGCTTTTTATGAGATGCCGGGACTTTCTCAAATAGTAGAGGGCTCTTGTACCGAGAAACCGCTTACAGGGGCACGTATTGCTGGGTGTCTTCATATGACTACAGAAACTGCTGTGCTGATTAATGCACTTACTGACTTAGGTGCAGATGTACGTTGGTGTTCGAGCAATCGTTTTTCCACTTGTGATGCAGCAGCTGCCGCTATCGTGGAGAATGGCGTCCCTGTCTTTGCTTGGTACGGCCAGTCAGAGGAAGAGTTTGCTTGGTGTAAAGAACAAGTTTTAAAAGGTGATCCGAACTGGACTCCAAATATGATTTTGGATGATGGTGCAGAACTCACGTCTTATCTTTCAGAGAAACACCCAGAAATGTGGGAGGGGATTCGAGGTATTACAGAAGAAACAACATCCGGCCTTTTTGAGTTGAATAAGCTTGAAAAGATGGGGAAACTGTATTCTCCGGCTATTGTCGTCAATAACTCTATTACTAAATCAAAGTTCGATAATATCTATGGATGTCATGAGTCTCTTGTTGATGCCTTAAAAGCCGCAACAGGAATGCTACTCGCAGGAAAGGTAGCGACGGTTATAGGTTATGGTGATGTTGGTAAAGGTTGTTGCCGAGCACTTCGGGGTAACGGGATGCGCGTTCAGGTTGTAGAAGTAGATCCTATCTCAGCGCTACAAGCTAGTATGGATGGCTTTGAAGTTGTAAATATGGATCATGCCTGTAGTAACTCTCATATATTTGTTACTGCTACTGGTAACAGACATGTTATTGATACTAAACACTTTAAATTGATGAGGGATAGGGCTGTATTATGTAATATGGGCAACTTTAACGATGAAATTGACGTGGAGACACTGAACACTCTCCCTAGAACCGAATTAACTACAACGCTCAGTAGCTACAAGGTTTCCAGAGACAAGTCGATCTTTTTAGTGGGCAACGGGGCTCCAGCAAATTTAGCTTGTGTTGGAGGGCATTCTAGTTTCGTCATGTCAACCTCATTTTCCAATCAACTATTGGCTCAGATAGAACTCTGGTGCAGAGCGGAAGACTATGCACCTGGGGTGCACTCTATTCCGAGGACGCTAGATGAGCAGGTTGCACGTTACCACCTAGAGCACCTTGGAGCCAAGTTAAGTGTTCTTTCTGAAGAGCAAGCTCAGTTTATCGGTGTGTCTACGGATGGTCCCTTCAAGCCAGACTTTTACCGCTATTAGACTTTGGCCACTTCTTGATGAAGTGGCTTTTCCATCCTAAAGCCAAGACTATTAGAGCAGCCTCTCTCAGTTTTAGCTTTTTCGTATTGATTACACTTTTAACCTAACCTCCACCCTCAGCCCACGCTGGTGGTTGAGAGTCGTGTTACTGAACTTAACTTCACCGGACATCTTTTCTATGGCACTGGTGACGAAACTTAGCCCTAGTCCATTGCCTTCCGTTGAGCGGCTGGCTTCTTGTCTGAAGAACTTTTGACCGAGCTTAGTTAAGTTTTGTGCTTCCACGCCGCCGCCCTGATCGGCAATGGTCAATACGTTGCGATCATTGTCGGCATAAGTGTTGATTTCAATCGCTCCTCCTGTTGGGGAGAATTTTGCTGCGTTATCGATCAGGTTACACAACACTTGAAACAGCAGCTCATCGTTGGCCATGACTTGTAAATCATGCCCTAGGTTTAGCGTCAGGTTGAGTTGTTTTTCTTCCATAACCGGTTCATACAGCTCATGAACACTGTTGATGACGGTACTGAGATGATTGGTCTGAAGGTCGAGTGTTTCGCTACCTCGTTCAAGACGGTTGATTCTCAGCAGCGTATTAAAGGTGTGGACCAGTTTTCCGAGTGTGACTTCCAAATCAACCAACTGAGGGTTTTCAGCCGATAGCCTTTGGACTTTGTTGTACACCGCCGTTATCGGAGTGCGTAAATCATGGGCAATGTTATTGGCCTGCTCACGAGTGGTGTTGACCTGCTCCTCAATGCTATCCAACATCAGGTTTATCTGCTGGCTGGTTTCTGCTAATGCCCCACTGAGTTGATTGATTTCAATCCGCTGATTGAGACTGTTGGTCTGCTGAATTTTGTGGCTGGTGGCATTGATGTCGGTAAGGCGCGCTTTGATGTTACGCAGCATCAGCATGGTGATCAGATAACCCACAATCAGGACGGCCCCTATGCTCATCAACAGCAAATTGATCGTGTTAGTAAAGGAGTCGAAGTAGTCCAAATTCAGCGAGATATACATGACCTGCCACTGCGACTGGTTAGGCAGCAGTAGCATGATGGTTGTGTCGTTGTTGATTGGGTGAGCGAGTTCAGGCTGCTCAATTTCAGGGTCGCTTTGCAGTAGTTCGATCATTTTCCTTTCGGCTTCATCATCGTCTAAGCCACTGAAGGTGATACTAAAACGTACATCCGATAATGAGAGCGCGTCGGCGTCTTCATCATCTGGCAGCATACTGAGATCATCGAGGAGAGAGGCTTCACCTTTGGCAACATCCCAACCTTCAGGAATCAATTCTTCACCGAGCGTGCTGCTGAGTTGCTCATTACTGACTTTGGGACCAAGCTGATAATAAAACAGGGGGTTGCTCTCTTGCCGAACCAGTTCTTTGAGCACGATAGACTGCCCTTCGTCATACCATAGGTCTTCGACCATTCTGGCTTCTGATTCCAGTAAAGGGTAGGCACCCACATCCAATACCCAGTTGCTGAGTTCTTTTTTGGCAAACAGAATGATCAGAATTCCGGCCATCACCAGAACGCCATAAAGTGAGAGAAATTTCTTAAACGGATCAGTCAGGAACATCGTTTTTTACCTGAAGAATGTAGCCCGCACCGCGCACGGTGTGGAGAAGAGGAGTGTGGCCACTAAGGTCGATTTTCTTTCTCAGACGACTGATATGAACATCAATGACATTGGTTTGCGGGTCAAAACTGAAGCTCCAGACTTTTTCCAGCAACATGGTTCGGGTGATGACTCGCCCTGCATTGTTCATCAGGTACTGGAGGATCTGAAACTCGCGATTGTTAAAGCTAATTACAGTGTCGCCGCGCTTTGCCTGACGGGACAATAGATCCAACTCCAAATCATCAATCACTAAAATCTGGTTGTCGGTTTTGTCAGAGTTGCTATTCGCTCTTACGGCAAGTAGTTCAACCCTAGCCAGCAGCTCTGAAAAGGCGAACGGCTTGACCAGATAATCGTCACAGCCGTTGCGCAGCCCGTTGACACGTTCTTCGACACTGTCCAAAGCGCTGAGAATTAGAATAGGTGTCTCTTTACCACTGGAACGAATCGCTTTCACCATTTGTAAGCCATCAACTTCTGGCATCATACGGTCGGTGATGATGACGTCGTAGTCAGACTGCATGACACTGATCAGGCCCAGTTTGCCATTCTCGACGACGTCTATCTGATGACCGCTTTGGCTAAAGCTCTGACTCAAAAAGTCAGCCTGCTCCTGATTGTCTTCAACGAGTAATAGTTTCATCTATGGATATACCCACTGCTTTGCCCTGACGATTGCCAGGGCGTTAGATATCATCGACTTAATATACGCTGATGATGAGATAATCTAAAATTATAGTTCTGCCATGTTGTGCATTTCGACATCCTCGTCATACATTTCCATGTCGTCAAAGGACTCTTGGTAAATGGAGGTGACTTTTAGAGTGTTGCCGTCGATCTGCAGCATCGTTGCTTCCTCAGCGTAAGCTTTGTCCATCAGCATCACTTGATAAACGACACCGACCGGCTGATATTCTTTAAACGCTTCGCCAACCTGTCCACGAAAGTTGTTCTCAACAAATGTCAGCACGTCCAAAAGGCTGTATTTGGTTGAGCTGGTGTCGACGACTTGGCTTGCTCCGCCTTGACCGTCGAGTTTGACCAATTGTGGTGGATTGGTTTCTTCGACCTGAGCAACGTATTGATCTTTACCATTTTCATCGACTGCCAAAGCGATGTACTCATATTTGGCTGGGTGTTCACGTTTGATTTGTTGCAGTGCTTCGACCGCGCTGAGGGCTGGACCGCTTTGGCTCTCGCTTGCCATCGCTGGCGTGATAATAGTGAGTGAAAGGCAAATGAAAGCAATGGATGATTTAAACATAGTGTAATCCTCGATCTGGAAGGGATGTTGTGTTGACCCAAATAAGATTAGGTGACGGACCTAAATCCCTTCTGACCTGAACATTACAAATAATTCATCTAACTGTTCATGCGGGCGATGAATGTTTTTTTGGGGTATACAGTGAAAGAAAAGTTGCCTAACTTTTGACCTTGCTCAAAGTCTGTTATGGCGAAAAATAGACGTGTTACCCATACTTAAGAGGTATAACCACGGAGAGCAAGTGATGAAAAACGAACTCGACCCGACCAAAATACTTCACGCGTACGAGACGGTGATGGCAAATGGGACGCCGACTGAATACGGCAAGATGTACGAAGGAGTAGAAGCCTTCTCGGACTACGATGGGTACAGTGTGTATCTGCGTGGTAATGGCGTTGAGCTTAAGATTGGCTTCCACAATACTTATCATTTGGAATACGATCAGGAGCACTTACGGGACACTTTCCTCAAGAAAGTCGCCACACTCGCGAAATAATGTCTTAGTTACAATGAAAGCCCCGAGGAATGGGGCTTTGTCTATTGTTAATCTTCTTCGGCCAAGCTGACCTCTTCAGAATAATCCTCACTAGCATCAGGCTTATTACGACCATTGAGGGTGTGGAAGCGCTTTCGGCCACGTGCTAACTGCACGTACTTCAGCCAGACTCGCTCCAGTTTTGACTTCGCTTTACCTGGGTTTTCTATCACCTTAAGAAAATGCTTTTCTTCCGCATTTTCAGGTTCAAGTATCCCCATTTCCAAACCCTGCATGGTATCCCCATAAAGCGTTAGGATTTCCTCTTCTGCAAGCGTAAAATCTCCAGACTTGGCAAAGCCGCGTGGAAATTTTGTGTTGTCATAAAAACGTTTTTTGCCGTGACGAAATAGAGTGTCAGACATTTTGGTAGCCTCTATAAACCTACTGGGTTGAACTAAAACGAAAAGTAGGCGTAAATTTAACAAAAGAAAAACAAAACCTTTTTATCGTTTCAATTAAACACTTTTATGAACGTTAGGTAACAGTTTGTTTAATGGGAAAATAAGTGAAATCCATTATGGTTAGCCTTTATCGCTCTTAACTGAGGTATTTCGATGGACGTCAAAGTCTTTAAAACATTTTTAGAACTGGCCAATGTACGTCACTTCGGACGTGCGGCCGAGAACCTGTACATCACACAGGCGGCAGTGAGTGCACGCATTAAACAGTTAGAAAACTATTTTGATACCCAGCTGTTTATTCGCGATCGAAACAACATTAAATTAACGTCATCGGGTGAGCGTCTGGTGAGTTATGCAGACGTCATGGTAACGACACTGCAGCAAGCAAAGTTAGAACTATCACTGGAAAATGGAAAAGCATTACAACTGACGATGGGCGGGACGCCAAATATTTGGGATGCCTATTTGCAGAATTGCTTGAGCATTGTGACAGACTCTTTCGGTGGTTACGGCTTTATCGCTGAAGTGATGGGACGAGAAGCTCTCAATCGCAGCTTGCAAGAAAGAACCCTTGATATGGCATTTGCATTTGACCAGATAAAAGCAGATGAGCTGCATTGTAAAAAGGTGGCTGATATCGTTTTGGTATTGGTGTCAACGGAGGAACATACATTACAAAGTGTATTTGAGGATAAATATGCTTATGTTGATTGGGGAACCAAGTTTGCGTCAGAGCATGCTGAGCGACATCCTAAAATTCCTGCGCCTTATCTAAGAACATCAACAGCACGTATTGCAATGGATTTCATCCTTGAAAAGGGAGGAAGTGCTTACTTACCTGTATCGTTAGTTGAGCCGTTTATTATAAGTGGTCAGCTATATAAAGTAGCGGGTGTTGAGGATTGGCACCGACCTATCTACTTAAGTTATCGCAAGGCGAGTTCATCCGTAGAAGCGATCAGACAGGTTGAGGAGTTAGTCAAAGATATCGACCCTATAACAGCCTACTCTTTACAGCAAATGGCTGACTTGCCACTTGATGAATAATAAACAAGGCCTCGGTATACCGAGGCCTTTACCTTTATAGACTCGTTGCAAAGTGAGGATTTACAAATCCATCAAGCTTTCAATCGACTCTTCAACTGATAGGTTGTGATAAGAACGTATGGTTTGGCCATCGGTTGCATCAATCAAAATATTGTTGATGCTGGATGCCCCGTGTTGTTCGATCACGTTGAGGCTTTGCTCGACGCTATCATACGTAAGGGTGAGATTATCTTTTAGCACTATTGTGCATGTGTGCAGGTTCATAGCCAACTTCCTTATTATTTATTTGATCTGCAAATCTAACTCTAGAAGATTTTAAACTGATAGTAAATTCGATTAACTTCCGAAAATGGCTAGTATTAAATTGTGAGCCAATTAGACTCTTGTTAAGGGTTTGAAAGATAGTAGGAATGAGAGTGTGAATGGACTTCCATCAATAACACTGCAAGAGTGTCAAAGTGCTCGTCAGGCAAGGGATGCGCGCTTTGATGGGCGCTTTTATGTTGCAGTCAAAACGACAGGCATTTTCTGTCGCCCTATCTGCCCAGCAAATCTGCCCAAAGAAGAAAATGTCGAGTATTTTGTAGAGAAGGCACAAGCGCTTCAGGCGGGTTATAGACCTTGTTTGCGCTGCCGCCCTGACAGCGCGCCTAGTTCTTGGGCATGGAAAGGGGTAGAGACTACTTTTCTTCGGGCGTTGAAAATGATTGAGCATGGTGAACTGCAAAATCACAGCCTGAGTGAATTGGCGGGGCGGCTTGGTATCAGCGATCGGTACTTGAGGCAGCTTTTCCAAGACCACCTTGGAATGGCGCCTAAGCAATACGCGCTATACCATCAACTGATGTTCGCCAAGCAACTGCTTCACTCCAGCTCTATGTCTGTCACAGATATTGCTTTTGCAAGTGGTTTTAAAAGTGTGCGCCGATTTAATGATGCGTTTAAGCAGGTCATTAAACTAACGCCCACACAAGTGAGAAAAGAGCAAACGGTGATGACCGTGGAAAATAGTTATATTGATTTGGCTTTCAAAGGCCCTTTGGATTGGCAGCATATGTTGGATTTTTACCGTATGAGAGCCATTGAAGGCTTAGAGTGGGTGAGTAATGAAAGCTACCAGAGAAAATTTGATCTCGAAGGTACGAGAGGCTGGTTTTCGATTCGGTATCATAAGCCCGGAGTTATGCGGGTCGAATTTGAGTTATCTGATACCCGTCGCTTGAAGGCGTTAGTTAACCAGTTACGCAGAATGTTTGACTTAGATACGGATATTTTAACCATAGAACAAAAACTGAACTCGATTAGCCCTAACTTGATAATACGGAGTGGAATTCGTATTCCGGGAGTTTGGAGTACTTGGGAAGGTGGAATCAGGGCGATTCTCGGCCAACAGGTATCGATCAAGGCTGCGATTGGGCAGTTGAATTTGCTGGTTCAAACCCTACAGCCTGAAGAGGTGACGCATTTTCCTACTCCACAAGAAGTCGCCTTAGCGGACCTTTCTTTTTTGCGTATGCCGCACAGTCGTAAAGAAACATTAGCGCGCTTTGCACGGTTTATGGTCGAACAACCACAAGCAAACTTAGAACAATGGCTGGATGTCAAAGGGATTGGGCCATGGACAGTCAACTATGCGAGGCTAAGAGGAGAATCAGAGGCCAACTGCTTCCTTGATGGAGACTTAGTTGTGAAAAAAGCCCTGAATCAATTTCCTGAACTGAACGTTGAAAGTGTATCTCCATGGGGGAGTTACGCCACATTCCATTGCTGGAGCCACGCATGAAAAAAAGCTACACCACTTTTAAGACGCCATTAGGACAAATGACTCTTCAGGCGAATGAGCAAGGTTTGTTGGGCGCTTGGTTTGAGACTCAGACCACACAACCTGAAGAGTTAGGCAAAAACGATAAAGATCATCCTATACTTATTAAAGCAATCAAACAGTTACAAGAGTATTTTTCCGGTAGTCGTAAGGAATTTGAGCTACCATTAGCAGCAGAAGGGACTATATTTCAGCAACAGGTGTGGGAAGCATTAACCACAATACCGTTTGGTGAAACATGGAGTTATCAGCAGCTTGCCGATGCGATAGGCAACCCAAAAGCGGTTAGGGCCGTGGGGTTGGCAAACGGTAAGAACCCTATTTCGGTGATTGTGCCTTGCCATAGAGTGATAGGTAAAAGTGGTAAGTTAACGGGCTACGCGGGCGGGCTGGAAAGGAAAGCAGCATTGTTGAAAATAGAGCATTGGGAACCTGAGGAATGCGGTTAAAACAAGGAATAGTCTCCTTGCTAGCAATGTTCATGCTGCAAGGGTGTTTTGAAGAAAAACTTGAACGAATGATTAATCAGCAAACCTATGAGTTTGAAGGAGTATATGAAAATTTATACTCACAAGATTTGCTGTTGTTCAAAGATGCAATGGTCACCATTAGTCGTGTGGGGGCTCCAGAAATTACGAAACCTTTCTCAGTCGAGGATAATTTTCTCACTATTACGATGCGTAATAGCTCAAAGGAAAAGAGAGACGATATCGTTATGCGTATCCATGGGGATAAAGAAGCATTAACGTGCAGTGTATGTGCGAAGTATCAATTGGCGAGTGTCTGGCAGCGCCGGTTAGATTGATCGTTGAGGTGAAACCCCAGAAGGGCAGCATATTTGCTGCCCTTCTTTGGTAAACAGTATCGTTTAAAAGAGTGCTGAGTTGAGCATCAGGTGCAGCGCGATACTTGCAGCATAACCAATACCTATTACGGGAGCCCATTTGAGGTGCCCAAAGAAAGTATATTTACCATGTGCGGCGCCCATCAGAGCGACACCCGCAGCAGAACCAATCGAGAGTAAGCTACCACCGACACCCGCAGTTAGGGTTACCAGTAACCAGTTGCCCATTGACATTTCTGGCTCCATGGTTAAAACAGCGAACATGACGGGAATATTATCGACGATGGCAGACAGGATCCCGACCATTACGTTGGCCCAAATTGGATCCCATTGGCTGTACATGACTTCTGACACTAGGCCTAAATAACCGAGTAAACTTAATCCTCCAACACACATGACGACACCATAGAAGAAAAGTAACGTATCCCACTCTGCATGAGATACTCTTCTGAACACATCAAATGGTACAACAGACCCCAGTCTTTTTAAGGCAAGATCATCTCGGTTTGCAATCGCAAGTGCGGCTTTTTTATGCAGAGAAGCTTTGAGTGTTTTACGTAGGAAGAAGCCAAAGAATTGAAGGTAGGCTAAGCCCATCATCATCCCAATCACTGGTGGGAAGTGCAGTACGGCGTGGAAAGCGACAGCGGTGGCAATAGTTAGAATGAATAATCCCACAATTCGGCGTGCCCCGCGTTTAAGTTCTACGTGCTGGTGGACAACATCCGGTGTGCTGCTCGGCACAAACATCGACATAATAATCGCAGGCACGAGATAATTAGCAACGGAAGGTAAGAATAAGGGCATAAACTCAGAGAAAGAAACATAGCCGGCTTGCCACACCATCAATGTCGTAATGTCTCCAAATGGACTAAATGCTCCACCAGCATTGGCAGCGATAACGATATTGATACACGCTAGGTTGATGAACTTGGGGTTATTGCCCGCGACTTTCATGACCACAGCACACATCAATAAAGCTGTTGTGAGGTTATCGGCAATGGGGGAAATAAAAAATGCCAGAATACCTGTTAGCCAGAATAGCGACTTGTAATTAAAGCCTTTTCCGACCATCCAAGCTTGCAGTGCGTCAAACAGCCGCCTCTCTTCCATAGCGCTGATATAGGTCATGGCGACGAGTAGGAAGAGCAACAGCTCAGCGTATTCCAATAGGTTATGTTCGAGTGCTGATTTGGCAACTTCGATTTGCCCGTGTTGCGAGTACACATAGCCAATCATGGCCCATATCAAACCAGCGGCAAGCAGGACAGGTTTAGATTTCCTCAATGACAGGTATTCTTCTAACATTACCAATGCATATGCACAGGTGAAAATCAGAATAGCCACATAGCCAATGGTTGATTGAGTTAATGGTAAGGTTTCATGTGTGTTGTTGGCTGCAAAAGTCGAAAAGGGAAGCAATAAAAGGGCGACAAAAGCGGACCACTGCAATTTCATACTTTCATTCCTTGAAAAGAAGTGCGTTGTTATGGTTGCTCTATTCTAAAGAGGTTTTGATTATTGGTATGTGAGATAGGTTTGATCTGCTTGAATTATCGCCAGTTTCTCTCAAAAAGGCACTCTAGTCATTGAGTTGGCAAAGCTCTTAGAGCCCCTCAACACGTATGTTGAGGGGGATTAGTATTTACTTTTGAACTACGACTAACTGATACACAGCAGCGCCTTCATAGTAGCCTCCGCTTTTCGGACGTAGCGATGTTGCCATCAACAAACTTGTGTTAATACCAAACCAGCCTGCCAAGTAATTTTCAGGATCATTGAATTCATCATTAAGGTCATAAATGTTACCTTTACTGTCCCAAAGTACCGGTCTTAGGAATAAGTCGTCCCCACCTGGGAAGTTGGATGAAGTTGCCCCTGCAATGTAGTCATTTTCTAGTACGTGTGTGGCTCTTGTTCCACCATAGGTCGACTCTTCCATAGGCAGTCTTTGCTGTGAGTTGATGCTATATCTCCAAGGGCTTGCATAGCTGACACGATCAACGCCTGCAATAAGACCGGAGTTGTTTACTGCGGTTGCAAGTGTGCCCCAAGGGTAATCACTTTGCTCGAGTATGATTTGGTTTTTTTGACCTTTTTTATCCCAGTAAGTGGCGGTTTCATTGTTGATTTCATCGCTATAACTACTACCAACCACTGTACCTTTGTTGTTATTATCAGTGGCTTCAGAAATGACATTCTCAGACGCATTTTCTAGGATCTCTAAACCTGATTTCTTATCCCAACGCCAAGCCAGTGTGGCACGCTCCCCTGCTGGACCAGGAAAGACTGCTGTTCCTACAAGCTGCCCATTCTCGTTTATATTAATGTTATCCTGCCCCATTTGTTGCGCTGACCCCAGTTCATTTTCTTCAATAAACTGTTGGATTGGTAGATCAACTTCATCTTGTAAACTTTGGATGTCGCCTTTGTTTGTCCAAATTGCAGAGTAGCAAGAGTTGGCATCACAGACTTTAGCGGTGGCGTCACCATTATTGTTAATATCCTTTGGATCTGAGCTAATGATGTCTTCTGTAATAAGCCATTCGACGCCTTTACTTTCACTCCAGCGATACATCGCTCGTGAGGAAAAGTCAGGTAAATCTGGCCAAGTGGAATTTGAGTCTACAAAACCAATAACCTGATTACTCTCACTCACGACTCTTGGGAAGTCGGGAATCTCTGCGACTTTTTTAAATTCAAAAGAGATGCGGTTTGGCTCTGTCGTTTGAACCTGATAATTCGCCATAGCGAATGAAGAGATAAAAGGTGCAATAGCGATAGCAACACCGAGCATTTTCATTGTGTTCTTCCTTGTGTTTTATATGAACTTCATTGGTTAGTTAACCTCCATCATCGTTAAATACTCATGTTTGTTTCTCAAATATTAAATTATGATTAATGTTTTGTTGCGTATATTCTTATTTATAATTAATGATTGCTTAATCAAATATAATTTTTGAATGCCTTGCCTTTACTGGACTCTCAACCATGTACAGGCGTTTCTACTTTTAGTCTATAAAAAGCAGTGAGTTTTATGGATTTTATCTTGGCTTATTTTCTTTTATCTTTGTAACTTAAGTTGAATCTTTATCTGTTATTTTTGGGTTAAAATTCAATTTCAGGTTTCCGTCATTGGTGATATTTACAATTGTTATTAATTCTCATTTTCATGTTTGTTAAAGTAAGCAGAATTCCTATCATTTTAATTGAGATACAGCATGACGACAGGCAAATCCATAGAACAGCCTTCTAACGCGTTTAGCCGGATAAGCAAGGTACTGTCGTTTATTCATCAGCACATCAGTGAACCGCTATCACTGGATGATATTGCCCGCCAAAGCTGTTGGTCACGCTGGCAACTGCAGCGCGTATTTCAGACAGAAACAGGCATGGCTGTGGCCACTTATGTTCGAGAGCTCAAACTCAGTCAGGCAGCTGAAAGGTTGATAGACACTTCTGATAGGGTGATTGATATCGCTCTGGAGCTTGGCTTTAGCTCAGAAATCAGCTTCAGTCGCTCGTTCAAGCAAGTGTTTGGCCTCAGTCCCAGAGCTTATCGTAAACAAGGTCTCAGAACGGGGTTACGTAAACCCATTCAGGTCTCTCAACGCACGGCTGAAGAGGCCTGTCCTCTTTTCGTTGAAGTGAAAGTGGAATTCAAAAGTGAGTTTTTCCTAAAAGGGCTTCATGGTGAAATTAATGGCTTATTCGCAATCAATCCTGACTTTCAGCAAAAAGTCCCTGAACTGTGGCGCCGGTTAGAGCAAACCATCCCAGACGAAACTGAGCGGCAGCTTGCTTTGACAGGCGTTATTGACGTCACCCAAAGCCATTTTGACGGCAGTAATATGGAATATTGGGCAGGGGTGGAGTTAACCGATGACCTGCTTCTGCCTCAATTGCCTTCTGTCATCTCTTCTGAACTGAGTACCTTGGTGGTGCATGCACAAACGTATGCGGTTGTCAAACATTGTGGTCCAGTGGTGCATTTGCCAGAAACACTGGAGTGGTTTCTGCTTAATTGGCTACCTAATTCTGGCTATCGCGGCATAGATGGTTATGAACTCGAATGCTATCCCGCCAATTACAATCAACATGATATCGATGCTGTTATGGAATATTGGATTCCTGTTGAACGCTTGTCTCAATGATCAAATGAATGAACTACTGATAGTTAACTAAATTATTCGAATAAGATGCACCAAATTGTTAACTTTCCTGTTTCTCAGGTTTGTAGAATGCAAATGATATTTATTCTTAATAATAAAAAGCATTGGTACTTGAGGGATACATGACAACTCCAACAAATTTTAAGCGCTCAACACTTACTTTAGCGCTGCTTACCGCCTTTTCAGCCCCCGTAATGGCTGCGGATGAAGTCAGTCAAGATACAACTGAACTAGAAACCATTACGGTGATGGGCAAAGCCTATCGCAATACGGCAACCAAGACATCGCTAGAACCTGAAGAAACACCACAAAGTATCTCGATTATTGAAGGAGAGCAGCTTGAACAGCGTGGTGTCACTTCTATCAATCAAGCATTGCGATACGTACCGGGTGTCGCGACTGAGAACCGAGGTAGCGCAGTAACCATGTTTGATGATTTCACCATACGTGGTTTCCAGACAAAAAACCTCAATTACTATGACGGTCTGTCGATGCTCCACCTAACAGGCTGGAACTTGCAACCTCAGGTAGATCCTATTGCGCTCCAGCAAGTGGAGATCTTTAAAGGTCCCACCTCTGTACTGTATGGTGCGATGCCTCCTAGTGGTATGGTCAATATGATAGCCAAAACACCTCAAGAAGAAGCGTCAACCAAAGTGGGTGTTGCCACCGGCTCAAGAAATCTGATGCGAGCCTCTATTGATACGACAGGTCAAATTGGTGACAGTGACTTTTCATATCGCTTAATTGCGCTGGCACGTAAACAAGACAGCCAAGTTGATAATGCCGAAGAAGAGCGTTATGTGTTGGCTCCGAGCTTGGATTGGCAGGCAACAGACAAAACTTTGGTTAACTTTAATGTTTACTATCAGAATGACCCTTCAATGGGCATTAACTCTTCTATGCCATTAGAGGTGTTAGAAAAGAGCGCTCCTTCCGTGTCGATGGGGGATGTGAACTGGAGTAAGTTTGAACGTGAAGTTTTAATGGTGGGTTACAAAATCAACCACGAATTCAATTCAAACTGGACGTTGCTACAAAACGCCCGTTTCATTGATGCAAGTTTGTATCAAGAGAACACCTACCACACAGCGGGACTGAATTCTGATGGAACGCTCACTCGCACTCCTTACTCGACAGATGAAGAGCTAAAAGGGTTTGTTATTGATAATCAAGTGTCTGGTATCGTTGACATAGCGGGCATTGAAAATAATCTGTTATTTGGCATTGATTACCAGTCTATGGACGGGAACACGGTTTATTCCGAGTATGGTGTTGATGCTTCAAGTGGGTTCGGGAAGTTTGAACCGCTCAATCCAAACAATAATTTGTTGGATCGCGATGATCTGACTAAAACAAGTGAATATTTAGATGATAGCGAATCGAAACAGCTAGGTATTTACTTCCAAGATCAGGTTCGACTTGATCAACTGGTACTGATTGGTGGTGGTCGCTTCGATCAGTATGAATCAGAAAGCGTGTACTACTCGACAAAGTCTGATCACAATCATTTCACGTATCGTGTCGGCGCGCTGTATGAGTTAGAGAGTGGC
This sequence comes from Vibrio sp. Isolate23, assembly GCF_022398095.1. Classification (NCBI taxonomy): domain Bacteria; kingdom Pseudomonadati; phylum Pseudomonadota; class Gammaproteobacteria; order Vibrionales; family Vibrionaceae; genus Vibrio; species Vibrio sp. Isolate23. Next base: position 902,807 of record NZ_JAKEUV010000001.1, read on the forward strand.
CTGTCACCGTTTGCAAGCTACGCGACCAGTTTTGAACCCGCGCCCGGTGTAGACAAAAACAATAGAGCTTTTGACCCTGAAACGGGCGAACAAGTGGAAGTCGGTGTGAAATACATGTCAGCGGATATGTCCAAAACAGCAACGGCCTCGTTTTTCCATATCACAAAGAAGAACATGTTGATGACGGATCCAAGCAACGTATATGGTCCTCGTATTCAAGTCGGTGAAGCGGTGTCTCAAGGAATAGAGTTAGAAGGTCGTTGGTTTGCATCCGAGAGTCTAGATATTGCAGCATCCTATACCTATCTTGATATGGAAATTATCAAAGACTCAGGTAATGACCTAGAAGGTACCACACCAATCTATGCACCGGAGCACAGTGCGAATATCTGGGCCAACTACAAGGTGTTTACTGGTCTATTTGCGGGTACTCGTATCAGTGGCGGTGCCCGTTATGTGGGAGAAATGGAAATGAATGCGGCCAACACTCAGGGCAAAGTTCCATCTTACACTGCGGTAGATATGTCAGTTGGGTATGATTTAGGTCATGTGAGTGAATCTCTTAACGGAGCAACGGCCAATTTAATCGTGAACAACGTATTTGATAAAGAATACTACTCTTGCTACAACCAATATAACTGTTGGTTTGGTGCAGAGCAGTCTGTTGAAGTGAACGTCAAATACGAGTTCTAATCACCTGATAGGAAGAGTAGAAAAGCAGTCAAGCTGGCTGCTTTTTAGTCTTAACATTATTTATAGGTTGATGCCTTAAAGACAAGCTACTGGACTGTTTTTTATGTCTGACCTAACTCGAAATAAATACGTCCGTTTTCTTTACAAGAAAACGGACGAAGAGAAACGAACTCAAATTGTTAAAGGTGGATGATAGGATCTGGGTGTCCGTCTGGATCATTACGGGCAGTACCATCGCTGCTAGGAGAACCCATCAAAAGTACCCCACAGGCATGGGGAGCGGCCATAGAAGTGCCGCTTGCAGTTGTCGTACCTCCGCCAGCTCGTAATGATAAGATACCAACCCCAGGTGCGGCATAATCAACAGGGCGCCCATCTTCAGTGCTTCCGTAGTTGGAAAATGAAGCGAAGTTATCGTTGGAATCAATCGCAGAGATGGTGTAGATGTTGCCTCCCTCTGCACTAGCTGGAGAAACATTGCTTGCATCTTGTGACTCATTCCCTGCTGCTAGAGACACGTGAATTGTAGCTGGGTTTGAGCCAGCAGGTTCGTTTGGAGTTGCAAGACGCTCTACTGCATCATTGAGGCTTTGGCTAAAGCCCCCGCCTAGACTCATATTGGCACAATCGCCATCGGACGCATTCGCAGCGACGTGATCTACACCCGCAATCACGCCAGATGTGGTGCCTGAGCCTCTTCTATTGAGTACTTTTACTGGTACTACTGTTGCACCTGCAGCGACACCGACAGCGTCTATACTATTGTCGAGTGCGGCAATCGTACCTGCTACATGCGTTCCGTGCCCGTGCCGATCATTAAAGTTACTATCTGGACCACTTGAAAAGGCAGTGAAGCCTTTGGATTCGTCGACATTCAAATCCGGATGATCGAGGTCGATACCTGTATCAATCACCCAAGCAGTTAAGCCTCTACCATCGCCAGCTCCTCCGACACGTGTAACTCCCCAAGGTGTGGTTTGAGGCGCTGGTGGCTCATTTGGCTCCTCATCTTTGTTTTTACCTTTTCCTGGTGGTGGGGCGATGGCAAACACCAAGCTGTCTTGCTCAAAACTAATAACATCAGAATCTGATGCAAAAGCCGACTTGGCTTTATCACAAGACATATTGACTGCAAACCCTTTGATCGTGTGTTTGTAAATGTGTTTTGCTTGCGCATTTGCTGCCACCAGCATGCCACGCGTACGACCTTCAACATCAAATTTGCTGACTGAATCATCAAATCGAACGATACAGGTATTTTGTGCGTCAAACATGAGCTGGCTCATTTCAAATGTAGGCTTCTCTGCAAAAGCGGTGAAGGATATTGAGGGGAGAGACAGCGCAATAAATGTTGCAATTTTTGTTCTGATTACCATGGTCATATCCCCTATTTGCGTTGGTTTTTTTGCACGTAAAGATACTATTGATAATAGTATAAATTACAGGTTAAGAATGGAGCGTGGAGGCGAAATTTTAATCGGGAAGCACTCTATTTTTGCAGTGTGTTGATAACAAAGAAAAAGTGTATTAACGCTAAATTAGGGATAATTAGAGGAGCTCGCATCTTCCTGATTGTTGAACCCCTTTAAACCTTCTCATTGAAATCGTGGCGATGCAGCAAACATTTTTCTTACACTGTTTGTCTCGATATTTATCTTTTGTCGCTACTTCAAAGGCTTGAAGAGGCATTTAATCAATCCTTGTCTATACTGAACCTGAATAATGATAAATAGTATGAATGGTTTCAAAGATAGTTAAGGGGGCTCTATGCGCAAGGCAACACGGTTCAGCATTTTGGTTATTGGAGTGGTGTTAGCCAGTACGGTTTATGCGCTACCCGTGCCGGAAGGTGACCCTATACTTTGGGTCTCTGGAGATATAACTCAGTCCAATAGTGCTGATGGTGTGGAATTTGATTCTACAATGATAAAGCAACTTGAGCATGGGGTGATTAAGACCAGTAACCATGTTGTGTCTAATGTCGTTGAATACCAAGGGCCAACATTGAGCGCCTTACTGGATTATGTCGGAGCGCAAGGCTCGACAGTAAAAGTGATAGCTTGGGATGAATACGTTGTCAGTATTCCAGTATCAGACATCAAGAAGTATGGTGTCTTGCTCGCGACACACGAAGATGGTATTAAAATGACCATCGATGACAAAGGCCCATTTTTTGTTGTTTTTCCCTTCACCGACCATCCTGAAATACAAACGGATCTGTTTTACAGTTTATCCGTGTGGCAGGTTCGAGAGATTGTTATTGAGTGACCCATATGGAGAGGTTTTGGAATAGAGGGCGCCATTTTGTTGTGGTTGTTGCAGCGCTGTGCGCTGTGCTTATCGTGGTTATCGGCTACGTTTTCTATTCTGTTTCAGAGATCAAAAACATTGCCTCTGAACCTTATGTCACCATCATTAATAACAACATCTCTGCTAAAACAAAGCTATTATTTGTCAAATCTGAAGTACTGTCTTTCTCGGCACTAAAAAATAAGAAAAACCTGTCAAAGCTCAAGTTTACATCCCGAGTTTATAAGTCGAGTATCCTACAGGATCTTCTCGCGGAGAGAACACAGAGAGTGCATGCCAAATTTGGTAACTTAGAGGAGCTTCAGCAAGTCATTGCTGAGATTACATCTGTCTTTGATGCTATCGACAAACTAACGCAGGCAAGCGGCGAGGGTACGGATCAAGTCGTGGAACAAATTGATAGTACCTATTCACGCTTGAACATTTACCTAGCAGATTTTGTTGCTGAGGTACAACGTCAGCAGATTGAGTTTCTCGATTTCAAAGAGTCTTTCTATAACAAACAATATGTCTACTTAGGCATCATTTTCTTATGCTCTATGCTGATAATTGGTGTTATTTCTAGGATGTATTTGAGTCAGATTCAGCTAGCTAAAGATTTAGAGGAAAGAACTAAGGTTATGGAAGAAGCGAAGCGCAATGCTGAGCAGAGTTCTATGGCTAAAGCACGATTTCTTGCCAACATGTCACATGAAATGCGCACTCCCTTGAATGCGATTATCGGTTTGAGTCAGAAAGAATACTACCAAGCTTCTGATGAGCAAACCCAACACTTTCTCTCAATGATTAATAGCTCGGGAGAGCACCTCCTCAAGCTGATTAATAACGTTCTAGACCTGAGCAAGATAGAGCAAGGAAAGTCCAAGCTAGAAAGCGATGAGTTCTTTATTAGTGAACTGATAGATGTGTCCAAAACGGTATTCATTAACTTCGATAAGCAGCAAGGTGTGGATGTATTCTTCTCAGCATTTTCAGAGCGAAACTACAAAATAAGATCGGATAAAACCAAGCTTGTACAAATCATCAACAACCTCGGCTACAACGCGCTCAAATTTACGGAGTCAGGCCATGTTGATATTCAAATATCCCTTAATTCGCAAGCTGAGAAATTGAATATTGTTGTTAGAGATACTGGGATTGGTATGAACCAAGAGCAGTTAGACAAAGTGTTTCAAGAGTTTACTCAAGCTGATGACTCTATTACCCGAAAGTACGGAGGCACGGGGCTTGGGTTGCCAATATGCCAGTCCCTAATTTCTTTATTAGGGGGTGAAATCAGTGTAGAGAGTTCGTTAGGGAAAGGCAGTGAGTTTAAGGTGGAAATACCCGTTGATGTCATTGAGTCAACTCCACTATTAGAAGATAACCGAGCAACGGGGGCAGTGAGAGTGATTGCGGATAACGATGATGCGGCTGATTTTATTATCGAAGAGTTAAATAGGGCAGGGTTGTACGATCCTCAAGGGTCGACGGTGTTGTGTTATCTGAGCTCAAATGACACGCTGGAAACAACATTGAAGCACGCGAATTGCCCTGATGAAGCAAAGCTCATTGTGTACGGCAACATTGATATAACGTTGCCCACGAGAAAAAATATGACCCTATTAAGTAAACCTTATGACTTGTTCAGTTTGCTTCATTGTCTCCCTGTACTTGATCAAGCGGATTTGCTACCACAAAAGAATACGATACCTGAGGAAGACGCTTCGGGGGTATCCGTCATGTTGGTTGAAGATATTCGCATGAACCAAATTGTTGCTCAAAAAATGTTGGCGACCTTGCAAGCCGATGTAACAACAGTTAATAACGGCCAAGAGTGCATCGATTTATTGAGCCGAGAGCGGTTTGACATAATATTCATGGACATACAAATGCCGATAATGGATGGGTTAGAAGCCCTTAAACAGATAAAGCAGGATAACCTAGCTCCAGATACTGCGATTATTGCTTTGACCGCCAATACATTTGATAGTGATGTACAAAACTATTTAGAGCAAGGGTTTGATAATGTGCTTTCTAAACCATTTAAGTTGGAATGGTTGAAGGGGATGTTAGAGATATACGCATAAGGAATGGTAAGCGCCTCTTGCACAGAGGCGCTTAAGGCTAACTAGCAAACTTTTTTGCGTCGATGCGTCCTTCTGCATCATAGGCTTTCTCGCCATAGATGTATGTCTTAGAAACAGTGCGGTCATCGCCAAGGCTCATCAGCACAAACAGCTTTTCTTCCAAGGTTTTGGCCTGTTCCATACGGAAGCGCATCAGTTGCGTTGCGTGTAAATCCAGTACGACAAAATCCGCTTCTTTACCGACTTCAAGGTTACCAATTTTGTCTTCAAGGTGGAGTGAACGTGCGCCGCCCAGTGTTGCTAAGAACAGCGATTTCAATGGATGCAGTTTCTCCTGTTGAAGCTGCATGATCTTATACGCTTCACTCATCGTCTCAAGAATCGAGAAGCTGGTGCCGGCGCCGACATCGGTGCCCATACCGACGCGAACCCCATGCTCTTCCAGCTTAGGCAGTTTGAACAGACCAGAACCGAGGAACAGATTCGATGTTGGACAGAAGGCAATTGCCGATTCAGTTTCCGCCAAACGCTGACATTCACAATCAGAAAGATGAATGCCGTGAGCAAACACAGAGCGTTTATGCAGCAGACCGTAATGGTCGTAGACATCCAGATAAGAGTCGCGCTCTGGGAACAGCTCAAGTACCCATTCAATCTCTTTCTTGTTCTCTGAAAGGTGGGTATGCATGTACACATCTGGGTATTCTTCCAGAAGTTTACCTACAGTCGCCAGCTGTTCAGGTGTGCTAGTTGGAGCGAAACGAGGCGTAACCGCATAAAGCAGTCGGCCTTTGTTATGCCATTTTTCAATCAGCTCTTTAGACGCTTCATAACCAGATTCTGGCGTATCGGTCAGGTAGTCTGGCGCGTTGCGGTCCATTAGAACTTTACCTGCGATCATACGCAAGTTGCGGCGCTCTGCCTCTTCAAAGAACACGTCGACCGACTCTTTATGTACTGTACCAAACACGAGTGCTGTGGTGGTGCCGTTACTCGCTAGCTCATTGAAGAACAGCTTCGCGACTTTATGCGCGTAAACCGGGTTTTTGAAGCGTCTTTCTTCTGGGAAGGTGTAGTTTTCTAACCAGTCGAGCAGTTGCTCACCGTAAGAGGCGATCATGCCGGTTTGCGGATAGTGAATATGGGTGTCAATGAAACCCGATGTGATCAGTTTGTCTTCATATTCGGTGATGTTGAGATCGTTTGGCTGCCTTTTAAGCACCTCTTCTGTCTCACCGATATCGATGACGTGGCCATCTTCCACTACGAGAAGACCGTCGTCAAAAAACTGATACGAGTTTTCCAGTCCGACGTCTTTTGGGTCAGCAATACTGTGCAGAAGGCTTGCACGATAAGCTTTGCGTTGAGTTGTCATGTTTACTTCCTTTAAAGGCCCTCTTTCGGGGCTAGGCGATTTTCTCTTCCAATGATGAATCGCTCAGTTGTTCTTCTTTACTGTGTGGCGTAGGGCGCTTCTCTTCAAGCTCCATTCCCTGATAGTGTGCGATGAGTTCACCCGCAACCGATACCGCAATTTCAGCAGGATGTTTTCCATTCACCATGCTGATGCCAATTGGGCAAATCATCGTATTGATCTGTTGCTGGTTATAGCCGCGCTGCGCCAAACGCATGTCGAATTTTTTGCGTTTGGTTAGCGAACCTATCATGCCGAAATACACACTGTCGTCGCGATCAATGATGGCCTTGGCCAACTCAAAATCGAGCTGATGATTGTGCGTCATGACCAGATAGTAGCTGTTTGGTGACATGTCACGCACTTCAGCGACCGGATCATCGCTCACCAGTTTGGTTACGTTACGAGGGAGTTCGTCAGGGAATACGTCTTCACGCTCATCAATCCAAGTGACACGGAAAGGGAGAGTCGAGACGATATGCAAAAGGGCTTTGGCAACATGGCCAGCACCGAATACCACTAGATGTTTTTGCGCGGTTCCAATTGGCTCGAAGCTCAGTGTTGCCATTCCGCCACAACACTGACCTAAACGAGCCCCGAGATTAAAGCGCTCCACTTTCAGTGAACGTTCGCCCGCGAGTAGCATTTCACGCGCCATTTTGGTGGCGATGTGCTCCAGATGGCCGCCACCAATGGTGGCGATCAAACGGTCGCGAGTGACCAACATTTTTGTGCCCGCATCCCGTGGCACTGAGCCACGGTCTTCCAATACGGTCACCATCACGCAAGGTTCACTGTTTTTCTCTAGCTGTGCCAGTTCATGAATCCAATTGTCCTTAAACATACGTCTCTCCTTGAACGGTAAACCCTTGAATAACCGCTTAAACCTCTTGCGTGTTCTGTTTTGCCACTTGTTGTTGCGTTTGCGTTACCTCGTTGATTGCCATCAACACACGCTCTGGTGTTGCTGGTGTATCTAATTTAGGTATAGCACCTTCAACGGCAACTGAGGCAATGGCATCTTTCAGTGCACTCCACACTGACATGCCGAGCATGAATGGCGGCTCACCGACAGCCTTGGAGTTAAACACGGTATCTTCTGGGTTGGCTCGATTTTCCAGAAGGTGAGTGTGGAACTCGATAGGCATATCGGCGATCGCCGGAATCTTGTAGCTGGCAGGCCCGTTGGTCATCAGACGACCTTGTTCGTTCCAGATCAGCTCTTCTGTGGTCAGCCAGCCTACACCTTGCAGGAAGCCACCCTCGACCTGACCAATATCAATTGCCGGGTTAAGAGAAGCGCCTACATCGTGCAGGATGTCTGCGCGAAGAATTTTGTATTCGCCTGTCAGGGTATCCACAATGACTTCTGAACAAGAGGCACCGTACGCGAAGTAGTAGAACGGACGGCCACGCGCTTTCTCATGGTCATAGTAGATTTTTGGTGTGCGGTAGAAACCTGTGCTCGATAGCGACACTTGGTTGAAATAGGCCAGCTGAACAAAGGCTTCGAAGGTCAGGATTTCATCACGAATCACGACCATACCGTTTTTGAACACCACTTCTTCTGCTGACACTTTGTAGTGACTGGCAGCGAAGTCGATCAGACGCTGTTTAATGGTCAGTGCGGCGTTCTGGGCGGCCTTACCGTTGAGGTCGGCGCCCGATGAGGCCGCGGTTGGTGATGTGTTCGGTACTTTGTCTGTGTTGGTAGCGGTGATTTGGATACGTTCAACATCTACTTGGAACTCCTCAGCAACGATTTGCGCCACCTTAATGTTCAGACCCTGACCCATCTCCGTACCACCGTGATTCAAATGAATACTGCCATCGGTGTATATATGGATGAGCGCACCAGCCTGATTCAGGAAAGTCGCAGTGAAAGAAATACCAAATTTCACTGGTGTGATCGCCAGACCTTTTTTAAGGATCGGGCTTTGCTTGTTGAATTCAGCGATGGCTTTACGGCGAGCGTGATAGTCACTGCTTTGTTCAAGTTGCTCAGTGATTTCTGGCAGGAAGTTATCTTCAACTGTCTGGTAGTAATGAGTGACGTTACGTCCCTCACCACCGTAGTAATTCGCTTTACGGACTTCGAGTGGATCTTTACCCAGATAGCGGGCAATTTCATCCATGATATGCTCAATGGTCATCATCCCCTGCGGGCCACCAAATCCACGGTAAGCCGTATTCGACGCCGTGTTGGTTTTGCAGCGGTGACCTGTCACTGTAGCATCACCCAGATAATACGCGTTGTCTGAGTGGAACATGGCACGGTCAACAATCGAGCTTGACAGATCCGGAGAGTAACCACAGTTACCCGCTACGATGATGTCAGCCCCTTCAATGACGCCATCATCGTTAAATCCGATTTTGTACTGGTTGTAAAATGGGTGACGCTTGCCCGTCATGGTCATGTCTTCCATGCGAGGCAGACGCATCTTAGTTGGGCGTTTAGTCAGGTGCGCAATGACCGCAGCCATACACGCTGGCGCTGCGGCTTGCGTTTCTTTACCCCCGAAACCGCCGCCCATACGACGCATGTCGATCACGACTTTGTGCATCGAAACCCCAAGTACTTCGGCGACCAGCTTTTGTACTTCAGTTGGGTTTTGTGTCGAGGTATAAACTATCATGCCACCATCTTCAGTTGGCATCACGCTGCTGACCTGAGTCTCAAGGTAGAAGTGTTCCTGACCACCAATCTCCAGATCGCCTTCAATCACGTGTTTTGCTTTGGCGAGTGCAGCCGCTGAGTCACCGCGTTTTTGCTGGTGGCTTTCAGTGACAAACAGCTCTTTCTCAAGCGCTTCTTTTACGTCGAGTACTGGCGGTAGCGCTTCGTATTCAACAATGGCGGCTTGCGCGGCTTTGCGCGCCGTTTCCATATCATCGGCGGCAACGGCAAGTACTGGCTGACCGTAATATTGAACCAGACCGTCAGCAAGTAGTGGATCACCCGGCAGAATGGCACCGATATCCAACTGGCCCGGTACGTCTTCGTGGGTGATGGCAATCGCAACGCCTTCAAATTCGTAACACGGCGAAACGTCCAGTTTGGTGATTTTTGCGTGAGCTTGGGTGCTCAGGCGTGCATACACATGCAACTGGTTAGGGAATTCTAAGCGGTCATCAATGTAAACCGCTTCACCTGTGACCTGCTTCGGGGCGCTGTCGTGTTTTACGCTTTTACCAACGCCGGTTTTCAGATCCTGCTTTACGATGGCGACCATCTCTTCTTGAGTCATGGTCTGATGATGTGCGTTAGACATAAGACGTTACCCTTGTTTCGATCTGGTTGTTGTGATGAGTCTGCTCGATGTAGAAGCGACGCAGCATGTTCGCTGCTGTCATTGAGCGGTACTCCTTGCTGGCACGGAAGTCACTCAGTGGCTCAAAATCGTTATGGATTTCAGCCATCGCGGCATCAATGGTCGCTTGTGTCCATTCTTTGCCTAATAGCGCATTTTCACAGTGCGTTGCACGTTTTGGCGTTGCCGCCATACCACCGAAAGCGATGCGGGCATTGATAACTTTATTGTCTTCAATCTCAATATTGAATGCGCCACAAACCGCAGAAATATCGTCGTCTAGACGCTTGGAAAGCTTGTAAGCACGGAAGGTTTCGTTCGCTTTTGATTTAGGAATAATCACTTGCTCGATAAATTCACTTTCCTGCTGAGCGGTGACTTTATAGCTGATGAAGTAGTCTTCAATCGGCAAGATTCTGGTCTGCTTACCACGGCGCAATTTCACTTGTGCATTCAGTGCAATCAAAAGCGGCGGCGCATCACCGATAGGAGAAGCATTACCAATGTTGCCACCCAGTGTGCCCTGGTTACGAACCTGAAGAGAAGCAAAGCGATGCAGCAGCTCACCAAAATCAGAGAAATGTTGAGTCAGAAGTTGGTAGGCATCGCTGATCGCAACGTTAGCTCCAATGTGCAGAGCATCGTCACTTTCTTCACACACTTTCATGTCTTCAACCAGATTTACGCTGATCAACGTTTCAATCTCGCGGTGGAATTGGGTGACTTCAAGAGCCAAATCAGTACCGCCAGCAACCAGCTTGGCCTTTGGATTTGCAGTGTAAATTTGAGCCAGTTCGTCAATGCTACGAGGGATATATGCTGTTAGGTTGCCTTGGCTCAGACTGGCTGGTTGTCCCTGAAGAGCTTCTAGTCGAGTAATGGTCTCTTTTTCCAGCTCAACAAACTGGTCCATCAAAGGTTCATCAGAAGCCAGAGACAAAGCGGCGTCAACAATAGGGCGGTACCCGGTACAGCGGCATAAGTTACCCGCCAGAGACTCCATGACATCTTCCTTGTTCGCCGCAGGTTTGTTCTTGCTCAGAGCAAACATCGACATGATAAAACCTGGAGTACAGTAACCACATTGAGAACCGTGGAAATCGACCATCGCTTGCTGAGTCGGGTGAAGCTTGTTTTTGTTCTGCAAGTCTTCAACGGTAATCAGCTGCTTACCATGTAGTGCGGATACGAACGTCAGACAGGAATTCACCGAGCGATACTGAAGTTGGCCTTCGACCGCTTCACCGAGTACCACGGTACAGGCACCACAGTCGCCCGAGCCACAGCCTTCTTTAGTACCTGTTTTTTGTACGTGTGTTCTCAGGTACTGCAGCACTGTCATATTTGGTGACAGCTCACTCTCTTGTCTGAGTTCTTGATTGAGTAGGAAAGTAATCAAGAGACCTCCTTGTGCATTGACACTATTGTTCCAATAATAATTTTCTGACCTTTGGGTCAATAATTGGATAATTTGACTGTAAGGTCAACTTTAATTTTACAATATTGCAACATAAAATGACCGGTAAAGGTGTCATTAACAAGAGTGGTGGCAAAGTAAGTCTATGAATTTAATGATGTTAAAGTTTGTTTTGACGTGAAAAACTTTAACGTAAAGAAATTTAATGTTGTATTTTATTTTGTGTACAATCTTGATGGTGAGAAACAAAAAGTCCGGCAAGGCGCCGGACTTAGGTAATGCAAAATCAGCTGCTTATTTGTTCTTCAATAGATCCGAAAAGACGACATGTAGGTCGTTTGAAGCAGCATTACTATCAAGGTTTAACTTGGAACGGATATGAGATAAGTGCTCTTCCATTAGGCTAATAGCTTGCTCGGCATCGCCAGATTCAATCGTATCTAGCAACTGAGTATGCTCATCCTGAGAACAGTTTGAATGGTTGCCAGTTTCATACTGAGCAATCAGCAATGACGTTTGCGACACTAAGCTTCTCTGGAACGCGAGCAGTGGGGCGTTGCTTGCCATCTCGGCCAGCTTAATATGGAATTCCCCAGACAGTCGAAGTCCTTTACCGTAATCACCGTTATCGAAAGCCTCGTTTTCTTTCTCTACTAAACGTCGGCATTCCTCTATCTTTGGTGCGGTTGCATGTTCAACGGCAAGCTCAATAATGGCAAGCTCCATGACTTCACGCGCTTTGATTATTTGTTTCGCTTCTTCTTTGGTCGGTGCTGATACCATCGCGCCGCGATTCGGCCTGATACTGACCACCTGTTCCATCGACAATCGGAGCAAAGCTCGGCGTATGATGGTTCGACTCACGCTGAAGATCTCTGCTAAAGCTTCTTCATTCAGTTTGGTTGCTGGTGGCAACCTTTGTTCAAGTATCGCATCGAAGATGTGGCAATAGACCACGTCATCCTGCGTTTGACCGGCGACTTTTGTTTTAATGTTTTTCGCCACAGAATTTTTTAGATTTGCCATAGGCGGCTTGTCACCCTCAACCTATTTATTTCCCTAATAAAACAATGATACTGCACTTTGTATACACGTGGCTAGCATTGTCAAGGTCGATAACCACAGAAGTGAAGTATAAGGCGCAAAATTCTCACCATTTTTCTTGCGCGATTGTTAATAAAGTGTTTTACTCGCGCCCCTTTTTGAAACTGATATTCAGGGAGTTGCTATGCACAAGATAAATGTTGTGGGAACCAGTGGCAGCGGCAAGTCAACTTTCAGCCGTCAACTAGCACAAACACTGAATTATCCGTACATCGAAATGGATCGATTATTTTGGAAAGCTGACTGGCAAGAGTCGAGTGATGATGAGTTTTTTGCTCAGATAGAGGAGGCCACTCAGCAGCCGTATTGGGTGCTGGACGGTAATTACAATCGTAGCCGTGAAATAAAGTGGAAAGAGGTGGACACGGTTATCTGGGTTGATTACTCAAGGTTAAGAACGCTGTATCAAGCAGTGACACGAGCAGTGTATCGCTGCTTGACGCAAAAAGAGCTGTGGCCAGGGACAGGGAATACCGAGAGTATTGTGAAATCCTTTTTCAGCCGTGATTCAATCATTCTATGGACATTGAAAACGTACCATTCTAATCGCCAACGCTATCTAGCAGATATGACAAACCAGCGTTACCAGCATATTCGTTTTATTCGTCTGACTAGCCCTCGACACGCAAAACGGTTTTTGCAGCAATTAAGTTGAGCATCGAAAGGAATCAATTCATTTCGATTTGGGCAGGGCTTACGCAAACCCCTGCCAGTACATTTAGTCCATCAGACTTTTTGATTTAATCGCTTTCTTGGCCAGTTCTTTAGCAAATTCACTGATATCGGCTTCGAAGGCTTCAACGCTCTGGCGAATGTCGTCCAACTGTACGGTCTCCATTTCACCTTCATGCATGATGACCTGCCCGTTGACGATGGTGGTTGCAACATTGCTTGGGTTAGCTTGGTATACCAAGGTCGCGTACGGGTCATAGTTTGGCATCATGTTCGCAGACTGTGTTTCTACAATAATAATGTCCGCTTTTTTGCCAGTCTCCAATGAACCGATCTGGTCTTCCATATGCAGGGCTCTTGCGCCGCCGATGGTAGCCAGCTCAATGGTTTGTTGGGGAATCATGATGGTACGGTCGTTATGCTTCAGCCTTTGCATGTTGGCGGAATAGCTGAGCGTACGCCAGAGATCGACTTGATTGGAGCTCATTGGCCCGTCTGTACCCAGCCCCATACGTATACCAGATCGATACATCTCCCATGCTGGGGCAATACCTGTTGCACCTTTGGCGTTGGCCATTGGGTTGTATGACACACCTGCATCAGCCTGTTTGATCAACTGTTGATCTTGTTCTGATAGGTGGACGGCGTGAGCCAGAACGGTGCGTTCATCCAGTGCGCCAATTTGTGCTAGGTAATCAACCGGAGACTTGGCGTTGGCTCCTCTTTGATACGCTCCTGCTCATTCGGGAACTCGGCAACATGGATCAGTACAGGTACATCATGTTGTCTTGACAGCTGATTGATCTGCTGAAGCTTTTCTTTACTAACGGTATAAACGGCATGTGGTGCGTAAGCTGGAGTGATCAGAGGATCATTTTTATAGGTATTGATAAAGTGTTCCGAGTATTCAATGCCACCATAGGGTTCTTTCGCATCGACTACGGGAAACTTAATTACTGTCTCACCTAATACCGCGCGCAGCCCCACTTCTTTGGTCGCTTTGGCCATTTCATCCATATGGTAATACATGTCGGCATAGGTCGTTACGCCACTTTGAGCGAGATCGATAGTGCCAAGTTTTGTGGCGTTATAAATCAATTCACGGCTGAGTTTTTCGCCTTCTAATGGGAAGAAGTAGGCAAACAGACGATTGGAAATCCCTTCTTCGCCAAGGCCACGAAAGGCTATCATTGGCAAATGGTTATGAGCATTAATAAAACCAGGTAGTACAATACCGTCGTCTGCATCAATAGTTTGTTTTGCTTGGTATTGTTCAATTAGTTCCTGCCCACCAATCGCCACAATGGTGTCATCTTTAATGACAACGACACCATTGTCGATCACGTCCATATCGGCGTTAATGGTCAGAACTTGACCGTTGGTGATCATCAGATCAACTTGGTTTTCTGGTGTTAATTGAGCACAGCCAGAGAGAAGAGTTGCTGCAACAGCAATCGAGAGTGTTTGCTTTTTCATGGATGCCCTGAAACCTCTTTTCGAAACGTATCGATAGTAAGAGAAAAAATTATCTGTGTGTAAAAAAGCGCGTCAGCCTAACACTGAAATATGACAGTTTTAGGTCAGCGCGGTTACCGAATTGAGTAAAGTATCATTGCTTAAAAATAACAGGCTTGTCCATGTGTCGGATCAAAAAATGCCAGTCAGCAAACACTGACTGGCATTTATGTGTTGAGGTGCTGAATTAGTAGTTAGCTTGGACACTGACGCTGCTAAAGCTAGTGTAGCCATTAAGCATCACGTAGTAGCGACCGTTTTGAGTGCTAGACACTGTACACGTCTCACTGTTGCCGTAGCGATATGGGCGGCAGTCCCAAGAACTAGTCGTTGGTTTGGCGCCAAAGCGAACGTAGAGATCGGCATCACCTGTGCCACCGCTAGTGGTGACAGTCAATGTCTGACCGGCAGTCACGTCGATGTAGTAATGCTTCTGCTCACCGCGGCTACCGCTGATACCAGTCACTGGTGTGCCGTTAGTCAGTTCACCATCTGGAGAAGGCGTACCACAATCTGGTTCACAACCACTGTCAGTTTGGCTGTATAGCAGCTTATTCACGGTACCTTTAGTATCACTGACTTTGTTTACGCTCGCACGTTCGCTGATCAGTGTTGATACTTGAGCAGGTGACAGTGAGTTGTTTTCTTGTAGATACAGAGCTGCGACACCTGCTACGTGAGGCGTTGCCATGGATGTACCACTGATGGTGCGGTATCCGCCATCGTACCATGCGGATTTAATGTTTGAACCCGGTGCAAATACGTCGACACAGCTCCCCCAGTTGGAGAAACTCGAACGACTATCGCTGCTGGTGGTTGAGCCTACAGTCACACCGCTAGGTTCGCGAGCCGGTGAGGAGTTACAAGCGTCAGCGTTGGAGTTACCTGCTGCGAGCATAAAGCTGATGCCTGATTGAACAGCGCTGGCAACTGCTTGATCAAGCGCTGTTGAGAGACCACCACCTAAGCTCATGTTAGCGACCGATGGGCCAGAAGCGTTTGCCGCTACCCAATCCACACCGCCAATGACGCCTGAAGTCGTACCTGAGCCACTACAACTCAGTACGCGCACACCTACGATATTGACGTTTTTCGCCACACCGTATTGTGAACCACCAATCGTTCCCGCTACATGAGTACCGTGGCCGTTACAGTCGGTGGCATCATTGTCATTGTCAACGAAGTCATAACCAGAACTCGCGCGGCCACCGAACTCGACATGAGTGTTGGTCACGCCGGTATCGATCACATAAGCGGTCACACCTGAACCATCGTAGTTGTAGGTGTAGCTGTTGCTGAGTGGCAAATCACGCTGATCGATTCGGTCTAATCCCCAAACTGGATTGGTTTGAGTTGCATTGGCAGAGACAACTGGGTCAAGTGAGATGACTTGGTCTTGCTCAATAAAATCAACTTGTTGATCAGCACGAAGGGCTTTCAATTGCTCAGCTGAAAGGGTTGCAACAAAACCGCTTAAAGAACGATCATAGACTTTATCGATCTTTAAAGCGTGTTGGCTGGCTAAACCAGAAACGGTTTGCTGAGTGAACTGTTGAAGTGCTTGGGCGTCATTGCTGAGCGTCATCGGCTGCTTGAGAACGACGATGTATTGGTTTTTAATTGCGGTCTTTGCTGACGCTGTGACTAAAGGCGCGAGCATGTGGTTGTCTGATGTGATGGCTCCTCCCTCGTTTTGTTGTGCTAGCCCCGAGGTTGAGATCACTGTAAGAGTCGAGGCGATACAACAACTTAATAATTTCTTAAACATATTGTCTTCCTTTGAATTGTAAAAGAGAGTGTTGAACATGGCCTACTACAAACTACAAGCATGCAAAATGGGTTCTCATGGTTCGAAGAGAACCTGATTACAATTTTCAAACTATGCAAGTATTCATGTTGTTGCATATTGTTGTTTTAGTTAATCTAGAAATCTGCGTGTGGTTTATAAAATTATTGAAATTGACTTATTACTATTTCTTGAATGATGGGATAGGAGTCATAAATGAGAGCTTTTGCTCTATTCGGTGGAATCTACGTGCTAAGGCAATAGTGATTTATTTTGGATGACGGGTTTGCAGAAGGCCTCTGTTAGATAAGAGGCCTTACTGAGGCTTAAATCAATTGCTCAGTGTTTATCAATGGAACACGTATAGAGATAGCATGAAGGGCGATATTATGAATCATTTCATCAGTGGTGGTGCAACAATCGGCTAGCACAGATACTTCATATTGCTCTGCTGCTTTGGAAATCGCAGTATGAGTCACGCAGTTTTGCGTCATCATGCCGCAAACAATCACTTCAGTTACCCCATGCTTTTTGAGCACATTGTCTAGCTCTGTTTGTTCAAAGCTGTCCGCGAAAGATTTAACGACAATATCCCCTTCCGGCGCGCTCGCGAGGATCTCTGAGTGGATATCTGCACCTGTACTACCTTGGTTGAAAAAGGGTGAGATACCCATAGCAGGGTCTGCAATATGCTGAATGTGAATCACAGGAATCTGTTTATATTGGGCTTTTTTAATCGCCGCTTTGATATTGGTTAACGTGTTCTCTGTGTTCCAAAGAGGGAATTTCCCGTTTGGAAAATAGTCGTTTTGTAGATCGATGACGAGTAGTGCTTTCTGGCTCATTTTGCCTCTCCTGTTTGGTATCGCTCAAAGTAGAGTCATTATGGCGCTTTATTTTTTGGCTTTTTAGAGTCTAAAATGACACAAATAATGCTAAAAACGACATTGTATGCCTAAGATTAATATTGCCGTATTTAACTATCCTTTTGCTCTCAAATCGGCCGTGTTTGGTTTTGAAGAGCTTTTTCAGTTAGCCAACCGAGCATGCCGTGAGAGTGAACTTGAGACGGAGTTCAAAGCGCACATTATTGACGCGTGTAATATGCCTCCCAGGCAATTTGATGTCGTGCTACTCCCGCCTAGCATTGACGATCAGTTCTACCGAAAACCAGACGCACCAGTACTCGAATGGCTGGTTGAGCAACACCGACGTGGCAGTGTGATTGCGTCGGCGTGTGCTGGCGCGTTTATCTTGGCGGCGTCAAGGATTGGTGGACAAAGGGCTCTGACTACCCATTGGGGGTTAGCTGAGACCTTTAAGTCACAGTATCCATTGCAGCCCATGGAGATAAATCAAATTTTAATTGATCATGGCGATGTGATTACAGCTGGCGGCATGATGTCTTGGTTGGATCTCGGACTGGAGTTGGTATCCAGGTATGCTTCACCACAAATCATGCGACAGCTGGGTAAGATGTTGGTCATAGATACTGCGCCAAGAGAACAGAGGTTTTATCAGCAATTCACGCCATCATTCTCTCATGGTGATATAGCAATTGTTGAAAGTCAGCACAGAATTAGTGCCTGCTTTTCTAGGACAGTGTCGGTAAAACAATTGGCTGTTGAAGCAAACTTGACCGAAAGAACGTTTCAACGTCGATTTGTGAAAGCCACTGGCATGAATCCAAACCAGTATTTGCAGCGAGTACGGGTGCAGAAGGCTTGTGACTACTTGGAAGGTTCAACTCATTCTTTTGAGTGGATAAGCCATCAGGTAGGTTATGAAAACGCGAGTGCATGTCGCAGGGTATTCAGTCAGATAATGGGGCTGACCCCGGGGGAGTTTCGTCGGCGCTTTAGACGATAAATAAAAAGCCCGCAATGATTGCGGGCTTCTGGGAGCTGGAGGGTTACACCTTAAATCTGTCTACCAATTCGTACAGCTCATTGGCGCGTTGATTCAACTCTTGGCTGCCTGAGCGGTTTTCGTTGGCCAGTTCAGCCGATTGTGAGCTCTGGTCGGAAATCACCACTATGCGCTGTGAAATTTCCTGACCAACCAAGCTTTGCTCTTCGGTTGCGGTTGCGATCAAAGAGTTCATATCCATGATGGTTCCAATGGACTCCTGAATTTGAACCAGTGCTCGTGCCGCAGCGTTCGCTTCTTCAACGGTGCTTGCCCCTCTTTTCTGGCTTGACTCCATCGCTCTGACTGCGTCATCTGATGCCGCTTTCAATTGCTCAATCATTTGGTGGATCTCACCAGTACTGTCTTGGGTACGACTGGCTAACTTACGCACTTCATCAGCGACGACGGCAAAGCCACGACCTTGCTCACCAGCACGTGCGGCTTCAATTGCAGCATTGAGTGCCAATAGGTTGGTTTGCTCGGCAATATCTTGAATCACCTCAAGAGATGAGGAAATATTCTGCACATCGCCTTCAAGACGTGAAATGACACCATTCGCCTGAGACACTTCTTCGGCAAGGGCTTCAACAGATTGCGCGGCAGAGTTCACTATTCCCTGAGCTTCTTTCGCGTTGTCATCGGCCTCTTTAGCAGAGTGTGCCGCTTGGCTAGCATTGTTTGAGATTTCGGATGCCGTTGTCGTCATTTCAGTCATTGCGGTGGCGACTTGCTCGGTTTCTTCACGTTGGCCTGATGCTAACTCGTCCACTTTAGCGGCCCGGCTAGACATGTTGCTTGTTTCTGCAACGACTTGCTGGCCGACATCACTCACGCTGCGAATGATGGTTTGTAAGCTGGCAACAAATGCATTGAAGTTGTTACTAAGCTGGGAAAACTCTGGTGCTTTAAAGTCTTCCATGCGGGCGGTGAGGTCAGCGTCTCCGCTGGCAAAAGAACTGATCGAAGCATCGAACAGTTCTAGTGGTTTCAGGATGGTTCGGTTCACGGCCACGGCGAAGGCGGCAACGATACCCGCGATCACGATACAGAACAAAATGATGGCAGAAAGGGTTTCCTGTAGCGCTTCCGTGGTCGCATTCTCCATTTCAGCCACAATGGCATCGATGTCGTCGGTATAGAAACCTGTACCTAGCATCAAATCCCATTCAGGAATAAATATAGAGTAACTCAGCTTAGGTAATGCTTCGGTTTCTCCCGGTTTAGGGAAGTAGTAAGTGGTGAACTCACCTGTTTTAGCGTTACGGATAAGATCTTGAATTAGGTAATTACCTTGCTTGTCCTGTAGGTTCCAGAAGCTATCACCAATACCTTTAGAACTTTGACCTTGTACTCTACGGATACCTTTAGAGTCATAACCAAATACATAGCCAGTTTTACCGTATTCTAATGTTTTTAGAGTCGGGTACGCTTCTTCTAAGCTGGCACCTCTGTCGAGAAAAGGTTGAACGGCAGATTTCGCCATTTGGAGATAGTTTCTCAGTTCCGCTTTCTTCATGTTCATCATGTTGGTGCGGGTAACTTCGATTTGCTGATCATTGAGTTCACTGGTTTTTACGTAAGTAAATCCAAGCATGCCTATTGCGATGACCAGTAAAGGAATAAGCGCCAAAATATATAGGCGACTTCTAATCGTTAGACTCATACAAACATCCTGTCTCTGAAAGGTCTTTGGCGTTTTTACATTGTCAGAGCTGCATCTGGCATGAAACGCCTGTTGTTATTAATTTGGGCTATACACGCTAAATCACTCTTTTAACAAGCAGAAGAAGCGTATTCGCCCAAACGTTTATACTTTAAGACTAGCCAATTTATCGACGCAGGACTGTGAATCTTGATAGGTTAATTAGTGTTTAATGCTTGGTATTCGTTGTGTTTTATCTGAAACATTGACCGGAATCGCATTTCCGCTTTCCAGTCAGCAACTTAGAAATGGTGTATCGGTTGTCAGCAAATTTGATATAGCACCAATCAGCAACTGGACGGATGAGTCTCCAACGCAATGGTGCGTACAACCAGCCTTTGCCAACCAGTTTCCATGCACGATAAGTTACGTCTAAGCCAAGCAATAGCCTTCCATTATTATCCAGTGCGTGAAGAATTTTAGCCGCACGTTGAGCGTCAATATCTGGATAATGTAGAAAGTTGTCGGAGTGAATATCAACCAGCATCAAATGCTGCTGGTTGTCGTAGTGTGCAAGGCGTTCCATTTCTTTCACACACAGTGGGCAGGTACCATCGTAGAAAATCGTAAGTTGAGTCATAGGTTTATCCTTTTTTCATCTTCTACGTATACGCGACTTCATTGATCAGCCACAGGCTCTTTTAGATAAGTGTGCCAGTTATCGCTGAGCGACTGGTACTGGAAAACACAAAAATCTTTTCGATCAGCCAAGTAATCATTTTCTACTTCATCGAGCAAGTTGCTGTGCTTTTCAGGGTTACTGCCGTAAACCAAACATAAAGTTGAGAAGTAGCGTTGCAAGTCAAAACTATGTTCATCGATGTATTCACCAAAGTCGTAGTAATCTGGCCTGTCATCGGACTCAAAAGCAAACATATCGGCAGCGCTGATAGCGGCTTCATCACCATCGTCTAAATATTCGATCATTAAAATCGCAGCAAAATTGTCTACGGCATCCTCTTCTTTACCGAGAATAGGAATGTTCTGATCGGCGATATAAGCGTGCCCGGCCTCATGGAGTAGAGTATGCAAAACCGTGTCCATCGCTCCAAATTTTGCCTCTTTACCGTACTTTTCGTCGTACTTGTTCTTGATAAAGTAATTCAACGCTTCCTGATAGAATTGATAAGGCATATGCACCGTGTGCTGTTCTGGATCATAAAGTGGCCCGTCTTTACTACCATATTGAATGGTTAACGTCTTGTTGAATGGAAACAGCGTATCTGACAGCTCTATTACGGTATCGTTGACTCCGCTTGCTTCAAGGTCTGCCTTCATTTGCCCTTCGGCTTGGTTAACGGGCGGCAGATATTGGATCTGAATGTTCTTCTTAGCGGCATATGTCGCCGGCGTGCTCGCTGTCGTCATAACAATAATAGCCAGTGGGAAAAAATGTTTAAACATAGGCAAGCTCAATCTGTCTGTGTGTTTAATACGCTGAGTCAATATTGACATAAAAAACGTTCCTTTGCGTTGAATCGCGCTTCGAAAGGAGACTTGTCTATGAAAATGATCGTTAAATGTAGTATTGAGGTATTTTACTCAAACTGATTCTGAGTGACTGCAGAAAGTCAGTAAAGATTACGACCAAAAACTCTCCTAACGACTAAAATTAGGGCAGCGAGTCAGCTTGTGCTACACTCGCCGCCCTTTTCTGTTTCAATGAGATCAATACCATGAGCACTAAGCAAGAACTTCAAAACCTTCACAATCGTCTGGACAAGTGTCAGCGTAAGCTGGATGCGGCGAAAGCTCGTGGTGATCAGGAAATGGTGACTAAGTTCACTGACGAAGCAGACAAGCTAAGCAAAAAAATTCACGTGATGAAAAGCAAACAAAAATATGACATGAACAAAGAGCGTAAGAGCTTGATTGACATGCCATTCTCACGCGCAATTACGAAAGAAGAACAAGCAGACATGGGCAAACTGAAAAGGTCAGTCAAAGGTCTAATCGTGGTTCATCCAATGACTAAACTGGGTAAAGAACTGAGACTTGAAGTCATGACAGGCTACGCACCGAAAAAATTCTGATTTCCAGATATTCCAGATAACTGAAAAAGCGCCGTAAGGCGCTTTTTTGTTATTGCTTTCCGTTATTGAAGGAGGCTTAGTGAATATCGAGTTTGCTAAGCAATGATGGATATCCCCAACCATTTTCTCCGACTTTAACGTCATCTCCGGTCAGATATTGATACAGAGTCGGAGCCAGAGAGCCGTTCTCCTCACTACTCAGTGGCGTAGCTTGTTTGCCAATTGGAGCGCCCCAAAATCCGATAAAGGCGTCCTTCTCCAAATAGCTTTCGCCCGCATGGCGCCCCGGCACTTTGGTGTTGTAACCAATCCCTTCCCGAGGGAACAAATTTACTGTACCTGCTCGCGGTTCGGCGTAAAGCTTGGCGAGTTGTACCACTGAATCAGGCCGAGGCGTAAATTGGGTCAGCTCGCGCCATTGCTTTTCGTCACACCAGCTCTGTGGGTTGGTGATATCTGCACGATTGACACATTTAGCGACTAACTGAGCAAACGTCTCAAGCTGTGCCTGATCTGGCGAAGGCAGGTAAGGATTGAGTTTATTGACTTCCAGTAACGCCGTTTTGCTATTGGCTTTGTAAAAATAGCGCTCGCCTTGTTTGATGATGAGTTCATCAACTCGTGTGCCGTCACGCTGAGCGACCAAACGTACCTGACACTCTGTCTCATCGCAGGTTGATTCTCTGACGACTAAATAGTCGAGGCTATCTGCCAGTTTTTCGATTGACTCGGTAATGATATCCAATTTCTCTCCTTGCGGAGCATTCACGGGTGCCCAGTCGGTCAGCTCTGAATAGACTGGTTGTGTTTGCCAGCCCGATTGCGAATTAAACATATCCATCATGAAGTTACCGCCAGCGGTAGAGGCTACCACCACATCAACACCTTGGTTACTCGGATAATTTAATGCATTGGTGATCTTTGGTCCTTCGCCTTCATCAGATGAGATTTTCTTGATCACTAGAGGGTAGTCGAGTGATGCAGAAAGCGGCTCAAAGATCGCTTTCTCCGGATTTAAGGTGTAGTAGACCGGAGATAAACCATGGTCCCCCGCCATTCCCCACAGTGTCTGCTGATAAATGCCGGCGTTCTTGTACGCTTGTTCAATTTGACGTATCCAATAATCGAGGCGGTTGAGTTCACCTGTTGGCATAATGATTTCATCGCTAAAAGGGCCAACAAAGTGGGCAAAGTGATCCGGCCATGGATTGTATATCAGGGCGTAATCTGGCATCCCTTGTCCATCAAGTTCTGCATAAGTAGTGATGTCTTGTTCAATCTTCCATTTACGGGTCAACTTGGTGTAGAAGTCCCACAGCGGTATCTCTTGATAGCTTTGAATGTTATCGATGAGGGACTGACGCTGCTTGGTTAGCACGTTTTCTACTTCGGCTCTTTCATTCAGCTCTCTCAAACAACGTTTCTCACCAAAGTCACGCAGTGCTTCGCCTGCGCCAAGGTTAACCAGACCGTCGTAACTGGTGTGAGCATTCCAGTCATATTGGGCGTTACAGTTAAGCGTTTTCAAGTGAACCAGTCGGTCAAACATGGTCTGAACCTGATTGGCCTGCATTAAGCGATCAAGTTGAAGGGCATCATTACCAAAGAAGTAATAGGCTCTGTCTTCGTTTCGGTCGACAAAGTGGAAATTCGGGATTCCTGTTCCTTGTTCGCCAGAGACCTTTGCCCCTGTTTTGATGATAGGCAGGTTTCTTACGCTAATCGTCGGTGTGGAAGAGATACCTACCCGAGCAATCGAGTCGATATGGTTTTGGTAAAGTCGCTTGAAGAACGGTAAGTAATATGGGTCACGATACGTTTGTTCTGATAGAACCTGAAGAAAACGCATAGATTGAACGTGCTCTGGGCTGCTTGTTGCGACAGGGCTGCCGAGCTCAGTACTCTTGGTATGTTGCTGGTAAGCGTGGGAAAGAAAAGGCTTATCTGGATCAACCAACCCTTCGATTAACCCTTGTTGCAACCCGTCGACCGTTACCTGAACAGCAAAGCGGCGGTTCTGCTGGGACTCAAGAAACTCAACTGCTTGTTGAGGGTGATCGTCAAACGCGTTTTGTAGCCAGTCATTGAGGCGTTCTTGTCTCTCATCCTGATAGACAAACTGACGATAGGCTTTCAGCACATTGAGACGCACAAAATCAATTAAGGTAATGGTCAGCGCTTGTGCTTTGTTATTCGGTTCGCTGGCTCTGTCAGCTGCACCATCGGCCACAATGCCGAGTATGGCCTGTTTCATGTCGCCCTCTTCCATCCCCGAGGCGGCTTGTTGCATGATGCCAACCACGATAGGTTGAATTTTGGCGACCAGTGCTAAATCCTCAGGTGATTGGGTTAGATATGTGTATTGCTCAGGCAGGCGGTCCATATCTTTCCATTCACCAATCTGCACCAAAGCGTCATATACGGTTACCATGGCTGCCATAAACTGACCATTAATTTGGATACCTTCTTGGTGAGCTTGATCCTTGGCGTGTTGCTTAGGCTGTTTTTTGACCTTCTTTTCTAGAGTAAAGAGCGAGTGCTCAAAGCCTTTCAGAGCTTGCTCGTCATACACAGTTTGTAGGTAGGCTTTAAACTCATCGTCACTGCTGATTCCCGTGTAGCGATCATAAAACTGATAAAGAAAATAGCCGAGAGGAATGGAATAAGTCGGATCAGCGATCTGTGCCATGACTCGACCTTTCGTTCTTGCATCAAGTGGCAATGTCAGTAGGTAGGTTTCTAGAGTCAGTCCGCCAATGGTAAACAGAGTCGTATCACGAGCAAAGCGCGTCGAGTAGGACAATGAAGAGGTGATTTGATTTTTCAGTACTTCTGTTGAGTTAAATAGCCCACCGATCACTGGGGTATCACCGATGTCGGCGTAAGCCGAGCTCATAGGGGTAAGGGCTACCACAATTGCAGCAGGAAGAAGCCGTTTTCTCAACCAAGCCATTGTTTATATCTCATTCATTATACTGATGATTTTCATTCTGGCAGGCTTATGGGAGAGTGCAAGAATAGGCTGACCAAAGCTTTGAGTTTATAGCGTCAGAATGTGACTTGGTTCCAGTTGTCGTAGCTGTCAGGTATTTAATCCTAGTGAGAAAATGTAATTCAGATGAATTTACAATGTAAACCCTAAGGAATAGGAAGGGAGTATCTAACTTTGATTGATGACTTTTTATCATTATTGGTATTATTTAAAATGATTTTAATTCATTCTTTAATGGATTTACATTTATAGCTGTCCAAGATGATATTGAAGAGAGATGACTATGAGCCAAGAAAACCTTCGTATAGTGCCTATCACAGCGCAACACGACGCAGCGATCTGCCAGATAATCAAGCAGGTCGGCAAAGAGTACGGTGCTGTGGGAGAAGGGTTTGGGCCGTCTGATGTTGAGGTCGACAATATGAGTCAGCATTATCACGAGCAGAACCGCAGCTTGTACTTGGTTGCGCTCTTAGATGACAAGGTAGTTGGTGGATGTGGCGTTGCGCCTTTTGGGCAAGATGAGAAAACGTGTGAATTGAAGAAGCTCTTTTTACTTAAAGAGAGTAGAGGGCTTGGCTTGGGAAAAACCTTGTCGTTGGCCTGTTTAGACTTTGCTAAGCAACAAGGTTTTGAACGTTGCTATCTGGACACTTTGTCCAATATGTCTGTAGCAGTGCGACTCTACGAAAGCTTGGGATTCGAACACCTCACTGCGCCTCTTGAGGGTACTTTGCACAACGGCTGTGATGTATGGATGCTTAAGTCTTTGTGATTCTAAGAAGGTAATATGAATAACTACAAACTGCTACGCCCATTGTTGGTGCTGCTCCAAACTCGTAGCTTGACCGAGGCTGCACTGCAGCTCAACGTCACTCAGTCAGCGATGAGCCGAACCTTGAGTCAGATAAGAACGGCCTTTGATGACCCGATTTTGATTCGGGAAGGCAAACAGTTTGTAGTCAGTGCCAGAGGCCAGCAGTTACTCGCTCAACTGCCTGAGTTGATTGGGTCATTGGATGAGCTTTATGCGGTGGAAGCATTTTTGCCTCATGCTTGTCAAAGAGAGTTCAGACTGGCCTACACGGCATTT
This sequence comes from Vibrio sp. Isolate23, assembly GCF_022398095.1. Taxonomy (NCBI): domain Bacteria; kingdom Pseudomonadati; phylum Pseudomonadota; class Gammaproteobacteria; order Vibrionales; family Vibrionaceae; genus Vibrio; species Vibrio sp. Isolate23. The sequence goes on from NZ_JAKEUV010000001.1 coordinate 928,829, forward strand.
TTGTCTGAATCGAGTGTGCCTCTGGTGTCTGCTGAACTGCTTAGATTGGCTCCAAACGCAGGGGTAAATGGAGAGCTGTGGCAAGATCAGCATGTCAGCGTTCTCGGTGACAGCCCGATTGATGTACTGGCGACCACACTCGACTACTTTCCTGAGAATATCTACGGCAAAAAATTGCTTGAAGATGAATATGTAGTACTGATGTCTGGTAATCATTCATTGGCTGACGCTAGCCTTGAAATGGATGATTATTTTAGTGCTTCCCATGTGATGGTGCATGGTATGCGAGAGATGCGTCAGTATGTGGGCGAGCAGTTTGAACAGCGCAAGGTTCAGCGTAAGGTGATCGCCAGAGTGCCATCGTTCACTGCGGCAATGGAATTAGTCTGTCAGAGTGACGCACTGGTTACCGCGCCTTTGCATTTGGCGGGCTATTTTTCTAATCGGTTTGACTACGTTGTAAAACCATTGCCCTTTGATTTGCCCAAGCATAGCTACTATCTACTGTGGCACAGTCGGCATCAAAAAGATCCTGCCCATCGATGGCTTCGGGAGCAGAGCTTTGCGGCATTACAGCGGCATTTGAAGCTGATGCACGTTGTTGGCGTTGAGCAGATGTAAAAAAGCCCTGATAGTCAGGGCTTTTTGCTGAGATTGAGGGCCTAGTATCAGTAACCCATTAATTGTAGGAGGTTTTCTGCTGTTTTTATCGCCTCTTTTCGATTCGCGATATTGAGTTTCTGGTATAGGTTACGAATATGAGTTTTGATTGTGGTTCCCGCTACATCCAACTCCTGAGCAATTTGCTCGTTACTAAAGCCAGAATAGATCAGGCCAAGTACCTGCCATTCACGTTGAGTTAGTGGGCTGGTGCGAACCAGCTCTGGAATATTCGGATGGTTAACCAGCTTCTCAACAAATTCTTCATCAAAGTGAACCGAGCGGCTACGTTGAGTCGTCGATATGTCCTTAAGCAACTGTTGAGCGCGATGGCGTTCAAGATCACCCAACTCATTTTTGTTGACCAGCTTTTCGAGAATATGGCCGATTTTGCCACCTTCAACGAGGAAGTTACCCAAAATACCCGTCTGATTCGTCAGTTCCAGTGCTTGTTTGAGTAGTAACTTGGCGCGCTCTTCATCTTGTTGTGTGGTCGCCAGTACCGCTTCAACAATCAGGTTACGGTTATTGTCGGTGACCAGACTGTTGTGATTCGCTTGTTCTTGAAGGAATTTAAGCGTTTCAGCCGCTTCATCAAACATACCCAGATTGATTTGTGCACGGGAGATGTTGCGCCACTGGAGTTGAGTAAAATGGTTACACGCTTTTTCTGGGCGAGGTGTGGTTTCTAGCCAATGTTGAATGGCTTCCATATCGCCTCGCGCCTGCCAGAATAGAATCAGAGACAACGAAGCGTTCGCCGTCCAGTCAACATGGTAGGTGGACTGCTTCAGCAGGTGAACAATTTGCTCAATGAACTTGTTGGCTTTGTCTAACTCACCACGCCCAATAGCGATTCGCGCCAGCATAGAGTAGCTATGTAAGTGCTTACTTGGACTGTGATTGCCCAGTACATCTAAGCCTTTATATGCGCATTCCTCGGCCTCGTCGAGACGATTCCAACACCAGAAAATCTGTGCACGAATACGTAGCAGGAACTCATGCATTGGAACTTGCTGCAGTTGCTGCTCCTCGATTAGCTTGAAGGCGTTTTCCTGTACTTCAAAGGCTGCCTGTACATAGCCCTGAGCAATGAGAATTTCACTTTGCTGAAGCATCGCCCATAACGCTTGATGGTAAACCTGATACTGGCGAGCCAGTTTCTCGGTTTGCTGCATCATAGGTAGTGCGCGACTCAGATGGCCTAACACGTGGTTCACTTCACCAACAACGGACGTTGCGACAATGCGACTGCGATACACTGTGCTGTCGAGCTGTCCAAGAGACAGTTCAGCCAGCTCCAGTGCCTTTTCTGGTTCGTTCTGGTTAATCGCGACCTGAGCACGTAAGGCGTTAAACTCTCCCTGCTCTTTGGTGCTTAATGTGACGTTGAAGGCTTTCATTTGCTCATCCGCTTTGGATAGCAGGTCACCAACATCGTTATACCTGTGCTGACTTTGCGCTAACCAGGCCTGCAACATGCACAATTTCGGTTCACTATAGAGTTGTTCTGGGGCGAGGGTGTTAATCGCTTTTTCGACAGTTTGAAGCTCGCCGCTGTTGAACATTTTCCAGCCATATTGGCTCAAGATGCCGGCAGTCAGTTGGCGGTTTCCTGCTTTTTGAGCATGACGAAGTGCTTGGTGAGGAGAAGAAAGCTTTAACCATGCTTGAGCCGCAGTCTGATGCAGTTCTTGCTCTTGCTGAGGTATACGAGCAGAGCGCTCATGAGCTAGAAATTCAGCAAACAAGTTGTGGAAGCGATACCAGTTTTGTTCGCCTTCAAGTGGGTGGATAAATAAGCCGTAGCGGTTGAGTGACTCAATCATGCTGAGAGCGTCATCACGTTTGGTCAAAGTCGATACCAGAGCATCATTAAAGTGATCAAGTACAGAACATTGCAGTAGAAATAAACGTGTTTCTGTATCCAAGAGATCGAACACTTCTTCAACCAGATAGTCCCACAGGTGAGCGTGATTAAATTGAGAAAAGGATTCAGCAGACTGAGCTAAGGTTTTGTGTTGATGCTGCGCCTGCAGTGCGATTAATTGCAGCGCTGACGGCCAACCTTCTACATAATTTCGTAAATTGTCGGCAGTCGCGTCGTCAATGCCATCAGCCACTCGTTGATTAAAAAAGCGAGTGGTTTCTTCGGTATCAAATGCCAAAAGGTCATCGCCAATCTCGATCATGAGGTCGCGAACACGCAGGTTTGCAGTCCCTAACGGTGGTGTTGCGCGACTGGTGACGACCAGCGTCAGATTATCCGGCATGTGCTTGAGGAAAAAACGGATCGCTTCATGGATGTCATCATTAGAGATAAGGTGGTAATCATCCAAGACCAGATAGCACTCTTGGTGAAAATTGGCGATTTCAGCGAACACTTCACTAAATAGTGAGTGAAGAGAAGAAAACTGGCGCTTTTCAGCCAGTTTCTGAGAATTCGGACAAGCGTTGTGCGTGGCCTTGTTCAATGCTTGGATCAGATAGTTGATAAAGCGGAATGAGTCGTTGTCACTCTCATCTATACTGTACCAGCCCGTGTTGGTTTTGTCGGCTAACCACTGTGATGCCATGGTTGTTTTGCCATACCCTGCGGGCGAACGGAAAAGAATGAGTTTATAGCAGGGGGCTTGCTGTAATAAATCGAGAACTCTTGGGCGGACAATTGCGTTGTGTAAACGCCCTGGACGGGTTAATTTCGAAGGAATCCACATCTTCTTTTCCCTGTTCTGAAATACTCACAAATACCAATCTTTATTCGGAGTATGTTGATTAAAACTTAGTCAATTAGACCTAATGACAGGGATGTTACTTGAGAACAATAGCGACAGTTATTGATCAACCGCCAGATTTTCGCGTATTTCACACTTTCCTCTTATCTACGCCCTTGTTTTGTGATCTAAATCTATTTTAGTCGGATTTATAAGTGCGACTTATACCTGTTTCTGCACCAAAAACTATGTAACTTGCGTGAATTTAGCGCTCAATATGTGACCAGGTGAGCATATTGTTCAAATTATTGAGAATATGGACACCTAAGGTTCATACACCAAGGCTAAGGTGAATTTCGTTGATGGTGTGATCTTTATCACCAGAGCGAAGGTTTGAGCCCAATTGATTTGGGAGTTAGATCACTGAGCTTCTGGTCATACGCCCTCTACGCCCTGCATCCTCCTCCTAATGAGCTGTCGATATGGGAGGATGTTTTGGTTGTCATGTCAATGCACGATATGTCTCAGATGGATTAAAACCGATAAGTGAGATTTCTCTAATGAAACCTACGCAACAGAAAAAATTTGATAAAGCTTTGTTCCAAGAAAGCGTGAAGCAGCATCTATCGACTACTTACGCAAAGACGGAAGCGACTGCGACTCCGCGTGATTGGTACCTCGCGATGGGTCGAGCTTTGGCTGAGCTAACGACATTGGATCTACTAAAAACTGAACAAGACCCAAAGATTCAAAGCGCGAAAAGCGTTAACTACCTTTCTCTAGAATTCCTAATCGGTCGTCTTACAGGTAACAACCTAATCAGCATGGGTCTATACGAGCAGATCACGGAGGCGATGGCTGACCTAGGTCATAACTTAACTGACCTACTTGAAGAAGAGCGCGACCCATCACTAGGCAACGGCGGTCTAGGTCGTCTTGCGGCATGTTTTATGGATTCCTGTGCGGCACAAGAATTCCCAACGGTGGGCTACGGTCTGCACTACGAGTACGGTTTGTTTAAACAATCTTTTGAAGAAGGCCGTCAAAAAGAAGCACCAGACGCATGGCGTGGTGTTGAAGGCTACCCATGGGAAGTCGCTCGTCCAGAATTGGCACAAGAAATTGGTTTCTACGGTCACGTAGAAGTAAGCCACGAGAATGGCAAAGAAGTTCGCAAGTGGGTTCCTGGCATGACAGTAAAAGCAATGCCTTGGGATCTGCCAATCGTTGGTTACGAATCAGATACAGTATACCCGCTACGTCTTTGGGAATGTCAGGCGATTGCACCATTCTCACTAGCAAGCTTTAACAACGGTGATTACTTTGAAGCGCAGCACTCGTTAATTGATGCTGGCAACATCACCAAAGTTCTTTACCCGAACGATAACCACGAGAAGGGTAAGACTCTACGCCTAATGCAGCAGTACTTCCACTCAGCGGCATCGGTACGCGATATTCTACGTCGCCATGAAGCCGCAGGTTTTGCACTGGCCGATCTTCCTAAGCAAGAAACTATCCAGCTAAACGATACGCACCCAACCATCGCTATCCCAGAGCTGATGCGCATTTTGATTGATGAGAAAGGTCTATCTTGGGACAAAGCGTGGGAAATCAGTGCAAGCACGTTTGCCTACACCAACCATACGCTACTTCCAGAAGCTCTAGAGACATGGCCAGAGTCGCTCATTCAGCGTCTACTGCCTCGTCACATGGAAATCATTTTCGAAATTAACCACCATTTTCTACAAGACGTACGTAAAATGTGGCCTGGTGATGGTGAGAAACAAGCTAAGTTGTCTATCATCCAAGAAGGTTTCAACCGCATGGTTCGCATGGCAAACCTATGTGTGATTGGTTCTTACAAAGTCAACGGTGTAGCAGCACTTCACTCTGAACTGGTTAAGAAAGATCTGTTCCCTGAGTTTAATGAAATCTTCCCAGGTAAACTGACTAACGTAACAAACGGTATTACGCCACGTCGCTGGTTGAAGTTCTGTAACCCAGGTCTATCTAACTTAATCTCAGACAAGATTGGTACTGAGTGGCCAGCTAAACTTGAACAGCTTGAGGTTATTGCTCAGTTTGCGACTGATGCAAAATTCCAAAAAGAGTTCATGGCCGTTAAGAAGCAAAACAAACAGCGTCTTGCGGATTGGGTTAAAGAGAACATGGGTATCGAGCTAGATACTAATGCTATCTTTGACGTGCAAATCAAGCGTCTGCACGAGTACAAACGTCAGCACTTAGATCTGCTGCACATCTTGTCTCTATACCACCGTATCATCAACGAACCTGAGTTCGAATGTACGCCACGTGTTTGTTTCTTCGCAGCTAAAGCGGCGCCGGGTTACCACCTAGCGAAAGAGATCATCTTCGCGGTGAACAAGGTTGCTGAGAAGATCAACAACGACCCTCGTATCGGTAACAAACTGAAAGTGGTATTCATTCCAGATTACCGCGTAAGCATGGCGGAAATCATCATTCCAGCGGCTGACGTTTCTCAACAAATCTCGCTAGCAGGTAAAGAAGCATCAGGTACGGGTAACATGAAAATGGCGCTTAATGGTGCATTGACTATCGGTACTATGGACGGTGCGAACGTTGAAATTCGTGAAGAAGTGGGTGATGAGAACATCTATATCTTTGGTCTAGACGTTGACGGTGTACAAGCGCTTAAAGCACAAGGTTACAACCCTTATGACTACTACCACGCGGACCCACTACTAAAAGCGTCACTTGACCTACTGCTGGGCGAAGAGTTCACCCCAGGTCAACCTGGTCTGTTACGTGCAACGTTTGACAGCTTGCTTGATGGCGGTGACCCGTACTTATGTTTGGCTGACTTTGCTTCTTACGTGCAAGCGCATGAAGACATGGGCAAACAATATAAAGATCAAGCGGGTTGGGCTCAGAAAGCCATTCTTAACACGGCCTTGGTTGGTAAGTTTACGTCAGACCGTTCAATTCGAGATTATGTAAACAATATCTGGAAATTAGAAGCGGTTAAGCGCTAATTCCACCTAAATAAGCCAAGGCTATTAAGCCTTGGCTCTCTTAATTACAAATAAATAAAAACCCTACATTTGAAGGTTACTGAATCCTTCGGAGAGAGCGATGAAAGAACAAAACGCATTACAACAAGTCGCTGAAATGGCAAGAATTGCCGACAGCTACGTTAGCGCGTGGGGAGATGAGGCAAAAGTAGACGAAGAAACGATTCGCTACTTATTGACGTCTTTAGGCTACGACACGACGAATGATGATACTCTTCTGCTATCGGCAGAGAAAAAACACAAGAAAGATGTGCTGGATTCAGTGCTGGTGGTCCGTGATGGTGAGCCAGTTGAAGTGGCACTTAATCTTGGCGAAAGTGCTCGTGAAAGCGAGTTCAGCTGGCGTTTAGATACCGAGCAGGGAGAGGTACTTGAAGGCTATCTTCAGTCTCAAATCGTTCGCGATGAACGTAAAGAGGGTGGCCCTTTAGTGTTTACATTACCGAGTGATTTGGCTTGGGGTTACCACAAGCTGACGATCACTCGCAAACGTCGGAAGTCCCCTTATGAGATGACTCTGATTGTCACACCGAGAGCTTGTTACAAACAAGATGACATCGAAAGTGGCAAAAAAATGTGGGGCCCGAGCATTCAGCTTTACACTTTGCGCACACAACATAACTGGGGAATGGGTGACTTTGGTGACCTGAAACAGCTGGTGGCTGATATTGCTTCCCGGGGAGGTGATTTTGTTGGCCTAAACCCAATTCATTCATTATTCCCGGCAAACCCTGAAGGCGCCAGCCCATATAGCCCGTCCTCACGCCGTTGGTTGAACATCATGTACATTGATGTCAGCTCTGTTCCTGAGTTTGCATTGAGTATCGAAGCGCAACAGCGTGTTGGCAGTGCTGAATTCCAGCAGCGCTTGCAAAAAGCGCGTGACTCGCATTGGGTCAATTACACCGAAGTGGCGGATCTCAAGCTGAGCGTCCTTCCGCTACTGTTTGATGAGTTCAAGAAGCGCCACTTAGACAAGAACACCGAGCGCGCTCAAACTTTCCTAGCGTTTGTTGAAGAGGGGGGCGATAGCCTGATGCATCAGGCCGCATTTGATGCTCTACATGCCTCTTTGCATGCTGAAAATGCTAATGTTTGGGGCTGGCCAGTTTTCCCAGATGAATTCCGCCGTTTTGAAAATACCGCTGTCCAAAAGTTTATTGAACAGAATCTCGATCAGGTTCATCTGTACATGTACCTGCAATGGATTGCGGATATCCAAATTAATGAAGCTCAGGCATTAGCTGAAGAGAAAGGTATGTCTGTCGGCCTATACCGTGATTTAGCGGTTGGTGTAGCTGATTCAGGCGCTGAAACCTGGGCTGATGACGGCAATCTTGTGATGGACGCCAGCATCGGTGCTCCGCCAGATATTTTGGGTCCTCTGGGTCAAAACTGGGGCTTACCACCGCTTAACCCGCAAGTGCTTCAGGAAACCAGTTACGATGCCTACATCAAACTGCTGCGTGCCAATATGAAGCATTGTGGAGCACTGCGTATTGACCATGTCTTGGGCTTGTTGCGTCTGTGGTGGATCCCTAAAGGTGAAAATGCGACCAAAGGTGCGTACATCTACTACCCCGTGGAAGATATGCTAGCGATTCTTGCGCTGGAATCTCATCGTCATCAATGCAGCGTTATTGGTGAAGATTTAGGTACAGTGCCAGATGAAATCGTGGAGATTTTGCGTGATGCAGGTGTTCATTCATACAAAGTGTTCTTCTTCGAAACGTCAGAAGACGACGGTGGTTACATTTCACCAGCTCATTATGCTGAGCAGTCTATGTCTGCGCTATGTACGCATGATATGCCGACTTTACGTGGCTTCTGGCACTGTGACGACTTAAAGATGGGCGAAGAGCTGGGTTTGTACCCAGATCCAGAGCAATTAAAGAACCTGTTCGCAGACCGTTTGGAAAGTAAACAAGGTATTTTGGATTCTGTGGCTTGGCACGGCTACCTTCCGGAAGGTGTGGGCCGAGATGCGCAGTACGTTCCTATGGACTCGTATCTGGCTGAGGCTTTGCAATTGCACGTAGCTGCAGGCTCATCAACATTGCTCAGTGTTCAGTTAGAAGATTGGTTGGAAATGGATAAGCCGGTCAACATTCCAGGCACGGTTGATGAGTATCCAAACTGGCGTCGTAAACTGTCAATGAATTTGGATGAAGTGTTTGCTCGTGAAGAGGTAAATCGCATTGCCCATAAGTTGACGGAAGTTCGCGCAAAAGCGAGTAATTAACAGGCTCTTATCACAGATAACATAGAAAAATATCGACTCTATCACTCTATGTTAAACCGGAATGCGGTAAACTTTTAGATGCTATATTAAGCCCGCATTTTTAGCGGGCTTTTGTTTATAAAAACCAGAAGCTGTTTACGTTGCGCTTCGATTTAAACGCCTGTTAGCCAGCGTTGCCGTCCGCAATGATCCACCTCAAAGATGTAAGCAGACTTTCGGCTATTTTCAGAAAGTTAGGTTAGGGAGAGAATAACTTGAAAGCGGCAACATTAGATAAGAAAACCAGATTGTATAACCAACTTTCGCATGCTTCGTTTGCGGATCCATTTTCTTTTATTGGTCCATATCTTGAACCTAAGCAAGGTGGGTTACGGGTGTGGATGCCCGGTGCGGACAAGGTTGAATTAGTGATTGACGGCGAAGATAGAATCGAGCTTGAACGCGAAGATGCGTCCGGTTTTATCTTGACTCAAGAAAGAGATTTAACTCAAACGCATTATCAGCTTGCTGTTCATTGGTCAGGTTCAGAGCAGATCGTCGATGATCCCTACCAATATCATACTATCTATGCAGAGTATGATGATCTGCATACGCCTAAAGACATGTACCATCACATGGGATCACAGTTTGTGACTTTAGAGCGTGGTGGTAAACAAATCTCGGGCGTTCGTTTTCTAGTATACGCCCCTCATGCCTCGGCATGTAGTTTGGTGGGTGAGTTTAACCAATGGGATGGTCGACGCACACCTATGCAGCGCCTCGATTATGGTATTTGGGGCATCTTTATTCCGAACTTGAAAGAAGGGACTCAGTATAAATTTGAGTTGAAAGGGCCAAATGGTGAAGGACTGCCGCATAAGGCTGACCCTTGGGGAGCGTATGCGGAACAGTATCCTTCCTTTGCATCGGTAACTTATGATCACTCACGCTACGACTGGCAAGATACTCAGTGGCAAAGCCGACCGGTTACTGAAAAGCGTAAGGAAGCGTTGTCTTTTTACGAGCTTCACGCGGGTTCATGGCGTCGTAATGCTAATGGCGATTTCTTGAACTACCGTGAACTGGCTGATCAGCTTATTCCTTATCTGGTCGATATGGGTTATACCCATGTTGAGTTAATGCCTGTCTCTGAGCATCCATTCTACGGTTCTTGGGGTTATCAGCCTGTGGGGCTATTTGCTCCTACCAGCCGATTTGGTTCGCCGGATGACTTTAAATATTTCGTCGACCAGTGTCACCAAGCTGAAATTGGTGTGGTGCTAGACTGGGTTCCAGCTCATTTCCCTTCCGACGATCACGGACTGGCCAATTTCGACGGTACACCGCTTTTCCATGATCCGGATCCACGCCGAGGTTGGCATCAGGATTGGAATTCCTACATTTACGACTTAGGCCGTGAGCACGTGCGTCGCTTCTTAGTATCTAATGCTCTGTACTGGTTTGAGCAATTCCATATTGATGGCATCCGAGTGGATGCTGTCGCCTCGATGCTTTACCTTGATTACTCGCGAAGCCATGATCAGTGGATCCCAAATGTCGATGGTGGCAATGAAAATTATGATGCCATTGCAACGCTAAAATGGATGAATGAGGAAGTGTATAAGTACTTCCCGAATGCGATGACTATTGCCGAAGAATCGACGGCATTCCCAGGGGTTTCTGCTCCAACCTTTATGGGTGGTTTGGGTTTCGGCTTTAAGTGGAATATGGGCTGGATGCATGACTCGCTTTCCTACATCAAAGAAGATCCTGTTCATCGAAAATACCACCACGATACCATCACGTTTCCGCTAGTTTATGCACATAGCGAAAACTATGTTCTTTCTTTGTCACATGATGAAGTGGTGTATGGCAAAGGGTCGATTCACAACAAAATGCCAGGTGACGAATGGCAACAGACGGCGAATTTGCGCGCTTATCTTAGTTACATGTACGGCCAACCGGGTAAGAAGCTCAACTTTATGGGAGCAGAGATTGGTCAGACGGCTGAATGGAATCACGACGATCAACTGCAATGGTTCCTGCTGGAATTCGAACGCCACCAAGGTGTGCAAGCGCTAACTCGAGATCTTAATAAGCTCTACACCTCTGAACGTGCGATGCATGAACTGGATTGTGAACCACGTGGTTTCGAATGGCGTTTGCAGGATGCGGCTGAGTCTTCCATTCTTGCCCACGAACGTTTAAGCGATAATGGGGAGCGCATTTTGGTTATTACCAACTTTACCCCTGTTCCTCACGATAAGTTCCGACTGGGTGTGCCATTGGCGGGTGAGTATGAACTGCTGCTTAATACCGATGACCAGTGCTATAACGGTAGTGGTTATGAGGTGAAACAGTGTGTGGTGACAGAAATGGTTGAGAGTGAAAGCCAGCCACAGTCGTTATCTCTCAGATTACCACCATTAGCGACGGTGTTTTACAAGTTGAAGTAAGCTTTGGAAGATGAGCGCAAATACTAGATTTGCGCTCTAAATACTCGGGTGATGGTTTCTTACCTAATAGATTAGTGAGTAACTGGTATTTTCACTAAAACGAAAAATTGACATTAGGCGGATTGAAACTTGGTAAAACTCATCATTTCCTGACAGAGGCAGAATACTCTTACAGTATGTCGTATCAGGAAGTGCGTTATGAATTATTATCCAAACGAGCAGATCCTTGCAGAACAAAGATTTGGGTTTGGTCCTCAATTAGGAAGACCGATCTCACCACTGGTGCATCAGCTAGAGGGTGTGAGTTATCTTCACCCTAGCATTCAAGCCTTACCAAGTACCAAAGAGATTCTGACTCAACTTGGTGAAAGCCAAGCGCAACGCGCCAAAGTTAAAAATGATGAGGTGAAAAAGCGTGAGCTGCAAGAGCAACTTCAGGCTTTTTATCGTCAGCACTATCGCCAGCAGATCGAAGCTCGGCATCAACAAAGCATTCATACTCCATACGGATTTCAAGAACGCTTAATCCAGTTTTGGAGCAATCATTTCGCCATATCCGTCGACAATCGACGCTTGATGCCACTGGCTTCCAAAATTGAGAACGATGTTGTTCGTCAACACTGGAGTGGTAACTTCAGCGATATGCTCATGGGCGTATCAAAGCACCCTGCGATGTTAATGTATTTGGATAATCAGGCATCGACCGGCCCTAACTCCAAGCTTGGCAAACGACGTGGTAAAGGGTTGAATGAGAATCTGGCTCGTGAAATCCTTGAACTTCATACCCTAGGCGTCGATAGCTCTTATACGCAGCAGGACGTGATTGAACTAGCAAAGGCGATTTCTGGTTGGAGCATCAAACTCAAATCACCTGATGTCGGTTTTCGCTTTGTACCGAGCATGCATGAGCCAGAGGCGGTGAAAGTTATGGGCCGCACTTATGCGCAAAAAGGAATAGAACAAGGCGAAGCTTGCCTCCAAGCGTTAGCGCTGCATCCTGATACCGCGCAGCACCTAGCGACTAAATTATGCCAACATTTCTTTGGTCGCTCCTACCCTGAACTTGAGGCGGCAATGGCTAATGCTTATTTAAAATCTGCAGGAGAGCTGCGTCCTGTATACCAAGTGTTGATCGAAAGTGAGCCAGCAGGTTCCGCCGAGCCGATGCGATTTCGTACGCCTAAAGAATGGTTGTTTGCTGTTCTGCGCAGCGCGCAAATTAGTATCAGTGATAAGCAAGCGATGAATGTGTTGAATGTGCTAGGGCAGCCAGCATTCAATCCAGGCTCCCCCGCAGGTTGGCCAGACCGAGACAAAGACTACAATAGTCCTTCTGCTCTAACACAGAGGTTACAAGTCGCTAATATGTTGGCGGCCAAAGCGGTCAATCAGGCTAAAGCGAGTAACATCCAACCGCAAAAAATGGTCGATGACGTGATCTCTCAGCTCTATGGCGCCTACCTGGATGAACATACTCAGCTGGTACTGAGTAAAACCAAGAACCCAATGATGCAGCTATCGCTATTTTGGCTCAGTCCGCAGTTTCAGTATCGCTAAGGAGAATCATGATGTCATCCACCTTGCCTAATAGACGCCGCTTCTTGCAAAGTGCTGCCGCACTGAGTATGAGTTCATTGCTACCCATGCCTGTGTTTGCCAAATCACGTTCCGACAACCTGTTTATCTGGATATCTCTGCGTGGTGCGATGGATGGTCTAAATGTGGTGGTGCCTTATGGTGATAAAGCATATGCGTCGCTTAGGCCAACCATTGGGCTCCATGAGGGGCAGTTACTGAACTTAGATGGCTTTTTTGGTCTTCACCCTGCTCTTAAAGCTTGTCACCAGTGGTATCAGGCACGGGAGATCAATTTTGTTCATGCATGTGCCACTCCTTATCGAGAGCGTTCTCACTTTGATGGTCAGAAGATACTTGAAAATGGCACATTAGATCCCTTCTATGCGGAAGGTTGGCTCAACCGATTGCTAAGTATTGAAAGCCGGAATCAGGCCATTGCCATTGACTCTGGCCTTCCACTTATCATGCAGGGAGAAGCTAGAGTCGACAGTTGGTATCCAAACCGACTGAAAACACGAGAGCGTCAAATGGAGCTACTTGAACAACTGCTTCAATCTGACGCCACCTTGTCGTCTAACTTTGAAAGTATGATGAAAATCGACAAACTGGTGGGGGACGGAGGTGTGGGTAAGCAGTTTCAATCCCTAACGCAGAAGACTGGAGAAATTTTGGCGGATCCAGCAGGGCCGAATATTGCAGCTTTGGAGTTGGGAGGGTGGGATACCCATGCTAATCAAGGCAGTGTTAACGGTAGATTGAGTAATCAGTTGAAGCTATTGGATGCTGGTCTAGCATCTCTAAAACAAGCGCTAGGCAAGCAATGGCAACGGACAGTTGTGATAGCCGCGAGCGAATTTGGCCGTACTGCGCGTGAAAACGGCACCAAGGGGACGGATCATGGTACGGCTAATGTAATGTTCGTGGCTGGTGGGGCGATTAAAGGCGGAGAAGTACTAGGCCATTGGCCTGGCTTGGCGGAAGCTGACTTATATCAAGGGCGAGATCTCAAACCGACCACAGATACACGCTCAGTGATCAAAGGGGTACTGGGCCCACATTTATCGGTTACCTCGAAGAAACTCGAAACCATCTTTCCAGACAGCCAGCAAGCGAAAGCACTGCGATTTGAGTTTGTAGGGATGAGTTAGGAGCGAGTTATTCTAAAGCCTAGTTCACCTGTGTTAAGCATCAGTCTAGGGCTTTTGTTGTGAGTGGATCCAACTTCAAATTCAGATTGATTGTCTTGATCGACTAGATCACCGACAGCGATCACGATATTTACGCCATTCTCTAGGTGCTTATTTGACGATTCAACCATCACCAGCAGCGTGACTGGTGAAGAAATACTGGTACCAGCCACGCTGTCTTACAAAATTCAAACTGAGCTACAACACGAAGAACTAAACTACTAGGGTCCAACCATTACCGGCGCACTGGAGATGGCAGGTATTGCTGATTACTTTGGCGAAGCTGAAGCGGTTCAATACTACCCAACCTTGGAATTGTTTGAAGCTACCACCATTATCGTCGGTCGTGGTACCGATACTCCCTTTGAAGTCATTGGTTACCCAGCTCCAGATCTGTACATAAACTACGAATTTCAAATTGAGGATGACCCTCAGCTTGGCCACAACAAGGTGAATATGTATGGGGAGAAAGCTACCGTATCGCCCCACCGGAAGACACCAAATTCACCCTAGAGCCATTATTATCGTTGGTATTGGAAAATGCGTGACTTGGGTTATCTGAGTGCTTGTCCTACAGAAGGTGATTTTTTCACACTATAAAGTTATCGAAGTAAGCTGGGAGCCCGCATTAGACGAATATCGCGATATGCGTGAAAAATACCGTTTATACCCTGAGTAAAATAGGTTACCTCTGCCGCCTAGTTGACTCGATTAGGCGGCAAATTGAGCTTTCTCACCTCACTATTCTTGCCACATCCGCGCAATTACTTAGGTCATAATAAAGTCGAACCATGTTAGCCAATGACGGTTATGTCGGGTTAGGCAAAACACAAACTCGATATTGAATTAAGCACAGTGATTCTATTTGCACTACTATGGATGAAACCAATAAAGGAGTCTCTGTAATGGAACCTAGAATCAGCATTATTACGCTTGGCGTCAGCCAGCTTAAAACCTCGTTTGACTTTTATACCAAGCTTGGTTTTGAATCGGCTCAAACACCGGAAGAAGGCATCGTATTTTTCAAAACTCGCGGGACTTGTTTAGCGCTATATCCCTTTGAAGCATTAGCAGATGATGTCTCGCCCGACTTTACCGCAAAACGGGCAGGTTTTAGTGGTATTACGTTGGCGCATAACACGCGAAGTAAAGATGAAGTGGATGATATTCTACGTGTCGCTGTCGAGGCAGGAGGCAAGCTTGTCAAACCAGCACAAGACGTATTCTGGGGAGGATATAGCGGTTACTTCTCCGATCCAGATGGTTATCTATGGGAAGTCGCTTATGGCGACTGTTGGGAGTTTAATGACGATGGCAGTCTCGTTATCTGATGAAAACTCAAGCTCAGATTTCTGGCTCAGAGCCTTTCATGTAAGCATGTGGGAAAGAACAAGATAGCAGTGGATACAGGACAAGCCGACAGGCTAGTGGAATTCATGGCTACATTGGGTATGACCACGGTTTGATATAGATTTTATCGATAGGGGGTGACTTGTATCATAGTGCAAGTCGACCCCATAAATTATGGTCAGCTAATGGCCCAGATAGGTATGGGGAAGCCGATCAGTTATAGGGTTTTCGGTAACCATTACTTTTCAGCCAGCACAACAAAAACTCAGGTTCATCAGTTTGAAACATGGTGACTCCTTGGTTTATCCAAAAGCCGTAAACTTCACTAGGAAGGTTTGCATAAACTGCCATTTCATCTCCGCGTCCACCTGAGCGCATACCGGCTTGTTCCCTATACGTATAAAGCGTGTTTATCCACATATGAGAATTATTTCATGGCTAAAATTAACATGGTTATAAAGGAACCCACGTATTGCTCTCCGGCAAATTTTTAATTAATCATAATTAATCACAGCCTCTTTGTTTAAGTTGTTGTAACTAAAGTCTCTTATCTTTGTGGGTAATGATGAGCCTGTTTAAAACCGAAAACGTTTATGCCATTAAGGTGTTCGCAAACTACACATAGCTCATAACCTGCAGTAGTTGTTGGTTGCAAACTAAGTCTTGATGCATTGCAGAAGCTACTGAATGTGGATACGAAAATGCTGAGCGACCGCTTGAGTGGCTTTCTCTACATATCTTGGCGCATCATAAAATCTAATTGTGATATACCCTCCAGCCAAATCGCACTTGCGTTATCTTTGGCATTTTCTAGCTTAGCCCATCAGCTTAGCGCGTTAGTGGTACGAATTACGGAAAACTCAGTGGTTTCTTCCCCTTAGCGGATTTTTTTCAACTAAATTGTAGGTATGTGAAATTTTCTTATTGATTTCCCTATCTTGTTAACCATGGCGCAGCAATAAACGCCATGGATAGTTAGCCGGCCTATGCGAGTAGCGCTGAACATTTGAAGAAGTATTGCTGAGGTTAGAGATGGAGTTAGCAAATCAGATACAGGCATGGTTGTACGCTGGGCATACATCAGTCGTAATGCTGTTTGTTGGCATCATCCTGCTTTCTTATTTACTGGAAGACTTAGCCATCGTGACTGCGGCAACGCTCGCAGTACAAGAGTTAATGCCAATGAGTATGGCGCTAGCGGCTATCTTCGTTGGGATTGCCTCAGGAGATCTTGGCCTCTATCTGATGGGAAAAAGTGCGCAACGTGTGCGCTTGCTACGATATCGAATTTTCCAATATCAACGTGTCCGTCAAGTGAAGAAGAAACTTCACCAGAGCGCGTTTATTACCCTGTTTATTGTTCGGTTCATTCCTGGCCTGCGCACGGTGGGCTTCACGCTAAGCGGTTTTCTTGATGTGCCTATGATGCGATTTTTTGTCGCGGTGATTGGTGCAACAGGGCTTTGGACTGCTTTGATTTTTGGTTCTTTCTACCAGTTAGGCAGTGTGGCCTGGCTGAAAGAGAGTCACGTAAGCTGGGTGCTGATTCCGGCAGGACTATGCTTAATGTGGATGCTCAATAAAATTATTACAAAAACATTCTTAAGAGGCTCTTATGACACAGCTCGCTAATGTCGAAATGATTCCACAAGGAAAGGTCAATGCGGGAATGCCAGTTCTCCATGAACCGAAAAGAGTCATCTCGCCATTTGAATTTTTACCAGCTTGGTTCGTTTATGCCCCTGTGGTTGTCCAAAGTGCAGCATTAAGCCTGTATCACAGAGATTGGGCACTGCCGCTGATTGCTAACCCTGCGATCAAACTTAGCGGTATGGTTGGAGAATCCAAACACGACATTTTCAGCGCGGCTGGAGATATTACTCGCCAGTGGATTTTGCCTTTCATTACGTTGGAGAAATCTGACACCAACGAAGAGCAATTGTTTACACAAGCAAAAGAACAACTCAAACAGCAAGGAATTACTTACCCTCTTGTGGCAAAGCCTGATTTGGGTTGCCGAGGGGTTGGGGTCAAGTTGGTGAATGGCGACCAACAACTCAAAGACTATATCGCTCAGTTTCCTTCTCAAGGACGCTTTCTGTTGCAAGTTCGCTCGGACTACAGTGCTGAAGCGGGAATATTCTATGTCAGACAACCGGGAGAGGAGCGAGGCAAGGTTATTTCCATCACTCTCAAATACTCCCCACGTGTGACGGGTGATGGTCGCTCTTCGCTCAAGCAGCTGATTGAGCACTGCCCACGTGCAGGCAAACTTCAGCATTTGTATTTGCCTCGTCATAGCGAACATCTCGATGTAGTTATTCCGGAAGGGGACGAGTTTCAGTTGGCATTTTCGGGTAGCCATTCACGTGGTTGTATCTTCCGCGATGGCAATCAATTTATCACAGAGGCTCTCGAGCAAAAGCTGGACGAAGTTCTCGGTGATTTTGATGGCTTTAACTACGGTCGCCTTGATGTGAAATTTAAAGATATCAATGCGCTAATGCGTGGTGAAGCGTTCGATATTCTCGAGATCAATGGCGCGAGTAGTGAAGCCGCGCATATCTGGGACAGCGACACATCACTGTCGCATATCTTCAGTACGCTGCTTAAACAGTACCGTTTGCTTTATCAAATTGGTTCCAAACACAAACAGCAAGGCCATCAGACGCCTTCTCTGGGTGCGCTACTACGGGCGTGGCGAGAAGAAAAATTGCTGACTCAGCTTTATCCCATGACCGATTAATAGCTCTGCGCAGGAAAAATGTTTATGAAGAATACTTCGACGCTTTCAGCCATGCTTGCTAAATCTCAGACTTCTCAGGCCGTTGTCGGCTGTATTGAGACGCTCAATCAGGGCTACGAGTTTTTAGAAACGCTGCAACCGGAAGATTATACCTATATCGCCCAGCCTCATGTGAGCAGCTCGATTGGAGAGCACTACCGCCATTGGCTCGACCTATTTCATGCTATTCGTTTGGACCGTGACAAAATTGATTACAACGTTCGCCGCCGCGGTCATAACGTCGAGCGAGATATTAATGTCGCCAAGCAGGAGATAGCTGAGTTGATTGAGTGGCTGTTTGGTTTACCAGCCAATGAACTGAATCAACCCGTTCAGGTTGAAACAGAAGTGATGCTCTCTCAAACGCACGTTGAAGAAGTGACTTCGACCTTTGTCCGCGAAATTACCTTCGCCGCGCTGCACGCTACTCATCACTTTGCGATGGCGAAAGTCGTGGCATCGTTAAGAGGCGTGGCATCAGATAGCCATTTTGGCGTCGCACCAACGACGGCAACTTACCAAAGGGCGCAGTAATCTATGTGTACATTATCTTGGATTTACCATGGCAATAACCACTACGAAGTCTATTTCAATCGCGACGAGCAGCGTTCTCGCCTGCCAGCGCTTGAGCCACAAAGTTTGGTCATTGATGGTGTGCATTGTGTGATGCCGGTTGACCCTGTGGGTGGGGGCAGTTGGATTTCCGCCAATGAGCACGGTGTCACGGTTTGCCTGCTTAACTTCTACCAAGGGAAAACACCGCAAGGTCCGCTAACCAGTCGGGGTATGATCATTAAACGTCTTGCTAGCAGTTGTTCCAGTCAGACTGTCGATGCTCGATTGTTGGAAATGGAATTGACACATTTTGCACCTTTCACTGTGGTTTCTTTCGATACGCGCAGAACAACGAATGAAACCGTGTTATGGACTTGGGATGGTGAGCAGCTTACGCGTTCACATGCGTTTGCGCCGATAGTCTCGGCGGCTTTGCATTACAAAGAGGCCAGACAATATCGCCTAAGTTTGTTTAATGAATTAGTGTTGACGACGCCAGATGAAGAGATAGGTAAACGCTTTCATCAGACGTTTGATGAAAGCTATCCGCACCTTTCTCCTCTTATGGAAAGAAATGACGCTCGCACTGTAAGTTTTACCTCAGTTGTCGTGTCTTCTACTAAGCAAGAGATGAATTACCAATCAATCGACAATCACCGCAATGTTGATTTTCGAACGACACAAAGTTGTTTGAAGGCTGACGTTGTAGAACAAGGAGTCTTCAAATGAAGAAGTTATTTGCCCTTTTAATCATGTTAGTCAGTTTCCCATCTTGGTCAGCAGATAAAATTTACACCGGAATATTCAGCAGCAAAGCAGTGAGCGGTTATGACACGGTAGCCTATTTTACCGAAGGCAAACCTGTCAAAGGAGATAGCAAGTGGCAAGTCGAGTATCAGGGCGCTGACTGGTATTTCTCTTCTCAGGAAAATTTAGACAAATTTAAAGCAGACCCTAAAGCTTACGCTCCTCAATACGGTGGTTACTGTGCGTGGGCGATTTCAGCTAAAAACGATTTTGCTTCAGCGGATCCAAAACAGTGGGCGATTGTCGATGGCAAGCTTTACCTGAACTACGATGCGGATGTGAAAAGTTGGTGGGATGACGATCGAGTCGGCCATATCAAACAAGCTGATATCAACTGGCCATCTCTGGTTAACGAATAAGGAATGCTTTGTATGAAATTTTCTCCGATTAAGCATATTCCTTCAGCGTTCATTGCCTTTGTTTTTATTCAATCGTTGTTCTTCAAGTTTTCTGGTTCTTACGAGACGGACCATATCTTTGGCACGTTGGGAGAATGGTCAGGGATTGAATGGTTTGGTGTTTACGGTGGTTACTTAATTGGTTTTTCCGAGCTGATTGCCTCAATCCTGCTGTTTACTCGCTTGCACGGTGTTGGTGCGGCAATGAGTGCAGGCATCATGACAGGTGCGATTTTCTTCCACCTATTCACTCCACTAGGCATTGTTATGCCCGAGTTCAACGCTATGGGTGAGATTGTTGGTGACGATGGTGGTTTGCTATTCGGTATGGCATGTATTGTTTGGTCGTGCGGTGTATTCCTCTTCATCCGTGATGTGAAAACGGAAGGAACGTTTACGCATAACTTGCTAGCAAAAGGAGCTTAATATGTTGGATAGTCCTTTCAGATTGCCGCGAAAAACGCCGTTTGGTATTGGTGAGTCAATGGTAGAGTGGGCAACGGGTTTATCAACGCTCGACGCCCTCTACAAGCAAGATATCTTGCCTGAAGACAGCTTTGAGTTTATGCAAGAAGCGCTCAACCGAATTGGCACCCAGTACGAAGTCGACCATGGCAGTCTGGAAAATATCCCCGCCGAAGGTTCGGTGTTGATTGTTGCTAACCATCCGTTTGGTGGCATTGAAGGGATAATTCTCGCGTCTCTGATTTCTAAGGCGCGAAAGGACGTAAAAGTACTGGCGAATGAGCTGCTTAAACGCATTCCTGAACTGGATGACCTGTTCATTGGAGTTAATGTCTTTGGTGGAGAACAAGCCAGACAGACCAACAGAAAAGCGATCAAAGAAGCCAATCAACACCTCAAAGAGGGTGGGGTGTTGATTATCTTCCCTGCTGGCGAAGTCTCTGCTTGGCAGGCGAATGAAAATAAAATCACCGATAAAGCGTGGAGTAAGTCCGTCGCCAAGTTTGTCAAGCATGCCGAAGCGACAACGGTGCCGGTTTTTATCAATGGTATGAACAGCAAGCTCTTCTATCAAGCGGGACGAATTCACCCTTTGCTGAGAACAGCGCTACTTGGACGTGAACTGCTCAACAAATCAGGGCAGACGATATCTGTCTCAATCGGTAATGCTATCCCATTCTCTGAAATCAAAGGTTTTGAGGATGAAGAAGATATTACTCAGTACTTCCGTCTTAATACGTATTTAATGGGCAGCATGGGAAAGCCACAGACGTCTGCAACGCAGGCGGATGATGCCGAGCCAATCATTGCTCCTGTAGGTGTTGCCACATTGGAGAATGAGTTGTCGAAGATTGAACAATACAAGCTCCTCGAACAAGGTGACTTTGATGTTTACTGCGCTCCAACGGATGTGATTCCACACATGATGGAGGAGATTGGCCGTGTGCGTGAAGAGAGCTTCCGTGAAGTCGGTGAAGGCAGCGGTTTATCGTGCGATATCGACAGATTCGACCCGCACTACCATCAGTTGTTTGTCTGGAACCGTGCAAACCAAGATTTAGTGGGTGCTTATCGCTTAGGTCTTGTGGATGAACTGCTCGCTAAAGGTGGGATAGAGCAGCTATATTCCACCAGCCTGTTCAACTATGATGAAGCGTTTGTTGGTACTTTGGGTCAGTCGATTGAGCTTGGGCGTTCCGTGGTGTCGAAACAATACCAACGCAATATGCACTCCTTACTCCTGTTATGGAAAGGCATCGCCAAGTTTGTTGAGCGCCATCCGAAATACACACATTTATTTGGTCCAGTCAGTATCAGCAATGATTACAGCCCGGTCGCGAGACAGCTGATTGCATCGGTAATGTCTGTCCATTATTACGATGAAGAGAAGGCAAAGCTTGTGTCGCCAACCACACCATTAGAGAAAAGTGGTCAGGAATTCTGGCGTCCGGATATGTTGAGTTCATTGGCTGATTTACCCTTGCTCTCTAAAGTGCTGAGTCGCCTTGAGCAAGGCATGGGGTTACCTGTGTTACTGAGACAATACCTCGGAATGAACGGTAAACTGGTTTGCTTTAATGTTGACCCTGCCTTTAACTTTGCGCTGGATGGCTTGATTGTCGTCGACCTGACTTCGGTACCAGTCAGAACATTAGGTAAATATATGGGGCGGGAGGCCGCTGCTGCATACCAGGAGACTCATTCTGCGCCAGTAAGCAACAAACCATCAGATCAAATCCTCCGATAGGGGGAATGGAAACAATGAGAGTAAAGATATGAGGATCTGGATTGGATTGTGGTTAGCGCTGATATCTATCGATGTGGCAGCAGAACAACAGGGTGAAAAGGATAGTGCTTTTATTGACGTTAATGTGACGCTGGAGTTGGAAGGGATAGAGAAGTCCATCGATCAAACTCGTGCATCGTTAGACAACATTGCTGGCGCTCTCGATGGTATTGCGCACAGTGATAATCTGACCGAACAACAAAAGCAGACGTTGAGTGAGACTATTTCCAACCTCAATCAGCTGGTATCCATCTCCAGAGAGTCTGTTGCTAGCTTCCCTGCCGCCATTCAGCACTCGCAACAAGTGGTGAGTGAAAAAAGTCAGCGGTTTTTCGACGATTTGCAGTTTAAGATTGTGCTGATCGTTGCTTTGGTTGGTGTTATCTTGATCGCTGTTATCGGCGCCGTGTATTGGTTATTGCTAAGACCACTTCAGAGTACGGTATTCAGTGCAACAACTAATGTGTCTCAGATGGCCAAAGCTCTTAAGGTGACCGCAGAGGCAGTTGAACGCTGCTCCAAGAGGCAAGAAGAAATCACGCAGCAACTCGCAGACCTGTCGGAGAAAGAAAAAGCCCGAGAACGGCGGTGACGGGCTTTAAATTGATGCGCTTTAAAGCAGCTTTTCTTTGATGACCTGAAGGACGCCATTCTCTCGATTACTTGGTGCGCGGAATCGAGCGGTCTGCTTGATGGTGTTGTGAGCATTCTCCATCGCGTAGGAGTGGTAGCTCTCTTTGAGCATTTCTAAGTCATTTAGGTAGTCGCCAAAGCTCATGGTTTGTTCATGACTAAAGCCAAGCGTTTGTTGTAGATGTTTAATGGCTGCGCCTTTTGAAGCCTCTGCATTCATCACATCCAGCCAGATCTTAGCGCTCACCACCACTTGATGACTGTCGCCAAAGTGCTCGTTCATAGTAGGGAACACGAGCTCTTCAGTTCCATCGAAGTGGCAAATGGCGATTTTAATGAACTTTTCTTCAACGTTGAGTAGATCTTCAACATACTCGCAACGGTGGTAATACTTGGCAAACTCTTCCAACGCGCGAGGATCTTGCGTTTCGATGTAAGCCGAGTTTTTACCGCAAAGCACAATGTGTGTTCCACTAATTGTTCTTGCCTGCTGAATGATGGCTTCAATGGCACTGCCATCAATAGTGCAGCTGTAAAGCTCTTTACCTTGGTGCATGACCAGCGTGCCATTTTCAGCGACAAACATCATACGATCTTTAATTGGAGAGAAAGTCTCCATCAGGCTGTAATACTGACGCCCCGATGCCGCTGCAAAAATGATCTGTTTCTGTTCAAGCTGTTCGTATAGTTCGAAGAACTCAGGATTTAACTGGCTGTTTTCATCCAGCAGAGTGCCGTCCATATCGGCGGCGACGAATTTGATATCTGAAGGCGACATGTTTGTTTACCTAAAAATGCAGAAAGCGAAAGGCTCGAAAAGCGCTCAAGCAAATATCAGGTAAAGTACAGGAAAATGTGACGATCTCAAGCAGAAATGCAGGGCAGGAGCCAGTCAGATTGTGGCCTGAGGTAGTCAGGCCACACCGTTGGAGAGTATTGACGCTGTGAAATGAAGAGAAGTCGCACGCTTAACCTTGTGATAGAGTTGACTTGAGTGGGGTTACGTATAATTTGAGTCAATGTATTAGTTGCTTATGTATTTAATAAGTCGTTACACAACTCGACATTTTAGCGCTTTACATCTTGCGCTAAGCAATGAACACTTCCCCCAAAGTAAATAACAGCGACATAATAGAGTTAGTAGGAAATTATGAGCAACACGACGACGAAAAAGTCGAATCCATTATTTGAGATCCTTTTTAACGTATTCATCCCTTCATTCATATTGATGAAGTTTAGCGGTGAAGAGCACCTAGGCACAGCAATGGCTCTTGTGGTCGCTTTGCTTTTCCCTATTGGCTACGGCGGTATGGATCTTATCCGTAATAAGAAGTTCAACTTCATTTCCGCACTTGGTTTTGTCAGTGTGTTACTGACTGGCGGTATCGGTTTGTTGGAGCTTGATACGCGTTGGTTGGCTCTAAAAGAAGCACTGATCCCTGGCCTGATCGGCTTAGCGGTATTAGGCTCTACTTTCACTCGTTACCCGCTAATGCAAAAGATGCTCTTGAATGACACGGTGTTAAACCTTTCTTTGATCACCAAACGCCTTGAAGAAAACGGTAAATCTCAAGAGTTTGAGCGATGCCTGATGTCATCAAACTATCTATTTGCCAGTACCTTTGCGTTTTCTTCTGCGATGAACTATTTCCTCGCAACTTGGATTGTCACCAGCCCTGCTGGCACGCCTGAATTCAACGAAGAGCTGGGCAAGCTCACTTTGTACAGCTACCCAGCTATTGCGATTCCAAGCATGCTAATGATGTTCGGTATTTTCTATTACCTATGGCGTCAAATCAGAGCTATGACGTCCTTAGAGACAGAGCAAATATTCCATACCAAATAAGTATATAGAATCCGCCTGACTTGATTACGACTCAGGCGGACGAACATCTGCTAAAAGAGTAATATTCTCTATTCTTTCAAGCCCCTGCATTTCTTCTTTTTCGATCCCCTCTCAATTTTCTAGCGCTTCCTTTGAAGCATGCTCATTGAGCAGAACAATTCGTAATTAAGTTATTTTAACCTGTTAACTAACTGAGCCATTTTCATTCTTTTCTGCGTGATATTTGCCGCATAACAATATAAATCCTAACGTTTGGTCTGATATTGCTATCAAGAACTGCTAACTTATTTTTAGAAGATTATTTTATAAGTAAGTAAACACTTCACTCCTATAAAACGTGAAATAAGATAATGAACTGAAAGGTAAAATTATGTTTAGGATTAATAAGATAGCGACCTCATTGGCGTGTGTGCTTCTAAGTGGGCACTTATTTGCAGCAGAGCCGTATGATGCGACTAAAACCTATTCTGGTGGAACGCAAGTAACGGTGGATGGGCAAATTTATGAGGCCAAATGGTGGGTTAATGCAGGGCAGAGCCCAACTGATGACTATGCTAATGAGTGGGACTCACCTTGGAAGTTGATTAGTGATACAACCCCAGAGCCTGACCCAGAGCCGACCCCTGACCCAACGCCAGAACCTGATCCCACACCGGATCCAGAACCAACACCGGAGCCGACGCCAGATCCGACACCGGGGCCCGTTGATGGCTTATGTTCAGAGTTCAATATCTATCCAGACTGGACGCAAGGTGACCACGCAAATGGTGGTGATGTCATGGTTAAAGACAACATTGCTTATGAAGCAAACTGGTGGACATCGTCAATTCCCGGAAGTGATGGCAGTTGGTCTCATCACCTAAATTGTGACAATACGCCTCCTGGTACTGCGCCATTACTGTCTTTGCCAAACCCTATGGATCCAGTAAGGCTTGAAGTGAATGGTTGGCCGAGCCACTTTGTGGTGACCAGCCCCGCAACACTGAATGCACCTGCTACATTAGTTGTCGATACAATCAATAGCCAAGACTTGTCGGATATCACTAAGTTAACCAACGCGTTTGTTTCACTTATCCAAGACGTTGAGGTTGCAGGCACAACGTCAATCATCATCAACAGCGATGTGTTGGATGTGGCAACAGTAGATAAAGGAAAGGGTCTGGGTGTGATTGCTGTTAAGCAGGCTTTAACGTCAGCGGTTGACACGACGGGCAGTCAAATCGACATCAATGATATTAATGCGCTTACCGATGACGCTCAAGGCTGGGCGCAAGCGTACAACCTTGTTATCTCTACATTGGCGCCACAAGCCACCTTCGGTTGGGTACTCAACATTGGAGACTTTGCTTACGATACTCATTCGGGTCGCAGGGCGGTTTGGAATGCAGCGTCTGGTGCGACATCAGATTTACTATCTAGCTTTGAACTGTACAAAGCGGATTCGTTAACAAAAGCAGACTTTGTTGCGTTCACTAAATCCAGCTCATCCCCTTCATTATCAGACAACCAATGGCATTACGCGTTGGAGTATGTCAAGCAAGTCACGGATTACCTACAAACACCGGCTTTGCTCTCCTCTCTCCCCATATCACAGGCTTCAGCTTATTTCCTCGGCAACACTGCAGGAGAAAGCCATATTCGCAAAGCGGCTCACAGTAATATTTTTGCTATTTCTTTTGATTCTGATTCTGCTGATCTTAGCGCTAAAATTGCTCGTTACCAGAATGCACCTGTCCCGCTTTATTATGTTGGTGAAAGTGTCACCAGTGGGCCTTTAACGCGAATTGAGTCACTCAATAACGAGTTAGCCAGTGCAGAAACGGCAATGAATAACCAAGCTTTCCTATTTGAAACGCCTCAGTCTCAATGGATTCCGTCGACTGTGTATAAATGGGCAGACTTCTTAGCTGGGCTTAACTCAATGCACAACGTTGGAGTTGCGGGTAATACTTTCTGGCTGCTGGATGATGCAGCGGATGACGCTACCAATACGATCTACGCTAAAGTCGCCATTGCCGCTTTCTTATCACAAAGTATGCAGGAGACGATTCGCTATAATGCTTGTGATGAAAACAACTGGTCTGAAGTGCGATACGGTGCTCCCGTCGACTACCCAATGACTGCAAGTTGCGGTCAACTTGGTCAGAAGTATGCGGATTATGGTATGGATCCAGTGACTGGGCAGGATCATCCTTATTCTTGTCCTCGTGACCCTAAAATGGAAGTCAGTGCATTAACGAATGCTAAGTGGTACGGTGCTCCAGCGCCTATCTTTGCAGCGCCAGATTCTGTATTGGAAGAACAAGGTCTGTTGGTCAATGGTAATGTCGGTCGATGGACAAACAACGGTCATTGTAATGAGGTTCCTAGCGTTGTTGATACCTCTAAACAGGTTTGGGAACGTGATGAATGTAAAGTCTACGCTGAGCAAAAAGCGGGTAAGTTTATCTGGGATGGTTCAGATACTAACGGCACAGTCCAAGGCTGTGGTTGGTGGGGCCGTGGTGTTATTCAAACGACGGGGCGTCAGAACTTTGGTACGTTGAATCACTTCATGGGCCGCTCACATGTTGACCCTGATACTATTGGCACCACTGTCAATGGTGTAACCGTTGAAGCGCCTCCAGCGAATCCTCTCTATGCGGATCTAGACTTCTGTTCTAACCCTGGGCTGATTTGTAGCTCTGAGGAAAACCGCGAGATCAAATGGATTGCAGGCTTGTTTTACTGGGTAACATCAGTGCAGGCATACAATGATGAAGGTGGCCCTTACGCTGACTGGAACTACTACACAGAACTGAAAAAATACGTTGATGGAGGCTTAAAAGGTACTGAGTTTATCGATGCGGTATCCGGCATCGTTAACAGAGGTTGTCCAGACCATACTTGTCCGGTCAGTGGCGAAGTACATGCAGTGAAAGAGCGTCAAGATAACTTCAAGCTGGTTCTGCAAACACTTGGTTTAAACCCCCAGTAATGGCAAGGCACGACTCGTTGCACATTGTCTAATACAACAAGGCTCCTGAGTTACTTGCTTCAATAGGTAACCTTCAAAGGAGATGAACATCAAAGCCGCCTTCGAAGAGGGCGGCTTTGTATATTAGGTTTAGGCTAAGTTTCTTGGCACTGGTTTCAAGGCCGTCATTGCTACCCCAAACAGAACCACAGCCAACAATGCCATACCCATTGGTCCTTCAGTGTAGGCAAAGCCAGCGACACCAGACCACATGGCCACACCTAAGTGCATCATGGTCATTGCTAGCGACATCAACACACCGCGATGCTGAGTAGACAGCTCTGCTATATAGCTCTGTAAAGCGGGAGAGCCTATGCCACCTGCCAGTGCCCATAAGGCCAGCGGAAATAACAGAACGTATAGGCTTTGTGTTGGCAGCAGATAAAACCATACACTGACGATCACGCAAACTCCTAAGGCGATTCTCATGAGTTGGCGTCCGTTTCCTAGGCGCTTAGCCAGTCTAGGCATGAGTAAGTTTCCTATCACGCTGATGCAACCCAAAATCGTATACAAACTGCCAATGACCCACATCGAAACTCCCTGCGTATCTTTTAGGTGTTGACCAATCAAGTTAAATAGCCCAATACCACCGCCTAAGCCGAAACACATGGCAAGTAGTGCCCCGGCAGCCCCAGGTATCTGCCAGACCTTGCCAACGTGATGGGCATTTTTAGCTTCTATCGCTTGCTGGCTAGGTATTTGCCTCTGCATGGATATATAGGCCAATGCTGCTGCAACAAACCATGCGCAGAAACCGAGCAGTAAAAACGCCGCTCGCCAAGATAATACTTCAGCTAAAACAGCACCCAGGGCTGGGCTGGATATCATTCCCAGTGTCAGACCAGATTGCACCCAAGCAATTTGTTTCATCGCGTCCTCACCGCTGGAGTCAGCTGCTAACGCAAAGGCAAGTGGTAACATGCCAGCACTTGCCAGCCCAGTGGCTATTCGCGTTATCAGCCCTGCTTCAAAGTTGTCCACAAGGCCAGTGGCAATAGACGCCAAACCAAATAGTAGGCAGGCTGGAATCATGATCTTAAGTCGCCCATAACGATCGGAATATGCCCCTAGATATGGAGCAATCGATGCAAGTGCAAGGCTATAGGCTGTGATGTATAAAGTGACGCGCTCAGGAGCGACACCGAGATCTTTTCCTATTGGAGTCAGAATTGGTCCTAGCATCAGCTCATCTGCACCGACTAAAAATGCAATAAAAAACAATAAAATTTTCATTTTTATTCCTTAAGTTAACGCAGAGTCAGTGACTGTGCATCGTTTGGATATTGATCACTTTATCTGGCCATCCGGCGACAAACTCTCGTTCATGAGACACTAAAATCAACGTGCCTTTGTAATCTATTAGTGCTTGTTGCAAAGTCTGTTTCACACTTGCATCTAGGTGTGTGGTGGGCTCATCCAGCACCAATAGATTTGTTGGCTGTAAAGCTAAGCGGCACAGCTTCACTTTGGTTTGCTCCCCTCCACTGAGTGAGTGAATTGGCTGTAATGCCAGTTTTCCAGATAGGCCAAATCGAGCTAAGTGCTGTCGTGCTGCTTTGTCATCTAAGCCATAGCAGGCTGATCTGACCAAACTTATCGGTGTTGCCTGCGGGTCGTACCAATGCAACTCTTGCTCGAAATAGCCCAGTTTCACCCCTTGTGATATGTCAATATTCCCAGCAATAGGCGTAATCTCGCTGATCAGTGTTTTGATAAGCGTGGATTTGCCAATACCGTTAAAACCAGCAATGACCACCTTTTCTCCCTGCAAAATATTGAAATCCATTTTAGGTAGTAACGGCTTGCTATAACCAATTTCCAGATCTGTGGCAGCTAAGACTTGATGTACACTGTGCGAAGTTGACTGGAATCTTATTGAGACAGATTTCTTCTGCTCCGGAGCGCTCAGCCGAGTCATTTTGGCCAACTGCTTTTTCCGACCATTGGCAATGCTCGCATTTACCCCAGCGCCATTTTTGGCGATAAACCGCTCCAGCTTGTCGATATGTTTTTTTTGTGCCAGATATTGCTTTGTATGAGTGGCGTCATCATTGGCTTTTTGTTCCATGGCCTTGTCGATGTTGCCGCGATATTTGCGAATTTGATGATGATCAATATCGCAAATCCCGGTCGTGATCCGGTTCAGAAAAGCTCGGTC
Organism: Vibrio sp. Isolate23; assembly: GCF_022398095.1. Lineage (NCBI taxonomy): Bacteria > Pseudomonadati > Pseudomonadota > Gammaproteobacteria > Vibrionales > Vibrionaceae > Vibrio > Vibrio sp. Isolate23. The sequence goes on from NZ_JAKEUV010000001.1 coordinate 958,500, forward strand.
ATGCGATACCACCATAAATGCACCATCGAAGCTGCTCAGGAACTCGGCCAACCAGTCAACGTGGATGGTATCGAGATAGTTGGTTGGTTCATCGAGCAACAATACATCAGGTGAAATCAGCAGCAGTGAAGCCAGCATTACTTTGTGTCGTTGGCCACCGCTTAACTCTCCTAGCGGAGTTTCCATCCCAAACTGAATAATGCCAAGCCCGTCGGCAACCGCCTCAATCCGATTGTTTATGGTATAAAATGCTTGGCTTTCCAGAGCTGCCTGAATTTCGGCGGCTCGGGCTAGAGAGCTCTTCTGCATACATTTCTCAGGGCAGGCGTAGATCGCCATCATCTCAGATTCAAGGTTGAATAAATCGGCAAATGCTGTTTGCAGGTAGTCACGAACAGTCATAGTTGAGCTCATTACAGCATGCTGATCTAAATAGCCTATTCGCACAGCCGGCTGCCACGTGATATCACCGCCATCAGGTAATAAGTCCGACTGCAACAGTTTCAATAGTGTGCTCTTACCGACACCATTTTTCCCGGTTACCCCGATATGTTCGCCCGGAAAAAGCGTAAAACTGGCATTCTGGTAGAGTGTTTTTTCGCCAATATGATACGTAAGATTTTGAATTTTAAGTATACTCATGGTTTTATATCCATAAAAAACGGGGTCGGTATTGTTCATACCGACCCCGTCACAAGAATTTGCTTCAAGAAATAATGCTTCTGAATCTCAGAAACAATAAGGGCCGGCGATGAAGGTCATCGTCGGCCCGCTCTCTACTTTTTAATCAGATACACCTGAAGCTCCTGAAAAAAAAACAGGAACGTCATAGTCGGTAATATCTGATGAAGATTTAAAAGAGTTTCAGCTCCGAGCAACACTTCATCGTGTTAATGCGCGGAGCTCACTCGTCTGACAAAATTCTTGAATAGGATATAAAGCATAGTAGAGAAGTCAAAATTCGTTATCCGACGCAAGATACCCAAATGTAGATCAGGTGTCAATCCTTCACTCAATGATGATATACACTCGTTCTATCCGTTCACTATGACTAGAAGAGTGAATTGAAGAACATGAAGTTACCAAATAACCAATGGTTTGTGGCTAGATAACGATAATTTCAACCACCGGCTATTTAAGATAACAGCTCTTTTCTGACCAGCTCAGCACCTGCACTTAGGGCAATAAGTTTACCGCGTGCGACTTCGCGAGGTAATGGAGCCATACCGCAGTTGGTGCAAGGGTAGAGCTTGTCTGCATCAACGTATTTGAGTGCCTCTCTCAGTGTTTCTGCGACCTGTTCAGGCGTTTCAATACTATCCGTCGCAACGTCAATCGCGCCTACCATTACTTTCTTGCCTCGAATCAATTCTAATAACTCAATCGGTACACGAGAGTTATGGCACTCCAGTGAAATAATATCAATATTGGACTGTTGCAGTTTAGGGAAGATTTCCTCATATTGCCTCCATTCATTCCCTAAAGTTTTTTTCCAATCTGTATTGGCTTTGATGCCATAACCGTAGCAAATGTGAACGGCGGTTTCGCATTTAAGTCCTTCGATAGCACGTTCTAAGCAAGCGATGCCCCAATCGTTGACATCATCAAAGAAAACATTAAATGCTGGCTCATCAAATTGGATGATATCGACACCTGCAGCTTCAAGTTCTTTAGCTTCTTGATTGAGGATTTTGGCAAACTCCCAAGCGAGTTTTTCGCGACTTTTGTAATGATCGTCATACAGAGTATCGATCATGGTCATTGGGCCTGGTAACGCCCATTTGATGGGTTGATCCGTTTGCTGACGTAAAAATTTAGCGTCTTCGACAAAGACGGACTTTTGGCGGCTGACTGGGCCGACAACCGTTGGAACGCTGGCCTCGTAGCGGTTGCGAATTGTTACGGTTTTACGGTTTTCGAAATCAACACCACTCAAGTGCTCGATGAAGGTTGTCACAAAGTGTTGACGAGTTTGTTCGCCGTCACTAACAATATCCACACCCGCATCTTGTTGCTCTTGCAACGACAATCGTAGCGCGTCTTGCTTGCCATTGATAAGTTCGTCACCTTGTAGTTTCCAAGGTGACCAAAGCTTTTCCGGTTCTGCCAACCAAGAAGGTTTGGGTAGGCTGCCTGCTGTAGAAGTTGGTAATAGTGTTTTCATAGTAAGCCTTTCTGTATTCTTATCAGTTATTACGCGTAATTTGCAGACCATTGCTCAAGCACAGCTTGATATGGCTTGATGAAGTGCTCTTGAGCAAATTTTCCCTGCTCAATTGCTAAGCGGCTGCGCTCTTCACGGTCATAGACAATCTGTGTTAGTGAATGGTCACTATTTTTTAAACTTGGTTGATAAGCTTTACCGGCTACGGCATTGGCATTGTAAATCTCTGGGCGATAGATTTTCTGGAAAGTTTCCATCGTACTGATGGTACTGATCAACTCCAAGTTGGTGTAATCATTCAACAGGTCGCCAAAGAAATAGAAGGCGAAAGGAGCCACACTGTTCGGCGGCATGAAATAACGCACTTGTAGCCCCATTTTCTGGAAATATAGCTCTGTTAGGGACGATTCATTTGGCTCATATTCGTAGCCTAATACAGGGTGCTGATTGTCGGTGCGATGATAAGTCTTATTGTCAGAAACACTTAAGCAAATCACAGGGAGCTTTGTGAAATTCTGCTTGTATATATCTGAATTAACAAAATGCTTAAACAACTTGCCATGCAGTTCACCAAAGTTGTCTGGGATGCTGAACTTCGGTTTGTCTTTATTATGGTCAAGGAGAAGAACACTAAAATCATAATCTCGAACGTAGGAAGAGAAGTTATTCCCCACAATGCCTTCGATACGTTCCTCTGTTTTGTGGTCGACAATATACGTTTTGAGTACTTCAATCGAAGGGAAGCTTTCGCCGTTAGCTTCAATATCCATATCCACAGAAACGATTTCAAGTTCAACTGAGTAACGATCGCCATTTGGGTTATCCCAATGAGCTAGTGCATTAAAATTATTGTCAATCATCTTCAATGCATTGCGTAAATTCTCCTGGCGACTTTCGCCTCTTGCCAAATTAGCAAAGTTAGTTGTTATGCGTGTGCTATCAGATGGTCGGTAATTTTCATCGAGGCTAAGGCTCTTGATAGTAAAGGTGAAGTCTGTATTCATGGTGATCGTTATCCTATTCCTTAGATGAAAGCTGAAGTCATTTCTTACTCTTTGCATTGCTGAATGCTCTAGACAGCTATTTATTCATTTTTTAATTCTGTCTGGGTATAAGAGTAGATTCCTTTATAACTTTGTTCTGGACTTGAATAACAATGGTATTACTTCAAATTCATTGTGAAAGAAATTCATGTTCCCTTGTCTTTCTGGGTCATCGAACGTCCACTCCATTTCAAACCCTGTAATCATGCTCTCTTGACCTTCACTATGAGTTTTAAGATCCAGCCAAGAGTTTGGGTGTGCTTGCAGCAAGGTTGAAACCTAAGGTCAGAAAACAACTATTGGTAAATTTAATTGTTATGTTATAACGTTTCTTTTTTTGGTTTTGTACAACACAGGAGAGAGATAATGAATGTGGTTTTAGCCGAGCCCATTGTAGCGGGTGATGCAGTTCAGACGATTGGTGGATCTCATGCTCGCTTAGATAGACAGCCAATTGTGTTAAGTGATATCTATCAAGAGGGGGTCAATATAGCGGTCTGGCAACGACGTTTCGATGAAGACTTTACCAACTTGATCAGCCAATATATCGCTGCGAATCCGACCATTAGTAAGTCTTTAACTGTCTCCCCTTCAAATGCATTTGAGACTCTTGACTGTGCGACTAATGGGCAAGCGCCGGAATCCTTGTTGAAAGACATGGCTCAGCTTGTTGATATGTTCTGCTATTTATTTGATTTGGAAGAGGTAGGAGTGCGATTTGCAACATTAAGTACTGCGATGTGCCCGCGATTCCATGTTGACCAAGTGCCATGTCGCCTTGTGACTACCTATTACGGTGCAGCAACTGAGTGGCTACCTAACTCTGCTTTAGATCGTTCAAAACTGGGCCGTGGCAGTAATGGTCAACCTGATTCTCTTTCTGGTTTGTATCAACACGAATCCGATATACAGCAACTGCATTGTGGTGATGTTGCCTTACTTAAAGGTGGTCGCTGGGAAGGTAATGAAGAGACAGCGTTAGTTCACCGTTCACCTGCCATTCACCCTGAACAACCACGCTTTATAATGACACTCGACTTTGGCTAGATAACGAGCATTAGACAAGTAACCCAAGGGGCGAAGAACGCCCCATTTAGGCTGTGTAACTGGATAACTGGGTAACTGGGTAACTGGCCAATTAGAATACGCCATTTGAGTTTTGGATATCCCCTCCGCTAATCAGTGAGTAGACCCTCATTGAAAAATCCAGAGCTTGGATTGAGTCCCAATGTTCGACGATTCTGCCATCTTCAAGTCGCCAAGTATCAATAATATTCATACCTTTCTCATCATTACCTCTATCTTCTTTGTTGAGTGTGGCATGAGAGTGGAAAATGACATAATTGCCATCCACATAGATATGTTTTACGTCATAGGTATAGTCAGGGTATTCCTCAACAAACTCACGTAAGAAATCGACTAAGCCGGTGACTTTATCCGGAAGGTTGCGGTTATGCTGAACATAAGTGCTGTCGTTGTAGTGCTCAAGAACATAATCAAAATTATGATTGTTCATTAAGTTTTGCACAAAATCAGTAATCAGTTCGGCATTTGCACGTTCTTGCTCTGTCCAATTTGGCTTTTGCAAGCTCGTTATATCAATCGTTATTTTATCTGATGACTGTGCATAACTTATTGTACTTATTAGTAAAATAATAATAGATGTCATTGCTTTTAACATGGGGACTCCTGATGTTGATGTCTTATTTTGGTATACATTGATTACCATAGTAATTAATAGTAACCTGCATGACAAGAAGGTACTAAAAGCTACGCTAGGCACATTTTGGTAACCTATGAAGTATTCTGAAAAGACAAGGAGTGAGAAATTGTCAGCTCAAGCTAAACCAGAAAGAAGAGTTTTCTACAACAATCAAGAGTGTGCTGTTCGTAACGTTGTGTCCCAAATTGGCGACAAATGGTCACTACTCATCCTGTTTGCTCTGGTAGATGGGGCGGATAGGTTCAACTCTTTGAAATCTAGGATAGAAGGCATATCTCAAAGAATGTTGACTCAAACTTTGAGAGATTTAGAGCGTGAAGGCTACGTCAATAGAACCGTCTATCCTGAAGTGCCAGTAAAGGTAGAATATTGTTTAACGGATATGGGGAGAGAACTGGTGAAGCCTCTATATCAATTAGTCTGTTGGGCAGATGATCACAGGCAGGAGATAGAGTGTGCTCGTCAAGCTTATGATGAGAGAGCAAATAAGCGTTAGCGTGTTGCATTGCTCTGCTATCAATCTCGTTGAGCAGCCCCTTTCTGTATGTGGGCGATGTTAGGTAAACTTTTCGTTAGGAGGATATCTGTCTAGGAGGGCGATATCTTCCACTGTTGTGAGTTTAACGTAATGGATTGCTCAAGGTTGGTCTATTTAGTGTTAATCGCCGAAATGGATTAAAATTCATATAATTCAATTGGTTATATTATTTCTATACCTCTCTTTATCAGCTGACGTTTTGGTTTTTCAACGTCCAAAACGATTATTTTATTATTTCGCCCTCTAAGTAAGTTTTATCCTCTATTATCGACTGGCTTATGAAGAGTCAATCGTATTTCGTTTTTCTATTATTAATTTTTTATTAATTTTTAATGTCTTAAGTCTAAACTTGATGAAAAGCTTCATCGTGCTCATTTTTATTTTCATACATAATCCTACTCTTTCTTTGGTTACGTATCATTTTTAATGTTTAAAATTCTAAACATTAGATTTCTAATCTATTTTCCAGTTGTGCTCTTGTTTTGTCGTGTGATCTTTGTCACATAAATTAAGTTTTTTAGGCTGTTTTCTTGCTTTGGTCGCTATTTGGTGCACGATAATAAGCAGTGAAATTGTTTAGAGTACAAAGTAAATGCATATTCCTATGATCGCAGTGGCTCCTTGGGTAGCTTTCCCAGAGATTGACGAAGAGTGCCAGCACTTCGGATCATTCAGTGTACCTAGCGCTGAAGATGGTCATGATATTTTCAAGCTTATTGCTCAGTGTCCGCCATTGGATACCAATTCTTCTTATTGCAACTTTTTGCAATCTACCCACTTTCGCCAAACTTGCCTTTTAGCACGCTACAAAGGTGAGATCTCAGGTTTTGTTTCTGGCTATCGCAAGCCGGAAGAGCCCAGCACATTGTTCATTTGGCAGGTGGCTGTTGCGCCTAATTTTCGTGGGAAGGGCCTAGCGCTAAGAATGATCGATGCCCTGTTAGCGAGAGATGCTCTACAAAATATTACGGCAATTGAAACGACCATTACCCAAGGTAATGGCTCTTCTTGGGCACTGTTCAAGAAGGTCGATGCTCGGAATGGCCTTCAGGGAAGCATTTCAACATTTCTCGACCAAAACACACATTTTAAAGGGGAGCACGATACTGAATATTTGTATCGAATTCCGCTCAAAAACACTCAAACCACAGGATAGATAAACGGTCTAATCATGGATATTTTTGATAAACAAGAATCACAAGTACGTTCTTACTGCAACAGCTTTCCGGTCGTTTTTACCAAAGCAAAAGGGTGCTGGTTGGAGACGCAATCCGGTGAAAAATACCTAGATTTTCTTGCTGGTGCAGGGTCACTCAACTACGGTCACAACAACCCGATATTTAAACAAGCTTTGCTTGACTATATTGAAGCTGATGGAATTACACATGGGCTTGATATGCACTCAACGGCCAAGTCAGATTTTCTTAATGCATTGAAGCAGAATATATTTGAGCCACGAGGCCTTAACTACAAAGTCCAATTTACGGGTCCTACAGGCACTAATGCTGTTGAGGCTGCTCTTAAACTAGCGAGAAAGGCAAAAGGGCGGAGCTCAATTGTTGCGTTTACTAATGGTTTTCACGGTTGTACGTCTGGTGCGTTAGCAGCAACTGGTAATCAGCATCATCGTCAGGGGGCGGGAGTCAGTTTAAACAATGTCACGCGTATCCCTTTTGAAGGCTATGCGGATATCGATGGCTTAAAACTGTTTGAAACGATGTTAAATGATAACTCTTCCGGTCTTGATAAACCTGCCGCAGTGCTTATAGAAACGGTTCAAGGCGAGGGGGGGCTTAACGCAGCTTCTGACAAATGGCTACAGCGCCTGAGTAAAATCTGCTCGCAGCACGATATTTTATTAATCGTCGATGATATCCAAGCGGGATGTGGACGTACCGGCACCTTCTTTAGTTTTGAATCCGCAGGTATTAAGCCAGATATGGTCACGCTATCAAAGTCCATTGGTGGTTATGGCCTACCAATGGCTATTGTACTGATGAAGCCTGAATTAGATGTTTGGAAGCCTGGGGAACATAACGGAACTTTCCGTGGTAATAATCATGCCTTTGTTACCGCAACCGCTGCTCTCAAGGCTTATTGGTCGGATAGCGAACCATTTGAAAAGCATATTGAAAGTTGCTCTGCCCTCGTGTCAGAGGTTATTGACTCCACTCTAGCTCGTTATCCTAGCATGTTTGTTAAACAGAAGGGGCGAGGAATGATGATTGGTATTGAGTGTAGCAATGGTCAATTAGCCAGCGATATCGTCAAGACCTGTTTTGATAATGGATTAGTGATTGAAACCGCTGGGCCTGACGACGAAGTGGTGAAATTTTTCTCCCCACTCACCATCACGGAGTCTGAACTCAAACAAGGGCTAGATATTTTTGAGCGTTCTGTTGAGTTTGTTATCCAGCAACAATTTAAGAAAGCATCGTAATTAGGGAGAAAAAGATGATTGTTCGTACACTTGAAGAATGTCGAGATAGTGAGCGCAGAGTAGCTTCAGAGACATGGGAAAGCGTCCGTATGTTGTTAAAAGATGACAACATGGGGTTTTCTTTTCACATCACAACGATTTTTGAAAATACAGAAACGCATATCCACTATCAGAACCATTTAGAATCGGTGTATTGCATGAGCGGCGAAGGAGAGATTGAAGTCGTTGGTGGTAAAACTTATGCAATAAAGCCCGGCACTCTTTACATCTTAGATCAACACGATGAGCACTATCTTCGTGCCTATGAGGGAAAAGAGATGGTGATGGCATGTGTATTCAACCCTCCTATTACAGGTAAAGAGACTCATGATGAAAATGGCGTATACCCTCTCATCGATTAGAAGCTCTAATAGCTAGGCTTGTGGGCCTAGCTATTACCCACTCCTCCAGTTTAAAAAGGCCCTAACATGACCTATACCGTAGAGAAAATCGGCGGTACTTCAATGACCGCGTTTGATGCTGTTTTAGATAATATTTTGATTAAGAAAAGCGAAGAGGAAATGTACAACCGTGTATTTGTTGTTTCCGCTTACGCAGGTATCACTGATGCTTTACTCGAATGCAAAAAAACCAGCAAAGCAGGTGTGTACCAATTGATTGCTAAAAGAGACGATGCTTGGCAACAAGCTCTTGATGGTGTTGAACAAAGAATGTTACTCACCAATGAGAATATTTTTGCTGATCCTATGAATCGCTTACGCTCAGATAAGTTCATTCGTTCTCGGATATCGGAAGCTAAGATATGTATTTCTAACATACTGGAAACGTGCCAATACGGTCAGTTTTCACTTCGTCATTACCTCCCTCAAATTCGTGAGTTTCTTTCTTCAATCGGTGAAGCCCACAGTGCCTACAATACGGCACTCAAGCTGAAAAACATGGGGGTGAATGCAAAGTTTGTTGACTTATCGGGTTGGGATACACAGGCTCCCATTAGTTTGGATGAAAGTATTCTTGAAGCATTTTCAGACATTGATGTCACTCAGGAGCTACCTATCGTCACAGGTTATGCGTCTTGCAAAGAAGGCTTGATGTCTACCTATGATCGCGGCTACAGCGAAATGACGTTTAGCCGAATTGCGTCATTAACTGGAGCAGATCTTGCGGTTATTCATAAAGAATACCACCTAAGCTCAGCTGATCCTCGTGTTGTTGGCTCAGATAAAGTGCTCCCACTAGGGGAAACAAACTACGATGTGGCTGATCAACTTGCGAACTTGGGTATGGAAGCTATTCATCCCAATGCTGCCGCTGGTCTTCGCGAAAGTGGTATAGAGCTTCAAATTAAGAATACATTTGAGCCTCACCACCCGGGCACTCTGATCTCTGGTGTTTTCCGTCCAACCATGGATAAAGTCGAAATTATTGCAGGTAAAGAGAAAGTTTTTGCTTTACACCTTTTCGATCAAACCATGGTGGGATGCGTTGATAATGTCAGCTATGACTTAATGCAGATCATTACAGATGCTCGTGTGAGATTGGTAGGTAAAGAGATGAATGCGAATTCAATGACTTATTATCTGACGGGTAGCACAGATGCATTGAATACCGTGTTATACAAGACAGAGAAACGTTTCCCAGATGCCAATATTAAAGGTCGAATGGTGGCCTTGATATCAACTATTGGCTCCCAGTTTGATACAAATGAAGCATTAACGAAAGGGCTGTTGGCGTTGATGGAAAAAGGCATAACCCCGATTGCTGTCCACTCATCGATGAGAAATGTGAATGTACAATTCGTTGTTAATGATGATGAATACCATACCTCTATATGTGCTTTGCACTCTGTATTCTTTGAGCCGAGCTCTATTAAGAAAGCGCTAATTGCCTAGTGAGTGTCCTCTTATTTGACATTAAATATGGGGATGATGTGTTGAAGCCGCGCAAAGCGGCTTTTCTATATTGATAGCATAGTTAGGCAATATGCGTCATGCGGTTGATCGTGAATGTTTCTACCGCGCCATCAACAGCTGCGACGTAGTCAGCGATATGTGAGCTGGCGAGATGAGTATCTAGCGCGGCTTCAGAAGCCCAGTTTTCATGGAAAACGAAATGCGCTGGGTTGTCGTTGTCTTGATGCAAATCGTAGTTGATGCAGCCATCTTCAACGCGTGTTTTGTCGATCAGTTTGATCAGTTCAGCTTTAACCAATTCAATTTGGCCTTCTTTGGCAATGATATTGGCGATAATCGTTAACTTGCTCATGTGCTTACCTTTTCGTCAATTTTCTGATGCTTTATAGTGTCGTAATGACGTCTTCTAGAGGCAGACGCGCTTTTGGCAGACCGTGGTTATAATCCTCACCGTCTTTGTGATAGCCCAGTGCTAGAGCAAAATCACACACAAAGCCTTCTAACTCTTCTTTGAATTCTTCACCGATCAGCTCTGGGTCTACCCCTTCCATAGGTGTTGAAGCGATGCCCATGCGCGCTAACGTGTGGAGCGTGTTACCCAGTGCGATATAGGTCTGAGCTTTTGTCCAATTACCGTTGAAACCTGTCTCATCTGTGTTGAGTTCCGCAAAGCCGAACGCACCGTTTAACATGTCATTGTATCGCTCCGCTGGGAGGTGGCCTGAGGTCACTTCTGCATCGACCACTTTTTTGTAGTTGTCTTTGGTAAAGCGAGGGTTGTGAGCAAACAAAATCGTATGAGACGCTTCTTTGGCATGCGGTTGGTTGAACTGGTGCATGTTGGCAAAGGTGTTGTGGAAACGTTGTTTTGCTTCGTCACTTTCAAGAACGATGAACTTCCAAGGTTGTGAGTTGATAGAAGAAGCAGATAAACGAATCGCTTCTTTAATGACTTCCATATCTTCAGCAGAGATACGCTTACTTGCGTCGTATTTTTTGGCTGTGTAACGAGTGTTTAGATCTTTGATGATTGGGTGAGTCATGTTGGCTCCTAGTTGAATTTAGATAATTGCATTAGGTCTCACGAACCGCTCGGACGATGTTGAACCCTTATTTCAAGTAAACGAACAAGCTCAAAAACTCGAAGACTTCGATATGAACAATGTCGATGTGCGTAGATTAACGACATTGAAGCAGGGGAAAAATAGCGAAAACTTCCAATCATTATGGAGATAATTGTCCATAATTAAACGGTGTCCTCGACAAGAGATGGAGCAAGATGTGCGGACGCTTGAATGTAACGGATGATCCATTGGCAAGAGTAGTTTCCCAACTGGTAGGGATCGACTTCTTTCCTCAGATGAACCTTGACTTGAAACCAACTGAAAATGTCTCTGTGGTGGCGTTTGAAGCACAGGCGTATTGTCAGAAAGATATCAAGTGGGGAACTCGGCCTGAATGGGCTAAGCGACTGATTATTAACGCTCAGTCAGAAACGGTGGCCAGTAAGCCCACATTTCGTAACGGATTTATCCGCAGGCGTGTCATTGTGCCTTGTAACGGCTGGTATGAGTGGTGTGAGAGTGGAGGAAAAAAGAACAAGTTCTTGTTTACCAATCCAGATGGCATGCCTCTGTATATGGCTGGAATTCTGGCGGATGATGGCAATTTGGTCATCCTGACTACAAGCCCGAACACACAATGCTTACCATACCATCATCGTATGCCATTTCTTGTCCCTGATATTGGTGTTGAGCAGTGGATCACGGCAACAGCGCAACAGACACAAAGCTACCTTGAGTTAGGTTGGAGCGATGAACTTTTAATTACTGCAGCCTAGTGCGTCAGTAGCTCGCGGCCAATGGCATCGACCAATTCTAGAATATGGATTTGCGATTCGCGGCTATATGGTGAGATACCATCGACTTGCTCGGCAAGACCTAAGTTGGTGCTGGCAATCCCCGCGAGCGTTGACCCTGTATGGCTGATCGCAAATACCTTCAAGCCTTTGCGTTTCGCATTGTGGGCCATATCCACCACAGACTGCGTTTCTCCCGACTTGCTGATCAGCATAACGGTACCACTTTCGGCGCGGGCCAGTTGATGGATATCTGTGATCACTAAGTGGGGAACATTCGCCAAGGATAGAAATCGTGAAAGGTAAGAGACACTGACAATCGAGGCACCACGGGAATAGAGATACACCACAGGCGAACGATTTAATGAGTGAGCGATTTTTTCGATGCGTTGAATTTGGTCATCTTCTTCAATAACAGATTGCGTCTGCTTTTTCAGATCAGCGGCGAGCTTGTACCTGAGCTCAGTGTAACTGGCGTAGCCCATCTTTTTACACACACGATTGACTGAGGTCGTCGTCGTGAGTGCTTTGTTCGCAATGGTTTTCGCAGAGATCTCGGCCAGCTCACTTGCGTGGCTGATCAAGTACTCATAGATGACACGCTCAATGCCCTTAAATGTATTCATCGCATACAATTTTAGTAATGAAATTGTCATTATTAGGCGCTAACTGGCAAATATTTTCCTTGATTGCTATCACAAAAGTATCGTCATACGTGGGTTGTATCAGGAAACTGTACCTTGGTACGTGGACGCTAAATATACTTGGCGGAGTTGATAAGAATACGGTGAACAACCATGAGTAAGAAAAAACTCGTTGCAGTGACCGCTTGCCCTACCGGCATTGCACACACATTTATGGCAGCGAAAAAAATTCAGGCATGGGCTGAGAAGCAGGGCTACGAAGTCAAAGTGGAAACCCAGGGCAGTGATGGTGTTAAGAACAAGCTGACGGCGCATGACATTGCGACAGCAGACGGCGTTGTTCTGGCTGTCGATGTACCTATCATGGACATGGAACGTTTTGATAATGCCAATCCGCTGAAAGTTCGCACTCAAGAATTGATTAAGCGCGTAGATGAACTGCTGCCAACTGTCTTCCTGCGTGGTAAAGAGAAGTCTGACGCGGATATTGAAGTAGCAGACGAAAAACGCTCCGCGTATCAGGTGGCAATCGGCCACATCATGGCGGGTATCAGCTACATGTTGCCAGTGGTGGTACTTGGCGGCCTGTTAATGGCAGTGGCGAAGATCACGGGTGAATTTGTCGATATCTCCGGCACGCCAATTGAAACGCTCGATAAGCTTGGTTTTATGACCATCAAGTTTATGTACCCAATCTTTGCTGCGTATCTGGCGTATTCGATTGCGGGTAAACCGGCTCTGATTCCAGCCTTTATCGGCGGCATCATGAGTGATGAGGTCTACAAGCGCTTCTTTGACCTTGAAGGCTGGGCGCCATCGGGCTTCTTTGGCGCGATTGCGATTGGTTTCCTTGTCGGTTATCTGGTTCGTTACCTCAATGATGTGATCAAGGTGAAGTCAGAGCTGACCACGCTCAAGACTATGCTGTTGGTTCCAGCCGTCACGGGTGTGGTGATGGTGCTGACCATGGAATACGTGATCAACCCATTCTTCGGCGCTTTGAACATTGCGATGATTGAACTGTTCACTCAGGCAGGTGATGCAGGTCGCGGTATCTACTCAATGGTGATTGCTGCGGGTACCGCGTTTGACCTTGGCGGCCCGATCAATAAAGCTGCTGGCTCGGTTGCACTTGGCCTGAACGGTATGGGCGAAGGCTTTGACTTGATTGCTCGCGAGCTGGGTATCGTTATTCCGCCGATTGGTGTTGGTCTGGCAGCGATTCTGGATGGCAAGTTCCGCAAACGTGTCTTTACTCCGGAAGAGCAGACGGTGGGTAAAACCTCACTGATGCTAGGTATGATCGGTATTTCAGAAGGCGCAATCCCATTCATTCTGAAGAATCCGAAGATGATTCCAATCATGATTCTGGGTTCTATCATCGGCACACAGCTCGCTGTTGTACTCGATGTATGGCAAAGCCTGCCACTACCAGCTGTATGGGGTTGGTTCCTATCTTCAGACCCAATCAGCTACACCATTTCCGTCTTCGCTGGCTCACTATTTATCGCAGTAGCACTACTGCTGTGTACTAAGCCACAAAGCGCTAACGCCTAACACGTCACTTACCAGAGGCTCTGCTCTCCAAAATTGAGCCTCTGGTAACAAGAATCAGTATTTAGATTAGAGAAACTCCCATGACTAAAGTACATGTCATTCCACATACTCACTGGGATCGTGAGTGGTATTTTACTCAGCAAGACAGTGACGTTTTAGCGACTTACAACTTCACCAAAGTGATTGAAACTTTGGAAAGTCAGGCGGATTACAGCTGCTATCACCTTGATGGTCAGTCTGCGATTGTTGAAGATTACCTGAAGGTTCTGCCGCATATGCGTGAGCGTATGGCACAGCTGGTGGCAGACAAAAAGCTCTTCATTGGCCCTTGGTACACCCAGACCGATACCTACAACGTAGCGGGTGAGTCCATCATCCGTAACCTGAAATACGGCATGCACATCGCAGAAGAGTTGGGCCACAGCATGAAAGTCGGCTACCTGCCTGACACATTTGGTCATAACGCGCAAATGCCAACGCTATTCCGCGGTATGGGTATCGACAACATCGTCTTCTGGCGCGGTATTGATTATGACCAACATGTCAGCAAATCCCATTTCATGTGGCAATCTCACGGTGGCGATGAGATATACGCTTACAATCTAGTTCATGGTTACGGTGCAGCGAAGAACATCGTGCCGGATGCTGAGCATCTGGATAAGAAAATCTTCCCAATGATTGAGAAGATTAAGTCGTTGTCAGGCCTTGATGAAGTATTGATTCCATCGGGTGGCGACCAAGTCAATATCGACCCGAATTTGCCAGCCACGTTAGCGGCAGCGTCTGAGCGTTCTCCATCTGGCGATGTGTATTCTATCTCTTCGATGGAAAACTTCGTCGATTTCCTACGCCGCAATAGTGAAGGGTTTGAGACTTACTATGGTGAGTTCAAAACACCGCGCTACACACGTATTCACAAGACTATAGGTTCTGTGCGCTACGACATCAAAAAGCTTAACTTTGAGATCGAGCAGTTCTTGCTCAAGAAGCTGGAAGTGGTGATTGCGATTGCCAAAGCACAGGGCATGACGGTGCACACAGAGCTGGTGGACTTGGCATGGAAGAAGATCCTTGAGTGTCATGCGCACGACAGCATAGGTGGTTGTAATAGTGATGCGACCAACGCTGATATCATGCATCGCCTTAAGCAGGCGGAAGAAATCTGTCATGGGTTATACAACTTGGTTGTCAAAGAAATTGCCACCAATGCCTGTGATGATTCGGAAGTGATGATCTTCAACGGTCAGACGACGCCATTTAGCGGCATTGCCCGTGTTGTTGCGTTTTCCAAGCATGAAGCCATTGCGCTAAGTGATGGCGAGAAAATCCTTCGCAGTGAAGTAGTCACTCGTGAAACACTGGATGGCGGTAAGGTCATCGAAGTGACTAAGGATGGCGAAAAAGAAGTGCCTGTTCCTCCTTACTACCGATTTGAGCTCAATGTCGATGTGGCAGATCTGCCAGCAATGGGTTATCAGGTATTTCAGGTAGTGGAAGCAGATTGCGTTAATCAAGTACAGGCTTATTCTGCAACTCAGATTGAAAACAGCCAACTGGCGCTTTGGCTGGAGAATGGTCAGCTTAAGCTTAAAGATAAACGTTCAGAGCGCATCATTGAGCAGCTTATCCGCTTTGAAGAGCAGGCCGATGACGGCGATTCTTATGACTTCTCACCGCTGAAAGGCGATACGCCGCTGTACACTAGCGAACTAAGCTGGGTTGAATCTCATGTGGGTGAAAGCCAGCAGTCGATGATCCTGAAAGCAAGTCTTGAGCTTCCGGAGAACCTTGAAGCTCGCCTGAACGGTGAAAAATCTGTTCAAGCGGAATTTATTGTTCGCCTGACGCTTATTGAAGGCAAACAATCGCTGGAAGTCGAAATCGATACGCTCAATCAGGTTGATGATCACCGTGTACGCGTTTTGATCAATTCAGATGTTCAGACCGATACGTCTATCAGCACTCAGCCGTTTGCGTTGATGACTCGTCCGGTGGCTCCAAATGTTGAAGGCTGGCGTGACCGCTTCCGCGAATGTCCGGTAGATATTGAAACCACTGATGGCGCGGTTGCGGTAGCGGCAGAGGATCGAGCCCTGATTGTTAATGGCCGTGGTTTGAAAGAGTTCCAGATCCTGAAAGGTGACGCCAGTGACTTGATTGCTCTGACCTTGTTTAAGGCAACAGGCAAGCTCGGTAAAGATGACCTGTTATGGCGACCTGGTCGCGCCTCTGGCATCAACAACACCGTGGTATACACGCCGGATGCTCAGTTGCAAAAATCCATGCAGTTCAGCTTTGCTATTGCTTTGGCGGACAACGCTGGGCATCAGACAATCCGAGAGCTGGAAAGTGAATATCTTGATAGTCCATTCAGCTACCAGAAACAGTCGCTCAACAGCTTTGAGAATCGTCTTGAACGCTTTCAGGTTCGATTCGATAGCCGCGAAGCCGAGAAAAAATTCAGCCTGTTTGAACTGAACCAGCCGTTGGTTCTATCCAGCGTTGGTCATTCATTCTATCAAGACAATGCGGTCATTGTGCGCCTATTTAATGCGACGGACAGTGAACAGCAACTCGATGTCACCGCGTTCGCTCATTTCGCTGATGTTGAGCGTGTCAATCACCGAGAGCAGAGTGTCGAGCAGAATTGGACAGTCAAACCAAACAATGCCATTGACCTGCGGGTTAGTTTCAAGATTTAACAGGTTGGAATCACAATGAAAGAGAAGATTTATAATAAAGTTGCCAAGCTGTATGGTGAAGAGCTGGCACCATCACTGACACAGGACATTTTGGCACTGGTTGATAAGTGGCGTGGTCATGCGCCGTCTTATCAGGATTGGGTCGACGAGTCGACGGCGTACCTCATCACATACGGCGACAGTATTCGCCGCGAGGGAGAGCCGACGCTGAATACCATGAAGTACTTTGCCGATAAGTACTTGCGTGGCGCGATCAGCAATATCCATATTCTACCTATGTTCCCATACACTTCGGATGACGGCTTCAGCGTAGTGGATTACCGCAAGGTTGACCCGAACTTGGGTGACTGGAAAGAGCTGAATGAGCTGGCGGAACATTTTGACCTGATGTACGACTGCGTGATTAACCACATCTCCAAGAGCAGCGACTGGTTCCAGCGCTATCTCGCGGGCGATGAGCCTTATCAGGATTATTTTGTAGAGTCTGACCCGAGCCTTGATTATTCGAGCGTTACGCGTCCCCGCGCACTACCGCTCCTGACGCCGTTTACCAAGGCCTCGGGTGAGACGACACATGTCTGGACAACGTTCTCAGACGATCAGATCGACATTAACTTTAAAAGCCCGAAAGTGCTGTTGGAAAGCATCGATATTCTGCTGATGTACGCAGCGAATGGTGGTCGTTCTATTCGTCTTGATGCCATCGGCTTTATCTGGAAAGTGCTTAATACAACTTGTATTCACCTTGAGGAAGCCCATGAAATCATCAAGCTATGGCGTATCGTTCTTGATGACGTTATGCCGGGCTCTTTGTTGATTACAGAAACCAATGTGCCGCATAAAGAGAATATCTCTTACTTTGGCCAGGGCGATGAAGCACATATGGTTTACCAGTTCCCACTGCCACCTTTAACGCTGCATGCTTTCCTAAGCCAGGACAGCAGTGTGTTGACCGAATGGGCGAAGGGACTAACAAGCGAAGCCATGGCATCGTTGCAAGCTGGAAGCAAAACGACTTACTTTAACTTCCTTGCCAGCCATGATGGTATTGGTGTACGTCCGACGGAAGGTATTCTTAGCGACGACGATCGCCACATGATGTGTCAGCAGGTTGAGCGTAAGGGTGGTCGAGTCAACTACAAGAACAATGGGGATGGTACTCAGTCACCGTACGAGCTCAACATTAACTATTTGAGTGCCATTACTGAGCCTGAAGATGACACACAGACGAAAGCGGCGAAGTTTTTGGCGGCCCAGTCAATTTTGCTCTCTTTCATTGGTGTGCCTGCGGTCTACTACCACAGCCTCCTTGGCAGTGAGAACGATGTGGCCGGAATGGAAGAGTCTGGCATCAATCGTCGTATCAACCGCAAAAAGTTCTCGGTCGAATCGCTCGAAGCCGAGTTGGTTGAGCAAGGCTCACTGCGCAATAACGTCTACAGTGAAATGGTACGCTTGCTAAACGTACGCCAGCAGCAATCTGCTTTCTCACCAAGTTCATCTCAGCAGGTATTAGAGCTGGGTGATGGCCTGTTTGGCTTACAGCGTGGCGAAGGTCACAAGGCGATTCGCTTCGTCGTCAACTTGTCTCAGCAGACACAATCCGTCACTCTGAGCTCTGGTGGTAAGGATCTGGTCAGCGACCAGAGCTTTGATAAACAGTTTACTCTTAATCCGTATCAATTTGTCTGGCTGACAGAGCAATAGGAGCCACACTATGAAACTTGCGAACCTCACCTCTGAAAATCTGATCATGCTTGATGCGGCGTTTGATGACCGAATTGCTGCTATTCATGCTCTGACAGACAAAATCGAGCAAGAAGGAAAACTGACGGATAAGAGTCAGTTTCTAGAAGCGGTATTGAAGCGTGAAGACGAGGGACCGACAGCACTGGGTGAATATCTTGCTGTGCCGCATGGTAAATCTGCTGCGGTCACGGAACCTGTATTTGCCTGTGCATTCGTTAAAGATGAAATGATGTGGAAAGGTCTGGATGGTGATGAGCCTGTGACCATGATCTTTTTGCTCGCTATTCCACCAGCCGACGCTGGTTCAACACATATGGAAGTGCTGACTACGCTCACTTCCTCTTTGGTGGATGACGATTTCCGTGACCAGTTGGTGGCAGCGAAATCGAGTAAAGAAGTCATGCAGCTGTTTGGCGCTGAAGAAGAAGTGTCAACAGAAGCAGCCACTGAACCGGAAGTAGAAGAAGAGCAACCCGAAATGGCAAAGGATATCAGTCGTCATGCGTATCCACTTGTCTTGGGGGCGGGTGTTCTGATTTCTGCTTTCTTGTTCTTATTGCTTTAAGACGATGAGTCTTAGGGATTTTTCTCTCTGTTTTGCCCGGTATGGCCGCAATGTAGATCAGATAAGGATCGGTTGACCGATCCTTCTGATGAGAGACAATAGGAAATCTGTTTATAGGTTTCCTATTTTTTATGTCTATTCAAAACTTCTTTGCCGACTTCCTTGAAGAAAACCCTGTTGATGTCGCCCAACTCACCACCTTTTCTGAACACATTCCCGATAAGTGGATAGCCAAAGCCGCTGTGCTGAGGGACTAGCGGACGAGGAACTGTTAGCTAAAAGTGCATTAACACAAGCAAGGCAGCGCTTGGGTAAAGCAGCACCAGAATTTCTGTTTAAGCAATGCGGGAAAACATGGCGGCTCATCAAAATGCGTTCGAACCCCTGTTGATCTTTGCCATCGCTATCCTGCTCGCTGTTAGTACATCGACCGTTCACGACACGGTTCAACTGTTGGCGATGATGCACATCGGGTTTCGAGTGGTGTACCATATCCTGTACTTGCTCAATATCGGAGTGTGGTGCTCCGTTGCTTGGGCGATCGCCATCGGATGTTCATTTACCATTATGGGGTTATGTCTGGACTACTAACCTTCGGCGTTTCGACGTCATGGCATGAGATAAGATAAGAGGGCGTCCACACGGTACCTGTCAGTGGCCGCTGGGTCAATGAATCTCGATCAGCACACGACACCAATGCGAAGAGGAGTGTATGGAACATATCATCAGTCAGGCGGTTGAGCTTCGTCAAAGTGAGAAATACCGGGAATCAAGAGCGTTGCTTGGCACCTTGTTATGCGATGAGCGTTACGCCGCTAAAGCGCACCTGCAGATCGCCTGGGCCTACGACAATGAAGGCAAAGAGCAAGACGCCATTACGCATTACCTGGCGTCGCTGTCCGGACCACTGTCCGGTCGTGAGCGACTGGACGCCCTGTTTGGTTTGGCCAGTACTTACCGAAGCCTAGGTGAATACGACCAGGCCTTGACGTATTTTGAACAAACGCTGACGGAATACCCCGATGCGATAGAGGTACAGCCGTTTTATGCGATGTGTTTGTACAATGTGGGTCGCCCTAAAGAAGCCATTGCACTGTTATTGGAGTTGCTCGTCACGACCACCAATAGTGATGCCATTGCGGCTTATCAGCGCGCGATTCTGCTGTACAGCGAAGACTTGGACAGAACGTGGTGACAGCGAGTGCAGGCAACGGCCAATAGCGCAAAATCAGTAAATCTGGTGAATCAGAATAAGGAAGATTGACCTGAACCAAGAGGGGGCGCGTATACAGTAAAAAACCACTAAGGACGCGACCGATGCTTTCGTTTTTTAAACGTAATCCAATGAAAAAGCTCAAGAAACGCCATTCAATATTGCTCGAACAAGCGATGCAAGCGCAGCGGCGAGGTGACATCCGCACCTACTCTCGTCTGACCGAAGAGGCGGAAGCGCTGTATGGTGAGATCCAAGCCTTGCGTTCAGAGCGCTAACCTTTCAAATGCCCTGCCCATCAGGGTTTAACGCGCGAGTAAGCTCGCAATCCCACAGCGTCAATGTCAACCCGAGACGCACCGCGGCTTTTGCTTAACATTCCCTGTCTTGAGGGGCATAATTAGCCGCGGTGGATGACATGGAGTACGTGATCGTGCAAACCCTCTTAATGATACTGGCTTTACTGACAAGTGTGTGGAGCGGCGCTCTTCTGGCAAACCCTCAGATGAGTGAGGAAGTCACGACCTCATACCAACCCAAAGGCGCTGCCTGCGTGATTCGGGATGACGGTGAGCGCATCGTGTTGGTTCAAGACTATTTAACGCGAAAGCTCTCTTTACCTGGGGGCTACATTGGCGATCACGAAGCGTTTCACGTCGCGGCGAAGCGCGAAACATGGGAAGAAACAGGCATTGATGTCGATGTTGGCCCACAGCTTGCGATCAACGCCTATCGAGTGGTGTTTGCCTGCCAAGCAAAGGCACCCGTCGGCGTCATGGTGCCAGCCTGGGCAAACGCGTTTGACGCACCCATTATTCCAGCCTTCAACGCTCCGCATTTCGGCAAAGAGATCCGCCAAGTCTATCTGAGCGCACTCGCCCCTTCGGTGAAGACGGCGTATCGTTATCCTGACGACTGGGAGGCGCTGAAAGTCTGGGGGCGTGACAGCTCAGCCAGCCCGTTTTATCACCGTGATCTTCGACAGGAGCACGCGGATACGCGCCAGGCCTCTGAGCTGGCGATGATGACGGCGTTTCAATCGTGGGTGAAGTCTCATTCACCGATGACAGGACTGTTGGCGTTTGGCAACGGATTGGGAGAGGGCGCGTTAGCAGTGGGAGTCTTGATCGTTTGTTTGCTGCTGTTTCCGCTGCGCGTTGGGTTGACACTGGCGTTTGTGCTGCTGGCGACGGCGTACTCGGTGAATTTACTCAAGATGGCG
This sequence comes from Vibrio sp. Isolate23, assembly GCF_022398095.1. Lineage (NCBI taxonomy): Bacteria > Pseudomonadati > Pseudomonadota > Gammaproteobacteria > Vibrionales > Vibrionaceae > Vibrio > Vibrio sp. Isolate23. The sequence goes on from NZ_JAKEUV010000001.1 coordinate 979,831, forward strand.
TGGGCGATCCCAAGGCCTTTTTATCTGCTGCCGGCCCTACAGCAGGTCGCCGCCAGTGGTTTTAGTTTCCCCAGTGGGCACACCACACAAGCCGCTGCCCTCGTGGGAACGCTGCTCGGATGGCTGGTCAGTCGGGGTCAAACCCGATCGCCGCTCGTCATCACCGCGGCGTTGCTGGGCTGGCTGGTCCTGTCTGCTTTGGCGGGCGCGGCGCGAGTCTGGCTCGGCGTGCATTATCCCGCCGATGTTCTGGCGGGGATGGGGCTAGGCGGTTTGATTGCGTTGGTGGCGATGGGGCTTTATCACTTTCGGTATGCCAGCCAAAAGCGCGCCATTGAATCCAAGCGGTTATGGGCGCTGCTGCTCGTACTGTGTTTATATGGCACGCTGCAATTGCTCCAGCCGCTCTACCTCTTCGCGTGGTTCGCCTGCCTCGGGCTCGTCATCGCGCTATGCTTGGGTGAACCATCCCAAGAGGTGAAGGGTCAGAATCCTTGGCGGCAGGTGCTGATCGCCGTCGCAGGGTTAGTTGTGGTGGCCATGGCCGCTAAGATGTTGGTGACCCCTGCGACCACCAGTGTGGTGATCCTGACGACGTATTCGGTCGCGATCCTCGTGGGGATGCTTTGGATGGTCGTCGGGGCGCCGAAACTGAGTCGATGCTTCAGGAAAACACCAAGCCCGTTAGCCAGTTAATAGCCCGCCTTGTGCCTTTGGGTGACGGCGGGCCGATTTGGAAATCGAGCGAACGTCATGTGGGGCACGTGTTATTCTCCGTTATTACGAATAATGGTCGTCATTTAAATTGGTATACCTTGTTCACTCTTCTCATTAATATACAACACAATAATTAGAAGAGTAAATGTGACAATAATATCGATATCGAATTTTAAATAATATACGGTATTTAAATATATATATTGCTGTTTTAACATGACGGCCGTTTTGCATTATTGTTCGTCCCGAACTAGACAATGTTCACTATTCAATACGTGGTCATACCATTTCTATATTTCGCACCATTAAATGGTACACCATTCTGCAGATGAAATGTTTTTATATGGTTTAATTGTAATTTTTTTTATAAATAATTGTTGCCATAAACGTACATGTATAATAGATTTATGTGCAATTCATTACACATGGTATGGTTTCCTATTTGCGAAAACACACGGTGTGGAATCCTATCGAAAATTACTTAAATATAATGAATGACAATCCGCAGGAATTCAGTTTTCGATAAGGGTTGTGATCCCAAAGCGCCGAGAGGGGCGCAGGGGGGATGTGAAATATGCCCTAACTAAATACGGCGCTACCGAAAGCGCAGACCGTTACTGAAAGGGACGGGAAAAAACGGAATTTATTGGTCGCGACCGTTTCGAGACCTTAAACCAAATAAGCGGCACGGGCACTGTAAGGTGCCCTTTTGTATGCGTATTGCCCTGAAGTGCGTATACAAAATCCACACTAGGGAGTGCTGCAGCATGGCTCTACGAATCGTCTATCTGACATCCATTACCTCTGATATTCCCGTTCAACTCGGGAGCAAAATTTCCCCCTCCTCTCGCCTTCTTCGCGTTAAATATTTCGGCTCTGAAGGCAACAAGTTTCTTTACGCGGCTTTGGTCCAATGCTCCGATTGCTCTTCCTACCACAATTGGAAGATCCCTGAGAGTAAGGTTGTCGCGGAAAAGAAAATATCGTTCAGCAAATTGTATTCACCAATCATCAACCACGCAGGAAAGGATCTGCGTGATGTTGCCAATCGGAGTTTGTTCAAGAAGCTTAAAAAAGAACGCCGTAAACAGAATAATCGGTCATTGACTGAAAACAATTGGACTCAGTTTGTCCGCCGAAAAGAAGCGGTCCGCTTCGCCTCTTTTGGTGTTTAAAACAAATGTCTGCTTCAGGCTAGCCATTCCTTGACCGAAGGTCGGTTCATTTCATACGAGCACGACGTCGCCAACAATGGTCAGCTTTCCACCCGTGAAAAGTCTTAAGTCACTCATCCCTTTGCGTTGAAAGGCATCAGAATGCATGGCGTTACCCGTCGTCTTCACTCGCTCTGATGGCGAGCCCAGCCAGGTGGTAGGTGGCATTACCCAATCACGCAATTCATAAATAAGAGTTGGATCTTATCCAATACATAAGGACAAGTAGGAAAATGATGAATAAAAATGAAATCGTTGCGCACATCAAAGAGAAAATTATCTTTGAAGATCTCGAGCTGAGCGAATGGGGACACCAATTGCGAGACATTAAAGATGATACCCTTTTGCTGGCAGAGGAAGGCCTGGCATTAGACTCTGTCGATGTTCTGGATATTTTTGTGAGCATCCAAAAAGAATACAGCATTGATTTGGGTGAAATCACGAAGGAACTCATGGAGACACACTGCCAATCTCCGTTAACCCTCGCTGAATTGGTGATGGATAAATGCGCAGCGCATTGAGAACAATCGTATTCATGACGATTTCAGTCAGTTAACAATGATATACCACGCCCTAAACGTCTTAGGCTCTGATTGTTCAACACGTAGACAGTACTAGATAACATGAAAACACTAATAATAACCAATTACCAATCAACCCTGGTTGATTGTATGGTGGGGAATCTCATTGAAGGCAACGTCGACTTATTCTCACTCAATAATACCGATGAGGTAAAAGCAGGATTGGTCGAGACGTTAGAAACCGATGGCTTGGCATACGACAATGTCATTATTGATGTACGGTATAATGAAGAAGCGTGCTTGAGATCAATATTTAATGGCGACGTTATCCATGGTGATGACAATATATTTTCTAGCAAGTTAGTTGATGACATTCATTATTTAATGAAAGTAATAAAGCGAATCGTGTTGACCAACATGAAGTTAGATAACGCTAAGTTTTTCTTCTTGTTAAAAGACGATTCGTTTGGGTATTTAGATGAGCATGATAGTTCGCCCACCTACAACGAAGCGATTATATCTATGTCAAAATCCCTTGCAAAAGAATATTCCCGCTACAATATGTATTTCAACTCTCTGATTATCCAACCTGAATTAAAAGAACTGAACCTCAATAGACAGAGCAAAGATCTCTTAAAGAACTACGCACTAAAATACAAATCAAATCGTTACTCGGACGTGTCGAATTTTATTTTCTCGATGATCGAAAATAACTTTCCACTGAATGGTGCGACGATACGACTGGGAAATGGGGTGGTTGATTATGTCTAAAAAAGTAGTGCTCGTCACAGGAGGGGGACGAGGCATTGGACGAGAAATCTGCATGGCATTCGCCTCTGAAAATACCCATATCGCATTGACGTATACGCGCGATGCTCAGAGCGCAGAACAGGTCAAGCAAACGCTGACCGAACGCCACATATCCTGCTCGGTGCATCCGCTAAATGTCCAAGACTTTTCCTTGTGTCAGTCGGTGGTTGACGCGGTGGAACGTGAGTACGGGACCATTAATGTTCTGGTGAACAATGCGGGGGTCACCTTGAGTAAACAGTTCGTCAATTGCGACGAGACGGAAAATGAAGCCGTGTTATCGACCAACCTTCAAGGCGCGATGAACATGACGTTAGCAACGGTGCCCTCGTTGAAAAAGTCGACCAAGAACGCTGAGCTGGGACGCATTGTTAACATCTCATCCAATACGTCGTTGTGCGGCAATGCAGGTCAAGTGGCGTACAGCGTGACCAAAGCCGGGGTAAATGGCTTTACTCGCGTCTGCGCAAGAACACTGGCCCACCACGATATCGTGGTCAATGCCGTTGCGCCTGGTTACATCGATACGGACATGACCCACGATCTTCCTAAAAGTACGTACTCTCATGTGCTAAAGGTGTCTGCAATGAAGCGAACGGGCCGCGTGGAAGACGTGAGCGCCATCGTACAGCTGTTGTGCGACGATCACTGCCAATACATGACGGGCCAAGTGATCCACATTGATGGCGGGAAATTCTGTTAGAGAGTGAATGAGGTAGGATAATGAAAGGCTCAATCGTGATTGCTGGGATGGGGTTGTATACCCCACCTGTCAAAGAATTAGACGAATTAACCCGGTTTTCGACCGATCATCACCGGTTAATCAACAACCAAGAGTTCAATGCCCTAGGGATCAAGAATGCCACCGTGTCCGTTTTCGACAAACAGAAGACGGAATCTTTTAACAAGCAAGGTTGGATAAACAATGCGTCCCTGTTTGCGCTCCGAGCGACCGAGGCAGCGATCAAAAACTCGGGCATCGACCTCTCAGCGTACGATAATCGTCGGATCTCTGTCGTATTAGGCAGTTATAATTCTGGTACCGACAGCTACTCAACCCTGTTTAATAAGGTGCTGAATAACGAACAGGACGCTGTTACAAACAGCGAACTGATGTCTTCGATGTTATCGCATTGCGGGAACGCGATTGCCGCGCGCTACAATATTCAAGGCAAGAAGATCGTGGTCTCGTCCGCTTGCTCGTCCAGCTTGACAGCGGTGGGGATTGCGACGGACCTGCTTCACTCGGATAAAGCGGATGTGGTGATTTGTGGCGGTTCGGACTGTGTCGATCTCCCTGTTGTCGCGGGCTTTAACAGCTTAAGTGCGTTGAATGAAGGTCGATGTGCGCCGTTCTCCGAGCCTAAGGGAATCAACTTAGGCGAAGGTGCAGGCATATTGCTCCTCACCAAAAAACCTGATCACCGTCGTGAACAGTGGTTCATCGGCGGATACGGTGCCTCCAGTGATGCGTATCATGAAACCTCTCCAGAGCCGAATGGGGCGGGGGCGATTCAAGCCATAGATGCGGCATTGGCGGCGGCAGGGTTAGGCCGAGAAGACGTGGATTTGATTTCAGCGCACGCCACCGGCACGGGCGCAAACGATATCCCTGAGTCAAAAGCGTATGAGGCCTTGTTTGGTCTTGATGTACCTGTCAGTGTGATGAAACCCTTTTATGGCCATACCTTAGGGGCGTCGGGGATCGTTGAGCTGATCAGCGTCTTATCCCTCTTAAATGCGGGCATCACCCCGGAAAACAACAATATGAGGGAGCTCAGAGAGGGGTGTAGCCCGATCAACCTCTACTACAAGGACTACCCAAGCGAGACGATTCAAACGGTGTTGGCAAACAGTTTTGGATTCGGCGGCAGCAACAGTTCCGTTGTGGTCACCAAGCAACCAACGCAGTGCGTCCCTAACTTTGGGAAGTCGCCAATCCCAATTGTCAAAGCGAGCGCCAACGATGGCGAAACCAAAACAGTCATCGATGCGTCAATAGGCGTGACGAAAGACGCGTGCCAGATCCATTTGCAAAATAAGCGATTCAAACGTGATTCGCCAGAAATCAAATACTGCATTGAGTCGGTAGGCGATGTCGTGAAAGGATTTGAACCCCTGTTACACAGTAATGCCCGAGCGGGGGTGGTGACGGGGAACTCGCAACGTCCCCAACGATGCTTGGAGAGCTTCCTTTCCTCGATTTATGAGGGCGATCCTAAGTATGCTAGTGCACGACATTTTCCGGGGCACATTGTCAGTGCCACTTGTGGTCAGGTGTCCATCGCACACAAGATCAGCGGCCACTCAACGGTCTTGTGCAGTCCCACCGCGGCGTTTGAATATACCGTTGATCTGCTGAGAAGTGAAACACAAGACTTTATGATTTCTTGCTCGAGTGATGAAGTCACTCCGACGCAAAAAACGTTGACGCATCCGTTGTTTGCCCAGGCAGACGCGTCGATGGCACAAGGCAGTGCCGCGCTTCTTCTTTCGAGCAGGGCACAACTGGCTCGGTCTGAACACCTACCCATTGCATGGATTCGAAGCGTGTTACATTCCTCCTACAACGGTTTGGTGCTCAGACATGACGAGAAGTTTCATACCCTTTTAGATCGCCTCATCCTCGAGTCCTGTGAAGAGGCTTGCATCAGCTTTAATGACATCGATCATTGCTTGGTGTCCAGTGCATTAGCGGATCCCCTCATCGTTGAGGAAGTGCAGCATGTAGTGGCTAGATATCACCCTCAGCTTGTGGTGGAACAGAAGAAGGAGAAGAGGCTCTCCGCCGACTTCATGACCCACATTGTGGACGCGACCGAGAGGATTTCGACGGGCGAGTATCGCAACGCATTGGTGATCGCCATTGACCTGTCTTCGAATGTGGGTGCCTGCATCGTATCGAGTCAAGACGGTCCGACAGCCTAACCGGGATCAACCGACATCGGCAGCGCTCGGTGTTCATTGGGGACAATGACGCGTGCTGCCAGCATTCTTATCCGGTTTCCGAATCAAACAGTATGAAGTCTTGGAGACAATTTCTCATGAGCCACCAAAATACGCATGGGGCCATTATTGAGCCCTTATCGAATGGATCATTCTCGATGCTATTTGACCGTGACTGTGCTTTTTTTGATGGGCATTTTCCCGCCCACCCTGTGGTCCCAGGTGTTCTGCTGCTCGACACCATCTACGACAATGTCGTCAAACTTGGGACGTCCGTGATCACTCGGATTGATAACGCGCGGTTTTACAAGACCGTTTTACCAAATGAAACGGTCATCGTTAACATCCGTGAGCTCACCGATAAAGTGGTGTGCACCGTCAACAGTGAGGCAGGGAAAGTCCTCAAAGTCACTTACAGGAAAGAGCAATAATATGATCGACTACGCGATTCAATCCGATGTCACGACCCTAGGCGGCGCGCTTCATCTTGATGTCACTGGCGACACTCTGCTCAGTATTGCTCAATCGTGTCGCAACCTCGTAGAGCACCAAAGCGGTCTGAATGCCCACAAGATCCCGCTGTCTCGACATCAAGACTATGCGCTTCGAACCGTAACGGAAGTGCTGCAAGAAGCCCAACGACGTGGGCTGAATCCCAACCTAGCCAATCGGTTTGAAAAGAAAATCATTGGCAACTGCCAAACCATCTCATTGCTGTGCCTTGGTCTCTTGCGAGAGCGATCGATCCCGGCACGCTATCGGTTCTGTCTGTGCGAGTATTTTGAACCGCAGTCGTACGTAGAACACATTGTCCTTGAGTACTGGTGCTCGTCCAGTGCCCAATGGCGGATCCTAGATCCGACTGTCACGCACGAAATGGTTGAGCACAACCACACCCAAGCGTGGGTCAATTTCGACTTCGATAACATTCCAAGACACAAAGCGAATCTTTTTACCGACTTATGGAAACAGTATCGGTGCGGCGATTTGGAACTCGAGGCCATTCATCATCGCTCATACAAAAAAGTCCTCGGACTAGAGCGATTTGTCTGGCGTACCCTGCAAGACGTGTTGGCTCTCCAGAAAGTCGAACTGTTTTATTGGGACTACTTTGATTTTAAGCAGTATGTGCAGGCTCCCCAATTAGTGGACGAGCTCATTGAATGCATCGATGAACGTGGAAAAACGATGAACCGAATCCCTCTTGAGTTTGATGGGTTCATTAATTTCCATCCTTATCAAAGGGATTACACGTCATGTTAGAGTTTATTACTGGGGCCCATGAGGCGCCGTTTTCCTTCGTGGCGACGGTTGAGGCCTTGTCGGAAGATGAAATGACGGCCACGGCCGATTTTTCGGATGAACAGACCTACTCGCAGTGTTGCCAAAATGCGTGGCCGCTGATCGTTGAGTCCTTGGCTCAAGCCGCCGGTATCCACATAAAAAACCAGCTGGACCCTTCTTATCATGGTTATCTGGTAGGGTTGGATGCGCTCGAGGTTCAGCACGCTGGAGATTTGATGCCCCACTATCGCTTGGTGACAAAAATGGTCAGTCGAGTGGATCGGAAATACGTCTATCACTGCGAAGCCTTTACCTCCAGCAACCGCTCAATTCTAGCCTGCAACCTCATGCTGTCGAGCGCCGATTAAACGCCTCTGCCTGGGGCACCACAATCACGATCCTGCTCATAGACGTTGAAGCGTCAACCGCCATGTTGTACCTGCCAGAGAATCCAACCACCAAAACGACCTAAAGCGTTATTGGTGGCCGGGCAATACTAGGGAATACGTCCACATTGAAATGCCGTGCTTTCCAGCGAACTTGGCAATTTTAATGCGCAACAAAAAGACCGATTGAAATAAATTGATGGATAAAAATGAATATTGTAAATGAACATTGTAAAAAGCCAGTTCAGGACTCTAACGAGAACCTGCCTCATGCTGACATGACGAGCTTTCACCTGGTCTTAGGTCAAGAGGTGACGTTGGATGCGATTGCGCACGCGGCAAGACACCATTGTCCTGTGACTGTCGATGATGGCATCATCCAGAGAGTGACGGCGTCACGCAATATCCTCGAGGGTATGGTATCGGACGACCGAGTGATTTACGGCGTCAACACGAGCATGGGCGGGTTCGTCAACTATATTGTGCCCATCGATAAAGCCAACGAACTGCAGAACAACTTGATCCATGCCGTTGCGACCAATGTGGGCGAGTATTTTGATGAAACAACTGTTCGGGCCACGATGCTAGCGAGAATCGTGTCCTTGTCTCGTGGCAACTCGGCCATTTCGATCGTGAACTTCCAAAAATTAATCGACATTTACAATCGAGGGGTCGTCCCTTGTGTCCCTGAAAAAGGCTCGCTCGGGACAAGTGGCGATCTCGGCCCGCTGGCGGCGATTGCGCTGGTTTGTACAGGGCAGTGGAAAGCACGATATCACGGTGAACTGATGAGTGGGTCAGAGGCACTCAAAAAAGCAGGGATCGCACCGATGAGCCTCAGTTTCAAAGAAGGATTGGCTCTGATCAATGGCACATCAGCCATGGTGGGCTTAGGGGCATTACTGTATGACGAAGTGAAGCGCTTATTCGACACCTATCTGACCATCACTGCGTTATCGATTGAAGGGCTGCACGGCAAAACGAAACCGTTTGAACCTGCGGTACACCGAATGAAACCCCACCTTGGGCAACTGGAGGTCGCGACTACCGTATGGGAAACATTGGCGGACTCTTCGCAGGCGGTGAACGAGCATGAAGTGGAAAAAATGATTGCGGAGGAAATGGAAGGCACCGTCAAAGCCAGTAACCATCAGATTGAAGACGCGTATTCGATACGTTGTACCCCGCAAATCCTTGGACCCGTTGCAGACAGCCTTAAGCACATTCAGCAAACCTTGACCAATGAGTTGAATTCCTCCAACGACAATCCGTTGATCGATCAAGCCACTGAAGATGTCTTCCACAATGGCCATTTTCATGGCCAATACGTGTCCATGGCCATGGATCACCTCAATATTGCACTGGTCACCATGATGAACCTCGCGAACCGCCGTGTTGACCGATTCATGGACAAATCCAACAGTAACGGCTTACCTGCGTTTCTGTGCGCAGAAAATGCGGGCTTACGTTTGGGATTAATGGGTGGCCAATTCATGACCGCGTCAATCACCGCTGAATCTCGAGCGTCCTGCATGCCGATGTCCATACAATCGCTGAGCACCACTGGCGACTTTCAAGACATTGTTTCGTTTGGGCTGGTGGCTGCTCGTCGTGTCAGAGAGCAGCTCAAAAACCTTAAGTATGTGGTGTCATTCGAACTATTGTGTGCCTGTCAGGCAGCAGATATACGAGGCACCACAGGCTTATCGACGCGAACGCGTGCGCTCTACGAACGAACACGCACGGTTGTGCCGTATTTGGAACAAGACCACACGATTACCGATTACATCGAAGGGATTGCTCAGACGGTGCTCACCAACAATCACGCACTCTAATCTTCGGCGGGTGTGTCGCGGCGTTGCCTCCACCCGCATCGTATTGCTGACTTAATCGAGCCACGATGCTGGCTCATAAAATGACCGATATTGGATGTCCGAACATGGAAAAATCTGAGATTGAACAATTACTTAAAAATGAAATTCGGGTGATCAACCATTATAGTGACAGCGTTGAGATTGCCGGTGAGGTCAAATTGAAAGATCTCCTTGATTCGGTGGATATTCTTCAGTTTATTTATAAAATCAACACCGAATACGAATTGTCATTTGGCAATAACATTGGTGACGACCAGCACCTAGAGACGCTCGATAAAGTGGTGGCTTGGGTGCATTCCGCTATCAGGGAAAAGGCCGACCATGACGACAAATAACGTAATATCAAGGATAAAGCGATTTGAGCATAATCACGATATCGCTTACTACGATTTCGAAAGAGAGATGCCGTTTTCAGAGCTGTATTTGGAGATCATGGCCATTGTGCATTACTTCGAATCTGCCGACATCACGCAAGGCAAAAAAGTCGTCTCTTTCTTGGATAAGTCCTTTTCAGAATATGCCTTGTTCTATGCGTGCCTCTTGAAAGGGGTGGCATTCTGCCCATTAGACAAAACGTTGCCGGCGAATCGTTTGGCGATGATCATCTCCGATGTGCAACCCGACATGATCATGGCGACCGAGTCTTACATCGGCGAAGAAAACGTCTTCAGACAAGCCTTGCACGTCCCACATGAGTGCATTGTGTCAAACGGAAATGTTGACATCGTCAGTGGCGACGAGCACCGTGGTGTCGACCTTGGCACCCAGGTGGATGCCGATACCGTGGCCTACATCATTTTTACGTCTGGATCGACCGGGAAGCCGAAAGGGGTCCAGATCACCCACGAAAACCTCAACGTGTTCCTCGATGCACTGTATCCACGTTATGTGAGCGAGCAGTCTGAAAAGTATTTGTCTATTGGCCCGCTGTATTTCGATATGACCATACTCGACAGTATCGTGCCGCCTTTGTATGGGCACTCGGTCTATGTGTACAAGCCGCCTTTCATACCGGCTATTTTCTCAAGCATCATTGAGAAGTATCAGATCACCCGATTAAGCTGCGTGCCCTCCGTCCTGAGACTGTTGCTGCCACAGCTTAACGACGGGACAGGAATGGACGCTCTGCATTCATTGAACTTGATCCTGTTTGGTGCCGAGAAACCGCACGGGCAATCGATCAGGACGTTGTTAGAAAACCTGCCTGATCTGAAAGTTATGAATGCGTATGGTCCGACCGAGGGAACCATGTGCTGCTTTGCTGCGGAGATCACTTTGAACGATTTAGCGGGGGGTATCAGTATTGGTAAGCCCTTCGATGGCACACAATACTTGCTTGAAACCCGTTCCGGTTTCGCCACATCTGGGGAAGGAAAGCTGTTGATATCGGGCAAGCAAGTCATGAAAGGGTATGTGAATCAATCCTCCGTGGATTCCCCCTTCATTCAGGTGGATGGCCACCAATACTATTGTACCCACGATGTCGTCACCGTGGACGAGGACGGCGTGTTTTATTTCCTTGGGCGATCGGATGATGAGGTGAAACTGAACGGGTTTCGGGTGCACCTACAGGACGTTGCGGAAAACATCAGGAAAACACTGAATATTGGTGATCTGTTCCTGCATAAGCACACGGATAACGACAAAGACTATTTGGTGTTGTCGTACGAGCATACGTCCCGTCTCAACCCTGAGCATTGCATGACGTTATTGGGTAAGCAACTCCCTAAATACATGATCCCTCAGGTCTTCGCCACGTTTGATGCCTTGCCTAAGCTGAGAAACTCTAAGCTCGATAGGAATCAAGTCAAAGCGTCGGTGAACTCGGAGCTGACCCGCTCAACCGGTGGTTTCACCGATAAAAAATTCATTGCATTACATATTAAATGATTCAGCCTAGGCTCTGCTCAGTGCTTGTGCTTTCAACGTGCCCTCGTTGACGGTCATGTGTGGCGTGAAGCTTGGGAACATCGGCTAACGCTGACGCGCGGATGGGGCTTGCTCCTCAGCCGATAAGATGCCGAAGACACCTGCGCAGGGCGAGGTCAAACAATAAGGAAAGGTGAATCGGTGAAAGCCGCTGACTTGAAAGGGGTGCTTCGTGCGCTAAGAGCACGTCACGCACACCAACGCGCGATCGTGATGGATGGGATCGCATACTCATACAAGGAGCTAGAACAACGCATTGAGATTTGCAATCAAGCGATGTCTCGTAGTCCTACCCCAGTCATTATTAATACCCAACACAAATTGAACGCCATCATACTGATGTTGTCCGCCATCGATTGTGGTGTGACATTCATCCCGGTGGATGCTGACAGACCGCGGTCATTTGTGGCGAAGATTGCCACTAAGTTTCCCCACGTTCGAGTGTTCACCGACGTGTGTTTTGATACGGGGCACTGTGTCTGGCATGTTCTTACTCACCCAGAAAAGACGCTGGAACGAACGAGTGACGCCGATCAGGAAGTGATGTCCATCATGTACACTTCCGGTTCTACGGGAGAGCCCAAAGGTGTGCAGGTCAGAGCGAGTTCCGTGCTTAATTTGCTCTACCGTCCCTCGTTCATTGCGTTAACCCATGAAGATGTGGTGGCGTCGTATTCGTCGCTGTCTTTTGACGCGTCGACCTTCGAAATCTTTGCGCCTTTACTCTGCGGGGGCACACTGGTGCTACTGGATAAGATGGTGGTGCTGGATGAGACGCGCCTGCATGACGCCATTGAACAAGACGCGATCACCTGCATGTGGATGACAGCGGGGCTGTTTCGACGCCATATGTTGCCCGGTAATTGTCGTGCCCTTACCCGTTTGAGGCATCTGATTGTCGGGGGGGATAAAGTGGACTTGCGCGCGGCAGTGTCGTTTTTGGAGTGCGCCGCCAGTACACAACTTTATAACGGGTATGGCCCGACTGAAAATACGGTGTTTACCACCGTTGCCGCGTTAAATCTTCATCAATTGACCGGTGAACAACGAGTCCCTATTGGACGAAAGGTCGAAGGCGTGGATCATTTGATTGAAGACGAGCACACGGGCGAATACCGAAAAGCGGGCATTGGAAGACTGCACGTCACAGGCGAGGGGCTCTGCGCCGGCTACCACGCCAACCCAGTCGAAACCGCCAAGGCGTTTACGATGATCAATGGGCGCCAATATTATAATACGGGTGACGTCGTTGAGTGCACCGTGGGCGGCGACTTCTATTTCCTAGGCCGGCAGGATCGTCAAGTAAAGTTGAATGGTCATCGAGTGGAGCTCGATGACGTTGAAAAGACACTGGAAAGCGATCCGTCCATTGTCAAAGCCGTATGCTTTGTCTGGAAAACCCATCTGGTGTCCTTGGTCGAAACGCAAGATCCCGCGGAGGCGCTCGAGACCATCATTGCACGATGGCGTCAGCAATTGAGTGCTTTTTCTGTTCCCGATTTCGTGATTGAAAACACACGATGGCCGCTGACGAAGAACAACAAAATAGACACCCAAACCTTAATCAACGAGACGGTACAACAGTTAGAAAGACGCCACAGCCGCTCTGGTGAACAGTCGGTCAAGTGCGTCGCTGAGCAGGTGTTGAACAAGCCTGTTGAAAAACTGGAGGTTGGCTTGTTCGATCTTGGGTTTGATTCTCTCTCTATGCTGACGTTTAACCATCAGCTGAACGAACAATTTGAAATTCACCTCAACCTTCTGGACTTATATACCGCTGGCACCTTGCTAGGTGTCGAACAACTAGTCACCGCTAAAATGTCGGCTTAATGCCTGCCTCGAAGGGTGTGAACGCTGTCGAAGTTATCCCCCCTCATACGAACAATCACGTTTTAAGTTGAGCTCAGAAATATTGAACGTTGGAGGAAGATTCATCCAACGTTCGATGCTTGTATACGTTTTTTATTAACCCCAAACAAAAGCGCCTCTTTGAGGTGCGCTAGAAATGGATCAATATCATGACTGAATATAATGAAATCGAACAAAAAAACCTTGAAATCGTTAAATCTTTGTACACCGACATTTTTGATACCGGCAATTGTCCGGTGATTAACGATTATTACCACCAAGATGCTCAGTGCCATTTAAAAGGCAAAACGCTGCAGGTAGAGCAGATGAAAGGCGGCATGGCGGAGTTTGTGGACAAACACGCGTCGATCTCAACGTCGATTGAGTCGCTTTTTGCCGTCGGTGACCGCACCTACGCCCGCCTCAATCGCCAAGCCACGTTAAAAGGTGAAGGGCAGCCTCGCGACATCGAAATCATGGTAGAGAAGCGATTTGTGGATGGCAAGGTAGCCGAGCTGTGGTTCATGGTCGATGACGACATGTACAGCGAAATTTGGCTAAAACAACCATCTGCATAACCCTCGATAACCCAGGCATAGGATGAAGATTCTATGCCTATGATAACAGGTAATATAAAATGGATATTGCGATCACTGGCTTCTCTTTTCTCTTGCCTGGCGCAAGTCACATAGAAGAGCTAGACGCGCTGTTGGAATCCGGGCAGGACGCCTTGACCGACCCGCGGGCGGCTGAGCACCTTCCACAAGAGTGGGTTAGCCGAGCAGGTTATGTGCAGGGCGCGGAGCAGTTTGACTACGACTTGTTCGGGCTGTCATTGCGCGACAGTTACATTATTGAACCACAGCAACGGATGTTCATTCAGTGTGCATGGCGTGCGTTGGAACATGCTGGCTACAACCCGACACACGGTAAACGCAATGTCGGTGTCTACTCGTCTTCATCCGATAGCGATTACCCCTCTTTTCTTTCTGACAGCGAATTGGCTCTCGATAAGTACGATCCTTTCGAAATCGAAATTGGGTCGAACAAAGAACAGCAATCGTTACGGTGTGCTTACTTGTTTGACCTAAAAGGGCCAGCCATCGGAGTGCAGTCGGCCTGTTCAAGCGGTTTACTGTCGGTTCACATGGCGATGCAGGGGATCGCGACAGGGGATTGTGATATGGCCTTGGCAGGCGGTGCGTGTCTACCTTACCCTCTTCATTCTGGGTACCAGTATCAACCGGGCATGAACCTCTCAGAAAGTGGTGTGTTGGCCTCGTATTCGAACACGGCCGATGGCATGGTGCCTGGGTTCGGCTGCGTGGTGTTTGTGCTCAAAGCTCTTCACAAAGCGCACACCGACAAAGACACCATATATGGTGTCTTGACCGCCAGCAGCATCAACAATGATGGGCGAGCAAAATCGAGTTACACCGCGCCTTCAACCAGCGGGATCGCAAACAATATCCAAAACGTACTGGCGAAGTCAGCGCTGACGGCGCAGAACATTGACTTTGTTGAAGGGCACGGTTCTGGAACCAAGATAGGGGACGTATTGGAAGTGGCGGCGCTGAAGAAAGCCTTCATGAGTCATGGTTGGACTCCTCATCATACAGCGCTATCGTCTGTCAAAGCCAATGTCGGTCATCTCGATGTCGCGGCCGGCCACGCTGGCTTGCTCAAGTCGGTACTGCAAGTGTGGCACCGTAAGGTGTATCCTGCGGCCAACTTCTCTTCGCTCAATCCAAATTTATCCCTGGAAGGGACACCTTTCTACATCCCGAGAGACAGCCGTCAAAAAGAAAGTGTCACGGGCTTAGTGAACTCTTTGGGGATCGGTGGAACCAACTGCGCAATGGTCATTCGCTCAGACACCGCGAGAACCTTGGTTCAGGACTGTGCGCCGCAGACCGTCGTTGTGATGATTGGCGCGGACAATGACAAACGGTTGGCGCACCTGTTAAACCAGCTTCACACCGAGTTGCACGCCGCTTCAGTGTCCTTAGATGATGTGGCATACACTTTGGCAAGACGTTCGGTAGGGAAAGCCTGCATTACGACGTTCGCCGTGACATCATTGCACGAACTTTACGAGCAAATTGGCGCCGCTTTGCGCGCAGGGGTGACTGGTCATCCCCTGACGGTGTGTCTGAAAGAGTACTCAGGGCACGCGATTGCGCTCAGCGCCAGCGAAATCGAGACCGAACGTGTGGTTGCACTAGTGTCTTCCCCGGTATCACTCCCTCCTGAGTGCGAGACGAACCAAGAACAAACCACCAATAGCACGGTGATGGTCGAAGACGCGTTGCGTCACATTTGGTTCGATAACCTGATGTTGGATTCGATTGACGAGGAAGACAGTTTTGTCGATCTGGGAGGGCACTCGATTCTTGCTCTGTCGATGGTCACCGATATCAATGCCGCAATGAATCTCAGTTTGACCATGGACTGGGTGGAAAAATACGACGTCTTCAGTACGCAATTGAAGGAGTTGAAGCGCTTGAACCACTCTCACAGCGAGTCTTCTCTGATCAAACCGCTTTTTGAGCCTGCAGGTGAGCCAAGAGCGACGCTGATATGGGTTCACGCCTCGATTTCTGGCGTGGAAATGTATCAGGGGCTGTCGACAAACATTGGTCATGATATCCAAGTGCTCGGGGTCGACTCATACAACCTCTACCATGAGCAGAAGATACACTCTATCGACGCACTGGCCGACACCTATGCACGCCAGATTGCTGAGCGTGTGAAAGGGTCCACGGCGCCCATCTTCCTTGGTGGTTGGTCCTTAGGCGGGCTGTTAGCCAGAAAAATCACACAACGGTTGATCCAAGAGTTCCCGATCAAAGGGAATCTATTGCTGGATTCGGTGTTGTACTCTCAGAACAGTTCGGTGCTTTTCACCGACGAGGCCCTTTCATACTTCATGGATCTGAGCTATTTCTCTCGGTCGATGTCCGGAGAAGTGCGAGCTAGGGAGCATCTCAATGCATTATTTGACATAGAAAGACGCATGGTGACGTCGTTTGACGATCCCAAGCTCAATTTGCCTCTGCTCAACGTTGTTGCGACGTCGCCTCTTGCTCCGATTGACGATACCGCGATGGCCAACGCGTTTGAGGCGCTGAAAAAGGCCAACAATAACTGGCCAACGGACGACGCCATGTGGGTGAGAACCCTCCATACCGACCATGTGGGATTAATGACCGAATCGAACATGCAGGTTGTGTCAGGATTCATTCGGGAGTTTTTAGACCACCATGTATAAACATATCATTTTGTTTAAATTTCAGGCATCCGTTTCTCAGACGGACGCACTGGAATTACTCCGCCAGTTGGGGGAGCTCAAGCGACAAATCCCTGAGATCAAACAATACAGCTACGGAATGAACGACAGCGACAATGCTCACAACGCGGGCTTTGAGTACGCGTTTGTTATGGAATTTCGTTCAAAGCAGGACAGAGACGCCTATCAGATCAATGAACATCATCAAGCGTTTATTCAGGACACCCTGAACGCTGCGATCTCTGAGGCGATTGTTTTTGACATGGGAGAAGTCGAGGAAAAAAGATGAACGAGAAAATCGCTGTGACCGGCATGTCTGGGCTATTTCCAGAAGCCAATAACTACCACGAATTTTGGGACAACCTGTGCCAAGGCCGGGTCTCCTATCAGGCTTATACCGATCCGGATGGGCACGTTCGCTCAAAGGGGCAGTGTCCGGATCCCGAAACGTTTGATGCGCAGCGCTATCGGCTTTCTGAGAAGGAAGCGCTGGTGATGGATCCGCAGTTGAGAAAGTTCATCGAACTGGTCGACTCGGCGCTGCTAGATGGTGAATACCACGATCTCAGTGAGCTGGGAACGGTGGCGGTGATTGCGACCCAAGGCAGCAATCATACCTATCATGATCAACTGCAACAAAGCGTGACACAAGGGCAGATGGCCGCACCGAATGCGCTGCTCCTCAACCTCAATAAGGGGACCGATTTTATGGCGACCCGTGTTGCCCATATCTTCGATTTCCAGGGCCCGTGTTTCAATCTGCAAGCCGCCTGCTCTTCGTCACTGACCGCGATTGTGGAAGCCTACTGGATGCTGCAAACGAAGCGCTGCGACACCGTGATTTGTGGGGGGGTGCACATTTCCTATCCGCTGGAAACGGGCTACAAATACGAACCCGGATCCATTTATTCTCAGACGGGGGTGTGTCGACCTTTTGATCAGTCTGCCGATGGTACCGTGCCCTCGGATGGCGGCGGGGTTGTCATTCTGCGCCGGCTTCGCGACGCTGAAGCAAGTGGGGAACCTATCCATGCCGTGATTACGAACGCGTTCAGCAACAATGATGGGGCGAACAAAACCAGTTATGCGGCTCCTTCGGTCAGTGGCCAGGGACAGTTGTTGTCTCAAGTTTATCGTCATCTGGCCATCAATCCTCGTCAGTTGCAGTTCATCGAATGCCACGCCACCGGAACGATAGTTGGCGACCCGATGGAAGTGCAAGCGCTTAGCCATTTGATGCACAGCTACGAGCTTGATGACACGCTGTCGCCGGTCGTTGTCGGGTCGGTCAAAGGGAACATCGGTCATCTGTTTTGGGCGTCCGGTATCGCGTCTCTAATCAAGTCGGTGTTGGCGCTCAAGCACGGCGTCTACCCTGGCACCGGCAACCTCTCTCAGCTCAACGAATTGCTTCGAGAGTCAGAAAAACAGCATCTATTATATACGGCGGACAGCGTACCGTTGGATCTCAAGAAACCGGCCCTCGCTGCAGTCAGCTCAATGGGCGTCGGGGGAACCAATGCACACATTGTGATTGAAGGGTACGACCAAGCCCATCGCCATCCTAAGAACGTCCAGACGAACAAAGAAACGCAGTGCCGAGTGTATTCCTTCTTTACACAAGCACCCTCAACCAGTGATGCCCACGCAGAGTCGACACCGTGTACAGAACCCACATCGCTGAGCGCGTCATCGCTATTACCTCACATCCTAGCCTTCTACCGACAAGTGCTCGGGGAGGAAGAGGTCGAGCCAGGCAGTGACTATTTTGATCTGTATGGCGATTCCGTCACGGCCGTTGAGCTGTTGGCCTTATTGAAATCCGAGCTGGGTATCGAGGTCACCACCGACGCCATCTACGAGCACTCAACGCCTGAGGCGCTGGCAAACGCCATCGCCCAGTCTCCGTTGACGTCTGTTCAGCCTGTCTTGCAGCCAACGCCTAACAGCGACATCGAAGACCCACATGATGTGTTGTCGCCCTATCAGCAGCGTTTCTACTTGTTGGAAAAGCTGCAGCGAGGGGAAGGCAGTCAATATAACGTTCCCATGGCTGTTGAGATCCCCAAAGCGTTTCCGATCGCGTCCTTCACGCAAAGGTTGGAGAGCATTCTCAGCCAGCTTCCTCAGTTCTGTCACCAATACAGGATCGCCAAACACGGGGTGGCGTTAGGGGATAGGCGAGGTCTGATCGTGGAAACGGACGCGGTGGAGGTGCCCGCTGACGCGGCCCTAGAGGTGTCGTTACAGGCGGTGTACGAGCAACGGTTTGAACTCGACAGAGGGCCGCTGTGTCGAGTGACCACGTTGCGACGCGGTGAGCAGCGATGGCTTGTGCTGAATTGCCACCATATCGCGATTGATGGGATGGGCTTGCACAACTTATTGGAGGTGTTGGCCATGGCGCAAGCCGCGTCAGCGCCGCTCGACTCAGCCTACCTTCCTTTGCGCACGGCCCCCAGTCTGAGTGATGCCAGCCTGGCGTTTTGGCAGGAAAGGTTGAGAGGTGTATCACCGACGGCCTTGCCGGTTGAGCCTCACCAGTCACTGAACGCGACCCCCTTGGTCAGCGGGACGGTTGTCTCTCGCCTGTCATCGCAACAGGTGTCAAGGATTCACCATTTCGCACGGGGGCATAAAACGCCCCTTTTTGTTGTGCTCTATGCGCTGTTCAACACCACGTTGTCAGAGTTCCTCGACACCCCGGTGGTGTGCACCGGCATGACGTTGGCCAACCGCTCTGATTCCGAAAGGGCAGCGATTGACTGTCGAATGAACAATATTCCCGTTGTTGTCAATTGCGGTTCCGGGGAGTTCATTAAGATCCTCAATGAAACCGACGCGGCCCTAAAAACCAGTGGGCCACACGCTCACGTGCCGTTAGAAACCATCTCGTCATTAGTGGGGCGAAATGGACAAGGGGTGTACGACATTCTTTTTATGTATCAGAACCAAAACAGAGGGAATGTCCTGAACTATCAGGGACTCGCACTGAATGAATGTCCGACCCGTTACCAACCTGTGTATGGCAATTTGACGGTCAATATTGTGCCTGAGCACGCAGGGATCGCCATCGAGATGACATTCAATCAAGCGCACCACTCCAAGGACACAGTCGCAAGCCTAATGAATAGGTTTGTGTCGAACATCGACCGTGACTTGACCAATCTCTCTCCCACACAATACATGGAAACGTAATGAACTCTGCATTTATCGATAAATTTGACGCTATCGCGCAAACTCGCCCAACCCAGCTTGCGCTCATTACTGAGAGGGCGTCCATCACTTACGCTCAACTCCAACAAAAGGCAAAGCACATTGCCGCGGGTATCCAGTCTGAAATCGATGACGATGTCGAGGGCGTGGTCCTATGTCTGAAGAGAGATGACGCCCTGATCGCCACGATTCTAGCGTGTCATTATCTGAAAATACCGTATGTTCCCGTAGATCCGAGGACCGCCAACGAGAAAATCGATCATATCCTAGCTCAAGCGCGCTACTTATACATCAGCAATGCGAAGACGAACCAATGTCAACCAGCGGTGAGCATCACTCAGTTACTGAAGGTCGACGCGTCGTTTGAACCGGAGAGTAGGGCTCGGGCAACTCAAGAAGCCTATCGAATTTACACGTCGGGGTCGACTGGGGATCCCAAAGCCGTGATGGTCAGCCATGATGGGTGTGCCAATTTGATCGAGTATTTTGGCACCTTGTTGGCATTCCAGCCTGAACATACATGGCTCTCCTCGACGTCAATTGCCTTTGATATTTTCTTCTTGGAATACGCCGTGCCTTTATCCTGTGGTGGGACCGTCATCGTGCTGACAGATCAAGAGATCCAATCAGCGCAACAGGTTGCAAGACAGGTGCAACGGTGGTCGCCTACCGTCTACCAAGCCACGCCGTCGCTGTTCAAAGGCTTGTTGGGCTATCTCGAGACAGGATGGCGATTCCAAAAGGTCTTGGTCGGAGGGGAAGCCCTGTCCCCTCAGTTGTCGACGTCACTGTTTGAGCGAAGCGATTGGTTGTGCAACGTGTATGGGCCCACAGAAACCACCGTGTGGTCAACTGCGCATGTGATTCTCCAGGCGGGAGACACTCGTATCGGTCGACCCATACGTCAGACCCAGATCTGGGTATTGAACGAGGAGCGACAAGAGTGCGCGCCCGGCGAGCCGGGACGGATTTACATTGCGGGTGATGGCCTAGCGTTGGGGTACTTTAACAACCCAACTCTGACGGCAAGCAAGTTCACCGAGGTGTGCGTGGGAGGACACACGCAGCGCGTGTATGACACCAATGATATTGGGTATGTGGATCACGAGGGCGTCTTCAACTTTCTGCATCGAGAAGGTGGGTTTATCAAAGTGAATGGTCATCGAGTGGAGCCTACCGAAATAACGGACGCGCTTGAAACCATCGAGGGGGTGTCCGGTTCCGCCGTCACCCCCCTCTACGATGCCCGCTCAGACTCAACAAAACTGATCGGTTGGGTCGAATGTTCAGGGTTGACGGAGGCAACGATTCGGGCACATCTGGAAGCCAAGTTGAGCTACTATTTGATCCCTCATCATCTCTACACTCTCCAAGCCTTGCCTTATACGCTGAGTGGTAAAATCGACGGGAATCAGCTGGAAGCAATGAGTCGTCAACGGATGAATGAAACACCCATTCCGTCCGCGTTTCCGTCGAAGGAGGAGGCGATCGCCTCCCACCCTGTGGGGAAAATCCTAGGCCAATATGTGGACATCACTCGGATGTCAAAAGACGACAACTTCTTTGAGCGGGGGCTGACGTCGATGCAAGCCATCTCTTTTCATCTCGATATGCTTGACCTGTATCCCAACTTAGAGCTGCATGAAATCTTTGAACGGCCATCTTTTGATAAGCTGACATCAGAACTTGAATGCATATAAATTATCGAAATCTTCTTAGACTCATGGGGTTTGTTCAAGTGTCCAATGGGTCTGAGAAATGGAGACATACATGAACGATTCTCTCGCGCTCGAGAAAAAAGCCATTTGGTTGATGGCCTTGATCCAATTAGTTAATGCCGTGGACTTTATGATTGTGATGCCCCTTGGGGCGGATTTCGCCCGGGCGTTGCATATGTCGGCGGCCAATATTGGTTACCTTGGAGGCAGTTACACCCTAGCGGCGGCCGTTTCTTCATTACTAGTGGCGAAGTACATTGATCGGTTTGACCGAAAACACGTGGTGTTGGTCATGTTGATTGGGCTGTCAGTGGCCACGTTGATGTGTGCCAATGCCTGGAATATGGAAAGCTTGATGGCGACCCGTATGCTAGCAGGTTTTTTTGCGGGTCCCTTAGTCGCCATCGCCCTGGCAATAGTGACAGACTGCGTGCCCGTTGAGCGTCGTGGCCGAGCCATGGCAATCGTGATGGGGGCGTTTTCTATTGCTGCCATTGCGGGCATACCTTTGGGGCTTAAATTGGCCAGTTGGTATGATTGGTCGGCGCCATTTTACATCGTCGGAACGTCAGGGATGATGGTGGCTGTAGTGGTGATGGTGTTGCTGCCCAGTCTGAAAGGACACCTTCAAAGCACCGCGTCCACACCCGAAGAGGTGTCCCTCTTGGCATTGTTGAGTCATCGCCAAGTGCTACTGGCGATGGCATCGCTTGGCGTGGCCGTGTTCAGCACGTTCCTGCTGGTGCCCAATCTGGCGGTGTGGCTGCAACTGAACGTGGGTGTGGCTCGGGACGATTTAAGTCTGTATTACTTAGTCGGTGGCGTGACCAGCGTGATTGCTCTGCAGGTCGTGGGTCGCATGCTCGATAGCATGGGAGGGCGAGTGGTCGCGATGGGATTAGCGGTCGGTATCGTTGTCGTGATTGCTGACGGCTTTATGCACGTCTCGGTCTTACCACCTTTGGTCATCTTTACCCTGTTCATGGCGCTGACCGCCACACGAACCATCGTCGCGACGACCGTTAATACCATCGTGCCTGCTCCGAAGGTTAGAGGGGCATTTATGTCGCTTCAAAGCATCGGCCAACATGTGTTTAGCGGCCTAGCCGCCATCCTCTCTTCCTCTCTCTTGGTGGAAGAGCAACATCAGTTGCGTAACCTCGAGCTTGTGGCCGCCTGTGCGTTAGCGTTATCGATTTTGCAACCCCTCATCTTGCAACGATTGCTCAAGCAGCAAGCGTTGTCGCCAGCCACTTCATAACAATCCCCCGCTCGAGCCTTACATCGCTCAGGAGGGGGGCGGCCACTCGTTGGCGTAAGGATTTGACGTATGTCTCCATTTCTGATCACCAGTGAAAGGGTGAAATCCCCACGGTTTCAGTCTGCGGTTCTCTGGTTCAATGCGTTTGAACGCCAGTACTTCGAACCCTCACTGTTCTCAGACTTTGGCATCGACTGTCCCGCGCCTTTGTCCCGAGCCACCACCAAAAGGCAGGCTGAGTACTTTGCTGGCCGACTGGCGGCGCAACGTGCACTCCAGGCTCTTGCGTGTCAAACCCATGAGGTGCCCATGGGGGAGGATCGGTTGCCCCAATGGCCTTCGGGCTACCGAGGGTCGATTTCACACACGCAAGGGCTAGCGGTTGCAGTGGTCTGCCATCGCCATCACTATCAGGCAGTGGGCATCGACACAGAAACAGTGTTCACGGCAGACCAATGCACTAAGCTCACGAAGGCCATCGTGTCAGCCGTTGAATGGCATGACATCACCCATAGTGGGTGTGATCTTAGCTCGTCGCAGTTGATCACCTTGATGTTTTCAGCCAAAGAGGCCCTCTACAAAGCGCTCTATCCCCAGACGTTGCAATTCCAAGATTTTAGCGCTGCCAAACTGACAAAGGTCTCAGCCCTATCGGCGCAGTTTCAGATAGAACTGACCTGTGACTGGAGCGACGCCTATCGCGCAGGTACCCAATTTAACGGGTGGTTTCAGTTTCTCTCCGACACGGTGGTTACGGTCATTGCTGACGGCGCTTTCGCGTAACTAGGTCGCACGTTATGGGGAATTGTACGCCACATTCATTTTTCCACTGACAGACTCACTGAGATGGCGAGGCTGACAGAAACGCGGTGCCTCGCCCCTGACGTCAGGGGCCAGTTCTGTAAGTTATCAGAAAACGCCGAAGAGGAATGACTCTGACCCACCAATTAAAAAGGCAATGATTTTGAATTTTGACACGATGAAAGTGTTCTATGCAGAACGCACACCCACCCAATATGACGCTCTGTATCGCGATTTACCCAATGCTGTGAACGGCATTTTTCAGGCTGCACGAAATATCGTGGAGCACTATAAGGGGATCAATAAATACAGAATAAGCCCCGACAGATACCACGACATTGATATCAATCAGCCCGACATCATCCTGCAGCGATTGGCTCGTTCGGGGGTGACATCCGTTATTCACCCGATCCCCTTCGAGCATAAGCTTGTTGGACACTGCTTGACCATCGCCATCATGGCGCTTGATATGCTGCGGTACAAAAACATTCCAGCAAGACTTCGCTACGCCTACTGTACCTACTTCAGCCAAGACATCTACCCAGAGCAAATTTTGATTGAATATTGGTGTGAGGACAGGCAGGCGTGGTTATTGGGTGATCCCTCGATGAACCAAGAAGTGCTGGACCATCACCAGATTGCCGTCAACGTGGATTTTTGCGATGTAGACACGGCACTGTCTCAACCGATCCCTTGGGTGTGGCATCAGTTGAGAAAAGGCCAACTGAATTCTTCGATGTATCGGGGGATCCATGACAAGCAAGAGAAACGGCAGGTCTTAGAAGAAGTGGCACGGATCTTTGTGAATGACCTGGCGATGATGAACAATCTCGTATTGTCGATTTACGACTACGTCCTCTTCCCATATCAATCGGATCACCTCAGCGAAGAGTTGCTCGACTGCTTAGATGAGATTGCGGACGCGTTGTTGGCCTCACCCGCTACGATGGTGGAGTACGATGAATCCAATCTGATCCGCTGTCAGCCGAGCAGGGTCGTGAGAAAAAGTGTCTTCCGGCAAGAAGAACACGTGTTTGACGTTTAGGCGCCGGTGTCCTCCACCCGTCGTCGTCCTGTCCGTACGTCGGTTCAACGCTGTTACGCGTACACCAACGGACGTGTCAGGTTATCCCAGATCCTTTGACAGGCTCGGTCAAAGGATCAACCCTATCCCGACTCACTAGGCAGGCCCAGCCTGCCTGTATCACCTCTCTTTCTCACCTTGAGCATCGCTGCCTCTCCCTTGGCACGTTCACATCCGCTCACTTTTCTCTTTAAGCATTATGACACGCTGACCTCTTTTCTATGTGTTGTCGTTTGGGCGACCTAAGTACGCTCAGTCCCCGTGGCTTGATTTTGTAAGTGCTGAATAAACATCGGGATCTTCTTTGCTAAGTGCTTTCGAGACGCGTAAAAGGCATACAGCACCAAATCCGCCGGTGAGTACTCCATGTCTAGTTGGATCAATGTGCCCGCCTCTAACTCTTGTTGGCAGGCTTCAACTGGTAATAGAGCGGCACCAAGTCCGGCCAGAGCGCCTGTTTTGGCAAGATGACCACTATTGACCTTAAACGTGGAGTGCACCTTTTGTGTGATTAGCTCGCCAGTGGCATTTTGGAATACCCAAGGGCTGCCATTTAACGCCGTGTAGCTGGTGATGCAGGATACGCGGCTTAAGTCGGTAATATGGAAGGGCGTCGGGTGGCGATCAAGCCAAGTTGGGGAAGCCACCACCACACTGGGCCATCGGGCGATCTCTTTCGCCACCCAGTTGTAGTCTGTGAGTTTCCCTCGGTGAAAGCTGATCACAATGTCAAAACCATCTAGGGGATCGTCTTTGGGGTTAATACTCGTGTCGCAGCACAAGGAAATGGACGGATGTTGATGGCAAAATGACACAACGGCTTCGGCCAAGGCGGGCGAGTCTGGCATGAGCACTTTGAGCTGTCCTTGTACTTCATGAGAGTGCTGGGTCACTTCTTCGAGTGCATCATTGAGCTTGTTCAAAAGGGGTTGGGTGCGTACATAAAGGTGCTCCCCTGCATCCGTTGGACTGATGCGCCGTGTGGTTCTGTCAAACAGCCGAATGTCCAGCCGCTCTTCCAGCAACGCGATGTGGCGGCTGATGTTGGAGGTGGGCAACCCGAGAAATTCGGCCGCCCGTTTGAAGCTGTTGTTTTCGTAAACACAGTGAAAGCTGTTGAGCCATTGTTGGTCAATTTTATCTAACACTTTTAATCCCATAATATTAGATTGTAAAACCCATTTAACGCACTTTATTACCAATAATTGGCTTATACAATGATTGATTCGTAAGTTATTAGAAAAAGGTTCCCATGGGTTGGCTAGAAAATCTCTTTGATAGAAAAAATAAAATCAGTACTCGTCGTGCGTCGATTCCAGAAGGTGTCTGGACCAAATGCACCGCGTGTGAACAAATCCTCTACCGCTTGGCGTTAGAAGAAAACTTGGATGTGTGTCCCAAGTGCGATCACCACATGAGAATGAAAGCACGTCGACGGTTAGACAGCTTTTTGGACAAAGAGCATCGAGTGGAACTCGGAGACGATCTTGAACCGAAAGATTTGCTCAATTTTAAGGATCTAAAACACTACAAAGACCGCATCGCACAGGCCCAGAAAGCCACTGGCGAAACCGATGCGTTAGTGGTCATGAAAGGCAAGCTGTTCGGGATGCCCGTCGTCGCCTGCGCCTTCGAGTTTTCATTCATGGCCGGATCGATGGGGTCGGTGGTTGGGGCTCGATTCGTCAAAGCGGTGGAAGCGGCGATTGAAGCCAATTGTGGCTTAGTGTGTTTTTCTGCCTGTGGTGGTGCCCGCATGCAAGAATCTTTAATGTCATTGATGCAGATGTCAAAGACCAGTGCCGCGCTCAACCGATTATCCAGTCATGGATTGCCGTATATATCGGTACTCACCGACCAGACATTTGGCGGTGTGTCCGCCAGCTTGGCGATGTTGGGGGACATCAATATTGGCGAGCCAAAGGCCATCATTGGCTTTGCTGGTCGACGCGTCATCGAACAGACCGTGCGTGAGCAACTGCCCGACAACTTCCAGCGCAGTGAGTTCCTGCTCGAACATGGTGCCATCGATATGATTGTCGATAGACGTCAGATGCGCCAGCGGGTTAGCGGGCTGATCGCGAAAATGACCAATACCACCTTGCCTGTCGATGCTCATACCAATGCCTCAAATCAGCGCGACGCTCCAGTCATGACGAAAGAAATGGACGCCACCGCGGTAAGTTAAGGCGAATTGGTCTGGATTCCGCCCCGTTGGACAGGCAAAGCGGGAGCGGTATCGTTGTACGCCAAAAAGGGTCCCCGTTTTATTCGAGATGTTGGTGAGGGTAACTGCATGGATAAGCCGCTGGTGCTGTCCATCCCACCTTCCAATGGATCATGATCTCGTCAGTTCACTTCCTTCCCTCAGACGTCCTTGTCTATGGTCGACACGACGCCATAATCCTCTTTTTCTATAGACAACTGATTGTATATTTTTAGCGAATTGATATTCGTATCACATTTCCCTTGTTTATGTATGTAATCAAATAGGTGCATGATTGCAATGAAAATTATTGCATTATAGTTTCACCGCCCAGAAAACGATAAGCCTAATGAAAGCCCAATATATCTTTATATAACAAGGAAATAGAATGAAAAAAATAACAATTAAAACCCTACGAGAAATGAAAGCAAAGGGAGAAAAATTCAGCTGTATCACCTCGTATGACGCTACTTTTACCCACGCTATTAACGAAGCAGGTGCTGAAACCATTTTGGTCGGGGATGCTCTGGGTATGGTGGTTCAAGGTCATGAAACGACCGTACCAGTCAAAATGAGCGACATGGTCTACCATACTGAAGCCGTTGCCCGGGGCAATAAGTCGTCTTTGATCATGGCTGACTTGCCGTTTATGGCTTACTCCAATAAAGAACAAGCTCTGGCCAACGCGACAGCGCTGATGCAAGCCGGCGCACACATGGTGAAGATGGAAGGCGGAGCGTGGCTTTCAGACATTATTGCTTCACTGACGACCATGGGAGTGCCGGTGTGCGCGCACATGGGGTTGACACCGCAGTCGATCAATACCATGGGCGGCTATCGCGTTCATGGCAAATCAGTTGAAGAGGCCGATGCTATTAAGCGAGAAGCAAAAGAACTCGAAAACGCCGGAACTGCCATGTTGGTGCTGGAGTGTGTGCCCACTCAATTGGCGAAAGAAATCAGCGAGGAACTCTCGATTCCTGTCATCGGGATTGGTGCTGGGGCGGATACCGATGGACAGGTTTTAGTACTGCATGACCTCCTCGGTTTATCTACGCATACCCCTAAGTTTGTGAAAAACTTTATGCAGGGCCAAGACTCTATTCAGGGTGCCTTAAGCGCATTCGTCAATGCCGTAAAACATCGAGATTTTCCAGAAGAGAAGCACACATACTGCTAAGAACGCGTCGTTGATTCAATACACTTCCACGATCCTGAGATGAGGGCACATCATTGAAGATGGCCCTACTCCGGGGCGTGACTCGAAACAGGCTTTATAGGAGTTTTGGATGTCAAACATCATTTACCCTGGCACCCCCCCTCATGCAAGTGAGGAAATGCTGATCCAACGCGGCGAAGGGATATACGTTTTTGATCAACATGGAAAGCGCTATATCGAGGCCGTTGCTGGCCTTTGGCAACGAGGAACTGATCGAGGCGGCAAACCAACAAATGCGTAACATTGCGTTTACCCATATGTTTACCAGCACATCTCACGAAGTGGGCATGGAGCTCGCTGAGAAGCTCACTTCGATGGTCCCAACGAAAAACGCGAAAGTGTTTTTTGGCTGTTCCGGCTCCGACGCGAATGACACACTGATTAAGATCCTGCAATACCGTGCCAGTGCTCACGGCAATGAGAAACGCAAAATCATCACACGCGAAAGAGCCTATCACGGGACCGCCGTCGGTTCTGGTTCCCTGACCTGTCTGCCGGGAACCAGCACGCACTTTAATCACCCACGACAAGATCTCGGGGTCCTTGTCACCGACCACCCGCATTATTACCGAGGTAAGTGGGAAGGGGAGTCCGAAACGGAATTTGTCGATCGGATCGTGAACAACTTGGAAACTCTGATCGTGAACGAAGGGCCAGATACGATTGGCGCTTTCATCGCTGAGCCCGTGATGGGGGCAGGGGGGGTGATCGTACCCCCGAGTGAGTATTACCCAAAAGTGCAACAAGTGTTGCGAAAGTACGACATCTTGTTCTGGGCCGATGAAGTCATTTGTGGTTTTGGAAGAACCGGGAGCGATTTTGGTTCGACCTCGGTGGGGATCGAGTCGCCCGATATGATGAGTTTCGCTAAGCAATTGTCCTCGGGCTACATTCCAATGAGTGCTGCAGTCATGAGCGGAACGATTTACGACGAAGTGATGACATTGGCGTCTCAAGCGGGCTCCTTTGGTCATGGGTTTACCTACACAGGCCATCCCGTCTCATGTGCCGTCACGTTGAAAACCCTGGAGATCTATCAACGCGATGACTTGTTTGCGAAAGCCGACATGACGGGCCGCTATTTGCAGGAAAAACTGCAGGGATTCAATGACCACGAATTAGTTGGCGAAGTGCGAGGCCGGGGCCTCATGGCGGGGGTTGAATTGGTGGCGGACAAGCAACGCCATACACCATTTAGTGACAATCGTGTGTGCAAAACCGTGTATGAGGAGTGTAAGAAACGTGGCCTCATCATCCGTCCACTAGGTAACAATACCGTTGCATTCTGCCCACCATTGATCATCGAACCGTGGCAAATCGACGAAATGTTGGACATCTTTGCACAGGCGCTGGATGCCACCGCCGTCTACGTGTCCAAAAATGGGATCAAGTAACTCACGGACGTTTTTCAATTCTGAGGTTTAACGATGAAATTAACAAACAAAGTCGCCCTAGTGACAGGGGGGGCATCGGGTTTTGGGCAAGCGATTTGTGAAAAGTTTGCTCAAGAAGGTGCCAGTGTGTTGGTGGTCGACATCAACGGTCAGGGCGCTGAAAAAGTAGCGCAAGATATCGGCGGGCGTGCGTGGGCGTTTCAAGCGGATGTGTCCAAAGAATGCGATGTGCAACGTCTTTTCGCTCAAGTCAGAGAGCAACTGGGGACTGTGGATATCTTGGTCAATAACGCGGGCGTGACCCACCCAAGAAAAGCACTTGAGGCGGTCACAGAAGCCGAGTTTGATCGAGTCTTTTCGATCAACGTCAAATCGATGTTCTTTACCGCCAAATATGCCGTGCCGATGATGCGAGCGTCAGGGGGGGGAGTGATCATTAATACGGCTTCAACGGCAGCGTCCAGACCGAGACCTGGGTTGACGTGGTACAACACCTCAAAAGGTGCCGTGGTGACGATGACGAAATCCATGGCAGCTGAATTGGCCCAAGACAACATCAGAGTCTGTGCCCTAAATCCGGTCATTGGTGAAACGGGAATGCTCGAAGAGTTCATGGGGAAACCCGATACACCAGAAAACCGACAAGCGTTCCTCGACACCATACCATTAGGTCGATTCCTCAAACCGGTGGATGTCGCCAAAGCAGCACTGTTCCTAGCTTCTGAGGAAGCGTCTATGGTGACGGGTGTGGACTTGGAGGTCGATGGCGGCCGCTGTATCTAACTCAGCCTAGACTGTTCCCTACGGGAACAGAAACCAAAAGGGCAGCGTTCATTGTCTTGACGAACTGCCCCTTTCATTAACATCTCGAAAAGGCCACTTATGGAAATCATTGCTTATCTGCACAACAACTTTCTCGGTATTCCCACCTTTGATATTGGGAAATGGCTGAAAGAGGTGGACAGCAATATTCAGATCCATCTCATTACCTCATGCGCTGAGCAACATATTGATCACTCCCTGTTCGAGTCCATCCATTGGGTTGAAAACTGCCGTTCAGACATCGATGCCATCTCAGAGAGGTTGATACACCGTCACAATATTGAACTGCTTGTGTCACATTATGAAACCGACATGGAGAGAGTTTCGCAATTAAGAGAAAAACATGGGATCCCTGGGCAAAGCTTTGCGTCGGCCAGTGCTTACCGAAACAAGAGTGTCATGAAGTCCTTGTGTCAAAAGAAGGGCCTACGGGTACCTAAATTTAAGCAATACAGCTCCATCTCCCAACATGCTCAGGAGATAGAGGAGACGTTTGGTTTCCCACTGGTCACCAAGCCAATCAGTGGAGTGGGGGCGGATGCCACCCACATCATTCATCACCGAGAACAACTCGAACACTTGGGTGCTGAGGAGAGAGCCTGTTTGGTGGAAGAATATATACAAGGGGATATGTTCCATGTCGATGGCGTGGTAACGGATGGAGCAGTCGTCTTTAGTACCTGTCACAAATACTATGGTACGCCGCTCAACTTCCAGAATGGGGATGAAATTGGTACCTACCTAATCAACCCCGAGCTGGCGTTGGCCCAACAGCTTCGAGGCTTCGCACACGATGTGGTCGGTGCGCTACCACAGACCAGTGATTTTGTTTTCCACTGTGAATTGTTTGTGAAAAACGACGGTGAAGTCGTCTTTTGTGAGATCGCTTCTCGTCCTCCTGGCGGTCTTATCGCCATGGGGATTGAGCAAGCCTATGGTGTCCGCCTCAATGAGATTCACATCAAACAACAGGTGGGCGTCAAATACCCGAAGACGTTTTTCCCTACTCGACCTAATCAATACAGCGCGTCCGTTACGTATTCTCCGAAAAACGGAAAGCTGAAACTACTCGAGCCCGTATTGCCCGACGATAAAGGTGTTGTCTTGTCGTTTGAAAACTACGTGGAAGGGAAAGAGTACCAAGTCGGTGAGTCTGTGGCGGAGTATTTGCTTGGGGCAGTGCTGGTGGGCGCCTCGTTCGAGGATATGATGGCACGCTATCAGGCGCTGTCTGATTGGTTCTACGGCAATTTCTTGTTTGTAGAACAGCGGGATGGCCAAACGGCATAAAGTATCGAGATGGGGCCATGGTTGCCTTTGATAATAGTAGGAGTAGACGATGAGTGTCTGGACCGTCCTCGGAGGTGGGGCCATTGGAGGATTTGTGGCGGCCTCTCTAATGCGAAGTGGGATGTCGGTCAGTTTGTGTCTCAGTGAGCGATACCGAAACAAACCGTATCACCCGCTTAAGTTTGAAAGTGCAGAGGGGGTGCATGACGAGTTCTCACCTGATTGGGTGTTTGCACCTGTGGCGCAGACCAAGGTCTTACTGGTTTGTCTCAAATCGTATCATGTGGTTGCGGCGCTTGAGAAACATCAGCGTCATATCGACCCAAAATGTGTGATTGTCTTGCTGCACAATGGCATGGGCGTGTCTGAATCGGTCCAGCAACGTTTTCCTCATAACCCTATCGTGCTGGGTACCACCGCCAACGCGGTGGTATCTGTGGGCGATTTGTCAGTAAAACAGATGGGTTACGGGGATACATGGCTGGGCACATTAGAGGCGCACGACGGCCTAACGAACGCTACCCTCGCACGATGGTTTCAGGCGATCCCACGATCGTATTGGACCCAGAACATTGCCGAAAAAGTATGGCTAAAGCTTGCGGTCAACTCGGCAATCAATCCGATCACTGCGCTCCATCAATGTCGAAATGGTGCGTTGATGGAAGAGGCCCATCGTCCTCTTTTCGAACAGGTGGTACAGGAAATCTACGCGGTGTGCACAGCTGAGCGCTTACCATGGTCACAGCAGGAGTTACGCCGCAAGATTGTTGAAGTGGTTGAGCTGACCGCCCAAAACTATTCATCGATGAATCGTGATGTCTTTTACGGTAGGAAAACCGAAATTGAATCGATATTAGGACATCTGATCAATCGAGCCCATCTGAGCGGGATCATGCTCCCTAACTGTCGGCGTCTGTACGACGGCATCAAACAGATGGAGTCCCATTACCTGACTCAGAGCGACACGGACCAATACTGCGCGACGTTGGTGACGTTCTGATTGAACATATTTCCGGTGGATTGTATGAACACTATTGTAATTATTGGTGGTCAAGATGAAATCTTTGAAGAGCTGCATCTTGAACACTGTCAAATCCTCGCAGTCAATATTCCCTATTTTATTGGTGATGCGCTGCGAAATACGGCCAAGCAGATCATTGTGATTGATACGTTTAACGACGAAGCGGTCCTCAATGCGCTGATTGAGCTGTCCAATACGTATTCCATTGATGCGGTCTTCTCTTATTCAGAGCTGGGTGTACTTCCCGCATCGTTTGCGACGAAGACGCTCAATTTGCCCGGTATTGAACACGACATTGCTCGAAGTTGCCGAAATAAATCCACGCTACGAGAGCGCCTTGCTCACACCGATTTTGCTCTCCCTTTTTCCGCGTGCGTGACGGAAAGTGATGTGCACAACGCATTGACGGAAATGGCGCTTCCCATTGTGGTCAAAGACCCAATGGGGGCGGGAAGCGCAAATGTTAAAATTTGTAGCACCGACGAAGAGGTAACGCAGTTTTCATCGCGCCTCTTTAAGCAAGGCTTTGAACAGGTGCTTTTGGAAAAATACTGCACCGGTATCGAGTACAGTGTTGAAACGTTGACGTTAAACGGTCAGCACCATGTCTTAGGGATCACTGACAAAGCGCTTATTGAAGGGACGGTGGTGGAATCGCATCATGTTTTCCCTACGGCATTAAGTTTAGCGGAGCAAGATGAAGTAAGTTCATACGTTGTGGCGTTACTGGACGCCATCAATCATCGTCACGGGCCAATGCATATTGAAGTGAAGAAAGATGGTCATCAGCTTGGCTTGATTGAGATCAACAACCGATGCGGGGGGGATTATATTTGGGAAATGGTCTCCAAAGTTACCGGGGTCAACATGTATCGAGCATCGATCCTAGCCCATTTTAATGGCGAAACGGATTGCCATCGCTGGGCCGATGCACCTCAATATCACACCATGTGCTACCTGTCATTGTTTGGTCACATCACGCCAAGCCAACTGCGAGATAGGTTGCCTGCCTCAGTGGATATCGTGAGAGCAGAGTGGCCCGAGAAGACCTCCCTATCGAACGACATTGGCGATTCAACGCAGCGACCCGGGTTCGTATTGTTGGGAAGCAAAGACGGTGAGGTGCATATGGCAAGCCTAGTGGCAGACATCCAAGGCACCATCAGCTCTTTCGTCTGAGTATGCTAAGCACCTCCCCATTTAACCATTCATTTAACTGAGGCCCTCGATGGCAGAAGATATACAAACACAGAATGAAACGCGTTCCTATATTCGGCAAGTTCTCGCGCTTCCTTCTCAAGTTCTCTCGATTCTGATATTTGTCTTACTGACCAGAATGACGTATTTCATGGTATGGCCATTTCTGGCAATCATACTGACGACCGAATTTGGTATGAGCCCGATCGAGATCGGATTGACGATGACGACCAGTGGCCTAGCAGCATTTGTCTTTGGCTTATACGCCGGTTCCGCCTCCGATAAAGTGGGTAGGAAGCGCGTTCTCGTCGTTGGTTGTATGGTGGCCTTTTCAGGGTACGTTTTGCTGGCGTTGAGCGCACACATCATTTTGTTTGGGTTTGGGCTATTTCTGATCGGAATTTCATACTCATTTATTGATGGACCGAGTCGAGCGTTAACCAGCGATATACTGAAGGACCCACATCGACGCGAATTGGCGCTGCAAGCTCGCTACTTCATTGTGAATATTGCGGCAGTGTCGGGTCCCTTGATTGGTATTGCGGCGGGGTTGAACTCGCAACGAGTGACGTTCTTTATCACGGCGTTGACCTATATCCCATTTCTGCTTTACGTTTTATTAAAAATCAATGATGTAAAAGTGAGAGAATCGGCCACTACAGAAACGTATTCTCATATCGATAGCATCAAAGTGGTGGCGCAGGACAAAACTTTCTTAAGCTGTTTGTTTTGCGGCTTCTTGTGCTATTTTCTCTACTCTCAAGTGGAGTCCACCATCCCCCAGTATCTGATGAGCTTGGATGCTGAGTCGGCGGTTAAGATCTTGTCCTTTATGCTCATTGTGAATGCGATTACAGTGATCGTTACACAGCCCATCGCAATGAAGCTGCTCGCAAGTGTGTCGACAGAGAACCGGATTTTGTTGAGCGCCGTATTGCTTTCTCTATCGCATGCCACCATTTTTATTTCTGCCGATCACGGTATGATTCTGTGGCTGGTGATCACGTTTATTTTCAGCGTTGCGGAGGCCATCTTGGTGCCGAACTTAAGTGTTCAACTGGATAAACTGGCACCGGAAAAGCACCGAGGGATCTATATGGGCACGTCGTCAATGGTGATCATTGGATTATCCATTGGCCCTTTAGTCGGCGGTGCGGTGTTTCAGTTCTTCGACCACTTTGTCTTTTTGTTCCTTTTTGGCTGTTGTTTGATCATTCCGCTGGTCCAACGATTGATGAAGTCTCGATACGAGGAACGCTATGATCAAGATAATCTCGAGCCCGCCTAGCGGGCCCGTCATCCTCACTGCGCTTTCTTATACCTCGCGAAAAGGCAGTATGGTGGAGCGCTGATTCGGATCACAAGTTCAATCGTGGGATTCTTACCGATGTCAGTCCTGAACGTTTGGCGTTGCTGACGTTTAGCTACTTTCATGCGCGCGTGAGGCTCTCGCGCGGTTCTGGCTTTGACGTGCGTCGTCTTAGCCCATGACAGTGAAGGCTCCTCGATTGATTGATAGCTTGGGGTATGGCCAAGAAAGTGGTAGGGAAGTTGTGGGTGAGGCTCTTTCCCTACCAACAGTTCTGAGTAAATGGCACGCCAAAGAGACGGGCAAATTTTTCGACGTCGGTGATCACATTCTCTTCCATCCAGACAAAGTACTCACATTGCCAACGCTGTGTTCGCTTGGCCGACTCAGAAAACACTTGAGACTTCTCCTCACCCCGACTCGAAGTCCAGGGAGGGAAGACTCGCAAGGCCATTTTCCCTTTCGCTTTCTCTGACCTGACCACCCCTTTCTTTAGCAGCACCGTTAAGGGAAAGATAAACATCCCTTGTTTGGAGGTTTGGTTATCATGGACCTCCACAAACAGATAATCCAAATCCGGCTTCTCAAAAGGCCTCGTCTTTTTCGAGTCGGGACCCTCCCCATCAGAGCGCTTCCAGATGGTGAGGAAGTGCCCCGGCCTATCGGGCGTAACATGGCCCTTTCTATACAGGATTTGTTGACCATCAATGGAGAACGCGAGCGCTTCATACTGACGATTCTGAGGGTAAGGGTCTAACGCGATGGGGCGGGTTAACGTGTAGCCATTCGCCAAGACGTTGTGACGCAAAAACCAATCCAACGCCTGGACATACGAATTCTGTGACAAAAGTATTTCCCCTTGAAACACGCCCGTGGCGCACATTCATGATCAAAGGCGTGCAGGGCAAAGTGAATGGTAGAGCGCCCGCGAAAAGCATGAGTGGGGCGCTCAGTATGGTGACGTGACGGTCAACGCATTGACCTAACCTCCTTTTGCGTGTCTATGACACGGAGAGATCGCGCGATCGCTTGCGTTTATCTCGTGACCAATAATGCGCGAGTATTGAACCTGACAAGTTATGCCAGATAGAAAAGAGCGCCGCAGGCAGTGCCGAGATGGGGGAGAAAAATTTGAGCGCTAATGCCGTGGCCAATCCAGAATTTTGTAAGCCAACCTCGATGGCAATCGTCTTACAGGTCACATAGTCAAACTTGAGCGCTCTGCAAACCCAGTAACCCAAAACAAGCCCCATGACATTGTGCAAGATGACCGCCAGCGCGACCCCCAATCCGACGATGGCAATCTTATCATGGTTAAGGGCCACGATAATGGCGATGGCCATGACAATCGAGAGCATTGAAACAAGCGGCAACACAGGGGCTATTGCCGTCACTGGACGACGAAAGAAGTGGTTGAGGGCGATCCCAATGGTGATCGGGATAATAACGATTTTCACCAGGTTGAGCACCATTGGTCCAACGGGGACGTCGACGTTCACGCCCAGAAGGGCATCGACTAAAAACGGGGTCATCACCACGCCTATCAAGGTGGAAAAAGCGGTCATGGTGATGGATAAGGCGACATTGCCCTTAGCCAGATAACAGATCACATTTGAGGCGGTGCCTCCCGCGACACTGCCTACCAACACCATACCAATGGTGAGCGCCATATCCATATCAAAGGCGTGAGCAACAAACAGAGCACTCAGTGGCATGACTGAGAACTGAAGAATGAGCCCAGCCGTCACCGCCTTCACACTGGATGTGACACGTTTAAAATCATCGAGTGTTAGCGTTAAGCCCATGGACAACATGATGAGCATCAACAAAGGGACGATTTGGGGTTTGAGTGGTGTAAATAGCGCAGGTTGCAGGTAAGCGGCAACGGAACCCAATACCACCCAGAGTGGAAACGCATTGATTATTATTCTAAGCATAAGTGATTCAATCTTTTCAACTTTTGGCTCTCAATAGTACATCGATTGTGTGCACTAACTAAACAATAATTCACCCTTTAGTATGCTGGGCTTCTTGCTTGATACCCGTGTAGCAAATTGGCTCATTGTCGAAAAGGCTGAAAGTTAGGCACCAACAACACGGCGATGGTATCGGATCATTGTGACAGGGAGACAGAGATGTTGATTACGCTTGATATTTGTTCATCGTTTCAACTAAGTTATCCAATGAAAATCCACGATATTCAATGTCATACCCCTTTAGATTTAACTTTTTCAACAGGTGATGGGATTTCTCTATTAATTTGGCCTCACTGTAACGTTTCTGCTGCCTCTTTACTTCGGCAATGAGTATTGTCTTATCTAAGTCATTGATCGCCACTATGTCGATCTCATTGTGGCCTTTGGCATCCCAGTATCCACCAATCTTTCCAAATTGCTTGGATTCAACCAAGATAGCTTTGAATAGGCTCTCCAATTCCAGACCGGAGTAAACGGTGAAGTCTCGTTCAATGTATCTTCGGATGTATTCGTAGTTCTCCATCTCAACAGCACTTTTGTTGGCATGGATGAATCGAAACCAGAAGTTTAGAAAGGGATCGGAAATGGCGTATCGAATATCTCGCGAGTTCTCTTTTGAGCTGATCGGGCGCAGTTTAGTAATCACATCAAACACTACATCCAGCTTTTCCAGATGAACGCCAACGCTCATATCTAAGAAGTTTTCAATTCGCGCACGGCTTGTGTTGCCTTTTGATATCGCACCAAGAATATCGAAGTAAATGCGATGTTCTGAACCAAAATCTTCAACGAGTCGATGCGTTCCTTCTTTTATGAGTGGTGAAAATTCGGAGATGACCGCCTCAAAGAGATCATCGCTCTCCGCAGAGAAGCGGGTTAACCACTCAAGGTATTTGGGTATCCCGCCAGATAGACACCACCATCGAAGCATGTTTTCAGCATCAAATTGATCATGATCTTTCATGACCTCGGCAAGATAAGAAGGTTGCAAAGGCTGAATGTGAAAGAATCTGTCATCGCGATTGAACAGAGGCTCATCTTTGCCTTTGAAAATCTTTGTCATCATACTGTAGAGGGAGCCACAGCACACGAGGTGCATCATCGAGTCTCGCTTGTTTGCATCCCATAAATTTTGAATGTCGGAAAAGAGAGCAGGGTTGACGATGTCGATATCTTGAAACTCGTCCAGAATGATTGTCATCGGTTTTTGCTTGGTATAATCCAACAAGAACTCAATGATATCCCGCAGTGTTTGGGGTTGGAAGAACTTAACACCGAGCTCACTATGGATGATTTCTGCGAATTCAGCCACTAAGGCGCTTTCACTCTTTCGACTAATGAAAAGGTAAAGGAATGGGGTATTGTCTTGGTGAAAAGCTTCGTTTAAAAGACGGGTTTTACCGACGCGTCTTCTCCCAACCATCACGCTAAGTTGGCCTTTTGTATCGACTATCTGCTCCGAAACAGTTTGTAGAGCGTTTAGCTCCCTCTGACGGTTATAAAATTTTTTCATGGCTGTCTACTTTGGCGTTCATGTATGAGCGATAGAATAGGGCATAAAGGTATTAGTGTAAATTAAGTTACTGTGAAAATTATTACAGTAAATATTTTTACATTAACAAATAAACCATGAAAGAGTCTTTAGGCACTAAGGGGTGTTGGTTTTACTGACCCCGTTGTTTTGTTTGACCTGTCTCTCTCGATAGATTGATTGAGCCCCGAAATACACCTCATCAAATTGAAAGAAGCTTCACCTGCGCTAAGCGTGTGTTTGAGGTGAGGGCTTGATTTAAGCATGTCGAAGTACATCCTCGATGGATTTAAATTCAGGCTCAGACGACTTTGTCAGGGCTTCAAGTCACCGACGGTCTCATAAAGCATGAGAAACTGGCGCAATGAGATGTTGCCCGTTAACTCAAACTTTCTGATCGTCGCGTAAGGCACACCAGAGAGAACGGCCATTTTCTGAACACTGAGTTTGTCTTTTTCCGAGCAGACTTGATGAACGCTTTGAGCTCAAGCTGCAAATCATAAGCGGTATAAAGCGATAACATACAGATTAAGGAAGTTGCTATTATGGTAGCAATTTTACCCCTAAAAGATGGCTTAATTGCTATTTGGAGCGATGAGTAAATGTTCACTGAGCGCTTCCCATACACAGGTGACTGCGCGGCTACGCCCCTTCTTGCCCAAACACACCAAATGGATCGGCTGCTTATCTGGGTGCGTGTAGTCGGTTAAAACAGGGACTAACTCGCTTGAGCGTAGTTCTTGGTCGATGAAGGCAGGGTCGATCATGATGATCCCTTGTCCTAAAGTGGCAAGCTGCACGAGGCCTCTCGCGTCGTCACTGATCATCGCTGGGGTGATTTTGATGTCATTGACGCCACCGCTGGGATGCACAAAGACCCAATTATCCAGCGTCACCGCCTTATTTTTAAACACCAGACATCGATGGTGAAGCAGCGAA
Organism: Vibrio sp. Isolate23; assembly: GCF_022398095.1. Classification (NCBI taxonomy): domain Bacteria; kingdom Pseudomonadati; phylum Pseudomonadota; class Gammaproteobacteria; order Vibrionales; family Vibrionaceae; genus Vibrio; species Vibrio sp. Isolate23. The sequence goes on from NZ_JAKEUV010000001.1 coordinate 1,019,633, forward strand.
TCCGGCGACTCCGGTGTGCCGTTTTGAGCCAGATACGCCGGACTGGCATACCAACCAAAGGTTTTTTCACCAATCTGTCGCGCCAGCAGCGAGGAGTCCGGTAAATGGCCAACACGAATAGCAATATCAACGTGGTTATCGATGAGATCAACGACTTCGTCAGTGAGATTGAAGTCAAAGCAAATATCGGGATAGGTATCGCTAAGCGCATGAATGTGCGGGATCAAGAGTCGATGGGCCATCAGCGTTGAACAGCCAATGCGGACTTTGCCCTGCGGCCGTGCATGAACTTGTTCGCTGAGCGTTTCCGTATGGTGCAGTACCTGTTGAAGCGGCTCGGTGCTTTTGAGCAGTTCATGGCCACTTTGTGTTAACGATAGCTTTCGCGTGCTGCGTTCAAGCAAGCGAAGGTTCAGCGTTTGCTCAAGCTTCGCAATGCGTTTGCTGACCGATGAGCGTGGCAGTCCGACTTTGTCCGCCGCCCCTTGAAAACTGCCACTCAAGGCGACCAGATGAAAGAGGTATAAGTTTTCTAACTGTTTATGAAAGGCCACAGATTGTTTCTCTTTGGGAACATATAAAGTTCATTTTTGGTATCTATTTAGATTTAATACGAATTGGTATTCTGAAGCAACCAAATAAATGGAGGGTAAGGAATACCATGTCTTTTCAAACGATTTTAATCACAGGCGCAACCTCAGGTATTGGTTTTGAAGCGGCAAAACAGTACTTAAAACAAGGTTGGCGAGTGGTGTTTACCGGCCGTGATCAAGAGAGAATTGCCAACGCTACCGCAAGGCTATGCGATGACGCCCATTCGCCGGATCAGATACTTGGCCTATTGTGTGACAATGCTAACGCCCAGCATTACCCAACACTTGTGTCTGACATTCGCCACAACGTCGGCACACTCGACGCGGTGATTTTGAATGCGGGGGTGTTTCACCCTGGGCACTTTAGCGAAACCACAAAGAGTGAGCTGATGAGAACGATGTCGGTGAATTTCACCGGCCCAGCGATGCTTCTTCAAGCCTTACTGCCTGTCCTCAATGATCCCTGCAGCGTGGTCTATGTTTCAAGTATTGTCGTCGAGCGAGCCTTTCCAACCGCGTCGAGCTACAGCGCCAGTAAAGCGGCCTTCGAAGCGTACGCGAACGTTTTGAATCTGGAACTGGCTCCCCAAGGCGTCCGGATCAACTATCTCAGACCGGGCGTGACGGCCACCGAGATCCAAAGTAAGGCAGGCATGAGCGAGCATCAAATTGACGAGCTTAATGCAAGCTTAGCGAATTTGCCTTTAGGCCGAATGCTAGAGCCGACAGAAATGCTGTCCAGTCTTGAATTTCTCACCAGCTCAAGTTCACTCGCGCTGCGAGGGGCCCACATCACCGTTGACGGCGGTTATTGCTTGTAAATGGTGTGGTGCTGTCCATCCAGTGAGAGGGGCGGTTATTCGTCGAGGGTAGTTAACTCCGCCGCCAAGAGATCAAACACGCGGCGTCGTTTTGAGTTCCTCATGACAGACGAGCCTCAGTGGGAGTTGCATGGTTGGAAACAAACCGTCCGGCGCTCGCATCAGTTGTGGCTCTTGTGCCGGAATGTAGTTCAGATAAGGATCGGTTGACCGATCTTTCTGATGAGAGACAATAGGAAATCTGTTTATAGGTTTCCTATTTTTTATGTCTATTCAAAACTGTTTTGTTGAATTTCTTGAAGAAAACTCTGTTGATGTCGCCCAACTCACCACCTTCTCTGAACACATTCCCGATGAGTGGATAGCCAAAGCCGCTGTGCTCTCAGATAAAGCAACGATTCGTCGACGTCGATTACCCAGTGATATGGTCCTTTGGCTCATCGTTGGAATGGCATTCTTCCGCAACGAATCTATCGCTGAAGTTGCAAGACGAATGAACGTCTGTGCTGAGGGATTAGCGGACGAGGTGCTGAGGGATTAGCGGACGAGGTGCTGTGAGCTGAAAGTGCATTAACACAAGCAAGGCAGCGCCTTGGGAAAGCAGCTCCAGAGTGGTTATTTAAGCAAGGTGGACGTACTTGGGGTCTAGAGCGTTATCCAAGCGACACGTGGCAAGATTTACAAGTCTTCGCGGTAGATGGCGCTCTTTTTCGGACGGCGGATACCCCAGAACTCAGAGAACATTTTGGGTCAGGAAATACCAGTAATAACAGGCAGACACCTCACCCTATGTTAAGGGTAGTGACCATAATGAACGTTCGTTCACACATCATCGTTGATGCCGCCATCAGTCCCTATCGTCGTGGCGAAATTCCCCTAGCGATGCCCTTCGTAGACGCTCTACCCGATAACTCAGTGACCTTATTAGATAAGGGGTTTTATGATGCCGACTTACTGTTGTCCCTTGAAAGCAGTGGTCTTAATAGGCATTGGTTAATACCTGCGAAAAAGGAGTGAAATACACACTTCTCGATGATGAAGAAAGCGACGATATGCTTGTTGAGATGAAGACCTCTCAGCAAGCTCGTAAGAAGAATCCTAACCTTCCGGAAACATGGAAAGTTAGAGCCGTCACCTATGACGTACAAGGGAAGGCCAAAACCGTGTTTACCTCGCTGCCTCGCGACCAGGTATCTGAGCTATACCATGAGAGGTGGGAGATAGAGCTTGGTTATAGAGACATAAAAATCTCAATGCAACACAACATTTTAGTGCTGAGAAGTAAGACCGTAGACCTTGTTTACCAAGAACTATGAGGGCTGTTACTTGGGTATAATTTGGTAAGAAGAGAGGCCAGCCAAGCTGCTGCTGAACACGGTCATTCGCCGAATGAAATCAGCTTCAAATACGCTTGTCAGTTCATAGCCAGTCAGTTGAAAGTAATGAGCAAGGCAATATCACCAGGGAATACACCTAAGCGCCTGAAGAGCTTACGTGGTGACTTATCTGTCCTTTTTATAGACAAACGCCCTAAGCCAAATCGGCCTAGGGCGGTAAAAATATCAAAGACCCGCTATCCGGTTAATCGCAACGCAGCACAGCACCGCTTAAGTGAACTACGTTGCGGCATGACCGGGCTTTTTTGTGCTGAAAGTAAGCAAAACGGATTTGCTTGGCAGAGAGGACGAACTTTGATTTAACAGTTGGTATTTTCAACCCGTACGGTACAGACACAGCCCTCTGCTGGACAGGTGCTAGAAGACCTTCCTCCAAAGGAATCATAGATGACATAGCAACCCTGCGGCAGAGTGGTGATGTTGCTACTGTTAAGTTCAGTCTCAGAAAAAGAGTGTTCAAAACCAATCACAGTATGCCGATTGCCGATGGCTGTTGTGAGGTCATCGCTTGTGCCAAGAGTTATAAAATCAAGCATGGTCAATGCGTCACCTGATTCGCCCTCACTTTCTGGGCACAGTGCTCCCCAATCGACCTCAACGGTACCGATACCAAAATCCAATACATAATCCTGTTGATTTCCCGGATTAGACGTACTTGGTGTTAATCCGTTAATGTAGGCTTTCGCACTAACCTGATTAATCACGCCTTCCATTGCGTTGGCAATACCTTCCAATGTGGCTTCACGAGCAGAGGATTGAAGGTTAAGAAATCTAGGCGCTGCCACGACAGCAAGAATGCCTAAAATAACCACGACAACGACCAACTCGATTAATGTAAAACCAGTTTTTTTCATCAAACTCTACTACGTTTATTTGCTACCACATGGCAGGGTTACCTGCATGAAAATGTTTATAAAGAAGGGGGTAATTATGACTATAAATAATTGATTACAACAGAGCCTAATCCCTAATTACATTACTAAGATTAATAATTGAAAACCAAAAAAGCCACTGAAATATTGAGATATTTATTAGGAATACACAATCCACAGGTGAAATGCTCTTATGCCTTATTTAAATAGAAGTCTCTTCTCTTGACTGATTTTTCAGATGTTGAATAAACATCGGGATTTTTTTGGCTAAATGTTTTCTAGACGCGTAAAAAGCATACAAAACCAAGTCTGCAGGCAGATGCTCCATGTCTATCATGGCCAGCTCACCAGTCGCTAACTCATGTCGACAACTCTCAATTGGCAATAGGGCTGCGCCGAGTCCAGCTAATGTTGCTGTTTTGGCGAGATAGCCACTGTTGACCTTGAAGGTGGAACTGACCTTTTGAGTCACTAACTCGCCCTCAGCGCTTCTAAACACCCATGGGCTGCCATTTAAAACTGTGTAACTGGTGATGCAGGGAATATGGTTGAGGTCGGTAATTTGATACGGAATTGGGTGGGTTTGTAGCCATTTGGGAGAGGCAACAACAGCACTGGGCCATCGCATGATCTCTTTAGCTACCCAGTTGCAGTCATCGAGTTTGCCACGGTGAGAACTGATAACAATATCAAATCCATCTAATGGGTCGTCCTTTGGATTAATGCTTGTATCACAGCATAATGAAATTGAAGGGTGCTCCAGACAGAATGAAACGACCGCTTGGGCTAAGACGGGTGAGTCTGGCATCAGCACTTTTAGCTGTCCTTTAACTTCATGAGAATGCTGGGTCACTTCTTCGAGGGCGTCATTGAGTTTGTCTAAAAGAGATTGAGTTCTGATGTAAAGGTGCTCCCCTGCATCTGTTGGGTTGATTCTACGTGTTGTCCGGTCAAACAGTCGAACATCAAGGCGCTCCTCCAGTAAAGCGATATGGCGACTGACATTGGAGGTTGGTAGGTCGAGAAATTCTGCCGCTCTTTTGAAACTGTTGTTTTCGTAAACACAGTGAAAACTTTTGAGCCATTGTTGGTCAATTCTATCTAACATGTTTATCCCAAAATATTGGATTATAAAACCAATTTGACCCACTTTATTACCAATAACTGGCTTATACAATGTTGGCTCTGCAAGTTATTGAAAGGGCTCTCATGGATTGGTTAGAAAACCTCTTTAATAGAAAAAACAAAATCAGTGCTCGTAAAGCATCGATCCCAGAAGGCATCTGGACCAAATGCTCTTCTTGTGAGCAAATCCTCTATCGTTTGGCGTTAGAAGAGAACTTAGAGGTTTGCCCAAAGTGTGCTCATCATATGAGAATGAAGGCTCGTCACCGATTAGACAGCTTCTTGGATAAGAAGAATCGAGAAGAAATTGCCAGTGATCTTATGCCGAAAGATTTACTCAATTTCAAAGATCTGAAGCTATATAAAGATTGTATCTCGCTTGCTCAAAAGACGACAGGCGAAACCGATGCTTTGGTGGCCATGAAGGGGGCTCTGTTCGGGATGCCAGTCGTCGCATGCGCATTCGAGTTTGCTTTCATGGCGGGCTCTATGGGGGCTGTGGTCGGCGCTCGATTTGTGAAAGCGGTTGAAGTAGCGATTGAGGGTAATTGTGGATTAGTGTGCTTTTCTGCTTGTGGTGGTGCCCGTATGCAAGAATCACTCATGTCTTTAATGCAAATGTCCAAGGCCAGTGCAGCGCTCAACCAATTGTCCCATTGTGGGTTACCTTATGTTTCGGTGCTGACTGACCAGACATTTGGCGGCGTGTCCGCTAGCTTAGCCATGCTTGGAGATATTAATATTGGGGAACCTGGAGCGATTATTGGCTTTGCGGGGCGTCGAGTTATAGAGCAGACCGTGCGTGAACAATTGCCTGAGAACTTCCAACGCAGCGAGTTTTTGTTAGAACATGGAGCCATCGATATGATTATTGATCGGCGTGAGATGCGACAGCGTGTCAGTGGATTAATCGCGAAAATGACCAATACGACACTGCTTGATGATGCTAATGCGGTCTAGTTTGCCCGGCAAAGCACTCTTCAAAGCAAGGCTAGTTGCTTATTTTTCAAAGTAATAAGAATCAATTGCATTAACCTCATGTTATCACTATCCTAACAAGTTGATTTTGATTCTATAAATATCGCCACTATGAGCTCAGACGCTTTCTTCGATCACCTATTCGAATACGCGCAACAAGTAACGCCTTATCTGGCTGGTGTGATTGCACCGATCCCCGAAGATGCGCCTCAGCAAGACATCATTCACGTCGATCATCCGTGCAGTGAAAATATCCAGGATTTGTATGAGCGCCTTAAAGCGGCTCATCCTGAAGCTGGCTCTGCCTATTGGCTAACCCGAACGTGGGATCTGATTTGTTGGCAACCAGTTTACCTTTCATTCATCTCGATTTATGCGTTGCATGGTTTACCTGATCTCACTCGTATTGGACAAAAAGTGCAGTCGGAGTTTGTAGCAGGCTTTCAATTCGAATCTACAGAGCATGTTCATGGCACAGAGGCGGAGTTAGTAGCAAAAGCTGGTATTCAACTGCAGACCTTGTTTGCTTTTTTTCGCGAAGAAATGAGCCAGTGGACGCGGATTCGTCCGGGCTTTACCAACCACTTGTTCGCTGATGGTGTGCTGGGTTGTCTGGTCAAGCTGAGTAAGTTTGCCCCTGATATTCCGAATGACTATTTGCTTGAACAGGCTTCACTTTGGTTGGATGCGTGTGGGTTGCCAGCTAAATTGGCTACAACACTGACCGTGGATGAACAAAGTGGAGAGTTGAAACTGGTGCGTACCAGTTGTTGTTTGGTATACAAGTGTCACGGGCGTAAACTCTGCGAGGATTGTCCGCGACATCCAGATAATAAAACCTAGCTCTGCGTTCCTAACGTTCCGGCGCTACGTTGTTTCAGCGCCATGGTGAGGATGATCGCGGAAAGGCCAATACAACTGAGTAAAGCCCCTTTTGTCGTTTTCTTGTTATAAAAAAATCCCCACTAACAAAGTTAGTGGGGATTCAAGATTGTTTAAGTCGCTTAAACGAGTGGTATCGGTATCACTTAAGCGTAGCTGAGCTTGTGATGTTGCAGCTCGGTGCGCATGCCCATCAACAGACTGACACACATGGTCAGCAGAATCACAGTAAATGGTAAGCCAGTTGAGATGGTTCCTGCTTGCAGCGCTTGAATGGCTTCTGTGCCACCAATCCAAAGCAACATTGCTGCGATAGCTCCTTCTACCGATGCCCAGAAAATGCGTTGTGGAATCGGTGCATCCACTTTTCCGCCTGAAGTTATGCTGTCGACAACCAGTGAAGCAGAGTCAGATGAGGTGATAAAGAACACCATGATTAATATAATAGAGATTACAGAAAGCACTGTCCCCATCGGCATAGCGTCAAAGGCATAGAACAGTGACAAAGTAATATCTGTAAGGCCATTTTGACCTAACTCACCAACCTGATTGATGACCTGTTCGATTGCGATTCCCCCAAAGGCTGACATCCAGACAAGAGTGATAGCGGTTGGTATCAGAATCACAGCCGTCAGGAACTCTCTTACTGTTCGGCCTTTGGAAATACGAGCAATAAACATACCGACACATGGTGACCATGATACCCACCAAGCCCAGTAGAAGACGGTCCAGCCATGCATCCAAGCTTCGTCTTCGCGACCATAAGGGTTACTCAGTGGCAGCATATTTTCAACGTAACCGGCGATGGTAGTTGGAATAGTGCCGAGTGCCGTTGCAAAACCAGCAATGATAACAAACATTAGCAGCGCAAAAGCCACAAGTAAGTTGGCGTTACTCAGTACTTTGACCCCGCCATCAATGCCGCGAATAACGGAGATAATGGCTAGGCTGGTAACAAAAGCGATCACACCAAGTTGAAGGCCGAGTCCACTCTCGATACCAAAAACATGGCTGATACCACTGGCGGCTTGTTGAGCGCCAAGCCCAAGTGAGGTCGCGAGACCAAACAAGGTAGCGAGAACTGCAAGCACATCAATGATGTGACCAAACCAGCCCCAAGTACGGTCGCCCAAAATAGGATAAAAAACCGAACGGATCGATAAAGGTAGGCCTTTATTGAAGGCAAAGAAGGCCATTGCCAGAGCTACGACTGCGTAAATTGCCCAAGGGTGAAGACCCCAGTGGAACATGGTTGCACCGAGTGCCACTTTAGCTGCTTCTTCAGTGTATGGCTCGACACCCAGCGGAGTTTCAAACCAACCAGTGAAGTAAGCAACAGGTTCTGCAACGCCCCAGAACATTAAGCCGATACCCATACCCGCAGCGAACAGCATGGCAATCCACGAAAGGTTGGAATGCTCAGGTTTGGCATCGACACCACCAATGCGAATTTTGCCATAAGGTGATAAAACTAGGCCAATACAGAAAATTAGGAATACATTTCCAGACCACATAAACAGCGTGTCAAAAGACTCGATGATTTGCAGCTTTACGCCATCAATAGTGGATTTTGCAACGGTGGGATCGGTGATAAGAAGGGCGACAAGAAAGACAATGATCAGGCCCGCGCTGGCTCCAAAAACAGGGTTATGCACGTCAAAACCCCATTTCTGAACGTTGTCTTGACCGACGGTATAATCGGTATTTTCAATACTATATCTATCCTTAGTACTACTCATTAATCCTCACTAATTATTTAGAGCTCGAAGTAAAATTCGTGCAGAGGTTACCAGAATACTTGGTAAAACTAAAGAAAATCAGGTTTATTAAAAATAATTAAGTAAATAGTGGAGGAGGTATTTAGTAGAGGTCTAACTAAATATAGGGTAAGCCATATGATGTTGTTTCTTGCCGTAATGCGAGTGATACATGTCGCAATTCTTTATGGTTGAGAGTCCTGAATTATCTTGGCTGGGAGGGGGAACAAAACATCATGTTATAGGAGTGAGTCAAGCCAGTTTCACTGTGTTTATGCGATCCTAAGTCGAGCCATCTGTTTAACAAAATGCTAGGTGAAAGTATAAGGACAGCCTAAAGGTGTGAAACTCCCCTTATTCTAGCGTTTTAAATGCTGGTCTTAGCCTCTAAAAATACGCATATGGTCTACTATTATCAGTACGTTACTAATGTGGTCGATGGGGATGGTATGGTAATAAAACGAAGGCTGGCTAAATGGTTTTTTTTCCTAGTATTTGCCTTACTGGGTGCGTTGGCGATCTACTACTTTGTGATCAAAAATACAGAAAAAAGTCTCTCTCAAGTAAAAGAGGCTTTGCAAGTGGAGTCGATGACCAAGGCCGACTACTTTCGTGAGCATATAGAAAGAAACATCGCCGCTGCTAAATTTCTTCACTCGACACCACCTATTTCAGGGATCACGAGAGCGCTCAGTAATGACGGTTTAGATGTAGCTGATGGCACTACATTGGAACAATGGAAAGCGCGTCTGAGTATTATTTTCAAAGGGATGATAGAGAATACCCCAGATATCATGCAGTTGAGTGTGATAGTGGCAGATGAGGCAGGACAAGAGTTTATTCGAGTTGATCGTATTCAGGGGAAAGTACTTATCCTGCCTGACAATCAATTACAGAGTAAGGGTAAAGAATCCTACTACGGTGCGCTCAAAACGCTTAATTTCAGCGAAATCTACATCACCCCGATTAACTTGAATCGTGAACATGGCCGAGTAGCGTTTCCTTTTCAACCTACTTATCGGATTTTTATGCCGATTTTTTATGAATCTGGGAAGCGCTTTGGTGCGCTGAAAATTAATATCGATGCGAGTTCTTTATTAACCTATCTGACCCAGGCACATGTTTTGGCGGACGATAACTGGCTGGTAGACAGTGATGGGTATTTCATTACTGCCGAGAACGAAAAAAAACAATTTACACGCCAGTTGGAGCCATCCGCAAATATCCATCTGCTATACGATATTCGAGAGGTCGAAAATGGATATTTTGATATTACGTCGAAAGCAGGAAGCGGAAGTTGGCTAGCAACCAAGGAAGAGGTTTATCTTGGTAACAATGATTCAAAGCAGCTTACCCTCTACAGTGTGATTAATCAGCTAACGGTACAAGACATCATTCAAGAGGAGCTCACCGAGTTATGGTTAGTGGTGGGGTTTGTTCTTGTGTTTGCTCTTGTTGCCCTTTCATTGTTCTACCGTTCATACCAGTCAAGTCTACAGCTCAACCAAATGAACTCTCGATCGAAAACGGTCATTGAAAATGCTTCTGATGCGATCATCTGCCTTGATGCTTCTGGAGCCATTACCACTTGGAACCGCTCTGCTGAAAAGCTGTTTGGCCAAGCTGAGCATTATGTGATGAATAAACCTCTATCGAGTATTGTGACATTATCTGAGCATGATTTATCCGAAGTATTAGAGCAGGCTAAAAATGCACAAGCGATACAGTTTATCGAAGACAAAATCACGATGGACGACACAGTATTTATTGAGGTAAGTGTTGCCCCTATTGTTTCTGATGGCCAGCGAAGAAGTGACTCCTTGGTGGTGAATATTCGTAACATCACTGGCGCCGTAAAAGCGCAAGAGGCATTAGAAAATTATAACTCTGAGCTAGAAGAAAAAGTTGCCCAGCGGACAGAAGAGTTGCAGGCGTACAGCTTTCAACTAGAAGACGCCCATGAAAAGGCGCTAGAAGCCAGTCAGGCCAAAAGTAAGTTTATTGCCACCATTAGCCACGAAATGCGTACTCCTCTCAATGGGATGATGGGGATGTTGAGTTTAATTAAGACCGGTGGCCTGAGCGCGTTGCAAAGTAACTACCTCGCTATGGCTGAAAATAGTGTCAACACGCTTGCTGTATTGATTAACGATATTCTTGATTTATCGAAAATTGAATCCGGGAAGTTGGAAATTAATCACATCCTTTTTTCACCAAGAGATGTGCTAGAAACTCTAGTGCAAACTTGTGCGGTCAAAGCCCGAGAAAAGGGGCTCGAGGTGATTTTAGATACAGTAGATATCGACTACAAAAAGGTGTTTGGTGACCCAAATAGAATAAAGCAAATTGCGAGTAACCTGATCAATAACGCAATCAAGTTCACCAATGAGGGGGAAGTCAAGGTTCTGGTCTCAGTGACTCAACAAGAGTCCGGTGTAGTGAGGTTGGTTGTGGATGTTTACGATACGGGAATAGGGATTGCGAAAGAGAATCAGCATCGTCTTTTCCAACCATTCTCTCAAGAAAAGTCTGAAGTTTCAGAGCAATATGGTGGCACTGGACTGGGGTTATCGATATGTCGACAGTTGTGCAAACTGATGAATGGCGAGATTGAGTTTGAATCTGAAAAAGATAAAGGCAGCCATTTTAAGTTCTTCGTTGATTTTGATGAGAGCCAGTGCGAGCAGGAAGAAAAAGCGTTGATTTTGTCGGGACAAGTAGTGGCAATCGCACTCAATAATGAATCTCTATTAGAATCGGTTACTCGCACGGTTCATTCATTAGGGGGAGAGGTCTTGCACATAACAGACACTTCCTCAGAGAGCCTGAAACAGTCTGATAGGGTAATTTTTGATGATGTTCACCCGCTGCGACAAGAGATAATCTCAATGGTTAAAGCTAGAGCTAAAACAGATAGCTCGCTACATGCGATTGAACTGTGCGCACACTTAAACCAATCTTCGGGGCATTACCCTAATTCTTTTAGGATATCGAAGCCAAGTACTTATTTGGACTTTTTGGTTGCGTTTAGAGGGGAGCAAACAAAAGATGTCAATGTTGAGATCATAGAAAATGAAGCCCTCTCTATTGATATCGATCTGTCCGGTACCCGAGTGTTGGTTGTCGACGATAACGAGATAAATAGAGAAGTGGCTCGCGGGTATCTGGAGCGAGTCGGTGCGTTAGTCTTTTTTGCTCATGATGGCGAGCAGTGTCTTGAAGTTGTTAAGAAGTCGTTTATGAAAGGGGTACCTTTCGATTGCATCTTATTGGACTGTCAGATGCCAGTGATGAATGGCTACGACTGCTCCCGTCAATTAAGGTACAACAGCCAGACATATGGCAGTGGCAAGCTACCAATTATCGCCATGACGGCGAACGCTTTCTCTGGTGAGCGAGAGAAATGTATTTCCTATGGAATGAACGATTTTATTTCCAAACCCGTTGATGCAGAACTTCTCATCAAGAAAGTTGAGCAGTGGGCGGGGTTGCCTGATGAGGCGTTTTCCATGAATTATGCAGAGGGTTTTTCCGAAGAGATGGTAGAAGGTGGTGAACCTGAGTGGGATAAAGATAATGCTCTTGTAAGAATGCGTGGGGACCATGAGCTTTTGCACACTGTTGTTGAGATTTTTAGAGAAACGGCATCAGAGCATATTGAAGCATTAGGTCAATCTATTAAGGAAGGTAATTCACAAGAGATATTTGAATGGAGCCACAAGTTAAAAGCCGTTTGTGGCGATATAGGAGCTGATAAGCTAAGAGAACTCTTTAGCAAAATTGAAAGTGAAGCCCGTAAAACAGAAGGCATGAATATAAACTATATCTCTGAAATTTATAAAAAAGTACTGTATTCAGATATCCGTTTACGCAGGGAAATTGATGCTTACCTTGCGTAGTATGCGGGCTAGAATCGCTTGATTTAATGCCTGTATTATTAATGGTCATACACGATATAAGGTGGTACGCGACGCAAACCCAACCACCTTTAATCGTGTAGCATTTCTGTTCTTTGCGTTGATTCAGACGTTGGAATTACTAGAAGAATTATACGAATACATCCAGATGTTATCTCTAGGGAACCAGCCCAGTTTCTCATAGAATTTTTGTGCATTGAGGTTGTCGTCGTGGACAAACAGATGAGTTTTAGCAATGCCGATATTGGCTAGCGCGTTAATGGATTGGCTTATCAACTGATAGCCAATTCTCTGACCGCGAAACTGTGGTAAGACCGCTAGGTGTTGTAGATAGCCCCGCCTACCATCGGTGCCAACCAAAACAGCGCCGATAATGTGACCTTCACTGATTGCTACGAAGCTTAAATTGGGGTTTCTGTCGAGGTAGAGTGCAATGTTCTCACGAGAATCGGCATCCCTTACGGACATGCCTTCAGTCTGAAGCCACAACCGAATTACGGCGTCGTAATCTTCGATTGTCATTGGGCGAATGGTCACCAATTTAGCCACCTTGCTATGCCGGTGATTGTTGGACGTAACAATGTTTTAAATCAATACTTATCAATAAGTTACCGATTTGTCAAAATTGGCGCTCAATAGCCGCTTTCCTGAAGAGAATGAAACTGTGCTGAAAGGTGGTTTTTACTCATCGTACAAATAAGTAAGCCTTGCTGAGCATTATCGGATGTGCCATAAGAGCAAAATACACAGCAGTCGCCTGGTAGTGGCTTAAGGAGTTCGCCACAGCTTTTACATTCGTAGAAGTAAACGCTGGTGTTATCTGGCATAGATTCTAGGCTCGAAAAACCGCACTTGGGCAAGTCAGTTTGGATTCTGTTACTACTTCCATGGTTGCACCTCCACCGTTTGCAGTATTTAAGCATAGGTGCGAATATCAGACTAGGGCTTCAACCACTTTAATCCACGGTAAGGTCTTGATTTTAAGCTTTTTAATCGGCTTTCCAAACTTCCACAGTGAACCTCCAGTTTATGCCCATCGGGGTCGAGAATATACACAGAGGAACCTTCACTTTGGTTACTTTTCCATTGCTCAGCTTTGTGTTTATTCAGGTGTTCACATAGGGTAGCGAAGTCTTCCTCAGCGACATTAAATGCAATATGGCTGTAATCGGTTTTAGGGCAAGGGGAGTCTAGAGATAGGCACAACCACAATTCCCCTATCGAGAGGTAAGCGCCTTTCTCCCATATGACCTCTCCTTCAAAGCCGAGAACGTGAGTATAGAAGTCCAACGAACGTTCTACGTTACTTACAGCGAGAGTGATGTGGTTGAGTCCGGTTATCATCATTATCCAACAGGGTTTGTTTGATTAGTCTGCGCTTGGCTTTTCACAACGGAAGAAAATGAAATTAGGGTTGTTCTTCAAACGCTGATAGGTAGCTTCACAAACGGATTTCACTTTTTCATCCACGTTACCTTCGGTAATACGAGATATCTTTAGCCCAGACGCACTAATTGCCTCACTGATTTCCATCAGAGAGCGTCGATAGAAGCTCACTTTGACCGGCGTACCGACCGTATTCCACTCTTCTTCGATGGATTCTCGTTCAAAGTAATTGCCCGAGATCGAACATTCAAAATCTGCAAAAGGGTGGTGGGTTGAAAATACGATGTAACCACCGGGTTTAAGAACTCGATACACATCTGAGAAGACTGGTGTGAGATCTTCGATATAGTGCAACACTAGAGGGCAGACGATGACGTCGGCGCTACTGTCTGACTCCTGAGGAAGGCCTTTCGCAATATCCTGTACGTAAGCGCTGACTTGATCGCCCAGTTTGGCCTGAACAAGATCGATCATATCGCTAGACGCATCAACACAAGTTAGTTGCTTCACCGATTGGCCGATAAACCACTCAGCATACACGCCGGAACCGCAGCCCATGTCAACGACATCAGCACCTGAAAGGTCATCGAGGAGCTCCATGGTTGAAGGGCGTTCTAGCAAGGCGTTGTAAATGTTGTCCTTGACGACAGCATCGTACTGTTTAGCGTGTTTGGTGTACATTTCAGACATGATAGAGACCTTTTGTGTGAGCAGTGAATCCGCTATAGGAGGGAAGCGTATTGTAAGCGCGAACGCCTGGCGTGAACAAATGTTGATCTTTTATTGATCGCGTAATGAATCGATCGCGGCGTGAATGGAATCAAATTGAATCTTTATAATACAAACTTGAGCTTTGCTAAATTCATGTGCCTGAATTAGGTCGGTTATTTCGATCAAGTCGTATGTTTTTGGCGTCATGTTTAACCCGATTGTTTCAGAGTCTGATGCCAGTTGGAAACACCTTCCAGCAGAATCGATGACCAAATCGTTGGTGTCGAGTATCAGTGATTCTAGCTCTCGAAAAAGCATATCTTGTGAAGCGAGGTAAACGAGTTCGTTATCACCTTCGAGCTTAAGAAAAGCGGGCCATTGGATCTCATTGTTCTCGTGGTTGATGGTATCTATCAAAATGAATTCCTTTGATTGACTGGTCTAGACAAATTAAAAGCAAGAAGGTAAGTAAACTATTGCTGGTGTTGCTTAACGTGGCCTGACATCATTAATTATCGCGTTATACCTTAAAAGTAAAAAGCGCACCACTGCTTGGGTGGGGCGCTTTTTATCTGTTGATTGAGCGAGAGTGTTAAACGCGTTCAGATGTCACAAACTTTTTGAAGAAATCCGATAGATCAATGGTCGCAAGATCTTTGAATTCACCGGCATCATAGAAACGACCTTTACAAGTAGGGCAACTTTCAAACCAAATATGTGGCTGTTTTGGGTCGACGAGTCTCAACATCTGGTTGTTTGGGCAAATTGGGCATTGAATACGATCGATTGCGTTGTACGCTTTGCCAATTTCCTCATCACCATTGTCGATGACATCTGCAAGTGGCTTCATCGCTTCGATTTCATGGGCATCTAACCAAAGCCCTTTACAATCAATACATCTTTCCACATCACCTAGCGGTGTCTGAAGTTGCTCAAAGTTAGAGTCACATTTTGGGCATTTCATGTTTTTACCTTTTATCCAATCTGAATATCGTTTTGCTGATTATTGTTGTCTTTGATTACCCGCGAAGTCGCTATGTGCGATGGAAATACACTCTAGGCATAATTCTCGGGAATCTCAGTGTTTATTGTATAATTTCCCATTATATCAAACAGTAAGAATGCAAACGAGTATGTGTGCATCAAAATGAGTAATTGGACAATTGAGGGTTTGAAGCTCAGAGATTCAATCTTGCACTGGAACTACTCAAGCTTATCTAGCGCTTGGTAACGATCAAAGTCCACTTTGTTGTAGGTGCCTTCATCGATCTTAATGGTGTGAAACTCTGCCTCACCTTCAGAGTTGATGAAATTGACTTCAAGCCACACCTGATCGTATTCGTCGAGTAACCAGACACGCCACAGCAAGTTAGAATCGATGACACGTTGGTAAATTTCATAGGTGTCGTACAGATGGTGATTCACATCCCCAGAAGCGCTCTTTAGATCGTTCGGTAGCTTAGTGACTTGAACGAGGTAATCCAATTCAATCATGTCGCTGACCTCTGTTTAATGTACTTGGAGTCGAGCTAGCCAGCTCGGCGGCAATATGACTAATACAACGTACTGCTGATTGACTGACAGCAGAAAGCTGATAAAAGCCATGTATGACGCCTAAATATCGCTCACAATGCGCTTCTACACCATGTTTCAACAGCAGGCGGTAAAGCTGCTCACCTTCGTCTCTTAATGGATCAAATTCTGCTGTGATAATAGAAGTTGGAGGTAAACCTCGAAAGTCACCACATAGCAGCGGGTTGAGTTCAGGGTTTGCATCAATGTGCTCTGGACTTTTATCACCAAGATACATATCAAAGCCAGATAGCAGCATTTTGTCGGTAATGATGTAGTCGGTTGCATTGGCTTTGTAGCTGGCCGATGAACCATGTGGATCAAGCATTGGGTAAATGAGAATCTGGCGCTCAGGGAGCCAGTTTTGTCTTTGCTTAAGGCGCATTGTTGTCACTAATGCGAGATGGCCGCCAGCACTATCGCCTACCAAGGAGATACGTTCAGTATCACCACCATATTTCGAGCCCATTTCTCGGATTGCGACAACGGCATTGTAGGCATCATCGTGAGCGGCAGGATAAGTGTGCTCTGGCGCCAATCGGTATTGAACGCAGATCACCACATTGTTGGATTCGGCCGCGAGTTGACGCAACTGCTGTTCATGGGTGTCAAAGCCTCCACTGATAAAGCAACCTCCGTGAAAGTAAATCGTTATCGGCAAGTGAGAAGCGTCGCTGGGTCTGAAAATTTTGAGCGTAAGCCCGTTAACGATATCGATATACGCCTGCGCCATCTCAGGGCCTTTGCCTGCCAGCTCAACTGTTGATTGATAACCGGCACGCCTTGCTTCAACAGGTTGCTCTGAAGGACAAGGTTTTCCAGCGTCAATGAATCCTTCAACCAGTTCTCGGATACCTGACTCCAAGTGTTCAATCATTATTATTCCTTACTGCTAGATTGCATAGTCATGATTCTAATTTTATAAATTTAATATGTATATACATACAGTTCGGCTTTTGGGAGAGAAAAGCCTTAGGTGAGTAAAGGCAAAGTAATCTCAGCTCTCAAGAGGTTTCAAACAGATCGCCCTGAGCCGCCTCCAAACTTCGTCGATGATGATAGGCGCTACCCTGCGGAGTTTCATGAGAGTCAACGCCATGACCATGTTCCAGAACCGTCTCCACGGAAAAGCTGGTGATCACGATTTCACCAATGTGGTCTAGCTTAGAGCGAATATTCATGACGCAGCGGATAGAAGAGCCATGTTGGAAGCTGATTTGTTTGCTCAGAACATCTTGTTTGAAGCTGATATCTTTCATCGTAAAGCTGATGTTTTGCCCTTGCCAGATGCCTTTCCATCGATAGTTGCCTTGCCTTAATACTGGCGAAACTATTTCTATCACTGCATCATCTATGGTTTGCATCGGTAGGCGGTGAGTAGGTAAAACATATTGCTTAAAGGCGGATCGGCTGATGTGGGATTCGGGCAAAGCTTCCTCTCCGGATTCAGTGAGACTGTTGACGCCTAATTGGATCACTTTCGGATAATTGTCTAAGTGCTTAAACAGGTTCGAGCGACGAGTAATCACCTTGTAGTTTTCGTTAACAACTTCTGCAACTTTGGAAATGGTTTCAGGTGTGACATTGTCAGACTTTACTTCAGCTTTGAGCTTTTCGATTCTCAACTTGCGCTCTTCAATGCTTAAACGTAGCTCTTCTTTCTGGAGGCGTTCAAGCTCAGAGTCTGATTTTGGGAGAAGAGGGAGGGCCAGTGAGGCAATACCGACGATCACTGAAAGCATGCCAGCATTGGCATTAGCTACCTTCCAGATATCGCGCAAACCGCCTTCCTGATGAGCTTCACTTTCTATCAGAATATTCTCTTCTAGTGCGTTAGCAATTTCCAACAGTATGGCAATGATCTCACACTCACACTGATTACGTACCATTGCATCCATGGAATGCGAATGATCATCAAAATAATAATGCACCTGAAATTTGCTTGCTAGCACCTGTTTATCCATACAGTTATTTTGTATTTACCAATACAAGATACGGACTAGATTTTCGATTTCAAATGCAACAGCGTGATTATGTTCAAAGTTTGGAATAAAGATAGAAAGTTGATCATACCGAGGAGGAATTTCTATGAATGATAAGAATTCTGATTTTACGTTTTGTGGTTACTTCAAAATAAAACTCCACACGATAATGTGTGGAGTTTAGATTTGAGCTAGATGTCTAAAGCGGCTTTATGCAGATTTAGGACACCTTATCCAACTTTGGGGAAGGGGTGTCTTCCTCCGTTTGATCGGAGAAGATCTCTGCTACTGCGCTTCTTTCCAGCTCCCCTTGTAAATTGCCTTCTTCATCGACCACAGGGAGTGAGTAATCACAAGAGATACTTTCCATCAGGACTTCTTCAATGGCAGCATCTGGAGAAATGGCTGGTACTTCTTCGTAGATCTCTTCATTGAACTCTTTACTTGATGTGTCCTTTGCCGCATCTAGTAAGCTCTCTTTGGTGACGATACCCTGATAGCCTTCTTCGGTCACATGATAGGCGTAGTCTTGCTTGATGCCTTTCATTTGTTTGATAGCTTCTTGAATGCTAGTCGCAGTAATGCGATATGCTGGAGGCTGCATTACCGTTTCTACGGTCAGAGCTCGTGCACGGTTGACATCTTTCACGAAGGCCTCAACGTATTCATCTGCTGGGTGGAGCAGGATTTCGTCAGGTGTTCCTTGTTGAACCAATAAGCCATCCTTCAGAATGGCAATGCGATCCCCGAGACGAAGAGCTTCATCAAGATCGTGAGTGATGAACACAATGGTTTTATGCAACTTCTCCTGTAACTCAATGAGTTGGTCTTGCATTTCACTGCGAATCAAAGGGTCGAGCGCTGAAAAGGCCTCATCCATCAATAAGATTTCGGCGTCAGTGCACAGTGCTCGTGCAAGACCCACCCGTTGTTGTTGGCCACCGGATAATTGCGCAGGGTATTGGTTTTCGTACCCTTTCAAACCAACCGTTTCTAACCATTGCTCGGCTTTGGTCCGCCTCTGGGTTTTCTCTACGCCTTGAACTTCAAGGCCGTAAGATACGTTTTCCACGACAGTTCTGTGTGGTAACAAACCGAAGCGTTGAAACACCATCGACATCTTATGGCGACGAAACTCTTCCAATTGCTTCTGATTGAGTTGCATAACGTCTGTGCCTTCAACCAGAATCTGTCCTTCAGTTGGGTCGATGAGGCGATTAAAGTGACGGATTAATGTCGACTTACCTGAACCTGAGAGACCCATAATGACGAAGATTTCACCTTTGTTGATTTTAAGGTTGATATCCTTGAGGCCGACGGTATGCCCAGTATCTGCAAGTACTTCCTCTTTGCTGTCGCCGGCTTTCACCCGTTCCATAACCGACTCAGGTTTGCGTCCGAAAACTTTATACAAGCCACTAATTTCAATAAGAGGTTTAGTCATGTTTCATGTCTCCTAGGTGAGCTTGAGTACGTTTTGCGTAGGCTTGCGATGCTCGGTCAAACAGAATCGCTAAGGCCACGATAGCAAAGCCATTGAGCAGGCCTAGGGTAAAGTATTGGTTGGTAATAGATTTAAGTACAGGTTGTCCTAGACCTTTTACCCCGATCATCGATGCGATAACGACCATCGATAGAGACATCATAATGGTTTGGTTGATCCCTGCCATAATGGTTGGCATGGCAAGTGGAAGTTGAACGCCCCATAGTCTCTGTTTGGCACTGGCTCCAAAGGCCGTTGCTGCTTCGAGTACTTCTTTATCGACCAACCGGATTCCAAGGTTAGTGAGACGAATAACGGGAGGAATAGCGTAAATTACGACGGCGATCAGCCCTGGAATTTTACCAATACCCAACAGCATGACCACGGGGATTAGATAGACGAATGCTGGCATGGTTTGCATGATATCCAGCAGGGGAGTCACCGCTGACTGAATACGATCGGAACGTGCCATTGCGATACCAATAGGGATTCCGAGGGCGATGGAAAGCAGTGTACAGACGGTGATAATACTCAGCGTACGCATGGTGTCTTCCCACATGCCGAAGTAACCGATGAGTATCAGCGACACGAAACAGCCGAGTGTTAGTTTCCAGGAGCGGCTGGCGAGGAACACAAGACCGGTACAAATAGCAAGAATAATGACCCAAGGTGTTGAAAGAAGCAGTTTCTCAAACCAGATGAGAAAAGAGAGGAGCGGGTCAAAGAGAGATTCAATGAATTCTCCGTATTCTCGAGAGAATTCTCGATAAGCACCATCGAGTGTTTTTCTAATCGCTCTTAAATCAGAACGTTCCATTTCAGGAAAGCTGTTCAGCCAGTTTTCTGTAGACATCATTTAATTCCTTTTAAAACCAAAGCCAGACAAGGCTGGCTTTGGAGTACTGCATATCAGTGATAACGTCTTGTTAAAGCGCACTTTTTACTTTGTTAGCGACGTCTTGAGAAACCCATTTAGTCCAGATTTGCGGGTAATCTTCCAAGAAGTAATACATGGTTTCTTCACCATCCGCTTGGTTGTCTTCCATCCACGCTAGTAACTGGTTCATGTCAGCATTGGTGAAGCCACGTTTGGTAAAGTATTGATAAGCGTCTGGTGCACGATTAGCGAAGGCTTCGGTTGTAATCGTGTGTACTGGTGATGGTGGGTACATTGTGGCTTTAGGTGCATCGCAGTCGGCGTTGGTGGTACAAGAGATAAACTCTTTTTCATCGACACCACTACCAAAATCAACTTTAACCATGTCATATTTACCGAGAACAGCTGTTGGTGCCCAGTAGTAACCAAACCATGGTTCTTTTCGCTCATAAGCTTTTGCTATGGCGCCCGATAGGCCCGCACTTGAGCCGGGGTCAACAATGACGAAGCCAGAGTTATCGAGTTTCAGTGCTTTAAATAGGTTGCCAGCGCTAATTTGACAGTTCCAACCGGCAGGACAGCTATAGAATGCTGATTTATCAGGATCTTCAGGATGCTCAAATAAGTTCGCGTGTTTTTTAACACCTTCAATGGTTTTCATTTCAGGGTACTGTTTCACCAAATAAGACGGAATCCAAAACCCTTCTTCACCGCCATCAACCAGTGAGCGCCCTGCATAGCGAAGCCGCTTCTCTTCAACACCTTTATCTAGAGCATCTTTAAGGCTGTTACTCCATAGCTCAGGTGCGACATCTGGTTGACCTTTTTCGATCATAGATGTGCCTGTTGGCATCGTATCGCCTGGAATAAGCTCGGCTTCACAATCGTAACCGTGTTCAAGAATAAAGCGGTCAATGTTGGCAATTAGGCTGGCAGAGTTCCAGTTCATATCAGCGATGGTGACCTTGCCACATTCATTGGCAGAAGCATGAGAGATAAAAGCGGCGTTGGTGGCAATGAGGGCTAACACTGCAGTTGCGTATTTCATTTCAAATTCCTTTCTGAAGTATACAAGCACAGATTAGTAAAAAATTAATTAGTGTTCAAATGATTAATTTGTGAGTATCAAGAAGTGAGATGTTGGTTTAGTGGCTAATTTTCAGGTTTTGTAGATAAAATGAGGGTTTTAGATAAAACTCTCTATTAGAGAACTAAATATAAGGGTGCGAATCACTTACTGAATCATCCGTTGACCATACATTACGGATATCCGGCCAGCCCCAATTGGTGAGCTCGACATCCTTAAGAACACCATGAAAGCGCAAGGTTTGGCGGTGATGGAAAAGTGGTGTTAACCAGTATTGATTGATCAATGCGGAAGCTATGGGCTCCAAAGCATCAAGATATTGATTTAGAGGCGTTTTTGAACGAAGTGTATTGAGCGATTGAGTGAGCCATTGTTTTGAGTCTTGGCCAATACAGCTTTGTAGAACCGGATTATGGTACAGGCTGCTAAAAGCGGAAGCGTGTCGATTGTCATCTAAATTGATATTCGTAATGATCATGGACTGGTTGAGTTGTTGATTTTGAGCCAGTTCATTGAGCTGTCGGTAGGAGTATGTTTGAACTTGAACATCGACTCCTAGTTCAGCGAGAATAGCTTTGACGGCAAAAGCACAGTTTCTTAGCACTGTATAGTCGTAAACAGCAATGTCGAGTTGCTTTGGCAATTCAACACTGGGTGCCTCGGGTCGAATAACTGGATGCCACATCGGTAACATATTGTGTGCTATTTCACAGCCAAATAATGTCTGATTTGATTTGAGCTGTTCAAACACACGCACAGAACTCAAGTGTGAAGATAGATAGCGCCGCTGAGCATCATTCAGTGTGGTGGAGGCTATTTGATTGAACAGTATGAACATACAGCCGTCTTCGATACGTGACTGCTGAGTATCATTGCGGACCTTAATGTCGACAGCATGAGAAAGGTAATAATGACACTCACGGCTTTCCTGTGCACCTGGCTGATTAGTCTGAATCTGTTTGTTCGTTAATTCACTTTCATCTAGCTTCCAGATAGTCACTTGATCCGTGAGTGCTCGACACCCGTAAAATCGCTCGAATGCTTCCAAACAAAGGCGGGTCTGTGAATGTTCACTTACTTGAAAAGGCCCGGAACCAATCACAGCATAGCTGTGGGCATTATTGACTTGGCTGGTGGGTTGAATCGAATATTTGACACCTGAGATCAGGCCCCCAAACCCTTGATCGGGCTGTGAAAGCTGGAAGATCACCTTGTTCGCCATTGGAGACGTCACGCTGACTAAATGGGCTAGTTCACTTTGATAATTGACCAGTGTTGAAAGTTTAGCAAACAGGCTAACAATACTGTCTGCATCTATGGCTGCCCCGTTATGGAAAGTGAGTGAAGGTCGAAGATAAAACGTCCATTGGTAATGTGTTTCATCATAGTGCCAATGATGAGCAAGCTGAGGTTCAAGGTTACCTTCGGCATCACTGCTGACCAAGCAACAGTAGATTTGGCGTAATAAGTATCGCTCGCTGGAACGCTGTAGTTGATGGGGAACGAGTCGTTCAAAAGAGCGTTTGTAGGTTAATTGGATATGGAGCAGGCCTTCTCGAAGTGAGGCCCCTGATGTGCTCTGTAACAGACGCCCAAATGCAGTTTCATCGTTATCGAGAATACCCAAGGCCTTTTCATACTTTCCTTCCAATATGCGCTTCGCCGCCAGCTGTGACTTCAGCTCATTCAGTGGATGATTGAGTAACAAACTGGAGCGTTGGTTTCGGCCCACCTTTGGAACCCACTCCAGCCACTCAAGCTGTTGCATCTGGTTGATTAAATTTCTTGCATGACGAGGGCTAGTGAACAGGAGTTCAGCCACTTGAGGTAGGGCTATTTTGATTTCTTCACCCACTCCTAATGGCTCGAGCCGGGAGTAGTAGCGCAACAAGGTTAAATCTGACACAAGGGCTCCAGATAGTAAAAATAAGCACAATACAAAATAATCATTTCCCTATTTTAATAATAAAAGTGAATTTTCGTTTCATTTAAGGCTGTTAATGATTTTATAGGGAAGTGATTAAATAAAAGTTCTCGGTTTTTCTGTTCCTATTATAGAGAAATAATAAGCAGGTCAACACAGGATTAAGAGAGAAAAGATGAATTACAGCAAACAGAAGCCACTAGTCTGTTATTACTATGAGAGATTGGAAAAAGCGGACTCTTGGCTGGAACGTTCCGCTATTTTGGCTTTAATACATCTTTGCCATTGGTAAGTGGCTAAAGATAGCAGCACAGCCAAGCAACATGCTCCAAAACCCCACTAACATGATTGGCCGTGCTGCTCTTTTTATACCTTAGGTAAGCGATTACCTCTTGTGATGGAGATATTTACTTTATCGCTAACCCCTTACCATTGAGGTAAGGCTTGATGTGTGGACGGCATTCTCCGGCCAGTTTCCCCGTCACTTGTTCAGACCATGTGCTCTGTTTCTGGTTGCTGCTTCGAGCGGCATAGTAAGTTTGCATCGTCGTATCGTAGTCTTCAATATCTTGAAGGTTGAGAGGCTGGTATTCATTCTCATGTACGATTACGTGCGCAGGTAGGCGGGGTTTGATTTCAGGATCCTGATCGGGGTGACCTAAGCATAATCCAAATAAAACAGCGCTATTGGCCGGCAAGTTAAGTACGTCATCCACTTCTTGAGCGCAGCTTCTTAGTCCACCGATGTAAACACCCCCTAAGCCCAGAGATTCTGCAGCAAGCAAGCAATTTTGAGCCATAATGCCGCAATCTACTGCACCAATCAGTGTGAGTTCAGTAAATTCAGGCTTTACTTTCGGGTTTATCTCAAAATGCCTCTGATAGTCAATACAGAATACAAGGAACTCAGCAGCGCTTGCGACGTATGATTGATCTCCTGCTAAATGCGCTAAAGCTTGACGCTTTTCGTTATCCGTCACACGGATAATAGACACGACTTGCAACATGCTGGAAGACGAAGCAGCAAGGCCAGATTGAATAATGATATTGAGCTGAGATGAGTCAATGGCCTGATCGGTAAATTTACGGATAGAACGGTGAGACAAAATGGTGTCTATCGTTGGTGTCATGGCTGAGTCCTTTATTCTTTATATAAGTTGCATGTGCAACATATCTAGTATCTTATTGAAAGTCGAGTAGAGATCATGGAGTTGTTACTTTTCTGTTTCGCAGCTATTGTTCACATCTGGATGAAGTTTTGAAAATGAATAGAAATAAGAAGGGGTTATGAAAGAGTTAGTGCTACATACAGTGACTGTATTTATGGGTTTTTTCGCTATCATGAACCCGATTGCTAATATTCCAATTTTCCTTGGGCTGACCAGTGATGAGGATCGCCAGACGGTAAAGTCGATAGCCTTACGCTCAGTCTTAATCGCTTTCGGGATAGTTTTTGTCTTTGTGATCTCCGGAAAGTTAATTTTCGATTTGTTTGGCATTACCTTGTACGCATTGCGTATCACTGGTGGTATCTTGGTTTTCCTTATTGGTTTCAATATGCTGCAAGGAAACTCAACTCATTACAAAACGAAGGAAAAAGCCTATTCGCCAGAGCAGCAGCAAGCGGCTTTGAGTGTGGCTGTGTCTCCTTTAGCGACCCCGATACTGGCTGGGCCAGGAACGATTGCAACGGCGATGAACTTCGCGACAGCTGGTGGCTTTGATCAGACCATTATTACCATTGTAGCCTTTGGTGTATTGTGTGCCATTACTTACGTGTTGTTCTTGTTTGGCAATAAGCTGGTAAAAGCGGTGGGTCCGAGTGCATTGAATGTAGTCACCAAAATGATGGGCTTGATCTTGGCAGTGATTGGTACTCAAACGTTAATAGAAGGTCTAGTCGAAGCCTACAAAACCGTTTTGGCTTAAATCGTTTGAGTTATAAAACTAAGGCCACCCAGTAAGGGTGGCTTCTTTCATTAAGCTCTTTTTCATTGAGCTCTTACTATATTCCCATTTAAGAGTTAACGCAGCAGCCATCGGGATATAACTCTTTTGTGTTTGGTAGGTTGGCTGCATGATAAGCTGAGCCTTGCTGCAGCTGAATCATTATAAGGCTTGAACGATAGCTAATAACTGTTGGTTGAACGCTTGGTTAGTTACTACGCCTTCCTCAATGTCGAAATTGTCGTAAAAGTTTGGTAGTGACAGTGCACCTTTTACATCAGCAGCGAAGTAGGGAGCCGAACCTTGAGCTGTGTTCAGTACACTGCTTGCACCGCCAGCACCTGGAGAGGTTGCTAAGAGAATGACAGGCTTATTTTGGAATACTTTCATATTGATACGTGAAGTCCAATCAAACAGGTTTTTATACGCTGCAGTGTAAGAACCGTTGTGCTCAGCAAAGGAAATAACCACGATATCTGCCTCTCCAATGGCTTTAAAAAATTGTTGTGCCTGTTGTGGGGAGCCGAGTTCTTTTTCTCTGTGCTCACTAAAAATGGGCATTTCATAGTCGTTGATGTCTATAAGTGAAATATCTGCGCCTTCTATCTGTTTCGCCGCGTAGAATGCCAATTTTTGGTTAATTGAATGTTTGCTGCTGCTTGCGCCAAAGGCTAATACTTTCATCTTCATGTCCTCACTTACTCTTGGTGTTGAGTTAACTATAGTTTGATTCCTTTAATTGATTAATAGGGCAAATGTGTAATTATTATTTCCATATGACTTGTAATTAAGGTGTAAAATGAAAACGAATCTGCTGGATGGAATGGTGATCTTTGTTTACGTTGTGGACACAGGAAGTTTCACTCAGGCTGCTCAGAACACTGGCCATTCTACTTCTTACATCAGTAAAGAAATCTCTAAGTTAGAAGAGCGTCTTGGGGTTAGGTTGATGCATCGCACCACCCGTACCCTGAGCCTAACTCCTGAAGGTGAGCTGTATTATGAAAGCTGTAAGCAGTTGGTCGAAAGCGCAGAAGATATAGAAAACGCATTAGGTGGCAAACAAAGTGAGCCCCAAGGGCATTTAAGAATCAGTTGCCCAGTTAGTTTGGGGGTGGTGGAATTGAGCCCGATGTTAGCCAAATTTATGGCTCAATACCCGAAAGTGACCTTTGAAGTAAACTTAAGCGATCGCAGAATTGATCTTGTCGCTGAAGGGATTGATGTTGCGGTGCGTGCTGTACACAGAGCCGAGGATTCAAGTTTAATCAGTCGACGGATAAAAACCACAGGCTCTGTGACGGTGGCAGCGCCAAGTTACCTTCGAGCCTATGGAACACCAAAGTCTCCTATAGAGTTGTCCCAACACAAAGCTATTACTTATAGCTACCAAAAGAATCCTAATTTATGGGAGTACATTGACGCTGATGGAGAAGCCATCAAAGTCGAAGTAAATAGCGTTTTTTCTGCCAATAGCCCTGATATGGAAATGAGCATGTGCCTCGAAGGTGTTGGTATCACTCGCTTACCAGAAGAACATGCTCGGGATGCAGTTGCGACAGGCCGATTGGTTGAGCTGTTCAGCTATCTTCCCAAAAATAAAATCGACCTTTGCCTTGTCTATCCGAGCCGTAAGCATATGTCGGTGAAGGTTAGGACCTTTATTGATTTTATGGCAGAGAATTTCACTTAAATCTAGACAAATAATGTAGGGAGGCCAAGCCTCCCTTGGTCATAGAGCTTTGTAAAGTTGAACTCTGTCGCCGCGGTTAGTTCCGCTTATATAGACTCCTGTGATCTGGCTGGCTTGTGTGGCCGTTGAAGGGCTCCAGTCCAGCGTAACACCATGAAATGCCTGAGCAGCACTGGCTGGTGTTCCGGTTTGAGTGAGCACATATCCTAAGCTGGTTGAGTTCCAGTGAGAGGTGGACGTTTTTTCCCATTCCTCAAGCAGCTCTTTGGTCACCAACTGCGAAGCAACCTTTAACTTTGGGCCTGAGATATTGGCGAATTGGAAGTAATCTACCCCACTCCGATTAACAGTGATGGCTTTGTCATTTTGGACAAACAGATTGGTTGTCTGACTCGCATCGAAACTGATTTGTTTGGTCACTTCTCGCTTAATATTGTCTAGCAGGTAGACGCTGGTGGCAGTAATGACTACAGTGAATTTACCGTTGGGAGACGAGTCCATCAGCTTGGCTTGGCCATCAAGGTTTATTGAGTCGAGTTGCTGAGTATTTGGGCTTTTATCTGTCCAAATAACTTTGTTCTCTGAGGCTAGCGCCATCACTATTTGCCCGCCTGCAGCGAAGCTAGCATTTAAAACATCGGTAACATTCAGCGCTAGCCTTCCCGTGAGAGTCTTAGTGTCAACAAGCTTAGGGGGAGACTGGCGGTTATCAGAAATAATCAGAATTTCATTATCATCTTTAGAGAAGATAATGGTTTTTTCGTCAGAGCGTAATGTGTAGGTGATGGGCTCCATATTGAGTGTAGTAGCGTCTAAGCGGCGCAACTGGTCTCCATCCGCATTCAGGCCATCGTCTAGTTTCGCTATGATAATTCCCTGCTGATAAAGAGCATGCATCCATTCAAAGTTGTCGTTGTAGCAAGAAGAAGCGGACAGTGGAATGGTGGGTGGTGTACTTGGTAGAGTTACGGGAAGATCGCTACCAGAAGCGCCTCCATAGGCATCAATTTTCAATTTTCTTGATGCAGTTTTGCTAGCGACGTTGGTATTAGGGTTGCCGGTCTTATCCTGAAGGCTAGTTAGGAAAATACCGTTACCACCAGTGGTGTTGCAGACAAAACTTTGGTTCCGAATTCCATTGGGCTCGTACAATTTATAGGATTGAACACTGTTAAGGGCTGGAATCACTTCTTTCAATGTGTTGGAGGTGTCTTGCTGATATCCAGGAAGTCTGTTGGCATTGCCGCCATAATGGTCATCATCGTCATGCTCATCTTCATCGTCGTCATACGAAGAGATACTACGAGAGCTAAATGATGAACTTGAAGCACCGACTGCAACCGATTGTTTTGTGGCCGTATCCAGCTCTCGGACATTATCGCGTGCATCAACGTAGATTATTCTGCTATTGGCAGGGTTAAGGGCGATCGATTTCATAGCGGCCAAGCCAGCATCACTTTGTGACCCATGAATTAACAGTGAACCATCAAAACTGACGTGGCGTGATGTTTGAGCTGCTAGATCTATTGCGGAAAGATCAAGCGTCTTGTGTTCAATCATTGCATCAAGAGCTTGGGCAATATTCACCATTGGCGAACTGCTTGAACCCTGAATCTGAGCCTGTTTAAGTGATGCCATCAAGAGGTTTGTGGCTTGTTGAGGACCATGACTGACGTCCACCGATGTGAAGTCGACATCGACGTATTGGCCCAGTACGGTTTGTAAGTAAGCTTTTGATTTTTCAATATTACCACCGGTCACTGGATTGTATAGCATCTCACTGTGGAGCAAGGTTGTGAACGGAGAAATGATACTCAATTCTGCTGGAGAGGTTAGTATGGCACCATTGGCATTGAGCATTCTTGAATAACCGCTTGTCAGCGCGACATGTTTTTCATAGTCACTACAACTGCCATCTAGGTCGGTATCTGCACATGAGGCGATATTTTGATAGCTGTAAGTGCTGGCAATAGCAGTGGATGATGAACTACCTGACTCTCCGCCACCACCGCATGCGGTTAGAGCTATAGCACTAGATACAGCAAGGGCTACGCTGCATATTGTTGTATTTTTAAGCATGTTTGACCAATAGTTTTGTTAATTAAAATAATACCTAGCATTTGCCCCTGTTATTTAATCACTATGTAAAATAAAAGATCAAATGATATTGATAATAAATATCATTTAAATTAATATCGCCGCCGAAATTTAGATTAGACCTACAAATTTAAGGAGTATCCAGCGGTGAAAATGCTGACCAAAAAGCTCAGTGTCGGGGCGATTTCTGTGGCGCTTTTCGGCTGTGGCGGAGGAAATGAATCTGACCCAAAACTGACTTCAAATGAGACGCCTGCAACAGGCAACTCTGGCTCAGTATTATCTGGTGTGGTACTCGATGGTTATCTTTACAAAGCGAATGTTTGTCTGGATAAAAACAACAATGCGGTCTGTGATAGTGGAGATGGTACAACGGTTCAGACGGACAAGTCGGGTCAGTACACATTGCCTTTTGAAGGCAACGTCGAAAATTACAAGTTGCTGGTAGAAGCCATTGCCAATGTGACGGTTGACATGGATAACCCCAATCAAGCTGTCACTAAAGGTTTCACTCTGGAAACGCTGTCATCACAACCTCACATTATTAGCCCGATGACATCAATGATTGCTAGCTTATCCTCCAGTTCTGGAGTGGCATTTGATGAGTCTGCTGAAAGCCTTGCTAGCGAGCTAAGTGTTTCTGCCGATGTGCTTAAGTCTGATTATATCTCAGGCGACTCTCAGGCAAGCCGAGATATACACATGCTGGCGCGTGGGATTACTCGTGTACTTCAGTCCGCACAGGAAAGCTCTATCAATGATGGTGTGAGTCAGGAAGCGGCAAGAAAAGGATCGATTCAAAGATTGGCGAATTTAGACGCCGCGCAACTAAAGCTTCGTACCGATCAGTTATCTCATGGCGCGAGCAATACGGAAGAAGCGTTAGCTCAGATCGGTTCTGATTACTATGAGCATCTTAAAATTAAGCCAGAAGACTTAGATGGCGACAAAATTCTAACCAGACCGAGAGCACCACGCGGCGGGGTCGTCAATGACGCTGCTGACACGTTTGATTGGCAATTTGTTCCGGGTTTCACAGAGGTTAACGCTTACGAATTCTCGTTAGATAGAGGCCAAAGCTGGCAACCAGCAACGTCAAAGCCCATTAATGTTGGTGCTGCGGCAAGAAGTGTTGGTGATGTTCAGGTACGTATCATGGCAAAGTCAGAAAGATCTTTGGCATCGGGTATGGCGCTTTTATCGACTCAAGCGTTCACTGCGACGCTTGTACCTGCAGCGCCGACATCTTTGACACTCAATGACGCTGACAATAGCTTTGACTGGCAACACTCGGTAGATTTTCAGCTTATCGCTCACTATGAGTACACACTGGATGGTGGCAAAAATTGGCACGATGTAGTGAGCAAACCACAAAACATCGCTGATATTGCGATTCCTGTTGGAGACTTAAAGCTCAGAGTTAAAGCTGACCCAAATTCAGGCCGCCCTGCTGGATTGGTGGTCAAATCAGAGACTGCGATGACGGTCACTCCTGATGCACCTGTCGCTCCGGTTTTAATCTCCGCGAATGATGATTCAGATATTCTTGCTTGGGAAAACGTGTCTGGTTTTGATAACGCGGCTGATTATGAAATCAACCTTGGTAGCGGCTGGCAAGATGCGTCAGCAAACCCTTACCAAATTGGCAATGTAAATATTCCAGCTAACACCATTCAATTGAGAGTGAAAGCAAACCCGATTAATGGCCGTCCGGCTGGTCAAAGTCTGGTGGTGAGCAGCGTGTTTAACAAAGTGTTGAACAAGCCTATTGCACCGACGCTTCCAGTCATCAACGATGCAGACAACCTTCTGAACTGGACGAGTGTTGATGGTTATCCGAACGCGGAGCAATACGAATACTCACTTGATAGTGGGATCAATTATCGCCCCGTGACATCTAAACCCCAGGCTATTCCGGATGAAGCTTTCAAAGTGGGACAGGTCTGTGTACGTATCAAAGCATCAGCCGATGACGCAGTCGGTGAAAATTTGTGTTCAGACAAAGTATTCACTGTCACTCCGAGCACGCCAAGCGCGCCGACGAATGGGCTGGTTAATGATGCGTTAAATACGTTCAATTGGGATTGGGTCGATGGTTTTAATTCGGATAGTGATTATGAATATCGCGTCGACGGTGCAGCTTGGACAACCGTTCAGAGCAAACCTCTTCAACTTGCAGACAAAGTTTATGCCGTTGGTAGTTTAGAGGTTCGTGTTAAGTATGATCCCGTCACAGGACGCCTTGCTAGTCCTGTTTTGTCAAACACCAAAGCTCTGACAAAGCAACCAGATGCGCCAGCGGCGCCAACAGGTGTGGTGGTAGATGACACCGCTGATACCTTGGATTGGACTTTTGTCACCGGATTTACCTCATTGTCCGACTATGAGTGGTCAATGAATCAAGGAACTGATTGGGCTCCAGTGCTAGAAAAACCTGTAGTAGTAGGCGATGTCGCCAAAAGTATCGGTCATGTTCAAGTACGCGTTCGTGCTAATAGTGAAAACGGCATGCCAGCGGGCGCACAAGCCAGCAATGACACTGTATTCACAGAGCTGCCAAAATTGCCAGCGCTGACAGGTGGAAACATCGTTGTAGGGAGTGACCAAGCCAACACCCAGTACCCCAACTTAATCTCTTGGAACTTCCTCTCGACCACGGTTGCTGATAAAGCCGTCACCTTTGATAAGCCTGAGTATTATGAATTTACGGTCGACCAAGGTGCTAGCTGGAAACCTGTTACATCGGTTCCTCAGTTTATCGGTACACAGGCTTATGAGAAGAGTAACGTCGGCCTGCGTGTTAAAAAGAACGTATTTCCAGGTTTGGAACACCCGGCGAGTGAGATTCTTTGGGCATCTAGCTTAGAAGGTAAGTTTGTTGCGATTCAGTATCTTCCGATGGTGAATTTTGAGCAGGTTGCGTCTTTTAATGTCGATGGTTGGAAGTTTTCAGAAGCGGCTTGTTTGGCTGAATACAGTGTACAGGGAACAGGAGAGCCAATTTTTTGGAGTAAAGAACAGGGCGCTAGTGTTGAGGCCAATGAGCAAGGATATGCCGATCTAATCGAGAAAGTACAAGATTCAACGGTGTGCGGAATTAGCCAGTGGCAACTACCGAGCGCCGATGAGGTTAAGCTATTGACGGCACGTCAACCAGAGAGCTTACCTCTGGGGGTGGATGAGTTTGTTATTGCGCAGAATGTTTACGCTACGGTAACGGCTAAGGCTGGGAAAGTGGTGGCTTACTCCAAAGGGGAGGAAACTTCTGTTAGCAAGTGGAGCAAGTCAAGGCTGCATATGAAATGGCTACTTGAGTCTGGCCAGAATTTACTAGCAAAAGTTGAACCTGAATTGTCTAGCTTAATTGATCTAGAAAATAGTCAAACCGCGGCAATCCAGCAAAGTGAAGGTTTACTTCCAACTTGGTTGAATCAGATTCAAGGCCAATCCCCGAATTATGGAGCATTGCAGTCTGAAGTAAGCACTCGTAAAGCACAGTTAGAAAGTGACCTTAATACTTGGCAAAACAAGATAGCTCAATTTGATACGTTCTTAGCAGGCATAAGATTTGATGCCAGTATGGCGAAGCTGCGCACTGACGCTGATAGTTTATCGTTTGTCGGAAAAGTAGGAGCTTTTGAAAGTACGCTTTCAACGTACAAACACAATTTGGTTGCGATTGAATACGCTTTGCGCTCTTATCAATTAGTTCACGACCTTGCTGGTTTGAAAGAAATGGGCTTGTCTGTGACTCAAAACCGAGCAGCTTTGGATGCGGCATCTACCGGTGAGGCGTTGTATTTAGCTTCTCTGGAATTATTAAGTACAAACTACGTCTACCAAGCTAAAAATTCTGCGTTTAGTCAGCTAGTGGAAGCTTTGCTCGAACTTGAGAAAAGTGTGGATGAAAAATACCTTGGCCTCATCTCAGCTGCATCCCTTTTAGTTGTAGAATCTAATGCGTCGTTGAATGAGCACGACAACTTGTCAGTGATGACTATTGCTAAAAACGGTTTAAATCAGGCTCATGCTTCAGGCTACTCAGTTGATCAAACCCGAGCCATGATTGATAGCCGTTACGCAAAGTTAGACCTTCTCGGTAGGTATATGCCAGCGGCAAGTACATATGCGCAAGGTTGGCGTTGTGTCCTCGATGTCAGTTCAGGTAGCAAAAACAGAGTTTGGACCCTATTGCAGGACGGAAAAATAGGGGGAGATGATCACGTCGCGTACAACTTAACAGGGACTGAAACGAAAAGTTTAAACGGTTCTGGCGGGTATCTAGAGCTACGAAGCAGTGGGTCACTGTGTGGTTTTAGTGATTGGAAAGTACCGAATCTACTTCAACTCAAGATAATGGCAACGGTAGCGGAAGAGAAAGGGGTAACCTTAGACTCAGCGGTCTTCCCACATCATCCTAAGTCCCCACTTCCTGATGGCGTTAAGTTTTATTACTGGTCTGATGCCGAATCGAGCACAGGAAAGCAGAATGCATACTCTTATGCATCAGATAAATATGAAGAAGAGGTCGAGGCTTTTTCGCACAATTATCACTCGAACAATAATGTCACTTTAGCTCGCTTGGTTCGAGAAGATACGATTCAGGCACGTTGGATTTTCCTCACCAATGATGGGACTACCACATTGAACAAAGAGCTGGCCACCTGTGTAAAAAATGATGCTACCGGAGAAGTTTGGCAATTGTTTGATACTAACGATGGGGATACTCGCTTGGTTAATTACGCTCTGTACAGCGACAGGTTAAGCCTTCAAAACTCTGAAAAAGCTTGTGGCTTAAGCAACTGGCGGTTGCCATCTGTTGACGAGCTATCAAGTTTGATGCCATTGGATGAGACTGTATTCACACATAGTGTAGTAAAGGACCCCTACGGAAGGAGTAAATCCAGTTACTTGAGTAATCAGACAACATCAAAATACTACGACTATCTAGATTTAAAATCAGGTGAGCACGGGCTGAAAGAAAGGGGTTCTTTCGAGAACTCAAACGATTACCTATACCGATTTATCTCAAAATAATAATAACTTTCAGCCCTTTTATTGGGGCTGAACCTTCTCTTTTTCAGGAGTCTATTCATGTTAAATAAAAATAAGCAACGTGGCGCAGCTGCGATTGAATACGCGATTTTGGCAGCGGCAATGTCTGTTGTTCTTCTTTCATTTGTTGGGGGCAGTGATGGCAAGTTGACCAAAGCCATTGTAGGTGCCTACGAGACAGTGATCGAATCACTGGAGCAAACTCAGGATTCTGGTAACTAAACCGACAAGGCTGAAGGAATAATCATGACGGCTAAGCGATTGATGATGTTGTCTATCTTACTGTCTAGCGTAGGCATAGGATTGTTGCTGCTTGGGCAAGATAACTCAGAACATCAGACTAAAGAGCAACCTGAGCAAGTTTTCCAGCGAGTGCTGGTTTCGGGGCAGGATATCGGTGTCGGCGATGTCTACACGCCCAATATGTTTCGTTGGCAATCTTTGAGTGAGGAGCAGCTTTCTGATTACGTCGACTACGTGACGGAAGATGAGATCACTTCCATTAACCTAGCTAGTGGTATTGCACATATTGCAATTAAGCAAGGGCAAGTTATCGCTGCTGCTGACTTGATACCACCACAGGGTGGGGCTTCACTGGCCTTGAAAGTCAGAGCTGGGTATAGAGCGGTATCGGTGCCTGTTGATCAGGTAACTGCCAATTCTGGCTTTGTTCAACCGGGTGATAAAGTCGATATTTTGCTGCTGGGTTCTAAGGTCAGCGAGTTGAAGAAGTACGATAATGTGGTTGAAGGCCTTTACGTCAGCACTATTGCAACCAATGTTCGTATTCTTGCTTTCAATAATCTCTCATCATCTGAAGGATTCCAGGAAAAGCGTCATGACTACGGGGCGAAAATACCGGATAACAGCTCTGTATCACTGGAAGTGACGCCAGAGCAGGCAACACAAATTGTGCTTGCTAACCAGTTAGGCCGCTTGACTCTTTCATTGCGTGGTTCGGGTGAAACCGACTTTTCACTACCGCAAAGCCATACCATCACAACGACTCAGCTGAATCCGGAAAGCAAATTAATTGCTCCGGACGTAGACCTGATTCAGTTACGACCAAACAGCGACAAAAACTAACAACTTCAGGACGAAACAATGAACACATTACTGCGCTGGTGGAGCTTGTTGTTGCTTCCCGGTTGGCTTTTTGCGCTTCCAACATGGGCAAATGCCCTCGAAGTGAACATAAATGAAGCGAAAATGATCCGTCTGTCAGAAAAGGCAAAGTCGATTTTTATTTCCAATACACACATCGCGGACTACCAACCTATGACCAACACCAAAATCATGGTATTTGGTATGCAGGCTGGCACTGCCACGATCACCGTTCTTAATGAGCAGGAACGAGTGATTTACAGCAACAAAATTCGTGTAGTCCACGATACACAAGAGCTGGATGAACTAATCAAAGCTCAGTTCCCTGATGCGTCTGTGAATTCTGAGTCACTCGGTGGCAAGCTGTGGCTTAAAGGGTCTGTACCGACTCCGGCAATGGCGCACAGTATCGTTAATGTGGCGAAAGGGTATTTGTCTCCGATCGTCGCTCCGCAAGAGAGCAATAACAATGACTCTTCAAAAAGCAGTAATTCATCGGAGAGTAACTCTGAAAACCAGCAAAACTCGAATGGTGACGAGCTGATTAACCAGTTGGTGGTGACGATGCCAACGCAAGTTAACATCCGTATTCGAATTGCAGAAGTCTCACGCAATGTATCGAATAAACTCGGCATTAAGTGGGGCTCTCTGGTCACCAATGGCAGTACCGTTGAGAATACGGTCGGTAGCTTTCTTTACAATAAACCTTGGGATGTAAGCAGTTGGGGCAAACCTAACCTAAGTGCGCTGGTTGATGCGCTGGCTTCTACTGGTGATATGTCGATTCTGGCAGAGCCAAACCTGACCGCAATGTCCGGTGAAGAAGCCAACTTTCTAGTTGGTGGTGAAGTGCCAATTCCTCTGATTCAAGGAGACACTGCGACGGTTGAGTACAAGCCATTTGGTGTCAATCTGAACTTCAAACCTATTGTGCTTGGCCCAGATAGAATCAGCTTAAAGGTTGAGCCTGAGGTCAGCAGTGTGTCCGTGGATAATCAAGCGGTTCTAAATGGCAATGTGCTGCCTTCCTTCACGTCACGCAGAGCGTCAACAACGATTGAACTGGCCAGCGGGCAGAGCTTTGCACTTGGCGGTTTGCTGCAAAGCAGTGAAATTGAGCAGCTGCAAAAACTGCCGGGTATGGGGGATATTCCAATTCTAGGTGGTCTTTTCCGTTCCAACGAGTATCAACGCCGTGAAACAGAACTGATCATTATTGCTACCGCTTACCTTGTCGAGCCAACACGAAGCGATAACTTGCCGATTCCTACCGATGCTCTGATTCCACCAAGCGATCTGGAGAGACTGCTGGCGCTGCCTGACGAGGATTTCGTCGGAACCAGTGGCAAAGCAACTTACACCGACAACCGCAAGCCTCGTTTACTGGGCGACAACGGATTTTACTACTGAGGTGCGCATGAAATTACAATCGTTACTTTTGCCTGTTTTGCTCGTCCTGAGTGGCTGTGCTTCTGATCAAATAGCGCGTCAACCTGCCATTGATGTGGTCTCCGTAACTAATAAGCTTACTCTTGCGGTCGAAAAGAAGTCGCTCACTCCGCAGCAGCAACAGGATATCCGTTCGTTCATCGTTCAGCGCGGAAACCCTTATAGCCTAAGAGTGAAATTGGTGAGCTATTCACCTAAAGGGCAGTCTCAGATTAAGCCTATTTCAAACCTATTGCTCGGACAGGGACTCGCCAAGCACCAGATCATGATGGAACGCGCGACCGGAACTCAATCTGGTGATGTGCAGGTCATCGTTGAGTCGTTTCGTGCCAAAGTGCCTGGATGTGGCACTGATAAATCACAGCCGGTCATCTTCAACCAATATAAAACGCATCAGGCATACGGGTGCAGTAATGCTGCGGCTTTAGCGCAAATGGTCGCTAACCCGAAGGATTTGGTTGTGGGTGAAAAGCTCGGTCCAACGAATGGGGCAAAAGCCGTTGCAGCCATTGATGCTTATGTTGCTCCAGCAAGCACCAATGAAAATAGTCAGGACAACGGCTCGGTGATTTCGATTAGTACGGGGGGTAACTAATGATGAAAAATCAGAACCTTTCAGTATTGGTGGCAAGCTCTCCGGCGCTGGACAGCTACCATCTAAGCCTTGCATTTGCAGAGCAAGGGATCACTCAGCTTACTCAGGTTTCTATGGAGCGTGAGCAGATCATCAAGCAGGCACTGATCAATAACCACAGCGTCATTGCGCTAGATGTGATTGGTTTGTCAATTGAAGATGCTCAAAGTCTTGTGAGTAATCTAGTTCATCGTACAGGCTGCAAGGTCATCGCAATTGGTGATGATGAGAAGATCGCTTACTACCGCAGTTTGCTATCGGCTGGAGCTCTCGAATATTTGGTGAATCCTATTGCACCAGATGCGTTAGCGTCTCTCGATTTTGGTCACCATCATAATGGAAACCAAAGTGGGAAACGTATCTCTGTGGTAGGTACTAAAGGTGGCGTTGGCACTTCCACTGTCGTTGCGAATCTCGCACGAATGATGAACAGTCGTGGCCAGTCGACGGCAGTGGCTGACCTTGATTTTGCCTCAGGGGATCTGGACCTACACTTCGATGTTCAAGGTAATACCGCTTTGGTTGAAATGTTGCAGTACCCAGAGCGCCTTGAGCCAGTAGTCTTTGAACGAAGTGGCATTACGGTTCAGCCAGACTTAACCTTGTTCACGGGCTATTTACCTTTGGATACAGACCCGTTTTGGCCGGACAAAAACGCGTTAGAACATTTCAGTAAATACTGCCTGGAGCACGCCGATAATCTCATCTTTGATATTCCCTCGTTCTCTCTGAGAGATCAGGTTGGTATGAGCGTGCTAAAAAGTGCAGATGTGCGCGTTATCGTCGTTGAGCCAACCTTGTCGTCAATTCGCAATGCTGGACAAATCTTTAGCTTCCTTTCTGCTGGGGCAGAAGCTGGCCTCGCTAAGGAAAACCTTTTAGTCGTCAATCACACAAAATCGAACAAAGCCTCCTTGATTGCATTGAATGACGTTCACCG
Organism: Vibrio sp. Isolate23; assembly: GCF_022398095.1. Taxonomy (NCBI): domain Bacteria; kingdom Pseudomonadati; phylum Pseudomonadota; class Gammaproteobacteria; order Vibrionales; family Vibrionaceae; genus Vibrio; species Vibrio sp. Isolate23. Next base: position 1,057,916 of record NZ_JAKEUV010000001.1, read on the forward strand.
TGCACTGGGTGTTGATATTGATGTTTCAGTGCCTTTTGCACCGAATCACTTCTTAGCTAAAGAGTCGTTGGGGCAGTCTGCCATCAAAGGGAATCGCAAGGTCAGCCAAGCGTTTTCTGACTTAGCGGATAAAGTGGAAGGCACACAGCAATCACGCTCATTCAGATTCTGGAAGCGAGGGGCGTAATGTTTAAGTCGACAAGAGCGAAAGAGCCATTAGCGATAAATCACGCGCACAGTGCCGTAGTAGCGCAATCGGATCCTATTCGTGAACATTATCACCTGATCCACTCGCAGGTGGTGAACGCGATTGAAGCCAGTGTTGTCATCAAGCTCAGCCCTCAGGAATTAGAAGCGAGGATTTTACTGCTGGTGACGGACGTGGTTGCGACTCATCAGCTACCGCTGGGCAATCGTGAAGTCGCGCTAGTGGTCAAACAGCTAGTGGATGAGCTATTGGGTTTGGGGCCGCTGCAACCATTGATCGACGACCCTATGGTGAGTGACATCATGGTGAATGGACCCAATGAGGTTTACATCGAGAAGTTGGGTAAATTGCAAAAGACGTCGGTCGAGTTTCGCAGCGAAGAGCAGTTGCTCAACCTAGCTCGTCGAATCGTCAGCAAAGTTGGTCGTCGAATTGATGAAAGTTCACCACTGGTTGATGCGCGTTTAGAAGATGGTAGCAGGGTCAATGTTATGATCCCTCCACTTGCGTTGGATGGCACATGTATTTCAATTCGTAAATTCAATCAGGAAAAACTGTCTCTCAATCAGCTGGCGCAAAATGGCGCCATGTCAGACAGCATGGTGCGTTTACTGGACATCATTGTTCGTTGTCGGTTGAACGTTTTGATTGCGGGTGGAACCGGTGCCGGTAAAACGACGCTGCTCAATGCGATGTCATTCAGTATTTCGCCTCATGAGAGGATTATCACCATTGAAGATGCTGCAGAGCTTCAGCTTCAACAGCCGCACGTGGTTCGAGCTGAAACCAGACCCGCAAACGCAGAAGGGCTAGCTGCTGTCAGTCAGCGAGAGCTGGTTAAGAACGCGTTAAGGATGCGCCCTGATCGCATCATCCTCGGAGAAGTGCGTGGTGACGAAGCCTTTGAAATGATGCAGGCCATGAACACTGGCCACGAAGGTTCTTTGTCGACCTTACACGCGAACTCTTCGCTAGATGCATTGGTTCGAATTGAAAACATGCTTATGATGGCGCAATCCACCTTGCCATTGTTTGCATTGCGTCGACAAGTGGCTGATACGATTGAAGTGGTGGTTCAGGTAGAGAGAATGCGTGATGGCAAGCGTCGTGTCGTCGCTATCACAGAGGTTATCGGCTTGGAAGGTGAGCAATATGTCATCAACGATCTCTACCGCTTTGAGGTTCAGGGCGAAGATCATCAGGGTCAACTGCTGGGCAAGTACATAAGTGCCAGAAGCTTGCCTGCTTTTGCATCCAAAGCGCAATATTACCAACTTGACAGCCAATTACGTTCGGCCATGGAGCTCGACTTATGATCCTTGCTCTGGTCGTGATTTGGTGCCTGACCGTAGCGTTTTCCCTTCATTACTACAGCCAGCGTCGTAATGTGAAGCGACGCTTGTCGAAGTACATCCCTGATGCGGGTACGAGTCATTTGAGCTCGATTGTTAAATCGCGCCAGTCTGGCGGGAGAGTGCGCGAGTTCTTGTATCGTACTGACGCCTTGTTGCCACGTCAGGACAAGCTACTGCTTGCTTTGTCAGCATTCGCTTTACCGCTTGGCACGATATTCTGGCTGCAAGAGCTGGCATGGTATTGGCAAACCGCTGTTGTTTTAGTGTGTTTTGGTGTCTTGTTCTGCACGCTGTTTGTTGTGCGTCGTAAAAAGCAAATTGAAGAGTTTGATACCAATATCGTTCAGGTGTTGGGGCTTGTTAGTCGTGCGGTGTCCGCCGGCCTTTCTGTTCCTCAAGCCATCGAACAAGTGGCGAATTCTCAAACAGGGTTATTGGGGCGGGAATTTGCGCTTATTACAGACAATTTGGCGTTAGGTATTTCACTGCGTCAAACACTTGATGAAGCCTGTACTCGCCTTCCTTACCGTACTTTTCGTTACTTTTCTGTCGCTCTGATTCTTAATCAGAGTAACGGTGGTCAGTTGAGGGAGATCCTCCACAATCTGAGCCGCACCATGCACGACAATCGAGCCATGCTCAAGAAGGTAAAAAGTATGACTGCGGAACCGAGAATGACGGCAAAATTTCTTTCATTGCTGCCACTTTTACTGGTGGCCGTTGTTGCGTGGATTGATGTGTCATTGTTCGAGTTACTGGTCTACACCGAAAGCGGTCAGTCGATTCTGATTTACTGTGCAGCCAGTATTGCTTTTGGCGGCTTCATGCTCCACTCGCTGACAAAAAATAGGAAGTTCTCATGATATCTATGATTGCGACCTTGCTGATTGTGGTGGGCGTCGTTAGCTCCGTGATTTGCTTTCAGCTTGCACGTCAGCAGGACGTCATCCATCGCCGCTTGAAACAGGTCAGTATTTCGACACTGCACACTCGCTCACTAGGCGAAAAATGGCGATGGAAGTCGAACCCTGCTCGCCAAAAGCAATTGGTATTACTTGGCTTTAGCCAAAATCATGCAGAAACCCAGTTTGTATTGATTCGCTTTGTCTTGATGCTTTGCGGTGCTGGCTTGTGGCATTTTGGCCGCTCTTTAGGTTGGTCGGCAGCGGATATTGCTCAGGATATAGCGGTGGCAATCGCATGCGGTATCGCGGTTGATCGACTGCTCGAATGGCGTGTTAACCAGATTCGTCAGGAAATCTCCAAAGTGGTACCCGATGCACTCGATCTTATGGTGGTCTGCGTCGCTTCTGGGCTGACACTGGAAAACACTTTTCGTGTTGTCGGTGAAGAAATGACGCCAGTTTCTCCGGCCTTAGCCCGAGAATGGGCACTGACCGCAACGGAAATGTCAGTGCTAGATTCTCCGCAGCAAGCTTTGCTGAATCTGGATCAGAGATTGGAATTGCCAGATATCAACAACATGGTTGTGACCATGTCTCAAGCGCTTCAGTTTGGTACGCCTCTCTCGCAGGCATTGAGCCTGATTGCGTCTGATAGTCGTCAATACCAGTTGCTCGATCTCGAAGAATGGGTAGGAAAAATTCCAGCCAAAATGTCTTTCCCGCTTGTTGTGTTCATCATGCTTCCAGTCGTGGTCATGATTGTCGCCCCTGTTGTTCTCAGTCTGTTTAATACCTTGGACACATTATGATTAAACCATTTCTCTCAGCCTGCTTTTGTCTATTGGTTTTTGGTTGCCAGTCTACAGACAGTCAGGTTGAGCAATCCGATTTTCAGCTGGCTGAAACCGCATTGACAAACGGTCATGCGGATAATGCGCTTAGCATCTATAAGCAGAAACTGGAGATGACTCCAGATGATCCCCAGCTTTTGTTTCTGGCGGGCAGTGCCAGTAATCAAGCTGCTCGTTACGATGAGGCGCTGCATTATCTCAAAAAGGGCAGTGCACTTAAGCCCTCCTCACAGTTTGATCGTGAATTAGGTCGTGCGCACTTAGCATTGGGAAATGTACGTTTAGCGATGGAATCACTGCGCAGAGCGGTGGAAGGAAACAAGAAAGACGAAGTGGCGCTAAACAGTCTTGGTGTGAGTTACTCACTGCAAAAAAACTATGTGGCTGCTCGTGACGCATTTCAGCAGGCGATTAACATCAGGCCGGACAGTTTAGAGTACCGAAACAACCTCGCGTTGAGCTGGATGCTAGATGGTCAGCCAGGTCAAAGTATTCGGATTCTTTACCCAATTTACCAACGTGGTGAGGCGACAACTAAACTGCGGCTTAATCTAGCGTTATCTTATGCGTTGCAAGGTGAGGTCGATGCTGCACGAACGATCGCGATGGGCGATCTGACCAAAGCGGAGTTAGAGAACAACTTAGCGTATTACCAGCATCTTGCTGAGCTGGGAGCTAGCGCATGGTGATGAAGCGTCATTCTGGGAGCCAGACGATAGAGTTTGCAATGGTAATTGTTCCCCTGATGATTGTGCTACTGGCGGCATTTGAATTTGCTCGCCTGATGTGGGTCACCATGATCTTTGAATCTGCCGTCAATGCTGCGGTTAGGGATGTAAGAACGCTGCCACCTTCCACGACTTTGGACAGTCAAATCCGCGATCGCATCGCCTCGTTTCCATTGCTCGATCTAGAGAAGATCGACATTGACTCTCCACGTTATAGCGATAGCGTTCAATCTTTAGCTTTGGGGAGAACGACCACTTCTCTAACGGCGGTGATGGCCGAGTACCACATTCGATACCGTTTTACCTTTTTATTGGTGCCAGCCCTGTCCGAAACGTTTTCTTCAGTGGCGTCTTTAAGTCGAACCGTATTGGTGAGTCATGATGCGTAGTGTGTCAAAGCAAAATGGCGCAACCGTGATCGAGTTTCCGTTTGTTGTACTCGGAATTCTGACCATCGTTTTGGGGCTGTTCGCAGTGTACAAGCTGCTCTACCTTCAAAGTCGTGTCGATAGTACGGCATATTCGATGGCGAGCGCTGCTGCAAGAGCGTTAGTGCCACAAGGTAGCGCTAAAGCCTATGACGATGCGAGCGCTAATCAACTGTTGAGTGTCGCACAGCGTTCTTTACCCTCAGGCTTCGAAGCAGAGCGTATAGGGCTTGTACTTGAAATTCGAACAGTGACTGCTGGGCGCACAGAGCTCGTCACCCAAAAAGCAGGCAGTGACTGTGAGGTCGAACAAACGATAGATTCTCTGTCTTTACTCGCCCCAGTCAGCCGAAGTTCGATCGCCTCGTTAAGTGGTAAAACTGCGAGCCTGTATCAGGTAACGCTATGTGTCTCCGAGCCGTTGGAGTCTGATAGTGCGATTTTCAATTGGCTGCCGTTACCGCTTCCAACATCCATGCGCAGCCAAGCTGCCATGATAGGGAGGCGCTACAGTGCTTAAGCAACACACAGGCTCCGTCTCCTTATCCTTCTTAGCACTGCTGATTCCTTTGGTGGTGCTGTTTGCTGCGACCATCATGATTGGTTTTCAGGTGCAACTGAGCAGCCGTGCGATGCAAGCTGTAGACGCGGCATCTTTGGCGTGTGCATTTGCCGACTACTCCGATCCTAGCGTTAATCAGGCGTATTTGGAGTATTACCAGCCCAACGTAAAACTGGTGAAAAGCGAGATATACAGTGCTTCAGGCTGCGAGCTGAATATGGGATATCAACTGACAGGGCTATTCTCATCATTGAAATTTGCACAGGCCTCGTATTCAGCACAATCCGGCTCAGTAGAGCAAGCGCACGTCAATCAATCGGCCAGTGTGACCCCAACGGAAATGACTTTAGTGTTGGATATTTCCAGTTCCATGACAGGGTCAATCGATACATTAAAGAGCATCCTTACCCGAGCAATAGAGCGCATTGAACAAGACAATGTAAAAATCGATGGAAGGCGAGCAATTAGCATCTCTATCGTGCCTTTTTCTGATGGGGTATCTGCCCGCAATGCCGATTGGTTAGATGACAAAGGCGTCTTTTGTATTGATGGATTAACCAAAGAATCTGGCGGCTCTGTATTGGTGAATGAAACCGTTCAAAACCTAGACCGAATCCATTCTGAAAAGGCGGTTAGTCATCGTGCACCGGACGAGTTTCTCGCTGATTGCAGTGCCTCAGCTACCCTTGTCCCGCTTACTGACAATATGAGCGAAGTGAAAACAGCAATTAATGCCCTGACTACGACAGGTGGCACCCGCTCGTATCAAGGGGTTATCTGGGGGGCTCGTCAACTGATTCCAAGATGGCGCCAAGAATGGGGATATAACCCTTATTCGCTCGCACCTAAGCAAAAGCTGATTCTGATGACTGATGGAGTTGATAGTGGTTATGTACTGGATGACCTGATTGACGCTGGCCTTTGTGACCGTTTAGCCAATGAATTTGCTATTGAGCTCAATTTTATTGGTTTCAATGTCCAAGACAGCCGCTTAGCTCAGTTTCAGAGCTGCATCAACGCCGCAAATACAGACGGAATCAAGGGGCAGGTTTTCTCTGCAACCAACACCGAGAAACTCGATGAGTACTTTTCAAAGATATTGGAAGTTCAGTATGACACCACGCTTAACTTCGGACAGAAATAAAACAACAAAATTATGGAGAAAATAATGATTAAACAATTGGTTGTGCTATTCGCTTTATGCGCGTCTTTCTCGGCATCTGCGTTTAAAGAAGGAGACACCATTACAGATTCAGCGTCAACGGGACTCAAGCTGGATCCAAGCCAGTTAACGATAGTGGATTTCTTTGCGGAGTGGTGTGTTTCATGTCGTCATGAGCTGCCTTTGGTTAATCAGCTCTACAGTGAGCTAGAAGGGACAGGGGTGACGGTTGTCGGTGTGGATGTCGATGAAGAGGTCGAAGTTGGCCTTGAGTTTCAAAAATCGTTAGGTTTGACCTTTCCTGTCGTCAACGATCCAAAGCAACAGTTGATTACCGAGTTCAAGCCGATTGGTATGCCAGCGCTCTACTACATCTATCAGGGCCAAGTACTCAAAGTTCGGTTTGGCGCCATCAACGATATCCGTAACGTTATTCTTACTGATCTGGCTGATATGGGAGTGCAGCTATGAAGCCAGTCGTTCTTGTATTTGCCCTCTGCTTTCCGGTGCTGAGCGTTGCTGCACCCAAAGTGGATTTAAGTCAGCTAGGGAAAAAGCCTTCTCAAACTACGGAAACATCTGTCAGTGGTTCCAGCATTGAAGAAGAGGTGATTTCTGGTCAGGTCTACACCAGTGGCAGTTCTGAAATTGGTGCTCGTCGCAACGTTGAATTAGTCAAACCTCAAGCTAAGGATTTAACGCTGAATAAGCCAAAAGCCGTTGCAAATGAAAAGTCAGCACTCGCTTTTGTCGACGAAGCATTGGGTATTGAACCCGTTAAGCCGTGGGAAAAAGGCACGCTGGCTAAGAAAGAGATGAAACCCGGAGGGCCGGTGCCTGAGTTCGACTTATTTTCTGAGAAAGTCTTCTCATACAAGCAAGGTTCAGTGGGTGGCAGTGGCGTCGGTGGTGGCGGCTGTGGTTGTAACTAAATACTAAAAATAAATCAGAATGAAAAAACTACCTTTAACGCTGCTTAGTGCAGCGGCAGTGGCGAATAGTGCGCTGGCAGAAGACCATATTTCTGTTCACTATCTAAATTACGAAGAGTACGACGATAAAGTGGAAGCAGGCGACAGCGTTGTTTCTATCGAAAAGAGTTTTGGTCTCGATTGGACCATCAATCTTGAATTGGGCTACGACACTGTTTCTGGTGCGTCACCGTCTTGGGGGCCAACTACGCCAATTGGCAGTGCAGCGGATGCGGTTAACCGTGCGACGAAAACCCAACAAGCTCAAAATATGACGGATCAGGTGATCCGCGCTGGCTATGATCCCCACAGCAGTGGCTACAAAATTCAGAAATATGAGCTGGAAGATACCCGTAAATCGATCAATGGCAGCGCGACTTACCGAGACGAGCTGCGTAACGAGTGGACTTTCGGTGCTAACTTTTCCAAAGAAGAGGACTACCGCAGTATTGGTTTAAATGGTAAAGGGCTAATTTACGCAGACGCACAGAAAAACCGCTCGTACAGCTTAGGCTTCTCTACCTTGTTTGATGAAACGATGACGTTTGGCAAGTATCAAACTTCGACCAATCCCCAATCTTGGGAAGACATCTTTACAGGGAATGTTGAGGCAGGGCTTTCACAAACCTTCTCGCCAAATTACTACATGGTCTTCACTGGCTACGCGGGTTATCGTTCTGGCTATCTTAGCAATCACTATCTGACGGTGTTGCGTGAGGTGGATATTGATGGTGATGGTTCGATTGGTACTGACGAAGTCTTTCTTGGTCAGGACTCACGCCCGGATACTCGTTTGTCAGGTGGCGTGAATATTCAGGCGTTCTGGTCAATGTCCGAAAATCTAGTAGTTCGTCCTCGTTACAAATGGTTCCAGGATGACTGGGGCGTCGCCTCTCATCAGCTTGGTGGCAAAGTTTCTTGGATGGTCAACAGTTGGCTAACGTTAGCTCCAGGTTACTTCTGGTATACCCAAAGCGCCGCTGATTTCTACCGTGATCCTAATGGCAGTGATCCTACGTTTGCTTCATCGGGTTATGCGACCTCTGATTTACGTCTTGGTGATTTTACGGCCAATGCCTATGAATTAGGCGCAAGCTTTAAAGTGCACAAGAAACTGCGTTTCAATCTGCTTGGCGCTTATTACGAGCAGTCCAATGGCTTTGAAGCTCAGTGGTGGGCAGTAGGGGCAACCTATGAGTTTTAATCCGCCGTTTGTTCACCGATTTCAGGCGATGACGGTTCCTTGTGAAGTTCAGTTGTATCACTCAGAGAAAGCCGCAGATATAGCGGCTTTAATCGAGTCGAATACTCTGAGATTAGAGCAGAAATTTAACTTTTATGATTCTCACTCTTGGCTCAATCAGCAAGTGAATCAACGTCAGTCATCATCTGTGGTTTTGGATGATGAAAGCTACGCTGTATTTGAAGTTTTGAAGCGTTTGGTTGATGGCACGAAAGGTGTTTTTGACCCAACGGTCGGTACGGTCAAGTCAATGATGGCCAGCACACCTCAATTGGACAGAAATGCGGCTTATGAAGGTGCTAAGGCGTTTATGGGCGTTGATGCTTGGTCTCTATCAGATAAAACGCTCTCTATCCCTCACGCAGAGACTCAATTTGACTTGGGTGGAGTGATTAAAGAGTTTGCGGTCGATCAGGCGGTGATGATCGCAGAGAAATTTGGTGTTTCCTCTGCGCTGGTGAATTTTGGTGGAGACATTCGAGCGCTTGGCACTAAGCCAGACGGTTCACCTTTCAATGTGGCGGTGCTTAATCCGAAGAATAAGCATGAGCCATTTTTCTCATTGCCACTGGCTGATGCCGCTTTGACGACATCCGCTCATTACGAGCGAAGCTTCCAATTTGGCGATGAGGAAAGCTCACACATATTGTCGCAACGTGGGACACATCCCCAAGTGCTCTCTGTCAGCGTCTTAGCTCCAACGACACTGGAAGCCGGCGCCCTCAGTACTGCATTGACATTAGAGCCGACTTTACCAGTCCCTGAACAAGTCGGCGTTGTATTTATCGACGATCAATTAGCTATTCATCAAGATACGGAGTTTGTAGCGTGATCAGAATTTTCATCCTGGCATTACTACTGTTTATCTCTGCCTTTACGTTTGCGCAGGAGCCTGACTTTTTACCCGTGGAAGAGGCATTTCCTTATCAATGGTCGGTCAGTGAACAAGGTATGCAGATCCATTTCGCGACTCAGCCTGAATATTATCTCTATAAAGGCCGATTTAAGTTTTCAGCAGATAGCGGCGTTGAGTTGACTGACCCTCAATTTTCTTCACCGGGAAAACAGAAACAAGACAAGTACTTTGGCGAAGTCGTCGTTTTCGATAAGCCAGTAACCGTGCTGGTACCTTATGGTGGCGAAGGTCAACTAAAGGTTCGTTATCAAGGTTGCTCAGAAAAAGGTCTGTGTTACTTACCTCAGACGATTAAACTCGACTTGCCCGCCAATACACTGAATGACAGCAGTCCCTCAATTTGGGATAAAGTTGGCGGTTTGGCAGAAGACACGGCGGGCCTGTCTGAGCTATTAGGCAGCGCGTCCAAAACTCAGGCTCTCCTCATCTTTTTCCTACTTGGGTTAGGGCTGTCACTGACACCTTGTGTGTTGCCCATGGTGCCTATTTTGTCGAGCATCATTGGTGGTGACGCAAAAATGACAGGCCGAAAAGGTTTAGTTTTGTCGACGTCCTATGTGTTGGGCATGGCTTCCAGTTATGCGCTAACGGGGATCTTAGTCACGACGCTGGCTAAAGGTGTTAACCTGCAAGCAGCGATGCAGCAACCTTGGTTGCTATCGATATTTGCGGTGGTGTTTGTCCTGCTTGCTTTAGCGATGTTTGGCTTTTACGAGCTGCAATTGCCGGCATCCATTCAACAGAAACTGAATGCAAGCTCAGACAAACTGGGCGGCGGTAAAGTGGCGAGTGTGTTTGTGATGGGCGCGGTGTCGGCGTTGGTGGTGTCACCTTGCGTGAGTGCGCCATTGGCTGGGTCGTTACTCTATGTTTCCACCACGCAAGATTGGGTCTTAGGTGGCGTAACCCTGTTTGTGATGGCTCTGGGTATGGGTGTGCCACTGATTCTGATTGGTATGAGTGGCGGTAAGTTTCTCCCCAAAAGCGGCCCTTGGATGATTGCTGTGAAGCAACTGTTCGGTGTGTTGCTGCTGGCGGTCGCGATTGTGTTGTTGAGCCGTTTTATTCCTAGTTGGTTGACTATGCTCATGTGGGCGGTACTTGCCATTGGAAGTGGTATTCATTTTGGTGCGCTGGATTCAGCACAACCAGGTTGGGCGAGAACCCGTAAACTGGCAGCATTTATGTCTCTGTTCTACGGATTGATCTTATTTGTCGGCATGTTGACAGGCTCAAACGATCCTCTTAAACCACTTAATGTTGTGCAGGTTTCATCAGATAAACCATCCACAGTTTTACCATTTGAGAAAGTCAGCTCTGTTGAAGTCTTGGATCAACAATTAACACTGGCGAAGCAGCAAGGTAAACCGGTACTAATCGACCTTTATGCCGACTGGTGTGTCTCGTGTAAGGTCATTGAGAAAGAAGTGTTTGGTGATCAATCTGTACAGAATAAGTTTGCTGACTGGAATACGATTAAGTTTGATGTCACAGAAAGTACCCCTGATCAGATGGCGTGGCTGGCAGAGCGTAATGTGTTTGGTCCACCAGCGGTATTTTTCTTCGATACCAAAGGAGCTGAAGTCGCTCAACAGAGAATTGTCGGAGCCACAGGGCTTGAGCATTTTCAAGCTGTGATGACCCAATTGCAGTAGTCATCAGAAGGCGGCATTTATGTCGCCTTTATCTTATGCACGTTATGGGCGTGCTAGCCAAGACATTGGTGTCGAATCTGGCTACTATACTTATGGGCAAAGAATAACCAATCAGGCAATGATGGCACATGGAAGGCGTCGTAGATCTTAATCGTTGGCAAAAAGAACACATCAGAACGCAGCAAGAGTTACTTCATCTCTATGCTGAAGTCCGGGCTTTTTATTTAAGTGAGCCATTTTCTGGCTACAACGTTCGGATAAAACGGCTAAAGATCCTCAAGCAAGCTTTACTTGAACACAAGGAAGAGTTGGTTGAGGCTCTGCAAAAGGACTATGGTGCGCGTAGCCGTTTCGACAGCATGATTTGCGACATTCTACCCGCGGTCTCTCACATCAATTACACCATCAAGCATCTAAAAAAATGGATGAAACCAAGTCGACGTAAAGCGGGCTTGTTGCTGTCTCCCTCTTCAATCACAGTCGAGTATCAACCGCTAGGTGTGGTCGGAGTTATTGTCCCTTGGAACTTTCCAATTGTGTTGAGCATTGCACCTATCGTGACGGCGATTGCGGCGGGAAACCGAGTCATGGTTAAGCTGAGTGAGCATACTCATCATACCAATCAAGTACTCAGCCAGATCTTGTCTTGCTTAGACCGACACATTTATCCCATTGAGGGCGAAGCGGATATCGCCAGCTACTTTTCTCAACTCCCCTTTGATCACCTTATCTTTACGGGGTCGACGCCAGTCGGGAAGCTCGTCGCTCAGGCGGCGGCGAAAAACCTTACCCCTGTGACGTTGGAGCTCGGTGGTAAGTCGCCTGTCGTGATTGATAATGACATTGATCTTCGCGCAGCGGTTGATGCCGTGTTACTTGGCAAGTCAGTCAATGCCGGGCAAATTTGTGTTGCACCAGACTATGTTCTGCTGCCTCAAGGAAAAGAGCTGCTATTCATCAACCTGTATCTGAAACGTTATAAGGCGCTGTATATAGATGGCGATAAAGCACCAACGGTAACCCACATCATCAATGAACGGCAGTATGACCGTCTTCATGCTATGTTAGAGGACGCAAAAGACCATGGTGCCTGCATTTACACCATAGAGGACGTGATGTTGGATGGGCGTCAGATGCTGCCGCATTTGATTACAGGAGTTACAGAAAACATGCAGGTGATGCAGGAAGAGATATTCGGCCCACTGCTACCCGTGATTGGCTATCGCCATCTGAATGAGGCGCTCAATTACATTAACGTTAAACCAAGACCGCTGGCTTTGTATCTGATGTCGACAGATCGCCTCCTTCAGCGGCAAATCATCGAGCAGACCCACAGCGGCGGTGTTGCGATTAACGATACTCTGTTACATGTGGCGGCGGAAGATGCACCGTTTGGCGGGATAGGGGAATCTGGTATTGGTCACTACCATGGCTTCGAAGGTTTTCAAACATTTTCTAAAGCGAAAACGGTTTTGCGTTCACCTGCTTGGTTGCCGAGAAGTCGCCTTCTGCTACGTTTCAGGAAAGTGGCTGAGAAAGGCTTGAGTCGCTTATTTATCCGCTAGTCGCAGACCGAGTGCTTACACCACTTAATCTGAGTTGCTTAGGAGTTGGTAATGCCAGAGGCCAGATTTTTCTGGCCTCTGGATAATGTGACCACATGGTCGATATTGGCTTGTCTAGAGTTTGAAAAAGCCCAGCTGCTGTTTTTGTTTTTCCGCTAGAGTAGACAATTCATGACTTGCGGCAGCTGCTTGGGTAATTCCAGTCACGTTCTGGCTCACCAGTTCATAGATATTACTGAGGTTGCTGTTGACGTCGGAAGTTACTTGTCCTTGCTCCTCAGAGGCGACTGCAACTTGCGCATTAATGCTGGTCAATTCTGAAATGGAAGTGCTGATGTGGCCAAGCGCTTCGCTTACCTTTGCGGCTTGAAGCTGGTTATGGCTAATCATCTCTAGACTAGAGTTCATGCTATCATTAGCGACACCCGACTGGTGTTGTAACTCTTCAATGATCACTTGAATCTCTTTTGTCGACTCCTGAGTTCTAGCTGCAAGCATTCTCACTTCATCGGCAACAACCGCGAACCCACGACCGCTTTCTCCCGCTCGTGCCGCTTCAATGGCCGCGTTAAGCGCCAGCAGGTTAGTTTGTTCTGAAATGCTCTCAATCACTTCGATCACTTTACCAATTTGTTCTGATTGCTCTTTCAGAGAATTGACCACGCCAGCCGCCTGGGACAACTGATGCGCCATTTTCTCACTGGCTCGCGTATTTTGTTCGAATGTTTCTAAACTTTCTCGAGCGAGTTTATCTGCGTTAATGGATGCAGAGTCCGCGTTGTTGGCATTTTGGGTTACTTCCGTGGCAGTACTTTCCATTTGGTTGATGGCGGATGCAACTTGCTCAACTTCATTTTTTTCCTGATCTGAGTTGGCGCTTGATTGTGTCATGACTGCGGCAAGCTCAGTCGAAGCTGAGGCGACGTCCACACTGATTCTGACTAGGGAATCAACAGTGCTTTTCAACTGGCTTACAGTGCTGTTGAAATCACGAGATAGAGCGGTGACTTCATTGTTCCCTTCTTCTTTTACCGAGACTAACAGGTTGCCTTGTGCGAGCTCTTTCATCGCGAGTTGCAGTTTCTTAATCGGTGTCACTATGATGCCAGCGAGCATCCAGCTAATCGCGAGTGCTGCCGCTAATATCAATAAGAGTCCAACAATACTGCTGTTCATTACTTTCGAGTGGGTACTTTCGTTTGCCTGCACTTCATCAAGAGCCAGTGTATTTAACTTCTTTGAAAGCCTATCGATTGCCTCAACCATTTGGTTGCCTGCGGTTCGGTAGTCACTTGCCGCACGATCATACTTGGTTTGAAAATTAGAAGGGGGAAGGTCGTTACTGTGACGAATATTAAGCAATGGGACCATGACGTTAATTGAGTAGTTCACATAATGATCAATGGCGTGGTTCATGTCCGTGATTTCTTGCTCGAGACCTTTGACAGTGCCGAGTGAATGCAGAAGTTGGCGGTTTTCTTGCTGTTTGTTCCGCAAATGTGTTGCTAGCTGTTTTACATCTTCAGCGCGAAACAGGCTGTAGATGGCTTTAATTCGCATACCATAGGTGTTATCAATGATCTGAGAGAGCGAGTCTTTATGATTAATGACATTCTCTGTTGAGACGGTAACGTGATGAAAAGCATTTTTAAGATTGGTTGTACTGTAAATTATCCCGACTACGAGTAGTAGTAAAGTGAATATGACAGGAACCACTACTTGGAGCTTAATGGAAAGCCCGCTGAGTAATTGGCGCATCGATTGTCCTCTTCTATATTGTGATGAATTGTCTGTTATTGTTTTTATAATTAAGAGGAATGATTCTAAGTTTTCCTAGGTATAATTCAATCCAGAAAATGATAATTTTATAAAATAACCACTAAAAGTGGCTTAATTATTTTCCTTTTAAGTCATAGTGTTATTGTTCTAGTTTGTTCTCTGTTCGTTTGGTTTTCACAGTTTGTTACATCGCTGTTGGACTTATCAGTAAAACGTCATCAAAAATTCCTAGCAAATCTCACCTGTCATATAGGCTTCAACGAAGTGAAACACAATTGTCATAATTGAGTCCTAAAGTGAGCACCGTTCAAGTGAAATATAACGGCAATGTTGCCAACTAAGGAAATTGTGATGAAAAAGACAGTTATCGGTGCAATCGCACTTCTAGGCGCAATGGCAGTGACTTCAGTTTCTGCTAAAGAAACTATCTCTGCAGTGGGCTCTAGCAGCGTAACTCCACTGATGGAAGTTTTCTCTGAAACATACATGAAGACTAACTCGAACGTATTTATCGAAGTTCAGGGTCCTGGTTCTTCTGCTGGTGTAAAAGCAGCGAAAAACGGTTCTGCTGACTTAGGTATGTCTTCTCGTAACTTGAAAGATTCTGAAAAAGAACCTGCTCTTAAAGAGCTAACGGTTGCGCTAGACGGTATCGCTGTTGTTGTTAACCCTAAAAACGACCTGGAAGCACTGACTGCAGAGCAAGTAACTGCAATCTACAAAGGTGAAATCACAAACTGGAAAGAAGTTGGTGGTGCAGATAAGCCAATCGTTGCGATCACTCGCGATACTGCTTCCGGTACTCGTGGTGCATTTGAAGACATCATGAAGCTGAAGCAAAAAATCTCTGGCAAGAAAGTATCGGCTATCTCTCAACGTGCACAAGTGGCAAACGGTAACGGTGCTCTGAAAACTATGGTTGCGTCTAACCCATACGCAATTGGTTATATTTCTCTAGGTACAGTAGATAACTCAGTAAACGCTCTACCAATTGATGGCGTTGAAGCAAACGTAGACAACGTGAAGAACGGTTCTTACAAAGTTGCTCGTCCATTCCTTGTTCTATACAAAGAAGGTAAGCCTTCTGCAGAAACTCAGAAGTTCCTAGACTGGATGGTTTCTGATGAAGCTCAAGGTCTAGTTGACAGCAACGGCTACATCTCAGTTAACTAATCGCTAGTAAAACTCCTTAATTGCTCAGCCCACTTTGGGCTGAGCCTTTTCTTGACTTCAAACGAACCAAGTTCGTGAGAACGGTAAGAATTTTATGACCATCGCAACAAATAGTGACGAGCTTATGAATACTGAAGCGACTCAAGTATCTAAGCCTAGTCTACGCGCGAGCAAGCGTGTTGACTGGAAAGAGCGTATTTTCCATGGCTTATTCCTTACCAGTGCAGTTATTGGCATTGTGTCTCTGGCGGTCATCGCCTATTTCATCGTTAAAGAATCTATCCCTGCGTTTCAAGAAGCGGGTGTTTCTGGCATCGTATTAGGCCAAGACTGGCTACCTCCTGCACTTTACGGTGTTGCAACCATGATTGTTGCTTCCATTGTATCGACATTTGGTGCGGTTATCGTTGGGGTACCAGTGGGTGTTTTAACGGCGATTTTCATTGCTGAAATCGCACCTAAGCGCCTCGCAGACATTATTCGTCCTGCCGTTGAATTGCTAGCAGGTATACCTTCGGTTGTATACGGCTTCTTTGGATTAGTGATCATTGTTCCCCTGATTCAGGATATTTTCGCAGTCCCAGCAGGTAATACAATTCTGGCCGGTATTATTGTTTTGGGTGTGATGATTCTGCCTACCGTGATCACGGTATCAGAAACCTCGATTCGCGCTGTGCCTCGAACGTACAAAGAAGGTTCACTGGCTTTGGGCGCATCAAAGATTTTCACTATCTTTAAGCTGCTGGTTCCGGCAGCACGCTCGGGCATCATGACCGGTGTGATTCTGGGTATTGGTCGCGCTCTAGGAGAAACCATGGCGATCATCATGGTGATGGGTAACGCCCCTGCAATGCCTCAGGGCATCCTAGATTCGGCCCGTACGCTAACTGCGAACATTGCTATTGAAATGTCTTACGCAAGCGGCGTGCATGCTAATGCTCTCTACGCTACAGGTGTTGTTCTGCTGGTGTTTATTATGATGCTTAACGCAGCCCTGCTTTATCTCAACCGCGAAAAAGCGAAGTAAAGTGGTTTAAAGGTGATGACTATGGATCGCGCAAAATTAAAAAAAGCACGCCAGTTTAAAGACAATATCTTTAACGGCTTTATCTGGGCTGCAGCAGCACTGACGGTCGGTTTTTTGTTCTGGATTATCTGGTACATCTTGTCGAACGGTTTGCAGCACGTAGACTGGAATTTCATTACTGACAATTACACCCGTACTGGCGAAGAACACGGTATCTTCCCGATGATTGTAGCCACTATTTATATGGTAATCGCGTCCATCGCCGTGGCGGCACCGCTTGGCATTATGACGGCGATTTATCTGACTGAATACGCTAAAGTGGGCAGTAGACTGGTTAAGGTTATCCGCTTCTGTACTGAATCGTTGGCGGGGATCCCGTCAATCATATTCGGTCTATTTGGTATGACTTTCTTCGTCGCAATCTTAGGTTTGGGATTCTCGATTCTTTCAGGCGCGTTGACTCTCAGTATTCTAATACTGCCAGTGATCATCCGTACCACGGAAGAAGCTCTGATGGCAGTACCACAAACTTATCGTGAAGGCTCATACGGCTTGGGCGCTTCAAAAATCTACACTATCTGGCGTTTGATCTTGCCTAGCGCAATGCCAGGTATCTTAACCTCGGTCATTCTAAGTATTGGTCGTGTAATTGGTGAATCGGCTCCTGTCTTCCTGACAGCGGGTATGGTGGCACGTATTCCTGATTCGTTACTGGATTCAGGACGTACGCTGACAGTTCACCTTTATAAGCTGACTACTGAGCTGTTCACTATTGAAGAGTGGAACCAAGCTTATGGTACAGCTACCGTGCTGATTGTCGTTGTTCTCTTGATCAACATGATCACCAAACTCATCGCAAGTCGCTTCAATACTGCGAATTATTAACCAGCGACTTTAATTGAAAGCACAGACACGAATTTTAGATTTAAGAGATTGAGACAATGAACAAATTTGATATTGAAAACCTAGATCTGTTTTATGGTGAAAACCAAGCATTGAAAGCGATTAACCTTCCTATTCCAGTACGTCAAGTCACGGCATTGATTGGTCCTTCTGGCTGTGGTAAATCAACGTTACTGCGTTGTCTGAATCGTATGAACGATTTGATTGAAGGTGTAAAGATTACAGGTAAGCTGGATATGGATGGCACGGACATCTATGGCAACATTGATGTCGCAGACTTGCGTATCAAGGTTGGGATGGTATTCCAGAAGCCTAACCCCTTCCCAATGAGCATTTATGAAAACGTGGCTTATGGTTTACGTGCTCAGGGCATCAAAGACAAGAAACACATTGATGAAGTTGTGGAACGTTCACTGCGTAGCGCAGCTCTATGGGATGAGGTGAAAGATCGTTTGAAATCCCATGCGTTTGGTCTATCAGGTGGTCAGCAGCAGCGTTTATGTATTGCCCGTACCATTGCGATGGAACCGGATGTCATCTTGATGGATGAGCCTACGTCGGCGCTTGATCCAATTGCGACGCACAAAATTGAAGAGTTAATGGAAGAATTAAAGAAAAACTACACCATTGTTATCGTGACTCACTCTATGCAGCAAGCACGCCGAATTTCGGACCGTACGGCCTTCTTCCTAATGGGAGAGTTGGTTGAGCATGATGACACTCAAGTTATCTTTAATGATCCCAAAGATGATCGTACAAAAGGATACGTAAATGGTGATTTTGGTTAATCACTGAGTAGTTTTACTGGCATTATCACTATAACAATAAGCGATGGTACTTTGCCCCTCTTCATGAGGGGCTTTTTTCTTGATGCCGAGTTGTTATGTTGGTTCATCGTTTTTTTAAGTTGAAGACGTTACCTTCATCGGATTTAGTTGAGAATTTTTCGTTATACATGTTCTGGTCAGCCATGGAAATCAACTGATTGAGACTAGTCGTATCATAAGGATAGCTGGCGACCCCTATGCTAGCAGAAAGCTGAACTGTCTGGTTTTGCAAAGTGATACTCTTATCAAAGCAGTGATTAATTGTTTGGATAAGAGCGTCTATTTCTTGTTTGTCAGTTTGCGTGGTTAAGACCGAGAATTCATCTCCGCCAATTCTATAAATAGAGAGTTGGTATTGGCTCATTAGCTCAATTAAGCGGGCTGAAACGATTCGCAGGGCTAAATCACCTGCTTGATGTCCATGTGAGTCATTGATCTTTTTAAACCCATCGAGATCAAGCAATATCAAAGAGAAACTGGTCTTCTCTTCAATGTATTCTGTTAATTGATACATAAAAGCGAGGCGATTGGGTATGCCTGTGAGTGAGTCGGTGACAGAGGCTTGCTTATGGAACACGGCTTCTTTATGAATGATATAACTGACGATACCAACACACGCAAACAGTAATATCATTAATACAAACTGAGCATGTGTCAGTGCCTGAGCCAGCTGCATTTGAGACTGGTAAAGTGGGCTTTTAACACGAAAGTTGGTATTAATGTAGTGAATCATCAGCATGTACTGATGTTCAAAATCCTGGCTCAGGTTCAACGCAGGATCGCCACTCTCTTGAAATTGTTTTAATTTGGGCTCTAAAGTTTGAAATTGATGAAAAAGTGATTCAAAAAATGACTCGGCCTCGGGTAATGAGATCAGCGATTCACTTTCACGGTTGTTAAGCAGTAGATCAAAGCGGCTCCATGTTAGTTCATATTTTAACAATACCTTATCTATGTAATTGTGATCTTTTTCAGCCAATAGGGTTGTGGACTTTAGCTCAGAAAACTCTTTGGTTAGTTGAAAAAGATACCAAGTGGCTTGGTTTTGTTGCTCGTTGTAGGAACGAGCTAAGTCGCGAGTTGCCGAGAGAAGGTATAAGTTTGCCACAATCAGTATTGCAGAGAGAAAGATCAGCAGTACTTTCGCTCTTGATAAAACTTGATTAAATCCACGTACTCTAGTCAGTATTCTCATTGTTTTTTTGATGAATCATGATCTCGTCAATTTGCCACACCATTTGAGAATGAAAAGCAGCATTATCAATCTCAGGGTATTTGTCTAGATTAAAGACCAGCCAATATGGCCCTTTATTTCGCACTTTCATTTTTTTGCCATTCATTTTGTAGGCGATAATCGGATCGTATTTAATAATGTTTTCTATCGTTGTACTGGCTGCGTAGTCATTAAGGGCAATGAAAGATACGGCCTTCGTCTCCTCTTTTACTAAGTTCGCTAACATGTCTGAGACTCTAAAGCCTGTGAATTGATTGGCATCCGGATACCATGGAAGCTTGGTTTTAAAGGAGGTTGGAGGGTATTGCGAAACCAACTGTTCATAAGCCAAAGTCTTTGGTTGGCTGTTTTCAAAACGGACGACTAAGTCAGCACCAAGGGTGGGCAGACTTACCAGAAGTAAAAAGGCGAGAACAACACCTCTCATAAAACTTCCTTAATGATAATTCGCTAATGATTGTTATGTTATTAAGTATATGTGCAGATATCCATCATGGAAATTAATTTGCCAATTAAGTTGGTTTGGTTTGACGCTATTGTTTGGGTAACAAAGGGAATGCTTGGTCTGCATACAGGTGATTGCTAAGTGGGACTTCAATAAAAAAGCCCGGCTAATTTAGCCAGGCCTCAGTCAAATATTTTTAATTTAAATATCTGATGGTTACATGTCTTGTTTTTGCTTTGCTTTACAAACCGCGGCAGTAAACACAACGTCAGTCGAGCTGTTCAGTGCGGTTTCGGCAGAATCTTGTACAACACCAATAATGAAGCCAACCGCGACAACTTGCATTGCGATTTCATTTGGAATACCAAATAGGCCACAAGCCAGTGGAATCAGCAGCAGTGAACCGCCAGCAACACCAGAAGCACCACAGGCAGAGACAGCTGCTACCACGCTCAAGAGCAATGCAGTCATGAGGTCGACCTCAATGCCCATAGTGTGGACTGCTGCTAGCGTCAGTGTCGTAATGGTAATTGCTGCGCCAGCCATGTTGATGGTTGCGCCAAGCGGAATAGATACTGAGTATGTGTCTTCATCCAGCTTAAGCTTTTCACAAAGTGCCATGTTTACTGGAATATTTGCTGCGCTTGAGCGTGTAAAGAAGGCAGTAACACCACTTTCACGTAGGCATTGGAATACCAACGGGTATGGGTTCTCACCTGTCTTAACAAGGACAATGATTGGATTCACAACAAGCGCAATAAACAACATCGAACTTAATAAAACGCCCAGAAGTTGAGCGTAGCCAGCCAGAGCATCGAAACCAGTGGTTGCTAATGTAGAGGACACCAGACCAAAAATACCAAATGGTGCTAGGCGGATAATAAAGCGAACAATTTGAGATACGCCGTGGCTGAGATCTTCAAATACTGCTTTTGTTGTTCCAGAGGCATGATGCAGTGCTAAACCAAGGCCAATAGCCCACGCCAGAATACCAATGTAGTTAGCATTCATCAGCGCACTAACCGGGTTATCAACAATCTTGAACAGTAGGGTGTTCATGACTTCACCAATGCCCTGAGGCGGTGTTGCCCCTTCAGCACCGGAAACCAGTGTTAATGTGGTTGGGAACATGAAACTAAGCACTACTGCCGTCAAAGCTGCAGTTAAGGTGCCGAAAAGATACAGAACCACAATGGGACGCATGTAGGTGTGTTGGTTTTTCTTCTGGTTGGCAATAGATGCAGCGACCAGAATAAAAACAAGAATAGGGGCGACGGCCTTTAGTGCGCCGACAAATAAGCTTCCAAGTAAGCCGACACTTTGTGCATACTCCGGTGATACAGTGGCTAAACCGACACCGAGAACGATACCGGCTAGGATCTGTAATACCAGATTTCCGCGCGCAAAGCGGGCAAAAATAGAGTTGTGTTGCATAGTTATCCCTGCAATGAATTATTTTATGAACTTCTAGTAATTTCAGTTATTGGTAACTGAGTGGGACAATACTAGCGTGTTGAAATAATGTGTCTAGAATTAATTGATTTTTAGCATGAACATTTATTAAGAATGTTAAAGTGTGAATATTGTGTTATATATGTTGTCGTTATTGTACTAAAAAAGGGGCGAGTAGCCCCTTGTCTCGTTTTACGAACTTTGTTTTCGGCTCCGGCTAGCCGTCTGTATGTTCTTATACATCTTTGTCTGCTGTTTGTAGGTAGCACGACGCTCAGCGAGCGTCGCTCCGTTACGCTGTTGCTCCCGCATTAACTTGAGATAGTTATTCAGCCGACGATGCTCAAGTTGACCAGTTTCAATCGCATGAGTAACGGCACATCCGGGCTCGCTCTCGTGATGACAATCAGAGAATCGACATTGGGTGGCTAACGCCTCGATGTCTGCAAAGGTTCCAGAAACCCCTTCTGCACAGTCAAACAACTGTAATTCTCTCATTCCCGGCGTATCGATTAATACCCCGCCTGTGGGAAGAAAGTGCATCGAGCGGCCTGTAGTGGTATGCCGCCCTTTGCTGTCATTCTCACGAATACCGCCAGTTAGCTGGGCAGATGCGCCAAGGAGCCCATTGACTAACGTTGATTTTCCAACACCCGATGATCCTATGAACGCAATAGTGGAGCCTGTTTTACACCAATGCGTAAGCGGTGTGTATTGGTTAGCATCAAGTGCGTTGATCATCTCTACTATAAGTAAAGGGTCGAGCTGCTGAACTTGTTGACGTTTAGCTTCAGCATCAGTAACTAAATCCGCTTTTGTTAAGACAATCACTGGCTCGACTCCAGACTCGTTTGCAGTGGCAAGATAGCGTTCAATACGGTTCAAGTTAAAGTCATCATTCAGTGCACAAACGATAAATACGGTTGAAACATTTGCCGCAATTAACTGTTCTGCTACTTTACTGCCTGCTGCTTTTCGAGCAAATAAAGACTGGCGCTCTAACAGGCGCTCGAAGCCATGCTCTTGGTTCAGTAACAGCCAGTCACCGACAGTCATCATGGGTAGTGATTTACGGATCGGTAAAGTTATTTCACCTTGATCGCTGACCAGTTTGTAGCCACTACGGTGGTGCTCTGTGACACGTGCAATAAGGCTATGTTCCAGTTCTTCAAGTGTAAGTTGTTGTTGAAATAAGTTGTTCCAGCCGAGTTGAGGCAAGCTCAAGAGCTGTTTGGGATTGATATTCATTGTGTACCCCAGACTTGCAGAAAGACTTCTGCATTTGTAAAGTCAGCTAGGGTCTTGAGACCCCGGTTTTAATACACCGGGCAAAGAGAAGGGAAGGGGTAACGTATGATTACCTAGGCTTCTTCACTAATTCTGCCGGGTGGGTTCTTGCTACAATCATCATATCCTCCTAAAAGTGCTTGTTTACCTTGGTTACAAAGCGATCATACTCAGCCTGATTCATTATCGTCAATACTTTTCTACTGGGCTCTTTTTTTGAACTTTATATCAATAGTTGTCAATCAGACGGTAACTTTTCTTGCCGATACTGAGTGGTTGTTTATAAACTGTTTATGTGAGTTGGTTTATATGGATATCACTGCGTAATGACTGAAGCGACCCAAAGTGAGACTGCGGAAGCGATAGAACTCTCTTCTGTTGAGCCGGAACAAAAAAAACAGCCCTCTAAGCCGTTGCCCGACAACATTAAGTATGGTGAAGATGCATTTTATGACGTCAAACCATTAAGTGAGGTTGCCTTTCTGATTACTACCCCAACGGGTAAAAATCTTAAAGGAAAAACCAAGTATATTGGCCTTCATTCGAATAATCTCATGCTGCTAGAGGTACCCAAAGTATCACCTAAAGAAGTGGCGGTGTTTTTTCAACGAGGCTATGCGATTAAAGCATGTGTCATTTCGGAGTCAGGAGAAGGGGCGAGGATATATTTCAAGAGTAAGCTTGAGTATGTGATTGATGCTGGTGGTAATAGCTTGTTCTTAATCACCTTGCCTGCGGCAACTCAGGTCGCTGCCGGATTGAGAGAAAGTGCTCGCTTGGAGCTGGCTTTGGACGGTGTGCTTTCGCCCCAGTCCCAAAATGTTCAGTGCCAGATCCGAGATATTTCGAGTACTGGCTGCTTGATCGTGGTTGAGCGCCACCTGACTAACCATAAAGTAGGCGATTTAATTTCCCTCAATATTTTAGAAACCGAAAGCGATAAAGTGATTGAGCCACAGATACTCGAAGCTGTAGTGAGAAATATCAAGATGACTAGCCGCTACGGTAAGCTTGGTGTGCAATTTGAGAAGGACAGTATTGATTCTGTTGCCAGTTTGATCGAGCGTTTGCACTTTTGCCAAATGAGTCAGAAATTTACTATTTAGCTTCATGGGAAGGCCTAGACGGTAGACTAGGCCTTTTTGAGTTGTTATCCGAATAAATGGCCTAGAAGCCTTTGATGTTCTCTGCTTCCAGTTCAGTAAAATACTTGACTGTCTTAACTTTCAACTCTTGAGTGGAAGGTGCATCACATACGATGACAGATTTAGGATGAAGCTGAAGCGCAGATACTGTCCACAAATGGTTCACACTCCCTTCAACAGCCGCTTCAAGTGCAAGTGCTTTATTATGACCAGTGACCAGAATCATTATTTCTTCAGAATCAAGCAATGTGCCTACGCCGATAGTGAGTGCATACTTAGGTACTTGACTGATGTCACCATCAAAGAAGCGTGAGTTGGCGATACGAGTGTCTTCGGTCAGGGTTTTGATACGCGTACGAGAAGATAAAGAAGAGGCTGGTTCGTTGAATGCAATGTGCCCATCATTACCTACACCGCCCATAAACAAGTTAATGCGGCCGTATGATTTAATTTTGTCTTCGTAGCGCTGGCACTCAGCTTCGTGATCCACCGCATTGCCATCTAACAAGTTGATGTTTTCTTCCTGAATATCGATGTGGTTGAAAAAGTTGTTATACATGAAAGAGCGGTATGACTCTGGGTGGTCGGCTGGAATGCCAATGTACTCATCCATATTAAATGTCACTACGTGTTTAAAGCTGACTTCACCTGCCTGATAAAGCTCTATCAGCGCTTTATAAGTGGCTAGAGGAGTCCCACCTGTTGGCAAACCTAATACAAAAGGACGTTCAGCCGTTGGTTGGAAGTTATTAATGCGTTTAGCGATATGTGCTGCAGCCCATTTACCGACCTGCGCTGCTTTGTTTAACGGGATTAGTCTCATTGGTTGCCTCTGATGTTGAAATTGTGATGCTCTGAAACATTAATTTGCATTATAAAATAAGTTTGTAGTGGCGGCTATTGTTTTCGGTCAATTTTTGCTTTTTCTTTGCCAAACTGCTTTATATCATCTCAAGGCAAGTGATCATCTCGTGATTTTTAACGAAAAAATTCATCATGAAAATTAAGGCCACAAATATATGCTCCTGTGGCATATTTTGTATTTTATTCATCAACTAATCGTGGGAGTGAGGTACACTTAAACAAAAGGAGGCATAACTCCTTAACTTTTGTTGTGACTGGCCGACAAGCATTTTAGATGGCAAACGCCAGTTGAAGGTGAAGAAAAGATATAGATGAATGTTATAGGGATCGCCATTGGCGCGACTGGTTTACTGCTGCTTTGTTTGTTTATGTGGATGCTTGCATTGCAGCTTCGTAAGAAGCGACTAGAACAAGAGCGTAAAGAGCGTGAAGTTGCTTACCGGAAAGCAATGGAAAAAAATCGCCAGCAAGAGCAGGAAGAGCGAGTTTATAAAGCTGAAAATGGCCATGTTCCGACAATCCTTTTTTTGGCTAAAGAGGCAGAACGTTCAAGGCCTAAAGAAGCTCTGTATTGGTACAACAAAGCGGCCAGACTGGATAATGTCAATGGTATGTACGGTGTTGTACGTATCAGTAATAAAATGAATCAGGACCTAGTCTTGAGAGAAGAAGCCAAATTTTGGCAGACCTGTATTCCTGCAATGGAAGGTAGCATTCCTCATAAATTCGAAATGGCATTGGCCTTATTTTATGGTCGAGGTACTGAGCAAAATATTGGCAAAGCAATTCAAGTCATGAAGCAGGCGGCGGAACAAAACTACCTTGATGCACTGATATTCTTGGGTGACTGGTTTGCATCACCTCAGAACCCTGAGCCTAACCCACGCTTGTCTACGGAGTATTACCAGCAAGCGGCATCTCAGAGAAGTAATGAGGGTCGTATGAAGCTTGGGCTTAATTACATCCGTGGAATTGGCGTGACTGCGAATTTTTCACGAGGCTGTTATTGGTTAGAGCGAGCAGCTGAGAAAGGGTATACCGATGCAATGTATAGCGCAGGCGAAGCTTGGATGGATCAACGGCCTAATGGCAATTCCATTGCGTATATATGGCTATTTCTAGCGGGACAACTAGGGCATGAGCAGGCTCGCATATTGCGAGATCAGGTTGCACTTAGTATTGGAGTCGATACCGTTGTTGGCCTGCAGTCATTGTCGAAACCGATTTTGAAAAAAATTCGCGATAACAAGGTAAGTAAGCACGCGGTTATCAAGGCGCTCAATAAGCTATACAAGCGTAATATCCCGCTTCAAGAACAGGATGTGTTAGGTGAGGAGGAGCTCGAGTTAGATTTAGTGAGTGAAGTGCCGCCTATTGTAGAAGAATCGATAGAAGCCGTACCCAGCGAACCGGAAGTGAAAGAAAAGTTGGATTTCTCGCAATCCAATATCGATAAAGCCTAAACTAAGCCCCTTGATTTCAGGGGCTTCTTGTTACTTGCTACGCTAAATTTACCTGCAGTTGTTCATCTGTCATGTATTTATGTTTATTACTGATATTTCTTAAATGCATGAACATGAATTCGGGGAAAGCTGGGGCAAGGATATCGTTTGGTTGCCAGACAATACCTCCTACAAAAATATAGCGTCCTTGTATTTTCTCATGGTGGAGAGGGTTGTTCATAGGCGTTGACAATTCAGCTCTCACCCCTTCAATGACACAGACAACCTGCCCCTTAGCAACCCCAATAATACGTTGGACTAGGTTGGCTTTCACACCACAGCGCCATGCTTGCCTTGTGGCCATTTCAAACCCATATTCTCTAACATGCCGATTAATATTGACGATTAAGTTCATACTAGATTTCAATCAGAGAGAAAGGAATTAAGTTAAGAGCAACTTATCTAATAAGCGAGCGGATCAATGTGATGACTTCTCAGTAGATGAGAAAAGTGTCATATCTGTGTGTTTAGTTCTCTATTTTTTATTCGCCACTTTCGGAAATGTAACTCATTTTATGATTGATTCTAGTTAACAATTGATTCACATTAGGCGCAAACAATAAGAGGGATAATTCATGTCTACTGCCAGCTTTTTACGTCTAATCTGTCTTGCGGCTATCTGGGGCGGGTCGTTTCTATTTATGAAAATAGCGGCCAATACTTTTGGACCGGCATATTTGATTGAGTTTCGAGTCGGATTTGCTGCGCTGAGTTTGTTTCTTATTTCTCTTTATCTACGCAAGAAATTGGCGTTTAGACAGCATTTCCAGCATTTTATGATAATCGGGTTATTTAATACCGCTCTACCATTTTTGTTATTTGCGTATGCTGCGCAAACTTTGAACGCATCAACATTATCGGTGCTCAATTCAACCTCTGTGATCTGGGGAGCCTTGATTGGTGCTGTATGGCATAAGTCAATTCTGACAAGAAAAGCCGTGTTTGGTATGTTGCTTGGTGTCACAGGTGTTGGGATCTTAGTGGGGTGGGATGCGGTTAACATTGGTATCAGTGCGGCGCTACCTATCGTGGCAAGTGTGATGGCAGCATGCTGTTATGGTATTGCCACTAACTACACCAAAACCGCGCCCAAAGTGGCATCATTTGAAAATGCACACGGCAATATGTGGGCGGCTGTTTTGTGGATTCTCCCCCTGTTACCATTTGTTCCTATGCAGGGAGAGCCGAGTAGCTATGAAATGCTATCGGTTGTAGCACTAGGCGTACTGTGTACTGGTATTGCATATTTACTCTATTTCCGTTTAGTTGCGGATGAAGGTGCGGCGTCTGCGCTTTCTGTGACGTTTTTGATCCCAGTATTTGGAATTCTATGGGGAGCTTTGATTCTTGATGAGCCTATTGGCCTAAATACCTTTGCTGGCACAGTGCTCGTATTAGTTGGCACCATGCTCGTCACTGGTTTCTCTCCTGCTCGACTGTTGAAACGGTCTCGGCTTGCCGAGCAGGTTTCTAGCTAAACTTTACTTAACTCTAAGGTCATGAAGCGACTATTAGGGTCTGGCTGATAGTCTGCAAAAGGGGAGCAATACTCAAAGCCGAATTTCGTATACAGCTCCCTGGCAGGTTTGAAGAAAGACATAGAACCAGTTTCAAGGCTGATGCGTTGATAACCCCTAAGCTTTGCTTGATCGATGGCAAATGACAGTAAACTTGAAGCAATGCCCTGATTGCGAGCCGCTGGTGTGGTACGCATTGATTTCAACTCCGCATGTGTTGCAGAAAGCGCTTTGATGGCTGCGCAACCTAGTAGTTGCTCATCTTTCCAGCAGGTCCAAAATGTGACATTCGCTGCTTTCAGTGCCGAAGTGTCCAAAGCGTGGACACTTTCTGGTGGTGAGGTTGCATTCATGTCTGCGAGGTGTTCCTCGAGCAGTTTGATCACTTCAGGGTGGTCAAGTTGATCGGTTTTAATATCCATCATTCCTCCTTGTCGATGGGTTTAAAATAATCTAATTCTGTAGGGTGGTTTTTTCAATCGCAATTCATCCATGAGTTGCTCAAAAATTGTGGATGTAACGACTTGTTGCGGGACGTCGACCTATATAAGTGGGTTTTGGATCTCATAAATGACATTTCATTAGTATTACATTTCATTGTTACTTGATTCGTGTCTCATAAATTACTCTTATAGGCCGATAATTTTATATAGCCAACACCCAGGCATGGAGCCATTGTTAGAGGAGGCAGAGTTAACATGAAAGAAGTAGAGTTCAGAACGATAGACAAGCTTTTTATTAAGATGTCTATTAATGACAAAATGTGGGTGATTTTTGCCTTGTTTCTTGTCGCTGTAGGCAGCATAGCAGGCGGAAACTATTACTCTAAAATAAAATACATTGAAAGTTCGGCGATCTCAGTTGCGGTTCATCGACTTGACGGTGTGATGAGTGCAGGTACTGAAGCATCGATAGTGGGCCAAGCTAATATTAGTAAAGTGTCTAGTGTCGATGAACCGACGTATAACAATGGGATTGTGACGGTTTCTCAAACGGGTAAAGATGGCAATGTTTACCAACTGACCATGAACAATCAGGCACAAGATCAGCAAGCACGCTCTCAGGCTTTATCCACTTTTTTCTTTAGCTTTGTCTGGGCTGTTCCGTTTGCGGTGTTTTGTTACTGGGTCGCTACCTTTATTGGTGGGGCTCTTTGGGTGCTGTATACCACGACTCAGAAAATTGGTGAGGGTGATCTGACGTCTCGCCTTGGCTTCCACCCTGGTCGAGATGAGTTTGGCACCATTGGGTGTGCGCTTGATAAAGCAATGGATACCTTGACCGATTTGGTCAACAACGTAAAAGAGAATGCGAAGACAATGAGTGAAACGTCTGCGTCTTTTGAACAAGAAATGCGATTGAGTGAATCTCAGATCACCAACCAGTACACCTCTTTAGATTCGGTTGCGACCGCGATGGAAGAAATGACAGCTTCAGCGAAAGAGGTGTCGAATATTTCTCAGCAGGCGACAGATCAAGCAGAGCAAGATTCTCAGCATATCGATGGTAGTTACAAGCGTGTTCAGTCCGCGATCAACGAGATTGAAAAACTGTCTAGTTACATTGAGCAGGCGTCTAGCTCAGTTTCGACTCTGAATGACAATACCACTCAGATTAATGAAGTGATAACCACAATCAATGCTATCTCTGAGCAAACTAACTTGTTGGCGCTGAACGCAGCGATTGAAGCAGCGCGTGCCGGTGAGCAAGGTCGAGGTTTTGCCGTTGTGGCAGATGAAGTACGTACTCTAGCCAGCCGTACTCAGGCCGCGACGGTGGAGATCCAGTCTATGATCGAAAAACTGCAGTCGGAGAGCCAGAACATCGCCTCCATTACTCAACAAACGGTTGAGCAAGCACAAACCAGTAGTGATCTAATTGAAGACATAGGGAAGGATGTAAACTCAATTTCGGAGTCTGCGCGAGGTATCATGGATATGAGTATCCAGATCTCCACCTCTGCAGAAGAGCAAAGTGCTGTTGCGAACGATATCGCTTCAGAACTGAGTGATATACGTACCCAGTCTAATACTATCCGTAGTGTGGCGGAGAAGTCGTCTCAAGGCGTAGCAAATCTGACCAAAGCATCGATTTCTCTCGCTGATATTCTTAAACAGTATCGTACTTAAAATGTAATTGGATAATAAAAAGGCTTGGTGAGAACCAAGCCTTTTTGTATTCGAAGGTTGATGCGTTTTATCGCAGTGTCAGTTTGGTGCCATCAAACTTGAGATTCGCTAGCAGTTGCTTGGCATTTTCTGTGCCATTTTCATCGAACTGTACGCCATAGCGAGCATAGTGTGAAGAGCTTTGCAGGTTACAGATCTTGCCGAATAGAGGTTCAAAGTGGTTGGACTTATTTATACCAGAATAGACTTCCAATGCTATCGTATCACCAACTTGAAAAGCTCGGCTAAGTGGAGCGGTAACAAAGCGACAACCACTTTTGGATAAATCTCGAATTTGGCAATCGAGTCGATGAGTTGATGCATTAACACGTGCGGCAAGATTGACATCGTATCTTGGCTCTTTTCGCAGTTGAGTAACCTGCATAGTGTTTGGGACCGTCAATGCGAATATCGGTATAGGTGCTGTCATCACGTGTTCGAGCTGGCTTCGGAAATGGACGATGGCGCCCTCACCACGGTGAGAAATCGCTCTGATCGTAGCCCAAAATCCCGGCTGAAAGAAAAAGCCGAGATCGCTATCTGAGACTTTAGGCAACTCAGCGAGAACCAAATTTTGAGAGTGGAAGCCGATGAATGTTGTCTTACACCTAAAAGTGGTACCTACTGGGGTAGTGATACCAATAGTAAGTTCTCCGCCATGCTCTAACATTGCTAATGCATCAGTGCTGTTCAATGTTGAAACGCTTTTCTCCCTCGCCGATGATCGTGAAGATTGTTCTTTACTGGCAATCGCCTGAGTATTCATCTAGCCTCCGTTAGAGTCGCCATGCTATCGTTTTAGTTGTAGGCCAAGTTATTCTTCATTGAGGATTTATTATTCTCTTTGATGGTTTCCGATTCTATGTGTGCTTTACCGTTTGTTCAAATATCAAAACGCTCAATAACTTTGAGCTAGATATCATTTTTAGGAGTCCGTATGTCACATAAGGTAGTTTTTGATGAACCAAACTCACTTTTTCGTGTTCACCTAGAGGGTGAACATGACGCCATCATGAAGTTTGATGTGCAGGGTAGTGTTTATGTCATTACTTCAACTAAAGTCCCAGAAGAGTTGCAAGGAAAAGGGTACGGTAAGGTGATGATGGAAGCTATTTTGCCTGAGATTGAGCGACAAGGAGTGAAAATCAACCCTATATGTACGTATGTTGTCCATTACTTGTCACGTCACCCAGAGTGGTCTCACTTGCTTGCTGAGCCGTCATGAAGCAAATCTATGATTATCAAGCGTTATGTCAGCGCTTGGGATACAGAAAATTAGAACATAGAGAGATTTTACAACCTTTGTGGGGTGGCTACGG
This sequence comes from Vibrio sp. Isolate23, assembly GCF_022398095.1. NCBI lineage: Bacteria > Pseudomonadati > Pseudomonadota > Gammaproteobacteria > Vibrionales > Vibrionaceae > Vibrio > Vibrio sp. Isolate23. The sequence continues at coordinate 1,089,107 of NZ_JAKEUV010000001.1, forward strand.
TGAGTTGGTTAGGTTGTATGTCGATCAAACCAGTATCGTGATAAAACATGTTCACTTGCCTAAGCCTGATCAACATCCCAGAGGCTGGAATACAGCACTTTCACATCAGCGGAAACTTAAGTCTTATGACGTCGAGTTACACTGGTATCGACATTTTGCGGCACGTGAGCATGTTCATTGTCCGCAGCCACAACCCATTATTGTGGATCAAAAAGGAATGGAGCACCTTTTGGTGATGGAAGACTTACATCAGCTTGGTTATGGCGAGATGTGCCACAAGGCTGAAAAAGTACATTTGGAAGCGGTGCTCAAGTGGCTAGCATGGTTTCATGCTTCACATATCGGAGAGAAAGGGGAAGGATTGTGGGAAACAGGCACCTATTGGCACCTTGATACTCGTCCTGATGAACTGGCGGCGCTCGATGATATGTCACTCAAACAAGCTGCGAAAGATATTGATAAGGTGCTTGGTAATGCACCTTATCAAACCTTAGTTCATGGTGACGCGAAGTTAGCGAATTTCTGTTTTACTTCTGATGGCCAAAAGGCCGCGGCTGTCGATTTCCAGTATGTGGGTAGAGGTTGCGCGATGAAGGATGTCGTTCTCTTTATGAGTAGTGCTGTACAGCCTGAAGATTGCAATGATATGGAGGAGTGGATTTTGGATACTTATTTTACTCACCTGAAAATAGCGATAAGTGATTTAATGCCTGAAACCGATGCGTTTGATGTAGAGCAAACTTGGCGACCGTTATTTGCTATTGCTTGGGCAGATTTCCATCGTTTTGTTAAAGGATGGAGCCCGGATCATTGGAAAATCAATGCTTATACGGAAGCTTTGGCTCATCGGGCTATTGATATGTTAAAGGCTTACCTATAAGGAAGCCTTTAACATAATGTCGCTACACGGCTATGGTTTGATCCTTGCCATGTAATAAGTGTTTTGGTATTTGCCCTCTCTGAAAACCGAATTTTTCGCTTCGCCTTCAATTTCAAAGCCAAATTTTTTATAGCACGCGATCGCCGCTTCGTTATCCGTATTGACCTCGAGATGAACGCGCTTTATTTGCAGCCAGTTGTCTGCTAAATCAAGTACAGTTTCAATCAGCTTACTAGCTATACCCATACCATGATAGTCATCATGAACACCTAGACCGAAAGTCGCACTGTGAGCGGTACGAGGCCGCTGAGAATGCTCAAAACCTATGTTTCCGACCACTTTGCCATCTAATTCCGCGACAAAGCTATAAATACCGGTAGGCATGTTTTCCAGTCTTTGTGTCCACATTGCCACAGAGGGTTTGGGCAATTGGAGAGTTTCGCGTTGTGCTTTAGGTTGAGAGTAGATCTCACACATTGCGGCGGCATCACTGACTTGAGTCGGACGAATTGTTATTTCCATATTATTACCTTCTCGACTGGTTAAACATAGCTCAACAATAACGAGCAAGGACTTAAAGATAAAGCATTGTTTTAACTTATTTTAATTAAGTGAAACTTTACTCTGATGCACGTTGAATGCTATGAGTACTACGGACGTTTAATTTGTAAATAAGTTTGTCTATTCACTAGTGAAGAATTAAGGTGTCTCTGAGCGAATAAAAGGAATAACAAAATGGAACAGTCGGCTAGCTGGAAAACCCCTCAAAACTTCTTAATCATCATCTCTATCGTCGTTCCCATTGCATTTTCCAGTTGGATGGCACTACTCAATAACTTTGTGATTGAAAAGGCACAGTTTGATGGCGCAGATATTGGGCTTTTGCAGAGTGTACGTGAAATTCCCGGCTTTTTAGCCTTTACCGCAGTGTTTGTTTTAATGTTTATTCGTGAACAGCGGTTTATGTTGCTGGCATTGGGGGCTCTCACTCTGGGCACCGCTATGACAGGTTTTTTCTCTTCACTTTTTGGATTGTTAATGACGACCTTATTGATGTCTACAGGGTTCCACTATTTTGAGACTCTTAAACAATCTCTTTCACTACAATGGCTTTCGAAAGATGAAGCACCGGAAATGTTGGGTAAGTTTATTTCCGTCGGTGCGTTAGCATCACTGGTGACTTATGGCGCATTGTGGGTCTGCCTGGAAATGCTGAAAATGGATTTCCAGTGGGTATATCTCACTTTTGGTGGCATTGGTTTTCTATTAGTGGTTTGGATGGCTTTTTCATTTCCGCAGTTCCAAACTCAAGTCCAACAAAATAAAAAACTGGTCTTACGCAAGCGTTATTGGTTGTATTATGCACTGACCTTTATGAGTGGTGCTCGTCGACAAATCTTTACCGTTTTCGCTGGCTTCCTGATGGTGGAAAAGTTTGGTTATTCAGCAGCTGATATCACGATGCTGTTTCTGATCAACTATTTATTTAATTTCTTGTTTGCTAAAAAAATAGGCAAATTCATTGGTAAAGTCGGCGAGCGTAAAGCGCTGTTGTTCGAGTACACTGGGCTGGTACTTATCTTCGTAGGCTATGGTTTAGTACAAAGCGCTGAATGGGCTGCGACGTTGTACGTCATCGATCATCTATTTTTTGCGCTAGCATTGGCAATCAAAACCTACCTCCAGAAAATAGCGGATCCTGCTGATATGGCTTCAACTGCTGGTGTGTCATTTACGATTAACCACATCGCAGCGGTATTCATTCCTGTTTCTTTTGGCTTGATCTGGTTAATCTCGCCTTCAGTGGTTTTCTATATTGGCGCAGCGATGGCAGGGGTATCATTTCTTCTCTCGCTTAACATTCCGGCCAAACCTGAAGAAGGTAATGAAGTGCGTATCCTCCGTTGGAGTTAGGCAAAAGCCAAGGGTAGAGCCTTCGTTTTTCCGTGAAGAGATGTTTAGCGACAGCCCTTTAGCTATGTGGCGCTTTACTCTATAATTGCCGCGCTTTAGTGTGGGGTATCACCCTCTTTCACCTTGGATACATTATGATTTCGAAAAACCAACTTAAATTACTTCGTGCCTTAGGCCAAAAGAAACAACGTAAGGCGCATGGTCTATTTTTGGTCCAAGGTGAGAAGAATGTACTTGAGTTGGCAAAGAGTTCACTAACGGTACAGCAGATCTTCGCTACGTCGGAGTTTCTGGCAGAGCATCATTCAACATTAAGCGACTTTGAATGTATCGAAGCGCCATTAGATGAATTAACGAAGGCAAGTACGTTGGTGAGCAATAACGCGGCGATTGCGGTAGTGAACACCCCTTGTGTTGACGTACCTAAAGCTCAGGGCTTAATGATTGCTTTAGATGGTGTCTCGGATCCTGGCAATTTGGGGACGATCATTCGTGTTGCAGATTGGTATGGTATTAAGCATATCGTGGCCAGTAATGATTGTGCTGACCCGTATAATCCGAAAACCATTAGTGCCACTATGGGCAGTTTTGGTCGTGTCACAGTCAGCCAATTAGACCTTCCTAGCTATTTAGAACAAGCTAACTTACCGGTTTATGGGGCATTTCTTGAAGGTGAGAGTGTACATAACGTCGAGTTTGCAGCCGAAGGTATTTTGCTGATGGGCAGTGAATCTCACGGTATTCGTGAGCAAGCCGCTCAGTTTGTCACTGACAAGATCACCATTCCTGCTTTTGGTGGTGCTGAGTCACTTAACGTGGCGATGGCAACGGGGATCATTTTAGATAACTTACGTCGCCAGCATGGTGAATAAAAAGTCCTGAATGCAGAAAAGCACAGTGATCCACTGCGCTTTCTTGTATCTGAGAATAGAGAATCTACTTCTCTAACATCCCTAATTTATCCGGTACGCCATTCCACTTCTCAGCGCCATCCATAGCTGGTTTTACTTCGGTTTGCACTGGCCATAATTCGGCGAGTTCTGCATTCAATTCAATGTAAACGGTTTGATCTTCCGGTACTTCATCTTCCTGAAAAATCGCATTAGCGTCGCATTCATCAACACATAAACCACAGTCGATGCATTCGATGGGATTGATCACCATAAAGTTTGGCCCTTCGTGGAAAGCATCTGCAGGGCATACAGCGACACAGTCTGTGTATTTACATTGAATGCAGTTATCTGTTACGACGAACGCCATGGTGATCCGCTCTTTTAGTTAGTCAAAATCGAAGAATGGGGGATGATACTCATCCCAAGCTAAAATTCAATATCCAGCACGGTGATTGTTACTAATGCTGTCTGATTTAGTATGACAGACAATTTAATTTCTCGTAAAATGCGCGCCATTGTGAGCTGACCGTTTGTCAGACGGTTTTGGCTAAGACACCTATCTATACGAGACATCAACATGATACGTTTAACTGAAATTAAACTTCCTCTCGATCATGAGGAAGAGGCGCTGACTGCTGCCATTACCAAGAAGCTTGGCATCTCTGAAGACCAAATCATCTCTTTCAATGTGTTCAGACGTGGCTATGATGCTCGTAAAAAAGCCAACATCCTACTTATCTACACGCTAGACGTTATCGTTGAAAACGAAGCTGCGCTTCTTGAGCAGTTCGTTAGCGACCCGCACGTAAAAGAGACTCCAGACATGGAGTACAAGTTCGTAGCGAAAGCACCAGAGAGCCTAACAGAGCGTCCAGTAGTTATCGGTTTTGGCCCATGTGGTCTATTTGCCGCGCTGATTCTTGCACAAGCGGGCTTTAAACCTATCGTTGTTGAACGTGGTAAAGAGGTTCGTGAGCGTACAAAAGATACCTTCGGTTTCTGGCGTAAGCGCACTCTAAACACGGAATCAAACGTACAGTTTGGTGAAGGTGGTGCAGGTACGTTCTCTGACGGTAAGCTTTACAGCCAAGTAAAAGATCCAAATTTCTATGGTCGAAAAGTCATTACGGAGTTTGTGGAAGCTGGTGCGCCAGAAGAGATCATGTACGTCAGTAAGCCACATATTGGTACGTTTAAGCTGGTCACCATGATCGAAAAGATGCGTGCGAAAATCATCGAATTGGGTGGCGAGATTCGCTTTAGTACGCGCGTCGATGATATCCACATGGATGGCGAGCAAATCACAGGTTTAACACTATCAAACGGCGAAGAGATTAAATCTCGCTACGTTGTTCTAGCCGTCGGCCACAGTGCGCGTGATACGTTTGAAATGCTGCACGATCGCGGCGTGTACATGGAAGCGAAGCCGTTCTCGGTTGGTTTCCGTATTGAGCACAAGCAGTCAATGATCGATGAAGCGCGCTTTGGTCCTAACGCGGGCAACCCAATTCTTGGCGCCGCCGACTACAAGCTGGTGCATCATTGTAAGAATGGTCGTACCGTGTACAGCTTCTGTATGTGTCCGGGTGGTACTGTTGTTGCCGCTACGTCTGAAGAAGGCCGCGTGGTCACAAATGGCATGAGTCAGTACTCGCGCTCAGAGCGCAACGCGAACAGTGCTATTGTCGTTGGCATCGATCCAGAACGTGATTACCCAGGTGACCCACTGGCAGGCATCCGCTTCCAGCGTGAGCTTGAATCGGGTGCTTACGTTTTGGGTGGTGAAAACTACGATGCGCCAGCACAGAAGATAGGTGATTTTCTAAAAGGTCGCGATCCAAGTGAGCTCGGTGATGTTCAACCATCATTTACGCCGGGAATTCACCTTACGGATATTTCTAAAGCGCTGCCTGATTTTGCTATAGAAGCGATCCGTGAAGCGATTCCGGCGTTTGATAAGAAGATTAAGGGTTTTGCATCTGAGGATGGTTTGCTCACAGGGGTGGAAACTCGTACTTCTTCACCAGTGTGTATCAAGCGTGGCAAAGACTTCCAGAGTGTAAACCTCAAAGGCTTCTATCCTGCGGGTGAAGGCGCAGGTTACGCTGGAGGGATCCTTTCTGCGGGTATAGATGGCATCAAAGTAGCTGAAGCCCTATCCAAGGCTATGGTGTCCGATCTAGAAAAGGCATAATTCACATCAGCAAATTACTAAGCTCTTCTGTAATAACAGAAGAGCTTTTCCCCTTAGAAAAATAGGTTGATATTCTGAAAGCCTGAGCCTGTTGCTATCCTTTGGTATTGGTTAATCTATTTCCCATTTTACCCCCACACTAAAATCCCCTTGTTCCGTTGATTGAATATGGGTTTCGATCCCTCTATCTGGAAACTCAGTGATATAGCATTCACTAGAGTTGCCGTTTTGCTTTGACGTTTCTCGATTTAATTGTGTCTGCGTTTTATTGGTACATTCGCTACCTGAATAGTGTGATTGTATTGGTGCAGCGTCTTCCGTGTATGGAGATGATTGCCACTGGTTGACACTTTCGGTGGGGAGAACATCAGTTATCTCATCAAGGAAAGTTCCTGCATTTACAAAGCTCGTTGAAAAGGCCAGCAAAATGGCCAGCAAAATGGCCATGCATAAAAATTTGATCATAGTTGTGCCTGTTTAAAAGGGTTTGAGAGATTGTGTTTTATAAAATAGAGGCAAAAACAATATAGTGCAATAAGAAATTATCGTAAAACGATAATTTCTTATTGATAATTGATTTTTGTTACTTTAAGGTGTACTCAAATTAATGCTACCTAGGATGTTTTATGACACAACAATCAATAAGCACATTCAGCCGAAAATTATTAGTACTATTTTGGTTCTCTCTGATTTTTACTGCTGTGTTGAATACTGTATTTTGGTTTTCTGCAACCCTATGGAATGTGGAGTGGTTCGAGGCGAGCTTTCCAGTAGAGGTCGAGTTGCCTTTGAGTTTGACGCGGTCATTGATTGGTTTTCTACCAAGTATGCTGACAACATTTCTGACAATGGCTCTATTGTGGCAATTAATAGTTCTATTCCGCTTATATGAAAGAGGGCAGGTCTTTGAGCGTCAAAACACGCTATGTTACAAAAAGATCAGCTACTTGCTGATGGCAACACCTTTCGTTCAATTTATCATGGGTATACTTCTCAGCTTTGCATTGTCGTACAATGACGGAAACTGGAGCATGTCCTTTAACGTCAATGACGCTGATATCACAATGTTTGTTATTGGTTTGATTGTTCGCGTCATTGCAGTGGTAATGGAAAGAGCGGCAGAGCTTCAAAAAGAAAGTGAGCTGACAATTTAAGTGAAAAATTATGGCAATTGTAATTAACCTTGACGTCATGTTAGCTAAGCGAAAAATGCGCTCCAATGAGTTAGCAAAATTAGTTGGTATTACTGAACAAAACCTATCAGTGCTTAAAAATGGTCGGGCGAAAGCGGTCAAGTTAGCGACTTTAGAAGCTATCTGTAAGCATCTTGATTGCCAACCCGGAGATATTCTGGAGTATTCCCCGACTGATAATGAGTGCTAATGCTTGAAAATCGAGCAACAGAACAAAGCCAGAGCTTGCCTCTGGCTTTTAATTGGCTTATTCATTAAAACAATCTTGCAGATACTCAATGAAAGTTTTGATTTGACTGGGAATGTACTTAGATTGTGCATATTGGGCGATGATTTTTCCTTGATAGTTTCCTCCCACGTGCCAGTCAGGTAATACTTCAATCACTTGCCCAGAATCAATATAGGACTGAATTGCAAACTCAGGGAAAACCGATATTCCCACACCGCGCAATACTGCTTCGCGTCGAATTTCACTATGGTTGACCGCGAATGAACCACCGACGTTCATTGATAGCTTTTTGTTGTTGTTAGTGAACTCCCACACCCTATCCTTGGGGTTTTCTCCTAAGCACAAGCAGTTGTGATTGGAAATGTCTTCGGGGTGAGTGGGGATACCACACCTCTCAAAGTAAGCAGGGCTGGCACACATGACCAAGCGACATTGACTGAGCTGCTTTGCAATTAAACCTTCAGTCGGCTTATCCGTAATGTGGATGATGACATCTACTTCATCACCAATAGGGTCGATATAGTGATCAGCGACTTTCAGTTGCAATGAAATGTTGGGAAAACGGTCAATAAAACTGAGGATCATTGGCATGAGAACCTGCCGGGAAAGGGCTTTAGGTGCAGCGACACGCAGCACGCCTGATACATCAGTTTTATCTGCTTGGGCAGCAGAGATAGCCATTTTTGCCGAGTTCATCATGTCACTGCACAAGCTGTAGACCTCCTGTCCTGTGGTGCTCAGACGCATCTGTCTCGTCGTTCTTTCCAACAGCTTTTCTTGCAATGCACTTTCCAGCCGAGTGATGGAACGACTGACTGATGAAGGTGACACACCAAGCCTCTGAGCGGTTTTTGAAAAGCTCCCAGATTCGACCACATTTACGAAAATTGCCATCTCGGATAGGAGAGGAATTAATTTATTTGTGTCCACAGTGCAATTATCCTTTGCATTTCAGCTATATTGTTTCGTTCAAGTTACTTATGGATACTAATTAAGTCAATTGACAGTATCCCAGAATATCCAAGGACGTGACGCGTGAAAAAAATAAGAAGCGTCGGTGATGTTAAGGCCGTCGCGAAAGTTGCTAATCATATTTTGACCTTATTTAGCGGTGGCTTAGACAGCTCCTATGTGCTGGAGCTACTAAAAAGCAGTGATGTAAAAGTCACTGCAGTCGCGGTTAACCTCGGCGATGGGATAGAAGAATCGAAACTCAAGTTAATTACGGATCATTATGGTTTTGATCTCAAGATTATCGACGCAAGGCAGGAATTTGTTGAACACAGTTTAGTCTCGGCAATACAGGCGCAAGCAATGTACCTCAATGACTATCCGGTCAGTTCCTCTTTATCACGGCCTATCATAGTGAAAAAGGCGGTCGAGTTGGCGGGGAGCTTAGGTTGTGATGCAATCATTCATACAGCAAACCAGTCCCAAAATAGCTTGCGTCGTATTAATGGTGCGATAGAAGCATCAGGTTTTGATGGTTATTACGGTTCCCCCTATGAGTACTCAGCACTGTCTCGTGAAGATAAGGCACAGGCTTTGTTTCATTCAGGCCTAGTGGGATTTAAGACCCGAAACGTCAGCGGGGATTCAAATCTATGGTGCCGTGAATTCGAGTCTGGGGTTTTAGATGACCCTGAAAATTTTGTAGTTTCAGATTCGTTGTTTACCTGGTCAAAGTGGCAGCCAGAAAAACATTTAGACAATGATCAAATTACGATCGGCTTCAGAAAGGGCTATCCTGTCACACTGAATGATAAGCCGATTAATTTACTAGAGTTAATTGCCTTCATTAACAACTACGTTGGCGCGTATGAGATTGGTCGTTTTGTAGGGTTCGATCATCTCGATCAGGATGAAAAGGTACTAGAGGTGCGAGAAGCGCCCGCCGCCTTAGTTCTGATAAAGGCTTATAAGTTACTGGAGACAGCAACTTTACCTACAGATGTTCTCAAAGCGAAGGCATTGCATAACGACATGTGGACTCAGGAGGCTGTTGAAGGCCGTTGGGGAAGTATGTTGCAGTGTGCAAGCTATGCGTTCATCGCTCACACTGCCGAGTCCATCTCTGGCAGTGTCTCTTTCAACTTATCCAGAGGAAGCTTTATCCCCTCTGGGATAGTGGCTGATGAGCCGAAGTATCTACGTGATAGGGACGAGTGGGAAATTGAGATTGCTCAGCAAAGGTCACAACGAGCGCTCAAGTTCAATAGTCAATCTAGATCAAATCGTCAGTGGGTATAGGAATTACCGCCGATGACTTCTATTCAGGACGCAGCCACCAAGACTCTGGCAGACATCAGCCACACACTTATCAAAGAAGACTATGTCTTTGTGTCGGGGCGAAAAATGACCGCTCTGCTGGATACCAATGTCGATGAAGTGATCCGTTTTAAGCAGTGTTGGAGCTCACTTGAACGAGACAATTATATGGCGGATGGCGGGACCTATCGGTACCGGCGCTATGGTCAATTCACTAAGCTGGCTGCTCAGCGTGAAATAACCCTGTTACCGCATGAGCCTTATGTTCAGCCGGCTTTCATTAATACATTGAACGGTGATGTTGAACGTCATTTTTCCCCACTGAGCGATAAGTTTGTCACATCAGATTTGCTAGCAAAGTTGCTATTTATGATGAGTGACATCTACGACGATGCCCTGGGGACTCCTGTGAATTGGAATATACGGCTGCACCCGTATCGGATCATCGCGAATAGCTCGCAGCAGGGGCAACCCACACCGGAAGGGCTTCATCGTGATGGTGTGACTTTCATTGCGTCTTTGATGATCAATCGAGTCAACATCGCTGGTGGTGTAACCAGTATTACTGACGCTAAAGGGTGTTTTCGTGAACAGATTATGTTGGATAAAACCTTTGATTTAGTTATGGCGGACGATGAGCAGACAATGCACGAAGTTACGCCGATTACACCAGTTTGTTCGGAAAAGTGCGCGTACAGGGACGTACTCGTAATAGCGTTTACACGGATGGAGGATTGAAATGACAACGGCTGCTGATTCGTTAAAGAAAGGAAATATAAGGTTTCCTATTACGGAATCGCTGCTACTACTGGTAGCGATTTTTTGGGGGACAAGTTATGGCCTGACCAAAAGTGCGTTGGCTTATACCAGTGTTTTGCTTTTTATCTCCATAAGATTTTCGATCACCTTTTTATGTATGCTACCTGTGGTGATTCGAGACTTTCGCCGAGGATTGAATAAGGATTGGAAAATAGCGATTCCCACCGGTTTTATTCTATCGGCGATTTTTTTCTGTGAGGTGTTTGGTGTATCCCAAACCTCTGCATCCAATGCTGCGTTTCTGATCAGTTTATCGGTCATTTTTACCGCTTTTGCCGAATTATTCATCAATAAGAAAAAGGTCAGCAAAACGTTGTGGATATTGACGGTTTGTAGTGTTGTTGGAGTGTTATTATTGACCAGCAACAAAGGCTTTGAGCTTTCACTTAACAGTGGTGACTATTTTATCCTCATCGCTGCTGTTTTGAGGGCCCTAATGGTCACTATGACCAAGAGGTTCACGGAAGGCAAAGAAATCACTACATCGACCTTAACTTCTCTCCAGTCTTTAGTTGTAGCTTTGATCGGGATTATATTTGCAGTTGCGTATCTTCCAGCTGCGGAGTTTTCGATTCCCACTTCGATGGAGTTTTGGTTAACGGTCAGTTATCTGGTTCTGTTTTGTACACTATTTGCGTTTTATGTTCAGAATTATGCCGTGCGTCGAACGTCGCCAACACGGGTTTCTTTGCTGATGGGTAGCGAGCCATTATTTGGTGCTATATTTGCCATGGCTTGGTTACAGGAATCATTAACCCCAGTACAAGTTATAGGTGGGGCGCTAATTTTGTTTAGTGTGGTAGTGACATCTACCCGAGAATCTTAGAAGAGAGCGGACTTATCAGTCCGCTTTTTTGATTATCGGTTAAGGCTAATTTTGTGACCTAGATGCTGGATATCTATGGTGGCATAGCCAAGTGTGACTGCCTCAAACTGGTAACTGAGCTCACGAGCATGCTGAGCATCTTTGGCTAAGAATGATACCGAGTAAATAGGACGTACAACTCCATTGGAAAGCTTTTGGGTATCAAGGTAGGAAGACGTGACTAATCCTGCTTGATTAAGGCTGATTACTCGTTGGAGGTCAATGCCCAGCACTCTATCCATTTCAAGAGCTTCTATGCCTTCTTTCCACGTGATAATAACGCCATAGTTATTATAAACTGGGGTGTTATCGAGCCATTTTGAACCGAGTAGACGAATGTTACTTATCTTTACTAACTCTTTTTCATACATGGGCAGATCTTTTAGCTTACTCTCTACATGAGTTTCATCGGTCGCTTCCAAAACAAATCTAAGTAATTGAATTGGTTTGTTATCAACTTTACTGTTGATAACAAACATATCTTTTACATCTCCTTGCTCAATGAGTTCGCCAAAAGCGGCTTTTTGTTCTGGTAGTGCTTTTAACACTTGTTCTGCATCGTTAGTATTCCAGATAAGCTCTACCCCGTAGTCGGCAGAGAGTACTGTGGGTGAAATGAGTAGAGAGGTAATGATTGCTGCAGATTTAATGACTTTCATGACTGTTTTCCTGATTTATTTTTAGGGATTGCTGTGTGGGTAATAGTTCGTGTAGTAAGGTTTAATCGAGCATTTTCTAGTGACTCATCTGAACTTACCAACGCGAGCGATAACTGCGATGACAGTTTCGACATGTATCTTGGGCATTTTTTAATCCTATTTCTGCTCGATTAATATCTTGAGCCAAACTTGCCTTATAGAGCTCCTGAAAGCCTTGGTTCATTTGGATTAACAGTTGATTGAACTTACTCGGCTTACTCCAGATATCAGATTTAGCTTTACTACCTACATGACTTCCTTGAGGAAATAGGGTTAGTAGTGCATGGCTATGGGCTTCCAACTTTTGACTGTGACGGGTTAGCTTTTCCCAGTCAGTTTTACTACCGCTTAGTGTTTGTTCTGCATACTCGCTGGTGACTTCGATACTTTCGAAAGTTGCTTGGCGCTTATCAATCTGTACGGTGAAGTCTTCTGCATAAGACGCTGAAGGCAGCACTAAAAAAAGCAAGCTAAAGAATATTTGTTTCATGTGTCTCTCCAATGATTAGGATTATGATGCCTTATTGTTATCGGTATAATTTAAATTGCAATAATTGCAATTGCAATTATTTTTATGTAAATTGTTGTTGTTTTTTTGTCGTAATTGGAGGTTGAAAGTGAAAGTTTGGGATTTGGCAACACGCCTATATCACTGGTTGCAAGCAATACTCTTTGCTGCACTAATGGTGAGTGGGTTTTCTGGTAATGGTCCACATGTTCAAATTGGATTGGTATTGTTCACTCTGATTATCTGGAGATTGATCTGGGGGGCTGTTGGCAGCGAAACCAGTCGCTTCAGGCAGTTTTTACGCCCACCTAAAGCAGTTGTGCGCTATCTCATGGGGAAAGAGCGTGCCGCTCCGGGGCATAACCCCGCTGGAGGGTGGATGGTCGTATTACTGATTTTTGCTTTATTTTTACAATGTCTTTCCGGCTTAGCCGTATCGGGAATGTTAGATAACCTACCATTAGCCAATGTTTGGTTGAGCGACGATGTGTTTTGGGCTCTCGAATCCGTGCATCTTATGTTGGCAAAAGTTTTACCTACATTAATTGCTGTGCATGTTGTTGCCATTCTCGTTTATAAATTTCGTTCGAGGCCACTTACTTGGGCTATGGTGACGGGAGTTCAGGTAGGTTTGTCACAACACCAAAGGCTTGAGTTTGTTTCTCAACTTCGAGCATTGCTCGTGCTAGTTTTGGCAATATCAGTTACTATGACGATTATTGCCTTTACTTTTTAAATCTATTGGATGAGTGAGAAATTTGACAGACAAAGCAGTTTTGGCTGGTTGATCAACGTAATGGCGAATGACGCTGCCAAAACTTTTGATACAGAATTAAAGAAACATGGGTTGACGATTGCTCTGTGGCCGACTTTGATGTGTTTATGGGAGGAAGAGGGTGTAACGCAACGCGAAATTGCTCAAAAATCTAAAGTAGAAAACTCCACGACGACCCGTACTCTCGATAAACTTGAGAAATTAGGTCTAGTCGAGCGGCAAGCCGATCCTAATAGTCGCCGCTCATTTCGTATATATCTGACTGATGAGGGCAGAGCCCTAAGAAAAACTTTGACTCCCATTCCGGTGGCGATCAACAAAAAGATGCTGAGTTCACTTGAGCCTGAAGAGCAACGAGAAATCATTCGTTTGTTACAAAAGATGGTCGCTGCTATTTCAGGAAAGAAGATCAATGACGAAGCCGTTGAATGAGTGCATTGTGCCTATGTATCCGACCATACAAGCGTTGGATGTGGATACACTTGAACCGGGAGAACATAAGTTTTGGTTTGCGGTTGCGACGGACGCGATTGGTCACCCTCAAACGCTTCCCATACGAGTGTTTAAAGGTGCAAAGCCAGGGAAGCGTATTATGATCACTGCGGGTGTTCATGGTGACGAGCAAAATGGTATTCTAACTGCGCAAATGTTGGCTCGAGAGCTGGAAGGCAAAGCCATTTCAGGTTGCATTACTATAGTACCAGCGGTCAATTTATCAGGTATCGTAAGACATAGTCGAGACTTTCATTCTGCGGCTCCTGATAGTTCATCGACAAACCTTAATCGCGTATTTCCCGGTAATCCGAATGGAGATGACGCCAGTCGCTACGCCAACAGCCTGTGGGAAAACTTACTCAAACCAAATGCCGATCTCGCGGTTGATCTTCACTCTCAAACCAGTGGTTCAGCATACCCTCTTTATGCATTTGCTGACTATCGACTGGATGATTCCATTCGAATGGCAAGACTGATCAATCCAGATGTTATTCTCAACGATCCGGGAGACCCGGGTATTTTGGAAACGGTCTATAACCGTGCTGGTATTCCTTCTATCACAGTTGAAGTAGGGGTAGGTCGCTATACGGACTTAGACATGGTGCAACGCGCTGTTACTGGGGTATTGAATATTTTCAAAGATTATCGGTTCATTGTAGGTGAAGTAGTAAAGGTGGTTCATCCTTGTGTTGAAGGAGAGCGGATTACCAGTGTTCGTGCTGAGCAGGGAGGGTTTGTCATTTGTCACGTTGAATTGATGGAACTTGTCAACAAGGGCCAGATCTTAGCGACTCAGTACAACAGTTTCGGAGATCAAATTCAAACCTACTACTCCCCAATCAAAGCTACAGTGATTAGTCATAATGTTGAGTCGGTACGAGCGCCTGGATCATTGGTTGTCCGGTTGATTGATTAGTTATAATTTTCGGTTAGGAATAGATTATATCTTTTGGTTGACCAGAAGCGGAACAGTATTTAAACCTAATATTAAATAGTAACTTACTTTTATTTTTGTAATCTCTTCGTGACCTATTTCTCTGGTCAGGTAGCGCTACTTACCTAACAAAAATCCACCTTGTTACTATCCATGGTTGCTAACAAAGATTAGAGTGAGCTGTTTTTCAAGGCGAGCAGGTGCTCGCCTCTGCTGTATAAGGAATTCTGAGTATGTCTTAGATGGCCTCTCTTATGGAACACTGCCCTACTATTCATTCACTTGACGTTGACACTTTAGCTGCTGGAGAACATTCACTCCTTTTTGCGGTTGCCACGGATGCATTAGGCCTTTGGCAGAAAATGCCTGTACGAGTTTTTAAAGGTGATAGGCCGGGTCGTAAAATTATGATCACTGCTGGTGTTCACGGTGATGAGCAAAACGGTATTGTGACGGCGTTGAAAGTGGCAAAAGCTTTGGCCGGCAAACCTTTGATAGGGTGCGTCACTATCGTTCCTGCGATAAACCTGAGTGGTATTCTTCATCACAGCCGTGACTTTCAGACAGTGGATCCGGATGTCTCTTCTTCTAACCTTAACCGTTTTTTCCCCGGTGACAAAGCTGGGAATGAAGCCGCACGTTACCTTGATAACTTATGGCAAAACTTACTGAAGCCAAACGCAGAGGTGGCGATAGATCTACACACCCAGACTACAGGAACCAGTTATCCTCTCTATGTATTTGCTGACTATCGGGTTGACCAAGCGATGAAGCTAGCAAAGCTCATGAATCCTGATGTGATTCTCAATGATCCCGGTGAGTCTGGTGTGCTGGAAACGACATGGAACGAACATGAAGTGCCAAGTATTACGGTCGAAGTGGGTTCAGGTCGATATCATGATGCAGACATGGTCGAACGAGCAGTTGAAGGAGTGCTGAACATATTGCGTTACTACGAAGTGCTGTCTGGGAAAGTCGTTGAAGCAACACCTTGCATTGAAGGCTGCCAGACCATCAGCATTCGGGCTGAGCAAGGCGGTTTTGTTGAGCCGCAGGTATCTTTACTGCAACAAGTTGAGAAAGGTCAGCTTCTGGCGGTTCAGTACAATAGTTTGGGTTTCGACGTCGCACATTATCACGCCCCAGAGTCAGGCACTGTTCTTAGCTATAACCTTGAAGCTTTGCGCGCTCCGGGATCATTGATTGTGCGGATGATTCAATAAAACAAAAAAGCTTGCTGCCCAAAACAGCAATCTGGGACACTTTTTCTGGTTAATAATTGGTAATACTGGCGCCACATTCATTTGTGGGGTCAATAATGCTGTTCAATCAACCCATCACAATTCGGTCCGTTATCCGGCTGAGTCCCATTAAAGTCATGTTTACTTGGCTGATGGTTTTGGCTGAAAACGTATTTATGATTTTGCTGCCGCTGTTTATCGGTTTTGCTATTGATGGCGTGCTTAAGCAAAACTTGCAGCCGTTGTTTATGTTTGCCGCGATCTTGTTTGTACTGGTGGTCATCAGCGTTGCTCGTCGTTTTTACGATACTCGCGTTTATGGCGGGATCCGAGTGCGGTTGTCCAATTTGGTTGAGCGCAATTTGCGCGGTCAATCGGTGTCGGTCAAAGATGCCAGACTGTCCATGTCACGCGAGCTGGTGGATTTTCTAGAGGAAGATTTACCATCTCTGATCACGGCCGTTGTGCAGTTGGTCGCTACCGTTGTCATTCTCGCCACTTTTCATATCAAACTTGCATTATGCGTATTGGTCGCGGGGCTGAGCATGCTGCTGATTTATGCTCTGTTCCATCAAACCTTTACGCGACTTAACGGCGCGTTAAACGATCAGTTAGAGCAACAGGTTCGCGTGCTCAGCGGTCAGCCTTTTGCGGCGATTAGAACGCACTTCGAACGCTTGAAACGCTGTGAAATCAAACTGTCCGATACCGAAGCGCTGGTGTATGGGCTGATCTTTATTGTTTTATTTGCCGCAGTCCTAACCAATCTTTGGATGGTCAGCATTCTTACTGATCCTACTGTGGGTCAGGTTTTTTCCATCGTAACTTACTCACTGGAATTCGTGGAAACGGCAGTGATGTTGCCTATCACACTGCAAACCTTGTCGCGTCTGATGGAGATCAGTCAACGATTAAATCAAACCCCCGCTCAATTGGCTGAAGAGGAGAAGCCCTATGAAATTTAAAAAGACGCTTGCAATATTAGCTGGCTGCGGGGCAATTTTCGCGGCATTGGTGATTGTGGATGTTTTAGAGCCTCAGCCAGTTTTGATTGAGCAAAAAGCGCCGATCAAAGTCCCTGTTTCAGTACTGCAAGTGACGCCGGAAGATCACGATTCCAGTTTGACTTTGTTGGCAACCACGACTGCGCGTTGGCCGATTCAACTTAAGGCTTCAAGCAGCGCTCAGTTAGCGTGGTTGAATCCCGATATCGAACCGGGTGTACTGGTGAAAAAAGGGACCTTGTTGGCGAAGCTCAACACCAGCGCTTTAGAGTCTAATCTGGCTCAGGCGAACAGCAGCGTTAGGCAGGCGGAATTAAACCTAAAACAGGCACAGCACGAACAAACAGTCGCGTTAAAAATGTTATCGCCAACCAAAAGCTCTCCGTTTGCCCGCCGTGAGCCACAGGTGTTGGCAGCCAAGGCAGAACTCGCGCAGGCAAAACAGGCTTACACCAGTGCAGCAAAGTTGCTTGAGGAAGCGAGTATTGCAGCGCCGTTTGATGCTGTGATCATGCGTCGTAACATCAGCCCCGGTGAATGGTTGGAAGCCGGGCAGGTGACTTTTGAACTCGCCGCTAGCGACTCACTGGATGTCGAGCTGCCTGTTTCTGAACTTCACTGGCAGCAGGTGCAATCCGCGTTGAATCAACCTGAGATTAAAATTGTGAATCGAGATGGCAGCGAGTGGCAGGCACAGGTTCGATATGTCTCGCCGCAGGCTGATCCAACCACACGTCAACGACAAGTGGTTTTGTCTGTTCGCGAGCCCTATCAAGGAATGATTCGTTTACTGCCTAATCAACAGGTGAAAGTCATCGTTAGTCTTGGCTTACGGTCAGAAATTGTGACCTTGCCACTTAGTGCGATAACACGAGATGGATACGTCTGGACACTTGATGAGCAGAACCGATTGCAGAAAGAGTGGATTACGCAAATAGGACAAGCACGTAATCAGGTATATGCCCGCTTTGATCAGGACAGCGCTAAGGCACGTCATGTGGTGGTGTACCCACTGCTGTCGATGTTACCGGGGAAGCAAGTCGCTCCTCAAGCTGCGCAGATATTGGTCTCTAAGCAGGAGGGTAATCAATGAGCTGGCTGACTAAGTGGTTTATCAACAACCCAGTAGGGGCGAATCTGTTGATGCTCGCGATCATCGCCAGTGGTGTTATGGCGTTTGGTCAACTCCGTGTGGAGTCCTTTCCGCAAATTGCGCCGTCATCGGTTGTGATAAGTGTTGCCTACCCGGGAGGTACAGCTAAACAGATTGATGAGAGTGTCACGCAGCGAATTGAAGAGTCGATCAGTGGCATTTCTGGTATTAAACAGGTGACCAGCCAGTCTAGCGCAGGAATGTCGAGCGTTGTTGTACGCAAAACCAGCAACGCCGACCTCAATAAGCTGCTGGATGATGTACGTAATCGAGTGAATGCGATCAATGGTTTTCCTGCTCAAGCTGAAAAGCCTCAGGTGGTTAGAAATGAATTTACTAACTTGGCCGCCTTTGTTGTCGTTTCGGGGCCACGCAGCGATGAACAGCTTCAACCCATCGCAAGACAGGTCGAGCAAGCGCTAAAAAGTAATCCAAAGATCTCTAAAGTATCCAACTGGGGAAGTCGCAAACCACAACTTATCATTGAGCCAGATCCAGCGCAGCTCAAGAAACTGGGTTTGAGTCTGGAAGATTTAGCCAGCACCATCGGACAGATGTCGCTCGAGTCTCGCACGGGTGAGTTGATCAGTGACAAGGGCCGCATGGTTATCCGTGGTGATGGTTACGCCGATGATGTGCAGAAGCTGCATCGTCTGGCGATCGTCTCTCGTCGATCCGGTACCGTCTATTTAGGTGACATCGCTAAGTTGAGTCGTGGCTATGAGCGCAATGGTTCTATCGTTCGTAATAATGGCATCAACGCAATCGCTCTACTGATCAGCACCAGCCAGACCGACAACCTGCTCAAAGTGAGCGATGCAATTAAGGATACCTTAGCGCAGCAACGCAAAATCCTGCCTTCAGACATCGAGCTGAGCACTATGGCAGATATGGCTCCCTATATTGAAGAGCAATTGTTCAGGCTCGGTGATAATGCGTGGCAAGGCCTTTTGATTGTGGTGGTTTTACTGGGCATTTTTCTTGAGCTGAAACTGGCATTCTGGGTGGCTGTGGGTATACCGGTCGCCATCGCGGGTACCTTAGGGGCGATGCAACTGGCTAACTACAGCATCAATGATATCACGCTGTTTGGCTTTATTTTGGTACTGGGGATCCTAGTCGACGATGCCGTTGTCGTAGGTGAGGCCATTCATGAACAACGAGGTAAACATGCGAGTGGGCGCAAAGCGGCATGGCACGGCGTGCACTCGGTTTCCGTTGCAACGGTATTTGGTGTTTTGACCACTATTGCGGCATTTTCGCCAATGCTTTGGATTAACAACGATTTTGCCAAGATTCTGGCTGGGTTCTCCGCTGTGGTGATATTTGCGCTGATCTTCTCTCTGATTGAAAGTAAGTTCATTCTGCCATCGCACCTAGCGCAGTTGTCCGTGAGTAAAAAATCTAATGGCATTTTCTCTCGCATTCAGTCTGTCGCTCAAGGCGGTTTGGAGTGGTTCAATTTCAGAGTGTACAAGCCCACCTTGGAAAAGGTGTTGGATTACAAACTGGCATCACTGCTAGGCTTTGTCGCCGCGATCGTACTGGCGTATGGCATGTGGTCGACTGGGACGATTCGAAGTGCCATTTTCCCTGAAATCCCCGGTCGATACGTTACCGCGAAAGTAGAGCTAGAAGACGGTGCCCCTTTGCCGTTACAAAAGAAAGCCTTAGATCAAATCGAACAGGCGATGATCAACGTCGAAGACGAGCTGATGCAGGACTATCCGTTGAGCCAGCCACCCGTGGTAAACCTGCTTGCGTGGTCGGATGGTTATGGAGAGGTGGAAGTGACCGCCGAGCTAACCAGTGAAGCCTTGAGCCTCTTGCCGGGTAATTTATTGACCGATAGTTGGCGTACTCATACTGGAAGTATTGAAGGAGCATATTCAGTTCAGTTTAATGCGTCTGAAGCGCCTGCTGGTGGAACATTCATCTCGATATCATCCAGCGACCTAGAGCTCGCTAAGCGCGTCAGTAGTCAATTGGCGGACAAACTGGCTGCTTTGCCTGGCGTAGCGGATATTTATGATGACGGTAAAAGTGGCCAGCCTCAGGTGCGGTTAGTGTTGAATGAATACGGTCAGCAGCTCGGATTGACGCAAGACAAGTTGGCGCGATTGGCGGGTGAGGCATTTGGTGAGCGAGAAATTCACCGCCTGTTGGAACAAGGCCAAGAAACCAAGGTGCTGCTGCAGTATCCTCGTTCAGAGCGTAAAACCCTCGTTCAGCTTGAGCAGACGATGGTGTTGCTGTCTGAAGGAAAGAGTGTCTTACTCGGTGATATTGCTGAATTTCGTCATGAGCAGGAGCCTCAGATACTCTACCGACGTAATCGTGAGCAAGTGGTAAACCTCTATTGGAAGCAGAACCGAGACGTTCAGGCGCCTGAGCAGACAATGGCTCAGCTCAGCTCTGAGATCAAAACGCTGCATCAGCAGTATCCAGGAGTTCGGATCAAAGCAGGCGGCGAATTTGAAGAGATTGGTGAAGTCTCAGATGGCTTCCGCTCAGCGATGATTTTGACCATTCTGCTGATTTACATCTTGTTGGCGGTTCCGCTAAAGTCTTACTGGCAGCCGTTCATCATCATGGCAGTGATTCCATTTGGTTTTTCTGGTGCTATCTTCGGTCACTACTTGGTGGATCTGCCAATCAGTTTGCTGTCTATGTTTGGCATGATGGCAATGACGGGCATAGTGATCAATGACTCATTGGTACTGATCACGCGCTTTAACGCTGAGTATCGCAGCGGTGTGCCGCTTAAACAGGCTTTAGTGACGGCTGGAACCAGTCGATTGAGGGCGATTTTCCTCACGAGTATTACTACGGTATGTGGTTTGCTGCCGCTACTCAGTGAGACCGCTGAGCAAGCGCAGTACTTAAAACCTGCAGCGGTTTCATTGGTGTTTGGTGAGCTATTTGCCACGACGGTAACCCTGCTTCTGATCCCAATACTGCTGGGGATGACCAGTCGTAAAGCGGCAAAGCCTGTCGAAGATGAATTGGCATTAGAGGGAGCCTAATGCTGAGCGTGATTGATTTTATCCGGTTGACGGGCGATAGTGATCTGGTCGCCCCAGTGAGGCCCGTATCTATGTCACAGCAAGAGGAACCAGCATTTAAACTGGTGCCCGAAATTGCGTTGTTAGAACCACTTCCAGAGCATCTTAGAAAGCGCTTTGCTCACGCATTGAAGTTGATGCATGACGAACTGGCAGAACACAGATCGTGGGAGCAAATTGCAACCGAGAGCGCTATATCTCCTTATCATTTCCATCGTCAGTTTAGCGAATTGTTTCATGAGACGCCGGGGCAGTATCTCAGCCGATTACGACTGCAAGTCGCGGTGAATCTGCTGCTCAATGATGAGCCTTGGAGTGTGATGGAGATTGCTCACTATTGTGGTTTCTCTTCTTCACAAGCTTTAGGCAAGGCTTTAAAGAGAGAGCTTGGAGTGACGGCGAAACAAATTCGTAAAATGGGTTATGAGTCCACACCGCGAGAGACCGCTGATTTTATCGCTAAGCTTGCTCATCCCGGTGCTCAGCAGTCGATTGAGAACGAGCTGGCTAAGTCTATGCCGACTGAGTTGATTTGGTACCCTCAGCGAGGTATGAAAAAGATCGCTCTGGAAGATCCTGACTGGGATTCGGTGATCGAAATCTACGGCAAAAAAACAGTCAATTTGCTCGGCGCAACACCGATTAACCAACTTGAAAAAGTATGGGACCAAATTGAGACTTTCATTGGTGATTGGCAAGTCGACGAAGCTCTCTATGATTTTGTGATTCCTGAAGGGTACTACCTTTGCGCTGAGGTGTATCTGATTTCTGATGTTGCTTACAGTGCGGCTCTAGAAGCGCTGTTTGATATCGTAGACGAACAGAAGTTGGAAATTGATGGCAACGCTTTTTTGATTGAAATGGTTCGTGATATCGAGTTGACCTTAACAGGGGGAGCAACGTTTTCATTTCAGATACCTATTGTCCGCTAACTCTATTCATCGAGCCTACTCGAATCATTTTGCTTATGGTTTATGCATAAATAATCACATTCGTGCTCGATATAAAAGGGGGAAATTAAAGAGTCTGTGGTTATTGTTAAAGCGCTTGCGTACAAAGTGCCACCAATGTGCTTAGCTCTATAACGTATTGATTTATATTATTATGCTCTTTTGGTGAATTGTTTTTCATTATTTGCTTGAGTGTGAAATCTTTGTCGTTATAATTGCGGCAAAGATAACTTATTCACTAATTGTGAAAATATAATCATCTAGGGAGCAGTCAGATGAGTGATACACTTTTAGCCGAAGAGAACCACAAAAACAGTCGCAACATATTGATGTTCGCAATTCCGTCTTTGTTGGGTCTTTTCTTTTTCCTTGCACCGTTAACCATTGATGGCAACTTCACCTTTCCGCTAGCGCTGATGGCGAAAGGCGTCAAAGCGATCCTTGGGGATGCGATTTTACCAACAGTCACCGCTGTGATTTGCTTCTCTGCGGTCGCTTCTATTCTTGCCAGCCTCATCAAGCCAACTTTTGTTACTCAATCTGCATTGATGACAAGACTGTTTGTTCTGACGCCAGTGTGGCTAGCCGTTCGAGTTTTAGGTGCGGTGTTCACTCTGATGGCATTGCATCAGATCGGGCCTGAAGTTATTTGGAACGGCAACACGGGTGGGCTGGTTCTTAATGACCTTCTGCCTTCTTTACTGGTGACTTTCTTCTTGGCTGGTTTGCTGCTACCACTATTACTCAACTTTGGTTTGCTTGAGTTACTCGGTACTGTTCTGAGCCGCTTTATGCGCCCAGTTTTCCGTTTGCCAGGTCGTGCTGCGATTGATTGTATGTCTTCTTGGCTAGGTGATGGCACCGTTGGGGTGATTCTGACCAGTAAACAATATGAAGACAAAAAATACACTGCACGTGAAGCAGCGGTTGTCGCGACTATGTTTTCTCCGGTTGGGATTTCTTTCTCGCTGGTGGTATTGACTCAGGTTGGCTTAGAGAATTTCTTTGTCCCGTTCTACTTCTCTATCTGTTTATCTGGTGTGATTGCTGCGATGGTGATTCAGTATCTGCCACCGTTATCGTATAAGAAAGACCTGTACATTGATGGTACTAAGCCTAATCGTAATGACGAATTGGTGCCTTCGGGTCAGTCGGTTATGGGCTTTGGCTTGAAGTTGGCACTGCACAGAGCAAGCAAAGTGAAAAGCCTTGGGGCGGTAGCTAAAGAAGGTGTGCACAATGCACTGGATATGGTAATCAGCGTGCTGCCTGTGGTTATGGCGATCGGTACTTTAGGTCTGGTTGTCGCTGAAACGACGCCATTATTCTCATTACTGGGTGCACCGTTCATTCCACTGCTAAACGCGTTGAATGTTCCGGAAGCAGCAGCTGCTGCGGAAACCATGCTAGTTGGTTTTGCTGATATGTACGTACCTTCGATCATCGCTGCGTCGACGATTAATGCCGATCTGACCAAGTTTGTTGTGGCAGCGTTGTCTGTAACTCAGCTGATTTTCATGTCAGAGACTGGTTCTGTAATTCTAAGCAGTAAAGTCCCTGTGAACTTTTTGGAGTTGGTAGCCATCTTCCTGCTAAGAACGCTAGTTACGCTGCCAATCATTGTGTTGGTCGCGCATTGGATCTTCTGATACGTTGATTGACATTGCCCGAGGAATAGCCCACTAGGTGTGACTTAGCGGGCTGTTTTTTTTGTCTCTGGCAAAGCTGATGGTTCCTAGCACAGTTCTACTTCAACAGCTGACTGAATTTGGCTCGAACACGCTAAGGTATAACCATTGGCTAGATCTTCTTCAGTCAGCGTTTCTGTGCTGGTGCGGCTGACTTCGCCCTTAGTCACTTTACATTTGCAGGATCCACACATGCCGCTGCGACAGGCGATAATAATTGGCACCCCGTTTTCTTCCAGCACGTCAGCTAAGGTAGCGCCTTGGCTGACTTCTTTTGATACGCCAAACGCTGGCACTTCGAACTGAACAACGCCATCTGACGAGCTTTCATTATGGGCTTCAATAGGGGTAAAACTTTCCTGATAGAATTGCGCCGCCTCAACCCCCAGTGCCAACGCGTTGCTCTCCATATCCTGCATAAACAGAGTTGGTCCGCAGAGATAAACTGTGCGTTGGTTAAGGTCTGGGCAGAGTTTGGCTAACCACTCTCTGTCGAGCCGTCCTTGCGGGTGGCGTGTGCCTGTATTGTCTTTAAGCAGTAACTTTAGGTGGAAATTTGGGTATTGCGCATCTATGGACTCCAGCTCATCAAAGTAGATAGTCTGAGCAGCGCTTTTCGCCATGTGAATAAAAGTTATCTCGACGTCTGCTTTGGTTTTCAACCAATGTTTTGCCATCGACATGACAGGTGTGATGCCGCAACCTGCACTGAGCAAAGCCACTTTATGCTTCGGTGGGCAATCGATACTGTTGAATGGTCCAGTAGGCGCCAGTGCCAAGACGCTGTCTCCGGAATTGAAGTGGTCAATGATGTAGTTGGATACCAAGCCATTCTCGACTCGTTTGACGGTCAATTTAAGATGCGATTCCCCCGGTAACGAAGAAACAGAATACGCGCGGTATTCCACTTTGCCGTCGAACTCAAAACCTAACGAAATAAACTGACCCGGTTTGAAATCAAATCCATTTGGTAGGGGAGTATCAGAGGTCAGAGTCAAGCTGACGGTATCTGATGTTTCCTGCCATTTATCAACACAACGAAGTCGGGCGGGTTGGTTATTTTTCCATTCACGAATCATAATTCCTCACAAGTAAAAGAGCCCAGCCAAACAAACTGACTGGGCTATCAAAAGGCAGGGATTAAGCTGCTAGGATAGTTTTCAGATCGTCTTCAACATTGCCGATACTGCGCATGTCGAATTTATCCTGAATGATTTGGATGAGATTATCGGTCAGGAATGCAGGTGCGGTTGGGCCTGTGTAGATGCCTTTTACACCTAGCGCGAACAGAGTAAGCAAAATTACAATGGCCTTCTGCTCAAACCAAGACAGCACAAGTGTTAGCGGCAGCTCGTTAATGTCGCAGTCAAATTCTTTCGACAATGCTAGGGCAAGCTGAATGGCAGAATAGGCGTCATTACACTGACCAACGTCCAGTAAGCGAGGGATACCGTTGATGTCGCCAAACTGATTTTTGTTGAAGCGGAATTTACCACAGGCTAGTGTTAGGATCAGAGTATCTTCAGGCGCGCTGGCGGTGAAATCGGTGTAGTAGCTACGTTCTGCTTTGTCACCGTCACAACCACCAACTAAGAAGAAGTGTTTAATGTTACCTTCTTTGACCTGCTCAACCACTGCAGGCGCTGCACTCATCAACGCATTGCGACCAAAGCCTACGGTGATCATGTGTTCAATTTCATCGTGTTGGAAACCGTCTTGCGCCAGTGCACACTCAATCACCTGACTGAAATCATCACCTTCAATGTGTGCAACACCCGGCCAGCCAACGATGCTACGCGTGAACAAACGATCTGAGTACTGGCCCATGTTCGGGTTCAACAGACAGTTAGACGTCATGACAATCGCGCCAGGGAAGTTAGCAAATTCTTTCTGCTGGTTTTGCCATGCGCTGCCGTAGTTGCCGACTAGGTGCGGGTATTTTTTCAGTTCAGGGTAACCGTGCGCAGGGAGCATTTCACCGTTGGTGTAAACGTTGATTCCGGTTCCTTGGGTTTGCTGAAGAATTTTCTCTAGGTCATGGAGGTCATGCCCCGAGACCAAAATACATTTGCCTTTAACTGGTTTAACGTTGACCTGAGTTGGCTCTGGGTGGCCGAAAGTAGTGGTTTCACCAAGGTCCAGCATTTCCATAACTTTGTAGTTCATCAGACCAATACGCATTGAACATTCAAGCAAAGCGTTAAGATCTTCTGGATCAGTGCCTAGCCACGCCATGATTTCATGATACTCAGCGTAAATATCGTTATTGGTTTGCTCCAAGACGCGTGCATGTTCCATGTAAGCGGCAGCACCTTTCAGGCCGTAAAGGCACAGCAGACGTAGACCAATCACATCTTCACTGATCTCCTGATAGCCACGGTTGACCGCAACCTGAGGAGCAAATTCGAGGATCGCTTCAGCACTCGCTGGTAACTCGAAATTAGCGACTTTAGGTGCGGGATCAAGTTCAACGTCAGCCAGTTTTGCCGCAGCGAGTGTCTGCTCTTTAAGTCGGGATTTAAACTGCGCAGCCTGAGCAGCGAGTTCAAGAATACGTTCAGGATCGAAATTCACATTGGTTAAGGTCGAGAAGAAGGCTTTTGGCGCCCATTGATTAACTTCGTCATCAATAATGTCAAAGCGACGAGCTTGTTCTGCCCAGTACGAAACACCTTCAAGGGTATAGACCAGTACATCTTGTAGATCTGAAACTTCAGATGTTTTGCCACACATGCCTTGGGCGAAAGAACAACCTTTAACAGTTGGGGTTTGAATAGTCTGCTCACATTGAATACAGAACATTGCGCTTCTCCGGTAATAGTCTTTATGCGGTCACGCCGCTTGGATTTGTTTAGCGCTAGAATTGCAGAGAGTGTGCCATTATTTAACTTATTGATATTTATTGGTTTTATGTATTTCTGGATATGAGGTTGATGTCTAAATGACAGCGATATTGATGTAAATAACACATCAATGAATAGTGCTAAGAGCTAAACAGTAAATAAGATAGTCATTAAAATGTATGAATTTTGAGCTGAGAATAAGCGAGTAAAACATAAAGTTAGATGATGATTATCATGATGAGATGAGCTGGAACGCGCGATGTGCTTTTAACATCAATTCCATTGAATGGAAGATGAGCCAGACTTGAATCTGGCTCATGGAGAAGATTAACAGCCGTACGTTTTTGTTATGTAGTCCTCAAACTGCTTACACATCAGCTCATCAGAGGTAGCGTTGTCAGCTAAGCAATCAGCACCATCAACAATATTGATCTTTGCATTCAACGGTTTGGCATCGGTTCGTTCACGGGAGTTTAAATCAGCAATCTTTTGTTTCTGAATTTCCCAAGCTTGATCGGCGGTGAGGCTACATGCCTCGGCAAGATATTTGGCATTGAAGCTTTCACCTGTCAGGCTCTTGATGGTGTCATTGTGGGATAAGTGATTGCCTGCACGCCAGTAATGTTCTGCCAGCAAAGGGCCAATGTCAGGGTTGTCAGTCAGGTACCCAAATCTGTCGAGGAAGTAAGCGCGTGTCTGATAGACGGCCATGTTGGCAAGCAAGTAACCGTGATAAGCACAGGACGCTTCATCAGAAAGCAAATGAGGAATCGCCATCAATGGGCGAGGGCTGCATTCTAGTCCCAGAATCTGCTTTTCACACTGACGAGCCAAAGCAGTAATGTGTTCTGCTGTCAGTTCCTCATCGCTAAGCTGATACAAGGCTCGCTCAAAGTAAGGCACCACCAAAATGCTGCGTTCCTGATACGCTTTAAACGGCTGGCTGCTATTGATCATCGATTGAATGAGCTCGTCTGGAACTGGATTTCCATCCGCATCCAAAGCGTATTGTTTCAGCCAATCAGCATCATTCAGCAGGCTGTCACAGAACATGGATTGAGTTTCGGCATAAGCCATGGACGTCGGTGCAAACTCCTGAGAAAAACAAGGTGAGTTCATTTTGACGTTGGCAAAGTGTGCGGCATGCCCCCCTTCATGGAATAGGGTGTTGATGCCATCATAACCGCTGCCAATCTGATCGGGTTTTGCATTACTGGTGAAATTGACCTTGGCCGCTATCCATCGCCCGTCGTCATAAAACGAAGGTATCGGGCCGTGGCAAAAACCGTTTTGGTATTTGCCTTGACGATCCAGCAAGTCCAGGGTGAGTTCTGCACCAGAGTAATCAATGTTTAGCCGACCGAAAGATTCTACCCAGCGCCTAAGTGATTTGGAAAACGGAACGTATGGATCCAGATCACGCATCGAATCGCCAGAAAAAGAGTAATTGAAGTTGTAACCTGTGAGCGCATTTTTGCCTTTCTCACTGGCGAGTTTATCTAAGCTGGTGAGATTAACTTGTCTGGTCCACTGCTCGAAATCATCCAGAATGGCAAACAACTCAGCGGTGGTCATTTTTTCGTTTTTCAGTACTGAGTAATCGAAGAAATTATCGTACCCCAACGAGCGAGCAAACTGGTTACGCAGTTTGACTAAATCGATAAAGCCATTGCCAAGTAGCCATTGCTCAAGATCTAACAATGCTTGATGTGCTGACTGGCGCACGGCTTCATTCTCGTTTGCCATTATGGTTGAGCGTAGTGCTGGTAAAGAGGCGTCAACTTGTTCTCCTTCCTCGTTGACGTAAACCAGTGCATGATTTTGTTTTTTCTCAAATAGTTCCGTTTCAAATGCGATCAGTTCTGTCTTGAGTGCCTGAGCTTTATCTCCTTCGATAGCGTGTGAGCGGAAAGTGGCTAGCCAGCCTTCAAGCCCTATCTGAGTTTGTTTACGCTCTTCTAAGTCGGCTATTTCATTGAGCGTGCTGAGCTGTTGTTCGATGTCAGCAATTTGATCGGCATTACTCAGGAAGTGAGTCCATGCGGTTTGCGCAGTGGCAAAACGATCATGTTCGTTACTGATCCCCATGTAGGTGTCCCAGAACAAATCTTCTTTGGTACGATGCACGTCTAGGTAACGCTGGTTGAGATCTTTGAGGTATTGAGTTGCAGTCATTTCAGTCCATAAAATGGTGGTGTGAAGCACTATTATGACACGACTTATATAATGAAATTAGTTACATAGGTGGCGTTTTTGATGTTTTCTCAATATCTAGTTCTGAGCGAGTTTACGTTTAACACTCGCCAACGTACTGTGCAGTGATTTCTTCCATAAAGTTGAGCATGGCTTTTAAACGAGGAGAATGGGTGGTTTTGCTAGCGTAAACGGCTGAAATATTCACATGCGGTAAAACGTTAAGATCATGGGCGATTTGTACTAGCTTACCGTCACGACACAATTGACGACAGTAAATGTCAGGCAGCAGGGAAACGCCACTACCAGATGCGACCATATCTCGTACCAGAAGAACATCATCCAGTTGGTTAGCATGTTTAAACTCTATGGTTTGTTTACTGCCATCAGGCATTGTTGAGTACAGCATCGATTGATTGTTTTCTTGATCGTGATAAAAACTGACGTGCTGTTGCAAAGTGTCCAACGTAGCCGATTGGAGCTCTGGATTCGCCAGCAAGTATTCAGGTGTGCAGAACCAGAGTAATTTCACAACAGTGAGCCTTTTGGCATAAAAACCAGAAGGGGCTAAATCACCGAGCTGAATCGCGAGATCAAGTTTGTCTTCCAGTAAGTGAGCACGGTGCGACATGCTGCGAATAGATAGCTGTATATCGGGGTAAAGTTCGGTGAAGGCCTTAAGGTTAGGTGACAATATTTCCCGAGAAAAAGCGAAAGTAGTCGCGATGCGGAGAGTGCCGCATAGACTTTGCGATGGAACTTGCTCTTTGATTGCAGACAGGTTCTGCATCAGCGGCGTAAGTTGATTGTATAGCTGCTCTCCGTCTGAGGTCAGGTGCAGATGCCGGCTGTTTCTCTCAAGCAGTTTAATATTCAACGACTCTTCCAATCTGGTTATGGCTCGGCTGACACTGGATTTTTGAATGCCAAGCCTTTTTGCTGCTTTTGAAACGCTGCCAGTTTCGATGACGGCAATAAATATCGGAAGATCGTTTAGGTTCCAGTCCATGTTATTCGCTTTTTCTCTCAGTTTGATTCTTTAATAACACATTGAAACCTATATCCAAAGCAACGCTGTGTTGCCAATTTTGCGCTATTTGGCTTGAGTGAAAACTTCTAACCTTTGGCCTATGTCAGCCCTACTTAAGGCCAATAATGAAAACCTCATCAGTTCCTAGTTTAACCCGAGCCTGTTTACTACTTGGTAGCAGTTTACTCGTCATGGCCAATGCCGCGATTGCGCCGTCTTTGACTGAACTAAACCATGTGTTTGATGACCCATTTGGCGTTTCACTGTTAATGACGCTTCCCGCCATTGCGGTCATTGGCTTTGCGCCATTTGTGAGTCGTATGATTGACCACTTGGGGGAGAAGAAAAGCTTAATGTTAGGGCTTGGATTTTATGGAGTCGCGGGTAGTAGTGGCTTGTGGCTGGATTCATTAGCAGCGCTGCTTGTTGGAAGAGTCATTTTCGGGACAAGTATCGTCATCTGCATGACGGTGATCAACCAGTTGATTAGCGACTACTTTTCAGGTCAGGAAAGAGTGCATTTCATCTCTCAACAGGCCATTGCGGTCAACCTTGGAGGGATTGCTTTTGTCGTTGCCAGCGGTTGGTTAGCCTCTTTGCATTGGCGACTGCCTTTTACTATTTACCTGATTGCTTTGCTGACACTCGCACTGTCGTTAAAAGGAATTCCCTCAAGTAAAAAAGTGCGTACTCAATTTCGGCCTAAACTGGGCTGGTTGGGCTTTAGGTCGGTCTTGCCGTTTTATCTACTTGGGTGTGTGGGTATGTTGTCATACTACCTTGTATTGCTTGGCTTACCTTATCTATTGAAAACGTCTCAAGGTTTCAACAGCTCTGAAACGGGGTTGGCGATGGGGGCGATGAGTCTGTTGTCAGCCTTCGTAGCGTATTTCTTTAGACATGGCGTCATCAACTATGGTGAGAAGCTTGTCATAGCGCTTTGCTTTATGTGTTTCACCACTGCATTTCTAGCGTTGTCGCAAACACAATATGATTGGCGCGCGTACATAGTATTAGTCAGCACAGGTATTGGGTTTGGATTATTGCTGCCAGTGCTCACTCACCTGGTTATTCAGACGAGCATACCAGCGCTGAGAACATCCGTGCTGAGCGGTTTTGTGATGTTCTATTTTCTGGGGCAGGTGTTGAGCGCCTTCGTGCTCGATTTGCAAAACCTGTTTGGTACAGCGCGTTTTTTCCTATTGCTGGGTAGTTTAATTGGTGTGGTAAGCCTATTGTGCTTCAAGTTCGTCCCTGACCTCAGAGACACGGTTGTGGAGGAAATTGCATGAATTTTCGCGTGATTGACTCAACAACAGTGCCTCAAACAATGAAAGGCTTGGGCTCACTGACACAGGCTTTGCGTTCTGCGAGTGAAGATTTCCAGATTCAACCGTTACGTGTGGTCAGTCAAAGTCCGATTTACACACGGGAAGTGATACTTTGTGATGGCGCCTTGCCATTGGTTTGGGCCAAATCAACTTTGTTTTCTAAACATGAAAAGACAGTCGCAGCGTATTGCGGCTTAGAAGGTCAATCATTGGGAGAGCAACTGCTTTTCTCCTATCAATCGGTTAAGCGTAGCCCTTATCAATTTATTGAGTGCTCATCTCCTACAATCGAGCATTCTAAGCAGTGTGGACTCATTCAAAATCAAGGTCGTATCTCCAGGTTTACATGGCAAGAGCATGATTCAACACTGGTTTTGGTCGAAGTGTTCTATCATCAGGCTCTCAAAATGATCAACACAACCCAGTCGTTGGAAGATTGAAGTTTCAACAACGTGGCTGAAATATGCGCTTGCAGTGAGTTTTGAAAATTGTTACTACTTAAATATGAGATTAATTTATTCAAACGCTAATCAAACCACTACCACCACGAGATTGCTCGGGGGATAGTTTTTCACGTCTTTAAAAAAACCTCTGAGCGAATTCGTCGCCAGAGGTTTTTTTATACCTTGGTTTTGCTTTTCGCTCAGAACACACACAAGGAAAATGATATGAAAACTCATCGCGAAATCGCAGAACAACTAGATTTATTTCACTCTGAACCTCAGGCGCCGGGGATGATTTTTTGGCACCCGAATGGCTGGCGATTATTTCAGACTATTCAAGATCACATGAGACGTGTATATCGTCAAAATGGTTTTCAAGAGGTCAATACACCAATCTTTATGAAGCAAGAGTTGTGGCAGACTTCAGGCCATATTGACATGTTCGCTGACAATATGTTTTTCGGTGGTAGTTCAGAGGAGAAAAGTGAGTATGTTCTGAAGCCAATGTCATGTCCTGCCCATATTCTGATGTACAAACGAGGTGTTCATAGTCACAGAGATTTGCCGCTTAAACTGTTTGAGTTTGGACTGGTGCATCGAAATGAAGCATCGGGTTCACTGAATGGCTGTTTACGAGCTCGTCAGTTTACTCAGGATGACGCGCACGTCTTCTGTCGATGGTCGCAAGCGGAAGAGGAAATCTGTCGATTTCTGCAACGCGCAAAGCAAGTGTATGGTGATTATGGCTATCGAGAGCTGGGAGTAAAAGTGTCGACTAAGCCAGAAAAAGCACTAGGGTCAGATGAGTATTGGTCGAGAGCACAAGCGCTGTTAGCCTCCGCGTGTGATCATGAAGGGCTACAAGCAGAGTTTCAGCCGGGAGAAGGGGCTTTCTATGGGCCTAAGATCGAGCTGTCACTGATGGATTCTATGGGACGCAGCTGGCAATGCGGCACAATTCAATTCGACTTCAACTTAGCCGAGCGGTTTGACGTTCAGTACACTAATGAACAAGGAGAATTTGAAGCCCCTGTTATTATGCACCAAGCAATGTACGGCTCTATTGAACGTTGGATTGGCGT
Source organism: Vibrio sp. Isolate23 (assembly GCF_022398095.1). Classification (NCBI taxonomy): domain Bacteria; kingdom Pseudomonadati; phylum Pseudomonadota; class Gammaproteobacteria; order Vibrionales; family Vibrionaceae; genus Vibrio; species Vibrio sp. Isolate23. The sequence continues at coordinate 1,121,795 of NZ_JAKEUV010000001.1, forward strand.
GTTGTTGGAATCGTCTCAAGGGGACCTTCCTGACTGGCTGCATCCTATGCCAGTTGCAATTGCGTCGGTGAGTGAATCTGACCATGACTTCACTCGCCAGCTTGAAGCACTTTGCATCGAGCATGATATCCCTGTTTCGGTTGATCTGAGATCGAGTTCAGTAGGGCGAAAGCTTAAGCGATTCCATAAGCTCAGGATACCCTATGTGCTGGTAGTGGGAGACAAAGAGCGAGCTAACAACAGCCTAGCGATAAAATGTCGTGAGGACGGGACAATTACTCAGGTAGCTGTTGATGAACTCATTGCTTATCTCAAGGAAAAACTAAGGCAAGCACACCAGAAAGGGGGCGGTTCGGAGGCGACACTTTCTTTGGCTTAGTCTTGTTAGACGGTTGTGAAAGATCAGGTAGGCCTACGGGCCTACCTATGTGTTATTGAACTTAGGCTTCAACGCCTAGTTTTTTCCCCATTCGGTACAAATTACCACGGTCCATTTGTAGAAACTCTGCCGCTTTAGACCATGTCCGGTTTGATTTTTCCAGAGCGTGAACAATGAGGTCTTTCTGGTAAGACTCAACGAGGTCTCTCATTCCTTGGCTACTTTGCGGCAGGTAGTGTGATGTGCTTTTTACATCTGTATTCTCAAAGCCGCCGTCAAAGTGATTGAGGTGAATAATCTGCTGTTGCTCCTGAATGGCTCTTAACGCTGCGCGGGTTAGCGTATGTTCCAGTTCTCGTACATTACCGGGCCAGCTCTGCTTTTCCAAAAGTACCAAGGCTTTGGGATGTAAATGTAGGTTCGGAATGTTGAATTGGCTGCGTACTTTTTCCAACAGATAACCAGCAAGAACAGGGATATCACCTTCGCGCTTACGTAGCGCTGGAACGGAAATTGGGAACACATTTAGACGGTGGAACAGGTCAGCGCGAAACTGTCCTTGTTCGACTTCATTTTCAAGTGAACGGTTCGTTGCCGCAATGATTCTGACATTGACCAGTAAATGCTTGTCACTACCGACACGTTGCAACTCACCTTGCTGAATCACACGCAGCAGCTTCGCTTGCAGAACTAAAGGTAGTTCTCCCAATTCATCAAGAAAAATGGTGCCGCCATCGGCCAGCTCGAATTTACCTGCTCGTGAGCTGTTGGCTCCGGTGAATGCCCCTTTGACATGGCCGAATAGCTCACTTTCTGCCAAGCCTTCGGGTAAAGCGGCGCAGTTGACGTAAATCATTGGTTTGTCTCGACGGCTTGATTGAGCATGGACACTGTGAGCCACTAACTCTTTCCCTACACCTGTTTCACCTGTGATCAGAACGGCATAATCTGATTGAGCGACGGTGGCAATATTGGTTCTAAGCTGTTGAATTTGAGGGCTAAGACCGACCATCTCCCCCTGTTTTGAGCGAGCTTGCTGAATCAGGGTTTGTGTGACAGAGCGCTGTTTGCGATTTTGGGCTTTGAGCGCTTTAATTTGGCCAATATTGCGTAGCGTGGCAGCCGCCAGTGCTGCGAATGTCTCAATGGTCATTGGCTCTATGGCATCAAACGCGCCGATGTTGAGCGAATCCAGAGTCAGTATGCCGACCAGTTGCCCATTCACGTATAAGCTGCAACCAAGACAGTCATGCACGTCTAACTCGGCTTCTTCGCTAAGTAGTACACCACTAAAGGGGTCTGGTAGCTCACAATCGGCGCTAAACCGAACCGGTTGCTTGCTTGCCATGATTGCTTCCAGCCTCGGGTGCGCTTGAGGAAAGAACCGTCGACCGAGAACGCTGGTGGACAAGCCTTTCACCGCAACGGGGGTGAGAAATCCATCCTGATCCAAAATGAATAGCGCGCTGGCGTCGCAAGGAAACACCCGATCAATCCCATCAATCAAGTGCTGATATTGGGCTTCGCTGTTGAGGTTAGAGCTCAGGTTGAGGGCTATTTCCAATAGCACCTGATTCATTTTTGCATCCATAGCTGGCTTCGATAGTGAACGACGTCAGCCATGCTATCAGCGCGTTGTCGTTTTCACATCGTCATAAAGGATAGAAACGCCATACGTTTGATTAAGGTCAATTTCTCTCTCATCTTTGACCAAACTGCGCTCTGTATTTCTGTGGCGAAACGCCCACCAAGCGGCGAAAATGATGGCGCATGGTGACGGCGTTTTCAAACCCTGCTTGGTTAGCCAATTGTTCGATTGGTAGGGACTCGGTTTCCAGCAAGCCTTTTGCTCTCTCGATGCGCTGTTGGATTAGCCATTCTTTAGGGGAAAGGCTGAAACTGGCGCGAAATTTACGATCAAAAGTACGTCGAGACATGCTGGCTTGTTGAGCCCAGTCTTCGACAGTGATGGCTTTGTCCAGGTTTGCCGAAGCCCAGGCGATAGCTTGTGAAAATGTCCCCGGAACTTTGAGCATGGGTGTTTCAACAAACTGCGCTTGTCCGCCTGTTCGGTGGGAAGATATGACCAGCCTTTTCGCGACCTGATTGGCAATCTGATAGCCGTAGTCGTGACGGATAATTGCTAGACCAAGGTCGAGGGCAGATGCACTTCCGGCCGAACACCCAATCTGCCCGTCCAATACGTAAAGCACATCCTTCTGGTATTCGACATCAGGGAACTGCTCACGAAATGCATTTTCATACATCCAGTGTGTGGTGGCTTTACGTCCTTTAAGCAGTCCGAGTTTCCCAAGTAAAAAAGAGCCTGAACAGAGTGACAAAACGCGTTTACCATCGCTGACAAACTGACGAATTTCGCGCTGAATCAAGGGAGGAATCTCGTAGTCACCAGTTGGCCAGCCGGGAATGATCAATGTGTGGTAACTCTTTAAACTCTCGACGAATTTCGTCCTGAGAGTAACACCGCCTGTGCTTTCAAAATCTTTATTCTCCATATTAATGATCTCGCAGTCATACCAAGGATCGAACTCTGGTCGAGGCAAGGCAAACAGTTCCGCAGCGCAGGACATTTCAAACAAGGTGATGTGAGAGTGAGCAAGAATGGAAACTTTGATCATCTGGAAACTCGTTAGTGAGCGATAGTCTTTGGCTGATTATTATCGAATATTGACTTTTAGGCCAGTGTTGAGTCGCTCATTTGAACGCAATAATGATTCAAAAGACAAACAAGGAGATGTTATGACAAGTGCAGTAACTAGAGTTCCAGCCGCCAGTAGTGAGCGTGCGTTGGCGCATTTCAGTCGGCTATTGGAGTTTGAAACAGACTGCTGGGATGTTCATCATGCCATCAGCAATGATCGTATGGATTTTGTGTTGCTTGATGTCAGAGGAGAAGAGCTGTTTGCGCAAGGACACGTGAAGGGAGCGATTAACATTCCTCACCCGAGGTTGAATGAAAAGAGCCTGAGCGCCTTTCCACCAGACACACAGTTTGTGGTGTATTGTGCCGGGCCACACTGTAATGGTACCGAGAAGGCGGCCATTCGTTTGGCAAAACTTGGTAGACCTGTGAAAAAAATGATTGGGGGAGTCACAGGCTGGCTTGATGAAGGGTTTGAGCTGGTTAAACAGGAGGTTGAAACATGCGTTTAGTGGTTGGAACAGATTCTACGTGGTCTTTGCGCGCTTGGATATGTGCTTGCATTGCAGGAATAGAGATGGAAACTCAGGTGATCGATCTAACGAAACCTGAGGCGAAAGAACAGCTTAAACTGATGTCTCCGACAGGGCTCGTACCAGCACTCACTACGGATAACAACTGTGTAATCCATGATTCGCTTGCCATTAGTGAGTATTTAAACGAGCTATCGGGAGGGAAATTGTTACCTCAAAGCGAGTCTCAACGATCAGAAGCACGGAGTTTATGCTGTGAAATGCACTCAGGTTTTGTTGCATTGAGAACGTATTGCGCGTTTACTCTGGATAAACCGGATGTTGACCCACTTCCTATGCAAGAGCTGTCCTCTGATCTCACGCGTATCAACACCATTTTTGCCAAGGCTCGGTTGCCGTTTATGTACGATGAGCCGACCATGGTTGACGCCTTCTATGCGATCTTAGCTTATCGCCTCGAACGTTACGGCCTTTCTCTTCAAGGCAAAGCGGCGGAATACCAAAGAAGCTTGCTTGAGTGGCACGGGTTAACCGATGCGATTGAAGTAGCCAAACAGTGGCGTAACGGGTGATTGAGGAATCCACAATAACTCTATGACTAACATGCATAGAGCCATTGTGAAAATGTCATTTGAGTCACAACGAGAGGCTCAATACACTTCGCGCTCTTTATTTTCTTGCTGAGACTATGAATCATGTTTTCTCAATCACTTTTTGCTCAGCTCGCGAGAATGACGGTATTGCTTTGCCTAACTCTGCTGGCCGTTCATCAGTCCCCACGCCTGATGGAACTGTTAGCGGAGCAGGCTATCAATAGCGGTTGCCACCAGCAAAGTCATGATATGTCCGGTGACCATTCTCATCATCACCATCATTAAGGTAAGTTCATGAGCATTTTCCGTTTTCCAGCAATGGTCTGGTTAGGCATCGCCATTTTGGTTATCTGCCTGGGTATCAGGCAATCATTTGGTATCTTTATGATGCCGGTTTCCGATTACTTTCAAACAGGACGTGAATTTTTCAGCTTTGCTATTGCGCTGCAAAATTTGCTTTTTGGTGTATTTCAGCCGTTTGTCGGTATGGCTGCCGACCGATTTGGCGCTAAACGCATCATCATTGCAGGAGCTATCGCGTATGGCGTCGGCCTGTATTTGACCTCTATCGCTGTCGAGCCTTCAACACTTTATTGGACGCTCGGTGTTCTCGTTGGTTTAGGGCTGAGTGCAACCAGCTATGTCATCGTTCTTGGCGCCGTTGCTAAAGTTGTCCCTGCGGAGCACGCAGCAAAAGCATTTGGCTTGACCACTGCCGCTGGCTCTTTTGGTATGTTTGCTATGATTCCTGGAGCGCAGATACTGCTGAGTGATCTGGGGTGGCAAGGGGCATTACAGAGCTTCGCTATTCTCAGCTCAACAATGATCGCATTTGCATTGTTTATGCGAGCGCCGAAAACAGCGGCTAACCAAGGACACTCTACTAGTGAGATAAAGGAAGATAGTTTGACGCTTAAGCAGGCGTTAAAAGAAGCGTTTTCTCATAGAGGCTATTGGCTGCTCCATCTTGGTTTCTTCGTTTGTGGCTTCCACGTGATGTTCATCGCGACACACCTACCTAGCTATTTAGCAGACAAACAGTTACCTGCCTCAACGGCTGCGATGGCACTCGCTTACGTCGGGGTTTTCAATATCTTCGGCTCTTACTTTTGGGGAGTGATGGGCGATAAATTTAGCAAACGCCATGTGATGTCTGCGCTGTATCTGATGCGTACCATGGTGATTGGCGCATTTGTGACGTTGCCAGTCACAGAGCACACAGCGGCGATATTTGGTGCGGCCATTGGTTTTTGTTGGCTAGGTACCGTGCCATTGACGTCTGGCTTAGTGAGGCAGATCTTTGGTGCTAAGTATCTATCGACGCTTTATGGGCTGGTCTTTTTCACTCATCAGGTCGGCAGTTTCTTAGGGGCTTGGGCTGGTGGTCGCATTTACGATTACTACGGTTCTTATGAACCCATTTGGTGGTCGACGGTTGTTCTCGCTTTTGCTGCGGCGATTATTCACCTGCCAATCAACGACAAGCCTGTTCGACGCTTTGCAGTAGCGTAATAAATTCATTCGCCACAAGTCTTAGTTCCTGTTTTTCACGTACTAACGTGAAAGAGAAAAGTCAGGAGGTAAGTAAAATGACCTTTAATACTATCCGTCTCATTCTTGGTGATCAGCTCAATGCACGTCACTCTTGGTTTCAAGATGTTGACCAGTCAGTGTTGTATTTGATTGCAGAACTTCACCCAGAAGCTACTTATGTTAGGCATCACGTGCAAAAGGTGTGTGCATTTTTTGCTGCAATGAGGGCGTTTGCGCGTGATCTTCAGCAAGACGGACACCAAGTGTTGCATCTCAATCTGGACCAAACTTTGGAATTCTCTGATGTCTCGCAACTCGTTCATCACTATGTCAAAGAGTTTGGTGCAACAGTGTTCGAGTATCAAAGACCAGATGAGTTTCGTTTAGCAACGCTCCTCGATGAAATAGAGATACAAGGCTGCCGTATTCAACGGGTAGAGAGTGAACACTTCCTTCTTCCTTTTGAGCAGATTGAGCAGCACTTTCCTCAAGGAAAGCACATTATGATGGAGCACTTCTATCGTAAAATGCGAAAAAATTTCAGCATCTTAATGGATGATGGAAAGCCTGAAGGTGGAAAGTGGAATTACGATGCGAACAATCGCAACAAGCTTAAAGCGGCGGATATAGAAGGTTTGCCAACCCCTCTGTTGTTTGGCAATGATGTCACCGAGATAAGAGCGTCGCTTGAGCGGCACAATATCAGCACCATAGGGCAACTTGAAGGCCCGCTGTTATGGCCGATTAACCGCAATCAAAGTCTGACGCTTCTTGCCCACTTTTGCTCCGTATGCCTACCTAACTTTGGTCGGTTTCAAGATGCAATGACGCAGGCGCATGAATCAAAATGGTCGCTTTACCATAGTCGATTGTCCTTCGCCTTAAACAGCAAAATGCTTCACCCTCTTGAAGTGATTGATAGTGCGCTGTCTGCGTATGAGTCAAACCCAGACATTGATATTTCTCAGGCGGAAGGTTTTATACGTCAAATACTTGGTTGGAGGGAATATATTCGAGGTGTCTACTGGGCCAACATGCCAGACTATGCTGAGCACAACCACCTTGACGCTAAACGCGATTTGCCGAAGTATTTTTGGTCTGGGGAAACAAAAATGGCATGTATGAAGGAAGCTATCGGGCAATCGTTGGATTTCGCCTACGCGCACCATATTCAAAGGCTTATGGTGACGGGCAACTTCTGTTTGTTAACGGAGATTGACCCAGCCCAGGTTGATGAGTGGTATCTCGGTATCTACGTGGATGCGATTGAATGGGTAGAAATGCCTAATACCCGAGGTATGGCTCTGTTCGCGGATGGTGGCATTGTAGGAACTAAACCTTATGCTGCGAGTGGCTCGTATATCAATCGAATGAGTGATTACTGCAAAGGTTGCCATTATAACCATAGCGAAAAAACGCAGGATAATGCATGCCCGTTGAATAGCTTGTATTGGCGTTTCATGCACAAACACAGAGAAATGCTTACGCAAAATCCGCGTATTGGCGTTATTTATCGCTCTTGGGACAATCTGGAGGAACAGGCACAAAGTGAGATTTTGCAAAAAGCAGAGCATTATTTAGAGCATATTGAAATTTTGTAGCCCTATCGCCAGCGTGTTGTGAAAAATAAAAACGTGCTAGAGCGCAAATTAGATTATGATGAAGGCCTTTGATTACAATGGTTTTTATCAATATGTTTGCTGAATGGATAACGGCAGAGGCATTGACTGCTGCCTTTCTGATCTTCCTTGGCTCGTTCGTACAGACAGCGATAGGTTTTGGCTTAGCGATTGTTGCCGCACCGCTGCTGTTCCTAGTTTCGCCTGATTATGTTCCCGCGCCTATCTGTTTAGTCGCCCTTTACATTTCTATTCTTAACGCGTTGAAACATAGAGCTAATGTCGAGATCGGTGGGCTTAAGATGGCCTTAATTGGTCGTGTACCGGGTTCTATAGCGGGTGGTGTGTTGCTGGTGATGGTGTCTACCGATCTGCTGGCATTATGGCTTGGTCTGTTGGTACTGCTGGCAGTTACGGTGAGCCTTCTTCCTTTTCGTATCGAACCGACCCCAATCCGTATGGGCATTGCGGGGTTCTTCTCTGGCTTTTTTGGCACCAGCTCTGCGATTGGTGGACCGCCAATGGCTTTACTGTTACAGCATCAGGAGGCAAATCAATTAAGAGGCAATTTGTCGGCCTTTTTTGTCTTCAGCTCAATCATTTCATTGATTATCCAAATGCCAGCGGGCTTTTTGACGATGCACCACTTGTGGATCAGTATTCCGTTACTGCCCGCTGCGTGGTTGGGTTATAAACTCGCTTTAGCAACGACTCAATCTCTACCCAAAGAGAAGATTCGTTTTGGAGCATTGATGCTGTGTACCGTCAGTGGTGCGACGGCAGTTTGGCAAGGTTTGGTATAAGCCATTTTTATTGATGTTCATCTTAGGTTAAGGAAAAATCATGATACTAGAAGTCGCAATTCTGGATGTGAAGCCGGATATGGAGAAAGATTTTGAACAAAACTTTTCAAAAGCTCAGGCCATTATTTCCAGCATGCAAGGCTATGTTTCTCATCAATTGCAACGTTGCATAGAAAACCCGAGGCGCTATATTTTGTTAGTGAATTGGCAAACCTTGGAAGACCATGAAGTCGGATTCAGACAATCTGCCGAGTATCAGGAATGGAAAGCGCTTTTACATCACTTTTATGATCCATTTCCGACCGTAGAACATTATGAGAGTGTGTTCGGCTAAGATTTTCTAAGAGGAGAAAATAAGGTTATGAGAACGATAGGCAATATAATTTGGTTTTTGCTTGGTGGCATTGTCATGGGCCTGATGTGGTGGTTCTTCGGCCTGCTGGCTTTCATTAGTATCGTGGGTATTCCGTGGGGGCGGGCGTGTTTTGTGATGGGGAATTTTTCTTTCTTCCCGTTTGGCCAAGAGGCGATTGCTCGAGATGAACTGACCAATGAAATGGACATTGGAACCAGCCCGCTTGGTTTGGTTGGTAATATCATCTGGTTTGTGTTTGCGGGTATTTGGCTTGCGATAGGCCATATCTTATCGGCGGTGGCGTGTTTTGTGACCATCATTGGTATCCCATTTGCGATTCAGCACCTCAAACTGGCGTATATTTCATTGGCGCCAATTGGAAAAACTGTGGTACCTAAAGAGCAAGCTGCAATGGCAAAATATTCTAAATAAAGAAAGCCCCGAATGGGGCTTTCTGCTTTCTTGATCCCAATATTGGATGGTTACTAAGAAACTCTTTCACTTCTCCCATAAAAGAGACAATCTAATCCGACATATTGCACTGGTATGACATTGACCCGATATAAATGTCATTTATAGTAGTGCGCTAGATTTGCTGCTGAATAATAGAATAAACACTCAATGCTGCGCTGGATAACAAAGATGAAAACTATCCTCAGTGCGTCAAGCTTGATCGTCTCCACTGCCAGTTATGCTGCTCCCCATCCCGTGGAGTTGGCTCTCTACACTCAGGATTTTCCACCGTTACAAGTGGAAGTCGATGGTGTGGCAGAAGGATACGTGATCAAATTTGTCGAAGCTGTGGTACAAGATGCTGCTCGAACCCTCCCAATGACACTGCATCAGGTGCATTTTACGCCGTGGAAAAGGGCAATGCGAATTACGCAAACTCGTAAGAATGCTTTGCTTGTATCTGTGTCACGCACACCAATACGAGAAGAAAAATTTCACTGGATTGGTGAAGTTTCGCCATATGAAGTCAGTATCTTTCGCCACATTAATGGTCCAAGCCTCAAAACAGATCAACTACAAGCACTCAAGGATTATCGCTTTGGTGCTCAAACAGAAGGGTCTTTTGAAGAGTTGATCCGGTCTTTGGGCTTTAAGCAGATCATTCCAGTGAACTACGGTAAGGACGCGATTCGTTTATTGCGAGCTAATCGGGTTGACTACGCCCCTTTGGTGACGGTCAGCTATCCTTACCGAATGGCGCAATACGGCTTCGATCCGAGTAACTTTGTTGAAGTGATGAAAGTAAAACCATTGTGTAAAGCGTTGTGGTTGGTCACAGGTAAGCAAACGTCACCTGAAGTAGTGGAAGCGCTGAGGCAAAGCTTTGAAAAGTTGAAGGCTGAGGGAGAGCTGTCTTCATTGATTGAGGCCTACCAGCCTGAGAACCCGATTATGCTCCGTTATCAGGAGCTGGCATCAAAGTGATAAAAAGGGGCCTGATAACAGGCCCAAATGGATTTACAGCTCTTCGCCGTAGATGTCAAAAGAGAAGTACTTTTGCGCAATCTTGTCGTAAGTACCGTTGGCACGGATAGCGGCTATCGCTTTATTGAATTTATCGGCCAACAGTTTGTCTTTCTGACGCAGTGCCAGAGCAGTCCCTTCACCGATGTAAGCTTTGTCGGTCACGGGCTTGCCGACAAATTCAAACCCCTGCCCAATGTCTTTATCCAAAAATGCCAAGGCAAGTTGATCAGAGTTACCAAAAGTCAGATCAAGTCGGCCGGTGGCCATATCAATATAGACTTCATCTTGACCTGTATAGCGTTTGATCTCGGCGACATCGCCGAATTTATCGGTCACATAGCGGTCATGAATCGTGCCACCTTGAACGCCTATAACTCTGTCTTTTAATCCTTTCTCCGAAATATCAATCTTAGTGCCCGTTGCAGTGACGAACCGAGCTGGTGTTTGGTAGTACTTGTTGGTAAATAGCACCCGCTTTTTACGTTCTTCTGTGATGCGCATCGAAGCCATGATCACATCCGACTTTCTCGCCAGCAGACTCGGGATGAGCGAGTCCCAGCTTTGAGCAACCCAAGTACATTCTAATTTTGCTTCAGCACACAATGCATCGGCAATTTCGATATCGAACCCTGTTGGATTACCGTTTGGATCTTTGTAGTTAAACGGTGGGTAAGTGAAATCAGAGGCCAAGCGCACTTGTTTTGCAAAAGTGGGTGTAGACAGAAGAGTGGCTGCACAGGCAATCACACTAAGCACTTTGTTCATGGTTGAAATCCTTGTCTTTGTTTTTCGTTGATACTGGGTTTGAGAAGTGGCTAATGATGGTAGCGACTTCTTGCATAGATTCTTGTGAACCAATCGTGATCCGTACACAGTGTTTCAAGCTCGGTTCATGGGCTTGATTACGGGTCACAACTCCGGCATTAAGCAAATAGTTGAAAAGGTCAACATCAGGTCGCGTACGGATTAAAATAAAGTTGGTAGCAGAAGGGTACACCTTCTCAATCCATTCAAATGACTGAATCTGTTCTACAAACCACTCTTTGGTAGCGATTAGCTTCTCGGTATTCGCCCTGACTTGGGCTAAACCCTCTGAGCTCAGTGCGTTTAATACGATTTCTGCTGAGCTATCCGGCATTGGGTAAGGTGGTAGCATTTTATTGAGGTAGTTCATCACGGATGTATCAGCGATGATGAAACCACAGCGCACGGCTGCAAGGCCAAAGGCTTTAGAGAGAGTACGAATAACAACCAGATTAGGGTATTGCTCGATTAAGCTGACAACACTTTCTTCAAGCTCAAACTCAATATATGCTTCGTCAACGACGATCAGAGCGTGTTCTTGTGTCTGCTCAAGAATGGATAAAATATCGTGTCGTTTCAGTAATTGTCCGGTTGGATTATTTGGTGAACAGAGAAAAATTAAACTCGCCGACTCGGCAGCCTTAACGATCCCCTCAACATCCAGAGCAAAGTCTGGTGCAAGCAAAGGGACGTCGATCGTTTCAACGGCCAGTGAATCTGCACAAAACTCATACATTGCATAAGTCGGACTACAGATAGCAATACTGCTTTTACCCGGTTGGCAGAACGTACGCACAAGTAGATCGATGGCTTCATCAGCGCCTCTGACAGCAAGAGCAGGGTTTCGGGTTTGGCAGTAACCCTGATAGGCGGAGGCGATATCGTGAGGTAGAAAATCAGGGTAGCGGTGATACGCATTTTGCTGTTCGTTAAAATGAAGTGGTTGTTCTAACTCGTTAGCGTTGAGCCACAGTCGACCAGAACCACCAATTCGTCTTGCTGACTGATAAGGTATTAATTTTTTTATATTATCGGGTGCAATTTTATCTGCCAGCGACATCATGTTTCTATTCCTTTACTGCATAACTAATCTAGTTAAAGTAAGATCTATAACTAGAATTTCTTATTTTATAAAAAGATAGTCAAAGTTTTGTTTGAGGAGAATCGAAATAAAGGCATACTAGCTATGCAATAAATGCATGGCTTATGGGGTGGTGAAAAATGAGATTACCTTCGACGAAAAATTTGCAGGCATTTTTGGCTACCGCTGAGTACCTCAATCTCACCCATGCCGCCGAGTCGCTCAACATGACACAGGGTGCGGTCAGCCGACAGATCCAATCACTGGAATCTCTTATGGGAGTTAGCCTGTTTTATCGACGCGCTAGGGGACTTGCTTTGACGCATGAAGGGAGTCTATTCCTTCCGCTGGCGCAAGACATCATTAAGCGCTTACAACGCTCAGTTAGGGAAGTGTCCGAAAGTGCCAACCGGGTCAAATTACTTGCCCCGAGTTGTATTACCACCTGGTTACTGGCTCGCTTGGCAAACTTTCAGCAAGCTAACCCAGATGTGAATGTCGAGTTGACTTCAACCACTAAACATCAATTGCACCCTGATTTTGATAGCTTCGATATGGTGATCGTTTATGGTAAACCAGCTCGAAGCAAGCAGGTTTCGCAAACCTTGTTGTTTGATGAAATTTTAGCGCCCGTTTGCTCGCCTCAATTGTGGTCGCAGTGTGTTGAGGCGGATGAACCAGTACAAGATACCTTGGTTAATCGTTTTATGTGGTTACATGCAAATCAAGAGCAATCGGACTGGGCTTTGTGGTGCAACAGCAGCAATGAATCGGCATTGAAAGGAACGGGCAATCAGACATTTGCAACTTTAGATCAAGCAATGAATGCGGCACAGCAGGGGTTTGGGATGACCGTGGGGGATGTGACCTTGGCGGAGCAGGATATTAAGTCAAACCGCTTGCTCTGCCCGTTTGATAAACGTATCCGCTCTGGCAATAGTTACTTTCTGCTTTCGGCAAATCAAGAGCCGAATGACTCGGTCAAAGCGTTATCTGACTGGTTGGCACACAACTAAAGTTTCTAATGTTTTGTATCGCTATCAAATGGTTCATAACCTTCAGCGAGTCGCCTATTTCATCACTACCTGATTGAAGTCTATCCAGCCGTTAGCGAGCAGGGCGGGTGCAGTGACAGTATCAGAAATATTGAGAGCTTGCTCTATACATATCGTTTGGCTTAGCAGCGTCAGGGTATATGGTTGCTAGCTTTGGTGAGCAAGCGGTGTTCGTTTCATGCTTTATACTTCAGCTCTTGGTCGCACTAATATTATTATTCAGCCGAATTCGATTTATTCAATAATCATCATTGTTGTGTGGTTTATATTTTGAATGCAGTTTGCTATTTACGTGCTTATAAAAATTATTTTACTCACTTATTTTTAAGAAGTTTGCTATTTAAATTAATGTCTGTTTGTCATTTTAATTTCTTGATGTATTCAATAATTTGCTAATTTTATTGATTTAATTGAAATTAGACAACTCTATCAGTAATGGTTGTTTGTATTATACAAATAACCGCTATTTTTACTGTGAGGTTTTAATTTATATATTTAACAATATTTAATTTTAGGTTGAATTTAATTGATTTATTTTATGATTTATAAAATAAATGCTAATTATATTGTGCGCTTGTTTGGTTTATTAAATAATTATTAAGAATGGTGAGTATTAATTTTAATTGTTAATGATATGTTTCTCCTCGGCATTTATAAAATGCCACGATAAGGAGAATCATAATGAAAATAGCCAAGCATTTTTTGGCAGTAGCCGTAGCCAGTGCGATGTCACTATCTGCACATGCCGGTGAGTCAGTTTATTTAAGCAAACCAATCAACTTTACATCATTTTCTGGGCTGAATTCTCAGCTTGGTGTCGACAATGCTTCCAGCTTCAAAATGGTAAAAGAAGTGAATCTGAAGAAGCGTGGCATCTACAAAGTTAAAGTCCAGCAAAACATCTGGGGAGTGCCTGTTTGGGGCCACTACCTAAACGCAACGCAAAGTGCCCAAGGTGGTGCCCTAAAAGCCGTTCAGGGCAAATACGTGAAGATGGCAGGCGTTGATCGCAAGTTCGTAAAGCCTTCTTTAAACCGCGCACAAGCACTTGAGTTGGCAAGCAAAGATCTTAAAGCAGGTGTCGCTGCGAGCCCATCTTTAGCGAACGCCAAAGACGATCTTTACGTGTATCAAGACGGCGATAAAACTCGTCTGATTTACGTAATCTCTTACCTGATTGAAGGTCAAGCACACCCATCGCGTCCGTTTACTATGTTGGATGCGCACAGTGGTGAAATCATCGACCGTTGGGAAGGTATTGCCCATGCCCAAATCGGTACCGGCCCTGGTGGTAACGAGAAAACAGGTCAGTACGAATACGGTACCGATTACCACTATCTTGATGTGACGGAAAACGGCACAGAGTGTGTGATGGAGTCCGATAACGTTGTCACTGTGGATCTAAACGGTGCAACATCAGGTACAACGCCTTATTCCTACGAATGTCCGCGCAACGAGCACAAAGAAATCAACGGTGCTTTTTCACCACTGAACGATGCGCATTACTTCGGTAACGTTGTATTCGACATGTACAAAGATTGGTTTGATACAGCGCCGCTGACATTCAAACTGATGATGCGTGTTCATTACGGCAACGGCTACGAAAACGCCTTCTGGGATGGTCAGGCGATGACCTTCGGTGACGGTGAAAGTTACTTCTATCCATTGGTGAGTCTGGATGTATCTGCGCACGAAGTCAGCCATGGTTTCACTGAGCAAAACTCGGGTCTTATCTACGCGAATCAGTCTGGTGGTATGAATGAAGCCTTCTCTGATATCGCTGGTGAAGCTGCTGAATACTACATGAAAGGGACGAACGACTGGATGGTCGGTCGTGACATCTTCAAAGAAGACGGTGCACTGCGCTACATGGACGATCCTTCACGTGATGGATCTTCTATCAACCACGCTTCTGATTACTACGATGGGCTGAATGTTCACTACAGTTCTGGTGTATTCAATAAAGCTTTCTATCACATCGCTACTACTCAAGGTTGGGATACTAAGAAAGCGTTCGAACTATTTGTTCTGGCTAACCAGATCTACTGGGCAGAAGACAGTGATTTCTGGCAAGGTGCTTGTGGCGTGAAAAACGCAGCAGATGACCTAGGTTACAATTCAGAAGATGTTGTAGCAGCGTTTGGTGTTGTGGGTGTTGAGCCATGTGCAGAGCCACCGTTACCGCCAGAACCAGAGTATCAGCGTCTAGAAAATGGCCAAGCCGTTACTGTTGCTGGTGGTACAGGTTCGAAAACTTACTTCGACATCGAAGTGCCTGAAGGTAAAGATAAGCTAACAGTAGAACTTGGTGTTTCAACGGGTGATCCAGACATCTATGTTGGTCTTGATTATGCGCCAAACTCGCAGGAAAACATCTGTAAGAGTGAGTCGGTGACTGATGAAATCTGTGTCATTGAAAATCCAGTGGCAGGGCGCTATACCGTCAACGTATTCGGTTACTCAGAATATGCCGATGCAAACCTGAAAGCATTGTTTGACTCTGGTAGCACTAACGTTCCACCAGTCGCTTCATTCGACCATGTTGTCACAGGCAAGAAAGTTGACCTAACCAGCACAAGTAGTGATAGCGATGGTGACATTGTTTCTTACCAGTGGAATCTTGGTGACGGTAACTCTCAGTCAGGTGCAGTAGTTAGTCACACTTATGCGGCAGCTGGTGATTACGTTGTGACTCTGACGGTAACGGATAATGCAGGTGCTGCAACGACGTCCAACAAGACCATCACAATTGAAGATACGGCAACAGACGCGTTCCCACTCAAACTGCAATTTGGTAACAAGCAGCCTAATGGCAAGGCTCGCGTTAAGCTGGCTTGGGAATACCTAACAGACGACTACTTTGTTGTGAAGCGTAACGGCAAAGTGGTGGGTGCAACTGAATTTACTTCTTACGTCGATAAGTTCCGTCACAACGGCACGATTGATGTTGAGTACCAAGTATGTACCTCAGGTGACGTTTGTTCTGAGACGAAGCGCTACCGCTTCATCAAAGCCAACTAATCCATTCTAAAAACGACAGGGCTCCGAATGGAGCCCTGCTTTGTATCACGTCTACAGAATTTACAAGGAACTCAGTTCTGCTATGAAAAAGACATTATTAGCTTTAGCTCTATTTGGGAGCGCTTCAGCCTTTGCAGCATCAGATGCTAACGTACTGAAAGATGGTGAAGTATGGATTACCACGGATGCAGATGCTCAGCATTTGATCACGCAGCATGGTGCAGCCGTGTACAGCGGATTTGCTGCTAATTCAAATGCCGTAGTCGCTCAAATTGATCAAAAACAGTTAGCGGCACTTTCCAGCCATATGCATGAAGCAAAGCACCGTTGTGGTGGTTATATGGTGCATGCAGACAAGGCAAGCGCAATGAAAGCGGCGGGTATGCCACTGTCGATGAGTACGTTTGAGAAGCCGGTGATCAGCCACCACGATACGGTCGAGTCGTTGATTGCGCAGGTCGAGCCAAACAACATGGTGACTACCATTGAAAACTTAACCAGCTTTACTAACCGCTTTTATACCACTTCTACGGGTATCGCTGCTTCGGACTGGTTGCTAGAGCGCTGGCAAGAAGAGATTAAGGATGTACCTTATGCTTCAGCTCAGCAAATCTCACACAGTGATTACCCACAAAAATCGGTTGAAGTAACTTTAGTCGGTGCCAAGCATCCAGACGAGATCGTTGTGGTGGGTGGTCACCTAGATTCAACAGTTGGGTCATGGACAACCGAAGGTACAATATCACCGGGAGCTGATGATGACGCTTCGGGTATTGCAACCGTGACAGAAGCGTTGCGTCTTATGATTGCTAGTGGTATCCAGCCAGATCGCACCATCAAGTTCTACGGCTATGCTGCAGAAGAAGTGGGCTTGCGAGGTTCTCAGGACATCGCTCAAACGCTGAAAGGTGAGCAGGCGGATGTGGTCTCTGCCTTGCAACTGGATATGACCAACTACAACGGTTCGGCTCATGATATTACTTTCATCAACGATTACACAGATGCGAATTTAACCGAATTTCTCAGCGAGTTGATTGATACCTATGCGAGTGAAATTACTTATGATTTTGACCGCTGTGGTTACGCTTGTTCGGATCACGCTTCTTGGCATAACGCGGGTTACCCGTCAGCGATGCCGTTTGAAACCATGTTCAATGATTACAACCCGCATATTCACACTGAGCACGACACGCTGGAGAACTCCGATCCAACTGCAAGCCATGCGACTAAGTTTGCTAAGTTAGCCATCGCATACTTGGTGGAAACCAGTTTGGATGACGTTGAGTCACCAGTGAAGGAGCTGGAAAACGGTACACCAGTGGAGAACCTAACATCTGGTTACTTCGACGAACAGTTCTTTGTTTTCCGCACTACTGAGCCGGGCGAAGTCACGATTTCCATTACAGGCCCACGCAGTGGCGATGCGGATCTATACGTGACCTATGAAGGTCTGGTTTCGAAAACAGAGTATGACTGTCGTCCGTTCCAGAATGGCAGCAACGAACAGTGTGTGTTTAACAAACCAGCTGGTGAGTTCAACATTATGATTCGTGGTTACCGCAACTTTGATGAAGTAGATATTGTGGCCAGCTTTAGCCCTGAAAATGCACAAGATCAAGACAAGTAACTATCTAAAAGTCTATCCATTGGGAGTAAAGAATATATCATTCGCGTGTGATTGATAGCCTTTACTCACAATGCTTATTGTGGCTCTTCAAAACGTACATACCAGGTATCATGGTGTGTACGTTTTTTTGATCTCTGGGGCTTAGCAAGACTATGGCCTCACTGCGTTAAACTATCATCCAGTTAAAAGGGTATTTAAGGAAATAATGATAAAACCATAAAGCCACTCCTGATGCTCGTATAGCTCACTACTCGCAAGGTATTTATGATTTTCTTGACCACAGCTTGTGACATGTTTTTGGACAAAAACGCGCCAGCCCCCTTCAGTAAATTACAAAAACTAATCACTATGGGTATGGCAAAGCTAGTTGTGACGAGTTAGTGCGACGAATTAAATCGCACTATCGAATAGGCTTGGTTGAGGTGCGGATAATGTAGTTATGTTCAGTCAGAGCCCAATACCTAGACCTTTCTCGAGGAAAGCCAGAAAGAAAACCATTATCCAACTCCAAAACCCCAAAGCATTCCACCACATAAAGGCCTTAAACTTTTTAGAATTCGTTGTTTCACGATGGCGAATAAAAGGATAAGCAATACAATAATTAGTAAACCGACTTCCGACATCCCATGATGCTTGATACTTTGGTCGCATATAACCTTTATCGTCGTAATACTTATTTAAATCTTTAGCTAACTGCTTATCTATGAAAATAATGTGTTTAAAACTACCTAACGAGATCACAGGCAATACAATCACTGATGGAAAACACCAGACAATAGCAATAACACCGAAAACAACCATTAACCAATCCAACATTTATCTATTACCCAAAACGTCTTCAACCTTTTCATAAATAACATCAGCTCCCCATTTACCAGCGGTAGAACCAGCAACACCACCGACAACACCACCTGCAACCGCACCGCCAATTGCAGCAATAGCCAGAACAGGGACCGAGGCTGTCACCCCAATAATTAAGGCAATACCAGAAATCGTTGCCACTGCTGCACCAGCACCAACGGATCCACCTTTCGCACCACCGACAACGCCACCAATAAATCCAGCGAACTCTCTAGTCGTCGTTTTACCACAATTCCCTGAACCATCGACCTTACAGGCTTCATAAATGTTATCGACGCCGCTTACCGCTCCAACAGTGAGACCGATGTAACCCAATCCTCTAGATGCTGAAATCCCAATCGCAATATTGGCAATCCTTTTCCCTAAATCTTTGACAAACCCTGCCTTGAGAATTTCATCGGCATTATGAATCATTGACCTAGAGGAGAGATTGAGATTGCGCTTCACTTGCGTGTGAATGGGAAGCTGAACACTTCGTTTAGACAACCTCGCAAAGGAGCCATCCAGCTTTTTAAATAAGGCGGCACGCTGTTCAAAAAATCGATTATTATTGACATAGCCTACTTTTCGTTTGGTTTCGAGGTGCTGAACATGCAGAGTATTGATTTCTAACAACACATTCTGAATATTCTTCAGGTTCTGCTCGACCAACGCTGATGTCGCTCCCACCCCTGTGGCCACCTGCGCATAGTAATCTGTAGGCAACCCATCATTACGGATTCGTTCATCGAGCTGATGAGAGAATAAATCAAAGTGACGATTGAGTGTGGCGACTTCTTCATCCGCTAGCTTGCCTAACTCAGCACTGGCAATTTTGGCTTGTTCTAGCCATTCATTAAATAAGCGTTGGTCATCTGGTGTTTTCGGCTCTGTCGTGGGTAATAAAACAATCTCTCCCTGACGCACTGGCTCATTCAAATGAGTATTGCACTGCTTGATATACAGCTTTTGTTCTTCTTTGGTATCAGCCGTAACTTTCTGAGTACGTTAATTCAGCCTTACGTTCTAGACGTTGGCTTACTGCACGTTCTCTTGTGGTTTTTTGTCTTACTTCTGGCGCTACAGGGGCAGATTCATATCTCATGGGAGTCAACTTGACTGAAAAATAGGGAGGATGATAACAATATTTTCAATGAGTTATAATTACCAGCAAGAGGAAGTGTTAATTTCACCCTTCAAACGGTTACTTTGGCAACCCAAACAATCATAGTGAAGGTTAAAAACGTTTTGATTTGCATTCTATCTGGTACTTTTTGTAGGGTAAAACGAATGCCTCCGAATTTGTAGCATATAAGTTCTAGCTCATTTCGGGGCACCAATGAGTTAATACCTACTACAAAAGTTCTTTCAAGTAGTTATTTCGCCTATGAAAATGGTTAGGTGAGTCGGTAATCTGCCTTATATCATCGATACTACCGAGGATATGAATTTCACACTCAAAGCCGCCATGGTTTGGGTTGAACGCTTACTGGATGAGCTTATTGATTTCTGTTACGAGCACCTTGGTAGGAGCAATGATACGACTGCTTTCAGGGCAATCATACTCGCCCAATGCTCACGTAAGCTTCCCATGTGCTCAGAAGATATTTGATATAGATAACACGCTTTTATACCACGACTTAATCCTTCTCTGTCTCTAGTCACTCTAAATCGTTATTCTGAGCCAATCTGTTGAATTTACGACTATATTAATATTTATATGCAATCACATGGGTGTAGATTCGGCTTTCTAATCTAATGGCTGGAGACATATAAGTATTATGAATTCATTGTTCGTATTTTTGTGTACGTTACTTGTCTTATTGATGCAGGTTGGCTTTTTGCTGTTAGAAGCGGGAACGGTGCGCAGAAAAAATACAGTCAATGTTGCTGCAAAAAACTTAATCGACCTAGCGGTGGTTTTGGGGCTGTATTGGCTGCTTGGCTACGGCATTATGTTTGGTGATTCTTGGCAAGGATTACTTGGGACCAGTCAGTTCATGCTCCCAGCATTTAACACTGTCGATGAGGGAGCATTTTTTTTCTATCAGATGGTCTTTTGTGCCACATCAGTCACCATTATTTCTGGAGCGATTGCAGAGCGAGGTAGCTTGAAGGGCTATATTGCGATTTCTGTCTTAATTGCAACTTTTATTTATCCGACTGTCGGTCACTGGATTTGGGCAGACGACGGATGGTTAGCACAATACGGTTTTGTAGATTTCGCGGGTTCAACCGCTGTTCACGCAGTTGGTGGCTGGGCAGCACTTGCTGCCGTGATTGTGATAGGCCCTAGATTAGATCGTTTTAAGGACGGTAAAACCTTCCACCACAGTAGCTTAGTACAGACCGTCACAGGGGTCGTGTTCTTATGGATTGGGTGGTTAGGGTTTAATGCTGGCAGCTCACTCGCGTTTAGTGCCAATACTTTTAATATCATCCTCAATACTATCCTTGCCGGGGCGATGGGGGGGCTGACATCAGCGTTAGTTTCATTGTATTTGGTTAAGCGAGTACACGTCCCCCATTTCTGCAACGGTATTTTGTCGGGCTTAGTGGCTATCACTGCCAACTGTCATTTAGTCAATGCCCCTAGTGCGGTGGTAATAGGTATGGTTGCGGCTGTGATTTATACCTTTACCCACCATTTTTTAATCCGCAAAAAGATCGATGATGTGGTAGGTGCGATACCGGTTCATCTGGCGAATGGGATCTGGGGCACTTTGGCGGTCGCTTTTTTTGCTCCTCAAGACGCTTTTTCAGGATTATTGGTCGCTGAAGACAGACTTAGCCAAATCGTGATTCAGATATTTGGCATTAGCGTAACCAGTGCATTTGTTTTTCCTCTCAGTTATTTGGCTTTCTACTTAATTAATAAGTTGATTCCTTTGCGGGTGCCGCAGGATGAAGAGGTAGTTGGACTGAATATCTCTTCGCACGAAGCCAGTAGCGAGCTCTATGACTTAGTGACGGTCATGCAGCATCAAGAAGCGAGTGGTGATTTTACCCAACGAATTAGCTACGACCCAACGTCAGAGGTTGGAATGATTGCACGCCAGTACAATCGAGTGTTAACGCGCTTCGAAGATGCATTAGTCAAAGTGACGAAAAAACACCATTCTCTTGTTGAGTCAAATCAGCGTATTAAAGAGATGGAAGCGAGGTTAGAGAGAGATGAAAAGTTGTCGAATTTAGGTCAGGTCAGCTCTGGACTTTTGAGGGAAATCAATGGGCCTATCAGTTATGTCTTGAGTAATATTAATACGCTTAAAGATTACAATCGTTTTTTTAAAACTTTAGTGACGGAATACAAAACGTTTGCTGCTGCGGCATCTGCGCATCCTGTAGTCGCCAAGGAAGTGTTGAATCGGATAGACCGAATTTGTGCGGAGGAAGATCTGGACTTTGTCTTTGAAGATAGTGATGAGCTGATTAAAGCGACATCCGAAGGGGCTTTAAAAATTGATAATGTCCTTTCCAATATCAAGACGTTTTCAGATTACAGTGATGAGCCGTTTGATTTGAAAGATGTTCATGTCATTTTATCATCTGCGATTGAGAGCATGTCAGAACGCATCGAGTCTAACTGTCAGATTATTGAGTCTTATGGCGCTGAAAATGCACTGGTTTCATGCAGTTCTCATCAACTTGAACAGCTTTTCGTGAATCTACTTGTGAACTCTTTACAGGCTATTGGCAATGAACTGGGGGCAATTAAGGTAATAACAAGTAACTCAGAAAAAGAGTTAGTCATTCATATAGTTGACAGTGGTATTGGTATTCCCGAAGAAAATATATCTCAGATATTTGAACCTTTTTTTAGTACGCGAGCAAAGACAAGCAATACAGGGCTAGGGTTATCTATTTGTCATGGTGTCGTGAACAACCATGGAGGTAAAATTGATGTTGTGAGCAAAGTCGGTAAAGGGACTAAGTTCACCGTACATTTGCCAATATCAAACTAACTACCAATTGAAAGGGAAACCCGTATGGATAAGGAGAGTTTAGTAAAACTGGTTATTGTGGATGACGAAGTACAGATAACTCGTGCGCTTTCACGTTTATTGAGAAAAGATTTCTGTGTTGTGGCATTCAATAATCCAGTCGATGCTCTTGTATACCTTAATGATCACGAAGTTTCTCTCATTGTTGCAGATTTGAATATGGTTTCTATGAATGGACCTAAATTCTTCTCTCAGGCTAAGCACGTTCAACCTAGTGCGGTACGAGTCGCTTTGGCAAGTCGTGTTGTTAATAATGATTTCATGGCTTTAATTAACGAAGGAAGTATCAGTTATGTACTGTCTAAACCTTGGGAAAACGAAGCGGTAAAGAAGACATTATCTCGACTCAAGTCCCAGTTTGAGATGATGGGGGGGATTGAGAAGTATGTGAAGCATCAAGAAGTCGTTAATACAAAGCTTCAGCGAGATAATGAGAGTTTAAAAAGGCAACTTGAGGAAAAGAGTCAGTATATTAATGGTCTAGAGCTGAAATCTAAAGGCATAAACCATAAGTATAACGAGTTAATGCACAGCACATTAAACTTGTTGGTGAACGTTATTGTAGATAGCGGCTATCTTCAAAAGCCAGATCTATTGCGCATAGCGAATCATGCCAAGGAGTTGGTCAGCTACATGTCATCTTCTGATGTCTCTAGTGATCAGGCCTATAGAGCGGCCTTACTTCACCCGATTGGATTGGTGTTTTGCCAATTGAACCAGCAGTCGTCACCGGTATACGAAGCACATCATATCGGACCTTGTAGTTTTGGCCCCAAAGCTGCGGAACTGTTTTCCTCTAATGCTTTCTTTGAGCCGCTTCTCTCAGGTATACAGTATCAAGATGAAAATGTTGATGGCTCAGGGTTTGCCAAAGGATTAATAGGAGAGCAAATACCTGTTTTAGCAAGGCTCATAAGAGTGGTTAAGGATTATCATTATCTCACAGTGAATCATGGTGATAGAACAAAGCTTTGTTTGCCAGCAGTTGCTGAGAGTGTGATGAAAGAGAAATCAAAGATTCATTATGATCCTGTCATTCTTAAGGCCTATTTTCATATGTTGGAAGACAAACGTAGAAATAATTCGAGAACACTGGAATGCTGTGTAAGTCTTAGCGATCTAAAACCAGGAATTGAAATTAAACGAGATGTTTCTCTGCCCAATGGCAATATTCTTATTAAAAGAGGAAGCACACTGAATCAGGAAATGTTGGATAGATTGTTTGAACTTGAAGAATCTAAAGTCCAACACTTTGTTTATGTCATCTAGAGTTAATTTCATGACAATGACATGTGCATTTAGGTTTAAAAAATGCCTAGCGTGTATCAATTTCCCCCGTATGTTGAAGTCCACCTTTCTAAATAACCCATTCTTTTACGCTCCTATAACAGCAGTGGTCTGATGAGATACTGATTAGTAGCACAAGTATTTCCCTTAATAACTGTGATGGTTCTTTTTAAATTGAAAGTGCGTCTTTTTTGATCATTTTCCTTATCTTTATTATGGGTATGATGCGTATGCATTTTATTGCATTGGAGAGGTATATGAAATCTATTACAAAAAGAAACCAAGATATTACTAAGGTGCTCGATAAGCCCTTCACCATTAATGTTGATGGAAAACCGATTCCGGCGGTTGAAGGAGAGAGCGTGCTCAGTGCTTTATTGGCTTCGAACATTCGTCAGTTGATGACCAACGATTATGGTGCAGAGTCTGGTCCATATTGTGGTATGGGAGTTTGTCATTGCTGCCTTCTGCATATCGATGGTCGCCACAAACAAAGAGCCTGTCAGACTATCGTCAAACCTGATATGAAGGTTGAGACCAGCCGTAATTTTGTGCTGGAGCAAGGGGGTGAGCTATGACGAATAAAGTGGTGATCATCGGTGGTGGACCGGCAGGCATGTCGGCAGCGACTGAATTGGCACGCTTTGGGATTCATACCACCGTTATTGATGAAGCCCCAAAAGCAGGTGGAGTAATCTATCGTGGTCCATGGCGCAAAACAGCAGACATGCCCCACCTAGATGAAAAGTTAACCACTGCGATGGACAAACTGCAGGAGGATTATCAGAGTAACGCATCTTTTATCGACTTAAAAACCCAGACAAGAGTGCTTGGGCCTTTAGGAGAAAACAATTTATTGGTTACTCATGATCACAAGCTATCTCATATTGAATATGACCATTTGTTGTTGGCGACAGGATGTCAGGAGCGAAGCATTCCATTCCCTGGATGGCAGCTTCCGGGTGTTATGCTGTTGGGGGCCATACAGTTACAGTTGAAGAGTGGCTTAGTCCGACCTGGTAATAAAGTGGTGATTACGGGCAGTGGCCCACTGCTGGTATTGGTGGCTTGCCAGTTACATAAAGCAGGTTGTCAGGTTGAGGCCATTTATGAAGCAGCTAAGTTTTCATCAATAGCTAAAGAAACGCTGGCGATGCTTAATCGTCCTCAGCAAGCGCTGGATGGCCTGTCTATGATGTGGTACCTCAAGCAACATAACATTCCACTGCATTATGGGTGGGGGCTAGTCAAAGCAGAAGGCGTTCGCCAACTGAATGAAGTGACGGTCGCACCGTATGATGACAACTGGTACCCAGATCATTCTCAAGCGGTCACGCACGTCGTTGATACCTTGGGGGTAGGATACGGTTTTGCTGCGCGCTCGCAATTGGCTCAATTAATTGGGCTGGACATAGAATATGACCACATGAGTGGTGCAATCCCTGTGGTGGATGAATGGCAGCGTAGCAGTCAGAAAAACATCTTCTGTGCGGGAGATAGTGCCAAAATTGCAGGTGCAGATGCCGCTATGTTAGAGGGTAAAATCACCGCGACAGCCATTGCTTGTGAGATGGGAAAACTGGGGGGCGCAGATGCAGAGCAATACATTGCAGCAATGCGCCGTAAGTTGTCTCGTCTCTATCGCTTCCGTCAAGCGTTTGATAATGCCGGTTTCCGCGAACTAGGGCTACTCTCTTTGCCTGATGAAGACACGGTGATTTGCCGATGTGAGCAAGTGAAGAAAAAGGCCATCGATGATGCGATTGCTCAAGGATGTCGAGACATTGTCACTTTAAAAATGCGTACTCGAGCGACTATGGGTGACTGTCAGGGTAAGACCTGCTCCCATTATTGTTACGACAGATTAAAGAAAGAAGGATTCAGTCAGGAGCAAGGCTTAGTTCGCCCAAGGTTTCCACTTGATCCAATCCCATTTTCAGCGCTGGAGGAGGAATAATGAAAGCGTACGATGTAGTCATTTGTGGTGGTGGTGTTATTGGCGCATCCATTGCTTATTTCCTGAGCCGTCAGAAGGATCTAAAAATAGCCGTTGTTGATTTTAAATATCCTGGAAATGCTTCCCGAGCATCAGCAGGGGGATTATGGGCAATGGGTGAGTCAACAGGGTTAGGCTGTGGCGTTATCTTATTTAAGACATTGTCCAAACAAATGCAGGAGTCGGGGGCGAATGAAGCGCCGGAAATGAATCCTCATATCATGCCTGAACCTTTCTTCGATATGGCGATGATGTCTAACGCAATGTATCCGGCTCTCTATGAAGAGTTGGTTGAAAAGCATGGTGTTGACTTCAAGTTTGAACGCACAGGGCTAAAGTTTGTGATGTTCGATAAATATGATCGTATGTACGCTGAACAAATCGCAGCAGCGGTCCCTGATCGTCATGACCATGTTCGATGGGTTTCACAAGAGGAGTTGCATGCTGAGGAGCCTAACGTCTCCAAAGAGGCTATTGGCGCGATGGAGTTCGACTGTGATCACCAAATTAACCCATATCGCCTTAACGAAGCCTATCTGGAAGCTGCGCGCCAAAATGGGGTTGAGTTATATCTCAATACCAAAGTGACTGGAATCGAGAGACAGGGCAACCGCGTCACAGCAGTAAAAACTGAACAAGGTGTCTTACCGTGTAAAATGATGGTCAACGCTGCAGGTGCTTGGGCGGAGACGATCAGTCAATGGGCGACAGGCTATAAGCTGCCGGTGTTCCCAGTGAAAGGTCAGGTCATTATTACTGAGAAACTACCGAAGTTACTCAACGGTTGCTTGACGACCAGTGATTGCTATATCGCGCAGAAAGATAATGGTGAGATCCTGATAGGCTCGACAACGGAAGAACGAGGCTTTGATACCAGCAATGACATCAAATACATCAAGCAGTTAGGACAAGGAGCCATGAAGTCTATTCCTGCGTTAAAAGACATGAACATCAAACGTTGTTGGGCAGGGCTGCGTCCGGGTTCTCCAGATGAGCTACCGATTATCGGACCAGTGCCGGGAGTGGAGGGTTACCTCAATGCTTGCGGGCATTTCCGAACTGGTATGTTGACATCAGCGATAACGGGGAGAATTCTCGATGAGCTTGTGAGAAGTTTGCCGACTTGCGTTGATATTTCACCTTTCTCCTATCAACGTTTCTTAAACAGCGAGGGGGAGATGATTGGTAAATACCAACTCGATCATGCTTTATAAACGAGTTTGTTTCTAAACAAAAAATGAGCCAGCACAATTGCTGGCTCATTTTTGCTGTTTTCCTAGTGAATATTGATGTCCCATTTTATCTCTTTGGCCTTGCTGCTAACATGGCGCTTACCCGTATCAAATATCTGATAAGACATACTACAAGATGAAAAAGCGCTTTTTACCCATTCCTCTTATCCTTCTGATTCCTATTCTCTTATTAATAGTTGTCACTATTGCCGGCCTGTATCGATTTAGTCTTTCTGATGAAGAGATCATGGCTAAGTTTCCTAATCAAGCTGCAAGTAGCGACGCTGTTATGCATTCTGTCTTTGGTATTTCAACTACTAACCCATGGACAGTGAAAGTACCTGATAGTCAGGCATATTCCTTTATGAAAAAGCTTGACCCAGAGACGGGGTTAGCCAGTGGCACATATGAAGATGGTGCTGAGCGGGGTATCATTACCGTGAATACCAAGCAGATGGTTCAGGTGACACCAACTTTATTGGCTTCGATATTGACAGTCTCAAATCAAGGCTCCGGTGTGTTCTACTATCTTGCCACATTTCATTATGACGAGTTTCGAAAGCGCATGATTTCAAGAGAAGCGCAATTTTTGGGAGACAGAATAGTGGTGGAGACACTTGAGAAGCAGCAGCACAACCTCCGTCTCATTATTAAACAACGTGATGCTGATCAATCAATGGCGCAAGAAGCAACGATTTCAACGGCTATACTTTTCAAACTGACTGGGCAAGATAGCCTAGAGCGTGTCGAGTAATCAGTGTTTAATACGGTATTGTGCATGTGGTACGGATTACTTATTATTTGGCCTAACAAGCTATGAGATGGATTTGTTATTGTCGTTAATGGAGTAAATCATGATTAATAAGCGCTTCTTTAAAACTAAAGATGAAGTTGAAGTGACGTTCGAGCTGTCGGAAGAGCAGGTTGGACAATCGGTGGCTATTGTAGCTGACTTCTTAGATTGGCAGCCAACGCAGATGAAAAAAGTGGCTAAATCAAAATCGTATAAGTTCAAAACACGTTTGCCAAAGGATAGTCAGTTCCAATTCCGTTACTTGGTGGATAACGAAAGATGGATTAACGATCCGAATGCCGATCAGTATCAACCAAACGGATTTGGTTCCGATAACGGGCTAGTTCTAACCTATAAGTAATATAAATACATATGAAAGTGAGTGATTACTATCATTCATGATGCACATCTATAAGGCGCGTTTGCGCCTTTTTTTGATCCAAACATGACATTCCCTAGGTGACAAGCCGAGTAGAAATTCGTACCCTTATGCCTTTGTTTTAACCATGTAAAAGGTCAAATTGTGCAGTCCCAAAGATTGACATCTCGCTTTAGAGAGCTCTCCAAGTCGAGAAAAGTGATGCTTTTGAGTCTTCCTATTGTTGCCATATTGATGCTATCTGCAACAAACAAAAGCAGCCAATATCAGCGCACTATTGATCTTTCGCTACCTGAATCGACCATCGTTAATGATTTGCTTAACGATACGGATGTGGTTCAGGAAATGCCGAATTATGAATATGTGATTCGCAAAGGCGATAATCTTAGTACGATTTTTGATCAGCTCGGCTTCGGATATAGTGAGCTGATGAAGATAATGGAAACAGATCTGAACTATCTCGCTCTGGATACGTTAAAACCGGGAAATACCCTACGATTCTGGCAAGACGCCGAAACTAAGCGGCTTGCAAAAATGGAACTTGAGTTCAGCATTGTTGAACGAGCAGTGTATAGCCTACTTGACGATGGTAGCTATGCATTTACCGATGTAAAGATTCCGGGTACTTGGAAAGAACAGGCGCTGGTGGGAGAAATTGCAGGTAGTTTTTCTCAGTCTTTACATCGTTTAGGTTTAGGTAGTGTTGAAAACGAGCAAATTGTTACTTTATTAAAAGACAAGCTTAACTTTTCCCGTGATCTGCGTGCGGGTGATGTGTTCGAGGTGGTGCTTTCCAAGCAATATGTTGGCGACCAATTGACGGGTAACAAAGAGCTCCAGGCGGTAAAAATATATAACCGTGGAAGAGAGGTAACGGCTTATCTTCACTCTGACGGTCAATATTACGATAAGAATGGTAATAGCCTTCAGCGCGCTTTCCAGCGTAAGCCTGTGAGTGGTCATTATCGCCTAAGCTCTAATTTTAACCCTACGCGTAAGCACCCTGTAACGAGGCGTATTGCGCCACATAATGGGACCGACTGGGCTACTCCAACAGGTACGCCAATTGTCTCAACGGGCGATGGTGTCGTTGTCATGACACGTAAACATCCTTATGCCGGCAATTACGTTGTCATCCAGCATGGTAGCCGCTATAAAACTCGCTATCTTCATTTGAGTAAGATTTTAGTGCGTAAAGGCCAGAAAGTTTCTCGTGGTCAGCGAATAGGTCTATCGGGTGCGACCGGCCGAGTTACAGGGCCGCATATTCACTATGAACTCATTGACCGAGGTCGACCAGTCAATGCGATGACAGCTAATATCCCAATGGCGAGCTCAGTTCCGAAAAATGAAATAATGGCTTTTAAAGCCCGCCGTGACGAGTTGGACACCATGCTTCGACAGCAAGAGATTCAACTGGCCAGTCAGAATGACTCTAAGACAACCAGTTAAATGGTTAGAGTCCAAAAAGCTCCTTCGGGAGCTTTTTTATTTGTGATACACATAAGCTTTGCATTACATAAACGTCATCAAATTGCACCAAAAAAGTGATCATATCGAGACAAATGTAAATCGATTATCTATAAATTTCACAAATTGATTTCCATCAAAATAGTAGGGTTATTGTGTGCTAGTTTGCACTTCACAATAAATAAGATTCCCTCAATCATTAATTAAAATAAGCCCTACGTAAGGAAATCAACAATGAAAAAAACT
The DNA here is from genome assembly GCF_022398095.1 of Vibrio sp. Isolate23. Classification (NCBI taxonomy): domain Bacteria; kingdom Pseudomonadati; phylum Pseudomonadota; class Gammaproteobacteria; order Vibrionales; family Vibrionaceae; genus Vibrio; species Vibrio sp. Isolate23. Next base: position 1,151,586 of record NZ_JAKEUV010000001.1, read on the forward strand.
GTATGTGGCCTAGCAGTGGTTGCTGCGCTTGCTTCCGGTAATGTTCTTGCTCACCAAGAAGGTGACTTTATTGTTCGCGCGGGATTGGCGATGGTCTCTCCAAACGACAGCAGTGATAAAATCTTAGGTTCTGATAAAGAGCTTCAAGTGGACTCAGACACACAAATCGGTCTTACTTTTGGCTATATGTTTACAGATAACATTAGTTTAGAGGTGCTTGCTGCAACACCTTTCCAACATACCATTTCAACGGATTTGCTTAATCAAGATATTGGTGAAACTAAGCACTTACCACCTACGTTTATGGTTCAATACTATTTTGGTGAAGCGAACAGCGAGCTTCGTCCGTATGTCGGTGTTGGTATTAACTACACCACCTTCTTTGATGAAGGTTTTAACAGTAACGGTACAGCGGCAACTTTAAGTAATCTTAAGTTAGATGATTCTTGGGGGTTAGCAGCAAATGTAGGTTTAGATTACATGATAAACGAGGACTGGTTTATCAATGGCGCAGTTTGGTATGCGGATATCGATACAACCGCCACATTCGATCATGCAACGCTAGGTACTCAATCGGTTGATGTCTCTATTGACCCATGGGTATTTATGATTGGTGCTGGTTACAAGTTTTAATTCGTCTAGCAGGAGAAAGCCAGCGATTGTTACGCTGGCTTTTTCGTTTAACCCCTTGTTTGGAACCATTCACTCGGTACTTTTACGGCGACCACATGGCTCTGACAACAAAGTATGCCGTCAGAAAAAAGCTCACATTGAAGTTCGATCTTGCTATCTTTTGCTTCGATGATGGAAGCGATGAGCTTAACATCTTCATTAATTGAGACTGGTCTGAGAAATTTCACATCTAGGCTACCAGTCGCAAACCAAATGGTTTCTCCTGAGCCAATTTCTCTGTCTTGCATCTTATAGCCCTTGGCAATAGCGGTACAGACACAATGGCAGTCAATAATGGTAGAAATAATGCCACCGTTAAGAAAGTGTAGTGGCCCTGCGCTGTGATGAGGTAACGGTGTAAAGGTACAGACAGACTCATTGCTTCCATGCCAGTAACTTTTGATTTGCAGCCCGAGCGCATTTTCAGATCCACAGCCAAAACAATGGTTATTGGGGATCTGTTCCTGAAAGGCTTTGTTCTGTTCCATGCGGGACCCTCAGATGTCTTTGTCGAATTCATTGCACAGATTGGTACTCAGTCTAGTAAAGCAGGAGATGATTAGACTTCAAGCTAGCTTGGCAATTCTGTGAGTGTCTGCTCAAGTGTTGCTAGTGCAGTAGCAACAAACACTTATAAAGGATAATAAATTAAGAGAGATATATTCCATCATACTTATCTTTTACTGAGTTTTTTAAAAATAAAATTATAGAAATTAAATATAACGTCCTTTATGAGGTTTATGTTTGTAAACTGTTATTTTAATTGAAATGGTTAATGAGACGATTTATTTAATTGTATCAATGAAAACAACATCTTAATAAATGCCGTTCGTTATATAAGTGATTTTTTTGTTAATAGAATTTATCTCAAATTTTAGGCGGTAAATATCTCTGTTAGTGAGATCTTAAACTCATTTAATTGATTTTGTGAATGATCTTATATGAGTTGCATTTTATCTTTTGTTCGCTTTGTAAGCACATAATTAAATAGGATGTAACAGAATGAAAAACGGATATAAGCTTTCCGCACTTGCTGTCGCTATCATGGCTTCAGCATCGGTTTCAGCCAGCGTCAGTGTTGAACCAGTTCCAGCAAACTCACCTTTTATCAAAGATGTAAAAGGCAATATTGTTGAAGATTACTCGCCCAAGCCAGTTAAACCTATCGCGCCATTTTCAATGCGCATGATGAGCAACCCGTCCGCCGAACGTGGAGACTGGTTCAATGCTTCAGCGAATTACTCAAGTCTTCAAGGTGTGGGTGCTGACTATGTTTATGAGTCTCTATTACCCCCTCTAAAACCGCAGCCTGTGATTGTTGCGGTGCTTGATTCTGGTGTTGATATTGACCATGAAGATTTAAAAAACAAACTTTGGACCAATGAAGACGAAATCCCGGGTAATGGTATCGATGATGATGGCAACGGCTACATCGATGATGTTCATGGATGGAATTTCCTTGGTAACTCGCTGGGTGTGAATGTTGATCAAGACACGCTAGAAGTCACTCGTGAGTACAAAAAATACTTAGAGCTTAAAGAAGGGGGTCATTGGATCCCTCGTAAAAAGCGTGAATACTACGAGGCCGTTGAAGCAGATTACTTAGAATCGGTGGAGTATAACCAGAGTTCACTGGATCTAGTCAATTCCGCTACTGAACAAGCCAATCAGTACAAAGATCAAATTACTCAATTGACTGACCACAAAGACTTCACTGTAGATGGCTTACAAGTTTTGTTAACGCACTCTAACCCTGAAGTTGTTGAAGCGGCACAAGGTTTACTCAATGTCTTTGATTCTTGGTACTCATTCGATTACCTAGAGTCACGCAGAAGCCGTTACCAAGAATCCCTCGATTACCACTACAACCTTGATTTCGATACGCGTCGTGACATCGTAATGGATGACATCAATAACCCGTGGGAGAAGGGCTATGGTAATAATGATGTTAAAGGGCCAGTCGGTGCGCACGGTACCCACGTAGCGGGTATTATTGCCGCAGAACGTCGTAATGGTATTGGTATTGATGGTCTTGCCGATCACGCGCAAATCATGGCGGTACGCATGGTACCAAATGGTGATGAAAGGGATAAGGACATCGCGAACGCGGTTCGTTATGCTGTTGATAATGGAGCTAAAATTATCAACATGAGTTTTGGTAAGAGCTACTCACCACGTAAGTTCATTGTTGACCATGCTTTCCGTTATGCTGCGCGTAAAGGTGTGCTAATTGTACACTCAGCAGGTAATAGTCGTAATGATAACGATATTAAACCAAGTTTCCCGAACCGTTTTGCTAAGCATTCATGGTCTAAGCCAATTTCAACTTGGATGGATATCGGTGCTTCAGCGAAATATGCTGATGATTCATTAGTTGCAAGCTTCAGTAACTTTGGTCAGGAAACCGTGGATGTATTCGCGCCAGGTTACCGAGTCCTTTCTTCAACACCAGACAACAATTATGCTGCGTACAGTGGGACAAGTATGGCTGCACCAGTCGTTTCTGGTGTAGCGGCAATGGTATGGTCTCATTACCCAGACCTTTCGGCAGTCGAGCTTAAAGAACTACTGATGAGCAAAGCACGTACTTATCCTGAGTTGCTGGTTAAGAAGCCGTCTTCTCCTGAGGATCTTGTGCCATTCAGCACGTTATCTATTTCTGGTGGTGTCGTTGATGCAGAAGCGATTTTCGAAGAGCTAGAAAGCCGTTAATAGATAAAACTTTATCTAACTGGTTAAGTAGGACGCCCGATGAGTTTCATCGGGCGTTTTTCATTGGCCTTAGTAGGATCGCGACAAGCCGATATGCTGAGCGATAATGCTTTGTGCAGTTTGGTGACGGTTCAATTTAATCCATTTCGTTTGAAGCTATCTGTATAGGCTTTATCTTCCCTCATAATATGATGGCTTAACCAGTTTTTGAGAAAGCTCATCAACTCTTCACCAATGTCTTCCCCACGTTCAACCCGTTTCTGAAACGCTAGCACCTCATTGACAAGTTGGGCGTGCTTATCAATATGCTCCTGCGTTTGTTCATAGCCAATTTGAGAAAAAAGTGTTTCTTCGTACTTGAAGTGATTAGCCGTGTAGTCGATAAGGCCTTGAACGACACGCTTGATTGAAGGCAGCCCATAATTGTGTCTGAGTAAATGGTACAGCTCATTAATCAAATGAAGTAGAGTCTGATGCTGGCGGTTGATCTCATCCAACCCAATATCCAATTGATCATTCCACTCCATCAGTTTGTCGCGCTTGGCTTCTTCTTGTTGGATTTGTTTGTGATCCGTTTCGAATCTATGAAGTAAAGAGTTAATCTCACCAGATAAGTTACGAACAGTAATACTGGCACGTAATGTTTCGCGAGTAGATTGTACGTTATTGTCTGACTCTTGGGTTATTTGCTGAAGACAATGATCAAGATCTTGAGTTTGATTCAGCTGAGCTTCTGAAGAGCTAGCAATCTGCTGGCCATATGAGCGCACTTCATCAATTTGAAGGTTGAGCTCTCTGAATGTCTCCTCTGCTGTAGAAGCTAGAGCGAGAGACTTGTCCATACTAGATTTGTTTTCCTTCATTGTTTCAAGTACATCGTCAGTTTTTGCTTGAAGGTTACTGATCTTCTCATGGATTTCTTCAGTAGCTTCCTGAGTTCGCATCGCCAAAGTGCGGACTTCATCGGCGACCACAGCAAAACCACGTCCTTGCTCGCCTGCTCGTGCACTTTCAATGGCGGCATTGAGTGCCAGTAAGTTGGTTTGATCAGCAATACTGCTTATGGTCTCCATAACTTGGCTGATTTGTGTGGTTTCTTCCATTAAAGACTGAAAATGCTCATTAGAATTCTCGATGTGTTGGTTGGCGCTGTTGAGTGCTTCTTCCAGTGCCACCATGTCGCGTGAACCTTGATCGGCTTTGTATTTAGCTTCATTGGCTAACTTAGCGGTCGACTCACAATGTTCAGAGACTTGTTGGGTAATGTCTGAAAGCTGGCTGGTAATAGATTTCGCGCTGTCGACGTCTTGTTTCTGTCCGATAGCCCCAGCTTGTGATATTTCAGAATCTTCTTGAACGGTATTTGCAACATCGAGCAATCGATCGGTCGATTTTCCAAGTGCGTGAACGGTGCGAGAAATATCTTCACCAATTCGATTGACGGTACGATATAGAGAGTGTGAGTCGGGATCGTCAACTGGGATACGAATCGTGAGATCACCCTCTGAGAGTTGTCTCGCAGCACTTCGTACTTGATTAAGCATCTGACTTAAAGCATAAAACATCGCCAGCATCACGCTATGGTAAAGAATAAGAAGTAGTAGCCCAAGCCAAGCTTGAGCATGAAATAAGTATATCGCGGCGGGTAAGGCAAGAAGAGAGAAGAGCACAACCCATTGGATAGGATTGTACTGACTGAACTTTTCGGCAACACTGTTAAACATGCACCAACTCCTTGGTGGTATATTCACTGTTCTACCTAATAAACTTAGGCGAAATATTGGGATATCCCTACCTAGTAGGTGCGTATTCTTATTATTTTTTGTAAAAGCCGTCTGAATTTCTCAGACTGCCTGATGAATTTTTAGTTTTGAACCACGATCTCAGGAGCAAGATCGTCCCGTTTGTTTAACTGTTTCATCATCAGCACAGCCCCAATCATGGTGACCGCAGCCAGCATGAAGCCATATTGTGTGAGGCCGTAATGGCTTAAGAATGCGATCACCGTATAACTTATGCTTTGTGCCATGGTCGCAAACATTTGTAGACCACCATCGGCTCGACCTCTCTGCTCGACCCTAATTGTGTGGTGCATCCAGTTAGTTCGGGCAATGCGATTGAGTGCGTTAAATGAACCGAAAAACAGTGTGAATATCAATAAGTATGCTGGGTGGGCAGAGAAGCTCATACCAATCAGCATTACGGACGCTATGGCCATTGAGTAAAGCATGGTGGACTGGTGAGATGCCAGCTTGAGCAATTTGGTGACAAACAAACCTGTCATCAATGATCCTAAACCAAAGGCAATGTTGTAGCCCGCATACCAGTCTCCCGAGATCCCGATTTCTGAAAACCAGATCGGCACCAGCTTACCCAAAAAGGTCAGGATAGGATAACTCAATGCTGATAGTAATAAGAATGCGTAAAAGCGAGGCTGAGCGGTGAATATATCCTTACTCTCTTTCATTTGGCCAATAAAGGATGCGGTTTTGCTCTGACGCAATTTCTGACGATATGGCGTCACTAGATAGCTTAACGTTGATAAGCCAGACGCTGCCGCGGCAAACGCCGCGAATTCAAGCATGCCCCAGATTTGCAGTAAAACAACCCCTAATGCGCCAGCTCCCAACGTAGTGCCCTGTAGAATGATTTCCTGTTTGCCTGAAATCGCCGCGTACTCATGTGGGTCATAGTTTTCCTGCGTAAAAGCATTGTTTGTTGTCCAAGCGAGGTTACTGGAAACCCAGAACACAAGCTGTGCAGCGGCAAGTAGCCAGTTAGAATCAAAGCCGAGCCAATAGGCGATAAGAACGAATAAAGCGGTTAATGACTGCACAAGCTGAACGATAACCAAAAGCGACTTTCTTGAATGCCTGTCGATAAGAGTGGAAAACAAAGGGGTCAGGAAAAAAGAAATTGCTGTACACGCTAAGGCGACCATAGCCACAAAAGGGCCCATGCCTGGCGTTTCCAGCATGACCCAAGGTAAAGCCATCATAAATAAACCGGAAGAAATTCCATCAAAGAAACGGCCACTCAAGTAGGGCATGGTTCTATTTTTCATAATTAATTGCATTGTTATTCTCCACTGCAAGCCAACTTGGTGTTACTCTAAAACCTCAGGTTAACTTAAGGTAAAGCGCTTTTTTGTGTTTATTTAACTGAGATAGCCAGAAAGAAAGGAAGGAGAGGTATATGGAAATGACCGTCGGAGAGGTGGCAAAGCGTGCTGGGGTTAAAGTCTCTGCATTGCATTTTTACGAGCAGAAGGGGCTTATTTTCAGTTGGCGGAATCAAGGCAACCAACGTCGCTATCACCGCAGTGTGTTACGTCGAATCGCAGTAATAAAAGCGGCGCAGGAAGTCGGACTGACACTGGAAGAGATTGCCCAGTCTCTGTCTCATTTACCTAAACATCAAGCACCCAATCGTCAGCAATGGGAGCGCATGGCCTCAGGTTGGCATGATTTGCTGGATCACCGAATTCAACAGCTTAAAGCATTACAGGATGACCTTGGAGGCTGCATAGGCTGTGGCTGCTTATCGATGGAATCTTGTGCCATTTATAACCCACAGGACATCCGATCTGAAACATTCAAAGGGAAAACAATGCTCACTAATCCTGAAGAATGGTCAACCGAGGGACAAAGCGAAAGTCAGTAACAATGGTAGTGTCAGGATACTGAAGAAGTTGCCAAATAGTACCATGGATGCCACACGATTCGGCTCGATGTTAAATCGTTCTGCAAACATATAATTCATGACGGCGGGTGGTAGCATAGTAAACAGCACCATCATTTGTAACTGCATGACTGGCAGAGGGATAAAGGTATAAATTACCCAGAAAGCGGCCGCACCCGTTGCCAGAGACTGAAGAGTGCAGAAAATCCCCACTCTAAGCCCGCTCAGTCGCATATGACACATTTGCGCGCCCAGTGAGAGTAGCATTACTGGCACTGCCGCTTGGCCAAGCAACGCCGTCGCTTCATAAAGTGGTTCCCACACACCGCTCCCGCTTAGGTTAAGCACCATGGCGGCAAATGCAGCGAGAAAGACCGGCATACGAATGACTTGCTTAAAAGGGTTTCCTTCACTTAGCAGCGCGAGTCCAAGACTCACGTGGATACAGGCTGAAACAACGAACAATAGCACTGCGGATGCCAAGGCTGTATCACCGAAGGTATAGGTGAAGAGTGGAATCGCCAGATTACCACTGTTACGAAACATGTGAGGGGGAGCCCATGCTTTATAACGCAGGCCTGCAAGTTTACAGATGGGGATCATTAAAACCCCAGGCAAGAGTACCGCGATTAATGAAGCGCTGAGCAACGGGACTTGTTCGGCGTCCAACGGCATTGAGACTAATGACGAAAACACTAATGCTGGCGTAAACGCATCCATATTGATGCGGTTGATTGGGCGAAAGTCAGGCTTGAGCCAGCGTCCAACAGAAAAACCGACTAAAACCAACGCGAAGACCGGGAATAGAATCCCGATAACCTGCTCCAACATATTCGTCCTTGAATCCGATTGAGTACTTTAAGCAAAGTACCTGATAAATGGATAATTTAACGCGATGAGATTAACAAAAGCTTTGTTGCGTTCAGATGCCTTACTTCTGAGTGTGTATGTCGGTTGAGATTCAATGCCTGAACGAAGAGTTGCTCAGGCATTGAGGGATAATTACAGAGAAGGGTTTAGGATTGCTTGAGTGCGCTCAAAGACATCAAGGCCTTGTTGTTTCAGCCAGTATGGAAGATCAATCAAGACCCAGTTTTCAGACAGTTTGTCACCGTCACGGTAGTACACGTCAACCACCTGCATGTCAGCACGGATTTCACCACCTGTCATTCCAAGGAAGCCTCCAATTGGCGTATTGGAAAGATTTGGCCAACCGAAGAAGCAAGAGAAGTTACCTTCTGCGAATCGACAAACGTGACCGTTGAACTTCTTGTCTTTCAAGTTATTGCGGAATGGCAGCTGATGCTGTTGTTGGTAACGCGGAATTGTGTAAGAAGCGCCGATACCACACGGACCATACCAAATCATGTCTTTTGACCAACTTTTTTCGAGAACTTCTGGTGGGCACCCCATAGCGCCGCTATCGTTCAGTGAAGATAGGTCATCGACCATTTTGTTAACCAAGTCGAGAGTTGCTTGGCCTTCTTCCGGTTGGGCATCTTCAAATAGCAGGCCGTCATGATTACGTGGCCCAGGATAAACAAAATGCTGACCAGTTGAAGGAGGAAGTGGGTAACAGCCAGCTTGCTCCATCATGCCAAGCAGATCGAGGAACAAACCTGTTTTTGTGATCTTACCGTTTTCTACGCAGTTAAACTCAGCGTAGCGAACGTTCATGATCTTCCCTGTTGGGCGCATCCCGAGGTACTCTGCATCGAATAGGCCCATAAAGTGCCCCATGCTCATTACCCAAATTTCATCAGGATTGATTTCGTTGTTACCGCCAATAAAAATATCCTGACGGCGCTGCATGCGTGTTATTGATTTCATTAACGGTGTCCAGAAAACCTCAGCGGCAGCTTGAGCTCCTTCTTGCTCGCGAAAAGGGTAGACTCCGCGCCATAAGTAATCTTCTGAGGTATATGCTTTTAGTACTTCTGCAACATTCTCATGAGTCGCGTTTTCCATTGCGTCGAAATAATCACGCACGACGCGTTTTGCTTCTTGATATTTAGCCATAATTTGCTCTCTTGATACGTCGAGCCAGATGTTGGAACAGGACTCGAAAAGTTTTTGGAACCGGCCCAGTGTTCAGGCCGGAAAATCTGATTCAGTTATGCTTGAGCGGTTTGCGCTCGTTTCTTCTTGTCGAATAAGCCACCTTTCAAGGTTTCTGGCAGTGATAGCCAGAGCAAGCCTGCGACAATCCATACAATCGGTGAGCCCCACATAGCAGTTTGTAGGTCGGTACGTTCCTGAATAAAGATCAATACCATTGGCGCCCACATGCCGATGATTCGACCACCATGGAACAGAGCAGCGCCATAGCTGCGAAGGTGTGCAGGGAATAGCTCAGAGAAATAGCCACCCCATACTGCTGACGAAGATAAGCCGAAATTGTAAATTAAACCGAGGATAGCCAGCATGTTCAGGCTTCCGATCATGACATCACTTGGAGCGATGAAGAACACTGACGCCATCACACCTGCAAGGATGAAACCAAACGCGTTCACTTTTCGTCCATATTTGTCGGCGATTGCTCCCCAAACCCAGGCTCCAAATAGAGACCCAAAAGCAGAAATGGAGAAGATGACTCCGATAGTGGCTCCATCAAACTGACGAACTTCTTTCAGGTAAGTGGTTACGAAGCCGCTGAAGAATTGGAAGCCATAGAAGTTAAGGCCTGCCAATAAAAGACAGGTGACGGTCAAGGTGCGATAGGGCTTGCTGAGCATTTCTCCCCAAGAACCTTGTTTAGCTGGAGTGGATGTGCCTGATTCAGAAATCTGCTCCTCTTCACCATAGGCGATGACCTTTTTGTCACTTGGTAGGACAAAAATCATCGCTACTGCGGCGACTAATGGAGGGATACCGCCGACCCACATCAAGCTTTCCCATGGAGCATCAATGCTGGAAATGAACGCTGCATAAGCCCCCATCACCATCAGAGCGACTGAGAACATCGATGAAGCAAATGCCGTTAGCTTACCTCGGACCGTTGGGGTAAATAGGCCAATCATTAAGCTGACTGCCACCGTAAAGTAGCCACCCAACGATAATCCAATAATGAATCGCATCGCTGCCCAGGTTGTGTAGTCGGTAAACATCATATTGATGATGGTGGCACCGCCGTTTAGAGCTGTGATGGTAATCAAAGTTGATTTTTTACCAAACTTGGTCGCAAACCAGGCACAACTCAACGCCCCGATCAGCGCGCCTACTGACTGCCAGGTGTAGAATTGAGCAGTATCAGACAGGCTAATGCCGTCATAGGCTTCAACAATGTATGGGCGTACGTAGTCAATAATTACAAAGTTATAACAATAGAAAAAGTATCCGACTAGTATCGCTAGATAGGCGGTGACCCTTTGAATTATAGGAACTTCGCTCATGTGTTTTTTCGAATTCATGACCGATAAACCTCTATTTTACTCGGTTTTTTAGTTTTGTAAGTCAGAATTAAAACGATCGTTCTCGGATCTGACCACTCTGTATTTCGCTGTGGATCATAGTTTTTTTGCTGTGATTGGATCCGTGATCAAAATCAACTTTAAAATGAGTGCGTACCCATTTTGTTATTTTTGGTGATCAAGATCGACATTTTGAGTGTTATAACAGTTACTGTGCGAAAAGCAATCAAATCAAGTGACAGTAATCACAGTAATGGTGAAGAAATGCCTAGTGTCAGATCCTTTTAAGTATGATGAGTATGTGATTTACGGCATTATGCTATCAGGTGAAATTTTAAAATGGTTACGTACTCAAGCTTTGCAATTATTGCTGTTTATATATTTATAACCATACTGATCAGCTACTTAGTTAATAAACGTGGCCGTGCTGGTGGGGATTTTTCTACTGGAGATAAGCAGTTTGGTTGGTTTACTGCTGGGGTTTCGATTCTCGCGACTTACATTAGCGCAATGACGTTTGTAGGAATGCCAGGTTGGGTGTACAGCTCGGGTATGGAAGCGATGAGTATCCACCTCAACTATCCCATCGTAATTTTCTTTGCGGTTATTTTCTTTGTTCCTGTGTTCTATAAGCTCGGTCTGACCTCAATTTATGAGTATCTAGAGCTGCGCTTCGGTGTTTATGCCAGAACGATCAACTCAATGGTGTTTCTGATTGTTCAGTGTATTTCTGCTGGCGTGATCCTGTATGCCGTCGCCCTGATTCTTGTCCAGGTCCTGCCCGTTTCTATTTCCGAAGCTATTATCTATATCAGTCTTTTTACTGCTTGCTACACCTATGCGGGTGGTATATCAACAGTCATCTGGACAGACATGCTTCAATCTGTGGTGTTAGTAATGGGAAGTATTGCCATACTGGTTATCTTACTGATGGATATCAATACCGCAGAGCACCTTTCGAAGCAGTACCTCAATATTATCAATGCAGACTTTGATCTGGGTATTGATACAACGTTATGGGCAGGGGTGGTTGCTGTGAGCTTTCTACATTTAAGTGTTTATGGCACCAATCAGCTCATTATTCAAAGAACATTGGCAACCAAAAATGAACACACTGCGCAGAAGTCGATGCTGCTGTGTGGGTATGGCGCCTTTTTCATTTATCTCTTTTTTGCCTTGATCGGCGTATTGCTCAGTGTGTTTTATCAAGATCAAAGCTTTGATAATAGTAATGAAGTGATTCTAGATTTCGTTTTTAACCATACAAATCCAGTCGTTGTAGGTTTGATTATTTCGGCATTGGCTGCCGCTGCGATGTCGACGTTGGACTCTACTTACAACTCAATGGCAACAGTGGCTACATTCGATATCTATAAACGTTTTATTCAACGCGACGCAACAGCTCAGCACTACCAGTCAGTTGCGCGTAAGACGAGCCTTCTTTCTGCGGCGATGGTCGTCGTGCCTGCGTTACTGGCAGTATCCAATGAATCTGTTTTGAAAACTATTGCCAGCCTCACGTCCATTTTTGTCGGCATTCGACTAGGCTCATTTGTGCTTGGTTTGTTTTGGTCTAGGTCGAACGAGATAGGGGTGATTGTAGGCAGTATTACCAGTGTATTTGCCGTGTTTGCAGCGAGGTATGCAGAGGTGGCTTGGCCTTGGTTTGCCCCCATTGGCACTATAGTTTTTCTAGCGTTTGGTATTGTTTCGAGCCGCTTTTGGGGCCGAAATTCTTCCGAACAAGTCACCTTTATTCAAAATCAAAAGCATCTTTTTGCAACGCCTAACATCAGCCATTACGGTTTGCTGCTGTTTGCCATCATTACTGTCTCTGCCAGTTTCATTCTTCCAGACTGGTTGTATACAGCTCTTCAATAGTATTCGTTATCGATTAATAGAATTTCTAGAGCATTAGTGAAGTTACTTACTGGGTTACCTACCATCTCGTCGTAGGCACTGGTATGCCGCATGAATTGCTTAGTGACATTTAACTTTGAACATTTCTTTTGCATTTCAACCACTGATAAGGCTTTCAGTATTTGCCCCTGCTCATCCGCTACATAATATTCTTCCTCATCTATCACAACAGATGCCTGATACAACGACAAATCCAGAGAGTGAATAATCAACTTATCAATAAAGAAGAACTTTTCTAGCTTACTCAAACTCATTTTCACTGCGCTCACCATTTGTGTCTAATTAACTGATGGGTTATATCGATTGTTCGTACCAGCTTTGATACGAAGAATACGGTGAAAAAGATTAACCTCATCTCGCTAACGCGACCAATGGTTCACAGTTCAATACAGCCGCAAACACGCGTGTGTAAGGGACCAATGATCTGATGGAATACGTGAGCCGTAGAAAGAGTTCGAATTATGAATTTTGGAGAGTACATTATGCTGAAGCCAACCTTGGTAGTGACTGCGATATTGTTTCTGCTTCTTTCCTATTTAGCGGCTTAACTATGTGCTATTAACTGATGTCGTAGAGGATTCAAATGATAAATAATGAAAGATAAAAATTTTACCAAGTCTCAACTCTCTGCCATGGATGAACGAAAGAGAGCTAGGCTAATAAACAGTTTGTCTGGCTTTAAAAGCGCTAATTTAATTGGAACCCAAGATGAACAGGCCAACAACAACCTTGCGATTGTTAGTTCGGTTGTCCATATTGGTTCTTCGCCTCCCCTTCTTGGTTTTGTCAGTAGGCCAAATACCGTTGACAGGCACACTCTTGAGAACGTCTTGCAATCTGGTTTTTTCTCTATCAACTCGGTGGGATCAGACATTGCAAGAGCAGCACATCAAACATCAGCACGGTACTCAAGGACGCAGTCAGAGTTTGATGAGACAGGGCTAACACCGTACTTTTCTGAGTATTTTCCCGCTCCATATGTGTTGGAGAGCAACTTAAAAATCGGTTTAAAGCTCAGTGAATACATTGATATCACTTCAAACGGTACGTGCTTAATTATTGGAGAAGTTGAGGAAATCCTGATACCGGATCAGTTTATCCAACCAGATGGATACGTCGACATCGAATCGATGGAGTCGGTCACTATATCTGGGCTAGATAGTTACCATGTAACTCAAAGGTTGTATCGACTTAGCTATGCAAAGCCCGGTTTACCATTACACCCACTGACGTTAGAAGGGGATCCTTCTTCTTGGTTAGCTTTGAAATCTGAAACGGATTTATAGAATTCAATGATATTATTAATACATCTCTCAGAATAACGCCTAAGTTTTATTCACCTTGTCAACTAATTAGTTAATAAGTATTAGATTGCTCCCATAAATGACTTTTATATAAGTTGTTAATATGTATAATCACCGCGTTTTATAACTAAATTGTCAGTTGTTGGAGTAACAATGTTTAGAAGCTCTATAGTTAGTGCTTTAGTACTAGTCGCACTAACTGGTTGTCAGAGCACAAACACGTCTGTACAAAAGGATGCGAATAACCTAAATAAACAGTTCGAGATTGATGTCAATAATACTACTTATAATATGGCGTTCGATCAGTCTCAATCTATGGTGACATCTGTTGAGTATATTTCTCGTGAGCAATCAAAAGGGATATACACTAAAAAGGCGAAAAGTGGTCTGTGGTCGCAAGAGAAAGTTGAGCATCAAACTCAGCTATTAAATTCTCTTTATTCGAATGGTGCATTTATTGTACGAGTATACGGTGAAACAATTAACTCGGTTAGCCGCGATTTGTACAAAGTTAAATTAGTGCAAGATGGAAAAGTCGTACAGCGCGGTGTATTTGATGCTGTTGGTGACGTACCGAATATGGATTACCCATCACGCCTGTGGCGTAACGATTCCAAACTTGCGACCAATGGTTTAGATACCAGTGAGCCTTTTGAAATCCAGGTAATTACTGGTGAAAACATCGAAAGGTATCATTATCAGCCGAATGTTAAAGGCTGATAAATAGCTTAAATTCTTGAGCACGGTTGAATGTGCTCAAGAATGTTTCACTTCTTTTTACATTCCATACTGAAATGGCTTTCCTGCCTCCACCATATCCCGATGTATTGGCTTTAGTGCATGCGCATAAGCGGATAATAGCTTCATCGTATACTCACTACGACCATGAAAGTTCACATCATTTACGCTCCCATCTGGATTGAACAGACTTTCCACGTTGCGAAAGATTAAGTGATCCGGAATAAAGCACACGTGATTATTCTTACTGCCGGTTAAACGAAGCTCACTAATAGGATAAACCCCATTAACACTGGCCGAGATACTGACGGCTAAAGCAGGTTTGTGTGCCATCTCTTTAGCAGTCGATAGCATTAAAAAGTTCTTTAGAGCTGGTGTTGCCATGCCGTGCCACTCTGGGGTGATGAAAACAAACGCATCACTGTCTTGTAGCTGGGTGGCAATCTTTCGCCAAGGAGCCCATTCCTCACTACCCGTCCATACACCTTCATTCCATAACGGTAAATTGAGCTGGTGGAGATCGAGAATATCGATATTCGTAAAATCAGCTTCTGCTAGTGTCGATAAATAATGAGCTGCTTTTAGGCTTTGTGAGTCAGCACGTTGGCTGCCTGAGACAATAGTAAGTTTCATGCGAGTTCCTCTCGATTAAATGAAGTATTGGTTTTTTCTGTTGAATGTGATGGTGAAGATGTAGCCAGTAGAATCGAAATTAATACGCTTAACGCTCCGATAAGCTGTAGCCAAGTCAGTGTTTGGTCGAGAAATAGGTAGCCGAGCGTCACAGCTGAAACGCTACTGAGAAAACCAAGGAATGAGACCGAAACTGTACTGAGCTTTTCAATTCCACGGAACCAAAGTGAGTAGGCGAGCATGGCGCCAACAATCGCTAAATAGCTGTAACCGATAACATTTGTAAGTGTAATTTGTTGGGGGAGCCCCTCGGCACTGATGGCGACAGGGAGTAGCATCAGCCCGCCAAACAACAATTGCCATCCAGTGAAGCTCAGTAAGGACATATTTTCAGGTCGTCCCCACTTTTTTGTTAACACTACGCCTAGTGCCATGCTAATGGTACCGAGCAGCCCCATAACAACTCCCGAGGTATTGAGTTGACCAGGGTTATTGACGACGAGCATTGCGATGCCACCTATCCCTAAACCGCTGGCTATCAACTGAATCGCTGTTAGCTTGTTTCTTAGTAGTACCACACTCAGCCCCATGACCAATATAGGTTGTATGGACATGATCAATGCTGCCATTCCACCGGGTAAGTAAGTG
Organism: Vibrio sp. Isolate23; assembly: GCF_022398095.1. Classification (NCBI taxonomy): domain Bacteria; kingdom Pseudomonadati; phylum Pseudomonadota; class Gammaproteobacteria; order Vibrionales; family Vibrionaceae; genus Vibrio; species Vibrio sp. Isolate23. The sequence goes on from NZ_JAKEUV010000001.1 coordinate 1,167,304, forward strand.
GCGGCATAGAATAAGCAGTAGAAGAAGAACCCGATATTGAGCAAGCCAAGTAGAGCCAATTTGGACCACCAACTTCCCCTCGGAACAGTGCGAGAAAATAACACTAATAATATTCCGGCAGGCAAAGCACGTAGCATTGAGGCCAGTAAAGGGCTGTTTTTAGGTAACAGTTCGGTTGTAACGATGTAAGTGCTACCCCAAACAATTGGAGCGAGGGCCGTCATCGCTAATGTAATGAATAATTGAGTACGCCTCATGTGTGCCTCCATCCGAGCATTTGTCTTTATAAAAAGTATCTCTTGTGAAAGATACTTTTTATAAAGTAATGGAGTTTTATCTTTTTATCAAGTATCTTTTTGAAAAGATAAAATTGGAGAGGTAAAAAATGCAAGATCCTGTTGATCGTATATTGAGTCAGTGGAGTGATGTTAAACCTGAATTGGATTGTTCTGACATGGGGATTGTTGGGCGCTTAATGCGTGTTCACGGACTGTGGCATAACCGGTTGGAACAGGTGTTTAAAAACCACCAATTAAGTATGCTGGAGTTTGATATTCTTGCGACATTGATGAGAAATCAGCAACCACTGACACCAACAGAAATGTACAAAACCTTGATGGTCTCATCAGGAGCGATGAGTACTCGGATTGAAAAGTTGGTCCAACGAGGCTTGGTTGAGCGATTAGCAAGCGGCGATGACAGACGCAGTTGTAAAGTAGCGCTTACCGAGCAGGGTGCTCAATTAGTCGATGATGCCTTGGCGTCGCACTTATCAAATATGAACGGAATGTTGAACATGTTTGATGAACAAGAAAAAGAGCAGCTCGCCAGTATGTTGCGAAAAATCTTACTCGCCAATCAATAAACATCACATCAAATGAGAGCGGCTCGTAAGGGAGTCACTTTGTTACTCGTGAGCTATGGTCACATAAACTCGACTTATTCTTGTTGAGCAGGGTGGAGTTTGTGTGAAAGATCCTATTTCTCAACATTGAATCGGCTTGTTGTAATCCTACAGTTACCGTTGATACCGTCACTACAAAGTGTCAGATTTCTCACTGATTGCACTTATTCTCAGTAATTTTTCGATCTTTTTATCGGCTGTAACTGTGAGCCCGATTCTAAATTATTTTCTCCTCCCCTTCTTCTACGCCTACCCAATCAGTTTTATAGGATGAGGAAATTAACTATTTTAAAAATATAACGTTAGCTTGAAGTGATTTAACCAAACAGAAAAGTTTATCGCTCGTGGAACGTGAATATAAATGGATATAAAAATGAACATCAAGCTAACAAAACTGAGCCTAGCTATGGCATCACTTGGGCTTTTGGCAGGTTGTAATGACCCGCTAGAAGTCAACGTGATGGATGGCTACATCGAAAAGGCATCTGTCTGGCTGGACGTCAACGGAAATGGTCGACAAGACCGTTATGAGCCGTCAGCCGTCACTGATAAAGACGGATATGCTGCCATTGATCTTGAAGGTCTGAACATCGAAGATGAAGAGGTTTATCTTGTCGCTAAAACCCAACGAGGCGTATCGATTGACGCTGATATTCCGGGTGTCACTGTGACAAGAGACTATACTTTGATGGCACCGAGTCATTACTCTCTGGTGACGCCATTCTCGACTTACATTGCTGCGCAAATGCAGCAAGGTGTCAGCGAGCGTAAAGCACTGCGCAAACTGCGTCGACAACTCAAACAGCCACATCTTGACGTTGAAAGCGATTATGTTGATCAGCAAGAGGTGGTCGTCGCAAGAAGCGCGAAGGCGTTAACGCAATTACTGCCTGAAACCATTGAAGAGCAGGATATGGAAGCGCTGGCGGATACGTTGGAGCTGGGCAGTAAAGCATTAGGAAAAGAGCTTAAACGTGGCCGTAATGAACTGCTTAACAAGACGTTAATGCTGGATGAGCAAGGTGTGCCGGTTATCGCGCAAGATAGCGATGGTGACGGCGTAGCCGATGCGATTGATCTGTTCCCAACCGATATTAAAGAGTCGGCCGATGCTGATAATGACGGAATTGGCGATCATGTGGATACCGACGATGATAATGATGGTTTCAGCGATGTTGTCGAGTTAGAACTCGCTAGCGACCCTTACTCATCGGCGAGCTTCCCCGCCGATCTTGATGGCGACAAAATTCCAGATGCGCATGATTCGGATATCGACGGTGACGGTTGGAGTAATGAAGAAGAAACTCGTTTAGGAACCGACCCTTACTCAGCATCCAGTCAACCTGCCGATCGTGATGGTGATGGCATTACTGACAGCGAAGACAGTGATATCGACGGTGATGGTGCTGATAATGGCGTGGACGCGTTCCCGGAAGATCGATTTGAAAGTAAAGACACCAATGGCGATGGGCTAGGAGACTTTGCCTCTAGCGACGATGATGGAGATGGGATTCCAGACAGCATCGATCCAAACCCAACCAGCCCAGATAACAGTTCATCCGAGCCTGCGCCTGTTTATTCTGAATCGGTCATTTACTACAAACGAGATGACGGTAATTACGCGGACTGGGGGCTTCATCTGTGGAATAACGCATCTTGTGACGCAGTGTCGCCTGACGTCTTAAACGGCGTAGATTGGGGCAACCCATACACTTGGGGAGAAATTGACCCGCAATATGGTGCTAAGTATGTTGTACCGCTGAAATCCGATCACGGTGCATGTATGAATTTCATCGTGCACAAAGGTGACGAAAAAGCGCTGGGCGGTGATGATCTGAAGGCTGAGTTTGCTAAAGGTAATACACTTTATACGACACACGGTAGCTCAGTCGTTAAATACTCACCAGATGAGCAAATTGTGGTGAAACTTGATGGTGCAGCGGCTCACTGGCTCGATGTTAATTCCATTGCTTGGTTTGATCATAGTGAAGCAGCCAGTTATCAAATCTGGAGTCGTGCTGCGGGTAATGGTGATATCAACCAGCCAGAACAGTTTATCAAATATGACATTTCATTTGCTGGCAACATTGATAACCCTGACTTCCCCCATCTGAAAGATCGTGTCGGATTCTATCTGGATGTCGATTCTGAAACGGCTAAAGCGCTGTTGAAAACACAGCTAATTGCAGTGGCACTTGATGATGAAGGTAAGCCGCTGGTCGCAACTCGTGTCCAGATTCCGGGCGTTGTCGACACGCTTTACACCGCAGGACCAAATGATGCGGATGAAGCAAAACTGGGTAGCTGGATGGAAGGCGATAGTGCGAACTTTGCACTTTGGGCGCCAACAGCTCAAGATGTTGAACTGTATTTGTACGATCAGGATAAAGCGCTAATTACCCAGTCGCCATTCAGTTTGACTCTCGACTCAGCAACTGGCATCTGGCGTTACCAAGGCGATGCTTCACTGAAGAATGTGTTCTATCGTTACCGTGTGAAGGCTTACCATCCGAAAACCGACCACGTTGAGTGGATGATGACCACTGACCCTTATTCTCTCTCTCTGAGCACGTCCAGTCTGTACTCTCAACTGGTTGATCTCACTGATGATGAAACCAAGCCGGCAGGTTGGGACAGTCAATCGATTCCAGAGCTGGAAAATCCGGAAGATCATATCATCTACGAGCTCCATGTACGTGACTTTAGTGTCAGCGACACACAGGGTACGAAAGCGAACAACGGTAAGTATCTGGCCTTCTTAGAAGATGAGCGTGACAGTGTTAAGCAGTTGAAATCGTTAAAAGAAGCGGGCCTGACAACGATCCATCTTCTACCGACTTACGATTTGGCTTCCATCCCTGAAGATCCAGCGAAGACGGTGAACCTGACCGATACCGTAGAAAAACTTTGCGGTATTAATCCTGATGCCAAGCTGTGTAGCGATGGTACTTCACGCGGTGCAACCATTCTGTCTTTGCTAGAACAAACGGACCCTAACAGCGGCGAAGCACAGGCATTGCTCGCAGATGTTCGTCCACTGGATGGATTCAACTGGGGTTATGACCCATTCCACTACAACGCACCAGAAGGCAGCTATGCTGTTGCAACAGATGGCATTTCGCGTATTCGTGAGTATCGTCAGATGGTGCAGAAGCTTCACGATATGGGCTTCAGAGTGGTACAGGATGTTGTCTACAACCACACCTATTCGTCAGGCTTGTATGATAAATCTGTGCTCGATAAAGCGGTGCCAGGTTACTACCATCGCCTGAATCCGATCACGGGTGCTGTCGAGAACTCAACCTGTTGTGATAACACTGCGTCTGAGAACCGCATGTTCGAGAAACTGGTGGCAGACAGTGTAGTGATGTGGGCTCAGGACTATAAGATCGATGGCTTCCGCTTCGATTTGATGGGACACCTGATGAAGTCGAGCATGCTGCACGTGTATGAGAAAACCAAGTTAGTAGATGAAGATACTTGGTTCTATGGCGAAGGTTGGAACTTTGGAGAAGTTGCTGATGGTCAACGTGGTGAAAACGCAACCCAATGGCCGATGGCGGGTACAGGCATAGGGACTTACAACGATCGTCTACGTGATGGTGTACGCGGTGGTGGTCCATTCGATAGTGGTGATGCCTTGCTTGAAAATCCGGGTTTTGCTAATGCGGGTAGCCGATTCAATGATGATCTGAAATCGAAGATGGATCTTATCCGTTACGGTATGACAGGTAATCTGCAAAACTACCCGTTAGAAACGTATAGCGGTGCCACTGTGTACGGTCGTGACTTCCAGTACGGAGGGCAAGGTGCGGCTTATACGCTCGATCCTCAGGAATCCATTAACTACGTTTCAAAGCATGACAACCAAACGTTGTGGGATTTCAACCAGTACAAAGCCGATGCCAGCGCTACGCCAGCAGACCGTGCACGGATGCAGATCGTAGGTCTATCAACTGTAATGCTCGGACAAGGTGTACCATTCTTGCACATGGGGTCTGAATTACTGCGCTCTAAATCCATGGAGCGCGATAGCTACGACAGTGGTGATTGGTACAACAAAGTCGATTTCAGCAAGCAGACGAATAACTGGAACATTGGTCTGCCACGTGCTGACAAAGATCAGGCTAACTGGAGTGCTATCCAATCAATCATTAGCAACCCGAATACCGTGGCAACTCCGGAGCATATTGCTTGGACAGACAAGGTCTTCAAGGAACTGCTGAAGATTCGTTCCGGCACGCCATTGCTTCGTTTAGTGAGTGAAGAGCAAGTCTTGAAGCGTGTACGTTTCCATAATACTGGGCCGTCGACATTACTGGGCATGATTGTGATGTCGGTGAATGATGGGGTGAGTGTAGGCGCAGACCTTGATAGCAACTTCGACTCAATTGTTGTTGTGATTAATGCCAATACTTCAGCACAAACCATTCAGATTGCTGGAGCACAAAGCTTTGAGTTGCATCCTGTGTTGAAAGCCTCGTCTGATTCAGTCGTTAAGCAGGCGAAGTTTGAAGACGGCGCTTTCACTATTCCACCATTAACTGCGGCTGTCTTTGTCCAGACACAAAATGGTGCGCAAGGAGAAGGGCTGAATATTGATAGTAAGCCAGTTGATGTTGCGCCTTACGGTTCTACAAAAGTATACGTTCGTGGCTCAATGAATGGCTGGAGTACCAGTGATGAAATGGCCTATCAGGGTGACGGTGTGTACGCCTTTGAAGGCTACCTCACTCCGGGAGAGTATGAGTTCAAACTGGCTTCTTCTGACTGGAGTACGATCAATCTTGGTTTTGGTGGCTTCTCAACTGGCAACGGTTCCGTAACACTTGAGGATGCAGGTAATGGCAATATCAAGGTGACAGTGACCGAGCAAGGCGTGTACAAATTTACGTTAGACGCTTCAGACCAATCCGCGTTGGTAGTATCTGTCGTAGATACAAATCTTGACTATGCCTGCTATCAGGATGACAGCAAAGCTTGTGATCTGAGGATCTATCAGGTGATGGTGGAGTCATTTGTCGATGGAGACCCAGACCATAACTATGGTGTGGGCTACGGCAATTCGCACCACAATGGAGACCTTCAGGGTGTCATTGACAGTCTTGATTACATTGCAAGCTTAAACGTGAATGCGTTGTGGTTAACACCTGTGTTTGATTCTTGTGCGGGCCAGGCTGGTGATGATCGCCTTGACGCCACAGGCTATTTTGCTTGTGACTACTTCAATGTCGATCCTAAATTTGGCACGAATGAGAAGCTGAAAGAACTGGTTGATGCTGCTCACGCTAAAGGTCTATACGTGCTTTTAGATGGGGTGTTCGGTCATACTAACCTTACTGGTGTGAAACCTTCCCCAACGGGTAAGCTACCAAGCCTGAGAGGGGAAGAGGGTTACCCGGGCATGTATGTGAATTACCCAGATGCAGCGAGTGAAGCCTTCTTCACAGAGGTGGCAACTTATTGGGTGAAAGAGTTTGGTATTGACGGCTGGCGTCTCGACCAATCTTATCAGCTTCCACTTGAGGCATGGCGCAACATTCGAGCTGCAGTAGAGCAAGCCTCACTGGACAATAAGAATGCTGGTAAGCAATGGGGAACACTGGGCTACATGGTCGGTGAAGTCTGGAAAGGTGCAGATGAGATTACGGCAACAACCTATGGCAGTGACTCACAACCGGGCCTTTCGTCGGCGTTCAACTTCCCGTTACGTTACGGCTTAGTTCAAGCTCTGGCGGTTGAAGAATCAGGGGCGAGCAACAATGCCCGTGTTTTGGATGCAGAGTGGAACAGCCGCGCCAAATCGCCTTACCATGCGATGCCAAACTTAATGCTTGGTAACCATGACTTGGTGCGCTTCGGTGACCTGATTCAGCGTGGCAATCTTGGTGAAGCAGTCAAGCGACACAAAGCCGCGTTTAGCTTTCTAGCGGCTTACTCTGGACCAATCACACTTTACTACGGTGAAGAGATTGGTGACGAAGTCGCTAACTTCTCGGACAAGGTCACATCAGATTGTGCTTCTCAGGGGCTGTGTGATGATCATGTCGCTCGCTCAAGCGCGAAAGTTCAAGGCGTGACTGGGGTGACACTGACTGCTGAGCAACAAGATGTGAAAAACTATCTGACTCAAATTATGCAGGTTCGTAGTGAACATCCGGCGCTTTATACGGGTGAACGACGCAACTTATGGTTGGATGACAACCTGTATGCTGACCTGAAAGTGAATGGTGATGAGCAGATCATCTATGTGCTGAACACATCAACATCGGAACAAACACTCAATGTCGATTTAACAAGAGTCAAATCGACAGACGAATTTGAAGACTTGATGAGTGGTGAGCTGATTAATGTTCAGGCAACATCCGGTGCGGTTTCTGTTCCAGCTCTGACAGGGCGACTTCTTTTAATCAAATAATCATTTGTCATAAGAAGTCGACTGAAACGAAAAAGGCTCTCCTATGTGGAGAGCCTTTTGTTTTAGAGTCCAATTATCAATGCAGCTGTTGATAAACATTTAATGGTTGAGCCTTTTGGGCATGACCAAGTCCAACGTTTTATTTCTGGTGAATCACTTGGTTGGTAGGTTTCTTATTCTGAAGTTCGTCCAGTAGTAGCTGTGTGTGAACATAGAGGTAGCTTATCGCCTCTTTTTTCTCGGGCTCTGCGTGAATCAACCGGCACCAGTAGGTTATCTCTTGAAGGCGAGACTCTAGGTCTTCTGTATTCATGATTATTTACCAACAGTAAAAGATACACTTTAGTGTACACATTATGCGTGTGTGTGTATATTTAATTGTTTTTTAATATGATACTGATATCATTTGTTTTTTGGGAGAGGTCGGGCCTCGCTTTATGACCAAAAGGCACATAAATGAAGAACAACAGTGAGCAACTGGACATACTCAGAGACAACATACAGTTTGGCCTAAATAAGAGTAAAGAAACCAAGGCGTCATTAAGTCGCAAAACTGGTGTTACGCGTTCAACTATCTATAAAATACTTGATGGCAAGGTTGAAAGAGTACAGACCTCGACGGTTGAACGCATTGCTAACTTCTTTGGAACAACCTGTCATATCATTCAAAATGAATCCCTAGAAGATCTTCTATCTGAAACACCTGTCGTGTCGGTATGCGGAAACAAGAACCCAATTGCTGTTCCGATTCTGAGTGAAATGGAGTTCGTCCAGAAAAGTGAATATTACATCGGCGACCTGGTTACTGATTATCCCCTGACCTACCACTTTTCTGAAGGGAGTAACATCGTAGCGATTCGAGTGGGTCAGGTTTTGTCTAATTATTTTACCAAGGGCAATCTACTGATTATTGATCGCTCGAATCACAATGAAAAAGAGCTGAGTAAGCTCATTGTTCGCGGTGGTGCATTGCATTCTCTTCCCCCTAACACTTCTCTTTTAGAAGGCGATTTTCTTTTTGGAGTAATACTCGAGGAACGTTTTTGTGTTTAATAAAAAATATAAATTGATTGGCTTTAATGGTGCCCCTGAAATGATGGCTAGCGTGATGATACGGGGAACTGGAAAGGTCGTGAATATGCCCGCTAAAGATCTTATTTCCAGTGAAGTTGCTGATGATCTAAATCGAAATGAATTAGTTGAAGTATGTAAGAAAGTTTATTCAAAATCGAGCTTTGAAGGAGCATACGAGCTAGAGGACAGACATGAAAGTTATTGGATGAGTTACTCTTTTCTCGTACTTTGCCTGTGTTCTCTTTTTACATTGTCAAACATTACCGGAATTAAACCTGTAGAAATATTCAACACAGGCTTAATTGTACCTGCCGCAATATTTCTTTACCCTATTTCATTTATATTTGTTGATATATTAAACGAATACTTTGGTTTAAAGCTCGCCAGAAAAGCCATCATACAATCGACAGTTGTCAATGCCGGGATACTCGTTCTTCTCTATTTATCCACCACTATTCCTAGCATAGGCCCATGGCAAGCGATGGATGAACAGTATACTTCGCTTGTCACAAGCATGACCTCAGTGTTCTTAGCTTCTTTAAGTTCTTACTTTATTTCTGAGAACATCAATGCTTACGTCCTGAACAAAATAAAGATCGCCACACAATCTCGATGGCTTGCCATTCGAGTCATAGCAAGTACCAGTATCGCATCTGTAGTGGATAGCGCACTATTTATTAGTATTGCATTTTTTAATGTACTACCAAATGACGTACTTTTCGTTATGTTTCTCAGCCAGGTTACTATTAAGATCTTATATGCACTGTTCAGTGTCGCGCCCATTTATTTCGCAAGGAAATTGTTTTCCCGCTTAATCAACGTCAAGGAATTAAATAATAATGACAACCTATGATAAGAACCTAGGTAAAAAAAGCGAGTATATCTCTCAGTATCAACCTGAGTTACTCGATCCTATCCCAAGACAAAAAGGCAGAGATGAGATTAAAGACCTTAAGGTCGCTACTCATGCTGGGTATGACTTATGGACGGCTTTTGAAGTGTCATGGTTGAACAATAAAGGTAAGCCGATCGTTGCAATCGCGGAGTTTATTATTCCTCATACGTCCAACAATTTGATTGAATCGAAGTCATTCAAATTGTATTTAAATAGCTTCAATCAAACACGTTTTGAGTCGAAAGATATTGTTATTGAAAAAATGCAGTCCGACTTAACTAATGCTGCTGGTGCTAAAGTGACGGTGTCATTTATGGATGTAGATGAACCGCAACAAACCTCAATAAATAAGCAATTTGATTGCATTGATGGTTTGGATATTACTGTGGACTCGTTTGAGTATGATGCGGATGCGCTATGCGGAAGCACAGTGGATGAGTATGTCTCTGAATCTTTATGTTCTCACCTTTTGAAATCGAACTGTTTAGTGACTAATCAGCCTGATTGGGGAAGCGTATACATCCGTTATACGGGAGCTAAAATCAATCATGAGAGCCTTCTGAAATATCTAATCTCATTTCGTGAACACAATGAGTTTCACGAGCAATGCGTCGAGCGCATCTATTCTGATATCAAACGATGCTGTGCCCCTGAAAAGCTGACAGTTTTTGCGAGATATACGCGACGAGGCGGTCTTGATATCAACCCTTATCGTAGCGACTTTGAAAGTGAAATTTGTTCGGGAAGAAACCCGAGACAGTAAATAACCTAGTTAGTTTTAAAATGAGTCCGTATCGATTTTGAGTCTGTCGAAACGTTTCTCTTAAAGGTCGATAAAACTAACTCGATCTGGACTCGTTGCTTTAATTAAGGCAGGTGTATGTTACTACATCTGCCTTAATACTATCTCTATGCGTTGGCTACTCTCCTCATCATCAATGTGTAACGCCATATTGAGGGAGGTTAATAAAAGCTAATGGGAAGATAGAAATCCAGTTCAAATTGCTCATCCTCATGCAGAAAATGGTTTCTGTGATAATGGACATAGGCAGGTGTTGAACCTAGCTTGAAGCCGGAGTCAGGCAGCCACTGTTCATGAACCTTACTGATTTGAGGAAGCAACTCTCCATACACTCCAGTGAGACGAAACACGGCATGTAATCCACCTGGTATCACTAACTGATTAACCACACCTCGAACCTTGATTGGTTTGTCTATCTCGATACACGCTACGTAGCGACAGTTATCCAGTTCAACCAACGCTGGGTTTGAATGATGCAAACCGTATTGATGTGATGTGTCACGCCCCTCGCTGCTTGCCCACGCATTTAAGACTCGCCAAGCATTTTTTACGGTTCGGCTGTAGCCTACATGGCGAACATAGGCAGCGAGGCGATCGGAGGTTTCACTGATTTTGGGCTGGGGAAGAGTTTTCTTTGCGACGCGATGATAGCCAGCGGCGATTTCAGGATCTTTGAGATAGGGCTTATCGATGTTTTGTTGCTCGTGCTTTCGCCATTCTCCTGGTGAGACACTGAAAGTGGATTTAAATGCGCGGCTGAACGAAGAAACAGAGTTAAAGCCACACTTGTTGGCGATGTCCAATACTGAGGAATGTGGGTCAAACATTAGTTGATTTGCGGCGTACTCCATTCGTGTTCGGCGAATATACTGATGGATGGATTCTCCGACAACCTGCTTAAAAACGCGGTGAAAGTGTTGCTCAGAATACGCTGCGATGTCCGCTAATTCCTTGGCTGGTAAGGATTTACTGATGTCTTTATGAATGTGATAAAGCACGTCATTGATTCGGAATATATGTTGTCGGCTCATAAAGAAAAATAGCATAAATGGACATGTTTAACAGCATAAACGGACATCCTATTTTCATCAATGGGTTATACACTTCATTAACGTCTTTTCGACGATAAAAATTCTAAAATTACACTCAGGAACTGTTATGGAAATCGCTCGCTCCCTGCAACAAATCTCGTCGTCTTATATTCGTGAAATTCTCGCTGCCGCATCGGATAAAAATGTCATCTCGCTTGCGGGTGGCTTACCAGATGAAAGTACATTTCCAATTGAACTAATGAAGCCGACACTAGAAAGCCTTTCATCAATGCCAGAAGTTTTCCAGTACGGAGCAACCGCAGGTTACGCACCACTTCTAGAGTTCCTGACAGAGTATTTTGAGTTGCCAGAGACGCACTCAGTAATGGCGTGTACAGGATCGCAGCAAGGGCTAGACCTGATCGCCCGTGCTTATGTAAACCCAGGTGACAAAGTGGTCATGGAAGCACCTAGCTACCTTGGTGCGATGCAGGTGTTTGGTTTGGTTCAGGCGGATATTGTCACCGTACCTCAGACGGAAGCGGGTCCTGATTTACATGCACTTGAGAAGAGCTTCGCTGAACAGTCACCTAAGATGTTCTACGCTGTACCAGATTTCCATAACCCAACTGGTGTTTGCTGGACCTTAGAAACTCGTCAGAAGGTTGGTGCATTGTGTGAGCAATACAATGTTGTGCTGATTGAAGATGCACCGTACCGTGAACTTAGATTCTCAGGTCAAGCGATTCCATTGGTCTCTGATTTCTGTCCACAACACTCTATTGTGCTGCGCTCTTTCTCAAAGATCGCGTCTCCGGGTCTGCGAGTTGGTGTCGTAAGTGGTAAGAGTGAATATCTTGAGCCACTCATCAAGATCAAGCAAGGTGCTGACTTACACTCAAGTGTCCCTATGCAAGCGCTACTGCTAGGTCTACTGAAACACCAAGGCTTTGAACAGCACATTGGTACGGTTAGAGAACTGTACCAATCCCGCTATGAGAAGCTATTTGCTGAGCTGCAAAAACAGCTGCCAGTTGGCTGCGAAGTGAAGCCTGTTGAAGGTGGCATGTTCATATGGGTGACGCTGCCATCCTGCGATACATTTGCACTGGCAAAAGCGTTACTAGGGAATGGCGTTGCGGTTGTGCCAAGCCCGGTGTTCTATCCAAATGCAGATGAAGCCAAGCCTGCATTAAGACTGAACTACACTAATGCTTCGCCAGAGGAGCTAACGGTAGCAGTAGAGCGTCTTGCAAAAGGATTGAAAGCGTCCATCAGCGAGCCTGAATTGGAAAACGCATAACGAGTAAAGATGTGGCGTTCTAAGCATGCCTTAAACGTCACTTCACCCTGAGAGTTCAATCAAAAGACTAATAAGTGTGTCTAAATCCTGTTTGGTACGCCCTTCAAGTGGGTAACCCATATTGATTCTGACACAGTCAGAGTAGAGATCGAGAGTGGTAAAGAGATGCCCAAGGCGAATATCAATTAGCTGAGTTTCGATTTCACTCTGTAACTGTTTACAGTCCAAACCTGGAGCTTGGATCCAAAGTACCATACCGCCTTGTGGGTTGCTGATCTTTATGTGATTAGGTAATTGAGTGATCAGGTAATCCAGATAGTCTTTTCTTAGCGAAAGTAGCTTTTGCTTTCTGCGTCTGAGTTGCTTAGCGTACTGGCCGGAGTCAATAAAGTCAGCGACAGCAAGCTGAATTGGTGTCGAGATACCATAGCTACTGGCGCCAGACCTGCCTTGATAAATGGACATATAGCGTCCGGGTAAGCACCAACCTAGCCGGTAGCTGGGCGAGAGGCTTTTGGAAACAGATCCACACCAGAGAATATAGCCATTTTGGTCGTAGTATTTGGCTGGCAGAGGAGTATGGCTTGAGTAGGAGAGCTCAAGGTAAACGTCGTCTTCAATCACGGGAACTTGGTACTGATTCGCTAGCAGAGCCAGTGTTTGCTTTTGCTGGGCTGACATACTGATCCCTTGAGGGTTCATATGAGAAGTACAGAAAATCCCTGCTTTAACAGTCCCTTGCCTAAAGTGCCCTTCTAATTGCTCTAAGTCTATTCCGTCGTCTAAAGAAGGAATTTCGACGATTTTTCGCGACATTTGGCCAAGTAATTCGATGATGCCGTTAAAGCAGGGTGAGCTGATCGCGATGGCATCACCTTGCTCGGTACAGGACTCTATTGCCGCTTTTATCGCTGACATACAACCAGCCGTGACGACAATATCACTGGCAGAAAAGTGCACGCCGACTTTAGAAAAGTGAGTCGATAATGCCTGACGCAGCAGAGGCTCTCCCTGAACATCAGGATAGTGGTTGAGTCGGTCGCCCATTCGACGCAAGGCTCGGCGAAAACTGCGTTCGAGCTCTGTTACGGCTTGTTCATCATTAGCGGTACTGGAAACACCTAATGGGCCACGCAGTGCTGAATGTACGGAATTAAAGTGGCGGACTGTTGAAATTGTGCTGACAAACTGCGTGAGTTCAGGTGTCTGGTGGGAGTGCTGGCTAGGTGCGACGAAGTAACCCGCTTGAGGGCGGGACTGGATCCAGCCTTGTGATTCCAGCTCTTGATAGCAACTAACGGCGGTCGACATACTGACAGAGTGCTGCTGTGAGAGTTGTCGTAAAGAGGGCATTTTGTCCCCTTCACACAGCTTAGCGTGTTGAATATCTTCAATGAATTGATTGGCTAACTGCTTATAAATGCTCATCATCATAACAACTGTACTGGTTTTTATTTGAAAAATTGTATCTGTATCCCTTTTTGCTCGCAAGCGATACTCATATTCACAGAATGAATGGAGGGATAACAATGAAGAAAAACGACCTAATACTTGCGATATTCGTCATGGCTATTTGGGGATTCAACTTCTCAATGATCAAAATGGGGATTACCAATGTTCACCCATTGATTGCGACAGCTGCCCGTTTCGCGCTTGCGGTGATCCCGGCGATCTTTTTCATCGCCAGACCAAACGTGGCTTGGCGTTATCTGGTCAGTTATGGGTTAGTGTTTGGCGTCGGGATCTGGGGCATGGCGTCTTGGTCGATTACTGCGGGTTTGTCTTCCGGAATGTCTTCGGTTTTGCTGTCGAGCAACGTATTGATCGGCATGGCGGTCGGGCTTTTTGTCTTTAAAGAAAAGTCGTCACCTCGAAAATTGATGGGGGCTTTGCTTGCTATGGTCGCGCTATTGGTGCTGGTGTCTGCGACCAACGGTAATATTACTGCTTCAGGCCTTATGCTGATTATGATTGGGGCAATCAGTTGGACCTTAATGGGAGTCATCGTTAAAGCTTCCAAAACCAAACAGGCTTTTGCATTTAATGTATGGGGAATGTTGTTTGCCCCTGTACCGCTAGTGCTGTTCGCGACTGCATTGCACGGTGAACAAATCCTTTGGCAAGCTTATGAAAACTGGGATATGAACACGACAATTGCAGTGGTTTTTCAGGCTTACCCAACCACCTTGTTTGGTTACTGGGTCTGGAATCGAACACTGATTAAGTACCCGTTAAGCACCGCAGCACCTTTGACTTTGCTTGTTCCAGTATTCGCTTTAGTTAGTGGCTATTTCATGTATGACGAAGTGCTCTCTGTGCCTCAAGTCATCGCGAGTGCGTTATTTCTGATAGGCATCGGTTTGATTGTAAAACCTGCCACGGAAAAACACGGAGCGGCAAGCGCTAAGTTAGCAGGTCAAAGTCGATGAATGGATTTATTCATTGAGCGAAGATTAAGATGGGTGAGCAGAAATTTGCTCGCCCATTATTTTTGTGAGCGAGAATATTGGTAAGGAACGTTACGTCGTTTGACGGGCGTTGATTTCACAATGGAGGTATTGGTTTCAGCCAGTGAGGATACTTTGTCCAGGATTTCATCCAATTGCTCCATAGTACCGAATCGCATCCGAGCATAAAAACAATCTTCACCAGTGACTTTGTCGCACTCAATAAACTCTGGCGTTTCGATGATCATGGCTTCCAGCTGTTTTATCTTTCCTGGTAGTTGACGCATACGTACGATGGCTTCAAGTGGGAATCCTAAATTTTCTGGTGCGAGTTGAACCCGATATCCTGAAATAACGCCGAACTCTTCCATACGCTTGAGTCGTTCGTTAACGCTCGGAGACGACATTTTCACTTCTCGGGCTAGCTCTGCGACTGGCATTCGCGCGTTATCGTTAAGTAAGTCGAGTAGTTGGCTATCGATGGCGTCCAGCGTCCAATCTTCGTTTTTAAGGTTCTTACGCATATTTGTCTTCCTTTTTTAAGTCTCACTGAAAAATGAGCTTCATTTCGCTATGCCTGTGTGGGGGATTACTTCTTAATCTATGTGTATTACTTAGTAGATTCAAGGGGGATGAATTATGTATAGGAATGATACAGAAGCAGGCACCATCAAAATGATTACCGCTATGGTGTTATCGGGAACCATAGGATTGTTTGTTATTGAGTCAGGTCAGTCGTTTTGGAATGTCGTATTTTTCCGTTGTTTGATCGCAGGCCTGTTTCTGGTTGGTTACGTTAAATGGCAGTATGGTTCGTTTACTGCAGGCCTGAATAGAAAAGTACTTGGGTTGATTCTGGCGGGTGGTATTACTTTGGTAGGTAACTGGGTTTTGCTCTTTGCCTCTTTTGATTATATCCCTTTCTCTATTGCGACGATTGCTTACCACATGCAACCAATTATGTTAGTTGTTGCTGGTTCATTGATGGCAAGGCAATTGCCATCAATGAACCTCATTGTGTGGCTATCAGTAGCAGTGATTGGGTTGGTGTTAGTGACTGATCTGGATCTAACGCAGCTAAGTATTTTGCTGCAAGGTGAAGATGTTGGCAGCCAGCAAATATTGTTTGGGCTGTTATTGGCGCTGGGCGCTGCACTGTTGTACACAGTGACGACATTATTGACCAAAGAAGTCAGCCAAGTATCGCCAAGCGTGATTGCACTTGTTCAGGTCAGTGTGGGTGTTGTCTTACTGTTACCTATGGTGGATTGGTCGGCGCTGCCGAAGGTTCCAGTTCAGTGGGGAGCGTTACTCACACTTGGTTTGGTAAATACCGGATTTATGTACGTCATTATGTATGATGGCTTTCAAAAACTCACCACTCATCTCATCGCCATTTTATCTTTCGTGTACCCCGTGACCGCTTTAGTGGTGGATTACTTTGCCTTTGGTAATGTGGTGAATCTATCGCAAGGTTTGGGAGTCATTGGGATATTGTTGGCTGTATGTGCCGTAAAATTTGACTGGCGGATTGGAGCATTGATGCCAACCGTAAAAAGTCAGCAAAAAACCTAAGTAACTCTTTTCCATTTAATTTGTGTGGTTATTGGTTGCTTTAACCACATTGCAATTGCATATTGCAATGTGGTTGCAATATGCGTTTTGTTTTTTGATTTAATGGCTTTTATTACCCGCTTTTCTCTCAAATCGATCATTAAAGTACGATTTTGTCTCTGGCACATAATTTGTAAACATTCTGTTAAACCCTGTTGCATATCAGCTATCAGAGCCATGTTCAAGAAAGTGTTTGACAGGGTTATTGCATAGAGAATGTGCTCAGCAGCCAATTTTGAGCCCTCTATGCGCTAGCAAAAGAGCAAGATGGCTTCAGAGCCAAGTGATTAAAAAAACAGTATGGTTTTTTAAGTAAGAGAGTTAGGAACCATAAGTGGAAATGTTGGAATTTGTGCCTGTCAGTGGAACGATTCAACGGCTTAAGCAAAAGCAATTAGAACGGACTCTGTCAAAGCATATAGGGCAATGTAGATAATAGATCATCATTCTCGCGAGCTATAAACACCTGCCAACCCAACATTCGCCATATTAGCTCTCACGACATACATTCGCTTGTTACAACGCGGAAGTCAGTGATGTGAATTAAAGTGTTTCGTTAGAAAGGATTGAGGGGATAGGTATGCTATCTAAATTAACCATTGCCCAAAAGGTGTATTTACTTGGGTTTTCCCAATTGCTTGCCATGATGATTATGGGCTGTTTTGCCCTTTATCAAATGAACAAGATTGGTAACGAGCTGGTTGATATCGCTGAAGAAGATATCCCGTTAACTAAAATGTTGACGGTGGTGACAGAGCATCAGTTGGAACAAGCGATTCTGTTCGAAAGAGCACTCATTAAAGCGATCCGCGTTGAGCAAGGAATGGCCCAGATGAGCGTATTCGAAGAAGCCAAGAAAAAGGTTCATGACCTGACGGTCAAAACCGAAAAAGAACTCTATGAAGTTGAAGAGTTCATCGAGAAATCCATACCACTGTTGCACTCAGTTGAGGCGCAAGAAAAATTCGAGAAGCTTCTTGGCAAGCTGAAAGTTGTCGAGAAGTCTTACAGCACGCTTGTTGGTGAAATTGACAAAACAATGGACTACGGCAGCAATGGTCAAATCGAAGAGATGCTTGAGTTCTCTAAGAAAGTGGAAGCACATGAAGATGAAATTGATAAATCGTTGATTTCGATTCTCGATGAGGTGCAAAACTTTACTCTCGCCAGTGCACTGCAAGCTGAAGAGGATGAGAAGTATGCGATCAAGTGGATGACGATCATTGCTTCAGTGTCGATAGTTTTAGGTGTTCTTATGCCTTTCTTGGTCACACGTGCTATTCGTACGCCAATCTTAAATTTAATTGATAGATTAAAGCAGGTTGCTGAAGGCGATGGCGATTTGACTATTCGACTCGACGATTCTTCTCGAGATGAAACCGGAACAGTAGCGAATGCGTTCAATCATTTTTTAGGTGTGTTGATAGGAACAATTTCGCAAATCAATGGACAGGCGCGAGAGCTTGGTGGATCTTCACAAGTTGCCGTTACCGCTATGCAGCGTACGTTGCAAAACGTTGAAAAGCAGCGTTGCGATATCGAGCAGGTGGCGACAGCGATTAACCAAATGAACGCGACGACACAGGAAGTGGCGAACAGTACGGCCAACGCGTCTTCGGTGACTGATGAAGTTCGAAAACGCGTCATGGATGGTCAGAAAGAAGCGCTAGCAACTCAGGAGGTTATCCAAGAGCTGGCAAATGAGGTCACCACATCATCTGGTGTGATTGAAAACCTTGTTTCCGAGACCAACAATATCGGGCAAGTACTGGAATCTATTCAAGGTATCGCTGAACAAACTAACTTGCTTGCTTTGAATGCTGCCATCGAAGCGGCTCGCGCAGGTGAAACAGGGCGTGGCTTTGCGGTGGTTGCGGACGAGGTTCGCTCACTTGCTCAGCGCACTCAAGAAGCAACGGTGGATATTCAGCAGCTAGTCGATACGTTGCAGTCTGAAGCAAGAAATGCTGTTTCGAGTATGAAAAAGGGGACAGATACCGCAAAACTTTGTTTAGAGAAGAGTTCAGAATCTGCCAATACTTTTTCAATTGCTGCAGAATCAGTCAATCAGATCGCAGGGCTTAACTTACAAATTGCTGCTGCGGCTGAGGAGCAATCAACGGTTACTCAAGATTTGGATAATAACTTGACCAGCATTAAAACTCTTGCAGAAGAAACCGCGGAAGAAACGAAGAGTACAGCCATGGCAAATGAAGCAATCGCCAAACATGTCAATGACTTACACTCTAATCTCAGCAAGTTTAAAGTTTAGGAGCCTCCTCCTAAATAGCATCAAGGCTAGTGTATTACTCTAGCCTTGGTTGTATTGATTCTTATACTTGTGCAGTAAGTCTATCGAAATGTGGCAATAATCGTCTGGGTAGAGGGTCAGGCGATCCTGATGCTCGTCATCGCTTTTGACATAGTTGGTCAGCGGAAGTATCTCTACAACAATACGTTCGCGATCTGAACGAGACTCCATAAAGTCCTGAGCCTGAGTTAAATGCTTATGGTTTATGCTATATACGCCAGTCCGGTATTTTTTACCGATATCTTCGCCTTGCTTGTTGAAGCTGTATGGATCGATAATTTCAAAGAAGAAATCCATCAATTCCAGAACTGATACTTTTTCAGGGTCAAACTGAGTGCGGACGCATTCTGCATAGCCATCATATTCCCCTTTGGTATCCTGACTAGTGCCATTGGCTCTCCCGGCTTCAGTTAGTAATACTCCTGGCAGGTGCTTCATAAACTCCTGTACACCCCATAAGCAGCCACCAGCAAAATAGATTTCTTCCATTACGTTATCTCTTGAGATTCACTGCCGTGTATTAGAGCAAAACTGCTCCAAATGCTCTACGCCTTTTTACTTTTTAAAACGGTCATCTGAACAGTGGTTTAAAGCTTTAAACTTTTTTCTTGATACGCGCCTTCGAATTTCAAAGTAGAAGGCTCTTAAATCGCCATTTTGATGTCTTAAATTGGCGATTTTAGGGTGTTTTAAGTGCTTGATGTTTAAGGTTTTATTTTTATGGAAAAACAACGGCTTAGAGTGCTAGTCTTGCGCCAACTAAGGAGAACACATGTCTATAAAAGATCAGACGTATCATCAACAAGACTTCTCTCATCAGGACTTACAGCAGCAGGTGTATGAGGGTTGTCAGTTCATTAAATGCAACTTTGACCGAGCGGATTTACGTGATGCAAAGTTTATCAACTGTAAATTCATTGAAGCGCAAGCGCTGGAAGGGTGCAGCTTCCAATATGCCAACCTCAAGGATGCCAGTTTTGAAAACTGTATGTTAGCCATGAGCCAGTTTGTTGGTGCAGATTGTTTTGGTATCGAATTGAGAAAGTGCGATTTAAAAGGTGCGAACTTTCAGCGTGCGAATTTTGTGAACCGTATTAGCCATTCAGCTTACTTTTGTTCGGCGTACATAACAGGGTGTAACCTGAGTTACACCGACTTCGAGCGCGCATTACTAGAAAAGTGCGAGTTGTTTGAAAATCGTTGGAGTGGTGCCAACCTGTTCGGAGCCAGTATGCTGGGTGCGGATTTGTCGCGTGGTGAATTCAGCAAAGAGCAGTGGGGCACATTTAACTTGGAAAGCGCAGACTTAACTCATATTGACTTGGAAGGTTTAGACATGCGTAGGGTCTCACTTAGTGGTGTGAAGATCTGTGATTGGCAGCAAGAGCAGTTACTGTCGAAGTTTGGTTTGATTGTCATTGCTTAAACCTATGCCTCACCAAGGCAGTTCTTCACCGCTATAAGAAAGAAAGCTGCCGCTGATATCTGATGTTGCTTCAGAAATGATCTTGACGAGATCTGCGGCCACTCTATCAGGTTCAAACAGTTTTCCCTCTGGTACATTGGCTTGAAAAGGTTTTGATAATTCGGTGTCCGTTGTGCCTGGATGCAGTGAAAGAACACATGCTTTGGGCATAGTTCTTCCCCATTCAATACTGAGGGTTTTAAGTAGCATATTGAGTGCCGCTTTAGATGAGCGATAGCTATACCAGCCTCCCAATTGATTATCTTTAATGCTGCCGACTTTGGCTGAGATAGTTGCGAGCTTTGGCTGGCTGCTATGCTTCAAGGCGCTTTGAAAGTGTTTGGCGATCAACATAGTCGGCATCGCATTATTCATGATGTTTTTCAGGTAAAAATCGGGATCAAATGATTTGAGGTTCTTTTCGGGTCCGTGGTGCTTATCATGCAACAATCCAACCGCGTTAATAATCCAATCTAATGACTTTATTTCATTAGCTAGCAATTGTATTTTCGCTTCGTTTGTTACGTCCAGTTGATGCCAAATGATTGCTTCATGTGAGCCCGGTGGTCGAGTATTTCTATAGGTTGCGTGCACTTCTATCGAAGGGATTGTTTGCGCTAAATGCTGACAAATTGCGTGGCCTATGCCACCGTTTCCACCAAAAATTAGTATTTTCATTGGATACCCTAAAATTAAGCAGTGTGGTAGAGGGATATATGTATAGCTATGAGTCTGATTTGTTCTTACGTATTCTAGGTGAGGGGAGTTTATTGCTTACTTTGTTAAATACGGATTATTTCTGAGAGTTATGACTTTTTTAGTGATTTGTTGTGATTTCCTTCACGTAAACGGTAAAGAATTACACTGAACCCTATAAAAAATGGTGCCTTCTTTCAACGTCATAAATCTATAAGCTAACTTTATATGAGCTAGGTTTCTTAATTTAGAGCGGGTTTGTTATGCCACTTGTTAAATGGAATTTATTGGCTTTAGGTCTTGGCTCTGTATTGATAGGTGTAGCGGCTTTTGGGGTCGTTAAATATGAATGGCAGGAAGAGTCTAGTAACCACAAAATAAGGGTTGGTGTCTCTCTGACCCCACTCTCTTCGCCTTTTCTAATTGCTGAGCATCTCGGCTTTTTTGAAGACTATGATCTTGATGTTACTCTTTACCCCTGTGTCGGAGGCCTTGCTTGCACTCAACTGATGCTAAATCGTGATGTAGAGTATGCGACGGCTTCCGAATCCGTAGTCATGTTCCAGAGTTTCGAACGCAATGATTTGGCCCTGCTGGTCAGCTTTGTTGAATCCGACAATGATTTGAAACTGCTGACGCTGAATCCTTCTGGAATCAACGATTTAAGCGCTTTACAGGGTAAAAGGGTGGGCGTGATAAAAGGTAGCTCCAGTGAGTTTTATTTTGATTCTATTTTAATCGCCAATAATCTCAAAAGTATCGATGTCGAAAAGGTCTACCTTCAGCCTCATGAGCTGGTTCCCGCTTTATTGTCTTACCGTGTAGAGGCCATTTCAGCATGGGAGCCTATGGGGTATAAAGCGGATATTCTATCTGCAGCTGAAGTGGTGAATTTAGGGACTCCAGGGGTTTATCAACTCTCTTTCAACTTACTATCGACAACACCTTATCTCGAGTTTGCTGGCAAAGAACCCACGTATTTATTACAAGCCATTGATGACGCCGTAGAGTGGATTAATGCCAATCCTAGTAAGGCTCTAAGCATCATTACCAAGCGCCTAAATATTCCAGAAAATCAGGTTAAATGGTCTTGGGAGGACTATGTTTTCCGCCTGTCTTTGGGAAATTCTTTACTTTCCAACCTGCAATATCAAGCAAGATGGGCAGTAGAGAGTGAGTTGGTCGCGAATGAACAACCCGATTTTAGAAACCTTTTTTTTACTCAACCCTATCAGCAGACCATTGCTTTGCGAGAGTAAGCCATGTTGGACTCACTGTTTAAGAAGTTGTTTGTTTTATCGACCACTACACTGATGCTGACTTTGTTCATCATTATCTCTTTTGCAAAAGTATCGGAAGAGCAACGTAAGACAAAAGCCGAGCTGGATCAGATCATTGATTTGCAGTTGTGTGTCGATTTGCTCAGAAGTCAGCTGTGGGTTTTTCTTCAATTTGGTGATGAGCCTAGCCTTAATCAAGTCGAGTTAGCTCAGGCGGAATTAGCAACGAAATTAACTGCCTATAAACAAAATAATAGTCTGCTGGGTAATATCCAACGTATGAACCGCAGCTTGAACGCGCTGCTGAATAAAGAGAAACAAGTCTACTTCTTATCAATTAATGGCTTGGATGATCAGAACTCTGGGAATATTAATGCTCGTGGGTTGCTTCACTCTCGCTACAATATGATTGTTCAGAATATGACGGAAGAGCTCGCTTATGTTCATCAGTCGGTACTTAATCGTAATGCAGATAGCCTTCACCAAGTGATGACCTATGTCGCAGCTTGGTTGGTCATCTGCTCCATCTTAGTCAGTGCAACGGCTTGGTTAATTGCTTTTCGCTTCAAATCAGGTGCAAAAGCCATGAAAAACGCGATGGTTGATTTGGCTGAAGGGAAATTAGACTCGAAAGTAGAGGCAGTGAAAATGGACACCGAGTTTCGAATCATGGCGCAGTTTTTTAACCAGATGACGTTGTCATTGTGTGAAACTACGGTGACTAAGCAAGAGTTGGAAGAGGAGGTGATGCGCCAAACGCAGCAACTTAAGCATAAGCAGGAACAACTGATCTTTTTATCTGAACATGACCCACTGACTAACTTAGTTAATCGCCGAGCTTTTGATAAAGCACTAGAAAATGCCATCGTGAAAGCGAACCGAACTCAATGCAAGCTGGCTATTTTCTTCATTGATTTGGATGACTTTAAATCTGTGAATGACACCTTTGGGCATGAAGCTGGAGATGCCATTCTTATTGAAGTTGCCTGTCGTATTACTGCCGCCATTCGAGAGTCTGATTTTGCAGGACGCTTTGGTGGCGATGAATTTGTTATCTGTCTTGATCTGTTGCATGATTTTGAAATTGTTGCGAAAAAGGCAGAGCAATTACTGGATGCGATCAACGCACCAATTGAGTTTAATGGCCGAACACTTAACGTTGGGGCGAGTATAGGTGTCAGTTACTTCCCTGATCAAACCAAGAACAAAGAGGTGTTGTTAAGTATGGCGGATGAAGCCATGTACAGAGCAAAGCGGATGGCAGGTTCGGTTTGTTTTGATGGTAAAACAACCGTTTGTAAAAAAGGTTCTCAATCAGTCAGGTTAACATCAATCAATGATTAATCTGGTTATCAACCTCGTTTGAAATTGCTAAATAGTGTTAGGGCCTATCTTAAGGAATTGTAAACCTTCTTAAACACTCAGCTATTAACAGATTTAACGCATTATCTCGACATTATTGTCAATTATCGACATCTTATCCGCGTTTGGCTCATGCATAATTTGTGAGCCGTATTAGGATAGGAAGCCAAAATGGATAAAGAACATAGTTTGCGTGAGAACTTACTCGCGCTGATTTTAGGGAGTGCTCTGGTTTCACTTGGAGTAATTTTCTTCAATAAAGTCGGTTTGCTAACTGGTGGTACCGCAGGGCTATCGATATTTCTGACTAAGGTAAGCGATTTCAGCTTTGGTCAGGTGTTTTTTGTACTTAACTTACCGTTCTATGCCTTGTCGATTACCCGTATGAGCTGGCGGTTTACCGTGAATACTTTTGTCGCTGTCAGCATTGTTTCCCTTGCTGTCGATCATCTCCATCATGTCATAGAGATTGCTCGTATCGAGCCTGTATACGCTGCTCTGCTAGGAGGAGGCTTAATAGGTATGGGGATGTTGGTTATCTTCCGTCATAAGATGAGTCTAGGAGGGTTTAACATTCTCGCGTTATTTCTTCAGGAGCGTTTTGGTATTCGAGCGGGTAAAGTCCAAATGGCGCTCGATTGCACAATCGTTGTTTTATCTCTGTTTATTGTCGATCTTTCTCTTATTCTGCTTTCAGTAGTTGGCGCCATTGCCACAAATCTAATCTTGGCAATGAATCATAAACCGGGTCGTTATCAACCCCAGCAACCCTCAGCATCATAGATAAAGCAGTTAAACGGCTTAATGCTACGTTAAGCCGTTTTTATTTGTCTTCGAGTAGCGCTTCTAGACTTTGAATACTGCGAACGCCTTTTGGAACAGGAAGATTTGTTGGGTTGTACCAAATGGTCTGCAATCCTGCTTTGTCTGCGGGGTAGATATCTTTCTCAAGAATGTCGCCGACCATCACCGCTTCAGAGGGGTGATGGCAAAGTGATTTGGCAATTTCGAGATAAAACTCAGCACTATTCTTCTCTAGGCCTAAGTTAGCCTTGCAGAAATAGCCGTTAATGTAGGGATCTAATCCGACTCTTTGAAAGGCTTGTTGGATTTCACGTTCGGTTGAGTCTTGAGCGCTGGTTGCTACGTAGACTGGGAAATGGCGGCTGAGCGACTTAAGCGTCTGTTCTGCTTTATCCACGGCCTCTACGTTCGGCCATAGATACATTTTCCCCTGCTGATCTGGGAAGTCGACCATGAGCGTGTTTCCCCAATCAAAAAGATAAACCTTATTCATTACTCTCTCCGTTTAACATGGCTGATTTCATTATTTTAAATCGGCTGTCATAAATCCAGAGGTAAATTTCGCCAACATATAAACATATTCACCTAATCTATTTGTTTCGATGTTTGGCTTGTTTTATTTAACCGCCTGTATTTTATAAACTTTGTTGTTGGCACTCTCTTTGCTGACGCCTTTAGTGCAAGCAATTCGTCATCGGTGAAATGAGATCACCAATTAAAAGCATTAATTTTATGGATATTTCATATCTTTATGATGTCGAAGCTATAGCTTACTCGTATAAAACAAAGCCTGCCTCGTAAGAGCAGAAAAATAATAGGCTGTCATTCTAATAAGGACTTTTTATGAAAACTAAGCCGTTACGTTGGTTGCTTCCCGTTGTCATTCTCGGAGGAGCCTACGGTGGCTATGCTGCAATTGCCTCAAGCGCAGCAGAAAGCACAGAAACTAAACCAGAGAAAAAGCCGTTAACTGTGACTGTAGCGTCAGTGAAATCAAGCGACCATAAAGTACTGATCACCAGTCACGGTGAACTGCTGCCCGTTGAGGTGACGCAAGTTTCTGCTCAGGTATCTGGTGAGGTAACGAGCTGGCACCCCAATTTTGTTGCAGGTGGGGTCGTTAAACGTGGAGAGACGCTGTTTTCAATTGAGAGCGATAACTATCAGGCCGCGGTATTACAGGCAGAAGCAAATCTAGCCAGCGCTCAGGCATCTTTAATTGAAGAAAAAGCAAAAGCGGAGGTGGCGAAGCGCCAGGCGAAAAACCTGCCAGCTAAGCAGGTAACAGATCTTTATTTACGCAAGCCCCAGGTGCTGAGTGCCATGGCACAGGTTAAATCAGCGCAGGCTGGTCTGAAGCGGGCAAAGCGCGATCTTGAAAACTGCAAAATCGTTGCACCCTATGATGCGCTGGTGGTATCGCGCGATATTGGTGTCGGGCAATATATTTCAGCTGGCGCGCATGTCGCGACACTTAACAATATTGAAGCAGGCGAAGTCCATATACCCATCGCAGACTTCGACAGCGCTTTCTTACCGGAAAACTACGCCGGAATCTCAGCCAAAGTGGTGCAACGAGGTATTATTGATGCGAAGCGAGAGGGAGTAATCGAGCGTGATCTTGGCGTGGTTGATAGTGCTACTCGAATGATCAATATGGTGGTCCGTGTTGATGACCCGTACGCCATTGAATCCGACGCTTCACCGCTCAAGTTTGGCTCTTATGTGGAAGTGCAGTTTATCGGTAAAGAGCTCAAACACATTTACCGTTTACCTCAGGAGTTGGTCAACAACCGACAGGTTTGGGTTGTCAACGAAGATAACGAATTGGAACCTCGTATCGTCAACGTGTTACGCGCCGAGCAAGAGTTTATGCTGATCAGCGAAGGTTTATCTGATGAAGACCAGATTGTTCTGACGGTACCTGAATATCCGCAAAAAGGTATGCGGGTAGAAGTTGCCGTCACTGAAAGTGAACAGTAGGGGTTATAGCATGGACGATTCTAAACAAAAGGGCTTGATTGCCTACTTTGCTCACAATCCAGTCGCCGCTAACCTGCTGATGGTGTTTGTCCTAATTGTTGGTACGGTGAGTTTCTTCTTCATTCAGAGACAAATGTTCCCCAATATTGAGGTTAACTACATCAATGTTAGTGCGCAGTATCCTGGCGCTTCGCCTCAAGAAATCGAAGAGAGTATTCTCATTAAGTTGGAAGAATCTCTAAAAGATGTTACGGGGATAAAAAAGGCGGTCACCACAGCTTCTCGTGGTAGTGGCGCTATTGAGATTGAAGTCGATGTCGATCAAGACGTCGAAGACGTGCTGGATAAAGTCAAACAAAAGGTCGATTCTGTATCTAACTTCCCAGCGGGAATGGAGCCGATTCAGGTTTACCAGTTTGAGTTTAGACAGGATGTGATTGAAATGGCGCTGGTCGGTAACCGTTCGCTATTGGAACTCAAACCGATAGCTAAGCAGATCGAAGATGAGCTGCTGCAGTTGCAAAATGTTGCTCTGGTAGAGCTGAGTGCGCCAGAGTATGAGATTGCGATTGAAGTAGAGCCACAGGTGCTACGCAAATATAGTCTCACTCTCAATGATGTGAGTCAGGCGATTCAACGTTATTCCGCTAACTACTCGGCGGGCGAGGTCAGGACCAACGCAGGGATGATTTCGGTTCGCATTGAGAATCAGTATTACAGCGGTGAAGAGTTTCGTGATATTCCGGTCAAGATCGGTGCTAATGGCGGTCGGGTCTTGCTGCAAGATATTGCGACCATCAAAGATGGTTTTACCGAAGATGATCGCTACTTTAAGTATTCTGGCGAGAATGCTATTTACCTGTCTGTAAAAGCGACCAAAGACCAAAATATGGTCACGGTAGCGGAGTCAGTAAAGGCTTATATAGAGCAAAAGAATACAAGCTTACCCGCAGACCTGAAGATCAAAACGCTGGTCGACATGACCTATTACCTCAACGCACGCCTCGATATGATGCTTAAAAACCTGCTGCAAGGTGCTGTTCTGGTTGCATTGATGCTCAGCCTTTTCTTGCGTGTCAAATTGGCGATGTGGGTAATGATAGGTTTACCTGTCTGCTTCCTTGGGGCGGTGATGTTAATGCCTGCGATTGGCGTCAGCATCAATATTGTCTCTTTGTTCGCTTTCATTATGGTGTTAGGGATAGTCGTCGATGATGCCATTGTCATCGGTGAGAGTGCTTATTCTGAGATAGAGAAAAGCGGCGGTGGGGTTGATAACGTGGTACGCGGCGTTAAGCGCGTGGCAACTCCTGCAACTTTTGGTGTTCTAACCACAATTGCCGTATTTGCGCCGTTTTTAATGTCTAAGGGAATTGAACGTGCCTTTTTCTTTGGTATCGCAGCGATAGTGATTCTGTGTCTCATCTTCAGCTTGATTGAGTCAAAGCTGATCTTACCGTCACATTTGGCACATTCGAACTTTAAGCCGATTAAAAAGGGAAGCTGGCGAGATAGATTCAACCAGCGTTTCTTTAGTTTTGTCCATGGCCCGTATAAGCGCTTTGTTACCGCTTGTACTTACTGGCGCTGGAGCGTATTTGCTGGATTCGCAGCGTTGCTTGTGATCAGCATTGCTTTGGTTATGGCGAACTATGTGAGAATTATACCGTCACCGAAAGTGCCGCATGACTTCCCAAGCATTAAGCTGGTGATGAACGACAATGTGTCGAGTGAACAGACCATTGAAGCGCTCAAACAGATCGAAAGTACTGTGTTACGTATCGATAGGGAAACGGAGCAACAAACCGGCCAGAAGATGATCCGGGATATTCTGACTTTCAGCCAGGGTCGCAAAGAAGGTCGATTGGTGATCCCGTTAGTTGACGAAGAACTGCGTCCTTTCAATACCTTTGAGCTGGCACGTCGTTGGCGCGAAGAGATGCCGAATATACCGGGGCTGAAGATGCTCAATGTCTCTGACAACGTCAATGACGATGAGAAAGGGGACGAGTTTGGTTTCCTTCTTTACGGCTCAGACATTGACACTTTGAATGAAGCGGGACGTGCGCTGATTGTGAAACTGAAGCAAGAAGAAGGCTTATTTGATATTTCGTCTTCTATTGATGCGGGTAGTCAGGAAGTTTTACTGTCTCTGGCACCTGTCGCTTACGACCTCGGGCTTAATTTGTCTGATATTGCCGTGCAAGTCGGCGGTAGTTTTTACGGTGGTGAAGCACAACGCGTGCTTAGGGATGGCGAAGAGATCAAAGTCATGGTTCGTTACCCTAAATTGACGCGAGAAGCCTTCGCCTCTCTACGCTATGCGGTGATCACTACACCTGAAGGCAAAAAGGTAATGCTGGGAGATGTAGTAGAAATCAACCAGAAACCGGGTGTGAGCAGTATTCGTCGAGAAGGTGGCTTCCGTAGTGTGTATGTTTACGGCTCGATTGATGAAGAGCTGGTGGAGCCAAGTGAAATTGTAGAGCGGGTCCATGAGCAAATCATACCGGATATTCTATCTGGTTATCCTGGCGTGAAAAGCCAGTTAGGCGGAACCATTGAAGAACAGCAAGCTCAGCAAGATGAGCAAAAAATCTTCTTTGTCGCAGGGATGATCATCGTCTATATCTTATTAGCCGTACCGTTGAAGAGTTACACTCAGCCGCTGATCATCATGTCAGTCATCCCGTTTAGTCTCACTGGTGCAATCTGGGGACACTATTGGTTTGGTTTAGATCTCAGTATGATGTCGACCTTTGGTTTGATAGCTGCCGCTGGGGTAGTAGTGAATGACTCCTTGGTTATGACCGATTACGTCAATCATGTGCGTGCTCGTGGGGTGGCAATTAAAGAAGCTGTGATAGAAGCAGGTTGTGCAAGGTTCCGTGCTATTACACTGACTTCAATCACTACGTTCGTTGGCGTCTTGCCGATTATGTTCGAAACGAGTTTGCAGGCAAGATTCGTGATTCCAATGGCGGTTGCTTTAGGTTTCGCTGTGCTATTTGCAACCCTGTTAACTTTAGTGCTCGTTCCTTGCTTGTACCTGATGTTGGATGACATTAAGGGCATCTTCCGCTGGATAAAACAGAAACTGACCCGCCGCTCGCCAAGCGAGGTTGTTGAACAGTAATCCAGACACAAGGGGGCAACTAGGCCCCCTTTTTTAATCCACCTAAAGCCAGTTTTCTCTATTGACCTGTCTAAAGCTTCATAGTTTATAGTGTTGATATCAACATGAGGATGAAGCATGTATCGAATTTCTCAACTCGCAGAACAAGTCGGCTTAAGCCGTTCCACTCTTTTGTATTACGAAAAACTGGGTTTGATTCAAGGGACCAGACAAGCCAATGGATACCGGATGTACACAGACAAAGATGTGCAAAGGGTGCGTCTGTTGCAGCAGCTACAGGCAGGTGGTTTGACATTGGAAGAGTGTCTTGAATGTCTGGAGTCGAAAATCGACAGAAACAAGTTACTGCAAAGACTTAACGCACTGGATGAGGAGCTTCAACGTAAGCAGAAAGCCAAGGAATTGCTGTCAGCCATGTTGGGAATGAATTCAATGCGCGATTGGCATCAGGAGATGGAGGAGCACGCCCCATCGGCACACATGGAGTGGTTGATAAAACAGGGCTTCAGCGAAAAGCAGGCATTGAGATTGAAATGGTTATCAAAAGATATGAATGAACACGAACAATATATGGCAGATTTCGAACAGATTTTTGCGGGATTGAAAAGACTTGGCCCAGGCTCTGAGCAGGATACATTGCGAGCATTGAGTGCACTATCTCAAAATAAAGGGGCTTTACTGGAAGTCGGCTGCGGTAAAGGCATCGCCACCGAGGTATTAGCGTCTCATTCTGAATTTCGTATTACCGCATTGGACAATGACGAAGCAAGCCTCAGGAGCTTACAAGAAGGAATACCCGTTGAAAAACAAGTGAATGCGATTTGTGCCAGCATGACGGACATGCCATTTGAAGCCGCTCAGTTTGATGCGATTTGGTCTGAGGGCAGTGCTTACATCATGGGTGTGGAGAATGCACTCAGAAGTTGGAAAGCTTTCCTAAAACCAAGCGGTTACCTTGTCGTGAGCGATCTTGTGTGGTTAACAGATAACCCTGACTCCGACGTCTCCAATTTCTATCAAAAAGAGTATCCGGATATGGTGACCGTAGATAAGCGCATCGCGCAAATGCGTCAGGCAGGCTATGAAGTAGTAGAGACGTTTACCCTAAGCCAACAGTCATGGAATAACTTTGTCGATCCTCTCGTGTCTAGAGTTGATGAACTGGAAAGCTCTTTACAAGCTTCTCAGGCACTAATCGATATGAAGTCAGAATTACATATGCACCAGAACTACTTACATCAATACGGCTACCAGATGTTTGTTCTAAGAAAAGTGTAAGTGGAAAGGGCTGTGAACTTCACAGCCCTTGCTTGCTAATAGAGGTTGCTAAATCTCCTCATGCTTACGCACTACGCCGAAATCGGCGAGGATGGCATAAGCGGCAGGGATCATAAACAGCACCAGAAGTGTGGATGCAAAGATGCCGAATACGATGGAGATGACCAGTGGCTGGATCACTTGTGCCTGTAAGCTGGTCTCCGTCAGAAGAGGTAATAAACCTGCAGCTGTGGTCATAGAAGTCAGGAATACGGCTCTGAAACGTTCACGGCTGGCTTTGACAACCGAGTCATGAACACTGTCACCTTCATCGACATGATGCCGGATGTACTGCACCAAGAGAATCGAATCATTGACCACAATACCTGCTAGAGAGACAAAGCCCATCATGCTTGGCATGCTCAGCGAGTGGCCGAGAAGAATATGCCCCCAAACCACACCAATAAAGGCCAGCGGAATAGCCAGCATGACGACAAAGGGTTCTAGGTAACTGCGGAACTGGTAACTCAAAATAGCAAAAACACCGAACAGACCGAGTAAAAAGCCTTTACCCATTGAGGTGGCGGTTTCTGCGGTGTCTTTTGCCTCCCCTTCAAAATCGAATCGAAGCCCCGGGTATTTCTTGATTAACTTAGGTGCTTCTTCTTTTTGGAACTGAGCGATGATGGCGGTTGAGTTTGCTTTAGTGTTATCAATGTCACCAAATACGCTGATGGTACGCAATCCATCAATACGTTGTATTCTCACGTAATTGCGTTGGAAATTCAAAGTGGCAATGGTTGCGAGAGGAATCTGGCTACCATCCGACAGAATGATCGGGAAGTTTGCTAATTGTTGCAAGTCTCCCGCTTGGTCTTTATCGAGACGGACTTCGATGGAAATGTTTTCCACGCCGACCTGAATCTCATCGGCGGTTTGACCAAAGAAAGCAGCACGCAGCTGATTTGCGATAAGCTGGCCATTAATACCATAGGTTTCGGCACCAGGACGGAGTTTGACGAGCACCTCTTCTTTACCCATCCGCATATCGTCAAGCACTCCATGCACGCCATCAAACTCGTTGAGATATTGCTGAATGTCGATTGAAGCCGCTTTCAGAGCGTCGAGATCATTGTGTTTCGCCCGTATCTCGATGGCACGTCCACCCGGCCCCATAGTCGGTTGCTTAAAAACCAGTGAAATTGGGTCAGCGAGCTCGCCGACGTCTTCACGCCAAGCGGCAATAAATTCCTCAATTAATGTGTTTCGGCTTTCAGCCCCCAGCAAATCCAAACGGACTGTGGCAATATGTGGGCCTGATTCACTCGCATCAGCGTTGGCATTGAACTGACTGGTGATATGCTGGACGAGTGGTGTGCCGTTTTCCTGATTGTCACTCCACTCTTCATCAAGCCTTCGTGCCGAAGCGATGATTTTATCGACAACGTCTTCCGTCTGCGAGAGTGAAGAGCCAGGCGGAAGAATAATACGTGCTTCTGCAATGTCGCCGTCTAGTTCAGGAAATGGCTGGAATTTGAGTAGCCCACCGGCTAAGGTTGCCGCAGAAATCAATAATAGGGCAAATACCCCACCGATAAAGGCGTAGCGATATTGGACTACTTTCTCAACGGCGCTAACTAACTTGGTATTACGGAAATATTCGAATTCACTTAGCAGTTTTTGTTTGAATTTTGCTGGCGGCTTATCTTGCTTTTCTTTATGCAAAGAATGAGAAAGGTGGTTAGGTAAGATAAGAAAAGCTTCAACCAAACTTAAGGTTAAAACTAAAATCAACACCTGTGGGACAGCTTTGAGTACGGCGCCCATTTCTCCTTGAAGAAACAATAGGCTTCCGAAGATACAGACAGTCGTCAGGAAAGAAGAAATAACACCGGGTAGCACTTTCTTTACGCCATTAGTTACGGCTTCGTCCACCTTCTGACCTCGGTCGAGGTGGGCCGCGATCGATTCGGCAATCACAATGGCGTCATCCATCATGATACCAATCGCCATGAGTAGCCCGACTAAAGACATGATGTTAATCGAAAGGCCCAATTGAGCCATCAGAAACAAACCACCTAGGAATGCAACAGGGAGACCTGCGGCAACCCAGAATGAGTAACGAAGGCTAAAAAAGAGCCACATAGTAGCAAAGACTAATATGATACCCTGCCAACCATTTTTGACCATCATGGTCAAACGGTCCCACAGCACTGACGACAAATCATTAGTCAGCTCTAACGTGACGCCATCGGGGGCGATAGCTTGTTGGTCTTCAACAAACTGAGCGACACGCTCTTTGATACGCAGTGCATCATCCTCTTTGTTTTTGCTGACTTTCAAAAGCGCGGAAGGATGCCCGTCAAACAGAACTTTTTGCTCATCCAACTCGAAGCGATCAGTGATGGTTGCGATATCATGTAAGCGGATGAGAGAACCATTGGGACCAGAGCCGACAACGATAGATGCTAGTTCTTCAGGGGTTATTCGCCTTTCGTCAAATCGTATCAGGAAGTTCTTATCTGGTGTTTCCACATTGCCACTGGGTAGCTTTACGTTCTGACGGCCAATTTGTTCAGCAATATCACCAACGCTCAGGCCAAGCTGACGCATCGCTTGGCTGTCCAGTTCGACTTGAAATTGGTGGTCAGAAAACCCGGCGACCTCTACTAATGAAACGTCATAATCGAGTTTTAATGTCCGTTTAAGCTGTTCTGCGTAAGCTTTGAGCTCTGGCCAAGTGGTATCAGCAGTAATCGCAACATCCACTACCGGTTCATTCCAGTCCAGCTCTTGCACCACAGGGGATTCTATTTCTTGGGGGAAGTCGTTAATCGCATTGATTTGAGTCTGTACATCGACCAGCATACGGCCAATGTCTGCTTTCTCATCTAACTTTAAGATAAGGCGAGCTGACCCTTCAATCGCTTCGCATTGAGTCTCTTCGATGTTGGCCAATCCATCGACAGCATCTTCCATACGGACACAAATGCTTTCTTCTACTTCCTGCGGTGAGGCTCCGGGGTAAGTCACTCCCGCCATGATATAGGGAGGATCAAATTCTGGAAATGTCTCTCGTTTGATAGTCGATAAAGAAGTCATACCCAATATCAGCAGCGTCAGCATTAGCAGGTTTGCTGCTGTTGGGTGCTTAGCGAAGAATCGGATCATGATTCAGACTCCTCACTGTTGTCGGCTTGCTCTTTGAGGAGCATTCCCTCAATCGCAGGGAGAAGATCGTTCACAATCAGCTTTTCACCCTGTTCAAAGCGACCGTCGATCACAACATGGTTGTCTCGTCGGTAAAGCACATTGACGGTACGTATTTGTAGCCTGTTGTCGTGACCTTT
The DNA here is from genome assembly GCF_022398095.1 of Vibrio sp. Isolate23. Lineage (NCBI taxonomy): Bacteria > Pseudomonadati > Pseudomonadota > Gammaproteobacteria > Vibrionales > Vibrionaceae > Vibrio > Vibrio sp. Isolate23. Next base: position 1,201,436 of record NZ_JAKEUV010000001.1, read on the forward strand.
GATGTAGACCTTATCACCATGCAATGCTCGTTCTGGAATTACCCAACTTGGGTTACCTTGACCTTCGATTTTAGCCCTGACGAACATGCCATTTACTAAAGGGGGAACTGACGTTGGTTTTAGGTTGCGATAATCTTGCTGAACTTCAAGAATCACACCTACGGTTGCTTGATTGGGGTCTACTGTCTCGCTGATTCGCGCTACTTTGGCAGGCCAGTTGGCATTGAGGTTGCCGCTATTGAGTTCAATCATGGCAGTGACCGAAATCATATCGGGTTGTGGGATACCTGCTGCGTCGCGCCCAAACTCCCCTAAGCTGGAAGCGAGCGTGTGCATGTCATGAATGGATAGCTGGGCTTCCACCTCCATGATATTGATACCATGTGCCGTCACCATGGTTTGCTGTAGGTTGACGACTTGATTTTGCTCAACTTCGATATCAGCGATACGTAGGTCATAAGGGAGCGTGATGACGGTTTTTTCCAGAGCACGCTGGGCCTCCTCGACTTTGGACGTATTCACTTTAACCAGAGCCTCAGCGAGTCGTTTTTCGTCGGGCATTAGTCCGATTTGATTATCGATATCAACCACTAGCTTACGTTGAGATAGGGTACTCTGTTCCTGTTGATCGACGTCGGATTGGGAAGTGAGTCCTTTCTTGCGTAAGTTTTGTTTGCGTTCAAGCTCTTTGTTGGCGATAGCGAGGCGGTTTTTCTCAATTCTTAACGTCTGCTTAAGGTTGTCTTCTTCCAGCGCCAGCTTAGCTAAAGAGATTTGTGAAGATTTAAGATCCGCCTGAGCTTGTATCAGTTTTAATTCATAATCGAGAGGGTCGATTCTAAGGATTTCTGTACCAGCTTGAAGTACTTGTCCTTTTTCTAGTTTAGGGTGTCGATAAACGACTTTACCCGTCACTTCTGCAATTGCTTTCCACTCCAGTTTAGGTGCAACTTTACCAAAGCCGATAGCCATCGGTGCGATAGATTGCAGTTCGAGGGGGATGGTTTCTACAAGCCTTGCTCGATCTCCTGCTGGTTTTACGGGGAGCTCCGGCTTCATCTTGATGGCCAAAACCAACGTGATGATACCCACGGCGAGTGCGGGGAAGAAAAGCAGCTTTCTGTTGATATTCATAGGGTCATTCCGTTGATTGGGAAGGCTGAAGGAAGCCTTGTGTCATAAGTTGTATGTTGTGTTCAAAAAGGCGATTGAGAAATTCTTCGTTGAGCTCAATGCCATGAATGGCTAGTAAAGCTTGAGGAGCAATAAAGGGGAAAACCATCAGACTGATGTAAGAAACACGGCATAGTTTTGGGTCGGCGTCAGGCCTTAACACTCCACTGTCTATGAGCTTGTCAAAGATCACATCCTGCATTGGTTGGCCGATATCATCGAAGACTTTCTCAATTAATTTACGTTGAGTTTCTGATGGTGGCATGTTCATCACTTGAACGATGAGCCTAGGAAACTGTGGAATCTTGATCATTTCACGATAGTACGTACGCATGAGGTCGAAAAAGTTTTTTTGGTTACTGTCGGCGATCAGTGTCCGTATTTGATACTTCATTGGTTGGAGCGTTTCGCGGATCATGGTTTCGAACAGGCCTTCTTTGCTTCCGAAGTAATAACGGATCATTGCGACATTGACGCCTGCACGCTTAGCTACGAGCCGAGTTGATACCTTGTCGTACGCCATCATAGTGAAGAGCTCTCGAGAGTGGTGAATAAGCTTGGCGCGAACATCGATTTTGGTACTTGGACGGCCAGCTTTCCTCAATGATTCAGCCACGAAATTATGCCTCAGATATTAAACAACTGATTAATTATAGAGTGCTGTTTTTGTCTGCGATATGTGAAAAATTCAACAGTATTTAATCAAGTGATTAATTAATCGAATACTGTGAAGTGAGTTAAGTTTGGTGAGTCGATTCGCAATAAAATACCCGCACAGTGGGCAGACTGTGCGGGCAAACAAGGGCAACAATTTAAATTTTTTAGTTTGGAGATTGTTGGTCTAATTTCCATATCCAAACTGTTATAAAGTATTCGTGGTCTTTAGAATGACTTTGTATCAGTGTAACCAACATTGTTTAAAGTAACATTAATGTTATTTTTGTTTAAATGTTAAATTCGGAAATATACATTCCATTTATGAAAACTCCGTGCGACAAATTGTCAGTAGCTTAGCGCGTTGTTAGCCCACCATATAGGGCTGAAACCAAAGAACCAACTGCTGATAGTTAGTCTTCTTTTATATTCGAAAGAGCGACTTTGGCTGTTCTATGTTTATGGATGGTGCGCCTGCCAGTGGATCTGACGCCCACTGCTCAGTTGTGCCAGTATGGAGTGGGGGGCAATTTTAACCCCTGAATTTTCAATGGATTTGGAGCCAAAGTTAGCAGTAATAGTGCTACCGTCACTGAAAGAGGTTTGCTGAACCTGTCCTGATTTATCCAGCCACTTGAAGCTAATGAGTGGTTTGTCCCACAATTGCTCATGGATGGGAGTATATGCCTGCTGGTAGTGCGCTAGTGCTTTGAGTCTAGGGCTGTCAGGTGAGTTTGCTTCATCTCGTGTCAGATGCACCATTGGCGGTGTATTGTAGAGCATGGAAATCAAGTCACGTTCGGCTTGGATGTTAGTGAATTTAAGGCTATCACTGTGCCAGTGATGGCTGTTTATCACTTCGTCATGAAAGACGGCTTGGTAAAGAGGCACTCTAAATTGAGGTGAAAATAGCAGTGTTTTATAAGGCTCTTTGACCTGCGCACTCTTAAAAAAGAACTCTGGTTTTTGGTCTGTATACCAGCGCCCTAAAAAATAAGGCGAGTGTTGGTCGTGCTTCATCTCTTTATCTGTCCAGCCGAAGCCTACAGTCTCAAGCCCATGAGCAAATGCGATGCCGGTTGTGGTGAGGCTATTGCCATCTTCTGAGCCCAGTACCAGATTACCTTGCTTGGCAATCCAGTTCATTCGCTGGTTAAACGCATTCAGCATATCGCTTTCACTACTGTTATCACGATAGTCTTCTCTTGCCATTGCTGTTGCGTCTACGTCGAGAAACAAGCTATTGAATCGGCCGTATTGGATGATGTCCTCAACGCGCTGCTTCACGTAATCCAGTTCGCAATTCGGGTTAAGGTAGTAGCCATTGCCACGAAACCCTGTTTTCTTTTCACCGTTTGCTTGCTCAATCGCACATTGCTCTCTCATCTGGTCAGGGAGTTGAGCTGTTAACCACCCGTCGTTAAGGCCTTTTGGTATCGCCGTGTTGTAAGAATCATAGGTGGCGACCAGATAACCCAATTGTTTGGCGGCATCAATAACTTGAGGCTGATAAAAGGCAGGCATCCAGTTGTCGAAGCCCAGCCAAAGTTTGGTTAGACCTGCTTTTTTCATATTGTCGAGCATATCGAGTGATAACGCTTGCCCCCATCGTTCAGGTGAGATTAGGTATTGTGAAGCATTTTGCAATAGCCAGTGTTTTTGGCCTTGTGCAGCTTGGTACTGCGCTGCGATAGCATTGTTGTTTTGTGATGGTGCAGGGGCGAGGAACTTTAGTTGCAAGGACGCATTGAGTGAGTCAACAAGTAATTGTTTATGATAGTGACTCAGCCAGTCTCGGCCTTTAGCGAGTGGCTTGATCTCTTGGATTGCCTCCTGAGGTTGTGTGAGATCGTCTTGTGAAAAATACCAGTTTTTGAGTCCCCACCAATCTGTGACATCGTCAGTACTGATCAGCGTTTTGCCAAACAGATAGACCTGACTGGCACCAATTAACCTCGCCAATTGAGGCGTTTGCTTTGCTTTTTCAGCCAGCGTTGTGGATTGATGATGATCAATGCGCCATTGCTTATAAGCTTTGGCGCCATCCATCCAGTTGTCACCTAAGGTTATTCGAACTTTGAAGGCTTGGTTTTTATTGAGAGTAGTAAAGCGGTGGTCTGCTAACATATCAACTTTGGGCATTGTGTTAGAGAAGGTGAGGCTGTTGTTAGTCGCATTGACAAGCTGGTAGCTGATCGTTTTTTTGCCTTGTTGAACAGTCCAAAAGGGCATTTTCAGGTCTTGAGTGGTATTTGCTCCTGAGTGGTTTTCTGTAAGATAGTTCGCCCACATCTTGTTGTCTACTGGGATGCGCATTCCCTCACTAAAGGGGAGGTAAAGTGTGTCGGTGCATTTTTGCGGCAAATCAAACCAACGTAAAACGATAGGTTGGTTGCGTTTTATCTTAGTTTTTTTTGGAACCGCGAAGCTCAGTTCAAGAGCCTGCTCTTTTAATACTGCGTTGACGCGGAGCTTACTTGGTTGGAGAACCCAATGTGCTTTGGTCGGTGAGTCCACTGTGAGCCCTGAGATCGTTTGAGCTTGTTCATTGACACTCAAAGATGGACTATTAATGACAAGATCATTCCAGCGAATGCTTAGATCTTGGGGGGAGATAGCGATCTGATTTGAGTGGTCACTCAGAGTCAGTGTTTGGGCGCTTGCGCTAAAAGGCAGAATCGCGAAAAAAGACAGCGAAGTCAAAGCGGCCATGGGTTTGAATTTAAAAGGCATGACGAAATCCTATTAGTGGTTTAAGTCACTATTAGAGCGCACGCTATGGTGCTTAATGTCACCCATTTGTCTCTATTATTTTGTGTATTGGCTTACTGGCTGGCCGAAAAGGGCAGAGCCAGCCTCTGTATATATTCAACCTTAAGCCCCTGTTGATACTCGAAGATTGAGACCGATGCACTGAGATGTGCTGCTCCTTTTGGTTGTTGACTCGATTTCGGAAATGGAGCATTAAGTGTTTGGATTGGGATTCGTTTATCGATCAATGTGTAGTGGCGATCAAACCATTGCCAGTGTGCCATGGCTTTCGCACAACTGTCGGTCACTGTAGGTGGAGTCACAGTGAGCTGTTGTGTGATGTTATCTAGCGTCAGCCAATTTTGATTTTTTGGCATTGCGATGATCAGCGCGTAGGTATTCTCGTTGAGCTTTAGTTGGTAGACGCCAGATTCGGGCTCAACCAGCATTTCTTCGCTTTCCATCTCCTGATAGCCTAGCTGAGAGGTAAATAATCCATGCAGAATCCTTTTCTTGGTGGGAGAAGTGAGCTCAACGTCTAATGTGGAATGTACATCTTCAGCGGATAGTTTGATTTGAAAACCCTGTGAAGCCAAGCCAGAGCGCCGAACAAAACTGAGGCTGATATTGGCCGGTAAAAACTCTGAGTGAGTTATGAGCTTTTGACCACATTGAGTTTGGTTTAAGATTTCTAATTTCACAGGCTGCCAGTAGTCACGGCTGATATTTTGCTGGCTGAGCGCAAGATGTAACTCCTGCCAGGCGAGCAGAGGCTGTCCGTTAAGTAGGGCTTCGTAGGTGCGCGAGAGTGGCGTATCGCTAAACCAATTTGCATAAGCGGTTATTGAAAACAACAGTGCGCACAGCAGGCAGAATGAACGGTGCATCATAACGCAGCCTCATTGAGCCGATAGCCCACACCACGATGCGTCTCGATATTCAATACAGGCAGTTTCTGCCGAAGACGTAACACATGGTTGTCTATGGTTCGAGTGCTGGGAAAAGCTTGATATCCCCAGATTTTATTCAGTAATTCATCTCGATGAAAGACGCGCCCTTGGTTTTGTACTAGTAGTACTAGCAGTTGAAACTCCTTCGGCTTTAGGGTGATTGGCTGGTTGTCGAAGGTGGCTTCACGTTTCGCAAGATGGATTTCAATCTTGCCGTAATGAAGAGTGCTGTCTCCTAATGGACGGAGCTGGCTGACAACGCGTGCCAACAGCTCTTGATGGGAAAAAGGTTTGGTGACATAGTCCTTTGCTCCTGCCATCAGACCTTCTATTTTTTGCTCAGTGTCGATTCTAGCGGTGAGGAAAATAACGGGCAGAGCCTTGAGGAGCAGCCAATGGGGTAAATGAGCCACACTGTCTCCATCGCTTAGCTGTCTGTCGAGTATAACTAGATCCGCTTTAAACCAGTGTTTCTCCACTTTGCTGGATTCTTGCTCCCAAATACATTGGTAGCCGTTCGACTCAAACCAAGAGACAAGCCCTTGCCCGAGTAATAGGTCGTCTTCAATCAATAGCAGGGTCTTCATAGCGGTATCTCCAGTGTGCAGCGTGTAGGTTGGCGCTGTATGGTTAACTTCCCGCCAATTAATTGAGTTAAGTGTTCAACAATATCCAAACCTATTCCCATATTTTCATTGTTTGTTGGTCGCCGCAGATGAGTTAAAAATCGCTTTATTGGGCTAGGGAAAGCTCCTTGGTCAGTCACTTCAATAACTAAAGTCCTGTCCAAGGTTACGTTAATGCCAATTTCGCCTTTGCCGTGTTGTTTGGCATTTTTAATTAAGTTTTCCAGGCAAATAGAAAGCCAATAGAAAGGCAAGGTTAACGCTTTATTTTGGTTGAGCTGGTAATCGAGTTGATGCTTTTCACAAATATGATCAAGCCAATCACTGAGGTAAGCCGTTTGTTCAAGTAACTGTTCGGAGCGTTGTGTGCTCAGATAAATCTTACTGTTTTCTGTTAATTGTGACAGTCTTTGGTGATCAGACATTAAGCGCCAGACCGCTTCCTGAGCTTTCTCTGGTAAGTGATCAAATTGATCGCGAAACATTTCTACAGTTAGACCTAGGCTAGTTAGTGGTGTGCGTAACTCATGAGTGAGCAACTGCAGTACGAAGCGTCTTTCACGACTTTGTTTGCGTTTGGCGTATAGACCTTTGGCGGTGGTAAAGAGTATCAATAAGGATAAACCTGCGACAAACCAGCGTAATGCGAGGACATTTTCTGCCATCTCACTGATACAAAGATTGCTGTAGCGAAACGTGCAGTTCGGACCTGTAATTGTGATATCAAGCTGACGTGCAAGGGGGCGCCATGTATCTGCTGATATCGACTTCCAACCCTGTTCACCACTTAGCCACAAAGTGTCATCTTCCATCCATGCTCTGTAGCCTTTGAGTAGGGCTTCTCGGCCAGTTGCTGAGAGGGCTGAAAACTGGCTATGTAAGGGGTGCCTAGGGTTATTAACCGTTAGGTAACGAAACAGATTGTCACTCTGTATATCTGGATATTGAGCTAGATAACGATCAGCAAAGCTGCCACCTGCGGGGTGTAATAAGTGGTGAGTAGCGAACCACTCTTCGTTAAGCTTTTGGCGTTTACACAGCGCTAACTCGAACTCGGCAGCATCACTGAGGTGTTGAGGCAATGGATCATTGAGAGAGCAATCCCGAGATACCTCGTGAATATATTTAATATCTGACCAAGTGTAGTATTCAAAATCAGGATAACGGGTGCGCTCTTGGAGTAACTCGGCTGGAAAGCGGCTGAGCTGTTGTTGACTCACCAATACATCCTCTGATTGCCAGCTTTTTTGGTAAAGCGATTGCCATCTCTCTTGTAGGCTCTGTGCTTGTGCGTAACAAGGAAATACCATAATAAAACACATAGCCAGACGATATAGGCGCATGGGTTAGCTCAGGTTAGATGGAGTTTTAGAGATTTTAGCGGCTTTTTAGCTGTGTTTGTAACTTATATGTCAACATTGTTCTCTTAAACGCTGGCTGCTCAGATTAACAAAGGTTAATGAATATTGATGATATGAATATTAACTTTGCTCCTAGTAAAGTAAGGAGAAGCATAATGTTAGAGTGGCGAATCAAAACGTTTTCAGAACTTTCGGTACATGAATTGTATGAGTTTTTGCGCTTGAGAGTTGATGTGTTCATCGTAGAGTCACAAGATCCATACAGTGATCTCGATGGGAAAGACACACACCCAGAGACCCGTCATGTGATGGGGTTTGATGGCGATAGGCTGGTGGCTTACAGCCGACTCATGCCTCAAAGACTAGGGTATCCAGCTGAGGTTCTTGAGTTTATTAAACCCGAAGATCGGGATGTGACGATCGGTCGTGTGATCATAGCTAAAAGTCATCGGGGAAGAAGCTTAGGGCATGCTCTGATGAAAATGAGTGTTAACACGATCCGAGAGATCTACCCTAAAGATGCCATTTTTATTTCCTCTCAGGAACACCTTAAAGATTACTATGGTTCTTATGGCTTTAAGGTGTTTACGGACCGTTACTACGAGGATGGCTGTGTTATGTTAGGGCTGAGGTTTGTGCCCTGAGTTGGCTTCGCTTCAAAAGAACGTTTAACCCCAGTTGAGTACAACCCAATTAGGACGCTCTGATATTGCTCTCAGCTTGGGGCATGGGTTGATCAAATAAACGAAATCAGCACGCTCGCACAAAGGCAGATCATTGATTGAGTCGGTGAAGAAGTGAATTTCGGAGTAGGGCTCTGCTTGCACTGACAGCCACTGCTCTAGCCTAGTCACTTTTCCTTCTCGATAACTCGGTAACCCCGAGATTTCTGCGGTATAGCGGTTATCAGTAGTGACCAAATCAATTCCCATGGAGTGCTCCACACCTAAGCGTTGTGCAACGGCTTCTACGAGAAAACTCACTGTGGCTGATATAATGAGCGTTTGTTTCCCTTGTTGATGAAGTTCTGCTAACAAAGGAATAGATTGACGAAATTGTTTAGGAACAATCCATTTATTGACACATTCTTCAACGAGCATCTGAACGTCTTCGATTGGTAAGTGAGCAATGGGCGCCATGGCAAAGTTAAGGTAATCGTCCATGTTCAACTGCCCTTGAGCGTACAATTGCATCAGACGTTGGTCTTCCACAAGGAAATTGGCATCATTGACGATGCCTTTCTCAACGAGAAACTCGTTCCATAGCATGGCACTGTCTGCGTTGATGAGGGTTTCGTCAAGGTCGAAAACGTAAAGAGGCTTAGACATGTCGAGGCTCTCACTGATATAGGATTAGATTGGCATGGCAGGTTAGCGAAGGATTGTGACAGTTTGTTTTCACTCACTGGAAATGGCATCGTCAGAAGCATCGGAGTGGAAAACTTGGTTTTCGAAACTAATGATTTTTTGGTATTCACCGGATTGTATTAATTGCCGTATCCCCATGTAGAGTACGTCATTCAGCTTTTTGTTACGTTTGTGGTTGTGTTTAGCGAACATGACATACATTTCTTTCTCAATAATCGGTTTAGAGTGAACTCTGAGTTTGTTGATTTGTACTGCCGGTAAGACAGTACCCATCATGTAGTAGCCACGATCTATGGCTGCGGGGTACGCGTCAATGCGATGCTTGCCGAGTTTAATGAAATTGCTTTGGTCTTCATTAGCGATTTCTACTCGTACATCTTTAGATTGAAGTAATCGGGTCACTTCGTAATCTTGAGTAGCACCAATACGATATTGGTTTAAATCGTCATGCTTTTGCCAATCGAAGTGACTATCTTCGTGGTAGAAAAACACAATTTTTTGTTTGAAAAGCGGACTCGAAAAAACAAAAAACGGTTCGTGTTGTTTGCTTCTAAACCATGGAAATGTTCCATCGTATTGACCGGATTGAGCATACCGATATGCTCGGCTCCATGGGTGGTAGTCTATGACGACACGATACCCTTGAGTCTGATAGGCGGCTCTAACGAGAACTTCGGCAATCTTATGGTCCGGATTATTTTGACTGCTGGTATATGGCTCCCAATCGCCAACAACAAATTTGACCACCTTATCATCCGTTTGAGATACCGCTAGCGGAGGCAATATCAACAATATAACTAACGCGAGAATCCTACTCATGATTTGTCTCTTTATGAACCCTAACTTCCAATTTAGATGATAATTGAATTAATAAATAGTTCTGATTCATAAAGAGCGACGTAATGAGACCTTCTAAACATGCATGACTTATTCGTCCTGTTGTTTTTGTTGAACGGTCACTGGATAAGAGAGGGGAGGCAAGTTTTTAGGTTCGGTAGGCCATTTTTGCTTTGTTTTGCGCGCTTTGATAAGCGGGAACATAGTTAATGAGCGCCTCTTCGACCTCCTTAGGTTTAACAGGCTTGGATAAAAAACCATTCATGCCAATCTCAAAGCAGCGTTCTCTGTCTTCTTTTACCACGTTAGCCGTAACCGCGATAATAGGCACATAAGCTGCCCAACCTTCTAGCTGTCGTATTTTTTGTGTTGCTTCATACCCATTCATCACTGGCATTTGGCAATCCATTAAAATGGCTGCTACTTCGTTTTTCTGACAATATTCCCAGGCTTCTTGACCGTTGTTGGCGATATCGACTTCCAGGCCAAGTAGATTCAGCATGACCTGAATAACCTGCTGGTTAACCCGTGTATCTTCTACGACTAGCACCTTGAGGCCAGTTTTGTATTTGGGGGATAGTCTTTTCATCTGTGTAGTGGCAGAGGCGGGAAACGTGACCAAATTGGGTGATGATGAAGCCAGAGTACTTGAAGCAGCAGTCGCACCATCAACTGGTATAGAAAAGTAGAAGCTACTACCGAGGCTTATTTCGCTAGACACTTCGAGTTTCCCCCCCATCATCTCAACAATTTTCTGGCTGATGGCTAAGCCTAGCCCAGTGCCACCATACTGCCGTGTTGTACTGCCATCAGCTTGCTGAAACTTGTTAAAAATGGCTTCTAGCTTTTCTTTAGCGATACCAATACCAGTGTCTTTTACTTCAAACTGCAGTTGCTTGCCCGCATCGTTCTCTAACATTTTAATATTAAGTTCTACATAGCCTCGATGTGTGAATTTAAGAGCGTTACTTATAAGGTTGTTAATGACCTGTTTTAGTCGGACTGAGTCCGCTTCAATGGTTTGTGGAATCGCTGGGTCAATATTGCAGTCAAAGAATAGCTCTTTTTGTTTTGCGCGAATGCTGTACTCATTGGCTTGCTGCTGTATTAGCTTCTTTAAGTCAAATTCAATGGGGTCTAATTCAAAATGGCCGGCTTCGATTTTTGAAAAGTCGAGGATATCGTTAATGATGTCGAGCAGGGTATGAGAGGATGTGAGTAAGATATCGACATAATTGCGCTGCACTTCATTGGGGTTAGTTTCTTTGAGCAATTCCGCAACTCCAACGATACCGTTCATTGGTGTCCTGATTTCATGGCTCATGTTGGCCAAAAATTCACTTTTCTTGATGTTGGCGACTTCGGACTTTTCTTTAGACTCAATGATCTGTTGATAGTTAGCATGTAGTTTATCAACACAACGGTTATATCCTTCGGTTAACAAACTGATTTCATCAGCAAAAAGACGGTTAGGAGGCGCCAGCTTGCTGGGGATCGGGCTACCATTGAAATCTGTCATGGCCGCAGAAAGATGGGCTACGGGCTTTAGAACCAGTTTACGGGTAATCCATAGAAGGCTGGAGACTATCACACACGTCTGAATAAACGTCATGGTGATAAGAAGCAAAAATTTGTGCCATAGCTGCTCGTAAACAGGAGCTAGATCGGTTTCTATTTTCAGTTGCCCAAGAGTGAAGCCTTTGCTGCCTAATTGATAGGTAAGATCCCATACGTTAGTGATTTTTTCCCCTTCGATAGGCTCACCCAGCTCAACAAGAGGTTTGCTGCTATCGAGGATGGTGAGTCTATCGACGTAGGAGCGTTGAAATATTTCATTGACTTGAGTGAAGAGCCGTTTTTGATCTTCCACCCATAAATTGTTTTGTAAGCTGTCGATATAGTTTTCTTCTATATGCAGCATCTGCTTATCGAGTTTTTCTTGCTCTGCTTGGTATTCGACGTAAACGTTGATACCAGCGATGACAAATGCCATAGCTGTGCTAAGTAGAAGAGTGGCAATAGCAAGTTGTTTGTCTATGCCCAGTTGACGTTGTGTTTTCATAGCAAGTTATTATGTGTTTAATTGCTTACTAATAGCCTAGTATTAATTGTGTCTTTAGGAAAACCTATTTTTTGCTTTGATTCCCCAAGCAAAGAGGTGACAGAGCATTTAAGGATGTTGGGTCGAGAATAAAAACGGTATTTCCGTAGAACTGGTACATACTTAAGGAAAGCTCCACTTAAAAGGATTTATGGTGAGGCGTTGGAAAACATGGTTGATGGTCTACACTCCTGCACTGGTTTGGGCAGGGCTATCACTTAAAGAAGCGACTTGGTGGATAGAAAACATAGTTGCATATCCCAGTTTATTTTTGATTGTCTACCTAGTCCTAGCATTGGTTTGTGCTCTAATGCAAAAGTGGGCACATAGTGCGGTATGCGTTGTTTTAGCTGGAGCGTTCGCGTTGATGACCCCTAAGTCTGAGCAAAAGCTTGTCGCCCAATGCGCTAACCCTGTGTCTGTAGTACAGTTTAACCTTTATTATGAGAATCCAGATGTAAATGCATTCATCAATTACCTGCTCACTAAACCGGCAGACTTGATTGTGATGCAAGAAGTTGCCCCAGAAGTTGGCGACAAACTTCAAATGCTTAATGATATTTATCCTTATTTTTATGGTGGACAGGAAGGGGTTGGTTATCCATCTAGTCAGATGATTCTGAGTGTTTCCCCTTTGAAAAATATGTCGGTCTTCATGACACCGGATGAACAGAATATTATTCGTGGTACTTGGTACCCGAATAGACAAGGGGCGATCACATTGATTGTTGCTCATCCCCCTTCACCAAGGACAAAAACGTTGTGGTATCGACGTAATGCCTTGATTCAAACGATAGAGTCTCTGCTTGAGGTATACCCCAGTGATGAAGTGATGGTGGTCGGTGACTTTAATCTTTCATCTACCAGCCTACGCTTTGCTAAGATGTTTCCAACGTTTCAGAAAGCCCCTGTTGCAAGTTGGCCAAATTGGGCAGAAGCGTTTAAAACTCCGCCTATTTCAATGATTGCGATCGATCATTTGTGGCTCCAGTCGGTCAGCGCTGGTAGAAAGATTTGTCAGCGTTACAGTTCACCGATTCCAGCAGGTTCGGACCATTTGTTAGTGAAAACAAAAATTGGTTATTAATGATCGCTTATCATGATTCACTCACTATGGTGTTGGGAAGCATTGCGGTGACCAAGAGAAGCCTTTAAAATCGCGCTTCCACTGACCTAAGCGCATGTTTGAGGAAATATGAACAATGCCCAAGCAATAGTGGCACAAAGTGCGGAGCACGCGATATCACCTAAGCGTGAAATTGTACTCCGCGAGATATTGTCACTGGCAAAAATGGCATCAGTAATTGCGGTTCCATTTTTGTTTTTATCTCTGGCTTGGATCTAAACCAGAGCACACAGCACAAGGATGTGTGCTAGCAGGTTTACTCCGCAACCCCACCCTGAGTGAGTTTTGCCGGGTCAAGCAGGCGCTCAAGCGTTTCACGGTCAAGATCGGTTGCTTCCTCCGCAACATCAATAATCGCACGCCCTTCTTTGTACGCCTTCTTAGCCACCTCAGCCGCTTTCAAATAGCCAATCACAGGGTTGAGTGCCGTCACCAGAATCGGGTTTTTCGCTAATGCGACTTGAAGGTTGTCTTCACGGACGTTGAATGTTGCGACCGCTTTGTCGGCCAGTGCCATCGCGCTGTTGGCCAGTAGTTCGATGCTTTCCAGTACATTATGAGCGATCACTGGTAGCATAACATTGAGCTGGAAGTTACCAGATTGCCCAGCCACTGTGATGGTTGTATCGTTACCGACAACTTGCGCAGCTGCCATGGCTGCTGCTTCAGGGATCACTGGGTTCACTTTGCCTGGCATTATCGAAGAGCCAGGTTGCAGGCCTTGAAGCTCAATTTCACCCAAGCCAGCAAGTGGGCCCGAGTTCATCCAACGCAGGTCATTCGAGATTTTCATGATAGCTACAGCAGCCGTTTTGAGCTGACCGGAAAGAGCGACCAAGGCATCCTGACTGCTAAGGTTGTAGAAGAAATTTTCACTAGAGGTGAATTGCAAGCGCGTTGCCTGAGAGAGATTATCTGCAAAGGCTTTAGCAAATCTAGGGTCTGCGTTAATACCAGTTCCCACAGCGGTGCCGCCTTGCGCTAATGCTTTCACGTTCACTAGGCTTTGTTCTATACCATTTCTTGCTTGCTCCAGTTGGAATTGCCAGCCACCAAGCTCTTGATCAAATGTCACTGGCATGGCATCCATCAGGTGCGTTCGGCCAGTTTTTACTACATGGCCAATTTCATTGCGTTTATTCTTCAACACAGTAATGAAATGATTTAACGCTGGGATAAGCTGCTGTTCAGCCATTAATGCAGCACTGACCTGAATTGCGGTTGGGACAACATCATTACTACTTTGCCCCATATTGATGTGGTCGTTTGGACTGACATCACCACCAAGAATATCGCTGGCCAGAGTGGCGATCACCTCGTTGGCATTCATGTTCGAACTTGTGCCAGAGCCAGTTTGAAATACGTCAATCGGGAAATGTTCTAAGTGCTGACCATCAATAATAGTTTGCGCCGCATCAGCAATCGCATTGGCGATGTCGCCTTCCATTAAACCTAGTTGAGCGTTTGTCAGCGCTGCGGTTTGCTTTACGTATGCCAAGGCCTGGACAAATGCAGCAGGCATTTTGTGCTGACTGAAATGAAAATTATCGACTGCGCGTTGAGTCTGCGCTTGATAGAGAGCGTTAGCTGGTACTTTTACTTCACCCATGCTGTCTTTTTCAACACGGAATGTTTGCGGGGCAGAAGGTTGAGTCATTGGTGATCCTTTTTAATCTAGTCGTGCGGCGTTTGAATTCGCTTTAATTGTTGTTGTAGGTGTAAGAACTTAATGTCGCCATCGTCCCATTGGTAGTAGTAGCGCTTTAAGCATAGTAAGGGAGTATGAATGGCGTCGAGGCAGACCCGCCTGAAGGTACGACTTCTTATCGGATCTTGAATCGCTTCAATTAAATGAGCGTAGACTTGACGAAGGAAAAACTCACATAGCAATGGATTTTCATTCTCTGAGCCATGTTCATAAAACGACGATAACGTCATCGCCCAATGAATATAATCATGAATGACATCTGGTTCGAATCCATAAGGCGTGTAGCGATCAATGAATCTGTCTTGCGCTTTAAAGAATGCATTGTAAAGTGGTTTTTGGTTATCCATACTGACCTCAACTTATTGTAATGATAATTATTATCGTTTTTATTGGGTTGGATCAACCCCGTTTGATGATAAAAAGTAAACTGACCATAGGTAGAAACCGACTTAACAAAAATAAGTTCAGCAGGGTCGGTTGGTTTAACCCAAAGAATTGTCAGCGGATTCATAGTGATGCGTTTACACTAAAAACTGGCAGTAATCAGTAAGGTCGTACTTTGCTTACAGACAAAAAACTCACGTTTGCCACGGCAAACTTGTTCAATTTCATTGAGCCTCCTGGTGCATTTTATGACTTTGAAAATATCTATGAAGCGGAGGCTTGGGAATCCAAGTGTCGCTGGACGAAAAACGCGATTCAACAACTGAATGCAGACATCGTCGGGGTGCAAGAAGTCTTCAGTATTGATGCTGCAAAAAGGTTATTTGAAGGGATAGGTTACCAACACTTTGCTTGCGTGGATCGGCCTAAAATAGAGAGCGAGTATGTGTATTCTCAGCCCGTGGTGGCGATCGTCTCTAAGTACCCCATTCTGAGTTTAGCGCCGGTTGAGCCGCCACTTTCAATGTTAGAGGGCTATTCTGCCCCTATACCCGAGTTCAGCCGCAAACCTGTCTGCGCGGTTATCAATGTGCCAGATATTGGTGAAGTCGCGATTTACGTTTGCCATTTGAAATCGCAGAGAGCGACAGAAGCCGACAATGTTGAAAAGAGTCATCCACTCATCGGACAATGGTTATCTGCCCAGCAACGAGGTTGGGAAGCCGTAATGTTGCGTCTCTTTATGGAACAGCAGTATGCGAGACACCCGATCCCTACCGTATTAATGGGCGACCTGAATCAGCCGCTGACGAGTGATCTTTGCGGTTGGTTGACTAAAAATGTTGAAGAGGAAAGGGATCGGCTGAAATTACGCGATAGTTGGGACACTTTCAAACCTGAACATCTAAGTGCGCTGCGGCCAGCCACTCATTACCACTTTGCAAAGGGAAATGTGTTGGATTACATACTAATGTCTCAGGAGTTTCAGCCAGACTCTCAGTATTCGATGGCAGAGGTAACAGCATACACAACGCTTGATGCCCACTTGATTAACCCCAGCTTTGAGCTCGACAGACAGGCTAGTGATCATGCATTTATCGCCGTTACCGTCCGGTTTGTGCTTTGATCTCTTTGAATGGCGATTTCAGTTATATCCAGCGTCGAACATGACGGCAATATTCCTGATACTCTCTTCCAAACTTTTTCGTCATCTCTTTCTCTTCAAACGCGATATACCATTTGTCTGTAATGATGATAAATGAGGCCGCTATTGTTAATGTCATTAATGAGCCTCCTAGCATGATGGCAAAGCCAATAAGTGCAATAGCCAAGCCTAGGTACATAGGGTTACGAGTGTATTGAAACACACCTTGTGTGACGATTTTATTGGGTTCTTCAAATGTCATGATGTTGGTCTTTAGCTTTTGGAATAATCGTTTTCCTGCGCTGGCCAGTCCTAAACCCAAGCAAAAGAGAAGAGCGCCTATAAGATTTAGGGGGTAAGGAATGAGGTCTTCAGTTTCCATGTACCAGTGTAAAAATATCATTAATATAATGAATAGAAAGAACATTTTGGGAGGAAGAAGTTTTTTCATATCGAGTTCCTTTTTTGTGAGAACTCATATTAACTGGGCAAGTGTATGGCTGCCTTTACCTATGTTAAGCCCATTTCTCTTCTTATACGGGACAAAGTGACGTCCGTAATGCCTAAGTACATTGCGATATGTCGAAGTGGTATTTGGTGACTATCCTGTTCAAATTCTTGTAAGAATGCGAGATAACGTTCTTTTGCCGATAACATTAAAAAGCTGGCTTCTCGTTGCTCTTTTTTGATCACAAGGCGCTCGTAGAGACGGCGTAAAAATATTCCCCAGCTTCGATGGCTGTCCGCTAGGTAAAGCAAATTCTTATATGTGATTGAAGCAGTTAAGCATGGAGTGAGGGCTTGGGTATAAAAAGGGCTGGGGCTACCGTCGACAACGGTACTCACACTGGCAAACGCTCCGCCAATTCTTACTAATGACTTGTTTCGCTCGTTACCATCGTGATCGATATAAAAGTATCGCCCAATGCCGTCGATAACAAAATGAATTTCAGGAGGAAAGTCACCCTGACAAAATATATAGTCTTTAGGTTGGTAGGCATTAAAATGAATAAACTTCTTCGCTAAATCCAGATCGGATTGGTCGAAATCTTCAAGTTGTCGAAAGACAGTGTACAGCTTCTTTGTCGCTTCAAAATCCATGCTAACTTCACGTCCTAGGTTGAAAGGTCAACAGCCCTAGTTGTAAAAGAAAAATCCCCTCGCATCAATGCAAAGGGGATAGAAGAGAGAATGGAGTGAAATTATTTTGACTTTCTTTGCTGCTCTTTTCGGGCAAGCTTCTCTTTTCTGCGCTGAGCGATGACTTGATCCGCTTCACCACCTACGTGGGTTTCCCCTCGCTTCTTAGCAAGCTGGACTTGCTTTTCACGCTCACGGAATCGAGTTTTTTGCTCATCAGTATGCTTGTCAATGCATTTAGGACAGCTGACACCTTTTTCATACGCCTCTGACGCCATGTCTTCTTCAGTAATGGGCAGACGGCAAGCATTACACATATCGTAACCGCTTTTTTCCAACTGGTGATTTACCGCTACACGGCCATCAAATACATAACAATCACCTTCCCACAGGCTTTCTTCTTCAGGGACTTCTTCAAGGTATTTAAGAATGCCGCCTTCTAAGTGGTACACTTCTTCAAAGCCTTGTTCCTTCATATAGGCGGTAGACTTCTCACAGCGAATCCCGCCGGTACAGAACATTGCCACTTTTTTGTGCTTCGCTGGATCCATGTTTTCAGCGACGTATTCAGGAAACTCACGGAAAGTCTCCGTTTTTGGGTTAACGGCATTTTTGAATGTGCCAATTTCGATTTCGTAGTCATTACGTGTATCGACTACGAACACTTCAGGGTCAGAGATGAACTCGTTCCACTCATTAGGTTTCACGTATGTACCGACTACGTGGCGCGGATCAATACCTTCCACCCCTAAGGTTACAATCTCTTTTTTGAGCTTAACTTTGGTACGGTTGAATGGTTGGTTTGCGTCGAAAGACTCTTTGTACACTATGTCTGCAAGGCGAGGATCTTGTCTAAACCAAGAAAGAAGGGCATCAATGCCTTCACGGCGAGCCGCAACTGTACCGTTGATCCCCTCATTTGCTAATAATAGCGTGCCATGGACTTCGTGTTTCTCCATCAGAGCCTTTAGTGGCTCGCGAAGTTCAACATAATCTTCAAGACGCACAAATTTATAAAGTGCGCATACTACGTAATCTGTCATGTTTTATCCTTTTAGCGAACTGGAGCGTAAATCCAGAGCTTTTTGTAAAATTGCGCGAAGTATAGCGAAGAGTACCCACGACAAATACGGACAATTTTTAGGGATAAAGGAAGGGGGAGTGCCTGAGCTAGTAGAAACAATGAAGTGGTCAGCTTATGTTTGAGCTTACATATATTCTGTAAGTCGTCATTATGTTGCTCATTTTTCTTGTATCGTAACTCACTATTGGACAAAGACCTGTTACGCCCGTCCGCCATCGACACGTCCATGCACAGTTACTATTTGAAATCTGGAGTTTTGAATTATCTCACTGAAAGGGAAGTGAAATACTGTGACAATGGGGATAGATAAATTGTTTGGAACAATTAGATGGAACGACTGAAAGAGTCTCCTTTAGAGTCAATAGATGACATAGAGAACGTCATTAAGAAAGCAGAGTATCGTGAGACGGTAAAACTTTCTTCAGAGGCTATCTCAAAAAGGCACGGAGCCTTAAAAGATGCAGCATATTTATCAGTTAGGTCTGATATCAGATAATTGTCTATCACCTTAATATTTTAATTATCCCTATTACTAACTCACATAGATATACAAAAGGCAAGATTGACACCTTGCCTTTCTCATTACTTATACCAAACGTCAGCAAGTACCTCTGCCTGCTCAAGAACAAGCTTGATTGCCTCTTCTGCTGCATCTGCCGGATACTTCCCGCGGCGCAACAGTCGGCATACTAGGTTACGCATACGAGCGCGGACGCTTTCACGCTTCTGCCAATCGACAGTCGCTGACTTACGTAACTGCTGGGTTTGAGCGCAATACCTTGGCTTCTTAGATTATGAAAGTGCTCATCTCGCACAGCCTTGTAGCGCGGCATATCGATGGCTTGTTGAAAATGCTCGGCGAGTATTCTTTCACATTCAGGGTCTTGGACGCCGATGAATTGTTGATAGAAATCATCAGTGATGGCTAAGCCTTGCTCGGTGGCGGCGTACTGCCAACTCTGTTTGTAGATAGACTCGGTGTCGAAGTACTGCCAACTCTGTTTGTAGATAGACTCGGTGTCGAAAATCAGTCCATCCATATCAAAAAGTACAGCTTTTAACATTGGTAGAGCTCCTACGTAGGGTGTAGAGCGGCTGACATTGATTATGTTGTTATACCCAAGCAACCTCGAATCCTTTTGAAGGTAACTTGGGTATAAATAGCGTTAGAATGGGCTCTCTTTGCCGAGTTCATTGCAGATGTCGACAATAGCAAGCGAGAGCCCTGACTTAATGATTTGTTGTTGACGTTGCAGTTGAAGCTGATAAAACTCAAGGTCGATATCGTCATCTGGTTCGCTGACTTCGAGTTGTACCATACCCATCTTCTTCACCAAGTGCAGTTTTTTGATTGGCTCTAGAATATTGGGGTCTGTGAACTCGTAATCAGAAGCGTCACTATTGAGTTGGTTTTTGAGTTTGATGATGTCTTCGATGTCGTGATAAATGTCATCGGGAAGCACACCTAAGCCAAACAATAACTTCAAACGAACAGATAGATCGCCCAGCGGTCCTGAGTCTTGTAGCAGCGGACCGACCACAGATTGGACAGCGAAGTTATCTTTACGAAAAATTCTTTGCACTAGCCCATCGATCGAATCGTTAAATACGTCGACGGTTGCAATAAAAAAGCTTCGTACCGAAGGTGCGCTGTTTAATCGCTCAATGATCTCGGTTTCGTTGATGTTATCTGCCATATACTGAATACATTTCTAATTATTAGTATCCCCATCTCTTTAAGTGGATAAGGATATAGAAGGGGAGCCAAGCTCCCCTAGGTAAATCAAAGTTGGTTGTAAAGTGTCTCGATTTGAGCCACTTCAGCACTGTCTTCTGCAAGACCTGTGTATGTCGCTAGCGTCTTCTTCACACCCACTTCTTTTAATAAGGTTTGCAGTTCTACTGCTTGTGGGTCGGTGTCGTTAGTGTACTTCAACGCAGCAGCAATGCCTTTCAAAAGAGTTTTATTTTCAGTGCCATACTCAATTGTACCGAGTAAAGGCTTCACTAATCTATCGTTCGCCCCCAATTTACGAATTGGTTGGCGACCAACACGATCAACTTCATCAACTAAATAAGGGTTGGCAAAGCGACCTAGGATCTTTTCGATGTAAGCATTGTGCATGTCGCGGTCAAAACCGTAGCGTTTGATCAGTACTTCTCCGCTTTCTTGCATCGCTTGTTTTACTTCTGCATGAATGCTTGAATCTTCAATTGCTTCGCGAATAGTGCGATGTCCTTTCAAGCAACCTAAGTAAGCGGTAATGCAGTGACCCGTATTCAGGGTGAACAGCTTACGCTCGACAAACGCCATTAGATTGTTGGTTCTTTCCATGCCAGCGATATCAGGGATTTCACCTTTGAATTGCTGTTCATCCACAATCCATTCACTAAAACTCTCTACCGTGACTTCTAGTGGGTCATCGTTCGCGGCTTCTGCTGGTGGTACGATGCGGTCCACTGCGGAGTCGACGAAGCCAACTAGCTCGTCTGTTTTCGCGTGTAATGATTCATCCAAATGTTTGTACACTTCACCTTTTAGGTGAGTCGTGCCACGAACCATGTTTTCGCACGCGATGATGTTCAACGGTTTTTCGTTGCCTGCCGCAAAACGCTTTGCAATGCCGGTCGCGATGGTTTTTGCAATGATGTCCAGTACGTTGGGACCTACGGCAGTTGTTACCAAGTCAGTTTTTACAATGCGATCGATGACATCTTCGCTGGCGGAGTTAACAGCGGTGACGTGGGTTACGGTGTCAATCTGGCATTCCGTACCGACCACTTTTACTTTGTATTCTTGTTTGTGGCTAAGTTGATCAACCAGTGGAGCGTCAACGTCTGCAAATGTGACCTCGACTTCTGCATCTGCCAATAGTTTTCCGATGAAGCCGCGACCAATGTTACCTGCGCCAAAATGAACTGCGTTTTTCATAATTCTTACATACCAATGTCTGAAATGTTGACTAAAACGAATCTAGGGTGAGGCCAACCGCATAGGGGGTGACAGCTGACCTCGGTTTGCTCAGGAGCAAATTAAAAGGAGTGATTAAGCCGCTTGCTGACCACCAAGGATGTTCAGAATCTCTTCTACATCGTTGGTGCTAGTTAGCTTCTCAATTGCCTCCGGCTCATCGAGCGCGTTTGTAATGGTGGTAATCACCTGGATGTGCTCATCGTTCTTAGCGGCAATGCCGATAACCAGTTTTGCTACATCATCGTCGTCTTCAGTAAATTGGATACCCGCAGGGTATTGGCAGATTACAATGCCTGTTTTCTTCACGCGGTCTTTCGCTTCTACGGTACCGTGAGGTACTGCGATAGATTCGCCTAGGTAAGTTGGAACCAACGCTTCACGTTCAAACATCGCGTCTACGTATTCTGGTTCTGCGTAGCCAAGTTCAACCAATTTGTTGCCTGCAAAGCGAATGGCTTCTTCTTTGTTGGCTGCTTTCAAACCTAGGTGAATGTTCTCACGTTGAATTTGGAATACAGATGGTTGTTGTGGCTCAAAGCTGTCGTCGTTCGCCGCCATGACGGAGACTTTTACCATTTGGTCGTCATTGGCTGCGGATTGGTTTTGTGCGGCTAGTAGTTTGGTAACTAGCTGGTTGTACATTTCGCTATCTAGGAAGTTAGTCAATGAAATGTGGTGTGCGTTTGGAGCATGCTTACGTGCACGATCCGTTAAGTCTTTATGAGTAATCACGATATCTGCACTCTCTGGTAAGCTGTTAATGGCAAGGTTGGTTACGTGGATGTTCAGACCTGCGTCTTGAACCTTTTTGCGTAGCATGCTCGCGCCCATTGCGCTCGAGCCCATGCCCGCATCACAAGCGACAATGATGCTTTGTACTGTCGCTAGGTCTACGTCACCTTTGCTTTGGCTGTTTACCACCGCATCGTTTTTAGATGCAGATTTCATGTCTTTCATTTGTGATGTTGCTTTTTCTAGTGCTGCTTCATTACCGTCTTCTTCTGTTGACGTTTGAGTCTTCATTAGCAGCGCTGCTACGGCGAATGACACGCCTGTTGCTGCTGCGATAGACGCTAGAACACCAACGATTGAACCTTTCTGAGTCATCAACAAGATTGCAAAGATTGAACCTGGTGATGCTGGAGAAACGATACCTGCGTTAAAGATAGTTAGAACGAATACGCCAGTCATACCACCTGCGATAGCCGCAAGGATTAGGCGAGGGTTCATTAGGATGTATGGGAAGTAAATCTCGTGGATACCGCCGAAGAAGTGGATGATTGATGCACCACCTGCCGTTTGACGAGCCGTACCTTTACCAAACACCATGTAAGCCAGCAGGATACCTAGACCAGGGCCTGGGTTTGCTTCGATTAGGAAGAAGATCGATTGACCTGTCTCAGACGCTTGTTGGATACCCAGTGGAGAGAAGATACCGTGGTTGATCGCGTTGTTTAGGAACAGGATCTTCGCAGGTTCAACGAAGATTGAAGTTAGTGGTAGTAGGTGAGCAGAAACTAGGAAGTTAACGCCTGCCGCCAAGCCACCAGAAAGAATTTTTACGAATGGACCGATAAAGATGAAAGCAAGGATCGCACATAGCATGCCGATGATGCCCGCAGAGAAGTTGTTAACCAACATCTCGAAGCCACTTTTTACTTTACCATCGATGTAGTTATCGAATTTCTTGATAGCCCAGCCGCCCATTGGGCCGACCATCATTGCGCCCATAAACATTGGGATGTCTGTGCCGACAATCACACCCATTGTTGTGATTGCACCGACTACCGCACCACGATCGCCACCAACTAATTTACCACCGGTGTAACCGATAAGTAGTGGCAGCAAGTAGGTAATCATTGGGCCAACCATAGAGGCTAACGTTTCGTTTGGTAGCCATCCAGTTGGGATAAATAGAGCAGTGATAAAGCCCCACGCGATAAACGCGCCGATGTTTGGCATTACCATGTTTGACAGAAAACGACCAAAATTTTGTATCTTGATCTTGGCATCTGGTGATATCATAACAATTCCCCGTTCGATGTTCTGATGAATCTTGTTGTAGTAAACGGTTCGCCAAAACCGTTTGTTTGATTGCTTAGTACCCAATCAATTTACCACACATTTTCCAATTGGAACTGACAACGGGTTTTTCGTGATCTACGCCCGCATTTCTTAGGCTGAGAAACGGTTTTTAAGTGAGCAAGTTCAACTTATTAACTTGTAACTTAATAACAAAAAGCCACTTTCAAATCTGTCAATAAAAATCTTAGTGATCAATTCGATCTTCTGACAAATTTAAAATCAAAATACTTTGTGACTTTGATCACTTTTGATTTCTTTTGAAATTCAAATTAAATGCCAGTGACGATCGATGTCACATTTTGTGTTGATTTGGTCTGGATATAAAATGTGATCTGAGTCGGTTTTGGTGTTTTGTGAAAGTTTATGACGGAATTAGTGTGAACAATGTCATTGTAAGTTTTCGATAGAATATATTTATCAGAGTCTTTTCAGCGCACTTTACGAAGTATTCTTAATTAACAGATAGAGGGATAAAAGCTAGTTACTACAGTTGTGTCGATTGCGACCCCGATCAAGTCACTACAGGTAGAGAAGTGGAACTCAGGAGCGTGTTTCGGTTGATTTTAGGGGGCACATTTGCACATACTGTCAATGTTCGCGCCAACTAGTTTTTGGACAAAAGCGTGTTAGGATGTCGGTTGTATCAGGTGAATTTCGGATAAAAATTTCTATGGGGTAACGCTCGTATATGGGGCAATTATGAGTGCTTTGGCTTGTTAGAAGTTTTAGTTTGCAAAGAATTGCCCCACTTTTTTGCTATTTTTTCAGTTTGCTCAGCATCAAGACCTAAACTTACCTGAGAACTCCAAACCTCCAGGCCATCGAATTCTTTGATAGTAATTGTAAACATTACATGCCCCAAATTATCGCATGTAGCCGATATACCAAATTCACCTTCAATAGAAGCCTATTCTTGAGCGCTATCCCAGCCGGTAAACCCAAGAAAGTGGCTATTATTGTCTACATCAGAAAGATGGTTTTCATCCTGAATTCTATGCTCAGAGGGGGAAGCAAATGGCAACCGGTATCCCGGCGGCCTGTCCCCACAAGAATCCCCATATCTAATGGATGATGAATGCGAAGCTATAAACTATTTATAGCATTGCACTAAAGTGCACATTTCTGTCATTGAAGATATACAGGTGAGTACCTCCTCTGTCCCATGTTTGGTCATCGTCAATAACCTCATCTCCATTTACCGATATAAAATGAATATTAACGCTCTGGGTGTATAGTCCTTGCAGATTTAAATATCCGAAAATGACATCCAAAACCGCCTGATCATTCACCAGAAAGCTGGTTTGAGTTGCCAAGTTTCGGTTGACTAACTCCTGACGAATATTGGCTGCAATCTGATCGTGACTGGGCTGGCCATTTACAACATCTGTCGTTTGCAAAATGGCATAGATCAAGCAGTTATTTCCAAGGCCAGAAGTGTGAGTAAGTTTTAATTTAGTTTTTGCTTCAGCTTTTTCTTGTTTTTCGTTAGTAATAGTAACACTGTCTGCATTCAAAAATTTAGTAAGATCTCCAGAGACTCCACAAAATTCCAATAACATTCCAGGATCCACTCTCAGCTTAGATTTTTCTAACTGAGCTTTTATTGCCAATACCTGTTGAATGGTTGATAAGCTTTCGTAAAACAGTCTGGTGTTTTCCCTTCGTGTCGATTTGGAAGCTCGTGTCCTGTCTATTGCTATTTTAATTATTGCGTCTAATGAATTTGCCTTACGCATATCGACAACCCCATCGGGAGCACCTCCGAGAGTAACTTCTTTTTTCCATAATTTTTCTTGCGACAGAATATGTCTTACGTAGTGGAGAATGTCTTCAGGGGATTCCGTTAATGCTATAAGCAAGAGGGATTGAATAAAGTCACCCAACGTTGCGAATGTTCTAGTAGTACCGTGTACACCCCACTCTTCTGCTATTGCTCGCTGATTTTTCAGATTGGCATCTTTTAGATGATTCACTCTGTAACTGTCACCGACACCTCTGCTTTTTTTCGTGGGCTTACCTTCAAGTGTCAACACCCTGTCATTGTCTTTTATGAACCCTGCAATACCATTTCTAATGTGAAAGGTTGGACGCCTTAGTGTTTTGATACCTGAGTGAGCTTCAAGTGCGACAAAATCTACGCCATCAGTAGCAACAGCAGTTACGCTGTGATACTTGCATGAAGCTTCGGATTCGCCATAGATGCCCAATGCGCCTTGAGTGTAAGTATGAGAAATTTGTGTTCCAATATTAACCTCTTGTTGTACTTCATCCTTGAGTTTTTTCTCATCCATACTACATTGCAGAAATTGAGCAAATAAGGCACAGTCGTTATTGATCAAGATATATTTTTTATCCTGGTAAATAACCTGATAGGCAATACGAAGAAAATCGTCCTGTTTTTTTGCCCCTTCTAATTTTGTGAATAGTCTTACTCTTGGTCGCCAACGATTTACGAGGTCAATACCCTCTAAGACGACTTGGGTGTGTTCATAAAGCTCAGCAGGTTCGGGAGCCTTTGCAGTCTTTAGACCATAGAGAACTTCGCGATTTTGTTTATCAACAAAATAGAGGCCATTTGCACTTCGTTCGTATTGTTCATCATCATCGGATAGACTTCTGCTGGAAGAAATGCTGCTGGAGCTGTCGTACCTTTGCAGAGGGTTTGTATTTGGCAGTGGTTCAGAATTTGAGCGGTTCCTATTCATGCTATGCACCTTTGAAATCGATCCTGAAATCGCAGGAAATGAAGATTCTTTTGAAAACAGTCTATTCCGAACTTCCGCAAGAAACTCGGTGAAAACGACATTATTCAAGGTGGTTGTCACCTTTTTAGCTTTTAAGCCGCATTTCTGCTTCACTAAGCTAGTGAACGCTTTGTAGTGGTTTAATGATCCCGGACACCATTTAATAAAATCTAATTGGGACAGACGCCCTAAGCACCCTAAACAAAGGGGCTTAGGCGCGAGTAATAAAGTTAAAGAAAGCGCAGAAGGCAGGCGCGCAACATACCTGATCAGACAGTCCAATGTCATGTTCAAACAACAGCTATCATCAACATGGTGTGTGTTGCAAAGTCAGGTCTGCATTCTCACGGCGGACCTTGGGAATGAGAGTGATTCCCTAAACAATCTGTATAGATAATTTTTGTTTACAGGCTGCTACTTAACAGCTTTTAGGCGGAAAGTGATTAAGGAACAAATCTTCGGCGCCCAGCGATAGCAGCTGAGCTGATTCAGGCATCTGTCGTCACACAGTCACATTTGATTGTGCGTATCAGCGATGATAGGACAGTGTTTATGTCGTTATGTGTTGAACAAATGCACCAAACCAGCCGTGTCTGATTAAGAACGTTCCGTTGCATCATACAAACATAGTCCCGTGTAACTCACTTTGGGGCAAAAATGTTTCAGCCAGAATTGGCTGAAACGAATATGCACTATACAAACAATGCTGCAAAAGATTGCTCTCTTTTAATTGAGCTCAAGATAGAGGATAGAGAGTCAAGCATTGCCTCATGTACAAAATTACCCATGCTTATGCGTTTTACACCTAGAGTTTTCAGTTCTGAAAAGTTAGGTAATCCCGGAAAACACATCACATTTATCGGTAGAGAGGTACTATCGACAACGGATTTGATATCATCTTTTTTATTGATACACGGTAGGAAAATGCCATCAGCACCTGCTTGTTGATATCTATTAATTCTTTCGATACTTGCTGCAAGAGGATCTTTAACATTAAGTAGAAACACGTCACTTCTGATATTAATAAAAATTTCAAGACCTGCTTTATGAATATGTTCTCTAACCTTTCCTAATGTTTTGCCGAAAAGAGCGCTATCACACAAGATTCTTTCACCGTCTACCACGACACTGTCTTCTATATTGACTCCGACAACTCCAACTTTAGCTAACTCAATAACATTTTTTGCTATGATTTCAGGTGTATCCCCATATCCAGATTCAAGATCTACGGTCAAAGGCAGTTCTGTAGATTTGACAATAGCTTCTACAACCGACAGAAGATCTTCGAAGTGGATACTTTCTCCATCTGCCTTTCCAAGGTTATTCGCTATAGCTGCGCTAGAAGTACCAATGACAGAAAACCCAACATTTTCGGCAATCTTCGCGCTTGGTACATCCCATACATTACAAATAACTATCGGTTCGTCCATTTTATGCATATTCTTGAACACGTCTCATACCTCAATTTGCTGTTGTAGTGAATAATTTCAGGCAAATGCTATCAACGGAACGAAAGAAACGTTCGCTGTTTTCGGAACTGAATAATAAATATTGAAATTGAAGAATATTTAGTCTTTGTTCTACTGTACATCTACAAAAACTGAAAAAATTTTGAGTGCATGTCGAAAATAGCCAAGCGCAAACGTCCTTGAGTATGAAAGAACAAACCAAAAGGAAACTTAAGATGAAATACATGCTTTTACTTTATGCTGCACCAGATCAAGAACCAGCATTTGGTACCCCCGCATTTGACAAGATGATGGAAGACTTTGCCCTCACGACGGAGACTTTTGAAAAGGATGGGGTGCTTGTTGGCGGAGAGGGTTTACAGGATGTTGATACGGCAACTTCGCTGCGGATTAAATCTGGCAAGGTAGAAACTATGGATGGGCCTTTTGCTGAAACACGTGAACATTTGGGTGGATACTATATTGTTGATGTCCCCGACTTGGATGCGGCACTGCGATGTGCAGAAATCATTCCCGTGGCTAAGCTTGGTACTATCGAAGTTCGCCCTTTGTTAGATTATAACGAAGTAGGTTAGTGTATGAACCAAGCCTCGTCAAAAGCAATTGCCGTTGGCCATGTGATTAATGATGTCTTGAGCAAAGACAGAGGGCGGCTTTTGGCGGGGCTTATTTCACGCCTTAATGATTTTCAATTAGCCGAAGATGCTCTACAGGAAGCATCAATTGCAGCATTGAAACACTGGACGCGATCTGGCCTGCCGCATAACCCAGCAGCTTGGCTGATGAGAGTTGGATTAAACAAGGGAGTAGACCATATTCGTTCGGCGCAACGAGATGAGAGAAAGGTTCGAGATATGGTTGACAACTTCATGGGTGGTGAGGAATACGGTGTTCCCGAAACGATTCCGGATGAACGTTTGCGCCTTATTTTTACCTGTTGTCATCCAGCCTTGGAAGAAAAGTCGCGTGTCGCTCTAACCTTGCGTACGGTTTGCAATTTGACGACAAAGGAAATTGCTGCTGCTTTTCTTGATAGCGAGCAAACCATGGGGCAACGCTTGTATCGAGCAAAGGCCAAAATTAAAGCTAAAGGAATTGGGTTCACTATTCCAGAAGCAGATAGATGGTATGAGCGACTGGAGACGGTATTAACAACCATTTATTTGATATTCACCACTGGCTATGTCAGGGAGGATGAATGTCCACGCTTGCTATGCCAAGAGGGTATCTTTTTGGCTAGGCTTCTTGACAAGCTGCGACCCAATGATCCTGAAATTGAAGGTGTACTTGCCTTAATGTTACTTACGGATGCGAGACGTAAAGCTCGAATAAATGCAAGTGGAGTGATGGTACCTGTCGAAGAACAGGACACTAGCCTATGGCAGAAAAACAATATTGATGAAGCTCATCTTCTCCTTTCTAATGCCATCAAAAAAAGACAACCAGGGCCATTTCAGATCAAGGCTGCGATAACAGACTGCCACATGATGAAGCCTAGCCCCGATTGGGAACAAATGTTTTTGCTTTATCAATCGCTATGGCAATTCGAGCCCACTTCGGTTATCGCCTTGAACTGGGCAGTCGTGATTGCGGAGACAGGTCACCCAGAACAGGCGCTTACAAAGTTGGATGAGTTAAAAAAAGACCTTACAGATTACCAACCTTGGTATGCGAGTCGTGCGCATATTCTTAGTCAATTAGGACAAAAAAGAGAGGCTAGCACTTTTTACAAACTGGCCATTAAAAGAGCGCCAAGTGCGGCAACACGTAAGTTCTTGGAGTTGAGATACGAGACGTTACAAGTTGATTAACATGGTTCAAACACCAAAAAATAAAGCAATCTGCCTAGGCTGACAGATTGCTTTATGACTAATCCCTCTTATGGCTTTAGTTTTAGTACCTTGTCGATGTCATCGGCACTATGGCGCTCTGGTAATTGCTCCCATTCTTCACCCATAGTACGGTTGACGATACGACCACGTTGAACGGCCTCACGAGCTTCAATCTGTTTTGCCCAACGCACAACATTCTCATAGGTATGGACCTGTAAAAACTCAGCGGCATCGTATGCCTTGCCTAACACTAGATTGCCATACCATGGCCAAATCGCCATATCGGCAATTGTATATTCCTCACCCGATACGTAAGTGTTTTTAGCAAGTTGCTTATCCAACACATCTAACTGGCGTTTTACTTCCATAGTAAAGCGGTTAATTGGATATTCTTGTTTTTCATCAGCATAAGCATAGAAATGACCAAACCCGCCGCCTAAAAATGGGGCAGAACCTTGCGCCCAGAATAGCCAGTTAAATGTTTCTGTTCTAGCTGGGCCACTTTCAGGTAAAAACACACAGAACTTCTCAGCAAGGTGAACCAGTATCGATGCCGATTCAAACACGTTAATTGGCTCATCACCCGACTTATCCACTAAAGCAGGAATTTTTGAGTTTGGGTTTACCGAAACAAACCCCGATGAGAATTGGTCAGAGTCACCGATATTAATGATATGAGCATCATATTCTGCTTCTTGAATACCATGTGCTAAAAGCTCTTCAAACATAATGGTAACTTTTTGACCATTTGGCGTGCCTAATGAGTAAAGCTGAAATGGGTGCTCACCAACGGGCAGTTCTCTTTCAAATCTTGCTCCTGCTTCTGGACGGTTTATATTTGCCCATTGATTACCTGAACTTGGTTCATTTTTCCATACTTTAGGTGGTACGTATTCGTGAGTCATTGTTCTTCCTTATCCAAAAATGATATCCGGCACTAGGTTAGATGGTGGTGGTGCGAAGAGATAAAAACCCTCCATTATCAGATTATTAGAACCTTTGGTTATTGCAAATCGGTTAATTGAATAATGGGTTGCTAATGTAGATAGACTTTAGAGGAGCAATCAACTGATATTGCCCCCTTTATCTGTGGTGTGGCTAAGCTTGCTTAAGATGTTCAAGTGCAGAGTGTAGCGAGGGAAGAATATAATGCCCTAACGCCTTTACGTCTGCACAAGGCTCCACCAAGTCGGGAATTTGATAAGTGGTCATGTTGGCAGCGACCGCACTTTTGACTCCATTATTGGAGTCTTCGAATGCAATACAATGCTGAGCTTGGACGTTGAGACGGTCGGCGGCGAGTAGGTAAATTTCCGGATCGGGTTTACCGACTGAAACTTCACAGCCACAGGTTAGACCATCGAAATATTGGTCTAAGCCTGCCAAGCGCAACTTAACCTCTGCGATATCACGGTGAGTCGAGGTGGCAACCGCCGTCGGAATTTGGTTCTCTCGTAGCCATTTCAACAGTTCGACTACGCCTTCTTTCACTGGTATCGGTTGGTGTTTGACAATAGCATCATAATTACGACGCCATTCATCATGAAGCTTATCAAGATCGTCTCCATAGGCGGCACGAAATATCTTTTCTATACCGGCAGCATTACGCCCGATGATTGAGAGATAGACGTCTTCATAAAAAGGTAGGTTGACGTTAACACAAGCTTGTTTGAATACGCGCATGCATACACGCTCTGTGTCTAACAGTAGGCCATCCATATCAAAGATAGCGGCTTGAATTTTCATAGGTACAGCTTAATCCTTAACAGTTAGGAAGCCCATTCTGGCACACATCATAATTATAGTAAAAGTGCTGACCTAGACGTGGGTTTGTTGAATGTGAAGGTTATAGGAAGGAAAGTGATGAGTAGGCTGAGGGTGATTAAACAATTAAAGGTCTGATATTTACCAGACCTTTGTCATTTTAGCGGAAATTACAGCATCCACATTCTTGCTGCGCGCGCCGGAATGTTAAACGTATGATAGCGTGAGCTAACCACAGTGGTATCACCTGTTAGCGTGTCTTTATACGAAACGTTCCAATTGAACTCATGTTGGTAGGTGTCCACAGTAACGGACTTCGCATCGCCACACTTGTTGATGCCGACTAAGCCTTCCTTACCACGTTTGAAGACAAGCGTGCAGTGGTCACTGTGTAAGACGGTCATTGATTTACCCTGCATTGAGTTGTGGAACTTGAGCATGTTAATCATAGTGGCGTCTTTCCAGACGTCAGCCCAACGACCGTTATCTTTGTCTTCACTGTCTGGTAGTTCATCACTGTAGACAAGTGGCGTGCCACCGTCTTTCCCCAAAACGTATGCGTAAGCTAACTGCTCATCCTTCGGATCCATGATTTGATAACGGAAGCCATCATTGGTTGGAATGTCATGCGTCACGGTGAAAGTAATGGCGCGCGAGCTCTCTAACGCTTGACCGTAGGCTTGAGGCTCATGAAGTTGGTTTAATCCGCCACCGAAAGAGAAAGCACCGCGAATAGAAGCGAACAGAGGAAAATCGTAAGCGGCGTGATTGGTATTGTTCAGGTAAGGCGCCAAAAAGGCTTCATAGCCACTGTCGCCCTTACCACCACTGGTAATTACTTCACCAAAAACATGCATCCCAGACGTAATATCTGATGTAAAAATCTGATCGATCTGGTACTGACTCATATGTTTGACAGCATCGATGCGGAAGCCTTTGATTCCCATCGATTTAAGTGCCTGAAGGTATTTCTTCTGCTGTGACACCACCCAGTTATTTGGATCTAAATCTGGTAATCCGGTATCGCCATTGTCACCACAAAGTCGCCAGTACTGAACGTGGCCTGGATCGTTCCAGTTGGTGATACAACCTGCCGGATGAAAGTCATTGCCAGAGAACAGGTTTTGGCTTAAATCACCAAAAAGCGTCTGATTCGCATAGTAACTTGAGCCCGCAGAGTAGTCGTTGAGCACTTCAGTGCCGGGGTAATTCAGGTCGCTACGCTTCGACGCTTCGTTGGCCATATGATTCAGAACAACATCGGCATAAACATCTACGCCTTGCGCTTTAAGTGCAGCGATCATCGATTTTAGATCTTGTTTGTTACCGAGTGGTGAATCGATGACACGAAAATCCTGAGGTTGATAACGTGCCCACCATTGGCTACCACTTGATTTCATGGCGGGTGAAATCAGAACTTTTTTGAATCCGTTTGCGGCGATTTGCTGGGCATTATTCGTGACATCCGAATATTTCCAGTTAAATGCATGTAGGATGGCGTCGGCATAAGTAATTTGAGGTACGCTGAGCGCAGCAGTGGCAGCGAGTAAAGTTGTTATATTTTTCATAGGGTGTTTCTCGTTATTGATATTCACACTAATGATATTTTTGTGGCTTGCCATTAGTAGTGCTCGAAGTAGAAGGCTGAATTGCGGTCACACTCTGTAGGGGTTCAATTTATAAAATTTCTAGTAGAGTAGAACTTTGTGATATATCAGTTCACTTTTTGAACTAATCGTTCAAAAGTTATACAAAGTGTCGGTTTGAGCACTTTTTTATATCGTTGACGAATCCGTCATTTGTTATTTGTTGAGTTAGGGTGACCATTGAACGACGCAAGCTTACGTAGACTCCAGCAACTGCTTATTAAGTATGAGTCTGGCAAAACATACCATCTGTCTATCGACGAACTGGAAATAGCGTTATCTACTTCAAGAAGAAATACTTCTAATATTTTGAGAAGCCTGTCTGACATAGGTTGGATCAGTTGGCTTCCTTCTAAAGGGAGAGGAAAGCTTAGCCAGTTTAAGATCATGCATAATTTACAAGGGGCACTTGAGCACATCTTTAGCAAAGAACTTGAACAAGGGCGTTTTTCTAATATTTCTCGTTTGATGGATCTGTATGGACACCTTGCGGTCAAAGCTTTGGCTGAAGCAACGGTAACACAAGCGAGTGTTAACGAGCGTTGTGATAGTTTGCTGATCACTGAATATCCATGGGTCGATACATTAGAACCTGCTAAGACGTATCGAATTGCGGAAATGCAGGTCATTCGTAGCGTCTATAGTACCTTGTTGACGCAAGACGAATCAGGCCGTATTCAAGCGGGGTTAGCACATAGCTGGAAAGTGGAAGGACGCTTTATTCATTTATGGTTGCGGCAAGATATTATTTGCCACGATGGTGAAGTGTTAGAGGCCACTGATGTTTCGGAGTGTCTACATCGGCTTAAAGTAACGGATGGACCGGTTAAGTACCTTTTTGAACAGGTGATCGGCATACGCGTTCTCGGCGCAGGGCAAGTAACGATTGAGCTCCAGCA
Organism: Vibrio sp. Isolate23; assembly: GCF_022398095.1. Classification (NCBI taxonomy): domain Bacteria; kingdom Pseudomonadati; phylum Pseudomonadota; class Gammaproteobacteria; order Vibrionales; family Vibrionaceae; genus Vibrio; species Vibrio sp. Isolate23. The sequence goes on from NZ_JAKEUV010000001.1 coordinate 1,235,255, forward strand.
ACCTAATCCCTTGTTTTTGCATGTTTTGTGTGTGGTTCATGCTTCAATCTATCGCCTAAAATCTACGTATTTCTCAAGTGGTCTTAGTACGTATATAGGAAGTGGGCCTTTCTATCTGAAGGATTGGGACCGAGAGCGCTTGGTGTTGAAACGGCATCGTAATTACTATGCGCAATCTGCCTTGCTGGATAAGATCACCTTGTCTTCTTCTTCAGAGCTGAGTGACTTTAGCCTCAGTTTCAATAAGGATGGAGATTGTGAGGAAAGTACGATTAATGCTTTGTCTTACCTTGCTATCAATTTAAGGCCTGACGCAGAGGTCAGCCGAAACAACCTTCATCGGCTTGTTGAGTACTTGCGTCGCTGTCGCGCTAATCTGGACTCAGAAACGGTTGTTAATGATGTCAGTTTTACCCCTTGTTTGGAGCGTATTTCTGATGACGCGCCACCGCGTTTAAACGGGCACTTGGTACTGACCATGCCTCGACTGACCATTCCATATCTCAAAAAGATCGCTAAATGGCTAAATAGCACAATTCTAGAAACCGGACTGACCCTTGAAATTCTCGAGTTAGAGGATATTAGCAATCCAAGCTCAGTCAGTGACTATGCCGATATTCTCTTTATCGAAGAAGTCATAGAGCAGCCTGAAGAGTTTGGATTGTATGATTGGCTTCTTGCCAGCTCCGGCCTGAAATTCATTTATGATCAAACAGAAATGAATACTCATTATGAACAAGTGAAGTATGCAATGAGTGATATTTTGTACTCTTATTCATTACGTAAAATTGAGCTGGGCCTGTATGACAAGAACCTGCTGCTGCCTCTTTTCCATGGCAAAGAAAAAGTTTCGCGTAGTCTTGAAGTGCATGGCGTTGAAACAAGTAAGTCAGGGTTGAGTGAGTTCTATAAGCTTTGGATTGATAAGGAAAAACAATAAGTTAATCTTATTTTCTGATAGTGGATGGCTAATAAAACATGCATTATTTCTACCTGACCCTTTCATGTTTTATGCCTATTAAAGCCTATACCATCAGCACGTGTTACCAATGATTACACATTAGGATGCATTGCTTTGTGCAGTGTAGTTTTACTCATAGGAAATATGTGTCAGGGCCTATTATCATGACTTCCAAAATTATAGCTATCGCGACGGTGTCTACACTTTTGACTGCTTGCGGTGGAGGTGGTAACGGAGGAGAAACCTCGTCAGCCACATCGCCATCTTCTCTTCAATCTAAATCAATTCAAGGTGTTGCTATTGATGGCTACATTTCAGGTGCAACTGCATTTCTTGATCTGAATTACAACGGTGAACTGGATAGCGGTGAACCAAAAAGTATTACCGATGCCAATGGTCGATATGAGCTTTCTCTATCAGGAGAGAATGCGGATTGTATTGATTATGCGCCAATCGTGGTTGATGTACCTGTTGGCGCCATTGATGCTGACAACCCAAACACTCCGATCGAAGAAGCATATCAGCTGTTCTTTCCTCCAGTAAAGATGACGACTTCAGGTTCTGAAGTTAAGTCAACGACTCCATTGACTTCCATGCTTTGGAATGTGATGAAGCTAAACCTAGATATAGATGATAATGCTATGGGTAGTTGTGCAGACCTAAAACTTGCGATTCAGTTGCAAGGCATTACAGACAATAGTATCCAGGAATTAGAAAACGATGTAGCGAACCGGAACAACGTTAGTGTAGATCAGCTGTATAGTGACTTCATAAAAGAGGATGACAATGAAGTAAAAGCGCTTACACAGAAACTAATGCCAGTAATCAAGGCCTCTTATCGTGAATCAAAAATGTTAAAACAACAGAATCCGAAAGCCGAAGAAGCTTACGTTAGTTACATTGTCCGCAGTGATGAGGATACCAATGACGATCAGAACGACCAATGGTATAAAGTTCAAGTGACAAAGAGTGGCTCAAAGGTAGAAAGAAGAACATTTGACGTAACGAGCGAGCTTGTTGACCCTCAATTGATTGAGCATGTTGTGACATATACAGCCGAGAATAGTGATCTGTCCTATACAAGAGAGTACAGCCTGCGTAGAGAAACCGAGGGTAATCAAGAGTCTATAGAAAATCTTCCCTTTAATTGTTCAATTAAACAAACCATTGAGGAAACTCATAAGCTCTATGCAAATTCATGGCTTTATTATGTCGTAACTAATCAATCTGCTACTAAACAAGAATCCGAGATGGACGTTTGTCTCAATTATGATGTTGGTAGGGATGATTATGAGCAAACGGTAGAAGTGATGGCGGTTGATAATAGTCAGAATCAAGGGACAGTCATTATTGGACATCGTTTTCATTATGACCAATATAAGGCCAATGCTGCATGGGTAGATGTGGATCCTACGTTGAACAACGTCAATGGAAACTTGCTGGAAAGTTTTGTTCATATAGATCCCGATTTTCGTGAGAACGAGGGTTACGGTTCATTATTCTGGGTGAGATCGAAAGCAGAGTTTAGTTCGAATGAGTCGTCACAAGTTATAACAATCAAGTACTCAGATGATGTTTGGTTTAAGGAAACTGATTACGATGATGGCAGTACAGTCTATGAGTGTTCTGAAAGTGAATTTGGTGAATGGAATGTATGTGGATATCAGCGTGCTTTTGCCAATAAATATAAGGTTCTTAACGATGATAGACTTCCGGTGCTTAAGGCTTTAGCAACGTATTCACAATAATGAGCCACTGAAAATAGTGGGTTAAGTGAGAAGGTCGGCCATTCGAATGAAAAAACATGCACTATTTTGTCCCATTTCTTACGTGTTTTTCTAAATCTACAGCTGTTAGCATTCGCACTGCGTTAACCACTGCTATAACGCCACGCGCCATTACACTCTAATGGCGCGTTTTTGCCTTTCATTATTCATCGGGGATTTTGCAATGAACCTTAAACTTATTGCTGTTGTATCCATCTCTGCAGGCCTAGTCGCATGCGGGGGAGGCGGCGACGGTGGTTCACCTAGCTCTAGTACTTCATCTCAAACACGAAGCCTTCAAGGTGTGGCCATAGATGGATACATCTCTGGCGCGACGGCTTTTCTTGATATCAATTACAACGGTCAGTTAGACTCTGGTGAGCCTAGTGCTGTAACTAATTCAGAGGGTAGCTATCGCTTATCCTTGTCTGGTAGCAACTCTGATTGTATTGATTACGCGCCTATTGTTGTAAATGTGCCTGTCGGTGCGATTGATGCGGATCATCCTAATACGCCGATCAGTGAGCCATACCAGCTTGTTTTTCCTCCAGCAATGACACTCAGTTCAGAGCATGAGATAAAATCTACCACACCTTTAACGACAGTATTGTGGAATCAAATTCAGGAAGACCTAAATGAAAGTGGTATCACCAGTTGTACTGGGTTGAGGTCTGCTGTAAATACGCAAGAGAAAGTGATCCAAAATGTTAAGGAGCACGATCATCGTATTGCGGCACGTTATAACATCGCAGTAGATAAGATTTACGGTGATTTCATTAAGGAACAAAATAAAGAGCTGTATGAATTAGCTCAGAAGATGATGCCCGCAATTAGGAAGTCATACAGTGATACTAAGGCACTTCAGCAGGTAAATCCTGGCGCTCATCAAGCCTATGTAGACTACTATTGGAAATACTGGGACAAAGATACACAGCAAAAAATAGACAAGTGGTATAAGGTCAAAACAGTTTTAACTGACACTAAGCTAGTACACACGGAATACGAAGTCTCAGAAGACTTACAGACCGAAGTATTACTGACTCGTCATACAGAGCGAAACACGAAAAAGAAAGCAGGGTTTGACTACACTAAGAATGCATCATTATGGATTAATGAAGATAACGCCAGCTACAGCTGTGATATCACCGAGTCAATTGAGCAACTTGTTCAACCCAACTCTCTGAAAACTTATCGTGTGAGTAATAGCTCAAGTACGCAAGAACTGGATTGGGATAGCTGCAAAAACAATAATGTGGGAAGCAATTTCACCCAATATTTAGAAGTGATAGTCGTTAATAATTATCGTGATGGTATGTTACGCGCCCAGCATACTTTTAGTTATTATCCCGATCCTAAATATCCAGAATGGGTAAACGTTGAGCAGAAGATCGATAGTTTTAGCCGTAGCACTTTGGATCAACTAAGTTATATATCCTCAGATTTCAACGACGACTCAGATTACGGGGCCCACACGTGGGTGAGGTCTAAGCACTCCCAAGTGGCAGTGACACCGTTTAAATTCAACGGTATTGCAATTTCAAGAAACGCCATCGGTAATTGGTGGAAGAATACCTATTACTATAATGGTACCTCTTCATTGGAGTGTTCTCCAGATAAAGGAAAGACTTGGTCAAAATGTAAGTGATGTGTTTTGTTAGATTAAGCCCCTGATTGGGGCTTTTTCTTTATCTGGAATCATTTAGTGGGTGTTTGTAGTAAACCAAAGAGAAAATGTTTAGTAGACTGTCCGCCTAATTATAAAGCTTAGAAGGAAATAGGAATGAGTCAGCAGAAAGTCGCGTTTATTGGTCTAGGTGTGATGGGGTACCCTATGGCGGGTTACTTAAGTAAAGCCGGATATTCCACCAAAGTGTTTAACCGCACTAAAACCAAAGCAGACAAATGGGCTGAGGAATACCAAGGTATTGCGTGTGAGACGCCTAAACAAGCGGCTCAGGATTGCGATGTCGTGTTCATTTGTGTGGGCAATGATGATGACGTGCGCAGTGTTGTTTACGGTGAAGATGGCGTACTGGCTGGGTTGAAAGCAGGTGCTGTGCTGGTCGACCATACTACAACCTCAGCAGAGCTTGCGGTTGAACTGGCGGCTGCAGCAAAAGAAAACGGTAATCAGTTTATTGATGCGCCAGTTTCTGGTGGTCAAGCGGGCGCGGAAAACGGCGTGTTGACCATTATGTGTGGTGGTGATCAAGCAGTGTTCGAGCAAATCTCACCAGTGATGGATGTGTACGCTAAACAAATGACGCTATTGGGGGAAAATGGTCAGGGTCAACGCTGTAAAATGGTCAACCAAATCTGTATTGGTGGCATTCTGCAAGGGCTTAGTGAAGCGTTACTACTCGCTCAAAAATCTGGTTTGGATGTTGAGCAAGTGGTCGAGACCTTGAAGCATGGTGCGGCAGGCTCATGGCAAATGGAAAATCGCGCCGTGACAATGTCACAAGATAAATTCGATTTTGGCTTTGCCATTGACTGGATGCGCAAAGACCTAGGTTTCTGCCTAAAGGAAGCGGAACGAGTTGGGCTTGATTTACCTTTAACCAAGAAGATTGATGAGCAATATGCTCAGCTACAACAAGATGGCTATGGCCGTATGGATACTTCTGTTCTGATGAAAGCGGTGGCGAAAAACAATAAGCGCTAAATAAAACAATACGCCGATGCGTGCAGGTAGCGATCGGCGTATGGATTTCAGTTCTGATTTAAGCGGGTTGCTCAGCATCAGTAGAAGATAAATAGCTCTTTGGTATCAAACAACTTAAAGAATTCGAATCCTTTCATAGCCAACTTCCTCACTTGTAACATCGAAGGTTAATGGATTAGTGAAGCTTTTATGCGCTTCGTTTCTTAACTACGGTTACCTCTTTAAATTTAGTGCAACTTGTCGTTATTTGCCAAATTGTTGATGAGTTAGTCACTTGCAAGGTCTGGCTTGTTGATACCCCACGACCTATTGTCGGCCGTGGGCTGACAAGCTAACTTACTGTTTTAAATCGAATCGGTCAGCGTTCATTACTTTGGTCCAAGCTGCGACAAAGTCGCGAACAAATTTCTCCTTGTTATCGTCTTGAGCGTAAACCTCTGCATAAGCGCGTAGGATTGAGTTGGAACCAAACACAAGGTCGACTCGGGTTGCTGTCCATTTTTCGTCACCGCTGCTGCGTTCGACAATAGAGTAGGAGTTACGCCCTGTTGGTTTCCATGTGTATCGCATGTCCGTCAGATTGACAAAAAAGTCGTTTGTCAGTGCTCCGACATTGTCTGTGAATACACCGTGCTGAGTACCCGAGTGGTTAGTTCCCAAGACACGCATACCACCAATGAGGACCGTCATCTCTGGTGCGGTTAAGCCCAATAGTTGAGCATGGTCGAGCATCAATTCCTCAGGGCTGACCGCATAATGCTGCTTCTGCCAGTTTCTGAATCCGTCTGCAACAGGCTCTAGCACATCAAATGAATCGATATCTGTTTGTTCAGCACTCGCATCGCCACGTCCCGGAGCAAAGGGAACGGATATGTTGACTCCAGCAGCTTGCGCTGCTTGCTCGATACCAACGTTGCCTGCAAGGACTATGGTATCGGCGATACTAGCACCTGATTCAGAGGCTATACCTTCTAGTATCGAAAGTACTTTAGCGAGCTTTTTAGGTTCGTTACCTGGCCACTGATTTTGTGGTGCAAGACGAATGCGTGCGCCGTTGGCACCGCCACGTTTATCTGAGTTGCGGTAGGTACGAGCACTGTCCCAGGCGGTTGAGACCATATCACTGATGCTTAATCCACTTGAAGCGATTTTGGCCTTGACTGCTTCAACATCGAAGTTGCTGTGACCTACAGGTACAGGATCTTGCCAAGTTAGCTCTTCAGCTGGAACATCTGGGCCGAAGTAGCGGGACTTTGGCCCCATATCGCGGTGAGTCAGCTTAAACCACGCACGAGCGAAGGTGTCGGAGAAGTAAGCAGGATCGTTGTAGAAGCGCTCTGAGATCTTGCGGTATTCAGGATCAATCTTCAGCGCCATATCGGCATCCGTCATGATTGGGTTGTGACGAATACTTGAATCTTCGACATCGACAGGTTTATCTTCTTCTTTGATGTTGTCAGGTTCCCACTGCCATGCACCTGCTGGGCTTTTTTGCAAAGACCAGTCATAGCTGAACAGAAGATGGAAGAAGCCGTTATCCCATTGAGTTGGATGGGTTGTCCATGCACCTTCCAACCCACTGGTCACTGTGTCACGGCCAATACCGCGAGAGGTGTGGTTATTCCAACCAAGACCTTGTTCATCTAGCTCTGCACGCTCAGGTTCAGCGCCGAGTTTAGCAGCGTCACCGTTACCGTGGGCCTTACCAACTGTGTGGCCGCCAGCGGTCAATGCGACGGTTTCTTCGTCATTCATTCCCATACGTTCAAAAGTGACACGCATGTCTTGAGCCGTTTTCAGTGGGTCTGGTTTACCATCGACACCTTCAGGGTTGACGTAGATGAGGCCCATCATGACGGCGGCAAGTGGGTTTTCTAAGTCACGCTCACCTGAATAGCGACTGTTTTCACCACCGCTTTCTGCTAGCCATTCTGTTTCTGCACCCCAGTAGATGTCTTTTTCTGGATGCCAGATGTCTTCACGACCGAATGCAAAGCCGAAGGTTTTAAGACCCATAGATTCATAAGCCATATTGCCAGCAAGGATCATCAGATCAGCCCAACTGATTTTATTGCCATATTTCTGTTTAATAGGCCAAAGCAAGCGACGAGCCTTATCTAAGTTAGCATTATCAGGCCAAGAGTTCAGAGGTGCAAAACGTTGGTTACCGGTATCAGCACCACCGCGACCATCGCCTGTACGATAAGAGCCTGCAGAGTGCCACGCCATGCGGATCATTAAACCACCATAATGACCCCAATCTGCTGGCCACCAGTCCTGACTATCAGTCATCAGTGCTTTAACATCATCTTTTAGTGCTTCAACGTCGAGCTTTTTAAGTTCTTCACGATAGTTAAAGTCTAGGCCCATTGGATTCGATTTCTGGTCATGCTGATGCAAGATGTCGAGGTTGAGGGCGTTTGGCCACCAAGCTACGTTGGATGAACCTGAAGAGGTTGCACCGCCATGCATAACAGGGCATTGACCGTTTGTACTCACGTTTTTATGATCCATGTTTGCTCCTTGAGTGTCGCTTATTCTCAGTTACTGCTTTGGCTGTTGTTTCAGCAGTAATCGAATTATTGGGTATTTTCTTAAAGACAAAGACGTTTCCCCATTGTCAAAGCGCCTGAGTGAATGCCCATCATTGGACTGTTGTTTAGATGTCAGGATAGTTGGTGAGAGAGCTTTTATAAAATTGTTTATGGCTATGCTATCGATAGATATTCTCTATCAGGTGCATATTGAAATGTACAGGTAAGGCAATGAGGAATATGAAAGCGAGTAATAACAAGGGCTGCCCTAGAGCAAGCAGCCCATTATAGAAAAGTTAACCGAATTTAACTTCTAGCTGTTCGGCTTTATTCCAGCTGTCGTGAGTTTTGATCTGAGAAGCGTAGCGAATAATATTGGGGTAGCGTTCCAGTAGCCCAAACTTGGTGAGAATATCGACAATGAAGGACATCATTATATCGGCTCCAGTCAACTTATCTGCAACCAGATAACGCTTATTCTCCAAGCGTTGGTCAACGTAACTCATAACCTTGTGCAGCTCGATCTCCGCATAATCAGGCAGGAAATTCATCTGAGCGCCATCCTTCGCGATGAACGTCTTTAACAGTAATGGCAGTGCCGCAGAGCTTTCTGCAAAATGCAACCATTGTAAATAATCTAGGTGTTCACTTGAGCCTTTAGGCGGTGCGAGCCTGTCTGCAGCGTATTTGTCGATCAGGTACTCAGTAATGGCTCCAGACTCTGTAATGACATGCCCGTCTTCTTCAATCACCGGAGATTTACCAAGTGGATGAATAGCCTTTAGCTCTGGCGGGGCGAGAAAAGTCACGCTATCGCGATGATAAGGTACGACTTCATAGTTAACTCCCAGTTCTTCCAACAGCCAAATAATGCGTTTAGAGCGTGATTGATTGAGATGATGTAATTTAATCATGTTGGTCTCCGGTTACAGTGGGTTGTTGGTTTTTACCACCAGCTTGCCAAAGTTCTTGCCTTCTAGCAGGCCGATAAAGGCTTGTGGTGCTTTGTCAAAGCCTTCGATTAGATGTTCGCGATAGTGGATTTTTCCTTCTGCTAGCCAATGGCTCATGTCAGTGGCGAACTCTTCATAACGATGAGCGTAGTCATCAAAAATGATAAAGCCCTGCATTTTGATACGCTTGATAAGAAGTTGTGACATGAGTAGGGACATTCGGTCAGGCCCCTCAGGCAGTGCCGTCGCATTGTATTGAGAAATCAGACCGCAAAGTGGGATTCGAGCACTGGTATTGAGTAGTGGCATGACGGCGTCGAAGACTTTACCACCGACGTTTTCAAAGTAGATGTCGATGCCTTGGTCACAGACTTTGGCTAATTGCTCGGCAAAATCATCTGCCTTGTGGTCGATACATTCGTCGAAGCCTAATTGTTGTTTGGCATATCGGCATTTTTCTTCACCACCAGCTACACCAATCACACGGCAACCTTTCAGTTTGCCGATTTGACCAACCATCGAACCGACAGCACCTGTCGCTGCGGCAACCACCAAAGTCTCACCTGATTTAGGCTGGCCAATATCCAGTAAGCCCATATATGCGGTAAAGCCTGGCATGCCCATCACGCCGAGCGCATAGGAGGGGTGAGTTGGGTTCATGCCCATTTTAATTAGCCCTTCACCGTCTGAAATCGCGTAATCTTGCCAGCCAGCGAAAGCCAGTACCCATTCCCCAACTGAATAATCAGGATGGTTTGAGGCTTCAACTTGGCACACTGTGCCACCGACCATCACGTCATCAATCGCAACAGGGTCGGCATAGGATTTGGCATCACTCATACGCCCACGCATGTATGGGTCGAGAGACAGGTACACACTTCGTAGTAGTAGCTCACCTTGAGCAGGAACGGGCTTTTGGGTTTCTTCTAAACGGAAGTTTTCAGCAGTTGGTGCTCCTTTAGGGCGTGAAGCAAGTACGATGCGTCGGTTTACGTTGTTAGTCATTGCGTTTCCTATTATTAGACCAGTCGTCTAGTTGTAATTTCAAAAAATTCCCGTTGGTTTAGCCAAACGGGAATAGGTAACTTAAGCGCTAAGTAGAGACTGAGTGGTCTCTAAGCTACGTTCAAGATGTGATTGATCCTGAACCAGCTTGTTGAGAAGGCTTGCGCCAAGCCATTGCTGGTAAAGCTGAGCCGCAACCAAATGTGCATCCACAGTTTGAATAGATTGATCTTTAATACCAGACTCTATGCAGCTCGCGATGGAGGCAATGACTTCTCCTGCGCCATTCGCTAGCTTGATACGCATAGGCTCAGACAGATCAGAAACTTCGGCACTGAGCTTGACCACAAGGCATCGATTGGCATTACAGACACCATTTTCTACGTCTAACCAGCGCGAGAAGTACCCCATTAAACGTTGGTTGCCAGTACCTTCATCAGCATTAAAAATCGCATTGATGCGAGCTAGGTAGCTTCTGAAATAATCTTCAATAAGTGCTTCACCAAATTGCTCTTTGGATTTGAAATAGTGATAGAAGGATCCTTTCGGTACATCTGCGGTCTTAAGCAACTCAGATAAACCCACTGCTGTGAAACCTTTGTTTACTACTAATTCGTAACCCACATTGAGAATATGTTGGCGAGTGTCGTTTGTTTTTTCGTTCATGGAGCGAACTATAGATTAAATTAGACCAGTCGTCTAGTGTTGTGGGTTGGGCATAAATGCGAGTCGTTCAACTGACTCTAATCAAAGAGTGGGTTGAACGACTCGCACGCTAAGTGGCTAAAGTTTCAGTGGTAAGACATCCGGGCTGTCTGAATGAGGATCCTTGTTTTGTTGCTTTAGGTAGGATTTTGACTGAGTATGTACGGCCTGGCTTCGGCCATTATTTTTGGCTTGATACAAAGCGGTATCTGCGGCTTTAATGAGCTCAGTAGTCGAAGTGTTAAGCTCAGGGAAAGTCGTCACCCCAATGGAAACACCGAGCTGCCCTAATGATAATCCTTTCATGTCTAAATGCAGATCTCTAACGGAGTCGACAATGTGGTTGGCGAGCTCCATTGACTCATCTACTGAGCTACTTGGGCAGATCACCGCCAGTTCTTCACCGCCAAGGCGGCAGGCGACGTGTTCGTCGCCTATTTCTCGTTTCAATAGATTGCCCACTTCTTTTAATACGTAATCCCCTGCATCATGGCCGAAGTTGTCGTTAAAGCGTTTGAAATGATCTAAATCCAACATCAGAAGTGATATAGGGCTGTTGTCTTGTGCGGCTTTTGCCCACTCTTTCTCAAAGATCTCTTCAAAATAACGGCGATTGAATAGGCCCGTTAAAGGATCCCGCATCGCTTGTGAACGAAGCTTCTCTTGTAGGCTTAAGTTCGCCAGTGCCAAACCAAGGTGCTCTGCGATGGTAAACGAAAGCTGCTTGATGTCTTCAGATATCTCTCCAGTATGGTCATCAAAATACAAGTGAAACATGCCCACTGTGTTCCCATGAGCGGTAAGAGGGATACAAAGAGTGAGCCCATAAGTCGAGGCTTGGTTCATGTGGTTGCATGAAAGGTTATGATGCTTCTCTTTCGATAAATGATATTTCCCTTTTCGCAGTGCCCAGCAGTCGTTAGGGGCGTATAGCTTACTTGCGGGCCATTCGCCTCCCCAGTCGAGTTTGACTTCCAACTGGTTGCGAGAGTCGCGCATGATGGAGACACAGCCATTCACGTTACCTAATACTCTGGGAATGATGTCTGCCACCACAATTTGTGCCTCTTTCACTGTATTGCAGGCCGCTAGCATGTTGGCTAATTGGTGGAGCAGTTCAATTTCCTGAGTGCTTTTCTGAATACGATATTCCTGCTGATCCCTTTCCGCTTGAACCATCCGGAATAATTTACGATGGCTGAACCAAGTTGAAATAACAAGAATTAATACCGAACACGCCATTAAGACGTGTTCGATAAGCTTCAAATCAGCCGACATGGCGTAGACTGAAGTCATCGGCATCGCGAGACGAAGAATATATGTTGAGTCGTGAGCATGGCCGTCTTCAGGGAGTTCAAGCTTTTTAGCCACATAAAGTAATTCTTGGTTTAAGGATTGGCTAAACCGTTTGGATATGCCTATTTCACCAGATAAGGCGGAAACAAACTCTTGTCGGCGACTGTGATCGTCAAGCCGAGCTATCTCTCTGTTATTCAATTGGGAGTCGCCCAGTACCACCCCTGAACTGTGTATGATGGTGAATCGTTGTTCAAAGCTAGATTGTGAAAGTGTGTCAAGGAAGCTATCAATTTCAGGCTGACTCATATCATAGAGATCAAGGTTTTTTTCTTGAATTTGATGTGAGACGTCATCAATGATGTTTGACATGTAGGTACTGACAATATTTGTGACCCAATTGTCTAGTGTTTTATCGTAATAGTAGCCACCAACAAGTAAAGAAAGGGTCAGTGCCACAACTGGGAAGTATTGAAAGCGATTAAGAGAAGATCGAATCATAAGGTCCCCATACTAACGGCTATAAAGATGGATTTTTACGTAAAAAATCAAACGATACTCAACAGAGAGATTACTATTAACAATAAGTAACTGTAGAAGCTCTCTGACTATATGCAATTGTGTTATTGCTCTGTGATTTTATAAAACTTTTCCATTTAGTCATTGATTTATATAAAGGATTCAGGATGAAAGGGTTACGCTTAGGGATAATGATGCTTGCTCTAGCAGCACTGAAACCTTGTGTTGCGAAGTCAATTGATTTAGTGACGCTTGAGTATCCACCTTATATAGAAATGCAAGGACAGCAAGTCTCAGGCGTTGCTGTAGAGCTCGTAAGATATGTATTTCATCAGTTAGAAACGCCAGTGAACATCACTGTGCTACCTTGGGCGAGAGCATTGACTTTGGTTAAACGCGGCCGTGCTGACGGTATCTTTACTGCATTCAAAAATCCCGAGCGGGAAAAATTTGCAGATTTTTCGGAAAATGTGCTCTTCGTTCAAAATATCAGCCTCATGGCTCTCAAAGGAAGTGACTACAAACCTAAAGAAGTTTTAGCGGGGGATGTATCCAAAATTGCTCTTTGTGTCGTCAATGGCGTGAGTTATGGCAAACGTATGGATGAAAAGATTGCGAAGGGAGGCTTTCGGCTTATTTTCCAAAGAAACAGCACGGAAGAGTGCGCTCATCTCGTCCGGACGAAACGCGCAGATATATGGGTAAATAATGAGTTCGGTGCGCGTAGTATTCTTGTTCGTGAAGGTTTAGATAATGATATTGAGATCTTATCGCCTCCTATTGAAGCGACACCCAGCTATATTGCCTTTTCCAAAGGTCGCAACCACGGCGAATTACTGAAGCGTTTTGATCAAGTCTTATTCAATATGAAGCAAGACGGACGCTACGAAGCACTCATTTACGACTATTTCGAAAATATGAGAGTAAAGTAAGTTGGTCTTTTTGTTTAGCTGGTAGAGTCGGATAACGCCCGGTGATGCCGGGCGAGTGCTGCACTGCTTATGCATTCACCAGTTCATAAGTGATCAAAAACAGATCGTCTGTACTTGGGTAGATCTCACGAATCAGTTGTTTAAGCTTGGGCAGTTCAATCGCTTCTTGCTCTGCATGAAATTCGTTAATGTCATTGAACTCAAGCGGCTCGACAGCAAGGATTTTTATCTCGCACACCTTTTCATCTTTCTCCAAAGTGAACACTTCAACCTGAGTGCCTGGCACATAGTGAGACTCCGATTCGTCACGAATGGTAATCGTCTTTTTACCAGAAGTAATCAGCGGAGTTAGAAACTCAAAGAAAGTAATTTTAGTTGGTGCGTTCATTGGGCATCCTTGTCTTGACGCTTGTGCTTAGGTACGTAATTTAGAATAGAAATAGGCACGGGTTTACGAGGCTCAAATCCTTCTACTTCTCGGCGTTCAATCAAGTGACCAAGGCGGCTTTCTATCATGCACAAATTTTTGAAGTTGTCTTTGGAAACAAAAGATATCGCTTCCCCTTTCGCATCTGCACGGCCAGTACGACCAATGCGATGTACATACTCATCCGCTGGGAAGGGCAGGTCATAGTTAATGACTCGAGTTAGACCTTCAATATCAATACCACGTGCGCCCACTCCAGTCGCTATCATGTATTGGATTTTTCCAGCCTTAAAGTCTTCTAGTAGCTTTGAACGCACGGCTTGGCTGCGGCCACTGTGAAAGGCTTCAGCTTCAATACCACGCTTTTCTAACTGCTGAGCGAGTTTGGCGGCGCCATGTTTCGTTTCGATAAAGATCAATGCTTGATCCCAGTTGTTTTCTTTAATCAAGTGGCTCAAAAGCTCGGACTTCTTATCTTTATCAACTGTAATTAACCATTGCTCTATGTTCTCTTTGGATGCTTGGTTAGCGGCAATCGAGATTTCATATGGGTTATGGACAGCTGTTTTCGCTAGGTCGCGAACTTTATTCGAGAGAGTGGCAGAAAACAGCAGATGCTGAATATCTGTCGGCAGGCGATCAAGGATCTTGTTGATATCATCAATGAAGCCCATATCAAGCATTCGGTCAGCTTCATCTAACACCAACATTTCTACTTCTTCAAAATGCACTGCGCGTTTACCGTACATGTCAATCAGTCGGCCGGGTGTTGCAACCAGAATATCAACGCCTTCAATCAGAGCTTGTTTTTGGCTTTGCTCATCTACACCACCGTACATTGCTAATGATTTCAGAGCAAGATGTTGTCCGTAGTCACGAACCTTCTCTTCCACCTGAACGGCCAGTTCACGAGTCGGAGTCAAAATCAGGCCACGAATACGCTTCTTACGTTGAGTCTCACCTTGGCTGAGTTTTTCCAGCATGGGCAGTACAAAACTGGCGGTTTTACCTGTACCTGTTTGCGCGGCTGCAATGAGATCGTCACCGCGTAAAATCACAGGAATCGCTTTGGTCTGAATCGACGTTGGTTTGTCGTAACCCAGTTGTTGGATAGCGTGAATAATTGGTTGGCTTAAGCCGAGCTTAGAGAATGGCATCTATACACTCTGAATTTGAATAGTGAAGCAGGGAAATCCTGTGTTTGGCGCGAGTTTAGCATGATTACGCCAATCACGGGATCTCTCCCGACCTTAATTCTTAACCCGAACTATTAAAGATTTAGGCAGTAACAATCTCTGTTACGATTTCTGTTTTCACTGAGTTGGCGATGAAACAGTGTTGGTGGGCAAGATGATGCATCTTCTCTAACTGGGCATAATCAGGTTGCTTGCTACCAGAAAATATGATGTTAGGTCTGAGGGTTACTTTTGTCACCGAGGTTCGACCTTTGTCATCTTCTTCCATAATGCCTATGGCTTCATCAACATAAGAGTCGATGACGTAACGGCGCTTAGCGGCAATCCCCAGAAAAGTCAGCATGTGACAGCTTGAAATAGCGGCAATAAATGCTTCTTCTGGGTCAACGTTTTCCTCGATAGCATAAGGTAATGGAACCACATGAGGGGAAGCCGAAGCAGGGACACTCACGCCGCCGTCAAATTGCCACTGGTGTCCACGACTGTATTGGTTATCGCTGAACGTTTCATGTTCAGCTCGCTGCCAGCGAATGGTGGCGCTGTAATCTGACATGCATTCCTCCGTGAATATGATGCAATGTAATTGAAGTCAACCACCGTAGAGTATCTCATCACAGGGTAGTGACCTAGACGGAAGATGCATAATCTTGATGAGCATATCTGATTGTATTTCTTGCAGCACAAGTTGGCACGAAAGCACGGCTTTTGTTAAATCGGATAATGACCATTCTTCACACATTCCAATGACTTGTTAGGCTGTAAAGTGAGTCTAGCCCTATACTGTGGTGCGTGAGGGATGAATAACAAGGAATCCAAACTAATGAAATGTGCTGCCACTCTGATACTAGTTGCGAGTTTAACTATGACTGCTCGTGTTTGCGTAGCCAGCTCTGCAGATAGGGTGTTAACCAATGCGAGTATTTACGGTTACCCCTCAGCAGACTCGATTGCTATCGCCAATGGGAAAATTCTCTATGTCGGCTCACAAGTAGACATGAATAGTTTACAGAGCTCAGCGACTGACACCATAGATTTGGACGGCGGCTTTGTTGTACCAGGATTTATCGACAACCATAACCATGTGTTTGAGGCGGCTTCAGAAGCGGGAGGTCAGTGTGAGCTGGGCATGGATGCAGGCCTTGAAGCGCAAATTTCTTACCTCAAAGTGTGTCGTAAAGATGCTCGTCGAGGCGAGTGGGTCATGGGCTATGGTTTTTCTATAGAAGCTTTGCTGGCAGAAGAGAATAAACGTACACCACTAGAGGTGATTGATTCGGTTTTCCCAGATCAACCTGTGATTATTATGGAGCAAACATCCCACTCGATGTGGGTCAATTCCGTCGCCTTGAGCATCGCAGGAATCAATAAGCATTCACCAGAGCCACAGGGAGGTAAGATCCTGAAAGATGAAGGCACAGGTGAGCTCAATGGCATCCTGCTTGATAACGCCGGTGATATTGTGATGGAAATAGCTTGGAACAGCCTTGAAGAGCAGTTTGATCAAAGCTATGAAGGTATGATGGCAGGCTTGGATGAGGCCCGAAGACATGGAATCACCACCATAGGTGATGGGCGACTTTACTGGAAACGTGGCTGGTACGAAGTATGGAAGGAAGCCGAAAAGCGGGGTGACCTGACGGCACGTATTTCCCTGAGGCCTTGGATTTACCCGACGGACTCAATGCAGTCGCAACTCGCTTTTTTATCCAAGGTACTGACCACAGACAAATCTCGGCTTCTACTGGTGGATCAGGTTAAAATGTACAGTGATGGCATTCTGGTTAATGGATCAGCCAAGACGCTTGATCCTTATCTGGATACTTATATTCCTGACGAGCCCTACGGCATAAACTACATTCCACCCCAGGTGATGGCTGACTGGCTTAAAGCACTGGATAAGATTGGCTATGGTGCTCACATTCACGCGATTGGTGATGGTGCGATTCGAGAATCACTGAATGCTATTCAAACCATTCGTCAGCAAGGCAGCAACAAAAATTACACCTTGACCCATGTCGAGTTGGTGAACTCGAAAGACATTGAACGTTTTTCTGAGCTGGATGTAACTGCTGATTTCCAAGTGGGTTCTAATTATGTGGCGTATCACGATCATCAGTGGGCGGAGGCATTTCTTGGCGCTAAGAGAGCCCGTGCATTGATGAACTTGAAAGCCATTTTCGATACAGGTGCTAACGTCTCCTTAAGCAGTGACTGGAATGTGCATGATATCAACCCGCTTGTAGGGATTGGCAATAGCCTTATCATGGGAAAAACAGGCCTGCCCAGTGTTGAAGATGCCCTAGACGCTTATACCATCAATGCAGCAGTGAGCTTAGGTATTGATGATGTGACAGGGTCAATTGAAGTGGGGAAGGCCGCAGATTTTGCCATTTTGTCGCGCGATATTACCAAATTATCTGCGGAGAAAATCAAACAGACCGATATTTGGATGACGATGCTAAACGGTCAAATCGTCTACAGTATTGATGAATAAACCACCATGCCGTGCTGGAAAGAGCACGCGTTTTAGTATGAAGGAGTAGAGTGTTGAAATCCCCGATATTTTTGGCCGAAGTAGCTGTTAAACAAGCATTAATTTTAATGTTTGCTGTGCCTATGTTGTTTGAGATGACGTTTGAAGCAATGCAAGACATGGATAAAAGCAATCAAGCTTCCATTTTGGCGGTAGTGGGGTTGTTGATGGCAGCGGCTATTGTGGGGGTATTCGAAGCCACATATCAGAAAACCAATATCCAGCAGAAAGCGCATCGTTTTCTTGCTCATATAACTAAAGCATTGCTTTTCATCGGTATTTCGGAGTTGATGATGTTAGCTGTAACGGCAATTGGTACTACGGAAAACATATACGATGATCCATTACTTTGGGCCTTGGTACCCATTTATCTAGCTTTATACCTCTATGATTGGTGGGACGCATTAGTCTCTGACTAGTGAAGACGTTCAGGTTATCTGTCCAAGTGAAAGCTGGCATTGAAGCCAGCTTTCACTTGGGATAGAGGACCTTAATCAATAGAAAATTGGGTGACAACAGCGCCATGATCTGATGGGTGCATCTCGCTGTGACCATCATCTAGGAGGCAGTAACTTTCTTTAGCGTTCAAGCCCTCTCCCTTATACAGAATAAAATCGATCCTTCCTGCGCCTGAATTCCCTTTGAAGAAAGGCGTCCAAGTAATGCATTTCTTATTCAGTACATCTGGGTTAATTTGGCGATAACTGTCAACGTAGTTGTGACTATCCGCGACTCTCAAGGTCGGCAAGTCGATATTACCGCGACCAAAGATATTGGTTTCTTCAGTGGTATCGACATAGGACAAGGTATTAAAGTCACCACCAATAATGACAGGAATAGTCGGTTCAGAGTCAGCTTCTATTTGGGTCAGAATATTGTTGAGTGGCTGTGCTCTGGCTGCATCGTCTTTGGAGATGAGCTCTTCGTTTGTATATGAAGGATCTGGGAGTAAATTGACGATGTCATCACTTGATGTTAGCCAGATAGAATAAGTGTCTACTTGTTTACCATTACCCATATCAATTCGCACGCCACAAATGTGACTAGTACAATCGCCTAACTCTTTCTCTATCGGGTAGCGACTGAAAATGGCCAGATTACCATCTGAAGCGGATGTTCGATATTCAAAGCCTAGACGGTTAGCCAGTGCCTCCTGATAGCCATAGGCTTCTTGCATAAAAATAACATCGGCACCTGAGTGGATGATTTGCTCATAAACATATTCTTGGCTACGCAGAGGATCTGGCGCAGAGCCGGCATGCCATATGTTGTATGCCATAGTTGTGAGCTCATCTGGATTCTGATGCGCAGCTTCCGTGGTGAATTGCCAGATGTCTCCGGTGATTGTGCTGGAAGAAGACTCAACGTCAACACGCCAGAAGTACTGGGTATCTGGTAACAAACCACTCGTCTGGATTTCTTTGTCAGTTGTTGTCTTTTGATAAAGCACATTTGAGAAGTCTGAACGATCAGAAATCAACACAGTATAGGTCATGTCTTGCTCGGCTTTAAACTCGTCAGGATGTGACCACTGCAGGCGAGTATCTGTCGTGTTTACTCCAGTCGTTCCCGTTGACGGAACGGGGTTGTTAGTCGGTAATGTGTGTCTTTCGCCTAAATCATAGTGATAGAGTGCGTTGATATATCGTGCCCCCATACTTTGCGAATACACGCGGATGTTATCCATCGCCATATTAGCAGAAGGTATGTCTTCCAAGTGACTGTCATAGCCCGGGCTCGCTCCGAAAGCGAGATGCATCGATGCGAGTGAAATTGGTGCACCTGTTGCGACGCGGTTCCCATTGAGGTAAAGGTGGGTTGAGTTTTGATTACTCGCCATCGTGATATGAACCCACTCCCCACGAGGCACTTTAACGCCGGAAAGAAGTTGGGTGGGGAGTTGGATATCTGGAATTTGCGTGCCTTCGTATTTGCGCCATAACTCTAATGTGTCGTTTTGAGTATTCAGTAACAAAACCGGCTCTCGACTTCTTGCTTCGCCATGAGAACCGTTCATTAGAGATAAGACTTCTTGTTCCGGCTGGTCTTCTTCGAGTTTGAACCAAAAGCTGACGGTTCTATGTTCTGATGCTCTCAAATCGGAAAAGCGAAGGCTGTTGAGCTCTGTAAATGACTTAGCCAATGAACCATCGAAGGAAGTGACACTTGGTAGAGATCCTAGTTCCTCAATATTAACAGGGTATTTTTTCCCCACATTTTGAGGGTCTACTTTCGAGCCGGTGGGTGGGTTATCGAAATCCATACCAATCGTCAGATTGAAGTTGGTTGCTCGTGGGGGAATGTCGAGATCACGAGTTTCTTGTTCAACAATAACGTCTTCATCACAGCCAACAAGGACACCCATGAGTGATAGGGCAACCAAAGATCGTTTATTGAACAGTGAAGTCAAAGGGGTAGGTAATTGCATAGCCTTGTATCCTCAGTAAAAGATGAACCTGAGAATAGGTGCAGAGTGTTAACGTTTTACTTAATTAGTAATAACCAAAAGTAACGACGCTAAATAGATTTTTTATTGGGTGGTTTAATGAATGATTTTTGTAAATTTATCTATAATTCAAATGTTTATGATTTATGTTTTTTGAAGTGAAGGAAGCGGGTACATGGATACATTGGAGTTTATGTGGAAAGAGAAATGGACCCAAGGTAAAAGCTGGCCAAATGCACACACCTTGATTCAGTGTTTCAACACATGTTTGCTGGTTGCAGTGCCTGCTGTGTTGTTCAAATCAGACAGGTGATTCACAAGCGATTGAACATGCTGAGCAAAAAGGGAGTTATCAACACTGTATTAATCAAGAACTAAAACAGATGATAGCTTTACGCCAAAATCACCCAGAGTTAGGGAATGCCAAAACAGAAATTCTAGAAACTTATCGTTCGCAACTTTTTGCTTACTGCCGTACTAACGCAAAGGGTGAGCAACTTCTCGCTCTGTGTAATTTTGGTGAAATGGAGCAAACAATCCCTGCATCAATATGCGATATTTTGGGCACTCGACAGACGAAGGATCTGCTTTCTGGCAAGTATTTCCTCGGCGATGAGATTGTTTTATCAGCCTACGATGTGCTGTGGTTAAAGGTAAATACGTAATGAGAAGTGAAAAAGAAAAAATGCTCGCTGGTGAGCCCTATGATGCATGGGACAAGCAACTTTATGGTGAGCGTATTGAATGTCGCAAAGTGTTGCAAAAGCTCAATAATAGCATTCCTGATACGGCTGAATGGCGAGACGCAATAGACACCCTAATTCCTGGCTCTGAAGGTGCCTTTTTAGAACCACCATTTCGCTGTGATTATGGCTCCAATATTAAGTTGGGTAAAAACTTCTACGCCAACTTTAACTGTGTTGTGCTAGACGTTGCAGAAGTTCGTATCGGTGACAACGTATTGTTTGCACCGAATGTACAAATCTATACCGCTGGTCACCCATTAGATGTTAAAGGTCGAGTGGAAGAGGGGGTGGAGTTTGGCACGCCTATTACCATTGGCGACAATGTATGGCTGGGTGGCGGTGTTATCGTCTGTCCGGGCGTATCCATTGGTGAGAACAGTGTGATCGGTGCAGGCAGTGTGGTGACGAAAGATATTCCACCTAACGTCGTTGCGGCAGGAAACCCTTGCAAAGTAATAAAACCAATTGAGCAATAAAAATAAGTAATATTAATATTGCTTGTCTATATTTAAACGGCTGGGTAAATATAGGAGGTAGTATGAAAAGGATATTTATTTCATTGGGTTTGCTGCTAAGCTCTGTTGCTTACCTGCCACACGCCAATGCTTCCCTAGATGGCATCTATAAGGGGTGTGGCTTGGGGCACTGGATTGCCAATGGCTATGCAAATGGCTGGTTGGCTGTCACTACTAACGTGACATGGGACTTAGGTACTACGGCATCGATCTCTTACTATTCCACCCCAGCCTCTTGTTCGGGGCCATTTTATGCTGCCGCTCAATTTATCGACAGAACCTACCCAGAACTGGAACGAGAAACGGTACAGGGGGAAGGTGAACATATGATGGCGATGTTGAACATTCTTGGGTGCAGACAAACAGAGCAACAACTGGTACGTCAAGGCGTACGGAGTGATTTCGCAAAAGTATTGGCCAAGGATAACTATGCTGAAATGCCCCATCACGAAAAGGCTGATAGTTATTACCGTATAGTGGCAAAACATGCTTCACAACAGTGCTCGGCATCTTAAACCACATTAACAAACGGGTGGTGCGTTATGGCGTATCACACGTTTTGTGTCTGTTGTTCTTTGCAGGGGCGATGTATCCTTGGCCAGCCTCTGGCTCTGTTTCACTTAGTGAAACACAGATGAATCAGTGGACCAAACTGCTGCATTTTAAAAATGGCAGCAGTACCATTTCCAGCCCTGATTTCTTCCTTTCCGAAAATGGTCGTTTTGATGCGGAAGTTGAACTGACCGCTACTGTGAACGCGTTTACCAGAACATCGGATATGGTTCATTGCCGCTACCCTGCGCGCTATATCTGGTTTAAAGACAACTTCGGCTCTGATTTTGGACTGTCTTTGCAAGATTGTGACGATTATCAGCAATGGATTCAACATAGTAAAACTGAGTCGGTCAGTGTGGTTTATGTCACGGGCTATCTTGGAAATCCGGCCTCATTTTTTGGTCACCTGATGATGAAATTCAACCGGCAGGGTGACAGTAAAAAAGATATTGAACTGCTGGATACCGGTATTAACTTTGGGGCGGATGCCCACCCTGATGACAATCCGGTTAAGTATGTGTTGTATGGTATATTCGGTGGCTACAGTGCTAGTTACACGACAGCCACATACTATCTTCATACTGCAAGCTATGCTGAGAATGAGCAGCGGGAGTTATGGGAATATGAACTTAGCCTAACCAGGCAAGAAGTTGCGCTGGTACAGGCGCACCTGTTTGAGCTGCAGGAGGTTGATTTCAGCTATTACTTCCTGAGCGACAACTGCTCCACTGCGTTTAAAGATATTTTGAATATCGTACTGGAACAGCCTCTCAATACAGGATCTCAGCCATGGGATATGCCCATTGATATATTCCATGCTCTTCCAAATGTTATGCATCATGGGCAACCTTTGGTCAAAGCGGTTAGCCAGCGTCAGTCTAAGTACAGCCGTATTCAAAATAAGTACCTTGCCCTTAGTGATAAAGAAAAGCAGCAAACAATTACGATCGCTAAAGATCTTTCAGAGCTGACCCCCTTTATGCAGTCCGATGATTTTTCTGATTATGAAAAAGCTAAAGTCCTAGATGTTTTAACTGAGTACACAGAACTGTTATTGGTCACAGAGGATGAGTCTGAGCGCAACTACAAGGAGCAAAAGCGTCAGTTGCTCCTGACAAGGCTACAGTTAGACAGCTTTAGTGTCGATTGGCCGGAGAGTAAAGCCAAACCGCCCCATTTAGCTCAGTTACCTATTAATCTTGGTCTAGGGACAGGCTATAGCGACAACTATGGTGGATATCTCAGCTTACGGGGTTTTGCTGCTTATTATGATTTTCTGTCAATCGATGTTGCTCGATTAAAAGATTCAGCTCTTACTGTTTTGGATACTGAGCTTCATATAACCGATGATAAGGTGCGCCTTAAAAAACTGGATTTCCTCAATGTTGCTTCACTCAATACCAATGATGTGAATTTGTTTGAAAATGATCGCTTAGCATGGCAATTGGCTCTTTCACTTGAGCAGAGTGAGTGCCATGATGATGAATGCTACCGCCCGTATTTTAAAGGCTATTTAGGCTTGGCTGAACGTCGGTTTAATCGCCTTTCAGCCTACACTATGTTCGGTGGACAGGTCGATTTCGTTGACTTCGATGACTCAGAACTTCAGCTTCCAGCAGGCGTGCTTTATCGCTGGTCCGATAGCTGGAAAACACACCTGAGAGTGGTCCCTTCTCTGGGTTTGAATGGTAATGGCTGGGACTTTGCCTTGTATGGTGACACACGCTTTAGCATCAGTAATAAATCAGACATTCGTGTACGCTTCGAGAAAAGCTACGACAAGCTGGTAGGGATTTACTTCAACCGATACTTTTAAAGGGCCATAGTCTGTGGAGCATAATACACGGCCAAGATTAAATATAACTCGATACTCTTTCCAACAGCCTACTACCAATGCAAATGGTGCTGTTCTAGCCGTTGTCGTACTCTTTGACAAACTCTCCTAGTCTTATTTAAATCTGCTCTATTTCACACTTCAATATGCAACTTAATGCTTTTTCTGATAGGTTGAATTTGGAAAGGTGCACACTCATTTATGTCTGTTATAGTCATGCTTTTCATGGGGTTACAAACATATCTGTACCTATTACTATAAATTAGAGGAATTCGATGGATATCATTTTTGGGGATGTGCTGCTTTTAAATGGGGTAGGTAAGCTATCAAAGCCTAATAAAATTTTTCAGACTAAACGTAGAAAAAACGAAGCGGCTTATAGCCATGTTGCACTATGTTTAGGGCCAAATATCGTGGTTCATGCGATGCCTAATCAAGGCGTCCACATCGTGACATTCGAATCCATCTTAGAAGAATTTGGTGAAGACTGGATGGTAATACGGAACAAGACATTAGCTGCAACTGCAAAAGATTCAGTGGTTGGAGCAGAATATGCCATGGATGCACTTTATCACTTAGGAAAAAGATATGATTTATTGACGATTTTCTCTGGTAAAAAAGCCGATGAGTCGTTTGTTTGTTCTAACTTTGTTGCTGCTTGTCTAAATACTCACAACATTAAAGTAGGGAGAACCGTCAATGATGTACTGCCTGTTGATTTCCAATTATGTCTAGAGAGTGATGAGTGGGCTGATGTTACTTCAGAGCACAAAGGTTTCTACAAATATAGCTGCAACGATTATGCGGAACAACAAATCGAAACGTATTATCAGATTTGGAATAACGCTAAGTCACTCGCCAAATTGTACGAGTTAGCTCGAAAGTTTGATGAAGCACATAAGCGCCTAGACAAAATCGTAGGCTATCAGCCTGTTGAGCTTGAACAGCCAGATCTTGGGTTTTGGGATACCGATCTTCGAAAGTAATTGATGACGAATAGAGTGTGTTAGCCGGTCACTATATTCGGTAGAAACGACTATCTAATGAGTTGATCCTCTGCAGTTAATGACTCTTTATGAAGGAAAACAGAATGAAAGAAGTGGCTTTAATCACACTTCACGGCATGGGGAAAATAAAGCCTGATTACTATGATGTGCTTGAGGAACGTTTGAAGGAAGAGTTAGGTTCAGAGTGGGCTAAGGTATCATTTCAAAACGTTCAGTATGCACCTATTTTACAACAGCCAGAAGATGAACTTTGGCAAGCGATGATCTCAGAACCGAGCAATGAGCTCGATGCCATTCGATTAAGACAGTTCTTTCTATATGGATTCGGAGATGCTGGATCACTTGAGCACAGTGCAAGCAGGCAAAACGAAAAATATCTTGCAGTTCAGGAGGCTATTTTTAATACACTTGAACATGCGTATATAGATATAGGGAACAAGGCGAGTAGACCGGTGATCATCATTGCTCAGTCTTTAGGTTGTCAGGTGATTTCGAACTATATATGGGATGCTCAACACGATCTTAATAAGTTCGAGAACTATAATGATGATGACCACAAGAAATCCTTCATGAAGTTAGAAACTTGTGAAAACCTCATTACCACGGGTTGTAATATTCCTCTGTTTAATGCAGGACTGCAGAATAGAGTATGTTTTGCAAAGCCGGCAACCTCATTCCGTTGGGATAATTATTATGATCCTGATGATGTACTTGGCTGGCCTTTGAGGCAATTAGGTAACACTTATGACTTGATTGTTAAAGATCACCCGATAAATTCAGGTGGTTTGATGGCGTCTTGGAATTTATTCAGCCATGCACGGTATTGGAGCGACAAAGACGTAATTAAGCCATTGGTGAGGATCATTAGGTCAAAACTCAGCTAACCACTGACACCTTGTGTTACTTATTCAGAGCAATATGGCGTTAATTATGAAAGAAACCTTGTCTGAGGAATGAACAATAATGAGCGCTATGTTATCGAGCTAATTGACTCGTTGTGCTTGGCATTTATTTAGAGAGCAGCATCCTTATTAAATTGGAATTAACCTCTCGTTGCTCTTTGTTATTAAATTTGTTGAAAGTGGGGTTTATATTAAACTTTCTTGAATTGTTATTAGTGCTATTGCTTAAAATTGCGACACAGGTTTTAGTAATTCAATGGATAAAATCTAATCTATATTTCGGACTTATAAAATAAAAAGGAAACAAGATGAGTTCTCCGTTGAATAAAAGCGTCTTACTGGCGTCTCTATTTCTTACCCCTACGCTTGCTCTGGCTGAAATGACCAATGGTGATTTCGAACAATGGAGCAGTTCCTCTCCAACTGGGTGGAACACAATCGACAGTGGCATTTCGGTGTCACAGGAAACCAGCATTGTAAAAAGTGGTAGCAATGCAGCAAAAGTGACGGTCAATACCGGAACGCAAAGCAACACGGACTTTCAGCAGTCTGTAAATGTGGTATCAGGGCAGACGTATAACTTTTCTGTGTCTGTTTATCACACTGAAGGCAATGTTAAAGCACGCCTGTATGTGGATGGATACCAAAATTACAGCGTACCTAGCCAAACCGGTCAATGGCAGGATATTGCTTATTCGTACACGGCCAGCAGTACCAAGAGCATTAACGTTGGGTTGCGCTTCTATGATGAGTCTGGATTTGATGGTTCTGAAGTCGTCTACATAGATAACTTCCAGCCATCTGATGGTGCTGTAACACCGCCTCCGACAACTTGTAGCAATCATGAAGTCACGCTCAACCTGACGACAGACAGTTATGGCTCTGAAACAAGCTGGACACTGAAAAACAGCAGCAATCAGACTCTATACTCTGGCTCTGACTATGGTAATAACACCAGCTATGAAAAGGCGATGTGTGTTGAATCAGGCTCGTATGTGTTTGAAATCGTTGATTCCTATGGCGATGGCATCTGCTGCAGCTCTGGAAATGGGTCTTACACGCTAACCTCTAACGGTCAAACTCTTGCGTCTGGTGGCGACTTTACTAATTCTTCCCAGCACTCCTTTACGCTTGGTGGTAGCGACCCTGATCCAGAACCACCAGTGCTCGGTGACTACTACAAATCAGCTGAAGGTAAGACAGGCTATACGCTGAAGACAGCGCTGTATAACATCATCAATAACCACAACTCGCAAGGTTACTCTGCCGTTTGGGATTTGGTCAAAACCGCTGATATCGACAACTACTATGAGAAGGACGGGACGATTCTCGATATCTACTCAGAGAAGGTATCTGGCAGTGATTCGATTAACTTTACTAAAGTGACAGACCAATGCGGTCAGTACAGTAAAGAAGGTGACTGTTACAACCGCGAACACTCTTTCCCTAAGAGTTGGTTTGGTGGAAAAGTGGAACCAATGAACTCGGATGGTCACCACTTGTATGCGACAGATGGCTACGTGAATGCGAAACGCAGCAACTGGCCATTCGGTGAAGTGGGTAGCGCGACGTACACGTCTTCTAACGGCTCAAAAGTCGGCTCTGCAGCTTCTAGCCTAGGGTACTCTGGTACTGTGTTTGAACCTATTGATGAGTTCAAAGGTGATTTGGCCCGTGCGTATTTCTACATGGCGACACGCTACGAAAACGAGATCGCTAATTGGGAAGGGAACAGCGATAACTCTAACGCTGTGCTCAACGGTAGCAATACAACAGTATTTGAACCTTGGGTTTTGGCTATGTTAATACGCTGGCATGCCAATGACCCAGTTGACCAGAAGGAAATTGATCGCAACAACGCGGTGTACAATTTCCAAGGTAACCGTAACCCATATGTTGACCACCCAGAGTTCGTCAACATGGTTTGGGGAGACTAACTAAAACAATCAAAGGCCTAACATATGTTAGGCCTTTTGGTTTGCGTGAAAGTACTAGTCCATAAAGGCTAATTCAAATGTGGTTCCGCCTTGAGTGACGTACTCAACTTTTACGTTTTCTCCCGAGAGATCAGCAGAGTAGATTTCTTGCTTTCCGATTTGTACCCAGTAAAGCTTTCCTGCATCGAAATCGACTTCCATATCTACAACGCCTTCAAATCCGTTACTTTCGTCAATTGAAAGGATTTTTTCGACCTTTCTCGATTCTCCTTTGATGTTTGCGCGATAAATGCCATGTTCGTTAGCAAAGTAAAGGAACTTGTCTTTCGGATCAAAATGCATTGCGATGATTTTGTGCCAATCCTCGTCGTGGTCGATACCGTCTTCAACCGATAATTCTTGGCGTCTGTCTACAGTTGAGTGTTCACCTAATGGAAAGCTGATGACTTCCGTTTCTTGGTTAACGCCCAGTGCCATATACATTCGTTCGTTAGCGTTATCGATAGCCAATGCAGTGTTGTTCGCACAGTAGGCAATACCACACTCTTCCATCGTATCTCCGAATATAAACCGGAAATCTTCTCCCTCAATTGGCGCTCCTGGTGAATCTGTGTAGTCCGGATAAACCTCAACCACAGTGTCTTGAGTGATACTAGAGGTATACACTTGTCCCGTTTCTTTATCGACCACAACCGGAATATCACCAGCCATAGGAATTCGGTTCACCATCCGGTATTTTTGACCGTCCAAAGTGACACGTGATAAGGCTTGAGTACTTGGAGAGCTTGTCGTCACGTAGATTGAATTCTCTGTCACTGCCAAACGACCACCGTAATTAATATCCGCTAACTTAGTTGTTGTTTTGGAATCAAGGTCGAGAACTTGAAGCTCATTATACTGCTTATCATCGTAGTCAGTGACTAAGTAAAGATCTTTCGCAACAGTGTTGTAGCTTACAGTAATAAGCGCTATAGCGGAGAGAGTTCGTAGTGTAGGTTTCATTGGTTCCTCGTTTGAATAGGTTGTTTAAAATTAGATGGAGGTTCATGACGCGTCGAACATGAGTTTAAATCTAGTTGCATATAAATTGTTTTCTAGATGATTAATAATCATTAAGTGGGTTTGAGATTGTTTTTGGAGATTTGAGGTTAGGGTGTTAGGAGTGCTGAGGTTTATCGTGGTTGTCTAAGCTTGATACATCAAAGGAATGGGAGGTAGTGCCAGTTGAATTTTGGAGTGAAAGGTAAAGAAAACTAAAAGAGATGGTGTTAGCCATCTCTTTTAAAAACTATCGATTCTTGCTGTAGTCAATAAGCACTATTTATACTCACCTCGGATTGACGCTTCACGATACGCATCTAACTTGCCTTCTGCTTTGAGTTTCGCCAGACCACGGTTAAAGGCATCGACTAACTCTTGAGCGCGAGGAGATTTTTTCGAAATGATCACGAAGTAATCTCTTGCTGATAATGTCTTGGCATTAGGTTCAATTTTGTCGGTTAAATTGAGTTTGGTGATGGTTTCCATACCAACGTCCATATCCTCCAATACGATATCTAGGCGGCCTGCACTGAGCTTTTTGTAATTGTTTTCTGCACTAGCAATACGCTGTATATTGATTAGCCTAGCTTTTTCCATATCTTCGACTCCATAGGCGTAACCAGTCACACCGCCGATTTTGAAGTTCTTAAGATCTTCTTTGCTGCTCCAGTTTACAGGTTTACTTTTTTGTTGGAATAATCCAGTGCTTAACGTAATAACAGAGTCGGTATAATGAAAAAACTGCTCCCTATCTGAATTCTTACTCCAAATAAGAGAACCATCAAAATTACCGGCTTTGGCTTCTTCAAAGCCACGCTTCCATGGCATGTAAGTAAATTCCACCTGGTAGCCTTCTGCTTCGAATGCTTCTTTAACAATTTGAGTCATGAAGCCGCCATTTTTAAGCGATTTGGATTGATAGGGTGCCCATTCGCCATTAGCGAGTTTAACGGTGTTAGCTTGAGCAAAGTTGATAAAAAGTAGAGATAAGGTCAGATATAAAAAGGTTTTAACTAAGCTGCGCATTTTTTCTTCCTTAAACATGCAAATAGATTCAATAAAAGAATAGTTGCTGATAAGGATATCACCAGAAAGTTTAAGGTTATCTGTGACAATAAACCCGAGCGCTGGAAGTTCAGTGAATAAAAGAGCACCGATTCACAGTGTTCTGGGAGTTCAAAATTCACTCTCAACTTCAAAAACCATGGGTTGCTTACTGTAGGGATGTTCTATCTCTAGGCGTTGTGCATGAAGATGTAATCGCTCGGCGCGTTGACCATAGAGACCATCGCCGACCATGGGTAAGTTGAGCCCAAGGTGATGAGCACAGTGAACTCGAAGCTGATGGGTTCGACCGGTTTTGGGGTACAGGTACAGCTTGGAGCGGCCATCTCGTGTTTCAATCAACTCCCAATAGGTTTCGGCAGGTTTTCCATGCTCAAAGCAGACGAGCTGTCGGGGGCGATCATCAGGGTCGCCTCGCATTGGTAAATCTATTTGACCACTGGTTTGGCTTACCTTACCTTCAAGTAGCGCGACGTAGCGCTTTTGCACTGAGCGGGAAATGAATTGCTTCTGCAGGCTCTTGTTCGCACGCTTTGTTAGAGCGAAAACCAGTAACCCTGATGTCGCCATATCCAGTCGATGAATCACGAAAGGGCCTTCCACATCTGGATAGCGTTGCTGCAAGCGTGTGTAAGCTGAATCCTTGATGGTTTTGCCGGGGACAGACAGTAGCCCTGAAGGTTTATTGACGACAACCATAGCTTCATCTTCAAATAAGATCTCAAGCTCTTTGTCTTCTGCCCAGTTTTCTTCCAGCGGATTATCATCAACGGTCATTCCTTCCAGCATGTGGCCCAAAATAGGGAAGCACTTACTATGGCAAGAAGGGTAGAACTTTCCGTGTTGGCGAACTTCTGATTTTGGCGAGGCCCCCCACCAGAACTCGGCTAATGCCAACGGCTTAAATCCATGCTTAAAGGCAAAGTGCAGCAGTTTTGGCGCGGCACATTCGCCAGCGCCTGCTGGTGGTACGGGCGCACTGGTCGGTTTGAATATCGCATTGAGGGACTTCTCTTCCCCTCTGATATTTAGAAAGCGGTAGTTATCAAACAGCTTATTTTGCAACGTATTAGACAGTGTTTTACGCTGCTCTTTCAATGCATTCAAGCTGGTATTTAACTCATCTAGCTCGTGTTGTAAGACGGCGATTTTTTCATCCCACTCCAGCTTGAGATATTTAAGCACGTTTTTTTCAGCAACGCTTTGCTTTGCCAATTCATCAAGCCTATTTTGCAGCGCTTCTCCGACTAGTGAGGATTCAGCCAGTTTGCGTTGTGCTTTGCGCTCAGCTCGGCCTGTAATCATTGCGTCGCGCTGTAATTGCTCCTGCTGCTGATACTCAGAAGTTAGCAAGTTTATCTGTTCGGTCAGATCGGCAATACGAGGGTTGCTTTTTAGTTGATTGAACTTTTGATTCGCCGCCATGATTTCAGCGGTTTCCGCCCGAAAGAAGCTTTCTTCTGTCAGCATATCGAAAACGGGTGGGACAAAGCTGGGTAGCAAGTTTTGGTCGGCTATTTTTCCTGAAAAGGCTGAAAGGTAACCAATCTTGCCATCTGGTGACTGAACAAGCAGCACACCGAACATTTTGCCAGTGCCCTTTGAGTTTCCATCGACACCGAAATTATGCTGCCAATCCGTTTGCGTAACTAAGTGCTCTTGCAGTTCCTGAGCCGCAAGCTCACATAGTGGATGTGGTTGATAGAAAAAGGGAAAGGTGAACTTGTCAGGTAAGCTGTAACCATCAATGGGTGCTTTGAAAAGAGTAAACAAATGTTCAGGTTGATGCATTTTAACTTGCCGTTGCGACGAAAAACTGAAGGCAGGATTCTACCTGTTTGAGGCGTGATTTCCAGCTTCGTCATGTGAAGGTTCGTAGCAATGTTCTCCATGAGATAAGAAATGTTATGAAAGGCAAGAGGTACTCTTGATTACGTCCGTGGTTAACTCTAAGAGAATAATGATTAATTCGGTGTGATTTTATAAATATTAATTCGTGTGACAATATATAGGAAGCACCTCTCCATATTATTTATTAATAATATGATGATATTTGTCTTTACTAATTATATACAGTTATTAGTGTTCTAGCTTTTATTTGTTGTATTTATTTTAAATTGAAATTTTTATTGTTTTGTCTTTTTAATTAAACGAAATTTTAACAATTCATGTTTATTAATAATTATCTATAGAGAGCTTGCTCTATTTTTGATGGAAATAAAGGCAGTATTATGAGTCGTTGTACAACTACAGATAAAATATTCAATAAAAGTAAACAGACGCCGCTTTCTGAAGTGATGTCGAAAGCATTATCAAGACGTACTATGTTAAAAGGTACAGGAGGTGTCGCTGCTTTTGGCGCTATGAGTTCTTTTGGCCTGACTGATTGTGATACTGATGAAACTACAGTGGAGGTATCTGAGCGAGTCAACTCATTGGGCTTTGAGTCAGTGAGTGCAAAATCGAAAGATGCCTTTACTGTGCCTGAAGGGTATTTTGCGCAGGTATTAGCTCCTTGGGGGACTCGATTATTCTCGGTTTCTTCTCATAATGATTTTATTCAACCATTTAAACAAGATGGAACAAATAGCGATATAGACCAGTTGCATTCTGTTGGGCAAATGCATGATGGTATGCATTATTTCCCACTGGATGATACTCAGGGTATTTTGTGTATGAACCATGAGTTTATAAACCAAAATACTTTACATGAAGATGATTTTGAATCTAACGATAGGGATTATTTGGATCGTCGGCTTCCAAATTATGTCCGTAAAGAATATTACGCTCATGGCGTATCCGTGGTGCATATTAAGCTGGAGCAAAGTGTTTGGCAGGTAGTGATTGATAGCCCTTACAATCGTCGAATTCATTTATCCACCGAAATGGATGTCACTGGCGCGATTACTGAGGGTGACTTACTGACGACCAAATTCACTGTTGAAAACAATAAGTCGAACGTAACTCATGGGACTTACAATAATTGTGGTAATGGTTTTACTCCATGGGGCACTTATTTGACTTGTGAAGAAAACTGGCCTAGTCATTTTAAAATTACCTCTGAGCCAGACGATGTTCAAAAACGCTATGGCACGACAAGCGACAAAGCTTACGGAGACTGGGATTCCCCACCGCAGCAAGATGAGAATTTTACAGGTGAATTTAAGCGCTGGGATATTTCAGTCTTAGGAGCGAGCCCTGAAGAGGATTTTCGTAACTACGATAACGGCTTTGGTTATATTGTTGAAATTGATCCCTATTCTCCAAACGCTAAGCCAGCTAAGCGTTCCTCTCTAGGCCGATTCCGCCATGAAGATTGTACCTATGGTGTGCTTGAACCGGGTAAACCTGTCGTCTTCTATAGTGGGCATGATGGCCGATATGAGTACGTTTATAAGTTTGTATCGGATGCATTATGGGATGAGAGTGACGCGAGTGAAAACTTATCCGCTGGCGCAGATCGTATGGCGATTGGTGCCAAATATATGGATCATGGCACATTGTATGTTGCACGTTTTGATGAGCAGGGCAAAGGTGAGTGGCTACCGTTGACTGAAAACGCTATCGACCTTGATGGTAACCGCCTTGGAGATACCATTGGCAGCCAAGCAGCTATTATTCGCAATACGATTGGCGCAGCAGATGCGGTGGGAGCTACGCCAATGGATCGTCCAGAATGGACTGCAGTGGATTACAAAACGGGGCTGGTTTATCTCGCGTTGACAAACAACACTGATCGCCACGATGGAGATGTGGATGCTGCTAACCCTCGTCCGAATAACGAATATGGTCATATTATTCGTTGGAAAGAAGGTGAAGTTGCGACAGAGTTTGAGTGGGAAATCTTTGCTTTTGGTTCTTCAGCTGAAGCTGATGCATCGAGTGTTAACTTGTCCGGCCTAACCGATGAGAATGAGTTCTCCTCCGTTGATGGAATTAGCTTCGATCAGCGCGGGATTTTATGGCTTCAAACCGACTCTGGTGCCAAAGAGAAAATTGATGTCGATAATCAGATCTTAGCTGTGGCACCTGATGCTCTTTCTCATTCTGCTAATGGTGTGCCTGTCGTCAATGTAGGTAACCAAGAACACCTCAAACGCTTTGCAGTGGCACCAAAAGGGGCGGAATCGACAGGTATTACTTTCACACCGGATTTTCGTCATATGTTTACTAACGTTCAGCATCCATCGAACTGGCCACATGATGCATTGAATGCATCGGCGGAAACTCCTGATGACGGGCGAGCTTGGCGCCCTCGTTCAAGTACCGTTGTGATTTCACGTTACGATGGTGGGAAATTAGGAGTTTAGCTTCACTCATGGGGCAGGCGTGTGGGCCAGAGCATGTTTAGTCCATGATAATTCTGTGATACCACAGAACAAATGGAAAATCCCCTTAGTCTGGGTGACTGAGGGGATTTTTATTTGGCTTTGTATGTTTATTTGAACATGTGTTTCGCGTGGAACATTAAGTGTTCATCAATAAAACTCGAAATAAAGTAATAGCTGTGATCATAGCCCGTTTGCATGCGCAGTTCTAAATCTGAACCGTGGATTTCTGCCGCGGCGATCAGAGCTTCAGGCTTTAGCTGTTCGATAAGAAAGTTATCGGCATCGCCTTGGTCGACCAGAATGGGTATCGGAGACGGTGCTCGCCTGAGAAGCTCGCTAGCGTCGTAATCCTTCCAGCTTTCAACGTCGTTCCCCAGATAAGCGCTAAAAGCCTTTTGACCCCATGGACATTGCATTGGGTTACTTATTGGACTAAAAGCGGAGATGGAACTGAAGTGAGAAGCATTTTTCAAACCAATCGTTAGGGCACCATGCCCTCCCATACTATGACCAGAGATCGCTTTCACGCCTGAAACGGGGAAGCTTGATTCGATAAGGTCAGGCAGCTCTTGTGCGACGTAATCATACATATGATAGTGTTCAGACCAAGGTGCCTGAGTCGCGTTAAGGTAGAAACCTGCACCTTTACCTAAATCGTAACCTTCGTCATCCGAGATGCCTTCACCACGTGGGCTGGTGTCGGGAGCGACGATGGCAATTCCTAGTTCAGCGGCTTTTTTGAAGGCCCCAGCTTTCTGCATGAAGTTTTCGTCGGTGCAAGTGAGGCCTGAAAGCCAGTATAAAACAGGAACAGGGGAGGTTTTGCTTGCGTTAGGCGGCAAAAAAATGGCGAAACGCATAGTGCAGTTTAGGACTATGGAATCATGGATGTATTGCTTGTGCCAGCCACCTGCGACTTTGTTTTGGCTTATGTTGGATAAACTCATTGTTAGTCTCTCAGATAAAGCCGTCACACGATAAGATGCAGCGGCTTATTGACGGGTTAAACGGGCATTATTGATCCATATGTATCACAGTACGGATACTCTTACCTTCATGCATTAAATCAAACGCTTCGTTGACGGAGTCAAGGCCCATAGTGTGAGTGATGAACTCCTGAAGCCCAAACTCTCCTGCCATGTAGCGTTCAACAATTTCTGGGAGTTCAGAACGGCCTTTAACGCCACCAAAAGCACTGCCACGCCATACTCGACCAGTGACCAGTTGGAACGGACGTGTAGAAATTTCCTGACCGGCTCCGGCCACGCCAATGATGACCGATTCCCCCCAGCCTTTGTGGCAACACTCCAATGCTTGACGCATGACATTAACGTTACCGATACACTCGAATGAGTAGTCGACGCCACCATCGGTCATCTCGATGATCACATCCTGAATGGGCTTATCGAGATTTTGCGGGTTGAGTACATCCGTTGCGCCTAGCTGTTGTGCCAGTTCAAACTTACTTTCGTTGATATCAATGCCGATGATGCGGCTTGCACCTGCCATACGAGCACCAATAATTGCGGAAAGTCCAATCCCACCTAAGCCAAAGATTGCGACGGTATCCCCTTTTTCGACTTTTGCTGTGTTCAGTACTGCGCCCATCCCGGTCGTGACCCCACAACCAAGGAGACACACTTCCTTAAGAGGCGCTTGTTTGTTGACTTTCGCCAGTGAAATTTCCGGCAAAACCGTATACTCAGAGAAAGTTGAACACCCCATATAGTGAAAAATAGTTTCCCCGTTGATGGAGAATCGGCTGGTACCATCTGGCATCAGACCTTTACCTTGAGTTTCACGGACTGCCTGACATAGGTTGGTTTTGCCTGAAGTACAGAATTTACATTCGCCACATTCCGCTGTGTATAGTGGAATAACATGGTCACCAACTTCTACGCTTGTGACACCTTCGCCAACCATCTCGACGATGCCGCCACCTTCATGACCAAGAATAGCTGGGAAGATACCTTCAGGGTCTTCACCAGAAAGAGTAAAAGCGTCCGTATGACAAACCCCTGTCGCCACGATGCGAACCAGTACCTCGCCTTTCTTAGGCAGTTGTACATCAACTTCTTCCATTTTCAGAGGCTCGCCAGCAGCCCAAGCCACAGCGGCTTTTGACTTGATAAACTCTTGACCTGGTTTGATATCTAATGCCATTGGATTTTCCTTTCTATGTAATTGTTTTTTGACGTTCTAAGCGTAGACGAGGAAGGTGTTTCTCGCTGTTCTACTTTGTTGGTCACCATTCTAGGTATTTCCTATGTAAAGATAATCCCTTTAAACTGAAAATGATTTTTACATTATTGTAATAATGGTAGGGTGTTATTTTAGGGTTAACAGGAGTGCGTAATGGCTAATTGGGAGGGGGTGAGTGAGTTTGTTGCAGTTGCAGAAATGCAGTCCTTTACGGCAGCAGCTAAGAAGCTGGATACCTCTGTGGCTCAGATCAGTAGGCGGGTTGCTGCCTTGGAAGAAAGGTTAGCAGTCAAGTTACTTAACCGGACAACGAGAAAAGTCTCTGCCACTGAAGCAGGGCAAGTTTACTACCAGCAGTGTAAACACTTAGTTGAAGGGCTAGAGTTGGCAGAATTGGCTGTGACTCAAATGCAGTCAACCCCCAAAGGGTTACTCAAAATCACAGCTCCGGTGACCTATGGTGAAACACATTTAGCCCCACTTTTACTCGACTTTCTTGAGTCTTACCCTTTGGTTGATTTAGATCTTAACCTGACGAATCAAAGGATTGAACTCATTGAAATGGGTGTCGATGTCGCGATTCGATTAGGTCGCCTCGAGGATTCTAGCTTAGTGGCCAAGCGGTTATCTAGCCGTCAGCTTTATGTGTGCGGTAGCCAAGACTATTTAGCCTGCTATGGAGAGCCACATACGCTATCTGAGCTGGATAATCACCACTGCTTAGTTGGATCTATTGATTATTGGCGCTTCAAAGAAAATAAACGAGAAAAGTCACTGCGTGTCTCAGGTCGTATTCACTGCAATTCTGGGGCGGCATTATTGGATGCGGCAAAGCGCGGCTTAGGTTTAGTTCAGCTCCCCGATTATTACGTCAAGGAAGGGCTAGATTCTGGGGAAATAGTAGAAGTATTGTCTGACTATCGGGGTGACAGAGAAGGGATTTGGGCTTTATATCCTCAAAACCGAAACCTGTCACCCAAAGTACGTCTGTTGATTGATTTTCTGGCCGATAAATTAGGTGGGAGTACTAGGTTCTAAGTCAGCATCCTGAATCGACTGCTCAACCATTTCTGCGATCTCTTCGGCTTGTTCAGGAGCCGTTTCTGAAATGGCGTTGACCCACTCTTCAACCGATTCCGTGAGATTACTGTCTTCACGGTCGGCGGGTCTCAAGTTGCTGTTGTTCTCTACCATATTTGCCACTAACTCCTGGCTGACTTCAACAAGCATATCTGGATCGTGTTCAGCCAGTGTTTCAATCACTTTGGTTGGTGTATCGTCCATGGATTCGGTAATCGCAGCTAATATAGACATTGCATTTTCCGGCTCTTTTTCAACCAGCCACTCTACGAGTGCTTCTATCTGATTATCGTCAGACTCAGCCAGACGTTTCGCTATGTCCACAGAGAGCTCAGGGTTGGTTAGCGTCATCGCTCTGAAAAGCAGAACGGTATCGATGCTCTCGATTTGCGCAGCACGCTCTGCGATCGACACTGCCCATTCAGGCTGCTTGTTAGCCAAACTGCGAATAAAGGTAATGGCATTTGAAGGGTGTGATGCCGCCAGTTCTTCGACTTGTTCCAAAGCTTCTTCTACATACAGAGAATATTCTTGATACTCAGTTCGAGGGTCCAGCTCACTGTGAATCGATGTCGGTGTATGCATCACGAAGCTTTCTTGGTCTTCGACTGGCAGAGCTTCACGCACTGACATGCGATAAATAGTAAAGATGATAAGGCCTAAATCCACCATGATAAGGAAAGTGAACAAGGCACTATTCTCAAATTGAGCCATTAATACTGACACAGTGTAGGGGCCGACAATCGAACCAATCGCGTAAATGCAAAGTAAACCTGATAATACGGGGACTAGCTGGGCTTTCATTGCGCGGTCAAAGGTCTCGGAAATACTCAGCGGATACAAACAGGCGACAAGCCCCATCGTCATCGCAACCAAAAGCAATTGTGTTGTTGACCACTGCCAGTCAATGGATACTGGAAGTAGGAAACTGACGATAGCAAGTACAAAACAGCTTCCAAGTATGACTTTGCGTCGTTCAAATCGATCAGATAAATAGCCCATTGGCAGTTGTAATAAGATACCGCCAGCGGTAGCCGCTCCCATGAAAACAGAAAGCTGAAAGCCAGTAATACCCACGCCATCAGCGTATATGGGTAACATGTTGGCAATGGTGGAATACAAAACGCCACAAGTGAAACACGTAACAAACCCCAAGGGAGAGAGAACGTAAATCGACTTGAGTGGGATGGAATCGGATTGTTCGATCTGAGGCTCGAATTGAGAAATGAAAACCACAGGTGTTACCGAGATACTGAATAAAACGCCACACAAAATAAACAAGGTGGTTTCACTGGGTGGTGCAATGGCAAGGCCAAACTGACCTAAAGTGATAGCACTGAGAATGACAACCTGATTAACGGCAAGGATTTTCCCTCGATTGGACTCAGTTGACACGCTGTTAAACCAAGTGTCAAGAGTAGTCATCGCGCAGGCGATACAAAAGCCCATAATGGAACGCATAATCACCCATATCCAGACTTCGTAATTAAGCCCCATAATCAGAATGGCGCTGGCTCCTAAGCTGCCACACATGGCGAACGTTCTTACCAAACCAATGTTGCGTAGAATACGTTTGCCAAGAATTGCCCCCAAAAGAAAACCAACGGAGTACATGGAAAGAACGAAACCCATCGATTGAACACTGATGTTACTTTCGGAAAGGGAGACAGGAAGTAAGATGCCACTCAGGCCATGACTGCTCATCAATAGGAACGAGCTGATGAAGAGAAGGGTTAGTGGTCGTAGTGCTGCTGTAATAGTCATAACCTTTGATTTAAAAGCAAAAGGGCGTCACTTTCAAGGGGGACCAAAGGATTCGTTTCTGTTTGGTTGATCAAATATTCATAGACTGCACTTGAGTTTTCTTATATCACCCAGCTTAATTATCATGCCCAATAACATTGACAATCGCCTGTCTCGCTTCTGACATTGAGACACGATTGCCTCATTATCTTATTGCGCAATGAGATGGGTTCCTACTAGACGAAAAGGTGCAGATGAAACTCAAAATTATGGCTTTTTTTATTGCCACTGTTATTTGCCAACCTAGCGTATTTGCAGCAGAAGAAAATGCGCAAGAGATAAATAGCCAGACGGTTTATATCGATAAAAGTGATGACTGGGTAAAGCTAAAATCGGGTGAGGTGCTAAAAGGTGAGCTGTCTGGAACAGTAAAGAAGGAATCGAACTCCTACGATCAGGAAATTGAGTTTGACAGCGATGACCTTGGCGATCAAGAAATTGAGCTTGAAGATGTTTCGGTGTTGGAGACGGCAAGCTTTTTCACTATTCGAACCGCTAGTGGGGATATCTATGATGGTTACCTCTCAATTTGTGATAATAAACTGTATTTGAAAAAGGGCGATCAGGAGTTTTCTTTTCCTGTTAATCAGGTTGTTTCTATCTATCGTGGTGCAGAGAAGGATTCAGATTATTGGACGGCAGATCTGTATCTTGGATTGGATATTAGCAAAGGCAATACGGAAGAGTTCTCTTTGTTAGGCGAGGTTGAAGCAGAGCGCAATACGGTTGAGTCAAGAACGAAACTCAGTGCTCGCCATGAAGTGTCAGAGTCAAATAATGAGAAGACGGCACAGAAGAGCCAGTTTAATGGATCTTACGATATTTACCTCAACAACAGATTGTTTTTCAGGCCCGTAAAACTGTCCGTTCTTAGCGATGAATTTCAGAACTTGGATTATCAGGTGAATGCTTCAATGCAGGTAGGTTACTTTTTCGTGGCGGATTCAGATGCTGAGTGGGATGTGTCAATTGGTCCCGGTATGCAGTACAGTGAATTTTCGACGGTAGAAGCTGGTGAGGAAGACAGTGCCAGCAGTACGGTTTTAACCTTGGAATCCAACTTTGAATACGAGCTGACAAAGGATATCGACTTTAGTCATACTTACAATCTTGACTGGGCGAGTGATGACGCCGGTGGAATGCGACATAAGAACGACCTTGGTTTTGACATTGATCTTGTTGGGGATTTGGAGTTCAGTATTAAAGCTATCTGGGAACATATTTCACAAACTAAAGCTGACTCGGACGGTGTCGTACCCGAGAAAGATGACTACAAAATTAACTTCGGTTTGAGTTACGAGCTTTGAACAAACCAAAAAGCGAAGCACAAAGGCTTCGCTTTTTGATTACTGGTTTTCGTCAGCATCTTGTCGTTTTATCACCTTGTGGCCGTCTTCTGAAACGCCTTGTTTCCAATAACTACTGATATAGATATTTTCTCGTCCGACTTCCTTTTCATTGCGGAAATACTGTCTCAGTTGACGCATTGAATCAAACTCACAAGCACACCAAATAGACGCCATCCCCTCTAACCAAGTTAGCTTTCGAACCTGATCTACTAAAGATTGTGATGTATTAAGCCAGATGACTTCAACGTTTTTGGGAGCATCAATGGGTTGAATATCCTCTTCAGATTCTACTTGAATAACGGCATAACCTTTCGCTTGTTCAGGTAGGCTTCTCACTTTAACGCTTAAAGCGGGCAGCGCCGTCATATCTGCCACCATAAAGAACCAATCAGCTTGTAAATTCATCGTCGAAATAGAACCCGGTCCTGCGATTGAAATGGTGTCGCCCACCTTAGCACCCATTGCCCAGCGAGCGGCAAAGCCACATTGTAAATCCTGCGTGATATGGCGCACAAAGTCGACTTCAATTGCACATGCTTTTGGATCAAACTGACGAATCGTGTAAGTGCGCATGACAGGCCGTTCCGTCTCAGTCAGTTGGCTTAAATCCGTACTGCCTTCTTGATTAAACAAAAGCTTGATATAGCCGCCTTCACATTCGTTTGGAAAATCGGCAAGCCCAGAGCCTTGTAGTGTAATTCGCTGCATGTTAGGGGTAACGGACTCTGTCGATTGAACAATGAGCGTTTTTGCTGATGGCTTTTTCATATTTCTACTCGATAATTATTCTCTTTCGCATTTAGAGTAACAGTTATTTCATCAGTGAGACAGCAAATTTACAGTGTTAAAGCATTGGTACCGTTGAGCCAACCAGCAGTAAAGCCATGAGCAGGTTGAAGCTCCTCACTCTGATGTTGTTTGTTAACCATCGCTGCAGCTCGCGTCCAGCAAGAATCCAGAAACTGCCAGAAGGAAAGTTTGCAAATAGAAACGTACACGCGATGATCGAGAGTTCAAGCCAGCCACCGCCATTACTGTACAAGGTCACAGAGCTCAGGGCCATTGACCATCCTTTGGGGTTTACCCATTGGAAGCTCGCGGCACCGAGAAATGTCATTGGTTTGAAATCTTCGACATCTTTTGCTTTACCACTACAGGCAATTTTTATCGCGAGATAGCCCAAGTAAGCCAGACTGATATATTTTAGTACTGTATGAGTAACAGGATAGGTTTCAAACATACCTGTTAGGCCAATACCAACCAGCATGACCATAAAAGCAAAGCCAAAAGCGACTCCTGTCATATGAGGTAGGGTTCGTTTGTAGCCGACGTTAGCTCCTGACGTCATCAGCATGATGTTGTTTGGTCCAGGGGTGAAGGTCGAGACAAAGGCAAAAAGCGCCAGTGCGCCAAGTTGTTCCATTTCCATGATGGGCTCCTGTAATTGTTAGAAAGCAAGATTGTTGCGTTGGATGTGTTGTCTGACCGATCAAGTTCTATATTATGTGGATTAAGGCGCAATTTTGTGTTTTTATTCGAGTGTTAAGGCGATATTGCACAATTTAGGGGCGTTATGGATAAGTTTGACGAAAGAATATTGCATGAGCTCAAAATGGACGGACGAATCTCTAATGTTGAGCTCTCTGAGCGCATTGGTTTGTCTCCCTCTGCAACTTTACGCCGGGTTCAGGAATTAGAAAAGCAAGGTGTGATAAAAGGTTATCGCGCAGTACTGGATAGCAGCCAGTTAGGTGTTGGCTTTGCCGCTTATGTGTCTATCGGTCTGTCGAGTCACAGCAAGCAAGCACAACTTGAATTTGAAGAACACGTCAGATTTGTTGATGAAGTCGTTGAATGCCACAACATCACAGGTGCAAATGAGTATCTACTTAGAGTGGAAACAAAAGATCTTCCAAGCTACAAAAAGATTCATGCAGATGTACTTGGGGAGTGCCGTCAAGTCAACTCTATCACCACTATGGTGGTCATGGACTCACCTAAGGATGAACGGTAAAGCCTTCCGTCAGTAACAAGTTCATAAAGGGTATAGCAAGATAAATCAGACTAATGGATGAAAAGATGCCTCTGTGAGTGTCTTTTTTCTTTAGAATACATTAGAATCCGCTCTTGGTTCATTGAGAGGTTCATCTGTATTTGTTCCTAAAAGTGTACCGAGCTGAATAAATCTTCACTTTTTCTTCATGTAACTATCTGCTACATAAAGAAAATAAAACAAATCAAGTGTTGCTTGGTGTGCAACACCACTGTAAAGGACAGTTAAATGCCTATTATTACTCTTCCTGACGGTAGTCAGCGTCAATTTGACAACCCAGTTTCTACTCTAGACGTCGCTCAATCTATCGGTCCGGGTCTTGCGAAAGCGACCATTGCTGGTCGTGTTAACGGCAACCGAGTTGATGCGTGTGATTTGATTGAAGACGATGCAAGTCTTGAGATCATTACAGTAAAAGATGAAGTAGATGGTCTTGAAATCGTTCGTCACTCATGTGCACATCTATTGGGTCATGCGATTAAACAGTTATACCCAGAAGCAAAAATGGCGATTGGCCCGACCATCGACAACGGCTTCTACTACGATATCGACCTAGAGTACTCTTTGACGCAAGAAGATCTTGAAAAGATCGAAAAGCGCATGAAAGAGCTGGCAAAGACCAAATACCAAGTTATCAAGAAAAAGGTAAGCTGGCAGGAAGCACGCGATGCGTTTGAAGCTCGCGGTGAAACGTACAAGATTGAAATCCTTGACGAAAATGTATCTTGTGACGATCGTCCAGGCTTGTACCATCATGAAGAATATATCGATATGTGTCGTGGTCCTCACGTACCACATATGGGTTTCTGTCAGCACTTCACGCTACTGAACGTAGCGGGTGCTTACTGGCGTGGTAACAGCGATAACAAGATGCTTCAGCGTATCTACGGTACTGCATTCCACGACAAAAAAGCGTTGAAGGCGCATCTAACTCGTTTAGAAGAAGCGGCGAAGCGTGACCACCGTAAGATCGGTAAACAGCTAGACCTATTCCACATGCAGCAAGAAGCACCGGGTATGGTGTTCTGGCATCATAATGGTTGGTCTATTTTCCGTGATCTTGAAGTATTCGTCCGTGAGAAACTGACCGAATACGGTTACCAAGAAGTTAAAGGTCCGCTTATCATGGATCGCGTTCTATGGGAGCGTTCAGGTCACTGGGACAAATACGCAGAAGCGATGTTCACAACATCTTCGGAGAACCGTGAGTACGCATTGAAACCAATGAACTGTCCGGGCCACGTACAGATCTTCAACCAAGGTCTGAAGTCTTACCGTGATTTGCCGTTACGTATGGCGGAGTTTGGTTCTTGTCACCGTAACGAACCTTCTGGTGCACTACACGGTATTATGCGTGTGCGTGGTTTCACTCAGGATGATGCACACATCTTCTGTACTGAAAGCCAAATTCAGGACGAAGTTACGGGGTGTATCAAAATGGTCTATGATACATACCAAACTTTTGGTTTCGACAACATCGTCGTGAAACTGTCGACGCGTCCTGAAAAGCGTGTAGGTTCAGATGAGATCTGGGATCAGTCAGAAGAAGCGCTAAAGCAGTCTCTGGAGTCGATGGATATTCCATACGAAATCCAAGAGGGCGAAGGGGCATTCTACGGGCCTAAGATTGAATTTACACTGCACGACTGTTTAGACCGTGCATGGCAGTGCGGTACGGTTCAGCTAGACTTCAACCTACCAGGCCGTTTAGGTGCGACTTACGTGGATGAAAACAACGAACGTCAAGTTCCTGTTATGATTCACCGTGCGATCCTAGGTTCACTAGAACGATTCATCGGTATTCTGATTGAAGAATACTTCGGTTTCTTCCCGACTTGGCTATCTCCGGAGCAAGCAGTAATTATGAATATTACTGATAAGCAATCGGATTATGCTCAGGAAGTGGCCCAAAAACTACAAAAATGTGGAAT
The DNA here is from genome assembly GCF_022398095.1 of Vibrio sp. Isolate23. Classification (NCBI taxonomy): domain Bacteria; kingdom Pseudomonadati; phylum Pseudomonadota; class Gammaproteobacteria; order Vibrionales; family Vibrionaceae; genus Vibrio; species Vibrio sp. Isolate23. The sequence continues at coordinate 1,279,544 of NZ_JAKEUV010000001.1, forward strand.
TAGAGCTAAAGCAGACTTGAGAAATGAGAAGATTGGCTTTAAAATCCGCGAACATACTTTGAAGCGTGTGCCGTATATGCTGGTTTGTGGCGACCAAGAAATGGAAGCTGGAGAGATTGCAGTACGTACTCGTAAAGGCAAGGATCTCGGTAAGTTTAAAGTGGATGACTTTATCTCATACATCCAAGACGAGATTTCAAGCCGTAAGCTCAATCTGGAGGAATAAACTATTAAAGGCGGAAGACGCGGCCAAGTACCGGCCAAACAAAATGCTCATCGTTTAAACGGTGAAATTCGTGGCGTTCGTGAAGTTCGTTTAACTGGCGCTGATGGTGAATCAGTTGGCGTTGTTTCAATTCAAGAAGCAGTTGCAGCAGCTGAAGAAGCGGGTATGGATCTGGTAGAAATCAGTCCAAACGCTGAGCCACCAGTATGTCGTGTAATGGACTACGGTAAATTCCTCTTTGAGAAGAGCAAGTCTGCTAAAGAGCAGAAGAAGAAGCAAAAACAGGTTCAGATTAAGGAAGTAAAATTCCGTCCTGGAACTGATATTGGAGACTATCAGGTAAAACTACGCAACCTGACGCGTTTCCTTGAAGAAGGCAACAAAGTGAAGGTAACAATTCGCTTCCGTGGCCGAGAAATGGCACACCAAGAGATCGGTGTTGACGTTCTAAATCGTCTTAAGGAAGACACTGTTGATTTAGCAGTAGTGGAATCTTTCCCTAAGAAGATCGAAGGTCGTCAGATGATCATGGTGCTTGCCCCTAAGAAGAAGTAATTAACGGCTTACAAGTAATTAAACCCTGCCGTTTTTAAACGGCGGGGTTTTATTCGCCCTAATTACATGTTTATTAAACTACTACAATGCGGAGTTATTCATCATGCCTAAGATGAAAACCAACAAAGGTGCTGCTAAGCGTTTCAAGAAAACTGCTGGTGGTATTAAGTTCAAGCACGCTACTAAACGTCACATCCTGACTAAGCGTACTACTAAGAACAAGCGTCAACTACGTCCAAACGCAATCCTTCCTAAGTGTGAAGTGGCTGCAGTTGTTCGTATGATGCCATACGCTTAATTCTTTTTAGTTTATTTATCGTTTAGTTTAGGAGAAGCATAATGCCTCGCGTAAAACGTGGTGTACAAGCTCGTGCACGTCATAAGAAAGTTCTAAAACAAGCTAAAGGTTACTACGGTGCACGTTCACGTGTTTACCGCGTAGCTTTCCAAGCAGTTACTAAAGCTGGTCAATACGCTTACCGTGACCGTCGCAACAAGAAGCGTCAATTCCGTCAACTATGGATTGCACGTATCAACGCGGCATCTCGTCAGAATGGTCTATCTTACAGCCGTTTCATCAACGGTCTTAAGAAAGCATCTATCGAGATCGACCGTAAGATCCTTGCTGATATCGCGGTATTCGACAAATCTGCATTTGCAGTTTTAGTTGAAAAAGCGAAAGCTGCTCTTTAATTAGAGTTAGTTATTAGGATTAAGAAAAGGAGAGCTTCGGCTCTCCTTTTTTGTTTCTGCAACTCCCACATTTCATTCAAGACGACCAACTCCTTCGGTATTGGTCAAATGTTTCAATCCGTTCAGTACTTTTCTGCTGCCAATATATTGGATAGCAAGTCACAAATCGCACGATTAATCTGACTTAACGATTAGACATTGCTGTGACTGTGCTCCATCTATGCGTAATCGAGCATAATTGAGATTAAAATACACTCTAGATATGGGTTAAGAGCAAGGGACGTCGTGCACGATTATATTATTGTTGGTGGGGGCATAGTGGGTGCATCTACGGCATGGCAACTAAAACAAAAATACCCAGCTAAACGAATACTTCTGCTAGAGAAAGAAGCCGACTTTGCGCAGCATCAGACCGGCCACAATAGTGGTGTGATTCATGCTGGCGTTTACTATCAGCCCGGAAGTCTTAAAGCGGACTTTTGTAAGCGTGGCGTGCAGGCCACCATCAACTTCTGTCAGCGTTACGGTATCGACGTAGAAAACTGCGGGAAGCTCATTGTCGCAGCGACAGACGATGAATTAGAGAGAATGCAGGCGCTTTTCGAACGTTGCCAGCAAAACGAAATTGACGTTGAATTGCTTGACCAAGCTCAACTGAAATTGGCAGAGCCGAACATTACGGGCTTAGGAGCTATCTACGTTAAACAGACAAGCATTGTCGATTACAAAAAAGTTGCTCAATGCATGGTTGAAGAATTCACGGCCTCTGGTGGTTTGATTGGGTTGAGAACGAGAGTCGTAGCTGCGCAAGAGCTTGAAGAAGAGATTCAGCTTACTTGCGTCGCAGATGGGCAAACAATGCAGCTTAATACCCGACATTTGATCACTTGCAGTGGTTTAATGGCAGATAGAATGACGAGAATGTTGGGGATTAAAACTGATTTTCAAATCATTCCTTATCGGGGCGAGTACTATCAATTGCCTGAGAAGCACAATCAAATCGTGAATCATCTGATTTACCCTGTTCCTGACCCTGAGTTACCGTTTCTCGGCGTACATCTTACTCGAATGATCGATGGTAGTGTGACAGTTGGTCCCAATGCGGTTCAAGGCTGGAAGAGAGAAGGGTATTCGAGGTTTAACTTCAGCTTACGTGATACATTACAAATGCTGTTGTTTAAAGGCTTTTGGCGTGTCTCAGCGAAGCATTTAAAAACTGGGCTGGAAGAGTTAAAAAACTCATGGTGGAAGCCGGGCTATCTCAAATTAGTCAATAAATACTGCCCTGCGGTGGCATTGGAAGATTTACAGCCCTATCCTGCGGGTGTACGTGCCCAAGCTGTGCTAGGGGATGGTACGCTTGTTCATGACTTTTTGTTTTCTGAGAGTGCTCGAAGCCTTCATGTGTGTAATGCACCTAGCCCAGCAGCGACCTCAGCGATCCCTATTGGAGAATACATCTGTAAGAAGATAGAAGAAAAGTTTGAATGACTTCTGCTGTGAAGCCTTAATGAGAGTCTTTGAAAAGCTTTCGGGTCACACAAAACTTTTTCACCTTATCCAATTTTCTAGCGAGTCTTTCTTTATAGATACGGCATGTCGTTGCCGCTTTTGACCATACCTACGTGATGAACCATTGACGCTTCATGAGCATCTAACTTTTGTTATTTAAAGGAATTTCAGGGCTCTATTGTTCAAATACAAATTCTGGTATTTAATTTGCTGGTAATGTAACCAGCTCACACTCTGTTCACGTGAGAGCTACAATTATAATGTTCTCAGCAGTGTAGGGCAGAGGAATGGACAATGAAACAATGGGGATTACTGATAGCAATCTGTTTTGCCTTAACGGGTTGTAGTACCAAGTTTGTTTATAACAACATGGATTGGTTATTGGTTGAGTATCTGGAAGACTTCGTAGAGCTCAATGACGAGCAGGAAGAATTGGTGAGTGAGAAAATCGAGTTGCTCAGTGATTGGCACAGAAGAGAGGAAATCCCGAATTATATAGAGCATCTCGACCAGTTGATCGAGCTTGATCCTAAATCCTTTACAGAGGAAGACCTCAAAACCCAAGAGAAGCTATTTCAAGAGCACACGAAAAGACTCGTTGGCCAAATCGCTCCGGAAGTATTTGCTTTAGCTCGAGAGCTATCTGATGAACAAGCTGAGGAGTTAATGGATAATATACGTGTTCGTCATACCCGTTATAAAAAGAAATATCAGACGCTATCTGAAGATGAAATTCGAGCAAACTATCAAGACAAGATCTCGGAGAACTTTGATGATTGGTTAGGCTCGCTGACATCTGAACAAGAACATATGATTGAGGAATGGGCAGATCAGCTTGTGGTTACTTCTTACGATTGGATTGATCACCAAACGAAAATGCGTATAGAAATGAATACGCTACTGACTAATCGTATGCAGACGGGATATTTTCAACCACACTTCCAACAACTGATGTTTAATCCTGCCAGCTTTTATTCAGCCGAGTTAGAAGAAAAAATAGACTACAACAAAGCAATAGCGGATAAGTATTTGGTTAAAATCATTAACTCTGTCACCAACAGGCAAACCGCGCATTACCGTCAAGAATTACGTGATTGGCGAAATATCGCAATGGATATTCAGTAGCAGGAAGTTTGTTTTTAAGAGGCATCAAAGGGGCAAAATATTTGCCCCTTTAAGTTTACCTTGGTTCTGAATATCGCTACATTGGATTAATAATTCTCAACTTAATCAAAAGATGGAATGGATTCTATTGTTTATTGCCGGTGTGCTTGGCGGCATTCTTAACAGTGTCGCGGGCGGAGGGAGTTTCATCACTTTTCCGAGTTTGTTGTTTGTGGGCGTTCCCTCCATTGTCGCCAATGCAACGAACACATTCGCTGTTTGTGCCGGGTATGTGAGTGGGGCTTATGGGTTTAGGCAGGACATAGGTAAAGACCCTAAAATCATATCCTTTACAGTGATCCTGAGCCTAATTGGTGGAGCGTTAGGCGCTTATCTTCTATTGAGCATTTCGGAGTCTTTGTTTCTTGAAGCCATTCCTTGGTTATTATTGGTTGCCACATTGATATTTCTATTTGGTTATAAGGTTAGTGAGTGGTCAGGAAAAATCGCTCAAGGTGCTTGTTTGCATCCAATGTGGTCAATTGTGGCGCTGGCGGCATGCCTAATCTTGGTCTCAGCTTATGGTGGATTTTTTAATGCTGGTTTAGGGGTGATCGTGTTGAGTTATCTGGTTTCAGCGGGATACAAAGACATCAATCAGATGAACGGCCTTAAGCTTCTTATCTCTTCCTGTGTGTCTCTGACCGCCATTTTAGTTTTTGTTATTGATGATTCCATTGACTGGTCGCGTGGGGGTACCGTTATGCTCGGGACGCTTCTAGGTGGATATGTTGCGGCTCGGGTATCGCGTAATGTACCTCAACACTACATTAAAGGTTTCGTAGCGTTATCGAGTATCGTGATGACCGTGTATTTCTTCTGTGACGTTTACCTAATATGAGTAATGTTCAGCTTATATTTGTGCAGATTCCCGTTGATGTATGTTGCCCAAATGAGGATGTTGTGAATCATATAGTGAGAGTCTTTGATAACTATTTAGGTTAATTTTTGTCCGTTAATGCCACAATGACTGTGTAGAAAAAGCGCGCTCTACCTACCTCACCTTTTCCCTTCCCTTTCTTTTCTCTTGGTAGGAGGAGTTATGGACAGAAAACTAGGTCGTGTGATGTCAGGCAGCAGAATGATAACATTTATTGCTTTTCTGGCGGCAACCTTTGCCTGGATTTTGAAGATGCCAGCTTTGTTCACCGTTTCAGTGGTAGCGTTGATCGCCAGTGGCATGTTGTATTGGAATGACAAACTTAAAGAAAGCGACAAACACGAAGAAGCCTGACAGTAAAAGAGCGCCCTAGGGCGCTCTTTATGTTTAGAAGAAACCGAGTGGGTTAACGTCGTAGCTAATAAGTAAGTTTTTGGTGTTCTGGTAGTGATCCAGCATCATCTTGTGCGTCTCACGGCCAATACCTGACTTCTTATAACCACCGAAGGCAGCGTGCGCTGGGTAAGCATGGTAACAGTTCACCCAAATACGACCCGCTTCGATGTTGCGACCCATGCGGTAGGCTAGATTGGCATCTCGCGTCCAGACACCTGCGCCTAAGCCATATTCGGTATCGTTCGCAATGGCCAGCGCTTCGGCTTCATCCTTAAACTTAGTAATGGCAATGACTGGGCCAAAGATTTCTTCCTGGAAGACACGCATCTTATTGTTGCCTTCAAGAAGCGTTGGCTGAATGTAGTAACCCGATTCGATATCGTCTTTTTGCTGAGCGACTTCACCACCGAACACAACTTTCGCGCCTTCTTGGCGGCCTATCTCTAGGTAGCTCAGGATCTTGTCAAATTGTTCCTGAGAAGCTTGTGCACCTACCTGAGTGTCAGTATCTAGCGGATTACCTTGCTGGATGCTCTTAGCACGTTCGGCCACTTTGGCGATGAACTTGTCGTACACGGACTCATGCACCAATACACGTGAAGGGCAGGTACAGACTTCGCCTTGGTTGAAGAAGGCCAATAGCGTACCTTCGATACACTTCTCCAAGTATTCGTCTTCATGGTCGAAGATGTCCGGGAAATAGATGTTAGGTGACTTACCGCCCAGTTCCACAGTTGAAGGAATTAGGCTATCGGCTGCACATTTAAGAATGTGGTTACCGACTTGAGTCGAGCCTGTGAAAGCGATCTTGGCAATACGGTTACTGGTGGCAAGCGCTTGGCCTGCTTCACTACCAAATCCGTTGACGACGTTTACCACGCCTGCTGGAATCAAATCACCGATCTTTTCCATCAAAAGCAAGATAGAAGTTGGGGTTTGCTCAGCCGGTTTCAAAATCACACAGCAACCTGCCGCGAGCGCTGGAGCCAGTTTCCAAGCTGCCATCAGCATAGGGAAGTTCCATGGAATGATCTGGCCGACAACACCAATAGGTTCAGGGAAATGGTAGCTCGCGGTATTCACATCAAGCTCGGCAGCGCTGCCTTCTTGAGCGCGGATACAGCCCGCAAAGTAGCGGAAATGGTCGACTACAAGAGGAAGATCCGCTGCAAGAGTTTCACGCACTGGTTTGCCGTTTTCCCATGTTTCTGCCACGGCAAGCTCTTCAAGGTGCTGCTCAATGCGATCGGCAATCTTGAGGAGAATATTGGAACGCTCTGTTACACTCGTGGCTGACCAGTTCGCTCTGACATTATGAGCCGCATCAAGTGCCAGGTTGATGTCTGCTTCACCTGAACGAGCAACTTTACAGTAAGCTTGCCCATTGACTGGTGAAGTGTTGTCAAAGTATTCGCCAGACACAGGTTTCACCCACTCTCCACCAATGTAGTTGTCGTAATGGGTTTTGAAGTTAACCACCGAATCCTGACTGCCTGGTTGTGCGTAAATCATAGAAATATCCTTATTATTTTCTCGTTCAAGTTATGTTTGAAGCTGTCACTAACAGGTGAACACTTCAGTTACCATTCATCTAACTAACGCAAATCACAGACCAATTGTTAAAAACTTGTTGTGAATTTGTTCTGGCGCTAGAGTGTTCAAGGCTTAGGCTGTGTTGTTTTAAACGCATGGCGATGGAATGGGGTGTTAACAAAATGTTCACCTGTTCCAAAATGGCACACCCCAAATGCTCAAGAGTGGAACAGGTATGGAATTACAAACCCATCAACCAGACAGCTGGCTCATGTCCTCATGGCAGAGAAGTACTAATGCGGGTCTCAAACAGATAAAGAAACCTGAAGACATTAACGTGTCCAACGCATTGCTCAAAGAGCGACGTTATAAGGCTCAAGGCGTGATTGAAGCTGTGGAGCAGTGCGCTTTGCCTTTGTTTAATCAAGTTCTTTCTCGAACAGATAGCCGGTTGATTTTGACGGATGATGAAGGGGTCATTCTTGCGAGTTGGGGGCAGGAAAGATTCCGAGAAAAGTTGATGTCGATAGCGCTGGATTCAGGCAGTTGCTGGCAGGAAAGGCTAAAAGGGACGAATGCGATTGGAACTGCACTGTTCGAAAAGAAAGCAGTGTCTATTATTGGTGAGCAGCACTTTATCAAACAGCATCGCTTCATTAGTTGCTCGGCGAGCCCGCTCTTTAACTATCGTGGTGAACTGGTTGGCATTCTCGATATTACTAGTGAACAAAGCAAACATGATGTGACGACGCAGCTGTTGGTCCAGAACATGGTGCAGCTGATTGAAAACTACCTGTTGACGCAAATCCCTGAGGGAGTATTGCAAATCAACCTTGCGCATAATGAATCAGTTTTGAAGAGTGGTTGGCAAGGCATAGTGATTGCTGATGAAAATGGTCAGGTGGTGGCACACAATCAGGTTGCCACTCAACTTATCCCTAAGGCAGCACTTGTCGGAGAGCATGTCGAGAGCCTTCTCAAGCAGCCAGAGCAGAACGCGCAGTTCGTCTTTGAAAAACGAACCTTAAGCCAGAAGCCGGTCCAGAAAAAATGGCTCAGCGTATCAAGTGAGCTTCACTATGGTGATCACCAAGTGGAACAAGCGTGGCAGCAGGCAAATAAAGTGTTGGGTTGTGATATTAGTCTGTTAATTCTCGGAGAAACGGGGGTTGGTAAAGGTGAATTCGTTAAAGCGCTACACAAACACAGTGCTCGATGTAAGCAGCCGCTTGTCACCGTTAATTGCGGGGCATTACCTAAAGATTTGATTGAATCTGAGCTATTTGGTCATGCGTCTGGAGCGTTCACCGGGGCGAGTAAGCACGGCTATTCAGGGCGGGTGAGACAGGCGGATAAAGGCATCTTATTTCTGGATGAAATCGGGGAAATGCCGCTTGATACGCAGTGCCGTTTGCTATCTGTCCTGCAAGACAAAGTGGTTATGCCTGTGGGTTCGGCTCAATCCTATCAAGTGGACATTCAGGTAATTGCCGCAACGCATCAGGATTTAAACCAACTGGTCGCTCAGGGACGCTTTAGGGAGGATCTCTATTATCGATTGAATGGCTTAGTGATTACTTTACCTTCACTGTATCAGCGCGAAGACAAAGCCGCGTTGATTCGGGCAATTCACGCAAAACACCAACAAAACTCTCAGCAAATCTCGGCGTCGCTAATGCAGTTATTGCTCAATTATCGTTGGCCAGGCAATCTGAGAGAGTTGGATAACCTTCTCAAAGTCACCAGCTTGATTGCTAGCGATGTAGAAGAAATCAGTATTGAGCATGTGCCTACTCACTTTGCCCAGCCATTGTTAGAAAACACTCCGGTGCAAAGTGAAGTGGCAGAACAGGACTTGAAATCAACACTTAATAGCACATTGGTCGACACCTACCATGCGCATAACGGAAATGTCAGCAAGGTGTCCCGAGTGCTGGGAATCAGCCGGAACACCGTTTATCGAAAGCTCAAAGTATTGGGGTTGATCAAAACTAAATGATGGTCTGGTGTGAAATCTCGGGATGATAAAGGGGCTGGATGACGTGACCTTCCGGATCGCGGCAATGGAAGCTTCTCGCACCATCGCTGTGATCATGAGGCGCGTCGAGCAGTGTGACTCCTTTCTCTTGCATGAACTCATACCAATGATGGAGCTCATCTTTAGTTCTAACAATAAAACCAAAGTGATCGACGCTGATGGGCGAGCATACCCGTTGTGAGTGGGCGCGACCAAGTGAGAGGTTATCGCAGCCGTTAGTCAGGTAAACCAGATTATCACTTGCTCGTCTCAACACTGACATGCCCATGATGTCAGTGTAAAAAGCCTCACACTCTTCGAATTTCTGAACCACTAAAGCAATATGTCTCATGCCATTAAATGGAGCAGGTCTGTCCATAATTACACTTCCTTGTATTTTATTTTAAATTAAATTGTATACAATAAAGTAATTGTTTTGCAATGATGATGAACATTATCAAGGAAGGTAACTAATTATGTACTGCATAATCCTCTCCAATCGAGTAAAAAAAGGTAGGGAAGAAGACTACATCACTATCATGAATGAAAACGCCAAAGTGTCCTGTCAGAATGAATTGGGTTGTGTACAATTTGACGTAATCAGAGATCTTAACGACCCGCAGCTCTTCCATCTGTACGAGATTTATCAAAGCCAAGAAGCTTTGACTGTGCACAAACAAACTGAGCACTATCTGGCAAGTCGAGTTCAGTTAGCTGATATAGTGGTTGAACAGTCAGTCATTCGTGCGGATGTCGTAGCAAAAAACTCGAAATAACAATCAAAAGGAAACAATGTGATGATTTGGAAAGTCTATCTTAGCGGTGAAATTCATACCGATTGGCGCGAGCGTATTGTGGAAGGTGCTCAGAAGTTGGATTTGAATATTGAATTCTATTCTGCGAATACCGACCACGACTCCAGCGATGCAGCGGGTGACGTACTTAGAGAGAATGAATCAGGCTTTTGGCGTGACCACCAATCGTCCAAAGTCAACGCCATTCGAACGTCTACTCTTATCAAACAGTGTGATATTGGCGTGGTGCGCTTTGGTGATAAATATCGCCAGTGGAATGCCGCATTTGATGCAGGCATGTTAGCGGCACTTGATAAGCCGTATATAACGCTTCACGATGAGTCTTTGATTCACCCGCTTAAAGAGGTCGATGCTGCGGCAATGGCGTGGGCGGAATCACCAGAGCATGTCGTTGAGCTCCTAAAATACGTTACGAGTCAGAATTAAAAAAAGAGCGCCAAAACGGGCGCTCTTTTTACTGAAACCTAGCCTTTACAGTCCGCCCTGTTGCTGCGCCTGTTTTACTAATGCCTGACGTTGAGCTTCCTTAGTTTTTACCACTTCACTTTCCTTTTTCGCTTTAGCTTCTTCAATAGAAAGAACAAAGACAAAGTACTTATTAATAGTCATTTCAAGAACCTCAATTTAGATTGTTATAAACCATCCAGGTTAAGCTATTCACCAATGCCGTTGTGAGAACTCACACGACTCCTTGTTGTAGGTTTCAAAAAATAGAGGATGCGAGCTAGGCTAACATCCTCCATAACGTCTTAATTGTAGTAGGAGTTTCGGGTATTACAAAATACCGTACTAAGCCCCTTTAAGCAGATTTATACGTCGTAAGTAGTAGACGCTGTGTCGCCGCCTGTACCAGTCCAGTTTGTGTGGAAGAACTCACCACGTGGACGGTCAGTACGCTCGTAAGTGTGAGCACCGAAGTAGTCACGTTGAGCTTGAAGTAGGTTAGCTGGCAGACGCGCTGTAGTGTAACCATCTAGGAATGACAGTGCAGAGATAGTACAAGGCATTGGGATACCTGCTTCTAGCGACTTAGCCGCGACTTTACGCCATGCGCTTAGGCTGTTTTGTAGGATGCCTTTGAAGTAGTCATCTGAACCTAGGAATGCGATATCTGGGTTCGCTTCGTACGCATCACGGATGTTACCTAGGAATGCAGAGCGGATGATACAACCACCACGCCACATTAGCGCTACGTTACCGTAGTTTAGGTCCCAGCCGTTCTCGTTAGATGCTTCGCGCATTAGCATGAAGCCTTGAGCGTAAGAGATGATCTTAGAAGCTAGAAGAGCTTGGCGAAGTGCATCAACCCACTCTTGCTTGTCACCTTCAACTGGCGTGATTGTCTTGCCGAATAGAGATTCCGCTTCAACACGTTGATCTTTTAGTGCAGATAGGCAACGAGAGAATACAGATTCAGAGATTAGCGTCAGTGGAATACCTAGGTCTAGCGCGTTGATACCTGTCCATTTACCTGTACCTTTTTGGCCGGCAGTGTCTAGGATCTTCTCTACTAGTGGCTCACCGTCTTCATCTTTGTAGCCAAGGATGTCCGCTGTGATTTCGACTAGGTAGCTGTCTAGCTCAGTCTTGTTCCAGTCAGCGAATACTGCCTGCATTTCGTCTGCAGACATACCCAGGCCATCTTTCATGAACTGGTACGCTTCAGTGATTAGCTGCATGTCGCCGTATTCGATGCCGTTGTGAACCATCTTAACGAAGTGACCAGCACCGTCGTTACCAACCCAGTCACAACAAGGTTCGCCAGCGTCAGTTTTTGCAGAGATACCTTGGAAGATAGGCTTAACCGCTTCCCAAGCTTCAACCGCGCCACCTGGCATGATTGAAGGACCGAAACGTGCACCTTCTTCACCACCAGATACACCAGTGCCGATGAAGTGGATGCCTTTCTCACGAAGCGCTGCAACACGACGGTTTGTATCTGGGTAGTTAGTGTTACCGCCGTCGATTATGATGTCGCCTTTGTCTAGCAGAGGTACAAGAGCTTCAATGAACTTGTCAACGACGTCGCCCGCGCGAACCATTAGCATCACTTTACGTGGCGCTTCTAGCTTCTCAACTAGCTCTTCCAGAGAGTAAGCACCAACGATGTTAGTGCCTTTTGCTGGGCCTTCTAGGAATTCGTCTACTTTCGCAGCAGTACGGTTGTGAGCAACCACTTTAAAGCCGTGATCGTTCATGTTCAGGATAAGGTTTTGACCCATTACCGCTAGGCCAATTACACCGATATCACCTTTCATTATTTCTCTCCAATTTCTCTAAAAATGGACGCTCGCATTACGCGATTTTTGCTGCTGCGTCTGAATCTAAGTACCACTCGGTCTCACCAGCTTTAGACTGGATTTTCGCAGCTGGATATGGCAGCTCGCTTGCCGGAGTAGTATGAATTTCGTTTACGATGTCAACTTTGCCTGCACCAAGTACAAGATAGCTGATACGTTTAGCGGCTTCTAAAACTCTTGCCGTCTTAGAAACACGAATCTGGCCTGATTCAGGATGAGAAGCCAATACCGATAGGTTCTCGTCTTGATAATCAGTCTGGCCTGGGAATAGTGATGCTGTGTGTCCATCTGCACCGACGCCTAGCAGAATCCAATCGAAAACAGGTGTGCCGTTCTCAGTTGGAATCACATCTGCCATTTCTTTCGCGAAGCGCTCTGCTTCTGCTTTTGGCTCTTCTTCACCACGGATGCGGTGAATGTTGTCTGCTGGCAGTTCGACTTTGCTGAAAAGCAAAGTATTTGCTTCACCGAAGTTACTTTCAGCGTCATCAGGTGCGACGCAGCGCTCGTCACCCCACCAGAAGTGTAGGTTGTTCCACTGGATTGAGGTTGCGTATGTATCGGTTGATAGTAGCTTGAACAGCATCTTAGGTGTGCTGCCACCAGACAGTGAAATGTGAACAGGTCGACCTAGTTCGCTGAACGCTTTCATGTCGTTCGCTAAGCTCTCTACCACCTGTTCTGCTGTTGGGAAGATCTTATGGTTGATCATAGTTCGCAGTAGTCCGTATCTGTTAGGTTCTTACATGGGAAACGCCAAGCTCGGTTAGCGCGCTGAAGTAGATCATCCGCTTCTTTAGGGCCCCATGTACCACAGGCATAGCCAAATAGCGCTTGTGGGTCTTGTTTAAAGTCGAGAATTGGCTGAACGTATTGCCAGCAGGCTTCAACCGCATCAGTACGCGCAAATAGGGTAGCATCGCCATTTAAAGCATCAAGTAGTAAACGCTCATACGCGGTTAGCATCTGAGTCTCTTCCAAATCATTGTAAGAGAAGTTCATTTTCACTTCTTTGGCTTTAAAGCCAGCACCTGGTTCCTTAAGGCCAAAGCTCATCTGGATGCCTTCGTCCGGTTGGATACGAATGATGAGCTTGTTTTCAGGTGCATTTTGACCAAACACTGGATGCGGTGTGTTCTTAAAGTGGATAACCACTTCTGTTACGCGTGTTGGCAATCGTTTACCAGTACGTACATAGAATGGTACGCCGTTCCAGCGCCAATTGTTAATGTACGCTTTCAAGCCGATGTAGGTTTCAGTTCGTGAATCGTCAGCGACGCCATTCTCTTCACGGTAACCAATAAGGTGCTCCCCACGAACGTCAGAAGCCGTGTATTGACCAAGCACTAGGTCATTACGCAGTGCTTCTTCATCTAAGGGCTTAAGACATTGCAGTACTTTGACGACTTCATCACGCATAGAGTCAGCATTGATCTGTGCTGGTGGCTCCATCCCTACCATGGCGAGGACTTGCAGTAAGTGATTCTGGAACATATCACGCACCGCACCAGAGCCATCGTAGTAGCCGCCACGTTCTTCGACGCCTAAGAATTCCGCCCCTGTGATTTCAACGTAATCAATGAAGTTGCGGTTCCAGAGCGGCTCAAACATTGCGTTAGAAAAGCGGAAAACCAATAAATTTTGAACCGTTTCTTTACCTAAGTAGTGGTCGATACGGTAGATTTGATGCTCTTGGAAGTGTTCGTGAATTTCTTTATCGAGCTTTTGTGCTGATTCAAGATCATAGCCAAATGGTTTTTCGATGATTAGACGTTTCCAACCTTCATCTTCATTATTTAAACCATGGGCTGCGAGACTGGCTGGAATCACACTATATAAACTCGGTGGTGTTGCTAAATAGAATAGAGTGTTGCGCTGTTCGAAGTTGTATTGCTCCGACAATTGGTCAAGACGGGTAACCAGTTTGCTGTAGTCTGCGGTTTCAGAGGTGTTGATCGCTTGGTAGTGCAGGTGGTTAATGAATGCATCTAGCGTTGCAGGCTCAGTTTTTTCCATTTCCTGAAGTGAGTGCTTCAGTTTTTCGCGGTAAGACTCATCGCTGTATTCGGTGCGGCTAACGCCTAGAATAGCGAAGTTTTCTGGAAGCTGCTTACTCGCATAAAGGTGGTATAAAGCAGGGATCAACTTACGATAGGTTAAGTCGCCCGAAGCACCAAAAATAACGATGCTGCTGTTTTCTGGTATTACCATCATCTTTCCCTTAGAAACGAGGTAGTTATCATGTGCCGTCAATGCTGGCGACTCGAAGAGCCAACCCTATCAACGGGACTTCAAAATTGATAATTGGTGATGTCTATTAGTTTGATAGCCAAAACCTTAACCTTCTTGAGCTATAGAGATAAATCTCAATTCGGCAGCGTATTGTCTATGAGTCTTTGATATACATCAACCTTTGTGAAGGCAATCGATTAAATATTGATTAATAATAATGTTAGGTCATTGATTATATATAACTTATTGGGAATGGTGAGAAGAACTCCTGTATGGAGTTAAAACTCTAATTTTAAGACATTATTGCAAGGTTTCTTGCTGCGTTAGAACAAGGTTTTCAGATGCGCTTTGACGGTTTGGATGTGTTCTTCACGCTCAACGGGAACGATCTGCTCTGGCGCTAAAAACTTCTCAGCGTAACTTTGATCGATTTCATGCTCTAAGAATAATAAATAGAGCTTAGGATCAATATGGCCTGAGGTTGCCATGTGCGTCATGATATTGAGTGACTCAGCGAGGCTTTTGGCTTTTTTGTAAGGTCTATCGCTGGATGTGAGGGCCTCAAAAACATCGGCAATAGCCATAACTCGAGCGGGGATAGAGAGTTGTTCTTCACTGAGACCTCTGGGGTAGCCTTTGCCATCCATACGTTCATGGTGTCCGCCTGCAATTTCTGGGATGTTTTTGAGGTGTTCTGGGTAAGGCAGACGGCCAAGCATGGTAATGGTTTGAATGATGTGATCGTTGACGATAAATCGTTCTTCATCGTTTAGCGTGCCATAGCGAATAGAAAGGTTATATAGCTCACCGCGGTTGTATTTAAGTTTTCCTGGTTGAAGGACAAAGTTCTCTTTCCAAACATCTTGCGGGCTTTCGCCCTGAGTCCATGGGATTTGATGAACTGGCTTATCACCTAATAAGGGCTCCATAACGGGTAATGCAGCGGGTTCGCCCGCTCGTTGTTTTTCGACCCAAGAAACACCGGCTTGATCGTCTAAGGTGCGTTTCCATTGTCTTTGAGCGATAGTCTTAAGACGTTCAATGGCCGATTCTTCCATCTGCTCACTGCCGACATTGCAGTTAGCAATAAACTGAAACTCTTCGTCTAAGGTTCTATGTGTTTCCTTCAACGTATGCTTTAATTCGGTCGCACTGCCGCCATTATACAGCCCTTGCCAGTAGTCAACTTCAGCTTGTGTTTTAAGGAGCTCAAAGCGCATTCGAATTTCATGGATACGGTCATAAATGGTTTCGAGTTTGGTCGCTTTATCGATGACATATTCTGGTGTTGTCACTTTGCCACAGTCATGCAGCCATGCGGCTAAATGTAGCTCTTCCCATTGCTTTTTATCCATTTCAAACTGGGGGAAATAATGGTCATCATCCTGAGCAACCTGAGTGAGCATTTTAGTCAGCTCTGGGACGCGCTGACAGTGGCTACCTGTATATGGAGACTTGGTATCTATTGATGAGGCAATCAGCTCGATAAACGCATTCAGCATATCTTTTTGCTGTTGCATTTGATCAATGTTTTCCTTGGCGATTTCTGCAAAGCTTAACAACTCTTTGAGGAAAGCGTGTTTATCACTCTGCTCCTTGGTGATGGCTCTTTCGTAACCGAGTAGCAGAATACCCACTAGTTGTTTGTCCCGATTAAGTAGCGGGAAGAAGTAAATATCAGAGTTGTAGAAAATATCCTTATGTGGGCTGAGAGCGTTATCACTTCGGTTGAGGTGCACGATTTCACCTCGGCGTAAATCTGTTTCTAACCAAGCGGTTTCAGTCAGAAACTCATTCAGCTCAATTTTAAAAGGAATAATGGCGTGGTTTGCGGCCATGTCGAAGGTATTTTTCTTATCAGAGTGCGTGTACAGAATGATGGTTTCGGCTCGTGTGACAAGGTAACTTTGGTGAGTGATGGTTTTTGCTAAGAGAGAGAAATCCTGATTACTTGCTGTCTCTCTGAGTAATCTCAGCAGATCATGCAGAGTATGCTCCATCAGTTCGATGGATTCCGTAAGATTTGCGACCTCATTGATAACACTCTTAGGATAGCGAGTTTTTTTGAAATCGAAGCGTGCAATGTTATCTGTTAGCAGCACCAAGTTTTGTAATGGTGTCGCCAGTCTGTTGGCAACAATCCAGACCACAATAAAACTCAGTGCGAGCATCGCCATTGCGACCGTGATTTGCCTGTCGCGCATGGAAAGAAGATTCATTAGTAAATCTTCCTGTGGTGTAGCTTCTGCCAATAAAAGACGCACGTGTTCGTTGAGCACAACAGGGGTGAGTGTCACTGACCAGTTTTTACCGTCATGGACGACGGGCTCGTAGAGAGTTTGACTACTATGGCGGTCTAAGATAGGGGCAAACAAGCTGTCTTCAAGCTGTGTCTGTATTTGGTCCTTCTCTTGAGTTAGGTCGACATTCGTCTGGTGCTGGGCGAGTACTCGGAACTGGTTGTCAAACAGGATCAGTTTCGTTTTGTCGGAAAAGCCTATCTCACTAAGTTGTTGTGATAGAGAAGAAAGTGTGAAATCCGCCGCTACGACTTTTCCTCCATCCGCAGAGCGGCGCGATAAAGTCACGCCGTTGGTTTTGAGAAAGTAAAAAAAATATGGCTCAGTGAGGCGAATATCGCCATCTGGGTCTGCATTTACGAACCACGGCCTCACTCTAGGATCAAATTCATTATCATGGGTCTTTTTGTAGCCGACCTTTCTATGTTTACTGTCTAAAAAGTGAAACTCATTTAAGCCACTTGGCTTAGTAAAGTTAATCATCATGCTGGCTGTCGGTGGCGCCCTGAATCGTTCTCGTGTTTTATCATCACGAAGCGAACGAAGCATGGTGAACTCACCTTGTTCATTGGCATAGAAAAGCGCTACCACACCTTGATTTCTTTTGAATATTAAATCTAACGACGAAAGGAATCGTTTAGCCTTAACCGGGGCTTGTCGTTGATCAATGGCTGCGCTGAGAGCCATAAAGTCTAGAGTAGTAAGGATTGGTCCTGCTCGCACCTTGAAAGTTGACTCGAGCTTACGGCTATTTTCGCTACTCAGCTCTTTGGCGCTGACGGTGAGTAGCTCTTGAGAGTGGCGATAACTTATGGCAATGAGCACAGTACCGACTAAAGTCGTCAGGACTAAAAATAAGCTCGTAATATGGATACTTAACGAATAGCGACGTTTCTTCATGTATCACCCAATAACAAATCACTTATTAAGTATTGGTCAATATGCGAATCATGCAAAAATTGTCGTTAATTTAGTGATAGGGCAGTCGTTAGTTTTATGATTTATAAAGGTAATATATCACTGAATCGACTATAACTATTAGAGGTGTAATTGAGGGAAGAAACGGGATGTTAACATTAAACTATCAGATAGAAGTGGCGGCAACGCCAAGCGTTATCTGGAAAGTGCTCACAGAGGTGGAGCTGTATTCACAATGGGCAAGGGCATTTTCACCCCAATCTCAATTTGAAGGTGAGTGGTTAGAAGGGAGTCATGTCTCGTTTTTTGACCCTGAATTAGGTGGGACAAGAGCGGTGATAGATCGGATCGAAGAGCACAAAGTAATTGAATATCATCATATTGCAATCTTTAACCCGGAGCATATCCAAGATATAGACAGTGACTCGGCCAAAAAGTGGATTGGTAGTAAAGAAAGCTATCAGATTACACCTCTGGAAAACTCAGTATTACTGAAAGTGACAATTGAAACTCATCCTGATTTTGTCAGCATGTTCAATAGTGGCTGGCAAAAAGCGTTACCATTGATAAAAGTAATATGTGAGCAACAGAAGCCGTAGGCTGGTAAAGTAGATCAAATTTTTACGAGACTTAGGTAAATTGTCTTTATGAAGCTTGTTGTTGATACTCATACTCATACGTATGCCAGTGGTCATGCTTATAGCACCTTGATTGAGAATGCTCGATTGGCGAAGAAAAATGGCCTACACATGTTTTGTACCACTGATCACGCTGAATCTATGCCGGGAGCTCCCCATTACTGGTTCTTCTCAAATCAACGGGTGCTGCCTCGATTCATTGAAGGCGTTGCGGTGATTCGTGGTGTTGAATCCAATATCCTCAACATTCAAGGTGAAGTCGATATCCATTCTTCTACAGAGGCCAATCTTGATTGGGCTATCGCCAGCTTCCATGAGCCTGTATTTCGTCCCTCTAGTAAAGAAGTGCACACTGAAGCCCTCATCAATACTATTCGCAGCGGTCGAGTTGATGCTCTGGGGCATCTAGGTAATCCGAACTTCGACTTTGATTTTGAATCGGTTCTAGCGTGTGCCAGAGAGCACAACGTAGCAATCGAAATCAACAACACCACATTGAAAGGCAACAGCAGACTGGGAAGTGTTGAACGTTGCTACGAAATCGCCAAGATTGGTAAAAAACTTGGAGTGTATTTTACCACGGGTAGTGATGCTCATTTCTGCCAGGATGTTGGTAATCTCAGTTTAGTGTCTGATTTGATGGATGATGTCGGTATCGACAGTGCGCGGGTTATCACGTATTCTGCTCGCCAATTCCTCAATTTCCTTGAACTACGTGGTCGAGCACCTATCGAGGATTACGTCAATTTATAAGTTGATACAATTTTCATCTCAAGTGTGCTGACTGAATTCAGTACACTTTCCCCTCCTATTCCAAGATAAGAACAATACAATGAGAAAGTTAATTCCAGCTTTGGCACTGATGGTATCGGTACAGGCTTTTGCGTCGGATTTCGACCTGAAAGCAACAATGAAGCAAATGAAAGTTGAATTTAAACACGCTGCTGAAGCAACTGAAATTACCGAAATGAAGACAGCGGTGACTAACCTGTCTGAACTGGTAGAGCAGTCAAAGCGTGGTGACTACCCACCAGAAAAGTTTGATGTCTACTTTGAAGGCTTCAATAAGCTATCGGGTGCGCTTGATAAAGTAGAAGCGCAATTGGACGCTGGCGATATGGCGTCGGCAAAAGAGTCTTTACGTCAGGTCGATGAGCTTCGCATTGAATATCACGACAAACGTAACCCAAGCATTTGGAGTAAGCTATTCGGCTAAATTGATGTTTGATTTGGACTGTTGCTGAATTGTGCCTGCAAGAAGGGTAGAAGTAACAGTCCAATAACCGCTGAGCAGATCGAAATGGTGACGAAAAAACCAGTCCAGTGGAAATGCTCCATGATGATAGCCATAGGGTAGCCTGCCAAGGCTGCTCCCATGTAAGCAAATAACCCGACAAAGCCTGTCGCCGCACCCGCTGAATCTTTGTGCGAACACTCTGCTGCGGCCATACCAATCAGCATTTGTGGTCCAAACACAAAGAATCCAATGGCAAAAAATCCAGCGGCCTGAAAAGCAAAATTCGTCACTGGCATTAGCCATAAAGCGGCCACTGATAAGAAAACTCCCATCGCAAAAATCAGGTTCATTGGGCCACGATTTCCACCGAACAATTTATCTGAGCCCCAACCCGCAACCAAAGAACCGATAAAGCCACCGATTTCAAACAAGGATAAAGCGGCATTTGCGTTGATCAAATCGAAGCCGTGCTGCTCGGTAAGATAAAGGTTACCCCAGTCATTGACTGCTGTTCGAACGATGTACACCAGCACGTAGCTAAATGCCAGCAACCAAATATATTTGTTGTTTAGGACATAGGTACGTAGAATTTGGTGGGGTTTCAGACCAATACCATCGTTCTCTTGTGCCAGCTCAAGCTTGTCGTTTTTCCATCGGCCAATGGTGGGTAACCCCATGGTGATCGGTTTGTCTCTCAGTCTCCAGCAAAGGAACAGTCCGATGATGACACCAATAATCCCCGGAATAACAAAGCCTTCTCGCCAGCTGTAATGCAGCACCATATAACCGACCACAAGAGGGATTAAGGCTCCGCCAACGTTATGAGCGGTATTCCAGATAGCCCAGAAGAAGCCGCGTTCAGAGCGTGAATACCATGTCGTCAGCAGTTTTGAACAGGAAGGCCAACCCCAGCCCTGAAACCAGGCATTGAGCACCCAAAGCGTGAACAGCGCATAGAGTGAGCTGGATAAGCCAAACAGAATGTTAATGATGCCCGTTGCAATTAATCCAAGCCCCATGAAGTAGCGCGGATTAGAGCGATCGGAAACGATGCCGGAAATGAACTTAGACAAGCCGTAGGTCAAGTAGAAGAACGTGCCCATCAAACCTATGTCACTTTTATCTAAACCTAAGTCTGCGATCAAAGCAGGTGTCGCATAGTTAAAAGTCTTGCGGGTGAAGTAAAAGCCGGCATAGCCGAGATACATACCGACCATGATATGCAGTCGCCAGTACTGGTAAGTCGATTTCACCTCGTGGGTAGTGTGATTAGGTTGAGCGATAGAGTCGGACATAAGCTACACCTCAAATCCCCGGTAGTTCGACACGGATAGAAGTACCATGCTGATCTGATTCATGCTGGCTATGGCTGCGAATATTAAATCGCCCACCGAGTGCTTGCACACGCTCTTGCATACCTTTTAAACCAAAGCCTTTTTGGCTGTCCTGTAGCTTGAATCCAATACCGTTGTCTTGAATCTTGAGCTCGATTTCGTCTCCCAGTTTGATATCAATCTCTAAACGGCTTGCCTGAGCGTATTTCTGTGCATTGTTAAGAGCTTCCTGACATATCCGATACAAGGTCGCACTGGTCGCATCGCTTAATGTAGATACATGCCCACCTTCTAGCTTGAACGAGACTTCAACGCCTTGCTGCTCAAACTCCATTTCGCGAACTAACTGTTGCAGAGCTTCGACCAGATCAAGATCATCCAGTGCCTTGGGTCTGAGGCGAGTCAACAGCCCTTTAGTAGTGTCATAAACATTCAGTGATAAAGATTCGATGGTGGTGGCGCAATTGGCACTCATCTTTGGATTTTCGACTCGTTTAATGATGCTGGCTTGGGTGCGGATAGCAGTAATATTTTGGCCTATTTCATCATGTAGTTCGCGTGCGACCTCCTGACGTACGGACTCTTCCGCTTTGACGAGCTGGCGCGATAAATTCTGGTTGCGGCTTAATTCATGGCGTAATTTTTGGTTTAAATCTCGCTGGCGCTGTACAGCGACGCCTAGCAATATCCCCGTTAGTGTTTGTGCTGTAATTGATAGTAGAAGGTCGGTGATTTCAAGTTGAGAAACCCCACTACGTGCTGCGATCAAAGCAATACTGTTGAGTAAGGTACCCAGCATAGCGCCTTGCCAGCCATAACGAAAAGCCAGCAGGATAATGGGGATTGCCAAACAAAACGGGGCAAAACGTCGCAATTCATCGGGTAGTCCTATTTGCAGGGCAATACTGACAGAGAAAAGGGCGATAAATAGGATAATCGGCTTTATATTGAATTGAATCGGCTGACTGATCAAATTGGAGGTTAGAGGTAACCAAGTACTTTGAAACAGGTAGTTCCAGACCAGATAGCAGGTCGGGACCAGCATGAGTCCACCAGTGACACTAACCAGCCAAACTAAGCTGGTTGACTCAACGTGACTACTCACAGCAGCAACATTGATCAGCGACGACACAATAATCACAGCCGCTTGAACCAGCAATCGCTGAGATTGCGCACCATAGTTAAATCGTACCGCCATAGCGGTGACTGGAATACTGGCGGCACTGGCAGCTAAAACGGTAAGCCATTGAGGCTGGTCTAACAATAGCGCAAGAGATATCGTTAGCAGCCATTCTGCTGCATAAATTGCAGGCCAATGCTTCTTGGCTGTATGTAATGTCACGCCCAGTCGCAAGGCGAAGGGGAAAAAGAGAATTGCCAGCTCAGCATCATTAACGAAGTAATAAGAAATGACCCATAAGCAAAACCAACTACACAGGGTAATAAACCAAGCACAGACAGAAGTGATTAGGTAGTTGCGCATTAGAGCGGGATTTCCTGACTGAACAGCTTAGCCAATTCAACATTGTTTTTGACCGCGAGTTTGTCCATCGCATTGGCACGATGGACGTGAACCGTCTTATGGCTCAGGCCGAGCTGGTTGGCCACTAACTTTACATCCATCCCCGTCGCGAGCAGTTCACAGACTTGTTTCTCCCGCTTAGTTAGCTGGCTTAATGAAGCGGTTGCTGCTTTAGGAGAGGCCAACTTCAATGCAATTTCTGGGGTTAAATAGCAGCCGCCAGTGGATGCGGTTCGCACAGCTTGAACCAGCTCTTCCGGGCTACATCGTTTAGTCAAATACCCAAGAGCCCCTGCTTCAAGCGCTTTTTCTACCATCGCTGGCGAGTCATGGACACTCAGCATGACGCAGGCGATGCCAGAGGGGAGCGACTCAAGTAAACTCAGTCCACTTTCATCAGGCATTGATATATCGGTAATGCACACATTAGCCCCGCTGCCTGGCAAGCCTTGTTTGGCATCGGACACAGAGTTGAATTCACCAACAACGTTAATGTCACTTTCCAAGCTTAGAAGCTGGGCGAAACCGGATCGGACGATGACGTGATCATCAACGAGAGCAACATTAATCATGGCAGTTATCCAAAGCAAGGCAGAATGCGGGGTAAGGTACCGTTAAGTGTACCAATAGGCAAATAGCGTTTGGAACTAAAAAAAGCGCTATCTATATCTCTCTGATTCAGGCAGAACAGCGAGTATTAGATAACGCTAACTGGGGGTATTAAGCGTTTACTTGAGCGAGTTTTTTCTTAGCTTTACGAATCTTCTTCTCTTCAGCAATGGCGACGAAAGCAAGTAAGCCGATACAGATAGCCGCAGAAGTATCCAGTGCAGCAAAAGTGCCTTGCCAACCCGTTAGGCCAAAAATAGGCGTGCCATCTGCAATCATACCCAGACCAAGTTTCGCGAAGCTATCACCAATCAGGTACGCAAATGTGCCTTTCACACCGTCAGCAACACTGATGGCTTTCTTCGGTACAAAGCCAACGGCTGCAACGCCAATCAGCAACTGAGGACCAAATACAAGGAAGCCTAATACGAACAGTGACGCTAGGTACATGAATTCGCTGGTGGCATGTTGGTAGAACTCGAGTGACACAATAATCAAGCCAAGTGATACACAAGCAACAAGCGCACGGCGACCGTTAGCCAAGTCTGACAAGTAACCCCACATTAATGTGCCGACCAGAGCGCCCACTTCGAATAAGGTGAAACCAGAAATTGCCGCTTCTTTAGATAGACCAAGCTCTTGGTAGGCATAAACCGTTGACCATTGATCGATACCAATACGAACGATATAAAGGAAAATATTGGCGAAACACAGTAGCCAGATCACTTTGTTTTTCAGGACATATTCAACAAAGATTTCTCGCTTAGACATTTGCTGCTCTTCCGCGGCATTGTCCTCTTCACTAACAGCTTCATCGAACAGCTCCTCCACTTTACCTAAGCCGTAGGCCTCTGGAGAGTCGCTACCAAAACGCATCCCGATAAAACCTACAATCAGAGCGATGATAGATGGGAAGATGAACATACCAATCACGTGACCATCGAATAGGTAATTCGCGCCAAATAGAGCGACACCTGCAGCGCCCGCACCACCAACGTTGTGCGACATGTTCCACAGACCAAGGTATGAACCGCGCTTGTTACGTGGTGTCCATTTGGTGATGGTTGAGTAGCTAGAAGGGCCGCCCGTACTCTGGAAGAAACCACTTAACGCGTAAAACGCAATCATGAGGAATAGGCTGATGCTACCGCCTCCCATGCTCATACTGAAACCTAGCATGGCAAGGCCTGAAAGGATCAACATGAATGGCAGAAACTGCTTGGTGTTTTTGCCATCGGCATAATAAGACACCACAGTTTTACCAATGCCGTAAGTAATAGAGAAGCCAAGGCCGATCATACCTAACTCGGTCATTGATAGACCGTAAGTGGAGATCATATCGTTCTGAGCGATATTGAAGTTCTTACGGATCAGGTACATGGTCATGTAGCCAATGAATACAACTAAGTAAGATTGTAAAAAGGGTTTAAACCACATTTTTCGGCGAACTTCGACTGGCAGGTCCAGCGTTGGTTTGCGCACTTGTTCTAGAAATTTCAACATAGTGAATCCTTAGAGCCCAGCTTAGCCCGTTGGGCAAAGCAAATAAAAAATTAGGTTGATTTAGCTGACAGGCAGTCAGGAGTAAATCGATGGCGCTAAGTGTATTCATCGTGGTGCGTTGTGGCTTGAGAGATGCTCCTAGGCGGATTAGGAAAATTTCCTAGATCGAGTTGGTTAGTGAGTGTTTCGTGAATAGTGTCACATGATTGATTGGACTCGTTTCGGTTAGTTATTGTTCTTTTTGTAGAAAAGTTATGACTAAGCTTATGTTTTGCAGCACAACTGGCTGAGTTTGTTAACTTCACGTTATATAGTTACAGCTAACAAATCGAGAGTGATCATGTTACGCGCAACGAATTTTAACCGGACGATGTTATTGGCGAGTGCCCTGAGTTGGCTGCTCGTTTCTCTGATGCCGGTCATAAATGCGCACGGCTCAAACGCAGGAGTTTGGGCAACGTTATGTACCATCAATGGTTTCGAGCTGGTTCAGGTCGAAGAAGGTAAACCGGAAACTCAGCACGGCAAGCCTTGTCCATTCAGTCACTTTTCTTCTTTCCATCAGGATTCACTTCCAACACCACCTTACTTTACACGACAGTCGTATGTGAGTGATGAAGCGTATGCTTTTTTGGCTCTAAGCGTTCGCTATCAGCTTGCACTCCCACGCGCGCCGCCTTTGTTTATTGCTTGATATAAAAATAAAATAATTAAATAAGGCATAGCGCCTCACTGTAAAGTCTACGTTCAGCAAACACTATTGAATGATTAATTCGGATTGAATTCGAAGGGTTTTGCTGCGCGCAATAAAAAGGAAATTGTAATGTTGGGTAGTCAAACTCAGACTTCACCTAAGGAATCTTTGCGCCTATCTTCAGATAAGGCTCGAACCAAATCACGCTACTTCATGACTTGGCGCTGGCACTTTTATGCTGGCCTTTATGTGATCCCATTTATGCTTATGCTCAGCCTGACAGGGCTAGTCATGCTATTTGATGATGAAATCGAACAAGCTCGATATCAGGATGAGTTGGTTGTTATGCCTGAATCTTCAAAAGTTCCGGTTTCGCAGCAGCTAGAAAGCGTTCGAGCTAGTTACCCATCTGGGCAAGTTACTCAGTATATCCCTGCTGCTGAAGCCAACCTGGTCAATAAGTTCAGTGTACGTCTGGAAGATGGCACCTCGGTGTTTGCCACCGTGAATCCCTATAGTGGTCAGGTATTAGGTGAAATAGATCGCAGTGACAGCTGGTATCAGCTTGCGAATGAAATCCATGGAACCTTGTTGATTGGCCAATGGGGTGATTACTTAATCGAGGTTTCTGCAAGCTTGAGTATCTTACTTTTGGTAACGGGCATCTATTTATGGTTACCACGGGACAATGCAAGTAAAGCGGGATTTCTGAAACTGCGCTTTACATCGGGGACACGTATCTTGATGCGCGATCTGCACGCGAACTTGGGTGGTGTGTTGTCGGTTGTGTTGCTGTTTTTTGTCATCTCAGGTTTGGCTTGGGCTGGCGTTTGGGGCAGCAAGCTGGTTCAGGCGTGGAATACGTTTCCTACGTACTACACTTGGGGCGATAAGCCAGAGTCACAGCTGACTCACGCTGACCTCAACCACGGTAGTGAGGAAGAAATGCCATGGAACTTAGAACAGGCTCCGTTACCTGAATCAAAGGGGCATGTTCATGGCAGCGAAGATCATACTCATCATGAACATAGCTCGTATGATATCAGTCAGAGTATCGGCATCGATTCGATAGTCGAGCAAGCACAGCGCCTTGGTTTTACTCAGTTCAATCTCTTTTTACCTCAGTCTGAAACGGGTGTGTATACGCTAGCAGCGAATTCTATGGCGGGCGACATTAGCGATCCGAGAAAAGACAAAACCACTCACATAGACCAGTATACAGGTGAAGTGTTGGTGGATGTGACATGGGAAGACTACAGTTTGTTCGCTAAATTTATGGCAGCAGGCGTGTCTTTGCACCAAGGGGATGTCAGCGTGGTGAACAAGATACTCAATGTTTTGTTTTGTGTAGCGTTCATCTCTATTTCCATCACTGGTATTGTGATGTGGTGGATCAGAAGGCCATCAGGCAAGACTCGAGTCGGTATTCCGCCTCGCTTTGAAAGTGATGGTATCTGGAAGGTAGGTGCCATTACACTCGCTATGGTTGCAGTCTTTTTCCCGCTAGCAGCGGTGACTATCGTGCTCTTTGGAGTGATTGACTGGTTTGTTTTCCGGCAGAAAATGGAAACGTCAGCAGCCTAGTACAACAACAAAAAAGGCCACCTATTGGTGGCCTGATTCACGTATGGCTTGGTTATTTTACTGACCAGTCGATGGTCTCACCAGCGCGAATTGGCACGACAATGTCCTGACCAAATGGCATTGATTCTGCAACTGCCCATTCTTCTTTAGTGAGCTTCACGGTATCTGAGTTACGCGGTAAACCATAGAAGTCAGGGCCATTGTGGCTCGCAAATGCTTCAAGGTTCTCTAACTTACCCTCAAGCTCAAACACTTCTGCATAAAGCTCTAACGCTGCGTGAGCAGTATATGAACCAGCGCAGCCACATGCTGCTTCCTTCATACCTTTCGCATGAGGAGCGGAATCTGTACCTAAGAAAAACTTCTTACTACCGCTGGTTGCAGCTTCAATTAGCGCTTTTTGGTGGGTGTTGCGCTTAAGAATCGGTAGGCAATAGAAGTGAGGTTTAATTCCACCAACCAACATGTGGTTGCGGTTGTATAGCAGGTGGTGAGCTGTGATGGTTGCTGCAACATTATCGTTGGCGTTTTTAACAAAAGTGGCCGCATCTGCCGTTGTGATGTGCTCAAGTACGATCTTCAATTCTGGGAAATCATTGACGATGGGCGCCAAAACCGTATCTAGAAACTCTTTTTCACGGTCAAAAATATCGACATCATGAGTCGTCACTTCACCGTGGACCAGAAGTAGCATGCCAACTTCCTGCATTGCTTCAAGCACATGGTAGATGTTTTTAGCAGAAGTCACACCAGAATCAGAGTTGGTTGTTGCACCAGCAGGGTAGAGCTTGGCCGCCACCACTTTACCTGAAGCTCTTGCTTTGCGAATTTCATCGGGTGAAGTGTTATCCGTCAGATACAACGCCATCAAGGGCTCAAATTGTTCGCTTGGTTTTTCTGCCATGATGCGCTCACGATAAGCGAGTGCCATTTCAGTGTCGGTAACGGGTGGGACTGTGTTTGGCATGATTAGCGCTCGACCATTGTAGCGGCTGATGTCGCGGACGGTATCTGTTAGAACATCACCATCGCGTAAGTGAACATGCCAGTCGTCAGGACGAGTGATCGTAAGTGTTGTCATTATTGCTCCCACCATAATAATAAGTTGTCTGATTGGAGCCTAAGCATCAACGAAAACTGTGAAGGCAAACGCTTACGCTTAGGCGACAGGATGATAGTGCAAAGTGCCTTTTAATGCATCTGTTTTTTACTTTTGAAGTGGGTTGGAAGAAAGAAAAGGGCTAATCCGTTAACCCTGAAATATCGGATTTTCATATTCCGTTATACAACACAACAATGTTTGGAGTACCGCATCTGGGATAATGCGGTAAATCCATACTAGCGAGGCTCTACATTAGAACAAGTTAATTTAATGGGTTCTTACATAAGGGAGTGGGGTGTTAACAGTTTTCAAGACAAAGACATATTTCGACATCTTCATGGCGTCGCTTTAGCCTTCATTACATAGTTGATAAAATGCTGAGTTGATTTTCTGATCGGTACGCGCATCTTGGTGAAACATCTTGTTAGATAGTCGGGTATAATTGCAGCAAATAACAACGCTCAGGAATAGCAATGTCAGCTCCAACTCTGTCTCAAATCAACGTTTTCCCAGTTAAATCCTTAGGCGGTATCAGCCAATCTTCTGCTTGGGTAGAAAAGCAAGGTCTGATGTTTGACCGTCGCTTTATGCTTGCTTTGTCCGATGGTTCCATGGTGACGGCACGTAAGTATCCGCATATGGTTAAAGTTCAGTCGAGCTTGACGCCAGATGGTTTAATTTTTGTTGCTGAAGGCAAACCGCCGCTTCGCTTAAAGTACTCAGATTTTAAAATGCAGGAAGCGCTTGCTCGGGTATGGAAAGATAATTTCACCGCGTATACTACAACGGACGAAGCGGACGACTGGTTCAGTGATGTATTGCAGCAGAGAGTAGAGCTGCTGTTTTCAGGCGAGCAATCAAAGCGAGTACGAGAGAAAGTTGGGGGTAATGTCAGCTTTGCCGACGGTTATCCAATGCTTGTGATTGGTCAGGGTTCTTTGGACGAACTAAACCGCCGCAGCCCTGAACAACATTCTATGGACCAATTCCGTGCAAACCTGATTGTTTCTACGACTGAGGCGTTTGAGGAAGACAGCTGGAAGCTAATTCGTATTGGGGAAGTGGAGTTTGAAGCGGTGAAAGCGTGTGAGCGTTGCATCCTGACAACAGTCGACGTTGACAAAGGCGAATTCAGACCAAGCAAAGAGCCACTCAACACATTATCCCAGTTTCGCGCCAATGAACGAGGTGGCGTTTTCTTCGGTCAAAACTTAGTCGCTAAGAATGAAGGTATGGTTCGCCAGGGAGATGTGGTGGAAGTCCTTGAGTACAAAGAGAAAGAGTTCTATCCAGACAACACTCCGGAAAAATTGGTGATGACGTGTGTTGAACGTGAAGAGATTGCTCGTGACTTTGTGACATTTTGGCTAGAGCCAGAACACGGCACGGCTCCTGTCTACCAACCCGGTCAGCACTTACCGATTTCAGTTGATATCGATGGTGAAAAAGTCGCGCGTCGCTATACGCTCTCTTCCAGTCCTTCAAGGCCTGGGCGGTTGGCTATTTCTGTCAAACGTATTGATGGTGGGCGAGTATCTAACTGGCTGAACGACAACCTGAAAGTCGGTGATACGTTAGCTTGCGAAAACCCTGATGGCAGCTTCCACCTTGGAGACAAACACGATCAACCCATTTTGCTCTTGTCTGCGGGGAGTGGTGTGACCCCTATGCTGTCCATGTTGAGGTACCTCTCTGATCACGATCAGGCTGATGATGTCACCTTTTATCACCAGTGTCGTAGCATTGAAGATATCCCATGCAAAGAAGAGTTAGATAGCTACAAACGCCAACACCCTGGATTGAGAGTCTTGATCGCATTGTCTCAACCGCCTGTGGATTGGTTCGGCTTAAAAGGACGTTTGACTAGCGCGCACTTAAAGCAGATCGAAAATGTTGAGCAAAGGCAGGTCTTTGTATGCGGACCTGATGGCTTTATGGAACAGGCGAAAACTCTCTTGCTGAAGAAAGGGTTACCGGAGGAGTGCTATCACCAAGAAGCGTTCGGTGTTTCTCAAACCAATCTGCAACCACTTAAAGAGCTTCAGTTAAGTGTTAATGGCAACATCTTTACGGGCAATAACCAAAAGCCGTTGTTAGAGCAAGCGGAAGATGCTGGGGTAGCTATTGCTCATAGCTGCCGCGCTGGTTTGTGTGGTGCATGTAAGGTGACGGTTGAATCAGGAAAAGTTCACCAACCAGATGTACCAGGGCTACAAGATCACGAAAAGAACATGGGCGTTGCTTTAGCATGTTGTTGTATCCCTGAAACGGATATTGAAGTGGTGAACTAAATCTAGCTCTATAAAAGGTAAAAGCCCCGAATCAATGATTCGGGGCTTTTTTTAGTGTGAATACTTTGTTTCATTTGTATTTGGATCGTATTCATCAGTCTGAGCCAACTGACGTGTCGTAACTCAGTGATATAATGATATTAAAAACAATAGGATAGTGTAACTGTCCGATCGGACAGGTTTTGTATTAAACTTGATACTAAATGGTGGATTAGAGTGAAAAATATAGACATAGCCAATCAAATCGGCTCTGATTATTTAGAACGAAAGTAGAGGAGACTACTTTCCCTTATTGATGTGGTTTAATATGCCCACCGAGTAGGGCTCTTGTCACCGCTTGGCAGCGGTTGGTCGCTCCGAGTTTCTTACACGCATTACTCAGGTGAAACTTAACGGTTCGTTCAGTGCAATCAACGAGCTCTGCAATTTCTAAAGCACTTTTTCCATCGGCGGCCCAAGTCAGGCATTCAATTTCCCTGTTAGTTAACATCGCTTGAGAGTGCTTAGTTTGTGAAGTCAAAGGCAAGTGCGGTAAGTTCTGTACAATGAGCGGGACAATCAACTGAGTAAACAGTAATGCATCAGGATTAGCGGGGTGAGCAATAACGTCTGATGTGGCGAAACTAAGAATACCCACTTCACCATTTAATCCATGAATGGGGATACTGATACCTTGTTCTATTCCTTGAATATGCGATAAGGAATAAAGCGCCTGGCTGTGAACATCTATTTGTTTGGCTGATTCCCAAACGCTAGGCATACAGTTTGATGCGCCAAAATTGCAAATAGGATCAACATACATTAATTCAAGATTGCATGAATCTTTACGGCATTCGTCCGGAAAGTTATCTACAACGATAAATCGACCATTTTTAATATGTGGGTCAAACGATACACCAAGTACAAAATACTCGCTGTTTACAATCGTGTTTAACTGATCCAGCAATCTGACCATTGAGTCAATAGAATCAATGGTTTGGTAGTTATCTATCAGACGTAAAATTTCTTTCATTTAGTGCTATTAACGCCGCTTTTTATTACTTATAACAAATTACATTCGAGTTATGTAATATTTTTCTCATGTTAAAAGTGAGAGTGGGGAATTTTTAAGCATATTAGTGACAAGAATAGAAAAAGGCGCGATATGCGCCTTTTCTTTATTTTACAACTTGAAGAACAGTGTCGTTTTCTTTGGCGTAGGACTCTATTTCTTTCGGTGGTTTTCTATCGGTAATAATGAGATCAACATCAGCGATAGTGCCTAGCTTTACCATGGCATTACGGCCAAATTTACTGTGGTCTACGCCTAGAAATACTGAGCGGCTGTTTTCAATAATTGCACGTTTGACACGAACTTCGTGATAGTCGAAGTCGAGTAATGAGCCGTCATAGTCAATGCCTGAAATACCTAGAATGCCAAAATCTAGGCGGAACTGAGAGATGAAATCGAGGGTTGCTTCACCTGTGACACCTCCGTCTTTACCGCGAACTTCACCACCGGCTAGAATAACCTTGAAATCCGGTTTAGACATTAGAATTGTTGCTACATTGATATTGTTGGTTACGATGCGTAGGTTATGATGTTTTCCTAGCAGGGCACGGGCGACTGCTTCCGGGGTCGTACCAATATCAATGAATAAGGTTGCGCCATCAGGGATGTGCTTGACCAGTTCCAGCGCAATTTGGCCTTTTTCCTTCTGATAGGAAATTTGGCGAGTTTGATAAGAGGAGTTCTCGGAACTGGAGGCGATCGTCGCCCCGCCATGATTTCGGCGAATTTTGTTTTCATCAGCGAGTTCGTTGAGATCACGACGAATGGTTTGCGGACTCACGTCAAAACGCTCGACTAACTCATCAGTGCTCACAAAACCTTGAGTTTGCACCAGCTCGATGATTTCTTGGTGACGCTTGATGGCTTTCACTAACAATATCCTTGTCTGTTGGAATAAAGCAATTCTACGGTTTGAGGAACGCAAAGCAATGATTTATGAGCGGAACTGGCTGATTAAGGTTCGTTTTAAGAAAATGTTCACATAAACGAACATAAAAATGATCCGTTTTTGAGTTGGGTGCTTCGGTTGCGATTGTGGCTTTTGGCGAACATTCATACTGGCTTAACTTTTTGCAGACTTTGTTCTACCTTCGGCTTTCGTTTTATTTGTGACAGTATGACGCCAGAGATCACCATAATACCGCCCATCAGGTGGTAACTCTGAATATTTTCTCCTAGCAAAGTAGCCGCTAATGATACGGCGACGACAGGCAGTAAATTCATGAACATCGCACTCGAATCCGCACCTATAGCATCAATCGCTTTTACCCACATCCAAGGCGCGAGAATCGATGCGGCAATGGAGGCGTAGGCGATAAGGGAGAAGGCTCCCTTTGTAGGAGTGAGATGATTACTAGAAAGCCAAAGAGGCGCGAGCATGATGACTGCAAAGATCCCTTGCATATAGATGAGTGTCCAGTTAGACAAAGGCATCTTCCAGCGTTTTATCAGTACACAGTAAGCTGCGTAGCAACAAGCCGCTAAAACCATCAATGCATCACCTTGAGTCACATTTTGATGTAAAAAGAAAGCTATGTCCCCTTGTCCGAGCATAAAAGATAAACCTGCAAGTGAAATGACACCACCAATGATGCTTAGAAGAGAGACTTTTTTATCGAGTAACGGCACGCTCATAAATACACTGAGAAGTGGTACTAATGCGGTGATCAAAGCCATATTAGATGCAGTCGTAGTAAGGCCTGCGTAATAACCCAGCGATTGGTTTAACACCATACCTAGCATGGCTAGAAATGCGAGTTTGCTTAAATATGGTTTGATGATAGGCCATTGTTTAATCACTTTCGGTAAGCAAAAAGGTGTGAGCACTAGCATGGCAAAAAACCAACGAAAGAAGCTCATCGCACTAGGCTCGATAACGGAAGCTGCCATCTTGTTGATGATCGAATTCCCTCCCCAGATGAAAACGGTAAGTAGTGGAAGTAAGTAGATCATGTGAGCCTCATCTCAAAGTGAACAGTAGAAGTGAGTTTGACAGGTCTGTATGATTGTAGATATCTCTTAAAAGACATCGGGCGCGACAGGAAGACAAATTTGAGAAAATCGGCCAAACACCTTCACCCATCTCTATCAATAGATAAAGCTCCATCAGATGTATTTATGAATTTTGAAGCTTTCTTATCCAATACAGAGACGCGAATGCATAGCCACCCATGGGGGCAGGTGCAACTGATCAGTGGTGGTATTCTTGAAATGGAGGCCGAAGGAACTCGTTTTCTTGCTCCCCCCCATTTAGCCATCTGGGTTCCAGCAGGTGTGATGCATACCAGTTACAACAGAAAGCCACTATCCTACTGTTCCTTGAATATCGCTCAGGAGCTTACTACGCATTTTCCAGACTGTACTAGCTTGATCAAAATTACGCCGATTGTGTCATCGATTGTCGATGACTTTCGTCAACGAGACATTAATGTTGCCCAAACGGATCAAGATAAGCGTCTTGTGCAAGTCCTTTTAGATCAATTGGCAACTCGTGATACTCAGCATCACTTTTTGCCTTCTTCAGACAACAAATATCTGGCGAGAATATTGGCGGCAGTAGAAGAGAACCCGATTGATAATACCAGCCTCTCTGAATGGGCAGAGAAGGTTCATACCACTGAGCGCACATTAGCACGCCATTGTCAGTCTGAACTGGGAATGAGCTTTACAGAGTGGAGGTTGAGAGTACGTTATTTGTATTCGATGGACTTGTTGCGCAAAGGGCATTCAGTAAAAGAAGTGGCATTAACCTTGGGCTACAATCAAGCCAGCCCGTTTATCGCAATGTTCAAAAAATACTCCGGGCAGACCCCGGAGCAGTATAAGAGTAAGCTGTTATAGCTTTTTGATGATGAAATCCAATCCGCCTACAATGGCCGCAACTTGAGCATCGTTACACTCTTCGTCGGTTACTTTAGGGCTATCAGGGTAGACTTCAGTAGTGGTGCCGTAAGTGCAGTTGGTTACACCGCCACACAGGCCAAGTTTTACCATCGGGTAATTGATGACGCCATCCTGTACAACGGCTGAACCGATGATTTCGCCTTTTTCATCAGCGGGAGCAATATGAGTCACTTTTCTAACTGATTCAATCACCGCTGCCTGAAACTCAGGTTGAGGGTTTTTAGTATCACCTACTGTGTAGAAGCCATCTGGAATCATACCTTCGATATACTCAATGCCATCACGGGCAGCCAGAGCAGGTCTGAACTCGGTTTCATCCGTGTTTGTAGTCTCATGCAAATCAATATGAACCAATATATCTTGTCCTATTGAAGCCACAAGCGCTCTTAGATTGGCGGATTCTTCCGCTGGGCTGTTTTCATAGAAAGAGCGGTTTGGATCAATCGCTAATGGGTTCCAGCGATTGATTGTCTCGTAACCCCATGGGCTGACACATGGTGCGATGATGATGTTGAAGTGCTCAGCGTATTTTTCCATCTGAGTGTCAGCAAATTTGAGTGCACCATGAACGCCGCTGGTTTCGTAGCCATGAACCCCACCTGTCACCAGAGCAACGGGTTTTGTACTGTCCCAATTTTTACTTTTAATGCAAAAAAGTGGGTAGCGGCTTGGGTCGTAGGAGAGAGCACCATACTGTTCGATATCGAACCTTTCTTGTAGGGCTTGAATCTTTGGAACCACTTCTTGTTGGTATTCTCGTTTGATACTGGTTTGTTCACGCCAAGCTTGACGCTCTGATTCTTGCCATTTTTGGCCTGGTGTTCCGATAGGGTAAGAGTAAGAACTATGCATTACTTTGCCTATGTTTGTTATGGGATGTGGGCGACAGCATAAAACGCCCATTTTGGGGAAGCAATCAATATAAGTTCAGCCAATAACCGGAGTGTTGTTATTGACGCATTACTGACGAGAATTCGGTTTAAGTTCGATGTGGTCAATGTTACATTTGGTTACATGTCTTGTTTCTAAGAGAAAACAAATGGCGGGTGCGAGTCTGTTAACCCTGTTAGATGACATCGCTACGGTGTTGGATGATGTCGCTTTGATGTCCAAAGTAGCAGCGAAAAAAACCGCTGGTGTACTAGGTGACGATCTGGCATTGAACGCACAACAAGTATCTGGTGTTGCTGCAGAGCGTGAAATTCCTATCGTATGGAGCGTTGCTAAAGGCTCGTTTAGAAATAAATTGATTTTAGTTCCAGCAGCACTCTTGATGAGCTCTATTGCCCCTTGGCTTATTATGCCATTGCTTCTTTTGGGTGGTTTGTTTCTCTGTTTTGAAGGCGCGGAAAAGCTGGCTGAGAAGCTTTTTCATTCAAATGAAGAAGGTGATACAGGTGATGAATTACCGACGGGTTCTGTTGCGGAGTATGAAAAGCGTAAAGTGGCAGGCGCAATTAGAACCGATTTTATCTTATCTGCGGAAATTATCGTTATTGCCCTTGGAACGGTTCAAGGACATTCCATGTTGACCCAAATAATGGTGGTCAGCTTAATTGCGGTTTTAATGACTATTGGTGTTTATGGCCTTGTGGCAGGTATTGTTAAATTGGATGATCTTGGCTTTTATCTTAACCGTATTTCAAAAGGGACAGGTTTCATGGCATGGATTGGTAGAGGTTTAATTATCTTTGCGCCAAAGTTAATGAAGTTCTTAACGGTAGTGGGTACTGCCGCGATGTTTTTAGTGGGAGGGGGGATTGT
The DNA here is from genome assembly GCF_022398095.1 of Vibrio sp. Isolate23. Lineage (NCBI taxonomy): Bacteria > Pseudomonadati > Pseudomonadota > Gammaproteobacteria > Vibrionales > Vibrionaceae > Vibrio > Vibrio sp. Isolate23. The sequence continues at coordinate 1,315,318 of NZ_JAKEUV010000001.1, forward strand.
TGTTCACAACGTGCCTGTCGTTCACCATTGGATTGAGCCCGTATTACTCAATTTGCCAAGTTTAACCTTAGCGAAAGCACTTTTCCCTTCTATTCTCAACGGCCTAATTGGTGTCCTAGCGGGCATGGTGCTTGTACTTTTATGGGGTGTCATTAGAAAGCTTCTTCGACGTAGTTAGCCATTTATTCTACATCGTGTTGCTGGTGAGTGACTTCTTGCAGTGCTTCAACCAGCATTTCACTGCTTTGAGCACCTGAAATTAAGTGTTTGCGATCAATAATGATCGCTGGTACTGCGTTTATCCCAGCTTCAAGCCATTGCTGCTCTGTTGAGGATACGGTCTCTTTCCAACTCGTGTCTGAAAGTACAGCCTCACAGGTGCCTCTATTTAGTCCAAGGGATTCAGCAATATCTAACAAAGTCTCCGTGTCACTCACATCTTTACCATCCGTAAAGTAGGCGTGGAACATGGCGATTTCTAGGTCGAGTTGTAATCCTTGCGATTGTGACCAAAGCAAGAGCTGATGTGCTTTCCGAGTATTATAAATTCTCATTTCATCTGTGAAATTAAACTCAAACCCCAATTCTTGGCCTAAATCAGTGATGGTCTGACGAGCGGCAATACTCGCTTCTAAAGACGTACCGTATTTATCCGCCAAATGTTCTCTTAGGTTTTGCCCTTCCGGCTTCATTGCAGGGTTAAGCTCGAATGGGTGCCAGTGAATCTCTGCCTCAATAGTGTCTGATAGTGTCATTAAAGCTTGCTCCAGCCTTTTGTACCCGATGATGCACCACGGGCAAACCACATCTGACACTATGTCTATCCGAACATTTTTCATGATTGACGCCTTTCTTTACTTACTACTTCATTATAGTGAGTGAGAATAATTAATTTTATAAATAGTTCAAACTCTACGCCTTATATCTACTACACCCATTCCGCTTTCTAGGGGGGAAGAAAAAGATTGGCTTGTGTCTATAATGGCAGCCAGCCTTCACCTGCAATCAGTCAGGTGATTATGGAATTTGAAATAAAGGAACAAGAGATGAACGTTTTTAAAACAGCCAACGTCATTCTTCATGCCTTCGACTGGCCGTACGCATTGGTTGCTCAACGCGCTGATGAAATTACAGCGGCGGGTTATAAATCTGTGCTGGTTTCTCCTCCAATGAAGTCATTAAAATACGCACAGGGTACAAAATGGTGGCAACGCTACCAACCACAGGATTATCGTGTGATTGATAACCAGCTCGGTGATACACGAAGCTTTAAACACATGGTTGAAGCGCTGAACCAACGTTCAATTTATGTTTATGCAGATGTGGTTTTTAACCACATGGCGAATGAATCACAGAGTAGATTAGACCTTCAGTATCCCGATCAAAGTGTCCTAGAGTCCTATCAGTTAGGTATTGACTATTATGAAAATATCAAATTGTTCGGAGACCTGTCAGAGCCACTGTTTGCTGAAAACGATTTCGTCGAAGCATTTGGGATTGAAGACTGGCAGGATAAATGGCAAGTCCAAAATGGACGAATTACTGGTGGTCCTGCCGATCCGGGCTTGCCGACCTTGCGTGTTCATGAGCATGTTATCAAGCAGCAACAGGCATATTTGCGTTCGCTGAAATCTCTTGGTGTGAAAGGGTTCCGAATTGATGCAGCTAAGCACATGTCACTAGAACATTTGCAAAAAGTGTGGAGTAAAGAGATCTGTGAAGACGTCCATATCTTTGGTGAGATCATCACCGATGGTGGCGCTACAAAGCTTGAATATGATTTATTCCTTGAGCCGTTCTTGGCGGAAACGCGCTTGGGCGCTTATGATTTCCCGTTGTTTCAAACTATGTTTGATGCATTAGAAGCTAAAGGTAGCTTAAAGAGCTTGGTTAACCCATATTGCTTCGGGCAAGCGCTCTCACAAAGCAGGGCGATTACGTTTGCCATAACCCATGACATTCCAAACAATGATGTGTTTGCTAATTTGGTTATGCCAGAAAAAACAGAGTGGCTAGCATACAGCTATATTCTCGGTAGAGATGGTGGTGTGCCATTGATCTATACGGACCTTGATACTTGTGGGCTGAAAGGCTCTGATGGTCGACCTCGATGGTTGAATGCTTGGAATGATAAGCGGATGACATCGCGTATTCGTTTTTATAATCTCATGCATGGTAAAACTATGCAGGTGATGGAAGCATCTGACGATCTCTTAATATTTGCTCGTGGTGATGAAGGTATCGTGATCATCAATAAATCCAAGCGACCACAGAGAGTACAGATTGCGGTGAGTGGAAAGTGGTTGGATCTATTGTCTGAAGAACATTACCTTAGTCAACGAGGTACTATGAGTATTTCCGTGGCTGGTGAAGAGAGCTTGATGTTAGTTAAGAGTTAAAAGCCCTCCCAGAGGGAGGGCCGAAAATATTACACTTTGAACTTGTTGAGTATTGCATCTTGTTCGCGGATATTTTCAGTTTGTGCTTGCATGGCAATGTTGGCATTTTCTGCGGCATCCGCCACTTGAACAGAAAGATCCTTAATTTTCACTGTGTTGTTGTTAATCTCTTCTGCCACTAAACTTTGTTCTTCTGCTGCAGATGCGATTTGAATGTTCATATCACTGATGGCTTGGATTGCATCACGAATACTGTTAAGAGCGGAGTTCGCTTCTTCTGCTCTTAATACCGCGCCACTGGCGGTTTCTTTACTCATATTCATTGCATTGGCGACTGCGGTTGCTCCTGATTGCAATTGCTCAATCATGTTTCGAATTTCAGTGGTAGACTCCTGAGTTCTTTGCGCCAGTGTTCGAACCTCATCGGCGACCACAGCAAAACCACGGCCGGACTCACCAGCACGAGCTGCTTCAATGGCGGCATTCAATGCGAGTAGGTTGGTTTGATCCGCAATGTCATTGATGACTTTCAAAATGGTTTCAATGTTGTCAGTAGCAGATTCTAATGTTTTCACTTCTTCAACTGCTTCATCGATACGTTGTGACAGTTCAGTGATGGCACCAGTTGTATCGCCAACAACTCGTGTACCGACTTCAGTTGCTTCATCTGCCTCTTTTGCTGCCGAAGCAGCGCCTTGTGCATTGTTGGCAACATCACCGGAGGTTGTAGCCATTTCGTGCATGGCTGTAGCGAGCTGCTCTAACTCTCTCAGCTGATCTTGCATGGCTGCTGCTGATTCTTGTAAGCCCATCGAAGTCATTTCAGACCCACGTAGAATCTCTTCGCCAATCGCTTTTGATTGAGTGATTTGCTGTTGAAGCGCACTGGTGAAGGAGTTGAATCCTTCTGCCAATGATGAAAACTCTTGGTCGGTATTGGTGTCGAGGCGTTGGGTAAGGTCGCCTTCACCTGAAGCGACGTCCTGAATGGCACTGTTGAGGGCGCCAAGTGGCCTCATTAGAGCCGTCATCAAGACAAGAAGAATAACAATACTGATGATTAGGGCCACGACAGTGTAGATGATGGAACTGTTACGTAGGTCTGCTAATGACTGATAAGCAATTTCTTCATCGAGGACAACACCGATATACCAATCTTCACCAGGCACTTTAGAAAAGTCGAGAGTGTAATCTTTACCGTCAATAGAGACTTGTTGAGGGTCATCTTGGATATTTGTATTACCCAAGAAATCTTTCATCGGTTTACCATTGAAGTCTGTTTGAGGGTGAGCAATGGTTGTGCCGTCACCTGCGACGATAAACACGTAACCTGCATCAAACAATTGCACCTTGTTAACAAGGTCGGCAAGACCTGCCAAGCTAACATCGTAGAAGATAGCACCGATAAACTTGCCGCTGTCTTTGACTGGAGTGGCTATGGAAACCAGAATTTCACCTGTCGCAGAATCAGCATAGGGGGCCGTAATAATGAGTTTGCCTGCGTTTTTAGCGTCGATATACCAAGGACGCGCACGTGGATCCCATGTTGGTCCGGGATTCCAAGACGGATCGTTATTGATGTTTGAACCATCTTTCTCAAACCCTAATCCAGCTAATAGGAAAGTTTCTTTAACGATGGGACGTGTAATGACGGTTTCCATCGCATCCAGATCTAGGTTTGACTCAAGCATACTGGTGGCATAGGTAGCAATCGCTTTTCTACTGTTTATCTCAGCAGCGGTTGTATCTCTAACGCCATCCACAATCTCGGCGACACTGGAAGTGACTTGAGATTTAATTTCTGTTTGAACGGTGTAGTACTGCTGTAGGGTAAGCAATGTTACTGTGGCCAGTAAAAGGAGAGAGGATGCTGCCACAATTTTATGGCTGAATTTCATATTCGCCTTCCTATTTTATCTACAAATATAGAGGATATTTATAGATTTATAGTTATGAAATGAACAATCAGCCAGTAACTTAATCAAGTTTTCTGCTTTTCACCTTGAATTGTTTTTTCAATTTGTGAATACATTGCTTCATTGCCTTCGAACAGCTCGGCAACAACCTGGCGGCGTGATTGTCCAGATTGCATTCGTTTGTAGGCTTCTCGCACGCTCAAAACGAGTTGTTGCTCTGCCAATAGTTTGCTGTCGATGTTAGGGGCCCATTGGTTTATTTGTTGAGTCAGTTTGCTTTCCTTCAACTGAGGTTTGAAGCTTGAAAGCTCTTCTTGTAAAACAGTAAGGAGATTTTTTTTCGCATCGTGTCGATCTTCCATCACCTTTAACCTATTCAATAAAGCGTTTGTGAGCTCATTGAGAGTTACAAAGCCACCTTGTTTGGGGAGGAATGAAGTAACACGTGAAGATACTTCAATTTGTTGAACTTGTGTCTGCGGGAAGAAGGTGAGTGCGCACAGGGCATCAAATGGGACCCAAACTGCCTGGCCCGCTTCAATCGCATATTCTGTTTTACCGAGTTTCAACAGCGTCAGACCTTGCTCGACTTTAAGCAGCATATGCTTGATGCTCTTTTTACGTGGTGTCATAGTCAGATATTGAAAGTCGCGATAGTCATGCGAAATAGCGTAGTGCATTGAATTGCTCATGTTCTTGGGTACTCAAGGGGCGATAAGGTTAACGTTTCTTGCAGAAAAAACCAACTTAACTCCGATTTTCCACTTAATAGGTGATTTAATTCTGGTCTGACCTTGTTGATTATGAGAGAAGTATAGCTGTCAATCCCCTAATCTCTGCGTAGAATAGGCCAGCTTTTTATCAGATGTAATAAGAAATGACTTCTAAAAACGACCCTTTTGTTGAAATCCGTCCTTATAATGACGAAGAAATTCCAGCGGCTATCGACCGCCTGATTAACGATGAAGAGTTTATCAGTGCAATTCTACAGCATCGATTTGCTAACCATGCTGGTTGGTTTAAAACGCTTATGTCACCGATTGTCAAAGTCTACCTCAAAATGAAGTGGTCAAAGCTTAACTCTGTCGAAACCATTCAGATGGAAGTAAAAAAATACCTTGAGCAAACTTTGAGCACAACAACAAAGGGGGTGACTTATTCGGGACTGGATAAGCTAGATAAAGAAACCTCTTATTTATTTGTGTCCAATCACCGTGACATTGCGATGGACCCAGCACTGGTGAACTACGGCCTTCATCAGAGTGATCATAAAACGGTTCGTATTGCCATTGGCGATAACCTCTTGAAAAAGCCTTGTGCGACGGAACTGATGAAGCTTAACAAGAGTTTCATCGTAAAACGTTCGGCGAAAGGCCCACGTGAAATGATGAAAGCGCTAGGCACTTTGTCTAGCTACATCAAACATTCGCTCGATACGGGTAACTCTATCTGGATCGCGCAAAAAGAAGGGCGCGCGAAAGATGGTAATGATTTTACCGATCCGGCGATCCTCAAAATGTTCCATGTGGAAGGGCGTAAGCAGAAAATAGAGTTTTCAGAGTACATTAAATCATTGCGTATCGTCCCGGTTTCTATTTCCTATGAGAATGATCCATGTGATATCGCTAAAGCCTGTGAATTATTTGAAAAAGCCACCAGTGGTTCTTACGAAAAAGGCGAATTTGAAGATATTGAAAGCATCATTCAAGGCATTGTGGGTGATAAAGGTCGTATACATGTGGCATTTGGTGATGTCATTTATGGTGATTTAGAAACACCAGAAGCGTTAGCAGAAGAGATTGATCGCCAGATCCATGACAATTACAAAGTGTTCCCTATAAATGAGCTGGCTGCAGGTAACGAACAGGTCGATCAAACAGTCAAAGACATCATGGCCGACAAGCTGAGCCAGTTACCCGAGGGTGCGCAACCTTACTTAGTGGCAAGCTATGCCAATCCGGTTAAGAATCAAACCGCTAAGACTCCCTAAGGGTAAAACTATCGCTTAGGTATAAACCTCTAAGCACAAGCTGGCAGTATGTTTAACACTCAGTTTGTGCTTGAGATTTAGGCTGATTTGCGTTGTTTTTCGGTTAGTCTTGCCAAAATACGGATTTAGGATCTTTGTCTACTTCGCGCATAATCGCCGTCAGATCATGACTTTGCGCAAGGTAAGGATAGGGCAGCCAATTTTCTTCATTGAGTTCGTCAGGCATAAATAGCAGCCAAGAGCGGCGCTCTTGGTTCCATTGCACCTTGGCAACAGGCATCATGTAATCGCAATGCGCTGAATCAAGCAGAAAATGTTGCTTGATGAATATCACACCATTATCCGTTACGTCATAGCTCGCTTTACCTAATTCTGCAGGTAAGCTTTTATTACGCTGTTCACAGATTACCTGCGCGCGGCTTTCTACTTGTTTTTGCAGCAAACTGACCAGTCCCATACCGGCTCCATCTTGAACGCTAACCTACCCATAGTATGTACAAGAATATGAGGAGTCTGCATAGGTTTTCACAAAAATGTCATGTAATCGAAATATGATAGCGCGAGTTTACTTATCCGCATCAGATTGGAGATTATTATGATTCGTGTTGCGCTGGTGGCAATGTTGTCCTCTTCTTTACTTACTTTTCCTGCGCTGGCGAGTGAAGTTAATGTGTCCGGTTCTACATCGGTAGCACGTGTTATGGATGTATTGGCTGAAAACTTTAATACGGCCCACCCTGAAACCTACATTGCAGTACAAGGTATCGGTTCAACTGCAGGTATTACCCTTTTAAAGAAAGGCGTAGCAGATATTGGTATGAGCTCACGATACCTGATAGAAAGTGAGCAGGATGAAACGTTAACGGTCACCCCTTTGGCATTTGATGGCTTGGCCGTTGTCGTCAATAAATCTAATCCGGTCCAAAATGTCAGTCGTGAGCAGCTATTCGATATCTATAAAGGTAAAATTACCAACTGGAAAGAGTTGGGGGGAGCCGATCAAAAAATTGCTGTAGTGACACGTGAAGCGTCATCCGGCTCACGTTATAGCTTCGAAAGCCTGCTGGGCCTTACGAAAATTGTAAATGGACGTCAGGTTTCAGATATCAATCCAGATAACTTAGTGGTTAATAGCAACAGCATGGTGAAAACCATCGTCAACCATAACAAACAAGCGATTGGATTTATTTCTACAGGATCTGTTGATAGCTCAATTAAAGCCATCACATTTGAGGGAGTAGATGCAAATAGCAAAACCATTGCTGAACGTAAATATGAACTTTCTCGCCCATTCCTTGTACTTTATAAGAAAGCGGAACTTGATAAAGATGCCCAGTCATTCATTCAATACCTGCAAGGTAAAGAGGCTCAAACTTTAATCCGCGAATACGGTTATACGCCAATCAGTCAGTAGCAGAAATAAAAAAGGAGAGCTGAAGTAGCTCTCCTTGATAATAAATGTACTACTAGAAATGCAATTGAATAACCGAGACCACAATTGCACCAGGTCGACGAACACCTTCAATTTCAACTTTAATTTCACGCTCTATCTCCAATCCTTTCTTAATCGGAGTCACCTTAGAAAGCTTACTTACTGCTCGAACTCGGCTGTTAGCTTTGACTGGATATGGAAAGCGGACTTGGTTAAGACCAATGTTGACAACCATTTTAGCTGTAGGGAACAACGAATGATCGGGATCCACGCTGTCAGTCAACTTAGGTAGTAGAGCAAGTGTTAGAAAGCCATGTGCTATGGTTGTTTTAAATGGTGATTCACTTTCAGCACGCTCTGGCTCGGTATGGATCCATTGCATGTCTTCTGTAACCTGTCCAAACTGATTGATGCGCTCCTGAGAAATATCCAACCAATCACCAGTGTGGATGACTTCGCCTAACTTTTCCTGAAGCTCGTCAAACAGTTTTTGCGCTTCTGGCTTGAGTTCAATAGACTTTGTCTCTGTTGCTGTAGGCTCAACATGTGGTTGAACTTCATCGTTTACAGCAGGACGTTGCAGATCTCTGAGGCGAGTAAACAAGTGGCGGTTATTGGCTTTGTGCAAAAGCTCATCCCAATATTCACGTACTGCAGGGGACATCCACTGCATGAATTCAGAATGCTGTTTATCACCACGATGTTTAAATAGGTCTGCGACTTTCATAACAACCTCAGAAATCTCTCATTGATATAGGTCAACCCACTAATTTTGAAACACTTCACAATTATGCGCAATGATTTTCGGGCGTACATATGTTATCTCAAAGTGCTATTTCTTTTAAAAATCAGTATCTTTCTAATAAAACATTATTTTATTAGAAAATGCACTTTAGAGTATTTACACTTCAAAATGCGTTGGTTTTTGGCGTTTTCAGCGATAAAAACACAAAATCAGGTGGTTGATTTATCATCATTTAACTCAGTGACTACAAATTAATTCTTTACAAAATTCATGCCAAAATCTAAACTGCTTGCGCATTGGAGAGATGGCTGAGTGGTTGAAAGCACCGGTCTTGAAAACCGGCATACGTTAATAGCGTATCTAGGGTTCAAATCCCTATCTCTCCGCCACATTCAAAGATTAAGCCGCTGTTTTTACAGCGGCTTTTTCGTTTTTCGATTGTTGCTTTTGACTTACTAAGGGGCTATGAATCGAGCAAGTCATTCTGTTTAGTCATGTTCAGTTCGCAAATGAATGCATGATATACAAATCTAAAAATTCGTAAGATATTTAACAATAGGACTTTAGAGAAGAGATTTATAATCAGGCTTTTGATGATACTAGATTGTTATGTAAGAGATGGGTATTCAGTCAATTCTGAGACACACCTAGCGAGTAAGATGGGTGTATAAAGTAAAAACTTACCTAATCTATAGACACTGTTATTTAAGCATTAGACTTGTTCATGTTATTAAAAAAAGCATGACAAATTTAGTGAAATAAGTATCATATTTCCTGTGTCTTAATCGGTGATAATTCTTTTATGAATCGTTCAGGTTTTATATTTATATTACTGTCAATATTGTTGTCTATCTCTAGTGCGTTGGAAATAAATGGTACATGGGTTGAGCAAACTTTGGGTTTTGCTTCTCAGTTATTTACTTTCTTACTTTTGATTGCATTATTCGGAGTTTGGCAAGGAAAAAAGTTATTTTCTGAAAGCAACTTGAAACTAATCGCTTTTAGTTATCCTATATTGTTATTAATTGTTCCTGTGTATCAATATTTTGAATACTCCGAACAAACTATGCCTTGGTCATATATATACATGCAATTATTAGAATTTCTTTTTTCATTAGTTGTAGCTTCAATTCTAGTTAAGGAAAATAAATGAGCTCTGTAATATCTGCTTTAGGAAAGGCAAAAGATAGTCCATTCTATGGTTTACTAGCAACAATGTATAACCAGATAGAAAAACGAAATAGTGCAAATGAGTCTTACAAGCAAATACGTTTATTGTTAGATGATCTGCTTACTCGTGGCTATTCATATTAGTCGGTTGAAATTCAAACTATTATTGAAATGCTAAAAGCACTTCCAGCATACGGAGCCAATACAAGAAACTTTACAAAACTATATTTGAGAGATGAGTATAGTTTGCGTAAATTGCCAAAAGATCCAGCTCGTATTCCTAAAGGGCATTGGCATTAATATGATGATATAGGCCTTTTTTCTGCTACATTTTCGATTTTAAACCACCTCGTATTGAGGTGGAAGTTTCTCTTTTGAACTATACCTCTCTCTCTGTACTGTTTTGCCGAGCGGCAACTTTTTCATCAAAACTGGCCACCTTACCTGCAAATGCTTTTGATAAGCTCTTAGGAATGGATGTGGCTAGAGGTAAGTTCGCTTTCATTGGGTCGACGGCTCGATTTCGCACGAGTACTTCAAAGTGAAGATGTGGTCCAGTGAGGCGACCAGTTGCACCAGATAGAGCTATCTTCTGGCCGCGTTTAACCTGCTGCCCTTTCTTTACTAAAAAGCGACTTAGGTGTAGGTATCGTGTTTTATAAACACTGTTGTGCTCTATCACTAGGTACTTGCCAGCATATGGGTGGTTTCTTATCGCAATCACTTTACCATCTCCCGTTGAATAGATAGGCGTTCCGACAGGTGTGGCGAAATCTGTTCCATTATGAGGTGAGACTCTGCCTGTTACGGGGTGTTTCCTTTTGGGGTTAAAGGGGGAGGTAATTCTTCTGTAGGCTCGTGCTATTGGAAAACGATCAAATGCTTGCTCTAGGCTATTTCCTTCACGGTCATAGAAGCGTCCATCCTCCGCGAGAAAAGCAGCGACCTCTCTTCCTCTTAGCGACAACGCTATGCCTTCGATTTCTGCATTTCCAGTTTTATGTTTGTCCAAAAACTGTTCATTGACCAGAATGTTAAAACTATCGCCGGTACGTAAATCCCGGGTGAAGTTGACTTTATCTCTCAATATACGCGTGATATTTGCAATCTGTGTGGTTGTTAAACCGAGTTGATGCGCTGCGATAGAGAAGCTGCCGTTGATTTCGCCGGAATAAAGCGTTGATCGCCATTGGCTGGGTTGTTCATCGAAGCGATAGGTGAACTGGCCACTGCTGTCTTGTTCATAAATGGCTTGCTCTACTAGACTCTCGTGAAAAATCAGAGATAGCAATTTCCGCTTATCCCTATCAATCACGAATTCTAAGTGGTCACCTGGTTTTATCGTATCTAGCTTAAGTGAAGTTAAATCCGCTTCCAGTACCTCCTGTAATGTGTGATAAGGCAACTCCCATTCAGAGAAGATGGAGCTTAATGTATCCCCAACTTTTACGATGTAATGTTCTTTCATTGGCTGGATATCTGGAGTGATTGCACCTGGAAGTGACTGATACATGACTTTCGTTATTTGTTGAGTGGTGGAGGGCATTGTTTCGGTGTGTTCAATTTGGATGAGTGCGGCGGTGGTAAAGCAGGAGATAGCAATCAGGATCAGGGCTAGACGATTAACTGGCATGGCAAATTCAGCTGTGATTTAAATGGATATGTTATAACATAACATTTTTGTGTTTTGTAGTGTTCATCTTAAGGAGGAGGCGGGCTTAGACTGGCTTAAATTGCCTACGAAACGCAGAAGGCGTTGTGCTTTTCATTGCCTTAAATTGGCGGTTAAAGTTTGAAAGATTTTGAAAACCTGTTAGTTCGGCAACCAGTGAAACTGGTTTGGTCGAGCTTGCCAATAACTCGCATGCTTTGCCGATGCGATATTGCTTTAAGTGTTCTGAAAAGCTGACGCCATAGTGTTTTTCGTACATACGGTAAATAGAACTTTCGCTCATGTGAAGAAGCTGACACAAGTCAGACACTTTGATGGGCTGATGGTAATGGGTCTCGATGTACTTACGAGCTTCTTCTATTCTCAGGTAAGACTCTTTGTCATCTTTAAATTGGTGTAAATAATAAGGAGACGCCGACAACCTACGCTTGTTGTCATCTTCAAGTAACAGCATGATTATATCTATTACCTTTAATACTTGGCGCTGTGGAGGTAAATCATCAAAGTGATCCACAAGCACACTGACTTTCTCAGCCACTTCCTTACTGAATTCGATCCCGTAGGCTGAGTCGTTTAACAATCGCTTTAACTCACGAGCTTCTGGGATCAGCTCTTGTATCTTTTCAAGCCACTGATGCTTAAGCCATATTACTATGGTGTGGTGCGCGCTTTCCTCTACTCCTGATAAACGCCCAGCGAGCATGTGAGGTAGCCCGGGGCCATACAAAAACATTGATTGATGGTTGATTTTACCAATGCTGTCACCTGCGAAATAATTGCCCTCGAATACCCGTTGTGGATCAAGGTATAACACCAGTTCGTACTCTGCATGATAGTGCCAAGCACAGGCGTATTCGAGCTTAGGCACTGGGCTACGAAAGTGTTTTACCAGCCAATTGAAATTGGATGTATGACGAATATTTTCGATAAATGGCTTCAAGGGAAAAGTCCTTACTAAAGTAATCCTAAACTCAGAAAACTAGCTAAAAGCTGTCAGTGAAAATGTCATTATTGATGGAAAAGTATCAGAGTTAGGTCGAATACCATTAATTTAGCCGCAATTGATTGATTAGACTAGAGCGGATCTCACAGATGAGCACAATTCGTCCATTAGGTATAAAGAGTAGATAAATGTATAAAGATCAAACTGCGATATTATTTATTATTACTGCCTTTGTTTCAGGCTTATGCGGTGCCTTTTTTTATCCACTTTCAAGTTTGTTTATTGTTGAAGCATTAGGCGCCTCACCTATGATGTTATCAGCTTACATGGTGACAGCCGTGACAAGTTCAGTGATTGTGTCACAGATCATCGCTCGATATTCTGACCAAGGCTGGCAAAGAAAAAGAATTCTGGTGACCTCACTGAGCTGCTATTTCATTACGGTCGTCAGTTTTATTTTTATCAGAGAGTACTGGTTGGCCATCCTTGTTGTCACCTTGTTTGGTAGCGTGAGCGGTGCTGCATTTGGTCAACTGTTTGCCCTTGGAAGAGAATACGGTGATAGTAAACTCGAAGATAGCACTAGCTTTCTTTCTATCATGAGAGCCGGGATTGCTATCGCATGGGTATTCGGGCCTCCTATTGCTTTTGTTCTTAAAGCTCAGTTTGGATTTAGTGCTTCATTTGCTGTGTCCGCGCTCATAGTGAGCGTTGCGATTGTTGTCATTATACGCTACCTGCCTAGTGGTGTTACAAAGGCTTCTGGGAATGAAAGAAATAGCAGATTACTCGGCTCGTCAGTGAATGTTCTGACGGTGTTATACGCTTTTGTCGTGGTGTTTGCTTTTACAGCCAACAACCTATACATCGTTAGTATGCCTTTGTACTTATCTCAAGAGGTCAAGGTCGAAGCGAACTGGTTGGGCGTACTATTTGGAGTTGCTGCCTTATGCGAAATACCAGTCATGTTCTATGCCGGAAGGTTGGCCGCCAGATATAGCGCGGTACGTATCATGTGTGTAGGGCTTTTTAGTGGATGTGTGTTTTTTCTGACGATGTTGATGGCGGTGGATAAAACCACGTTGATCTTAGCTCAGATATTCAATGGTATCTTTATTGGTAGTTGCGCGACATTAGGTATGGTCGTCTTACAAGATATGATGCGCGATAGATTGGGGACGGCATCGACGCTTTTTTCCAATTTGCTCAATATGAGCATGTTAGTGGCTAGCTTAGCGGTTGGACTGGTTGGTGAAATGTATAGTTATTACAGTGCGTTCTATGTCTGTTTATCGGCTGTGGTGTCTGCTTTATTACTGCTTGTGTTGTTTTCGTATAGTACTAAAAGAATGCAAGATCGTCGGCTCGTTGCGGATAACACGTTGGGTGGGTAATGAGCAAGGAGCGCTGGTTGCGCTCCTTTTCGGCTATGCCGCTGGGTAAACCATGGGGAAATCCAGAGATGGATGTTTGTCTACCAAAGACTTATAGCCGTAGACGGATTCAATCATTTCAGATGTCAGAGCTTCCCAAGGTGTGGCGTCACACACCAGCCTTCCATCATGCAGTACAACAAGGCGATCGGAATATTGAGCAGCCAAATTGAGGTCATGCAAGACCACAACTACGGCGGTGTTTTGCTCGTCTGCAAGTTGGCGGGCAATCTTCAACGTATTGTGTTGATGCGCAAGATCGAGTGCGGATGTCGGCTCATCGAGCATCAAAATCTTATTATCACCTGAGTGAGACAATTGAACTAACACGCGCGCGAGGTGCAGTCGCTGTTTTTCACCACCGGATAGAGAAGGGTAGAGGCGCTCGGCAAGGTGTGTAACATCCGTCATCTCCATGTATTGTTTTGCTAACGTTTGAGTCTGTTTGTTGGGCAAGTTAAGTGGAATCGCACCAAGCTCAACAACTTCATGCGCCAAAAACGGGAAGTTCAAAGTGCTGTGTTGAGGCAGCATTCCAATATGCTTGGCCAGTGTGCCTGCTTGCCAATCTTTTCGATGCTTACCAAAGTACTGAATGTTATTGTTGGATGGGATTTCACCACATAGCAATTTAAGTAATGTGCTCTTGCCTGCGCCGTTAGGCCCAAGTAGGGCGGTCACTTCCCCTGACTTTATTTCGATGTCGATCTTGTCCAGAACCTTGCGCTCGCCAAAGTCCATTGAGATGTTCTTTCCGGATAGTACAACGTTACCCATTACAGAATCTTCCCTTTTTGTTTGAACAGCAAATAGATAAAGAATGGCGCGCCAATAATAGCAGTGACGATACCTACAGGGAGCTCTGCTGGAGCGAAAGCGACTCGAGAGAACATGTCAGCAATGGTGAGGAGCAGAGCACCCATCAATGCTGACATCGGCAGCAGGCTACGATGATCAGGTCCAGACAGCATTCTCCCCAAATGAGGAATAATCAAACCAATGAAGCCTATCATGCCTGATACACTAACAGTCACACCAACACCAACTGCGGTTAGGAGGATGAGCTGGCGCTTAAGTTTCTGAACGGGAATCCCAAGATGGTTTGCTTCGGCTTCTCCGAGTAACAATGCGTTGAGAGGCATAGCCTTACGCATAAAAATAATCATTAGAAGGAGTAAAGTCACAGCACATAGGGTAATACTGGTCCAGTTGGCACCAGCTAGGGAGCCCATTTGCCATAATGATAAATCACGAAGCATTTGGTCATTGGCGATGAAACTCATAAAACCGATGCCTGCGACAGATAAAGCACTGAACGCGACACCTGCCAGTAGCATGATGGTGACTGACGTGCCCATTTTACTAGTACCGAGTTTGTAGACCATCACGGTTGTCAATGCCCCGCCGAAAAAGGCGAATAAAGGCACGGCGGCGAAATTCATCAACTGTGGGTAGTCGATGCTGAATGTTGCAAACATCACCATCGCAAAAGCAGCACCCAAAGAGGCACCGGCAGAAACACCAATAATACCGGGTTCGGCCAGTGGGTTGCGAAACAAGCCTTGCATAACGGTGCCACACATCGCCAAGATGGCACCAACTAGCATAGATAAGACTGTGCGAGGAAAGCGGATCTCATGGATAACCATATTGATGTGAGGTGCCAGCTCATTTGAGCGGATAACGAGACTATAAAAGCTGTCCATAAAACTGATGTTCATTGGACCTACGGTCACTGATGCTAACGCAGTCAGCGCTAAAACGGAGCTAAACAGCATTAGAGCAGCAGATAAAGGGATACGACGTAACAACATGAGCGAAATTTATTCCATGGTAGTCAGTAGTAAGCTCAAACGTTCAGCTTCAGAGAGACTTTTTAGGCCCAAGCCGCCGACAAGAGCATGTCCATCCACTGTGATGATGTTTTTTGACTGACCTGCAGGCGTTGCGGCCAGCAGTGGCATTTTTGCTAAAATGGCATCGGCTCCTCCCATTTTTTCATAACTACGGCCGCTTACCAGAATGACATCAGGTTGCATCTCGAGCATAGCTTCGGTGGATAATGGCTTGTATGAATCCAGCTTACTTGCTGCGGGATTGATGCCTCCCGCTAACTCAATGATTGCGTTAGGTGTTGTGTTAGCGCCAGCAACGTTAGCAGGTCGTCCTTCATGAATCAGCAGAAACAGGACTTTTTGGGCTTCTTTGGTTTTCGCTTTGTTTTTCTCAAGGCTCGAAATCTGTTGGTTTACTTCCGCTTTGAGCACTTCAGCATTTTTCTGGCTATCGGTTAGCGCTGCGATTTCATCAATACGTTCCAGCAAGCCTTCAGGAGTAGGTAAGGTATTGACGATATTGACCTCAACACCAGCAGTTTTGAGTTGACTCAGGCTCGTTTCTGGCCCCATTTCATCGGAACCAATCAATCGTGTTGGGTTAAGTGCCATCAAGCCTTCAGAGGATAAATTACGATGGTAACCGATCTTCGGGAGGGTTAAGTTTTGCGGCAGTTCGCTGGTGACATCGACGGCAACTAGCTGATTTTGCTGCTCTAAGGCGAGGATAAGTTCGGTCACCGCGCTACCCGCACTGATGATACGTTCATTTGCTATCGCTGTTGCAGCAACCGCAGAAAGGGATAGGGCGGCAATTCCTTTGATCAATGTTTTCTTAAGCATAATAGACTCTATTGTTTTAATTCTTCCGTAAGCAGTTGTGTCGCCTGAATACCGTTTTCTTGTAAGAAGGCGAGTAGCTTGACGAGGTACTGCACGTCGGCGGTTTTTTCTGCACCAATCACTATCGGATGATGGTTTGATTTATGCTCTTCCAGAAGAGCAAGTTTGAAGTTTTCCCAATCAATATATTCTTTGCCATTGATTGCCCAATAAGGCTCATTTGTAAGAAGGTTGACGGTAATAGACTTAGCATCCACTTCCGCGACTGCTTGTGAGTCAGTCGTTGGGAGATCGACTTCCAGCGAATCGAGCTTGACGGCTGCGGTGAGCATCAGGAACACCATGACAATAAAAATAATATCCAGTAGAGGGGTAAGATCAGGCGTTAGACCGAAGTGACTCTTCTCTTGTGATACTTTAATCATGATGATGCCTCGGCCACTGGTATTGGGGCTTTCGTTGATACTTGAGGCGAAACGTGTTGGAGACTGATACCTTCCAACCATAAGTTAACGTAGTTGAGTGTGTGTTCTAGTTTTGCCATGACTTTATCGGCCCATAGGCCAAGCAATTGAGCACCAGCAATGGCAGGGAGTGCGATCAGCAGACCAGCAGCGGTTGTGCGCATCGCTAAACCAAGGCCATCTGCAAGATCGTTGGGTGTAATACTGCCCGTTGATGCGGCAACACCTTTGAACATTTCAATAAGGCCAAGTACGGTCCCCAAGAGACCGATAAGAGGGCTGATCACACCGATGAGAGTCAGCAAGCGAAGGCCAGAATTAAGTTGATGACGCTTTTCTTGAAGCCACATACCCGCAGCATCTTCACGCAAAACTTTGGAAAACGAATGGTGAGCTAGTAGCATAGCCACACCCTTATATAGCAGCGGGCGGCGCGGAGAGAGTTTCTCAGCCAGTGCTTCTAGTTGCTGTTTGTCTGAAGGGGAGATTTGGTTGAGCTCGTTACGGATAGCGCGCTTACCCACTCCCAGACTGATCATTACTTGAAATAAACGTTCGGTGATGATCATTACAGTTAATGCTGAACAAATGATCAATGGCCATGTCATCAGGCCAAGCTGTTCTTGTAATTGATGTAGTTGTTCCATTGTTAATCCAATTTAAAGCGAACGGGTAATCTGACGCGGTGGGCCATTTTTTGTCCGTTAACGATGTGCGGGGAAAATTTCCACTTTTTGATGGCTTTCAGAGCAGAGTTATCCAAGATGGTTGCTCCGGAAGAAGAAATTAAGATTTGTCTGACCTGATCACCGTTCTCATCCAGCCAGACTTCATACATAGCTACGCCTTCAAGTTTTCTTTTCTGTGCGAGTCTTGGATAGACAGGTCGAGTCGGTTTAGATAAGAAGCTCGGTCTGTTTACCAGTACCGGTTCTTGGCTAACGCCTTGGTTTACCTCAGCAGGTTGAGGTTTCGTTTGTTCGACAACCTCTTTTTTCTTTTCTGGCTTTTCTACAGGTTTTTTAGCAACAGGCTGTTCTTGTGGTTTCTTCTGCGTTGTTTTCTTAACGGGTTTGTCAGCCTTTTTCTGTTGTTTAGGTGCCTCTTTCTTTACTATCGGCTTCTCTTTCACCACCGGCTTTTTCACTGGCGGTTCGACTTTCGCCGGCTCAACTGGTTTAGGAGGCTCAGGTGCTTCTACGGGTTGTTCAGCAACAGGCTCCGGTTCCGCTGGTGGTTGTGGAGTGGCTACGGCTTTGAAATTGATAGAGACCGTGGAAGATTGCGCACCAGCAGGCATCGCATGAAGCTTTGGTTCATCAGCGACAAAGAGAATTGCGGTATGAAGAGCAAGGGAAACGCCTCCTGCTATCGCATATCTTTTTAGGTTCACTACCAGCCTCACGAATGAATCATTTTTTACAACATGGAATGAGATTATTACTTACAATCGAAATAAGATCAATTATCAATTGCATTATCATTTGCGCCATTTTATGATCGTTCGCAGTTTTGAAAGATTTAGCGCTAGCCCTTGTGGAATAAGCGTTAAGAGATGTTATGTGATGTTAGATATTGATAAATTTGATGAATCGATTTTGGGAGAGGATACGCCTGATCCGTTGCGATTTGCGTTCCCCAAAAAGCATTCTGCTCATGCGGGAAGTATGGCCTCTTCCATCATGCCTGAGCAAAAAGTGCCACTTCTCAACACCTTGTATGAACAACAAGGTCAACGTAACAAAAAGCGTTGCCTATACATTCATATTCCTTTCTGCCGGGTCCGATGTACTTTCTGCAATTTCTTCCAAAATGCTGCGAGCCGAAAACTGGTCGATGACTATTTCGAAGCACTGATTAATGAAATCAAACAGAAGAGCGTTTTACCTTGGACGCAGACGGGCGTTTTTCATGCGGTTTATATTGGTGGTGGGACGCCTACCGACCTCTCGGCGGAGCAGGTTGAGCGTTTGGGCAAAGCCATCCGTTATCATTTCCCGCTGTCTACAGATTGTGAGATCACCTTAGAAGGGCGAATTAATCGATTCAGCGACGAAATGTTTGAAAGGGCTATGGAAGGCGGCTTTAACCGTTTCTCCTTTGGTATTCAGAGTTTCGATACCAAAGTCCGCCGTAGTGCAAAACGTCTGGACGATCGTGAAGTTGTACTGGAGCGTGTCGCGAAGCTCGCTGCCACCGAAGAGGCGCCAATCATTCTTGACCTTCTATACGGTCTTCCGTATCAGACGCTAGATGTATTTGAGCAGGACTTGAATGATTTCATGTCGACAGGCGCTCACGGGTTAGATCTCTATCAGCTTGTGGTCGGTGGAACCGCGCCGATGCTGAATTTGGTTGAAAAAGGCAAGATACCACCCCCAGCAACGACACCAGATAAAGCATCAATGTATGAACTTGGCGTCGCGTTTATGGACAAACATCATATGCGTCAGCTAAGTGTTAATCACTGGGCAAGAGACAATCGAGAGCGCAGCCAGTACAACAGCCTAGCAAAAACATACGCTGAAGTATTACCTATTGGTTGTGGCGCGGGTGGCAACATCGGTGGTTATGGAATGATGAATCACCGCACATTAGAAACTTACATGAACGCGATGAAGTCTGGTGGTTCAGTCGTCGCGATGATGACCAAGCAACATGCGCTGGAGCCTTTGTTTGCTGCGATTAAGTCTGGCTTCGACAAAGGTGTCGTTAGCCGTCATCAACTACCTTTACTAGCAGGTGAAGATACGTTTGAGTTCTTTATGCCGCTGTTTGAAGTATGGCAGAACAAAGGCTTAGCCCGTATTGAAGGGGATTATCTAGTGCTGACTTTAGCTGGCAGCTTCTGGGCTGTCAGTCTGGCACAAGCCTGCATTCAAGTATTGCAAAAAACACATTGTGAAGTAACCGCGTCACACAAAGTGGCACTCTAAGTGGAATTATTATGGAAGCACTAAAACAACAAGTCGCTCAACTGATAGAGCAAGAACCGACACTTCTACCTGCTGCAATTGCAGAGCGTTTAGAGGTGTCTGAATTCGAAGCAGTAGCGGCTCTACCAGAAGAGATGATTGCTTTGGCTCCGGGAGAGCAGGCTCAGCCTGTCTTGGAAAACTTGGTCGGTTTTGGCCCAGTGACAACCATTGTTCATTCGTTCGGTTCAATCTTTGAAGTGAAGGCTCCATTCCCGAAAGGCAAAGTGGCTAGAGGCTACTACAACCTGATGGGTAAAGAAGGCGAGCTTCATGGTCACCTTAAGTTAGACAACGTGAAAAATATCGCGTTAGTTAGCAAACCGTTCATGGGACGTGAGAGTCACTACTTTGGCTTCTTCTGTGAACAAGGGAATAACATTTTTAAAATCTATCTAGGACGCAACGAAAAGCGTGAGCTGATCGCTGAACAGGTAGAAACATTCAAGCAGTGGCAGCAAGAGCTACGTAAATAAATAGCAGCTCCGGCATGACAGGTTATGCCGGAAGCCAGGATTATTAGAAATAAAAAGTATTGAAAAGTCAGGAGTTCAAAATGGATCCACAAGTAAAACAAGAGCGTCTTCAAGGTCGTCTTGGTCCGGAAATCAAAGAGTTTCGCCAAGAGCGTCGCACGCTTCAACTAGCCACCGTTGATGCTGATGGTCAACCGAATGTGAGCTATGCGCCATTTGTTCAAAACCAGGAAGGTTATTTCATCCTGATCTCAGAAATTGCGCGTCACGCTCGTAACCTTCAGGTTAACCCAAATGTTTCCATCATGATGATCGAAGACGAAGATACGTCAAAGCAGCTGTTTGCGCGTAAGCGTCTGACATTTGATGCAGTAGCAAGTGTCGTTGATCGTGAGTCTGACCAATGGCAACAAATTGTGGGTCAGATGAAAGAACGCTTCGGTGAAATCATTGATGGTCTGAGCCAACTGCAAGACTTTGTTCTATTCAACCTGAAAGCTGAGAAAGGTCTGTTCGTAAAAGGCTTTGGTCAGGCTTATCAGGTATCGGGTGATGATCTGGTTGATTTTGTCCACCTTGAAGAAGGGCATAAGCAGGTAGAAAGCGCTTAAGTTGCCCAATTAAGGTCGAAAACTGTCTGATAAGGGAGCTATACTGGCTCCCTTTGTTGTATCTGAAAGGGAAAAGCGTGAAACCTGTAAGCAAGGATCATGGGGAAATTTGTTATCCCTTTATTTATGAAGATAGTCCTGTGTGTGACTTTGAGATAGCAGCAGATGAGTTATGTACACGGATCGGTCTTGTTCTGACGATGGCTCTGGATGATTATAGTCGGGATGTTCTGCAACGAATCCAGCCTTATGTTTATCATTTGAATGGTTCGGTACGAGGGAAGCTGGCAATCTTTGAGGAAAACCTGCAAGAACTCTATAGCGATTATAATACGCTGCGTGAAAAGCTAGATGGAGGCTTTAAAGGCTTTGTACTGCCCGGAGGGCATCCTATTTCGGCTGAATTGCATCTGTGTCGCACGCAAGCAAAGAAAGTTGTACGTGCACTCGTGGCCGTTGAACATGCAGGTAAAAAATCACCGGATCCAATTTTGTTTCGATATGCTAATTTGTTAGCGAACGTCATGTATACACTGGCTTCTTATACTAACCAGATTCACAAGGTCGTTGAAACTGAGTTCGTCAGTAAAAGCTATCCAATGCCAAAATAGTATCAGTTAATGGCAATGAAAACGCCCGGCATTGAGCCGGGCGCTGTTTTAATCGATTGTCGATTACTCTTCGAAATCGACGCCTGCTTCTTTGTATAGGCGGCGACAAGCTTTACCGTCACTATGGAATAAGTGACAGCGGTGCGCTGGAATACCTACCATCAGTTTGTCGCCGGCTTCGACCGCTAGCGTGTCTGGCTGGCGGTAGATCATATCCGCGTCAGCCGCGTCAATGTGCATGTATACCTGCGTTTCGTTACCCAACTTCTCTACGATGTTGATTTCACCTTCAATAGCAGCGTCACCTTGATCGGCAGGAAGCAAGTGCTCTGGGCGCACACCCAGCGACATACGCTCGCCACGGGTTACAGTACGGCCATCAACCGGAATCCAGAAAGTTGTGCCATTTGCTAGCTGTACCATGACACGGTCGTCTTCTACAGCTTCAATGAAGACACTCATAAAGTTCATCTTAGGTGAGCCGATGAAACCAGCCACAAAGCGGTTTTGAGGGTAATGGTATAGCTCAAGTGGTTTACCTACCTGAGCAACATAGCCTGCGTCCAATACCACGATCTTATCAGCCATAGTCATAGCTTCTACCTGATCGTGAGTCACGTAAATCATGGTACAACCTAGTTTACGCTGAAGCTTAGTGATCTCAGAACGCATCTGAACACGTAACGCTGCGTCTAGGTTTGATAGAGGTTCATCAAGAAGGAAAACATTAGGTTGAGAAACCAGAGTACGACCAATCGCCACACGCTGACGTTGACCACCAGATAGGGCTTTGGGTTGGCGATCCAGCAAGTGACTAAGTTGGAGAATATCAGCTGCGTGCTCAACGCGTTTATCGATTTCACCTTTATCGGCTTTTGCTAACTTGAGACCAAATGACATGTTGTCATAGAGATTTAAGTGTGGGTATAGCGCGTAAGATTGGAAGACCATACCTACACCGCGCTGAGAAGGTTCCACTTCGTTCATGCGTTCTTCACCAATGTAAAGATCACCGGAAGTAATATCTTCTAAACCAGCAATACAACGTAGCAGAGTTGATTTACCACAGCCTGACGGACCAACGAAGACGACAAACTCGCCTTCTTGAATGTCCAGATCAACGTTCTTTGAAATTAAAACGTCGCCATAAGCTTTACATACATTTTTTAACGTGACACTCGCCATCTAGCTCGTCCTCGATCAATATTTTTGTTTTACTGCCCATCATTATATGAATTATCGCGCGAGCAGTAAGTGTAGGAATTCGGTAAGGTGAATCGAAGTGTAAGAAAATAAGGGTGATGGATTCAATCGCATCACCCGTCAAAGCCAAATGAAAGTTCGCTTCCCCCGTATGAAAGTAACTGTCTCCCCCGTTGAATCCAAACTGGTAATGACACCAGAATTACTACGAACATTTACTTCATTACAGCGAACCTTGCGGCATTGCAAACCAGCTTTTCGTTCGATTGCCAAGCAATTCAAAACGTACTGGAAAGGGTTCTTACCATCCACTCTTGGATGACTGTAGTTTGGCTTTATTGCACTGTTGCTACATCCTCCCGATGAACTTTTTTAAAGGGGTAGTAGGCAGGGAGTAGGGAGAGTAGGGCTGATTGCACGGAGTTAGATCGAGTTCAAAGAAATATGGGGTTTGATGGTGAACTTGGTCACGTTAAGGGTCAATTTTGTGATTATGGTCGCCTAGCCGACGGATGATGATCACGAAAATAGTCCATAATACCGAGGGCGTAGGGAGTAGGAGGATGAGCTAATTGACAGTTTAGCTAAAAATGTATGTCGAAATACGGTGAAACCTCTGAACGGTGGAGCCCTACAACACAAATATAAAAAGGATATGAACATGAAAAACGCCCTAAGCACAGTGGCACTAGGTACTCTAGTTGCTCTTGGCTCATTTGGTGCAAATGCTGCTATCGAAGAAGGTCAATTAACTATCTGGATCAACGGCGATAAAGGTTACAACGGACTTGCTGAAGTAGGTAAACAGTTTGAAGAAGATACGGGTATCAAAGTCACCGTTGCTCACCCTGATGCACTTCAAGATAAGTTCCCTCAAACTGCAGCGACCGGTGATGGTCCTGATATTGTGTTCTGGGCTCACGACCGTTTTGGTGGTTACGCTGAAGCAGGTCTTCTAAGTGAAATCAAACCGTCTAAAGAAATCAAAGAAGGTATCGTAGACTTTGCATGGGATGCGGTTAAATACAACGGCAAAATCATCGGTTACCCAGTCGCTGTTGAATCTCTGTCTCTTATCTACAACAAAGACCTAGTGCCAAACCCACCTAAGAGTTGGGAAGAAGTTGAAGCACTCGACACTAAGCTGAAGAAAGAAGGCAAGTCTGCCATCATGTGGAACCTGAAAGAACCGTACTTCACATGGCCTCTAATGGCGGCTGATGGTGGTTACGCGTTCAAATACGGCGCTGAAGGCTACGACATCAAAGACGCGGGTATCGCGAACGATGGCGTAAAAGATGCTATGAGTTTCGTAAAAGGTCTGGTAGACAAAGGTGTGATCTCTTCTGATATGGATTACTCTGTTTCTGAATCTTCGTTCAACCAAGGCAAAACAGCGATGACCATCAACGGCCCATGGGCTTGGGGCAACATCGAGAAATCTGGTATCAACTACGGTGTAACCACCCTGCCTAAATTTAATGGCCAATCTTCTAAACCATTCGTTGGTGTTTTGACTGCTGGTATCAGCACTGCGTCGCCAAACAAAGACCTAGCGGTTGAATTCATTGAAAACTACCTGCTGACAAACGATGGTCTGCGTAAAGTGAACAATGACAAGCCGCTTGGTGCTGTTGCTCTAAACTCTTTCCAGCGTGAGCTAGACGCAGACAAGCGTATTGCAGCGACAATGGACAACGCGATGAATGGCGAAATCATGCCAAATATCCCACAAATGAACGCGTTCTGGGGCAGTGCTAAGAACGCTATCATCAACATCGTTGATGGCCGTCAGTCTGTAGATGCAGCACTGGCTGACGCAGAAAAACAAATGACAAAATAATTGTCGACCTTTTTAAGGAGGGGGTAACCCCTCCTTCATTTCTTTGTTTTATTATCGCTAGCAGGTTCTTTTATGCAGTCAGTTCAAGGTACAGATGCTATGACATCACCAACAACGAGCTTGCCTTCAAGTAAAAATGTATTCATAAAGTGGGCGCTTCTTGGCTCAGTCGGTATTCTTAATGGCTACGCGACGATTCTAATGTATTCACGCGGTGAGATTGCGTTCGCACTTCTTACCCTTATCGTAACCGCACTCGCTCTTTATATTTTTGGTAGTAAAAAGACTTACGCGCATCGCTATATCTATCCAGGTATCGCAGGCATGATCTTATTCATTCTGTTCCCATTGGCGTATACGGTTGGTCTTGCTTTCACGAACTACAGTGCGAAAAATCAGCTTTCTTTTGAACGTGCTCAGTCTGTTTTGCTTGATCGTACTTATCAAAGTGGTGATAGCTACCCGTTTTCTCTGTTCAAGACAGAGAATGGCCACCGCATCTCTGTGAAGAAAGGCGACCAACTGCTGGCAACGGAAGAATTTAACCTCGCTACTTTATCGGGTGATATGTCGTTGTCTCCTGTTGAGCAGGTAGAGGGTGAAAAAGAGAAAATTAAAGCCATCATCAAGAACAAATCTGTTCTTGGCGCTGTAGACCTACACATGCCCTCAGGCGAAGACATCCGCATGAGCGGTCTGCGCAAGTTTGCGGCAGTTGTCCCGCTCTACACAATGCAGGAAGATGGAGAAACGCTCTACAACAATGAAACGCAAGAGAACCTGCGCCCTAACAATGAAGTCGGCTTTTACCAACCCGTTGATGAAAATGGTCAATTTGTAGGCTCAACTGTCTCACCAGGTTTTATTGTAACGATTGGTACTGATAACTTTGAGCGTGTCTGGAAAGACGATGGCATTAAAGAGCCTTTCATTAGCATCTTTATCTGGACGATTGTGTTTTCAGCGGTCAGTGTTGCTCTAACGGTTCTGATTGGTTTGGTTCTGGCAAGCGTAGTTCAATGGGAAGAGCTGAAAGGGCGTGCTATTTATCGTGTACTGTTGATTCTGCCTTACGCCGTTCCTGCCTTTATCTCTATTCTTAT
Organism: Vibrio sp. Isolate23; assembly: GCF_022398095.1. Lineage (NCBI taxonomy): Bacteria > Pseudomonadati > Pseudomonadota > Gammaproteobacteria > Vibrionales > Vibrionaceae > Vibrio > Vibrio sp. Isolate23. Next base: position 1,340,982 of record NZ_JAKEUV010000001.1, read on the forward strand.
TTTCAAAGGTTTGTTTAACCAAAGCTTTGGTGAAGTGAACATGGTCTTGGAGGCGATGTTTGGCATCAGCCCAACGTGGTTCTCTGACCCGTTCTTGGCAAAACTGATGATTATCATCGTTAACACTTGGCTTGGCTTCCCTTACATGATGATTCTGTGCATGGGGCTACTTAAAGCGATTCCAGAAGATTTGTATGAAGCATCGGCGATTGACGGAGCGAACTTTATCGACAACTTCCGTCGTATCACGCTACCACTGATGATTAAACCATTGACGCCACTACTTATTGCTAGCTTTGCGTTTAACTTCAATAACTTTGTATTGATTCAGCTTCTGACTCAAGGCGGGCCGAACATGATTGGTACGTCGGAGCCTGCTGGCTATACCGATCTATTGGTTAACTACACTTACCGCATCGCATTTGAAGGCGCAGGCGGTCAGGACTTTGGCTTAGCGAGTGCAATCGCAACGCTTATCTTCTTGTTGGTTGGCGCACTAGCGCTATTGAACCTACGTGTAACAAAAGTGGCTCAGGATTAAGGAGAAATATAATGGCAATGGTACAAGGCAAGTCATTAAAATACCGTGTTTGGGCTACTCATATTGCAATGTGGGCGTTTCTAGCACTGATCATCTTCCCATTGTTGATGATCATCGCGATTTCCTTCCGTGAAGGTAACTTCGCAACCGGCAGTATTATTCCTGAGAATCCATCGCTGGAGCACTGGAAGTTAGCATTAGGTTTCTCTGTGACGAATGCGGATGGTTCGGTGACCCCGCCTCCATTCCCGGTTCTGACATGGTTATGGAACTCAGTTAAAGTGGCTGGCATCAGCTCGATTCTTATCGTGTCGCTTTCGACAACTTCTGCTTATGCGTTTGCACGTATGAAGTTCAAGGGTAAAAACACCATCCTTAAAGCGATGATGATTTTTCAGATGTTCCCAGCCGTACTAGCCCTAGTAGCGATTTATGCTCTATTCGACAAGCTAGGTCAGTATATTCCATTCTTAGGACTCAATACGCACGGCGGCTTAATTTTCTCTTACTTAGGTGGTATCGCACTGCACGTATGGACGATAAAAGGTTACTTCGAAACCATTGATAACTCTCTAGAAGAAGCGGCAGCATTGGATGGTGCAACCCCATGGCAAGCGTTCCGATTGGTACTATTACCCTTGTCGGTGCCGATTCTTGCAGTAGTGTTTATTTTGTCATTCATTATGGTAGTGGGTGAAGTTCCAGTGGCATCTTTGCTACTTTCTGATGTAGACTCATACACATTAGCGGTTGGTATGCAGCAGTATCTGTACCCTCAGAACTATTTGTGGGGAGATTTCGCAGCAGCAGCAGTATTATCTGCACTACCAATTACTGTCGTATTCTTACTTGCGCAGCGCTGGTTGGTCGGAGGATTAACCGCCGGTGGTGTGAAAGGCTAATAAGAACGATAAGGGCGACTGCGAGGTCGCCCATTTTGTTTCTCGACTTAACACTTTTGGTTTGGCCGCCGATCAGTTAAGAAGGGAGCAAAACTGGCGTTACGCATAGCTGGCTGTTAGCTTAGATTCCTTACTATTTCACTACTAACAGTTTTTGTAACCAAGACCCGAGTTTACTCGGGTTTTTTTATATCTTTTCACTACGTATTCATTCGGCAACAGTCTTACTTATCGTTTAATTTCAATGAAATGTAGTTACTTACAGAAATAGTATGTCAGTGGCGTGCCACTGGTTCTTAAAGGGAAAACGGAGCCTATTCTTTGCTGAATTACATACAGAAATGAAAGAAAAGTGACCTTTATTTTGAGTAGTGAATAAAAAAGTAGAAAATTTACGAAAATATTCTGCGTGTTTTATTGATAAGCAAAGCTCTATTATCAGTTCTGTTTCGAAACCCAATGGTAAGGAAAACATTGGCTACATAGGGAAGTGTCAATCTGAAAGTTCAATAAGATAGGCAGTAGATACAATGTTAAAAAAATCAATTTTCGTGATCGCACTTGCGGGAATATGTTCGGTTGCAAACGCAAACCCTTATCTTGGTGTGGCAGTAGGTCAAGCTAAGTTTAAAGACACTTACTCTTCTTACAACACCACTCTATTTGGAAACGGCTCATACAAGTTAGACTTGGAAGATGATGACAGCACGGCAGCGAAGCTATTTGTTGGTTATCAGTTCAATGATTATTTCGCGATAGAAGGCTCACTTGGTGGCTATGATGCTATCGATGGCTCTTATGTGTCTATTGGTGATATGGCGTTTTTGGCAACACAAGCTAAAGGTATTCTGCCAATTGGTGATCGATTCAATCTATTTGTGAAAGGGGGGCTCGCTTACTTTGGTGCTGAGTTCAAAACGAGCTATGCTACAGTTTCTGATGAGGCTATCACAGGAATGTATGGTGCAGGCGCTGAGTTTGCAATCTCTAAAAATATCAAGCTGAGTGCTGAGCTTGATTACATTAGGCCTGAGCTTGAGGTAGTTAAAATTGGTAACGAAACCTTGAGTGTAGAGTCAGATATTACCACTCTGTCACTAGGTTTAAGTTATCACTTCTAGCCATGAAACGAAGGAGCTCTATTTTTAGAGCTCCTTATGTCTTCTTAAACAGGGGTGATGAATTCTGGAGTATTCGTGAACGATGTGAATATAAGATACCTTGAGTTGCTACTTAAAAAGTACCAGCTTAATCAGGTTTACTCAGTTGGTCTTGGTGAACTTGAGACTGTGCTTTGCACCTCAAGACGCAATGTTTCAACCGTAATGGGTAAGTTAGCGAATATTGGCTGGGTGTATTGGCAGCCTGCAGTAGGGCGTGGCAAGAGCAGTAAACTTAAGGTAAAAAAATCTCTCCAACAAGTTCTCTCCATTGTTTTTCTTTATGAACTCGAACAAGCGCAGTCTAAAGTCATTACGAAATTGCTTGAAAGTTATGGATTAGTTGCGATTCGAGCACTCAGTGTCGCTGCTGAAGAGTTTAACGAGAGAAACGAGCAAGTTAACTCAGTATTTATTTCCTCCTATCCTTGGGTCAATACCATTGACCCTGCCCAAACTTATCGCGCCTCAGAGTTGCAAGTCATAAAAAGTGTTTACGATGTTTTGATAAGACAAGACCAAGACGGCAGCCTACTGCCTGGGTTAGCCCATCATTGGGAACAGAATGACAATGTGATCAGTTTGTGGCTTAGACCATTGATTTACCGACATGATGGTGAGTTGCTTGCAATAGAGGATGTGGTTTGGAGCTTGGAGCGTTTACGCGATTATTCTGGCCCGGTTCGAGATCTGGTGAGTGGTATTGAAACAATAGATATTACTGCCTCCGATAAAGTCGAGATTACACTGAACTTTCCCAATAAATTATTTATTTACGCTTTGGCAATGCCTTACGCGTCTATTATTTGTCGAGATCAGCTATGTTTTGGTAATGGTTATACCTGCCATGTCGGAACCGGTCCGTATAAGGTTGATAGATGGAATGAAGAAAGCCTTTCTCTCAAAGCTCACAATGATTATTACGCTGCACGGGCTTTGATAGAAAAGGTGACGCTGTCTCACAACACTGAGATCATTGAAAATGCGCTTAGCTTTAATCAGGAAGTGGGCGAAGTTGAAGTAGAATCAATCAATGCCTTCTCTTATCTCACCTATCATGAGCGTGCCGACAGTGAGCTAAGCCTAGCTACTTGGGATGCTTTAGCCAACTACATTGCCCAAAGTAAATACGATTATGATGAAGATAACGCTGTTGAGGGGGTAGATCTCCAACAATTATCGGAAAATATGTTGCCGGTTGAACCTCCAAAACTTAAAGGTCGAGTGGTGATTGCAGAGCCTATTTGGACCATTCCCAGTTTAATTCGTAATGCAAAATGGTTACATAGACTGATCCGTTCAACGGGGCTAGAACTTGACGTTCATATTGTCGAAGACATTAGTCACCCTGAGGCAGCCACTGCACATGCTGATCTGATGTTGATCGAAGAGATAGTCGAGGCGCCTCTTGAATACGGTCTGTTTGAATGGCTATCTATCTCGACGGGACTACGTTTTGCATTAAATGAACGGGACATGGAAGATCATCAACAGAGAATTCGTCAAGCAGTGAGTGCACACGTGCCTCTTGTCGAGTTACAGAAAATAGAGCAAGAGCTATATGAGAGTAAACGTTGTGTAGCGCTTTTTTGTGGGAAAGAGGAAGTAACGAAAGTGCAGCAAGTTCGTGGTGTGCAAATTAGGCCAACAGGGTATAGCGATTTTTACAAACTCTGGATTTCTAAATAGTCAGTGTCGTTTGGGTTAAAATTCGCGATTAGAAGGCGCGCAGCCTAAATACTGGAGTAGAACGTAAATACTTTCCTGAGAAAGAGCAACCCTACGAAATAGATCAGCGAAGGTATCGTCACCGCCAAAACAGGTTTGGATGTAATGATTAATCTCATCATCGGCATAGCCCTCCACATACATCGTACGAACCCATTGGTACTCTACGGCTTTGGGGTTGGCCAGTGTGGTTTCGCTGAGAGTGGTGTGGCTAAGGTTCAAACCGTGTCCTTCCTTCTAACTAATCGATTGCGGATTTAATCAAATTAAGATGAAGGAAAAATGACAGAGAGGTTGCGTTTGCTCAAAACTGACTAATAAAGTTGAAAAAAGAGGCTTTTCAGCCTCTTTGCAGGACAGAGTGACTATTTCAAATACTTTACATGTGCTTCCATTTCTTCGCCTATTTGTTTACGCATGTTCATCAAACGAATCGCAGAGTCTCTTAACTCAATATCTTCTTTGGTTTCTGGAATCCATTCAGGGACTGGAGAAGGCTTACCTTCTCCATCTACCGCAACCATAATGACAATACAATGCGTTGTTAGGCGGTTTTTTAGCTCTTTCGGGTCACTGGCTTGAACGTCAATGGCAATGTGCATGGACGTTTTTCCCGTGTATATCACTTTTGCACTTACCTCAACGAGGTTACCAACGTGTATCGGCGCTACAAATCGGATGCCACCAGCGTAAGCTGTGATACAGTATTGGCCACTCCATGCAGCAGCATTGGCATACGCTGCTAAGTCAATCCATTTCATGACAGCGCCACCATGGACTTTGCCACCAAAATTGACATCTCCGGGCTCAGCTAGAAAGCGTAGTGTTATATCGCGTTGGCCATTACTCATCTGTCAATCCTTCGTTTTTATGTGTTTGTTAAAACTATTAACAAACACTTCAATAAACTGCAATCAATAATTCCAGCTTAGTCGAAAAATGGCTTTAGCCCCAGAAACAGAAGCAGCCAGAACAGAGGCGGAAGAAGCAGATAGGATCAGGTACGTGGCGTCATGACCGAGTCCATGATTTTCATGCTTTGCTCAAAATAGGGGTTGTACGTTAAACGAGCGTGAATCTTACCGGGTTCGGTATAGCCCCATGCGGAGAACCATACTTCTTCACCCTCAGCGCATTTTGCTGCATCTGTTTCCTCTTGACCATTGGAGCAGATAAGATGAGCGCCATTGACTCCGTAGTTGGGATTATCCGGAGAGAAGAGTAATCCCATATGAGAGCCATTTGAAATTCGCTGTTCTGGCAATATCATACTAAAACGTGTCGATCGAGAGTCATTCAGATCGTGTTCCCCTTGCCAAACTAAACGATTGTTAGGGTTTGTCATTCGGTGCGAGAACATATCGATAGAATACTGGGTATTGATAACACTATCCCCCTCACTCATGAGCATGAATACGGGCTTGTCATAGTTTGCTGACGCGAGTTTTTCTCTGACATCGGAAGAAGTCTGATAGTAGATCGCTGCTGCGTTCATCGGCAAAGAATTGTAACGTAGGGGGTTATCTTCAGGATCCTGATCTGCCCAGGTAATGAAGTAGCTTGCTAATTCAGCAAATTTGACAGCGGAAGAGCCCGGTTCAAATGCTGGAGAGAAAAGAAGTACACCATTGATGCTTTTGTCGCTTAACGCTTCAGACGTGACTAAATTAGCACCGGTCGAGTAGCCCCCAACCCAAATAGAATCCGTGTATTTCTTAAGCAGTTCGATATGGTGTTTTACAACGCCTTGCCAATCAGCAAGAGTGGATAACTGCAGATCGCCCACTTTGCTGGCATGGCCAGGAAGTAGGACCGTTCTTACCAAATAGCCTTGTTCAGCGAGGTGGGTGGCGACATCAATGAAAGAGTAGGGAGAGTCACCCAAACCATGAACTAAGAGTACTCCCTGCCCGTTTGGCTGATTTGGAATATATTCATGCGGCAGGACTTGGTCCAACTCCTGTTGTAGGTCATCGGCCATGAACAAACGGTTGTCCGCTAACCAAGCTTTGGTCTCTTCTAGGTAGCTTTCAAAACTACTTTGTTGATAGTTTGGTAGTGTGTCAGCTTTGTCATAGGCGGGGTCTTTAGAAGGAGTACTGCAGCCAACTAGACCTGCCGTCACAGCGGCTGCAAAATAAAAGACCAAAGCTGTTTTTTTACGCATCATATATTCAAGTTTTTCTCTTTTACTTTGATTTTGACACGTCTTCATACTCTCCCTCCAACACAGAGCCTTTTGATGGTTGTTGATACGCATTAGCGTTTTTCTTTATCGCTTTCTCAATTTTTTTGCCGGTAATCAGAGCCACGATTGTTAGGGGAATCGCGAGGAGCAGGCCAAAAATAATGGTAAAGAATCCAATAAACAACGCAAGTACGCTCGAAATCATTCTATTCATAACTCATACCTCTCTTTTAATACGAATATTAAACGAAAGGAAATGAATCAAAGATGAATAAAACCTGTATCAATAAAAAAGCCGCTTTCGAATGAAAACGGCAAGTACGGGGGTGTATCTTTATAGTTGTGTTGTGGAGGTTTGCCCCTGAGCGTTTTCAGGGGCGATATTTGGTTACTTTGACGGGTAAGTTTTGTAACGAACACCCATCATTTGTTCCATACAGTGGACGACTTGGCAGCTGTAGCCGAATTCGTTGTCATACCAAATGTATAAAACACAGCGGTTATCTTGAGCGATGGTTGCGGCCCCATCGACTACACCAGCAAAACGTGAACCGACTAGGTCCGTAGAAACCACTTCTGTTGACTCTGTATAGTCAATTTGTGCCGATAGTTCAGACGCCAACGCCATTTCGCGTAAGTAAGCGTTTAGTTCATCTTTGTCTGTCCCTTTTTCTAGGTTGAGGTTAGCAATCGCCATTGAGACATTTGGAGTAGGAACTCGGATTGCGTTACCTGTAAGCTTACCAGCAAGTTCAGGAAGCGCTTTTGCAACCGCTTTCGCTGCACCCGTTTCAGTGAGAACCATGTTGAGGGAAGCGCTACGACCACGGCGTTCACCAGAGTGGAAGTTATCGATCAGATTTTGGTCATTAGTAAACGAATGCACGGTCTCAATATGGCCAGAAACAACGCCATACTTGTCGTTCATTGCTTTCAGAATTGGCGTTATGGCATTAGTTGTACAACTTGCCGCAGAAATAATGGTGTCTCCTGCATCAATCACATTGTCATTGACACCAAATACAACGTTCTTGATATCGCCTTTGCCCGGAGCGGTTAGGAGGACTTTTTCGGCACCGCTACATTCTAAGTGCTGGCTCAGCCCTTCAGCATCACGCCATACACCGGTATTATCGACAACAAGCGCGTTGTTAATACCGTAGCTAGTGTAATCCACTTCTTCAGGTTTATTAGCGTAGATAAACTGAATGTAATTACCGTTTGCAATGATAGCCTTACGTTCTTCATCGACGATGATGCTTCCATTGAACTGGCCGTGTACTGAGTCACGACGAAGTAAGCTAGCACGTTTTTCTAGGTCACCTTTTTTACCACCACGTACTACAACAGCCCGAAGGCGCAGTGGGTAGCCTGGGCCACTTTTCTCGACTAATAAGCGAGTGAGCAAGCGGCCAATTCGGCCAAAACCGTAAAGTACGACATCACGAGGTTCAGTGACCGTTTCACCATTCATTGCGCCCATGAGAGAAGAATGCAGGAAGTCTTTCACACCGTGATCGTCATCGCGACCTTTCCAGAATTGGTGCGCTAATTGGCCTACATCAATACGGCATGGCGATAGCTCCATTTCAGACAGCGCTTTGATGAGTGGTAATGTTTGTTCCGCTGAAAGAGGTGTTCCAGTGTAGCGGCGAGCAAGACGGTGAGTCTTTATGATATCAATGGTCGCTGCATTAACCAGAGTTTTACCGAACAGTAGAACCTCTACGCCTTTTTCGCGATAAAGTTGACCTAGTAGGGGAGAGATAGTTTCCGCAATCGTTTGGCTAGTTTGCCAGTCAAGAAGGTGTTTCTCTGGACTCATTGTTTGTTTGGACCTTTCACGTTTTGAGGACTGACTCTACTTCACTGTGTAGGGGGAGCGAGTAGAGATAATAAAGTGTTTTAATTATGTAATTTTTATGCGGCAGGATTGTAATGCTTAATATCTTATTCTGCTAGAAAAAATAATTGCAGAGTAACTCGCTGATATGGCCCACCAAAATGGGAAATATTCTGTCAATATGACCTATTGACATTTTTTATTTGCCTAACTTAATTTTCGACAAAAAATACTCACAACACAAAACCAGTGTAATTAATGTTGATGTTTTGCTTTGTAATGTAATTTTCATCACTATTACTACTTAAAAAGTAAACGATAAACCTATGGATATCAGGTCGACCTTAGAAGCAAACGTTTCACTCGAGTTTTGTAGTTGAGTGAATTGTCCACTGATCACGTTTTTTTGACCCTCTATCCTTTGCCATTCCAAAGATGTATTAATTTGGGTCGTGAAATAATATCTAACACCGAATAGATAGCTGTTGCTCATTTTGGATTTTCGGGACTGTCCGTATTGGACATAGGGTGTCCACTTTGAGAGGCGGTAATCGACTCCTGCATACCAGTTTGAATAGAGCTCATTAGACAGCAGGGTTTCAGCCTGAAAATGCCAAGCATTGATTGTATAGCTAACCCCTAAACTAAGGAGGTGTATGTTGAAGAAAATTTCATGTTGGTTAGTAAATGTTTGTTGTGCTTCGACATCGGTATAGGACAGATGAAGTTGGCTGTCTTCAAAGTAGAAGTCGGCACCAAGGCCATAAGCACTTTTAACATCCAAGGTGAAAGACTGCCCATATAGTTCATATTCCTCCTCGTTAGCTAATGCATAGAATGGTGTCAGGCTGAGATAAAATTGATTAAGAAACTCGTAATTTAGTTCAACAGACGTGCCTTCAAAATGGGTAATGCCAAGCTGCCCACCATACACATCTACGGGAAGACGTAACCAAGGGTAAGTGCTTGAAACATAGTAATACTCAGACATGATAAACATGGGGGAACGGAGTCGACCTACCTTGATTCGATGATCTGCCGCGGAGTACTCGAGAAAGGCCCTTTCGAGTGTTGGCGAAGAGAAAGCATCTTGGGGACGTTTGAGGCCTTGTAGTACGGATCGTAGGTTTGGAAGCAGTTGCCAATCTAACTGTAAACCTAGTGTGCTATCGCAGTCAAAACACCAGTCATGCGTAATATCTCGGCCATAAAACACGGGAGTATTGTTGTCACTCTTGGCTGCAGAAAAGGTACCAAAGCCGCTCAGGCTTAACTCATTAGTGAGTTGCACTTGGGCTATGGTAGGGGGGCTTATCAGTGCGATTATCAGTAAGGATCTTTGTTGAATCTCCATAATCCTAGCCTTTATTACAGAGTTTAAAGAGGACATGAGCTTGTTCTGGAATTAAGTTGATCGGAACATAAGCTATGCCATTTGGGTGATTATCTAGCCACCAAGTAATATCTTTTATTGATACTTGAGTAATTTCACTCGGTGCAGGCGCTTTTCCTGAGAAGGTTTGACGTGCCCAGATTGCGTTCATTTGAGTTGGGCTTTTGTTCAATAGGGAATGATAAAAGTCTTGGCGATATTCTGAGTGTTTTGGCAGGTCCATTAACCTGATTGGGTACCCTTCGATACTCGATATTCGGCCTCGATAGAGCATTTTTACTTGGTTTGATCGCAGTGCTTGAATATCTGTATTTAGGGTCACGATAGCAAAGTTGCATGCCAGCGACTGAAAACAGAAAAGTTGCAATGTTAAGGTTGTCAGATGCTTAAGCAAGAATACCCCTTGAAGCCCAAAAAATTACCTTAATTTTAGCCTTGTTAATAAGAAGCAAAGTTAATATGAACTAATATTATAGGTCTAGTGGTTAAAAAATGATTCGAAGGAACGAGTCTCAATGCTACTCACTAATATATCTATAAAAAGTCGGTTGCTGATTTTATGCCTTATACCTACATTAGTCATAATTCTGTTTAGCGCCAATGCGGTCACTCGCATTCAGGACAGACTTCACAGCTACGCTGTCATTAGCGAAAAAAACCAAACACTCAGGCATTTGTCTGCATTTTCTAAGTATGTATATCAAGCGCTTAACCATCGCATGGAAGGACAGAATGCGGCTTTGGTACTGGGTATGGCCCAGCAATCATTGAATTTAGCTGCCGAGGTAGCGCATACCGAAGAGCATGTACATCACGGCATTAGAGATTCTAATCATACATTAAGCTACATTGAGGAGCTTAATGAGCTTATCCCCGAGCTCGCTACAGTCAGTTCCGATGGAAGCTTAGAATTAGGTCGTCTTATCTACACAGTCTTGTACGATCTCTATAGTGACGTTCAATCGATAGAGAGTCATAGTGCAGAGCTAAAAGTACATAAACTGGATCTTGTATTAAGTGATTTGAGTTGGTTGTATTTTTGGATGGAACAAGAAGCTTGGATTGCGCAGGAAATCAAAGCTATGGGCCTCTCATATGCGGAATACGCCAGTGAGTACTTTAAGATCAGTGAAAGGCAGCAGTTCTACCTAGACCAATTTGTCAATTTAGGAGCGGATTCCGAGCAAGTCACTACGTTACTGAATGTTTTTGCTAGTCGAGATTTTCAACGCGGGAGCTACTACAAGCAACACATGCTGTTTAGTGACAGTCAGCGAGAGAAATTAGAAGGCTTTGCCTCTGCTATTGAGCAACGTAATGTTCTAGTAGAAAAACAGCTAGGTGTGTTTTCAGACAAACTTCATGAAGAACTTCAAATAAGTATTAAGAGAAGTGAACATACATTATTGGCGATAGCCATCGGGGGGTTCATGCTCTTTGCGGGAATGTTTTTTTGGGGGACCAGTACCTTATACAGAATCAATTCTAAATTGGCGCACATACTTTCTGTGATGGGGAGTATGCGAAATAGTGGCAGTGTAGAACTGATCCCCGTAGATGGTAAAGATGAATTTTCTAAGTTTGCTCACAGTGTGAATTACGTGATTAAGACGCAAAAACAGTATGAGCAAGAGCTCGTCATTGCTAAAGAAAATGCAGAAGCGGCGAATCAGGCAAAAAGCTTATTCTTAGCCAATATGTCTCATGAAATCCGCACGCCATTAAACGGTATCATAGGTATGACGGAGATCTTGTCCGACAGCCATCTAACTTCTTCGCAAAAAGATATTCTTAGCGATATCGATGTGTCTTCACATGCACTGCTTATTCTTATCAACGATATTCTCGATTTATCGAAGATTGAATCTGGAAATCTAACCCTATCGCCAAGTCATTCTGATATTCGTGAATCCGCTTTTGAAGCAATGAATATGGTCAGCACTAAAGCACTTAAACAGCAGGTAGAACTTATAGCAACGCTTTCTGACAATATTCCAGATAGTTTGTATATTGATGAGTTTCGATTTAAACAAATTTTGATGAATTTACTCAGCAATGCGGTGAAATTTACTCAAGATGGCACAGTCTCGGTCACGATCACCATGCTCAATGAAGGACAGCAAGCATATTTAGATTGCTGTGTCACGGATACCGGCGTGGGCATTAATGAAGAAAAACTGGAGGAGATTTTCCAGCCATTTACTCAGGAAGATGGCAGTATTACTCGAAGATATGGTGGGACTGGGTTAGGACTAGCAATTTGTCGTCAGATTACAGAATTGATGGGAGGGCGTATCACGGCCAACTCTACTCTGGGGTTAGGAAGTTGTTTTCGCGTTTCTATTCCTGCGAACTCTGTCGTTGAGTCAAGCAGGGACAAAGTAAAAGGCAAAGCGTTGCTTATCACCAATAACAGCCGATACACCTCGTTGATCGAGAGCGAATCACAACGCTTTGGTTTGATGGTAACGACTTTAGAAAATGCCAATGAAGGTATAAAACTAGATGAGCAATTCGATTTGATTTTTTATTGTTATCATGCGCATCACAGTTCGCGTAGAGATCTGGCCTCACTTAGAGCACGGTTTAATTTCTCGGAAATCATTGGTTTACAGCACCATCTGTTTATGCTGCCAGATTCTGAAGCACTGGTATCATCTAATTTGACGCTTCCCTTCCTCGGCAGCAGATTTGAAACTGCGGTTACGAAAGCTCTCAACTCTATTCAACTGAATAGCAATCATGCTGAACCAATACAAAATCAAGCGCTTCGCTCAAATGAAAGCCGTTGTGTGTTGATCGTAGAAGATAATTTGATGAACCAAAAAATTGCGAGTTTCTTCCTTAGTAAGATTGGAATGAACTACCAGATTGCCAGTAATGGTGCAGAGGCAGTCAATATGTTTCAGTCTGGGCAGCAGTACACCGCAATATTGATGGATTGCATGATGCCAGTTATGGATGGACTGACAGCAACACGGAATATTCGTGCGTGGGAGATAGAGCAGGGAAGAAGCAGAACACCGATCATTGCTTTAACGGCCAGTGTCCTACCTGAAGAAATAGATAGCTGCTTTGCCGCCGGGATGGATGCTTACTTACCTAAACCTTATAAGTCTCAGCAGCTATTCGATACGTTTGAACGGCTACAGGTTGTCCTTTAAGTCTTCCAGCGGTAACCAGTTTACTTTCACACCGGCTTGGAGAAACATTTCTTGGCTGATTTTGATCTTGTCACCCCAGCGAGATAGGAAGTCATCTGTTTGCTCTGGGCAATGAACCGCGGAGATGCCAGTCTGGATAATTTTGGCAGCGCAATTAGGGCAAGGGAAGTGTGTCACCCAAATTTCACAGCCGTCTAAGTCGCGTTTAGCGAATAGGATCGCATTTTCTTCTGCGTGTAGCGTTTTGAGGTATTTCATCTCTCTGTCATCGGTCATGGCACTATCAGAAATGCCATGTGGATAGCCATTAAATCCAACAGAAACGATACGATTTTGTTTTGTAATGACAGCACCGACCTGAGTGGAAGGATCTTTACTCCATGAGCCGACAAGAACAGCCATTTGGTAAAAGCGTTGTGCCCATTTAGAAATCATTCAGTCATTCCTCTAGGAAGCAAACCCTGTATAGGGGAAAAAAGTAGTGTGATAGAGATCAGGTAATAATATCCTAATTTCGGTATAGATAGTCCAGTAAAATTCTGAGCGTTAGCCTCGGTAGGTGTGTCCTTTGGCTTTTTATAGTGATTCGTATCACATATTATCAGTCGAATTAGGGGTGGATTTGGTACTAATGGCTCGGGGTTCTGTGCGAGATCTCTTACAAATGCGTAAGTTTAATGACTATAAGTGGTGCGATAATTGTAGGTTCTTTATTTTAAGTGACTGTATCTTAAATATTTTGTTGGATTTTGCCCGTCAGCTTCGCTTTCAATGTGAGAAATTCGTCATTGTTAAAATACCTGAGGGGCATAATCTTAAGTGGTCAGCAGGATGCGGACACGGAACAGGAAAGACCCATGGACAGGTCATCTTCAGGACGAAGATTCGATTGCTCAGGATGAACAGTCGGCAAGGAAAGCGAAGGACATTAGCTGGACGCTAGTAACTAGGATGGTTACATCAAGGAAGGTTAATGGACGCTTAAAGGACTAAGGCAATTTCTATCAGGATGATAGATTCAGGGACACCGCTTAAGGATAAAGTGATGAGAGTTAGCGAGGATAGCTAACGGGCTGGATTGCCGAGGACACCGCTAGGAAGGCGATGATAAGGACAGAGCTGAAGGAATCAGCGAACTATCATGGAATAGATGCAGGGAGCACCTATAGTAGCCGGATTGCTGCGAGTAAGAATAAACCCCACTAAGTGAGAGCTTGGTGGGGTTTTCTTTTACTAATTGTTACAAATAGAGCTTTGCGCATGATTTCATTGAATGATTAACTGGCCGCTTCTAAGTAACAGAGGTAAATAACTTAAAATGGACGACCCCTTTAGTCGACTGATTCATTCTCCGGCTTCTTCATCCGAGGAGGCTTTTTTATGTTAGAACTTTTCATGCAACCCGAAACCTGGGTTATCTTCGCAACGTTATTCGCACTAGAGGTGGTACTCGGCGTCGATAATGTTGTGTTTATTTCCGTTCTTTGTGAACGACTTCCTGCACATCAGAGAAAACTAGCCCGTAACTTGGGTATTTCGTTGGCTGTTATTGCCCGAATTGTCCTAGTCTTCTCGATTTCATGGGTAATGTCGCTCACACAACCTGTATTGGAAATCATGTCATCGAGCTTTACCGGACGTGACTTGATAATGATCGCAGGTGGCGCCTTTTTATTGCTGAAAAGTCTCAAGGAGCTTTGGGCCTGGCTAGCGCACCAAGAAGCGGGACATTCAACTCATGTTCGAACTGGATTGGCTGTGGTTTTGCTACAGATAGTGGCTGTGGACGCCGTTTTCTCGATGGATTCTGTGATTACTGCGGTTGGATTAACGAGTGAAGTGCCCATTATGGTTGCTGCCATTCTCTCTTCAGCGGTGGTTATGGTTCTAACCGCGGAAAAGATTAATAACCTAGTGAGCCGATACCCTGGGTTTAAAACATTGGCATTATTATTTTTAGTGCTGCTTGGCGGATTGTTGATGGCAGAAGGTTTTGCTATCCACGTGAATAAGGGTTACGTCTATTTTGCAATGGCGTTTGGCTTAGTATTAGAACTGTGTCATATCCGACTCAAGAAAAAGCAATCGGTTCGAATAAAACGGATCCGGCCATTTAAGCTCAAAGCAGGAACCGTTAGGTCATAAATAGAAAGGGAAGCAGTGCTTCCCTTTATTCATTCAGTTGATGCTAACGACGGAAAGTTATGCTTTCTTCACTCTCCAAATGGATCGACGTAACCGCAGGTTGAGTTTGTGCGATGACTTTTCCGTGACGTACTGAGTAACGGACTGGAACTTGACGGCGAACGGCATCAAAGCCGTTTTCAGCGGGTAGAATTAATAAGTTTCCTGGCTTACCTTCTTCGACACCGTATCTATCTTGGATATTCAAAGTACGAGCCGAGTTGGTACTGATCAAATCAAGGGAGTTGTTGATTTGATCATAGCCCATTACTTGGCATACGTGCAGTCCCATATGAAGCACTTGAAGCATATTTGCGGTGCCTAATGGATACCAAGGATCAAACACATCATCATGGCCGAAACACACGTTGATATTAGCGTTGAGCATTTCTTTAACTCGAGTGACTCCACGCCGTTTTGGATACTCATCGAAGCGTCCTTGTAAGTGGATATTGACGAGTGGGTTAGCGACGAAGTTAATGCCTGACATTCTTAGCAAGCGGAAAAGCCTCGACGCATAAGCGCCGTTGTAGGACCCCATCGCTGTTGTGTGACTAGCTGTTACTTTATCTCCCATTTCATATTTATGCGCGAGGGCGGCGAGGGTCTCGACAAAGCGAGATTGTTCGTCGTCAATTTCGTCACAGTGCACATCAATCAAGCGGTTATACTTTCTTGCCAGTTCGAAAACATAGTGTAGAGATTCAACACCATATTCTCGTGTAAATTC
The DNA here is from genome assembly GCF_022398095.1 of Vibrio sp. Isolate23. Classification (NCBI taxonomy): domain Bacteria; kingdom Pseudomonadati; phylum Pseudomonadota; class Gammaproteobacteria; order Vibrionales; family Vibrionaceae; genus Vibrio; species Vibrio sp. Isolate23. The sequence goes on from NZ_JAKEUV010000001.1 coordinate 1,356,815, forward strand.
GAAATGTGGAATCGCACCAATAACATCAGCGCCAAGCCTTACCGCTTCTTCGAGTAATTCTTTACCATTAGGGTAGGAGAGAATACCTTCCTGTGGGAACGCGACGATCTGAATCTCGACCCATTCCTTCATCTCTTCACGCACTTCAACCATCGCCTTCAAAGCGACAAGCGTCGGGTCCGATACGTCAATGTGAGTACGAACGTGTTGAACACCGTTGGCTATTTGCCATTTTAGAGTCTGTTTTGCACGAGCTTTAACATCTTCTATAGAAAGTATTTCTTTACGTTCAGCCCAACGTTCTATTCCTTCGAACAGTGTCCCGGAAATATTCCAGCTCGGCTCTCCCGCTGTCTGAGTTGTGTCCAAGTGGATGTGAGGCTCGCAAAATGGCGCAACGGCGAGTCCGCCTTCTGCATCTAAAATGTCACCAGAGTGATTAACAGCAATGTCGTTATCTAGGATCTGTTGAAATTGACCATTTTCAATCAGGATCTGTTTCAATCCTTCTTGATCTTGTAGTTTTGCATTTTTGATCAATATCTTAGTCATTATGCGTCCTTACGCGGATTGCGTGTCGAGTGTTTTCTTGTTTAAAAGTGGGTTGAGCACGACGTAACACAATGCGCCTCCCAATACGGCATTGATTGGTACAACTCCAGGGATAAACTTACCTGCTGCAACACCTACTGCCACTGCTACAATACCAGCCCAATTCACGTCTTTGAATTCTGTCGTAGTGAAATTTTGGTAGCGTTTTCTATTCATCAAGAAATCCGCAATGATGACGCCACCAATCGGCGGAATGGCAGTTGATAGGAACGTTAGCCAGCCAACAAAGTTGTTATACAGCCACAATGCGAAGATGGTGCCCACGATACCGTTGATAATAGACATCATAGTACTTGAGCGTCCGGTTATGTTAGAAAAGCCTAACCCTGAAGCGTATAAAGCATTTTCATTGGTGGTCCAGATATTGAGCCCAAGTACGATGATGGCAGGTAGTAGTAGGCCTTGAGCAATCATGACGTCCGAAATATCTGCCATACCCGTCGCTGCTGCCCCTGAGGCGCCGAAGACAAACATTAGTGAGTTACCGATAAAGAAGGCGATCATAGTGACCAGCACGGCGCCAGCTGGTTTTTTACCAAAGCGAACAAAATCTGCGGTGAGTGTACCTGCGCTGACAAATGAGCCTACGACCATTGCTAGTGCGACAGAGAAATCCATAGGCGTTTCTGGCTGAATAAGCTTGAGTTGTTCAAATCCACCCACGCTATCGACGGCCATGGATACTGAATAGCTGCCTAGTATCGCAATAGCAGGAACAGCAATCGCTGAAAGCACCATCAGCGCTTTAATGCCAAAGTAAACCGTCGCTGTCATTAGAAGACCGGACACAATGATCAATGTATTGGTATCAATGCCTGTCGCTTTTTGAACGGGTATAGCGAACATCGCAACACCTACACCAAACCAACCGACCTGTGTGCCACCAAGTAAAGCTGAAGGAAGCCATGAGCCTTTAGTTCCAAATGAGAATCGAGCGAGAAGGTGAGTGGAGAGACCAGTAGAAGACCCGATGTAGCCGAGGAAAGAAGTGTAAATACCGAGGATAAGATTGCCAATTAGGACTGCGAGAATAAAGTCATTAAATGAAAGGCCGGTACCGAGTGAGCCTCCTGTCCACATGCTTGCGGAGAAAAAGGTTAAGCCTAACATCACCATCGTGAGTGAGATGACGCCTTTTCTGGCTGTTGTTGGAACGGGTCCCAGGCTGTAGTTGTTATCTTCGGACATCTATCACCTCCACAAATAGATAAACAAACTTAAGTGAGTAAATTCTAGATAAACGGCCGTTATTATGGTGATAAATATCACTTGGTCAATCTAAATCCATAAGGTTTAACGTTTGCTTGGTATTGGTTGTAATTAATTTTTTATAAAACAAAAAGATAGTTTTATTATGAATTTAATAAAAAAAATATTAAAGATGATGTTATCGGTTTCTAAATGATACTTTTAGAGGTAAGTCCAATAGATTTAAACAAGTTTGTTATGAATGCGTGTCTGTAAGAATGGCTTTATACGTTGGCTTCACCAAGTTTCTGTTTCAAACGTCTGTTGACGTGATTTTGAGTATTTTTGGTGTGGAAGCATCAACTAATGTCTGATTTTGAGGCGTTGGCAATGAAGAAAGTCTATAGTGGTTATTTATCACATTAAATCGTAAGAAATTTAATAGACAAGATAAAAGAGAAAGCGTGCAATTATTGAGCGTATAAGTGCCATGTGATGATCATTGAACTGACACACCATTGTAGCAATGACGAACCATGATAGATGTGTTGGCAGTAGACAGAAAAAAAGCCAACCTCAATAAGTAAGATTGGCTTAAATCAGTGTGAACAAATTTGGTTCACTAACAACGTCAGTTGGCTAGGTGACCCTCGGCTTAAGAAGGGTCACCTTAATAAATGCAGTATATGTGCCAACTTTTATAGAGCGTAATTGCCTAGCATTTGGGCGCAATATAGCATTTTTTCGACTTTCAATTGCAATGTGCATTTGCATTTTGCGAATTAAAACGTTATTGCTAATGGTATTTCACACACTTTAAGACTTTCATTACATCACTTTCCTATCATTCTTGTTTAGAAAACCTTGCCAAGCTCAGAGTACCACTGTGTTTGAGATTGAGTTTCTGTTTCATTCGTACTGGAGATAACAAAGAAATGAAAAGTGCTAGCACGATGAGAATGTTGGCTTTTTTATGTTTTACTATTTCAATATATTGGCTGAAATAGCTGTGCTGAGTGACATGTATGGTAAAGCTATAGAAATTGACAGCTAATGCGATCGTTTTATGGTTATGTTAGTGAAAAGCAAAAGCCCGGATTCACCGGGCTGTAGGTAGTATGGGCTAAATAGAATAGAAGTAGTAGAGCTGGGACTTCATACGAATGATGATGCCACGGATAACATCGAGGAAGGCCATAAAGCCGATTGGTTTGTCTCCGCTAACCCAAGCGAGCCCAACAGAACCGACGGGAATGTCATAGCCCTCGGCTTCTTCTATTTTCAAGCGCACGAAGTGATGCTTATTTTGTACATTTTTTCCTGTCGTCACTCTTACCGATTCGTCCAAGCCCAATAAGTTGCTTTGTGATTCTCCCGTGGCTTCAACTATCCCCTCAACTTGAGCAGAAAAGATCTTACCTGGGTAGACTGAAGAAGAAAATTCAGCACTGTGTCCTAGTTTAACATTGCGAATCGCCTGATGATTGACTCGCATTAGCACGTATTTCTCATCTGTGTACATTTGCAGCCTAGGTAACATTGAGACACGCTGCCCCTCGCGCAAGATGAAGTTGGTAACAAAGCCATCAGCAGGTGCATGAACTTTGGTGCTGTCCAGCTCCCACTTTGCTTTTGCGAGTTTCTCTTGTGACTTTTTCCAATCAGCATGTTTAGATTTTACCGCTAATTCCGATTTCGTGATCGCGAGTTTGGCTTTTTCAGTGTCCACCTGTTTTGTTTTTAGCTTTGATTCTATGGTTGAGACGTTGTGTCGTGCCTTAGTGACGGCTGTTTCCTGCTTATCAATATCGCTCGCAGTGATGGTGTTATTCACGACACGGTTTTGCTCTCTGTAACGCTTTAACATTTTGTTCTGCAAACTGTAATCGGCTTTGGCAGCAGCAAGTTGGCTTTCTGTAGTCTCCAAATCCTGAGCCATTGACTCGTACGTTGCTTGTGAAATTGAAACATCCTCAAATGCCACTTCAAGCTCCACCATCGCGGACTCTTCTTCTACTTTTGCTTGGTTATAGGCGATTTGGTATTGAGTCGGGTCGATCTCGTAAATCAGTTGGCCTTTCTTTACCTTTTGGTTGGGCTCAATGTAAATCTTGTCGACTTTACCTGTTACGTTAGGAGAATCGGGGCGTAACTGGATATGAGGGGATTGCACCACCGAACCGCCAGATAGATCCATTGGCGTATAATTGATTAATCCGACCCAAACAAACATCAGCCAAGAAACCCCACCTAAATAGGCGAATGACTTGGTCGTGGTATTCCAAGGCATACCCACCAGTCTTAGCAGATAAATAAAAAGCGCCCAGACAGCTAAACCTTCTAACATTAAGCCTCCTCCTGTTTATCTTTTGTGTTGGGTGCGTGACGCCAAGTGTCGCGTAGGTTGACAATGGCTTTGTCCATATCGATAAAAGCGACAATGACTGCGACAACCCAAACCCAGTGCCAGATGAAACCAATCCATGTCAGCGCCGTTATCAGCCCTATTTGATGATGATCTTTGCTATGGGCTTTGTTGATTGGTAGTTCGTGAAACTTCCAGAATCCAAACAGAGCTGCACCGACAGTCGCAATCAAGACAATAGTTGCGACGACATGTAATGCGGTGTCTGCACCGGTTCCAACGAACGGGACACTTAATAAACTCATTTAAGGCTCCATTATTAATAAGGATCTGTATTGTGTTTCGGATTTGAAAATTAGCTTTGTATGTGACAGATTGATTCATATTAAATGTATAATTGATGTGATCTGTATATGGATAAAGTGCGCTTCATGCGTGTGTTGGGAATTCGACATATTCATCAGGAAGCGAGTTCGCGTTACCAAATTGACGATGGCGAACTGGTGATTCCGGAATCTGCGTTTCGCAATCCTATGACGCTGGTCCCAATGGTTGAAGTGAATCGCTGGTTTGAAAAATTAGAGGGCGTTACAGGAAACCCCGATGTGATTCTCGATATCAACCGTGATGTTGATGTTGGACAGATAGGTGTCATTTCTCACTGGCTTCTTTCTGGTAGTGATCTCGCATCGACCATTCGACGTGTGAATTATGGATTTAGTAGTCTGCAAAGCGGAGCGTTTCTATCTGCATCCCTGAGTGGTTCACTGATCAAATGGGCGTATCGGAACCCGATGATCGAACCTGAATGTAAAGTACACGACAGTGTCCGTATGGCGATGGCACTCACCAAGATCTTACGTACTTATCTTGGTCAGGATTTTTCTCCACTCAGAGTACAACTGTCTGGTTCCCGCAAGAATACAGCTAAATATGAAGCATATTTTGGCTGTGAGGTGGAATGGAGTCACTCGTCCACGGAGATATGGTTTCATTCGGAGCTGCGTTTAGCTACCAAGCAGCAAGCGAGGCTGCAGAAAGGGCGACTGGCGATGAATTTTGCTGACTTGGACGAATTGCTTAATATGCCTGACCCAGAAGATGAAGTGAAAGTGATTTATGAAACTCTTAACTACAGCCGCCATTATGGGCTGCCAACGGTAGAAAATGTTTCTAGCTTACTCGGGCTCTCAGTGCAGCAATTTCAACGTCGGTTGCGTAATCTAGGAATGAACTTCACCACTGTGAGTGGTTATGTACTGAGTAACATTGCGGTAGAGATGATGCGTCATGGTATCGAGATTGACGATATTGCTCAGCGCCTTGGGTATCAGAATATCGCTAGCTTTAATCGCATGTTTAAAAAACATCGGGGTCTGACGCCAAACCAGTACGTTCAGCGTTACTACTCTTAAAGACAGCCATCGCATGACCACCAAATAAAGCGCCTATGGGCGCTTTGTTAGCTGAAGTTTTATCGGCTGTACCAACGCTCACCATAAGCACTGCTGTAATCGGGTTCTTCCAAATGTGTGGATGCTTCTACTGGCTCAAGTGGGCCAACTGTCGTCCGATAGGGTAAGACGCCAGCCCACACAGGAAGATCCAAATCGGATTCATCATCGTTGACACCAAAACGACTGATTTTGACTGACGCTTCGCTTAAAGGCATCTTCAGCACCATTGTCGCGGCGAGTTCTCTATCATTACTTAATCTGACCTGCTCCGTTCTTCCGGGGGCAATCTGCTCTATAAAATGATTGAGTAGACGATCTTTTTCCTGCTTCTCTTCAACTACTTCAAATTGGCCGAAAACGACAGCTGAGCGATAGTGAGCGCTGTGGTGAAAAGCCGATCTTGCTAAAACCCAGCCATCGAATAGTGTGAATGTCAGGCAGGTTTGGTGGCCTTGTTTTAATGAGCGCAGCAATCGGCTGTTGTTCGCACCATGTATATACACATGTTCACCAACACGCCATGCCAATATAGGGATCACAATAGGGCCGTTAGCATCATTAATCGAGATATGGGCGATTAATGACTCATCAATTATTTGTTCAAGATGTTTGTCCTCGAACACGGCTTTGTGTGCGCCTTTTTTTATTTGGGTCCTTTCTGTGTTTGATAGCATTGCGTTTCTCCATTGGCTTGCAACTTATGGTTCCAATCTAATGTTTAACTGGTATGTTATTGAGAGCCAGTTTTAACAAAGTTATAGGTCCAGTTAATGGCGTTGATTGATATTGGAGATCTGACCCTCTCAGGTGGGGCGAGCACCTTACAACAGCAGTTATTTCATGCTATTCGAGCCAAAATAGTGAAAAGCTTGTGGCCATTGCAGGGTAAGTTGCCTTCGACGCGCAAGCTCGCCAGTGAGCTTAATGTGAGTCGTAATACCGTGACGGCGGCTTATGAGCAGCTGTTGGCGGAAGGCTACATAGAAAGTAAGCAAGGTTCGGGGTTCTACGTTGCGGTGGAGCTACCGGACAAATATGTGCCAGCGACCGTGACTCAGGGTACGCCTTCGGTCGAGTTCAACTGCTTTGATATCAATTCGTCATTTTCACCTGGCGTTCCAGATCTTTCACAGTTTCCGCTTAGTAAATGGCAACGGTTGTTGCAACGGCATGTTCTTCGCCCAGTGTTGCTCGGGAATCAAAATATTCAGGGCAGTGAAGCGCTTAGAGCGGCGCTGTCTGATTACTTGTCTTCTAGCCGCTCTGTTCACTGCTCAGCACAAAGAATCATTGTGACTTCTGGCGCGCAGCAGGCTTTGACCATTGCGATGGCAGCGACTTTGGAGCAGGGTGAGAAAGTCCTGATGGAGCAGCCTGGGTATGCCCAAATGACCAAGGTGCTCGAACTCAACCACTATCAGTTGGAACCTTTGACGGTGCATCAAGAAACAGGCTTTGAGTTGAGTGATGTCCTGAAAAGTACAGCACGAGCGCTATACATCACCCCGAGTAACCAATATCCGATGGGAACGACCATCAACACTGAAAATCGTCTGAAGTTGATTGAATGGGCGGCGAGTAATCAAGGGTGGATCATTGAAGATGATTATGACAGTGAGTTTCAGTTTGCACATCGGCCCTATACCAGCCTACAGGGATTAGCAGGGCAAATGGGGCTGGATGAGCACGTGATCTATATTGGCTCACTGAGTAAAGTGATGTTTAACGGCTTAAGGTTAGGTTATATGGTGGTGCCGGATAATTTAATTCAGCGCTGTCTTGAAATCAAAGATGCCATGAGCGGTGACTCTCCATCGCATACTCAGGAAACGTTAGCTGACTTTATTGCTGAAGGCCATTTACTGCGTCATATACGAAAAATGCGCCGACTTTACAAACAAAAGCATGAAGTTGTCAGCCAAGCCATTGAACAAGCATTCGGTGGACGGGTTACGATCATCAGCCAAGCTGCTGGTTTGCATGTCACGCTAAAATGGAGCGGCAGAATAGACGAGCATGAGTGGGTGAAAAGGGCCGCGAAGCATGGGATAGTGCTTCGGCCACTGAGCTATTATGAACATAACAAGGAGAGTCATCGAGAGTGGAGAGCGGTCGTGCTCGGTTTTGGTAATACGCCATTGCAAGAGATCGAACCCGGGATACAAGCACTTGCCCGATTATTTGAATCGTGATTGTATTGAACAAAATGTCATCAATTGAGGGAAGAATATGTGCCGCTGGTTAGCCTATCAGGGAGAGTCAATTTACTTAGACGAATTGGTGTATGAACCTGAGCACTCTCTGGTGCATCAAAGCCTCGATGCAAGAAAAGCCGTAACAAGGGTCAACGCCGACGGCTTTGGATTGGGCTGGTACACTGAGCGAGACACTCCAGGACAGTTCCACGAAGTCTTACCGGCTTGGGGAGATGAAAACCTGCGCTCATTAACTCACCACATTCGTTCCCATCGATTTATGGCCCATGTTCGCTCTTCCACAGGGACTCAGGTTTCTCGTTCTAATTGTCATCCGTTTATCATCGATAATTGGATGTTTTTGCATAATGGTCAGATTGGGGGCTTTGAACAAATAAAATATGAGTTACATAAGAAGTTATCGGAGCCGTTGTTCCTCCAGCGCATGGGCACAACGGATAGCGAGCTTATCTTTCTTTTAATGTTACAAAATGGCCTACGTGAGCAGCCTGTTGAAGCGATTCGTACAACTCTCAAGGATATAGGTCAGCTGGCGACATCGAGAGGAATAGAAGAACCATTGAAAGCATCGATTTGTATTTCGGATGGTGAGCAATTTTGGGTCGTGCGTTATAGCTCAGCGAATGATGCGCCAACCGTCTTCATTCGACAAGATGGCGCAAACATTGCTCTGGCATCAGAGCCGTTGGAAAAAAGCGCTGATTGGAGAAAAGTCTCTGCGCAAAGTATTTTGTCTATAAAGGGTGACGCCGTAACCTATCATGCTATTTAGCCCGACTTTGATTGAGAGAGCGTCGCTTTCCCCAGGGGAGAGAAAGAACGGCGAAAATAGTGACGGCATATAGCATTGACCAACCTAAGCAGATAAATACGCCAGTACATATAAACAATGACACGCCAGCCATCCATTTACTGGTACCTGTCAGGAGCTTATAGGCTGAAAGCATGGCCAAAAGGTAAACCAGAACGAAAATGCCATTGGCCAGCTTTAGAAAAAACTCAAGATCTAGGCCTGAAATTTCCCCGACCAAACATGAAAGCACTAGCACCACGCCGACTACCAAAGTTGCGTTGGCCGGAACGCCGCGAATTGAGACTCTGGCTAAGGCGCTTTTAGGTTTGTATTCGCGTGCCTGAGCCCAGACCATTCTTGAGAGACTCTGTGTGTATAGATTGACGCTAGCAAAACAGGCAGCAAACCCAAGGGCGCTGATGAGCAGTTTAAACTGTTCACCAAACAGCATTTCTGATAACCAAGGTATGGAAGCGCTGTCGAATTCGCTGCTTCCATAGGCACCAAACTTTAAAATAACGACGGAGCAGGCCCAGTAAGCGGCTCCAGCGACAAAACAACCGATAATGATCGCAATGGGGAAATCTCTTTGCGGGTTTTTAAACTCTTCTCCCATGTGTGCGAAAGCCTCTATCCCGACAAAACACCAAAACATAACGGCTAGTGCAGCCCCAATACTCCAAGTTGATTCGGAGGAGAGCGCTGGCATCGTCAGATCTTGCGCACCAATATCACCTTTCCACCAGAATGCTGCGACCAGAATGAAGATACTGAGCGCAATAAGCGTCTGAAGGCGCCCCGATGACTTTGTGCCTGCCAGATTAACAGCGATCAACAGAAATACCGTTAGCAGTTGGGCGAAAGTAGAGGAGTTCAGCGCTTCGGGCAGTAATTGTTGTAAAAAGCCAGCGGCGAGTGCCACCGCGGCAGGTACACCGACGGGAATTACACTGACAAATAACCAAGCCACGCTTTTTTCAAGGCGCTTATCAAATGCTTGACGTACAAAATACGCGGTTCCACCTGCGTTCGGGTAACGCTTACCTAACTGAGCAAAGGTCAGCGCAATCGGACATATCGCAATAAATAGAATGAGCCACGCCCAAAGAGAAAGTGAACCAGCGATGCCAGCTGCAATCGCGGGGACCATAAAAAGGCCAGTACCCAGCAAGGTCGTTGAGAGTTGCCCAACGCCTGATAATAATGTGATTTCTTGTTTTAGCTGCCCCATGGTTCCTTTCCCGTAATTTTTTTTGATAGCTTACTCAAACATTAAGAGAAACACAGCAAACAATTTGTCGGATTTATATGTCACTTTGGCGGAACTGAGGGAGGTAAATAGGCAGATTGCACTCTTTCGCCCAACGGCTTTTTGTGTCACATTACCTGAAATCAACAGGATAAGTTGAGGTATGACAGGAAGTAATATGGATAAGTTTGATAACCAAATTCTTAATATCTTAAAACATAACGCCAGAGCATCGGTCAGTGATATTGCTCGTCAAGTGAATTTGTCACGTTCAGCTGTTACTGCAAGAATTCAAAAACTGGAACAAGAGAAAGTGATTCTTGGTTATCACGCCAATATTGCCCAAGACGAGCCGGAGTCGATACAAGCCTACATTGCCTTAAAATTCGATATGTCTGCGTCGTCACATTATTGTGAGTCGTACGCTGCGAAGATCTATAAGATCGAGGGAGTGAAGTGGTGTCACGCCATTACAGGGGAAACGGACATGATGTTGTTTGTTGAAGTGCCTACCATGGCTAGGCTTAATGCAGTTCGCGATGAATTACAAACGATTCCGGAGCTACGTCACCTAATGACCCACACTGTACTCACGGAGTTTTTTAATACCCGTCATGTCTCTTAATCATATCAATCTCAATTTATTGCGCTCGTTGCAGGTACTGCTAGAGGAATGTCATGTCAGTAAGGCTGCAGAACGACTTAACATCACCCAATCTGCAGTGAGTCGCCAGCTCGCCCAATTAAGAGACTTATGTGGTGACCCGTTATTGGTGCGTGACGGTAATGCTTTGGTTCCGACCCCAAGAGCGCTCGCAATGCAGGCAAAACTCAATTTGCTTTTGGGCGAGTTTGAACAGCTGCTGCATGACAAACCATTCGATCCTAAAACTTGGAAGCAGGAGTTCGTTTTGTCTTCCAGTGATTATGTTGCTCAGTACATAGTGCCAGATGTTGTTGCGGTAATGGTGGAGCAAGCCCCTAACGTCAACTTGGCTTATCGACTTTGGCAGCCTGATTATCTTCAGCAGTTTGGCGAAACGGGTATCCACTTAGCGTCAACCATGCAGCCAGAGAAACCTGCTAATGTAACCAGTGTGAAGCTTGGGGAAGACAAGTCGGTTTGCCTTATGCATCGCTCTCATCCATTATCGTCTAAACGCACACTGACTGTAGAAGATTTAATCGCTTATCCGCACTTGAAAGTGACCGGAGGGGGAGACAAAGATTCCAGCACTGACATGGTATTGAAAAATTTAGGTTATGAAAGGCGGGTAGCGCTGAAAGTGCCTTTCTTCTTTGCTGCCGTGAATGCGCTAGTTTCTAGTGATTATTTAATGGTAGTGCCTGAACACATTGCGTTGAACTTATCCGCCAATCACGATCTGGAATATCGCCCGCTACCGTTTGACACGGAAGCGCATCAGTATTGGCTTATGTGGCACCCTAAGTATGATCAAGATAAAGCCCATCAGTGGATGCGTGAGAGGGTGCTTCATGCGATCCGCACCTCAAGGTATTCTATTAGTATGATTTGAAGTCATAGCTAATATAATAAACTTTGATTTCAAATCATTATTTCGCTGCGATAATTTAATGGTATTACTCTAGTTTCAGGAAAAAATAATGACACTCACAATCTGGCTATCACTTTTCACGATCTGCATTTTAGGGGCGATGTCACCCGGACCAAGCCTAGCGATGGTGGCCAAGCATAGTTTGGCTGGTGGTCGTAGAAATGGTTTGGCAACGGCATGGGCGCATGCATTTGGAATCGGTATATATGCTTTTATTACCCTGATTGGTCTTGCCGTTGTCCTGCAACAGTCACCACTGCTATTCAAAGCAATCAGTTATTCGGGGGCGGCGTATTTGGCTTATCTTGGCTACAACGCTCTGCGCTCAAAAGGTGGCGTGGCAGCGAAGTTAGAATCAGGAGAGCACACAACGGCTTGGCAGTCGGCAAAAGAGGGCTTTCTTATCTCAATCTTGAGTCCGAAAATTGCCTTGTTTTTTATCGCGTTGTTCAGCCAATTTGTGGCCGTTGGAGATAGCTTTGCAGCCAAAGCACTGATTGTATTAACCCCTTTTGCTGTCGATGGTCTGTGGTACACCCTGATTACTTTTTTACTCTCTAGCCCCCGTTTGCTAGACAAAATTCGTTCCAGAGCACAATTGATTGATCGTTTGTCAGGTGCCGTGTTGATTTTTTTAGCGGTGCGAGTCGTCATGACAGTGTAAGATACTCAATACATATGAGAATAGATAACAAAGGAGCCCTTGGCTCCTTTTGTCATGATTGGAGAAGAAAGGATGATTAGACTTGCTGTTATCGGAACAAACTGGATCACAGACCAATTCATTGAGGCCGCATTAAAAACCGATCTGTATCTTTTAGCAGGCGTGTATTCCCGTTCTATTGAAAAAGCGAAAGCGTTTGCCGAGAAATATGATTCACCAGCTCTGTTCGATGATTTTGACGAATTGGCCACTTCAACAGAGATTGATGTGGTTTACATTGCCAGCCCGAATTCACTGCATGCCCCACAAGCGATAAGGCTACTAGAAGCAGGGAAACATGTGATTTGTGAAAAGCCTCTGGCCGCCAATGAGACGTTAGCGCAACAGATGTATCAGACGGCATTAGCAAATGATGTTGTGTTGTTTGAAGCATTTATGTCACCACATACTCCCAACTTTAAATTATTGAAAGAGCATAGCCGCTACATCGGTAAGATTCGTAAAGCATTGATTACTTACTGTCAGTATTCATCGCGTTATCCTAAGTATCTGGCGGGTGAAAACCCAAATACGTTTAATCCTGCTTTTGCAAACGGCTCAATTATGGATATTGGCTACTATTGTGTAGGCGCCGCGGTAGAGTTATTTGGTGAACCACTTAATGTGAAAGCTCACGCCCAGCTGCTAGACAGTGGTGTGGACGGAAGTGGAAGTGTGATTTTGGGTTATGATGGCTTTGAAGTCGTGCTTCAGCACTCTAAAACCAGTGACTCCTATTTACCAAGCGAAATTCAAGGCGAAGAGGGCGCGCTTTTGATGGAGATGATTTCTACGGGTAAAAAGCTGACCAAGATTACAAAAGGCAGTGTTGGAGTGGATTTGAGTGTGAAACAAGATCCGAACCCAATGTATTACGAAGCCTTGGTTTTTGCTAAGCAATTTGAAACGAACAAAATGAACGAAGACTGTATGAAGCGCTCACTGATTGTGGCTAAATTGCTGACAGAAATTCGTAAACAAACGGGCGTAATATTCCCGGCAGACGTATAAGAGAGAAAGATATGCAAGCTGAAGTTAAGTGGGTTGAAGAATTTAAGTTTCTTGGTCACTCTCAATCTGGTCACTCTGTGGTCATGGATGGTAATGGCGGTGCAACTGCACCAAGCCCAATGGAGATGGTTCTGATGGCGGCGGGTGGCTGCAGCTCAGTTGATGTTGTTGACGGGCTAAAAGAAGCGGCGCAAAAGGTAACAAGTTGCACGGCAAAAATGTCGACTGAGCGTCGTGAAACCGCGCCTAGAATTTTCACCAAAGTAAATATTCATTTTGAGGTGTCTGGTGAAAATTTGGATGCCGAGGTTGTCGCAAAAGTAACAGCAGACTCTCTAGAAAAGTATTGTTCCGTGTGCCTGATGCTAGGTGAAGGCGTAGAAATGACCCACAGTTGGGACATAGTATAGCTTACTATAAAACGTGGAAAGCCGGGTTTACAACTCGGCTTTTTTGTCAATTACGGAAATGATCCTCTGTCAGCTTTCCCTTTTTACAATCCTCTATTCGCGCTACTTTATCTTTTTTATTCAAGCCATTAATGGGAAGGCGTTATGACAGAGTTTGAAAAAATGATCGCTGGCCAGTTGTTTGATGGGTCAGATGGCAGCATCAATCGTATTCGTGAGCAAGCCACTCGTCTCTTGCAAGAATTGAATCACAATACCAGCGATGGGCAGCGTGTAGACATCTGCCGCCAATTGCTTAATCATGTTGGTGAGTCAAGCATGATTCGTTCACCATTTCTCTGTGAATTTGGTCAAACCATATCGATAGGGGATAACACATTCATTAACATGAACGTGACCATGTTGGATGGAGCTGAGATTAAGATAGGCAATCATGTGCTTATCGGCCCTAACACTCAATTCTACACTGCAGGCCATGCTTTGGATTACCGTTGTCGACGAGGTTGGGAAACGACTTGCTTGCCAATCACGGTTGAGGATGATGTTTGGATTGGTGGTAATGTGGTCATCAATCAAGGTGTGACCATAGGTGCACGCAGTGTGATTGCGGCTAACTCAGTGGTGACACGAGATGTACCGCCTGACAGCCTATATGGTGGCACCCCAGCGACTTTGATAAGACATTTGACAGAGAATAATAGTTAACGCTAGGTTAAGCTCTTTTATTGTCAATTTGAGAGAATAGCGTGAGCCAACATAAATTTACTTTGTGCGGTGTACTAGCCATCCTGCTTTGGAGCAGTGTGATGGGGTTAGCTCGTACGGTCACCGAATTTTTAGGCCCTATTGGCGGTGCAGCATCAATCTATAGCGTTGCTTCTCTGTTTTTAGTTATGGTCATGGGGCTGCCTAAGATTCGAAGTTATTCAATGGCTTATGTGCTGTTCGGGGGTGGGCTATTCGTCGCTTACGAAATCTGTTTGGCTCTGGCATTAGCGATGGCAAACTCTCGTCAGCAAGCTGTAGAAATGTTGGTGATTAACTATTTATGGCCCGCTCTGACCGTCTTGTTGGCTGTAATGTTCAGCCCGAAGAAAACCAATATCCTCGTTTACCCTGCTATAGCGATAGCCTTCTTTGGTGTCGCGTGGAGTATTACCGGAGAACAAGGACTTTCTTTCTCTCAGATTGCTGCGAATGTCGCAACGAACCCGCTGACGTACACTATGGCTTTTGTTGGCGCCTTCCTGTGGGCAATATATTGCAATCTGACTAAGCGAATATCTAAAGGGCAAAACCCGATCACGCTGTTTTTCATCATGACGGCGGTAACTCTATGGATGAAGTATGCCATCAGCAATGAAACAGGTTTGAGCTTAAATCTTGAATCTGGTGGATTGTTACTCATTACGGGTATTGCAATGGGCAGTGGTTATGCGCTTTGGAACTACGCGATCATAGGCGGGAATATGGTGCTTTTGGCTACTTTGTCTTACTTTACTCCCGTTCTTTCAACGATTATCTCTTCCGTGATCCTGGGCCTTGTGCTCACCGATACTTTTTTGCAAGGCGTTGCGCTAGTGACAGTCGGTTCATTACTGTGCTGGTGGGTAACAAGAGAGAAAAAGGCTGAGCCAGCTGAGCCTCAAGCATGTAATGATTAATTATTACCAACGTATATCAATGGGTGTACCAGATTTCACTAGAGTGAGCAGCTCATCCATTTCTTCATTAGTGATGGCAATGCATCCATTGGTCCAGTCAAAGCTCTGTACGAAATTTGCAGGGCGCTTTTCCCCATTCCTTAAGCCATGAATCTTAATATTTCCTCCAGGATTAACCCGAAGCTTTGCTGCGTATGCAATATCTTGAGGGTTTGGGTAGCTGATATGAATCGAACGGTAGAACTCTGAATCGTTGATGACAAAGTCTAGGAAGTAACGGCCTTCTGGTGTGCGGTTATCACCCTCTTGAGTTTTATGCCCTCGTGGGTGTTTGCCAAGTGCAATGCGAAATTCTCTAACCACTTCACCATCATCGATGAGGTACATACGACGTTTGGACTTGTCGACGGTGACTAAGTCGACGGATGCATTGGCACTACAGACGAAAATTATTGTGCTTAGTATGAGGGTTACTCGAATTGCAATCTCAATCATTGCTTTCAGCTCGCTTAAAAAACAGAAAGGTAGCTGCAAAGCTACCTTTCGAGTTTAGGCTGTTTCATCAGGGAGAAATAGAGAAAATATCACACTCCGCAAAACCCAGATCTTTAAACGCCTCTATCGCCTCATAACGACTTTTTGCATCGACTTCAAATGAAGCCATTTGAGAGCCGTCAAAATAGAGGATCACATAATGAGTACTGGGATCTGGCTTTTCTATTGCCGACATCATTCCTCCAGTTATTCATTGGTACACCAACGTGGACACGACCAATGCCTCTATGTATTAAAGCTTCGCTAAAGTTTCATTCGGCTTATCTTTTATTCGAGGCATCTTGTCCACCTTTTTAATCAGTTTAAGCAATTTTGATGCATTCCAGCTAGTTTCTTGCTGAGAAAAACGTGACTTTTGCATATCATCCAGTTCAGTTTGGATATCAAAGAGAAGAGATTTATCACTGATTTGTGCCTCCTGAAGCCATTCTGAAGCACAGTGCTGCGCTTTAAAATGATCGCCAGCCTTTAGCGCAGCGATCAAATTGTCACTTGATTTTATTGATGTTTTGGCATCATGGTGATTTGGCGCTTCAATCGGAGTGCGTTTCTTTAGCCACAAAATGGTTGTGGCGATCCAAAGACATGCAAAGAGTCCAGTTAAATAAGGCCAGAACCCTGGGTCGTTGACGGTGATCGTTTCGACTTCTGCGGGGGCTGTATATTGAGAGGCTGGAACCGGAATATTCAAGCTCTCACCGGGGCTAACATTCAGTGCTAAACCATCAAGATGAGCGGCTTTCTGCTGTTTATTCTGACTATCCCACCAATTTAGATTCACTTCTGATAGCTCAACATCACCGGTTTGTTGGGGAATGAGCACCTGTTTCAATGTCATACGGGTAAAGCCATTGTTCAGTTGCGTGAACTGAGGTTTTTCTGCATAGACACGAATGCCTCGAGGGTAGGTGATCTTGAGATTAGGGAAGCGATCGGAAGAAAGCCCCTCAATATCAAGAGTGACTTCTCGTGTAATTGAATCTCCGACTTTGGTGTCATGAACTGAAGAAGAGGTTATCTTCTCACCGTTGGCTGCTGTCCAAGTTTGAGTTAATTTAAGTTGGGAAGTTGGCAACCAGACGCCGGTGTAGCCTTCGGGCTTATCTTCTACTTTAATCTCAAAAGTTTTAGCTGGTGTGTCAACGGAAATGAGTTTAGTGGTGCCCGTACGATCATTGCCATAGACAACAGAACCTTTAAACGCAGCGCCAGTCAGTGTGTAGTCACCGGGCTGATTGGCGGTAACGCGATAGCTTTGATCAAGCACTGTTACTTCTACCCCATCAAGTACACTTTGGTACTGATTCGGTTCACCGATCTGAGCTAATGTTAGCCCTTCAACGCGAGGAGGAATAACGTTAGGGCTCTGCAGGCGCCTTGGATCCGCTTTAATGATCAGGCGAGTTCGTAGTGAGGCGCTTTCATTTGGGTAAAGCGTTGTTTTATCGAGTGAGCTTTGCAGCTCAACGAGATCAGAGATTTGAGGTTCATCATTATCAGTTGCGACTTGAATAGCAATGGGTTTTGAACTGGCGCCATTGATAGTAAATGCGGGGATCTTGGCAACCCCTAGGGTTTGAGCAGCGAGTGTTAAGTTCCACTCGCTGCGTGTGCTGCGATCACCATTGACGATGTTAATTGAAGAGCCAAAGCTAGGCCTTCCCGCATAGAAATCCTTTTCCAGTGCACTGAAATCTATAGCATCGGAAGAGACTTTTTCGTCAACCACAACGCGAAGCTGAAATACTTCATTTTTAACGACTTTATTTTTGCTAACGGTAGCCCAAACATTGGCTGCCAATGCCGCTGGGCTAACAAAAGTAAAAGCCAGCGCCAGTAAGCTAATCAGTTTTATTATTTGTCGGTTCATAGTTACCACTTCTTACCTGTATTCTGCGGTGGTTGTTTTTGCTGAGCTTGCAACATCATCTGAGCTTTGAGTAAACGGCTAGGATCGCGTGCACTCTCAACTTGTTCTAGCTTGCGAAGCGCAGGATCTATCTGTTCTAGGTTTTGCTCCTGTTGTGCTTCACCTTGTGGTTGTTCTGAAATTTGGTTCTCCTGCTGAGGCACTTGCTCTGCTTTTGAAGTGCTTTGCGATGACTCTTTTTGCTCAGCTTGGGAGTGGGAAGCTTGTTGATTTGGCTGCTTGCTTTCACTCTCATTTTGCTGAGACTGCTGAGACTGCTGAGACTGCTGAGACTGCTGAGACTGCTGAGACTGCTGAGACTGCTGAGACTCTGGTTGCTTGTCAGAGGGCTGTTTGTCTGAACCAGAGTTTTGTTCAGATTGAGAGGAGCGCTCTTGCTCTGATGACGAATCCTGTTCAGACTTTTGTTGCTGTTGCTGTTGCTGTTGCTGTTGCTGTTGCTGTTGCTGTTGCTGTTGCTGTTGCTGTTGCTGTTGCTGTTGCTGTTGCTGTTGCTGTTGCTGTCTGACTATCTCCAAGTTTTTTTTGGCATCTTCATTATTAGGATCTTGTTTAAGCACGTCCTCGTAAAGCTCAATAGCTTGCTCCAACTCTCGGTTTTGAGCGTAGGCGTTAGCAAGATTGTATTTTCCGTGGAGTGTTTGAGACTCTTTAAGGGCTTCAATGGCGGCAGGGAAATTGCCCGCTTGATAGTGCGCAATACCTTGCCATTCTCTATTCTCAAACAGCTCAACGGCGGCTTTATACTGCCCCGCGTCGTAGAGTTGTTTGGCTTGTTGCTCACTGTTTAGAAAAGCGGAGGCCAATGCGGGTTCGGGGGAGAGTAGCGGGTAGGTTAAGGCTACTAAAGCAAACAAAAAGCCGCGACGGAACATTAAAAGTGCTGGAATAATCAAAAGCGGTAATAACCAAATACCACTGTTGACACGATCACTGATTTGTTGTGATTGATTGAGTTTTCCTGTGTGCTCAATTTTGCTAGTGCGATTGGCAATCGCGTCGATATCGCTGTTATTAAGTTGAATAGGCGTGAAGAAGCCACCAACAGAGTTGGAAAGGCGATTCATATTTCTGAAGTTCGATTTCGCAACGACGGTTTGCCCTGCATCTTTGAGTAGGGTGCCGTCACTGAGCCGGATTGGTGCACCAGATCGAGTTCCGATCCCAAGAATGGATAGACGCCATTGTGTGTTAGCAATAACAGCCTGAATGCCTTGGCTTTCTTCATCATCTAAGTCATCGCTGAAAAGGACGATGTCACCGCGGGATAACCCGCTATTTTTCATCATCTCGATGGCCAACTTAACCGCTTTAACTGCATCGGCACCGGGGTAGGGCATCAACTCAGGTGAGAGATTTGGTATCAGGTTTTGAATAGTCCGCGTATCAGAAGTCATCGGGCTCACGGTATATGCATCGCCAGAGTATGCGAGCAGGGCGGTCGTCCCTTCACTCCATTTCTTGAGTAGATCAGTGGCTTTGTACTTAGCTTGAGTGAGCCGATTCGGTTTGATGTCGGTGGCGTACATTGACATCGACATATCCATGATAAGCACTCGCGCATTGTCATTGCTAAAGCTCGGTCGTTCAGAACTGGTGAAGCTCGGCCCGGAAAGGGCGATAATAGCAATAAAGCCACTGAAAGCGATGATACTGGTTATCGCGGTTCGTGCTGATTGATGCTTAATGCCCATTGCTTTTGCTAAATGAGGTGCGATCAATGTTTGGCTACGACTACGTTTCGAGAGCCAGAAAACCATCCCTAAGAGTGGAATAAGCACCCATAACCACTCTGGGTAGAGGAAGCGAAAATCAGACATGATTCCTCCTAATGATGATAAGGGCAAAGAAGCCTACTAGTGATATTGCCAGCGGAAACCCGAACCACTCTTGCTGTGGTCGCCAAGTTTGAGTCGCTTGACTCACAGGCTCTAGGCTATTTATGGTGTCATAGATGGTCGCCAGTTCTTTACTGTCACGGGCACGGAAGTATTGTCCTCCTGTCAGCTTGGCAATTTCCATCAGTGACTTCTCATCCAGATCCTGTGCCGTATTGACTTTGCGCGTCATGAAAAACTCTTTGACCATCATCTCACCCGCACCAACACCGACTGTGTATATGGTCGCATTGTACTTTTTAGCAATTTTGGCGGCTTCTATCGGGTCAAGTACACCAGCAGTATTGCTGCCGTCACTGAGTAAAATCATGACACGCTGTGGAGCATCACTATCGACAAAGGTCTTCGTCGCCAGTCCTATACCTTCACCTATGGCGGTTTTGGTACCAATCAATCTCAGCACTGTTTGATTGAGTTGCTCGGCAACAGTATTCCTATCAAGCGTTAATGGTGTTTGCAGATAAGCGTGATCGGCAAACAGCACTAGGCCGAGTCGGTCTCCCTGACGTTTGGCAATAAAGTCCGATAAGACCTGTTTTACTGCACTTAAACGGTCGATATAGTCACCGTTAAATTGCATGTCTTCTTTACTCATCGAGTAAGACAAGTCGACAACCAGCATCATGTCTCTGTGCTTCGGTTGTGTCGTGACCGGGTCGCCATACCAAACCGGTCTTGCGACTGCGGTAACCAGACAAACCCAAATCAGACCAGCCAGAATTTTAGCCAATAAATTCCTTGGTGCGCTACCTGCCGCAGAGTCAGGCAGGTAAGGCATATAAACAGGAGATGACTGCTTAACTGGCGGCAGTAAAAAATAAATCAGTATGGGTAGCGGCAGCAGCAAAAATGCCCACCACCATACAAATTCGATGTTAGCCAACTTTGGCTCTCCTTCTTTTTGGCGGAAGTGCTTCGTCTACCCATCGTGAGCAATGTGTCACCAATTCGGCTGCGTTTCCGATAGGCTCTTTCGAATACAAAGCTTCTTGCCAGAGTTCGTAATTGTCTAGAAATACAGGGGATTTAACCTGAGTATCAAGAAAGGCGTACCACTCTTTACCTGTAAGCTGTGCAACTTCTTCTCTTGGGTAGTAGCACAGGGCAGCTTGACGAAGTAATTCAATGGCTTCCGCAGGCTTTTCACCTGCTTGAATGAGTTTCAACGCGGTTTTCTTGGGGGCCAAGCGCTTTTTGTTCCAGCGATAGACGAACCAAATGACCAATGCGCCGAACACCATTGCTCCTGCGGTGGCCCACCAGCCCCATGCTAATGGAAACCACGAAGGTACTTCCGGTAAATGCATAGGGTTGAGTGGGAGTAATGAATCCTTATTATTGGTGCTCATTGAGTACGTCCAGATAATTGTTGTAGTAGTGACTCTTGGGTGGAGAGACGGGTAAAACTCAAGCCGTGTTTAATAGATAAGTCTTTCAGATCTTGCTGTTTTTGTTCAAAAACCGACTTGATCTGATCGCGCGCTTTTCGTGAAGAAAAGTCCATCCACAAAGTTTGACGTTTGTCGGAAACTTGCTCGACGCCACGATAATTGGTGATACCGGCTTCCAAAGGATCGGAAATATGCACCAGCCTAACTCGGTTGTGGGAACGCAACCTAGTGAGTAATGACTGGTTGGACTCTGAAAAGCGCAGGAAGTCACTGATAATAACAACTTCACTGCCTTTGGGACAAAGTCGATTAAGAGCTTGTAACCCGTTCATCATATCAGGTGATGCTGGCGTGGGTGCAGAACGCAGTTTGTCCTGATGAAGCTTCACCATATGCTGAATGAATGCTAACGGTCCTTGATTACGGCTAGTCGGCTTTAATTCGGTCAGCTGATCGCCAGTATCGATAATTGCACCGATGCGATCGCGCTGCGCGACAGATAGCCAAGCAATCAGGCTTGCTATGTGTGCGGCTAAGACCGATTTAAACATCAGCTGAGAACCAAACATCATGCTGGCACTGAAATCCACGTACACTATGATGGGCTTTTCTCGTTCTTCAGTGAAAAGTTTGGTATGAGGTTTGCCGGTTCGAGCGGTTACACGCCAATCGATGCTGCGAACATCATCTCCAGCTTGATATTGGCGGACTTCAGCAAAGTCCATACCACGCCCTAGTTGCTTACTCTGATGCTGTCCCAGCGTTTGAGACCACAAACTCTTAGCAGGAGGTAACCACTTTATCGCTTGTTGCTTATAGTAAAGCAGTTCATCAAGACACAGGTTTACACCGTCAGAGTATGGGGATAATTGTTTATCCATCTGTAACCCTTACGCGCTGCCCACCAGAGACAGAAGACGGTTTACTACCTGATTAGCACAGATGCCTTCGGCTTGCGCCTGATAACTAAGCAGAATGCGGTGTCTGAGAACGGGGAAGGCCATGGCTTGTACATCTTCTGGAGAAACATAATCGCGACCAGACAGCCAAGCGTGTGCTCGAGCACAGCGATCCAAAGCGATTGTGGCACGTGGACTTACTCCCATTTCTATCCAACTACTCAATGTATCATCGTATTGAGCGGGCTGACGCGTCGCCATGACAAGACGAATAATATAATTCTCAACCCCTTCGGCCATATGAATGTTCAACACTTCCTGACGAGCAGAAAATATATCTTGTTGAGAGAGAACTGGTGGTGTGACTTTTTCTACCCCTTTGGCTTCGCCGCGGTTAAGACGCAAAATTTCCAGTTCACTTTCCGCATTTGGGTAGTCAACACTGAGATGCAGTAGAAAGCGATCCAACTGAGCTTCAGGCAGTGGGTAGGTACCTTCCTGCTCAATGGGGTTCTGTGTTGCCATGACCAAAAACAAATCGGGTAATGGGTAGGTTTGTCGACCGGCGGTAATTTGCTTTTCTGCCATCGCTTCAAGCATTGCTGCTTGCACTTTAGCAGGAGCACGGTTGATTTCATCGGCCAGAATCAATGAGTTAAAAATTGGCCCTGGTTGGAAAGTGAATTCGCCTGTTTCTGGACGAAAAATATCGGTGCCAGTTAAGTCTGCAGGCAGCAGGTCAGGAGTGAACTGAATGCGGTGGAAATCGCCTTCAATACAGTCAGCCAATGATTTCACAGCTCGTGTTTTGGCCAACCCCGGAGGGCCTTCAACCAAAATATGTCCGTCGGCCAGTAAAGCAACTAAAAGCTGCTTGACGAGTTCTTGTTGGCCAATAACCTGACCTTCTAAATATTGCTGTAGGTGGTGCAATGACTGAGAGTTCATCAGTGTCTATCTCCTCACTTTTTCACTTAGTGGTTTGAGCTATGAAAAAGTTCATCCATTTTGACTTTATTGTCGTTCGGCTGCTTATTTACTACTCAACGCAGCAGTACAACATAAGTGCTATTATTTCAGTTGTTTACAATATGGGGATTTTCGTTCCTCATGCAAGTGTTCAATATCGAAAAATTGGTTTGCAAATCAGGGTTAAATTGATGACTTATTCAGTAAAGAAATGTAATTTACATCCGATATAAAAAGATGCGTCACAATTTAGCTTGGCTCGCCCCTTTCTGGAGCTAGTAAATCAGTGGTGATGATGAATTTTCATAATGACAAAGCGCTAAAAGGCAACTCGAATGATGAAACTAAACGCGATCAGTATTAAGCAAAAGGTTGTTGCGGGTATTACCTTTGCTGTTCTCGCTTCAACAATTATTGTTGGAGTCATGGCACAGCGTCAGGCACGCGAAGTTCTGGAGCATAGGCTGGTAGATATTGAACTGCCTTCCATGCTAGACCAGATCAAGGGACAAATTGACTACGATGTGACTCAGCTACTGCGAGCAGCAGAGCAGATAGCAAATAATGAATTTATTAAAGATGCGATTAGCACGACCAATATTGACCCTCAGGTTGAAGCTAAGCTGGTTAAAGAGCTTAACAACGTTCGTAACCAATACAGTTTGAATGATGCTTCTGTTGCGAACCGTGAAACGGCTTACTATTGGAACCAAAATGGCTTTTTGCGCCAGTTGAACCAACAACAAGATGGCTGGTTCTTTGGCTTTACCCAATCTGGTCAGCCGACCATGGTAAGCATGTTCCAAGAGTCGACGGGTGAAGTGAAAATGTTCGCCAACTTCCAGTTTGTTAATGGGCTAAGTATGTCTGGCCTGTCTAAATCAATGGATGATATGGTTAGGTTGTTGAATGGCTTTCAAATCGAAGACACCGGCTTTGTATTTCTGACCGATGCACAAGGTCAAGTTCAAATTCACCGTCAGAAAGACAAAGCACGTTCGACGTTATCACAGCTCTATGGTGGGGAAGCCTCTCAACTTCTGAATAAATCGGGTTTTAATTTGATAGAAGCGAACTATGAAGGTGAACAGGTGTTTGTTTCAAGCCTGTATATTCCTTCTATGGATTGGTTTGTTATTGGTGTAGCCCCGGTTGATGAAGTGTTTGCTGACCTTAACCATGTTGCCAAGCAAATGACCTTTACGACGATTGTGGTTGCTGCTCTGTTTATCTTCATGGGTCTATTCTTAGCTAATAGCATCACACGCCCTATTAAGTCGATTGCTGCTCGCTTTACCGACCTTGGCCGAGGCGATGGCGACCTTTCACAACGTATCGAAGTTCAGAGTAGCGATGAGATTGGCCAGCTTTCTGAAGGTTTTAACGGCTTTATTGAGAAAATACACGAGTCAATGAAAGAAGTAGCGTCAACCAGTGGTGCGTTGCAAACGGCCGCTGACAGTGTGTCTCACAAAGCTAACACGACTCATGACAATAGTCAGATTCAGCGTGACCAAACCATTCAAGTGGTGACCGCGATTAACGAGATGGGCGCGACGATCAGCGAAATTGCTTCGAATGCGGCCACCGCAGCGGAAACCGCGAACCAAGCTTCAGACAACACTCAGGTCGGCCAGAGCGTCGTCAACAAAGCTAAGGACGCGATCAGTCGTTTGGCGATGGACATAGAAAACACAGGTCAAGTGGTTGAGCAACTGGCATCTACAACGCAAGAAATTGGCTCTATTCTGGATGTTATCCGTGATATCTCCGAGCAAACCAACTTACTTGCATTGAACGCAGCAATTGAGGCTGCACGTGCGGGTGAACAGGGACGTGGTTTCGCTGTGGTCGCAGATGAAGTAAGAAACTTGGCCAGTCGAACGGCTGATTCGACGGAAGAGATCCAGAAAATGATCAACCAGCTTCAAAGTGATGCAAAAGATGCTGTAACGGCGATGGAAGCTGGTAAGTCTGTAACGCATGAAGGTGTGTCATCGTCAGATGAAGCGGTAGAAGTGTTGGTGAACATTTCCGAACGCATCCACGACATTTCTGACCGTAACACTCAGGTGGCAACGGCGACGGAAGAGCAATCAACGGTTGTGCATACTATCAACCAAAATATCGAAGAAATTAACGCCATTAATGAAGTGACAACCAGTACAGCCGAGGAACTGGCGGCCGCCAGCTCTGATCTAAAAGAGCTGTCGGAACGTCTAGATCGTATGGTAGGTAGCTTTAAGCTATAAAACTGTCCGTAAGCTAGAATAACTGGGGCTAAGTAGGTAAACTTAGCCCCAGTTTTTATATTGATTAGGTAAGTAAATAGCATGAGTGATTTTGAAAAAGAGCTAGAGCAAATGTCTCAGGAAATGAGTGATGAGCCTGAAGTAGCGCTTCCATCACTTGAAGAGCAAAAAGCTATCGCCGCAGAGCTAAAAAAACTCGAAGAAGCTGGTGAGCTAACACCTGAGATCCTAGAGCAGTACTTCGGTAAGTTTTATTCGAAAACCGATAAGCCAGTGCATTAGTATTAGAATTCGCTCTAACAAAAGCCGCTTTAAGCGGCTTTTGTTTTTATCTACAACCGATAATCATTTATTTTTCGGTCGCCTATTTTCATCCCCAAACTCTAATTGCTGACGATTCTCAGAAACTAACTCGCTCAAGAATTCAGCGACTACTCTTATTCGTCTTGAGTGCGCTAAATCTGAGTGTATAGCCAACCAGATAGGCTGATTGCAGTCTACTTCGTGTTGAATGCAGACGAGTCCTTGCTGCTGGGCCATGAAATGCGGGAGTACTGCGAGCCCAAGGCCTGCATGAGCGGCACTGAACTGTGCGGATAAATTGGTTGTGGAGATCTTGCAATTTCTTCCTCTGAGTGTTTTCTGTATCCACTGAGCTGCGGGGAGGTGGTGTTGAGTTTCTGCCCAGCCGATGAAGTCATCGTTGTCATAGGGATGGGTCTGCGCTGAATCTGTTCTGCGATTGATATAACTCTCAGAGCCGTAAAGGCCAAAGCCCAGCTTCCCTAAACGTCGGATAGTCACATTTCCTCTATCTGGTCTCACCATACGTATGGCTAGATCTGCATCCCTTCGGTGCAAATTAACGGTTGAAATACTGGTCACAACTTCTACGCTGAGCTCGGCATGCTTGCGTAGTAGATTTGGTAGGGCCGGAATGATCAAGTGGTCGGCAAGCCCTTGGGCTGTGGCTATACGAACGTGTCCTGAAACCCCATCATCATGGCCTTGTGCGGCAGAGCCAAACGCATATCCGGCTTGTTCTAGAGCTTCTGCTTGAGGAATAAGCGTTAACCCTTCGTCAGTGAGTTTATAACCCAGCTGATCTCTTACAAACAGCCTTAAATTGAGTGCACTTTCTAAGCGCTCAATACGACGGGTTGCCGTTGCTATGCCGACACCTAATGCTTTGGAGGCACCACTTAATGTCCCTGCTCTAGCTATGGCTAAGAAGACTCGTGCATCATCCCAGTGGATTTTGTTGAATTCCCCTTTTCCGATATCGGAAGATGGATTGCGATTTTTTGCCATATAACTTTCCCTTTTGGGAAATCATACTGTGAACAATACAACAAACCAAGGAAATTAGATGATGGAAAAACGTATCTTGGGAAATGGCTTAGAAGTATCAGCGATCGGGCTAGGGTGCATGGGAATGAGCGAATTTTATGGGCCAAGAAATGATCAAGAATCATTACAAGTACTTAATAAGGCAATCGATCTCGGGTGTACATTCTTGGACACAGCGGATACTTATGGGGACCATCACAACGAGGAATTGATTGGCCGATTCTTACGGACTAAAGACAAAAATATCAAAGTTGCCACCAAGTGCGGCATCGTAAGGGAGCCAGGAGAATACAAACGACGTATTGATAATAGCCCCGAGTATATTCGCCAAGCGTGTGAAGGGTCACTGCGTCGACTCGGTGTCGAGTGTATTGATCTCTATTACATTCACCGCTTGGATCCCAAGGCTTCTATTGAAACGACAATGGAGACGCTAAGTGAGTTGGTTTCAGCAGGAAAAATTGCACATATTGGGCTTTCCGAGGTAAGTGCAAATACCCTGAGAAGAGCTAATGCAATTCATCCAGTTACGGCAGTTCAGACGGAATATTCACTTTGGACTCGAGATGTTGAAGCTGAGGTACTACCTACTTGTCGTGAACTCGGTATTGGATTTGTACCATATTCGCCGTTAGGGCGTGGTTTTCTGACTGGATGTATCCAGTCAGAAAAGGATTTCTCCCACAACGATGCTCGTAAAGCGCTGCCACGCTTCACGTCTGAAAACTTAAAGGCTAATCAACCTTTATCCGATGCGGTGAAGTACTTAGCGATGGAGAAGGCGTGTTCGCCCGCACAGATCGCCTTGGCTTGGTTACTCGCGCAAGGGGACGATATTGTGCCTATTCCAGGGACTAAGCAACTGAAATACTTGGAAGATAATCTTGGTTCGGTGAATGTGAGGCTAACACCTCAGGACGAGTCTATCCTGGAAAAAGCCATCGATGGTTTTAAGCCAGTAGGTGAGCGTTACACCCCTGAAGGCATGAAGGGTGTGAACGCGTAAGGGGAATTTTATCAGTGTACCAGCCTTGTTTAGCCTTCAGGCGCTCTAATTGCTTATCTGTTAGCTAGTCTAAAGTTCGGTTTTTCGATAAACAAAGAGGCACAGCATTGATCGTGCCTCTTTTCAAAACTGAAACTCCACCCCAGTTGCTGACATAAACGCTTCACCAATATGAGACCTAGCCCAAAACCTGAGTGCTCCGCATAATATTCATGATCTTCTTGCCGTTCTCGGTTAATGATCTGAACGGTTCCCTGACGCTGATCAATAGTAATCATACCTTCATGTGTGTGTTGCACAGCATTACGCAATAGGTTAGCGATTATCATTTGTACAGCCGCGTAGGGTAGGTTGACCTCATAACTGTCAGTACGGATTTGCACTTCAATGCTTTTTCCTTGTGTCAGATAGCTCAGGTTCTCCATTTCTGAATGGAGTAGCGATGATAGATCCACGGGTTGAGTGGATAGCTGAGAATCTTCGGCTTTATTTAGCCATAACAACGTATTGCAGAGTTCAGCCATGCAATGGCTGGCATCCTTAATTCTCTGCATTGCGCGATGACTCTTTACCTCCCATTGCTGTTCGACTTTTTCCATTAGTTCCACACTACTACGAATAACGGCAATCGGTGTACGTAGCTCATGGCTAGCATACTGAACAAACTCCTGTTCTCGCTCAAGTGAGGCATTCGTTTTACGTACGCTATCGAGGATAATTTGAGCGAGTGTATTCAGCTCTTTGTATCGGAACCCTGGCGGTGCGGCACTTAAATTTTGGGCATCCAGCTCTCTAGCCCAGCCATACAGTTCTTTAATCGGTTTAGTGACTGAGTTCATAAACATTAGCAATACCATGAAAAAGAAACTCAATGCGCAAAGTCCAAGAAAAACTGCTTGAACTTCAGGTGATGTGAACCAGTGTGGGGCGGGGATGTTCGGAGGCTCTTTGAAATGATGGGCAGCATAATGGATTTCTCCATTGGGCCTTGCTAGGGAGATCAAAAACACGGACTCGGTTGGCCTAGAGAACAGGCTGTCTCGATCTGACTTTTGGTAGAGTCGATCTGGAATGAGTTGTTCACGAGTGAAATGACGGCGAATCTCGATAGGTAGGTCATGCCAATTGCTGGCTTTTAAGAATCGATGATTTGCCTCAAGATGGTCTGATTCGCTCCTATGGGCTACTTCGAGTAGAGCGCCCTTAATCATGTTGTCTTGACTGCTAAAAAAATGAAGCATCCATAGCGTGGACATCAGTGTTACCAATATAACAGCGGAGGTGAGAAGCACGATCAGAGTATAACGTTTTAAGCTTGGTATCTCGCTGATCATGGGGTCTCCAACTCTGTAATTTGTAACTTGAAGCCTTGTCGATTGATAGAAATGATGGAGGCCGAACTGTTATGACAAGCTAATGCCTTACGCAGGTGATGTATGTGGACTTTAAGGGAGTCACTGTTGGGCAATCGGTCATCCCAGATCGCCAAATTAAGAGATTGACGAGTGACTGAGTGCGGGTAAGCACGCATTAATTGCTCTAAGATAGTCAAGCTTGTCGGAGGGAGCTTGAGCGGTTGATTATCAACATACGCTTGTTTTTCTTGCGAGTTAAACATTATGTTTCCCGCCTTGAACTGAGTGAGTTGACCGCTTTTTCTATTCACCAGTGCTTTCGTTCTTGCCACTAATTCTGCCATTGCAAAGGGCTTTACGAGATAGTCATCAGTGCCAACCTTAAATCCTGTCAGCTTGTCTTCAAGTTGACTTCGGGCAGTTAACATAATAATTGGAACCCCGATTCCTTGAGAGCGAAGCTGTTCGCATACGCTAAAGCCATCAAGTCGTGGGAGATTTATATCCAGAATAATAACCTGATAATCATTATTTTCTATCAGGTTGAGGGCTGTAATACCATTACTGGCGAAATCACATGTAATGTTTTCCAGTTCAAGAAAATCTATGATATTGCCTGCTAGCCGAGTATCGTCTTCAACCAATATTGTGTGGATCATGGGCACCTTAGTGAAATCCAATAGAAGTAAAGCCAAGCCAGTGATGGCTTGGCAACAATGTTCCCTTTTCTTGAGAAAGCGAGTTATCTTTGTTTGGAGACATCAAGTTGTATCGATGTACCATGATTGATTCCATCGCCAGCCGCTAGGATGAAGTACCAACCGGGAGGTGGAGAGTCAATTCTGATGTACTCACTACTACCAAGGTTTTGAGAAGAAAACTCAAATTGGTTGATACTTGGCCAATAAGGACTGACATACAAATCCGTATTACCGCTACCGTGTTGTGTTCTAACTTCCAGAGTACTGTTGGGTTGGGTGACCTTGATGAAATAATAGTTGTCACCTTGTGCAGTACAGACGGGAGAACCACTCTGCAATTCGCTAAAGGAGATAGGAGCAGAAACAGCACACTGGTCTGAGATGACTTTAGGCTGCTCTCCGGGTTCTTTATTTGCTTGGTGTTCACCCAATGCGATAGATACCCCTTGGTACCCCTGTTGTGAGATGGCACTTAGGTAGTGGCGTCCCCGATTTAGGGTGATGATCAGGACTTGTTCTGTGCCTTCTCCCACTGATTCAGCTAACGCATTTTCCTCAGATGCCCAAGTTGTTGGGTGATAGTAGAGTTTAAGATCACCCTGACCATCGCGACTGCTCAGGTAGACAGTGGTGTTATCTCTCTGAACATCAAAATAAAAGTGTTCAGTTAAACCAGTGATACACTCGCCTTGATCTCTTGTTAGCTTTTCACCGGATTGTAGGGTTTCACCTTCCGAACACTTGGAAGGCAGGTAAAGAGGTACCCCCTGATAGTTGATTGCTTGCAGTTGAAGCCCATCAGGATCTGACTCCTCCGGCTGAGGAAGCCAAGCTTGCAGGCACTCTGCGCTTTTCACACAAGGGTCGGTGAGTGCTTTCATAAAGTTAACCAAATCGGTTTTCGATTGATCTGACAAGTTGAGTTTTTGTAGCACAGGGGCACCATCGGCAATTTCATCATCAATGATTTTGGCGGCTTTATCTGTATTCTCTCTTGTCTCTGGGAACAGACTATTGCAATGTTCAATGTCTTTAAACTGCGGTTGTTCACACCAGCCTAGCTCATCGATGTACTGATCGAGTATCTGATGATAATCATCATAATGATCAATTACTTGTTCGAGTGTATCGTAACTTCCAGCATGGCCGAATGGTCCGGTGACTTCGATGTTTAATAGCGTACCAGAGCGAAAACTATAAATGTCGTCTTCACTTTCATTACGATGGGCACGGCCTAAGTCATTGGTTTCCATTCCTGGTTCTCCAGTTCCGGGGCCAATTTGTGGGAAGGCAAGGCGATGATAGTTTGAATCTTTTGTTTGGCTAAAGGTGTCCGTGTTATGGCAACCAATACATTGGGTGGGTAAGAAGTCTGGCTCATTACCACCATCAGACGGAGGGGGCGGCATGTAGAGATATAGGTATGCACCGCGCTTTTGTGAAAGGGTGAGCGCAGATAAATCCCCTTTTACGTATCGGTTCCAAGCATTGTCGGTAAAATTCATTGATTGTTGGTACGCAGAGAGTGCTCGGGTAATGTTGGCAAACGTCACAAGCTCTTGAGGTGATTTGTCTTCCCCGTAAACGGATGAAAATTTTTCTACCCAGTGATTGCGAAACAATTCGCCTTTCGCGTCACCATAGTCGCCAACTCTTGACGCGAGATGTGCTCTTACAGCTTGATTAGAGGCATCCTGCATGAAATCAAAACCGCGCATTTCAGAGGCTGTGACCGGTGGAAAGCGAGCTTGAGCTGCTAACAAGGTATCACCTGCGTTTGGGTCAGCTTCACCAAACGCCACATCGGGGGTGCTGATCCCTTTTGAGGGATCAAGCCAATCAACAAACTCTACGCGTGCATCACGAAACAAACTGCGTTTGTATAAACCTGCATTGAAGATCGTTGGAGTGTTGCGTGCTACGTAGAATTGGCCAGTCGTCGTTTTTCGGCCTGGACCCAGTACATCTTCATTTTCAGCCAGTGTACCGACTGGAAGTGATAACCCGTCTCCACCACCAAGGTAGGGGTGATGACAGCTGGCACAAGCGACGTCTTTATTGCCACTCAGTGCTTTGGAGAAAAATAACAGTTTACCTAGTTTTACTTCTTCTGAATCCACACTGGGTATCTCAAAACCTTTGTTGGGCTCCCCAGTCAGGCTGTGTTGCTCAATCAGTTTACGTAGTTCTGTATCCAGATCATCGGGGATAGGGATCGCCATTGTTTGGGATGCTAGCCCCAACGTCAGGGCGAATAAACACGCTTGCTTTTTCATCGCTTTCTTCCTTGTGTGCAGTAATAGATGGGATACTAGGAAGGCGAGGGTTAAAAAACGGTTAAAACGGACGAAATCAAATTGTCTTGGATGGAGTAAAATTATTAATCTTGATGCATATCATGATTAGTGGTGAAATGTAATCTAACTCGAGTAGGAAAGGTTTTGAGCTTAATGCTCGAAATCTCAATAAGTAAAAGGTATAACGTAGCCTTGTTGCTAGTTGCTTTGTAAGCCGCATTGGCGGCTTTTTTCACGCTTGAGGAAGTGTTTATGTTCATCGTTTATCGTCTTTTGAAGTTGGCGGTTATCTGTGCTGTGTTTTTCACCATTTATGACTTGATTGAAATGGGCCAAGTGACTTGGCCTATGCGCTTCTTTGGCCTTTAAGCTATTCACATCAATGATTGTCTGTAATTATATATTCGTCATATAACAGAAATACGGTTGTACGGAGTTAGCACATTGAGCGATAAAACAACGATCGTCATTATTGAGGATGAACCAGCCATTGCCGAAAACTTAATTCATGTTATCGAAATGGATGGCTATCAGACTGCATGGTTTTCAACCGCGAGAGAAGGGTTGGCCTTCATCAAGCAGAGCGAGCCAGCGTTAGTAGTGCTTGATGTTGGCTTACCGGATGGGAATGGATTTGAACTTTGTAAATCCATTCGAGAGTTTTCTGATGTGCCGATTATTTTTCTGACTGCGAGACATGAGGAAATCGATCGTGTGGTGGGGTTAGAGATTGGTGCCGATGACTATGTCACTAAACCTTTTAGCCCAAGAGAAATGCTGGCACGAATCAAGCTGCGTATCAAATCACGCTTCACCTTAGACCAACCGCCGAAAGAACATGAGAGTGAGTTAAAAGCGGACAACTTTGATTACAGCGTTGGTGACCAATCATTAGGTTTGACTGCCGTTGAGTTTAAGATCTTAAGCAAACTTATTGCTGTATCCAGTCGTGTTTTAAGCCGTGAGCAATTGATGCAAGCGGCTGATATGACACCGCATACGTCTTATGAGCGTAATATCGATTCTCACATTAAAGCGATACGCAACAAGCTCAAGCCCTTTGCCATGAATGATCGTATTTGCACCAAGCGTGGTTTCGGTTACTACTACGAACAAACGGATGAGTAACGATGCAATGGCCTAAGATCCCACTCGGATTAAGACTGTTCTTTTTGTATTTTGTTCTTGTCGGTCTGACGGCCTATACCGTGAGCACTACGGTGATTCAGGAGCTTAAACCGACGGTTCGACAAACGACCGAAGAAACGCTGGTGGATATGGCCAACCTCTTGGCTGTGCTTGCGGAAGAAGACGTGGCGAATGGCCAAATTTCAGAGAGTCGATTCTCAACACTTCTTACTGCATATGGCTTAAGAGAGCCCAAAGCTCGTATCTGGGAAATCGGTAAGAAAGCGATCAATCATCGCATTTACATCACAGACAAAAATGGGGTTGTGATTGCGGACTCGTGGCAACAGGATGTCGGAGAAGATTATTCGAGATGGAACGATGTCTATCTCACGTTACGTGGCCAATACGGGGCGAGAAGTACTGCTGAAGATCCAGATGATCCTCTGTCAACAGTGATGCATGTCGCAGCCCCTATTTATCATAAGGGTGAAATTATTGGCAGCGTGACGGTGGCTAAATCCAATCGTTCGGTTCAGCCATTTATTGACCTGTCGAAGCGAAATGTCTTGTTTTGGATGGTGTGGATGAGCGGGTTAGTATTGCTTGCTGGGGCTTTGTTCGCATGGCGTATTCACTCGGCGCTGAATAAGTTGGAAAATTACGCGGTAAAAATGGGTCAAGGAGAGAAGGTCACTAAACCAAGCTTTCGCGTGTTTTATGAATATGAGACGTTGAGTAACGCATTAGAAAACATGCGTAATCAACTCGATGGTAAGCAGTATGTCGAAGAGTATGTGCAAACATTGACGCATGAACTCAAAAGCCCGCTTTCAGCGATTAAGGGAGCAAGCGAAATATTACAGATGCCGTTATCCGATGAAAAAGTGGCGCGTTTTGCGACAAACATCGAGCGCGAGAGCGATAGGATGCAGTCTTTGGTAGACAAACTATTGGAGTTGGCTCGACTAGAGAAGCAACCACATTTGGATAAGCAGGAACCGATCAACATCAACACTATACTTAATGAGATTTTAGCGGCCTCGGATGCTCGACTCAATGCTAAAGGAGTCACATGTGAAGTCGTTATAAAGTCTGATTTTGAGATCGTTGGTGATCGCTTTATGTTCCAGCAGGCCCTGTTCAACCTTATGGATAATGCACTGGATTTTGTGGATTGCAATGGCGCGATTCGTTGGTGTTACTCACAATCAGCTGCTCGAGTTGCTTTGTCGATATCTAATGACGGGCCACGTATTCCAGATTACGCGATGCCAAGGCTTACTGAGCGATTTTATTCTCTTGCTCGCCAAAATGGCGTGAAAAGTACTGGGCTTGGGCTGAATTTTGTTGAGCAAGTTGCCAAACTGCATAAGGGTTCATTGCTGATTGAGAATGTCGGCCAAGGTGTTAAAGTCACTTTGAGCTTTCCTTATCCATAAAAACTCCATAAACCCTCCATCTCTTCTCCAAGTGGTTGTTTTACATTAGCCACATCAGTTAAGGAGAAAACAGATGAAAAAAATCTTTAATAATCAGTTTGGCATGAAGTTTGGCTTTGTGCTGCTTTTGTTTGTCTTATTACAAATCCCGGTTTCTATGGTGAGTGGCCTTGTTTCCGAGCGCGCTTACCGTCAGCAAGAAGTTAGAGAGGAAATCGCACGCAGTAGCAGTGGTGAGCAACGTATTATCGGTCCATTCATCGCGGTAGACTTCACTGAAACGGTTAGCAGTGAAGAACGGACTTATACGGTTGAGCGTCAGGCTTACATTTTGCCAGATACTTTTGATATGACAGCTCATTTAGACAGCTTCGAGAAATATAGAGGCATCTACAAAGCTCGCTTATACAAAGCGCAAAGTGCGCTCAAAGGATCGTTCGATCTTTCGTTGCTAAATAAGCTTAAGCAATATCAGATCAAAAAAGTAACTATGGTGGTTGGTATTAAAGATAGCCGCGGCTTAGTTAAGTTAGATGCAATAAAGCTGGGCAGTAAGACATTTAATGTAGTGCCGGGTACAGGTATTAAACAACTGGCTCAAGGTTTTCATACTTCACTTGATTTGGTTCATTTAGATCCTAACCAATCTCTTGATTTTAATCTGAGTTTTTTATTACAGGGGATGGGGAAACTTCAAGTCACACCAATTGGGAATACCACCTCAGTAACGCTGTCATCAAAATGGCCACACCCGAGTTTTATCGGTGACTATCTGCCAGTAGCGTCGGATGTGTCTGAATCAGGCTTTAGTGCAAAATGGGCCAGCAGCAACTTTTCATCCAATATTACGCAACTGTTTAAGAACTGCATGGAAGAAGCCTCGTCTTGTGATGAGTTAGAGCAACGCCAAATGGGGGTTGACCTCATTGACCCGGTTGATCATTACCTTAAATCACACCGTACTATTAATTACTCTCTTCTTGTCATCACCTTAGTATTTGCCAGCTTCTTCTTGCTTGAATTGTTTCAGGCTCGCCCTGTTCACCCTGTTCAATATGGTTGTGTTGGC
Source organism: Vibrio sp. Isolate23 (assembly GCF_022398095.1). NCBI lineage: Bacteria > Pseudomonadati > Pseudomonadota > Gammaproteobacteria > Vibrionales > Vibrionaceae > Vibrio > Vibrio sp. Isolate23. Next base: position 1,392,302 of record NZ_JAKEUV010000001.1, read on the forward strand.
CTTGCTTTGGCGCTGTTCTATCTATTACTGATCTCACTCAGTGAACATACTGGTTTTAACTGGGCTTACGTCATTTCTGTTTTGGCTTCGACCAGCCTTTTGAGTGTCTACGTCAGCGGTATGCTAGACAACACCAGACAGGGGGCAGTATTTGGTGCGAGTTTATTGTGTCTATACGGATTACTCTTCGGGTTACTTGAGGCAGAAAGTTACGCACTCCTGATGGGGACAGCATTGTGCTTTGTGATCCTAGCTTTCGTTATGGTTATGACCAGAAAAGTCGATTGGTATCAACGCAGTAAAAAAGTTGTACAGCCACCACAAGCTAGAGGAGAAGCGCAGAATGAGTGATACTAAGCCGATTAAAAAGCGAGTACGACGCAGTTTGCTTGAGAAAGTGTTTATCTGGTCTCTTGAGCAAAGGTTCTGTGGATTCAGCATGACTAATCGGCGATAACAAAGATTTACTCAGTCTGATAAATTTCCAGTGGTAAACCATCTGGATCCTGAAAGAAGGTAAAGGCCCTGCCTGTGAACTCATCAATACGTACGGCTTCGACGGCAACCCCTCTACCTTCTAGGTATGTTTTGACTTCTTCAACGCTATCTACCGCAAAAGCTAAATGACGTAGGCCTTGTGCTTCTGGGAAACTTGGCCTTTTCGGTGCACTGGGAAAGCTGAACAACTCAATTTGCGAACCGTCTGGGAGTTCTAAATCGAGTTTGTAAGAATCTCTCTCCTCTCGATAATTTTCTGCCAAGACCTTCAGCCTCAACACCTCAGTATAAAACTGCTTAGACACTGGGTAATCAGAGCAAATAATCGCTACGTGATGAATTGTATTAAACATAGGAGTTCTCGTTAATGGCTGGCGAGTTTATCGCCTAACGCTTGGCTAATGTAGTCGATAAAAACACGCAGACGAGCGGGCATGTATTTGGTTTGCGGGTACTGCATGGCGATGGCACCATGGTAATTACTTTTGATGGTCCAATCAGGGAGTACAGGCACAACCTGTTGTTTTTCAATGGCTTCTGCAATAACAAAGTCGTGAAATATGCCGATCCCTAGTGCGTTTTTTACTCCAGTGAGTCTCATTTGAGAGTGGTTTACTGCATAGCGACCTGACACCGTCATTGAATGGAATTCGTCGTCTTTGAAGAAGTCCCAGATGTTATCTCGTTCTGTTTCAGCTAGATATAGGCAATCATGCTGTTGTAGGTCGGTAGGGTGTAAGGGCATCCCGCGCCGTTCGATGTATGCGGGACTTGCACAAAGCACCAGATTCGTTTTACCAATTTCTTTAAGCACCAAGTTTTCATCGGGTCTATCGGTGAGTTTGAAGGCGACATCGATCCCGTCTCTGAGTAGGTCGATCTCACCATCAGCCACCCGCAATTTGAGCTGAATGTCTGGGTACTGTTTTAAGAAAGGCACGACAAAAGGCTGCAAAACAGAGTTGAGAAAGGCCTCTGGCGCTGCAATGGTAAGAGAGCCTGTTGCTTGTTTGTGATCAGTGGTTGAAAGTTCCCAAGCTTGCTGGGCGGCGTTTACCATCACGATCGCTTGATCGTATACCTGCTGTCCTGTCGGCGTGATCACCAGTTTTCGGGTGGTACGCTCGAACAACTTTGCAGATAGTGCAAACTCAAGCCGAGTGATCAATTTACTCAGTGCTGAAGGGGTCACTTCGAGCTTTTTGGCTGCGGCTGTAAAGCTACCTTCATCAACGATCAAAATGAAGGATGCAAGATCTGGGAGCAAAGCGATAAGTTTTGAATTAACCAAGTTGAAACCGTGATATGTCTTTAAATTGAGAATTAAATCGGTTGTTAATAATTTGTTGTATCGATAGGGTGGTCAAATGTTAAACAGCAAGAGGTACTCAAAGTGCAAGAACCAGGTTTTCTTCTTGACTTGGGATCAATGATGCAAGATATCTTGCTGGCCGCATTCGCAGTCGCATTGCTCACCATAGTCACCTTAGTGTTAGAAAAGTAACACGTGTGTTCATTTATGTCACCAAAACAGGCGGGTAGGTCGAAGTAACCAACGCCTGTTTTTGTTTCTTACAGTCTTTAATGCATTCCCATAGCTACACAGCACACTATATTTATCCACCTATACATCCATAAGTGTCTAATCTTGATTACTGTTAGACAGCAATTTTATATCTAATCGGAAAGATGTACTGTGACTTTTATCATAAAAAATCCTTATTTGTGCCTGTGATTCATGAATGTTTTTCCACCTGATGGGATAATGAAAGTGACGTGCTTGAATTACACTTAGGGCAACTTTTTACGCCTTCGAAAAAACGAAGGTGATGAATAAGCAATGTGCTTAACATAATAACTAGGAAGGAATTTGAAATGTCTTCTGCATTCTACGAACAGATCAAACAACAGATTGAAGAAGTAAAGGCTGAAGGTCTTTACAAGTCAGAGCGCGTTATCACTTCTCAACAGCAAGCGGCTGTCAAAATCTCTACAGGCGAAGAAGTACTTAACTTCTGTGCTAACAATTACCTTGGCCTAGCTAACCACCCTGAGCTAATTGAAGCGGGTAAAGCGGGCATGGATAAGCACGGCTTTGGTATGGCGTCTGTTCGTTTCATTTGTGGTACTCAAGATATTCACAAAGAGCTGGAGCAAAAGCTTTCTACGTTCCTTGGTAAAGAAGACACAATTCTATACACCTCCTGTTTTGACGCTAACGCTGGTTTGTTCGAAACGATTCTGGGCAAAGAAGACGCGATCATCTCTGACGCGCTTAACCACGCTTCAATCATCGATGGTGTTCGCCTGTGTAAAGCAATGCGCTTCCGTTACTCAAACAACAACATGGAAGAGCTTGAGCAGCAGCTAATTGCGGCTAAAGAAGAGGGCGCTCGTAACATCCTTATCGTTACAGACGGCGTATTCTCAATGGACGGCGTAGTAGCTAACCTGCCAGCTATCTGTGACCTTGCTGACAAGTACGGCGCACTGACTATGGTCGATGACTCTCACGCGGTGGGTTTCATGGGTAAAACAGGCGCAGGTACTCACGAGTACCACGATGTGGTTGAGCGTATCGACATCATCACAGGCACGTTAGGTAAAGCCATGGGCGGCGCATCAGGGGGCTATACTTCAGGTAAAGCAGAAGTGATTGATTGGCTACGTCAGCGTTCTCGTCCATATCTGTTTTCAAACTCGGTAGCACCAGCGATCGTTAATGCTTCTATCCGAGTTCTTGATCTTCTTGAGCAAAGTGGTGACCTACGTGACCGTCTTTGGGAAAACGCAGCACATTTCCGCACTCGTATGGAAGCCGCTGGTTTCACTATGGGTGGCGCTGACCACGCGATCATTCCAATCATGCTTGGTGATGCGAAAGTTGCGGCTGAGTTTGCAGAGCGCTCCCTAGAAAAAGGCATTTATGTTATTGGCTTCTCTTTCCCAGTCGTACCAAAAGGCCAAGCACGTATTCGTACACAAATGTCGGCGGCACACTCGCGCGAGCAACTTGATCGCGCCATTGATGCCTTCATCGAAGTGGGTCGTGACATGGAGATCATTAAGTAATGAAAATTAAAGCGCTATCTAAGCTAAAGCCTGAAGAAGGCATCTGGATGACTGAGGTTGAAAAACCGAAAGTTGGCCATAACGACATTCTGATCAAAATTAAGAAAACCGCGATTTGTGGTACAGACGTTCATATCTACAACTGGGATGAGTGGTCTCAGAACACGATTCCTGTTCCTATGGTCGTTGGTCATGAATACGTGGGTGAAGTGGTTGCTATTGGTCAGGAAGTTCGCGGATTCGAAATCGGTGACCGTGTTTCTGGCGAAGGCCACATCACTTGTGGTCACTGTCGTAACTGTCGTGGCGGCCGCACTCACCTATGTCGTAATACTATTGGTGTGGGTGTAAACCGTGAAGGGGCATTCGCTGAATACCTAGTGATTCCAGCGTTTAACGCGTTCAAGATCCCTGAAGGTATCTCAGACGATCTAGCATCAATCTTTGACCCGTTCGGCAATGCTGTACACACGGCACTGTCTTTCGACCTTGTGGGTGAAGACGTACTGATCACAGGCGCTGGCCCAATCGGTATCATGGCGGCGGCAGTTGCTAAGCACGTAGGTGCTCGTCACGTTGTGATTACAGACGTGAACGAATACCGTCTTGAGCTCGCACGTAAAATGGGTGTGACGCGCGCAGTCAACGTTGCGGAAGAAAAGCTTGAAGACGTAATGGAAGAACTGGGCATGACGGAAGGTTTTGATGTGGGCCTTGAAATGTCAGGTGTTCAGGCGGCATTCAGCACCATGCTGAAGACAATGAACCACGGCGGCCGAATTGCACTGCTGGGCATTCCGCCATCAGACATGGGTATCGACTGGAACCAAGTGATCTTCAAAGGTCTGGTGATTAAAGGTATCTACGGCCGTGAGATGTTCGAAACTTGGTACAAGATGGCATCATTGATTCAATCGGGCTTAGACTTGACGCCAATCATCACTCACCATTACAAGATTGACGATTTCCAAAAAGGCTTTGACGCAATGCGTAGCGGTCAATCAGGTAAAGTGGTTCTCGACTGGGAATAATGGAATCTAGATTCTGAATAGTAAAAGGCGACAGGTTAAACTGTCGCCTTTTTTGTAGGGCAAGATCAAACTGGCAATGTTAGTCAAACATCGACAGCCTCCAGTGAAATTGACAAAAAAGAAACTTTCACTTTTTTGTATCCGGTTCCAAAATTCGCAGGTAATCAAAGTTTTCCTACTACTCATGAATTTGGTCATCGACTTATGATGGTGGCCGATCTTCCGTTGGTGACGATAATAAGGAAATAACATGAAAAACACATTGATTGCCGCAAGTTTGATGATTGCGATGGCGGGAACGGTTCAGGCCTCTGAATGGGGCTACAAAGGGGATAAAGGGCCTGAACATTGGGGAGATGTTGCCAAAGAGTGTGCCACTGGTAAAAACCAAAGCCCGATTGATATCAAGGATGTGGTTGACGCGGAGCTGATGCCACTCAACATTGAATATCAGGGTATGGTGACTGGGCTGACGAATAACGGACATACACTTCAAGCGGTTGTTGAGGGGAACAACGCCGTGACAGTAGATGGAGTTGAGTTTAATCTGGCGCAGTTCCACTTCCATACGCCTTCAGAAAACCATATTCGTGGTCAACACTTTCCCTTGGAAGCGCATTTTGTCAATGCGGATAAAGATGGCAACCTAGCGGTTGTTGCTGTGATGTATAACGCAGCACCAGGGGAAAACAACCAGATCACACAGTTGACGGCGACCATGCCTGAACCCGGTCAAACCGTGAGGCTACAAACGCCGTTTGCGGTAAAAGATATGTTGCCTGCAACGGGGGAGTATTACCGCTTTAATGGCTCTCTGACGACGCCACCTTGTTCTGAAGGCGTACGCTGGTTTGTGCTTAAATCTGCGCAAACCTTAACGACGGAACAGGCAAAGCAAATGCAGATGGTGATGGGTAACAACAACCGCCCAATTCAGAAACAGAATGCTCGTGTCGTTCTCACTAACGATTAAAATAGTCAGGCCGGGACATCCCGGCCTTTTCAGCGGCTGTGAACCAGCACTGACAGCCCTTAGTCTGGTTTTTGCTTCCCTTTCACACTCAGTATCCCAGTGGCGATTCTCACAATGATGTGAGGTTGGGTGATCGCAGTTCTACCGAGTTCGAATTAGCGACTTTGGCTAATGGCCGCGTATTGGCGCAGTAAGTCGGTTAACGTTGTGACCCACTCTAATGCGTTGGTTGGGGCTTGTTTAAGTAGCACTTCCACATGTTGACAATGGACTTCAAGAGGTATTGCCTGTTCAAGGTGAAACGAAACCGAATAGAAATGCCAAAGCAGTAAGCGTTGCATGCGTAGCGTATTTTGCTGTTGATTGTCTGATTCGCTGAAAAGGGCTGGCAGTTCACTCAAAGCGATCGCACTCATCCTCAACATGGCATCAAACTGCGCCTCTTGCAGTTTGTCTTCGGATTCCGTCTCATCGACATCGAACGTAAACAGCTCCGTCATCGATTCTTCTGCGATCAGGCGGTGGATCATTCGTAGACTCAGTTCTTCCAGCTCTTCTCTTGGGGTAGCTTGTAGGGATGAGAGGGTGTAATCGCGTTGCATGGTGATCTCTGGCATCTGTTAAAGGGGCGATTATTCTATACCGCTAGTGGCATAAATCTAGCTCTAATTGAGTTACTGCTTAACATGAAGCTCCCAATCAGCGCTCTAAATTGCTCCAAATAAAATAGCCCCACCAAACGGTGGGGCAATATGCAGTTGTGTTTGCGTTATTAGCTTGCTGACGTTGTTAGAGAATTCTTTTGCCACTAGTACGTTAGTTGATACTTTTATAAACCTAGATGGCAAATCGTGAATTGCCAAACTTTTTACGCAAATGAATTTGGTTACATATTAGTTATTGTGATCTTGGTTCATTATTTCATAGCAACAAAATGCACATTTTGTACATTTGCTGCTAGTTTCCCTAGTCAATCTTATCAGGGGTGAAAGTATTGCTTATAGATTGAGCACTTGAACGTTTGCGTGAAAATATGTGATGAATATCTCATTATGTTCGCTATACTTTCCGCCCGGTTAAGAGCAACAGCTCTACCAATACAAGCCGTCACATGGAATGGTGAATGACCCCACGGACCGGACCAGCTACTTTTCAATGCTTGTAGAGGTTATCTTTAATGAATGTCCTATTCGGATTAATCGGTGTTGCGACACTATTATTGTGTGCTGTGTTGTTGTCAGAGAGTCGCAAAGCAATCAACTGGAAAACAGTCTCTCGCGCTTTGTTACTTCAGGTCGGTTTTGCCGCTTTAGTCTTGTACTTCCCTTGGGGACAAACCGCACTCATCAGTTTAAGTAATGGTGTTTCTAGCCTATTAGGCTTTGCTGATGAAGGTATTGGGTTCTTATTTGGTGATTTAGCCAATACAGGATTTATCTTTGCGGTTCGTGTTCTTCCTATCATCATTTTCTTTAGTGCGTTAATTTCTGCACTTTATTATCTTGGTATTATGCAAAAGGTTATCGAGTTTATCGGTGGTGGTATCCAAAAGTTCCTAGGGACGAGTAAAGCTGAGTCTTTGGTTGCTACCGGTAACATTTTCCTATCTCAAGGTGAGTCTCCACTTCTTGTTCGACCTTTCCTTTCGCGTATGACTCGCTCTGAACTGTTCGCTGTGATGGCCGGTGGGATGGCCTCTGTGGCTGGTAGTGTGCTGGGTGGGTATGCCGGATTAGGCGTTGAGCTGAAGTACTTAATTGCCGCGAGCTTTATGGCCGCACCAGGCAGTCTGATGATGGCAAAGATCATTGTGCCTGAGCGTGAAACACCAATTGACCAATCTGATATTGAGATGGACAAAGCGCAAGACAGCAATGTGATTGATGCCCTAGCAAGTGGTGCAATGAATGGTATGAAGGTTGCCGTTGCTGTCGGTACCATGTTGATTGCGTTCGTGAGCGTGATTGCCATGGTCAACACGGGCCTAGAAAGTTTGGGCGACGTGGCGGGCTTTAGCGGACTGACGCTGCAAACGCTGTTCGGTTACCTGTTTTCTCCTCTGGCATGGGTAATTGGTGTTCCGGCAAATGAGATGTTGATGGCGGGCTCTTACATTGGCCAGAAAATTGTCATGAATGAGTTTGTGGCTTTCATCGACTTTGTCGAGCACAAAGCGCTGCTCTCTGAACACACTCAAGTGATCGTCACATTTGCACTGTGTGGCTTTGCCAACATAGGTTCGATTGCTATTCAGCTTGGCTCTATTGGTGTGATTGCGCCAGAGCGCCGCTCTGAAGTGGCTAATTTAGGCATAAAAGCAGTACTTGCTGGTACACTGGCGAACCTAATGAGTGCATGCCTAGCGGGGATTTTCATTCTACTTTAACCCATCGCTAGATTCTAAAATCTATAAAAGAAGTACAAAGCCCAGTTCATGAAGCTGGGCTTTACTTATCTATTTGAGCCAAAACTGATTTATAGCAACGTTTCGATTTGTTGTAGGCGTAGGATGGGAGCATCCCGTCTGGGATATTTCCAACAATAATAAGAGATACCGCTATGAATGAACTGATTCAACGTTTTTTGCGCTACGTAACTTTTAACACACAATCCAATCCTTCAAGTTCCAAATGTCCAAGTAGTGAAGGACAGAGAACGTTCGCCCAGTTTTTGCAACAAGAGTTAATAGAACTGGGGTTAAGTGATGTTTCGCTTGATGAAAATGGGTATTTGATGGCGAAACTGCCAAGTAATGTCGATTATGATGTCCCTGCGATAGGTTTTGTCGCTCATATGGATACCGCACCTGATGCGTCAGGAAAAAATGTCAAGCCTCAGATTGTTGAAGACTATCAGGGAGGGGACATTGCTCTTGGTAAGGGGGATGAAGTGCTTTCTCCTATTCAGTACCCCGAGCTGCACCGACTTCATGGGCACAACCTTATCACCACAGACGGTACAACACTTCTCGGTGCGGATAACAAAGCGGGCATCGCTGAAATTATTTCCGCTATCGCTGAATTGCAAGCGAACCCGAGTATTCCACATGGTGATATTTGTATTGGGTTTACACCAGATGAAGAAATTGGTCGTGGAGCGGACTTGTTTGATGTGAAGAAATTCGGCGCGCAATGGGCATATACGATTGATGGTGGTCCTGCTGGTGAACTGGAGTATGAGAACTTTAACGCAGCCAGTGCCGATGTCATTTGCCATGGTGTCAACGTACACCCAGGAACGGCAAAAAATAAAATGGTGAATGCCATGAACATTGCTGCTCAGTTCCTGTTGATGATGCCTACTGATGAAACGCCAGAGACAACGGAAGGATATCAAGGCTTCTACCATTTGAAATCTGCGGAAATGGCCGTTGCACGTTGCGAGTTAGGTTATATCATTCGGGATTTTGAACGTGATGGACTTGAGCAACGCAAGGCGTTTATGCAGAGCAAAGTGAACGAGCTCAATGAAACGCTAACCAAAGGTCGAGTAGAGCTTAAACTGACAGACAGCTACTTCAATATGAAGGAGATGGTTGAGCCACACCCTCATATCATAGAGCTAGCAAAACAAGCGATGATCGCCTGTGATATCGAACCAAACGTTAAGCCAATTCGCGGTGGTACCGACGGTGCAAGGTTGTCATTCATGGGGTTACCTTGTCCTAATCTCTTCACTGGTGGCTATAATTTTCATGGAATTCATGAGTTTATCAGTATTGAGGCTATGGAGCAGGCCGTTAAAGTCATTATGACCTTGTCAGAAAGAACCGCACTGAGTTACAGATAAAATCTTGATATATTCCTGTTATCTCATTGATTATCGTGTACATTTATTAGAGTATGCTCGATAAACAGAGGTTTCAGGGATGAAAAGGATTTTTTTACTGTTTACACATCTTATGTGTGGTGGTGTTGGTTTTGCAATTGGCATCTATGCCTTACCTATACTCATCCAGCCTGATTCACCTTCGATGAGCTCAGTAGAGAATGTCACTAACAATGCCGTTTATACGGCGACCTTCCAGCGTGATAGGAAAGACAGTGATTTTTTGCATTGGGGCGAAGGATCAGTGTCTATCAGTCAGGACAAAATCGCTTTTGTTGGTGAATTAGCTCCGGGGCCGGATTATAAGCTTTATTTATCGCCACAGTTTGTCGAAACCGAAGCTGACTTTAATCAACAAAAACAGACCATGGTGAAAGTCGGTGACGTGAAGACGTTTGACCGTTTTACTCTCGATTTACCGAGTGATGTGAGTTTAGCAGAATATAATACGGTGATAGTTTGGTGTGAAACCTTTGGTGAATTTATCACCTCTGCGCGTTTTAAATAGTGTCTCACAGCACATAGCCTGTATTTATAGCAATGTAAACTGGATCCTTCTCAACAAGTATGGGAAGTTATTATTGAGCATGTATAGATTTCTATGAGGGGCGTTTGCCCCTTTCTTATATAACAAAAACAGGAGCCGAGAATGGAGAAAGTGCAAGTTGTCATCGATTTTCTTCTGACTCATAAATTCATTTTCACAGCGCTGATTATGGTATGTGTAGTCGTAATCCGCCGCATCATTTTATCGAAGATACGTGGCGATGTTGCCTTTGTGTCTGAGAAACAACGTAACTGGATGTCACGCACCAAGAATGGTGCATTTGCCGTGACCGTTCTGCTACTTTTCATTCTGTGGAAGTCTGAGATCAATGAATTCGCTCTTTCGGTAACGGCGATTGCCGTGGCGATAGTTGTGGCATCCAAAGAAATTATTTTATGTTTTACCGGATCAATTCAAAGAGCCAGTTCTCGTTCATTTCGAGTTGGTGATTGGATTGAAGTTGGTAAGCTCTGTGGTGAAGTGATTGAGCACAACATGATGGCTACTGTCATTCAGGAAATCGATCTCCACCATGGCCAGTACCACTACACGGGGAAAACCGCGACCCTCCCCAATAGTATGTTTTTTACTTATCCGGTGAAAAACCTCAACTTCATGAAGCGCTATGTTTATCATAATTTTTCGATTGTTTTGGCTGAGTTTGTCAATTTGTATCCACTAGTGCCGATAATGATCGAGAAAATCGAAGAGCATTGCCATTATTTCAGCGATGTTGCAACACGTTATAACGCCATGATCGAGAAGCACGCTGGTGTTGATTTGCCGGGGGCAGAACCTCATATCCATATCAATAGCGGCGCGACAGGGGAGCAAGTGGTTCATTTCATGATTTTTTGCCCGACTGATAAGGCGACTCATCTAGAACAGGAAATCAGAAAAGACTTTATGGAACTCTATGAAGAGAGGTTCCTGCCAAAGAAAGACGAGGAGAAAGAGAGCTGAGGCTCTCTTTTTTGTGCCTAAAACGCTTCTATTCGACAGCTCTATCTTCAACCGCTAGTGTTAACATGAGAGGGTGAAGATGAAGACTGTCGTTGAAAAGGTGCCCATCCCTTGTGTGAGAAATTGCTGCCTTGATGGTGATGACATTTGCTTAGGGTGTTTTCGAACGCTCAATGAGATATTGGAGTGGCGCTCTTATACGGATGAGGAAAAACGCGCTGTGCTAGTAAGTTGTGCAGAACGCAGAAAGAAAAGAAGTCGGTAGCGCCCGATATTGATGAGATCAGTATGAAAAGTTTGCATGAGCTGAGCGCTTAATCGCTAAGGCATTCAATTAAAGAGATGATTAAATACATGCTCAAAATCTGCGATGGCATGGCGATTGATTCTATAACACACCTTAGGGGGATTCGGCTCTGCAATAATAAGCTCAGCTTGTTTTAGAATACGTAAATGCTCAGATACGGTTGATTGTGCCAGTTCTAACTGCGATACCAGATCACAGTTTAGGCAGCCTCCAAGGTTATCCAATGTTACTAGAATCTTAAGAATTCTAACGCGGGCAGGGTGAGAAAGTGCTTTTGCTTGGAGAGCAAATGCAGTTTCTAGTGCAATTTCAGCATCTGTTGTTGAGAATGCTCGCTGGTTTGCTAAGTTACATTGGTTAGTCATATGAGTGATACTAATCGATAATCGTCAAATCGCGATTGAATATACTGATGGTTTTTTTCTGGTGCAACAAAAAAAGCAGTCCTGTTAGTAGGGTTTTGCGAGTGGATAGATGTCTGCTAGATTCAGACACCTTCCGGTTGCATATCTTCCAATTGAACTCGAATTGGGTGCTTGTCAATGATTAAGCTGAGCTCTTTGAGCCGATTCACTAGGCGGCTATCGAGTAATGTTCCCGCTTTCAATAAACACCCGCCATTATTTGCAAATATATCGCCTGCTAACGTCATTCCTGCTTGTAGCTCAGCCAGGCTCGTGAGTGTAATAAATTGGTTGGAATTCGTTGTAGCATGAGGTGTTATCGCATTCGAGGATTCTCGATTAATGTCGGTTACGACATCATGGTATTGATGCTGTTGGTACAATTCTGAGTGTGCGGTGATCGCTTGCTCGATTTGCTCTCGGGTGTCTTTGACTTTAATCGGTTTTGACAGAAATGCGTCGATTTCGAAACGCATGCAGGTTGAGATTGTTTTGGTGTCTGAGAGCGCTGTAACAGCGATAATACTGGTTTCTGGCGGGGCTTTAGTATTCCCCATACGAATAGCTTTAATTAATTCTAATCCGTTAATATGAGGCATATTGATATCCGTGATGACCAAATCAATATGGCTTTGTGCTATTTTTTCTATTGCACTTTGGCCGTCTGCTGCGCTCAGAATGTTTTCGTAACCACTTTTAAACAGCATGCCAATGAGTGATTTGCGAGACAAGTTATTGTCTTCTACAACAAGAATGGTAAATATTCTAGGTTCGAATGTTGTCATAAACCTCTCCTTGTAACGATATGAGAGTAGCGTTGCTCGAATTATACGAGTTCTGCAAATATCGAACCAATTATTGATTGTTCAACTTCACCTGATTATTTCTTTTTTAAATCAATGATATATTTACTTGTTAAATAGGTTGGATGCTAGAATTTAACCCTAATTTGTCTCTCAATATTGGAAAGTTTGAGGTGTTCTCAGTTTGATTCTTAATCTGAGAAAGTGGTTTAGACGGCCATCTGTGTTTTGTCTTCTCTAACCACGATGCTATTTGTATCAACAATTTTACTGAGCTCAAATAAGCGTAAAATGAGCTTTTTGTTAAGCACAGTGCCAGCCCGAAGCAAGCAACCACCCGAGACGGCATTAATATCATAAACTAGGGTCATACCTTCTTTGAGTTCCGAAAGCTGTGACAGTTCGCGTACACGACTGTCTATAGACCGGATACGCTGTGTTGTTTCTTGCGGATTTTCTTGAGGAGTTAAGTCAATGTGGGTATCGACCTCTTGGTAAAAGTGTTGTTGATATAAACGCTTAGGCTCTGATATTGCACTTTGAATTTTTTCTTGTGCCGACTTTATATTGATGGGTTTGACTAGAAAAGCATCGACTTCCATCGCCATACAAGCTGAAATAGTGGAGGTATCAGACAGGGTTGTGACAGCGATAATTCGTGTGTCACAGGCAATTTTTGCTTGGTTGGTTCTTATGGTTTTAATCAACTCCAGTCCATTAATATTGGGCATGTTGATGTCTGTGATAATTAAATCAATTTTGTTCTCTGCGCATTTTTTCATGGCTTGCATGCCGTCTTTAGCGCAGAGTAAGTTTTCGTAACCACCTCTCACTAGCATCCCTACGAGCGCTTGGCGAGAGAACTTGTGATCTTCAACGATAAGAATCGTAAAATCGGCTGGGTCATAGTTACTCATAAATCACTTCCGTATCTTCGATGATTGAATGCTCAATTAGGTAGTTCTTTAAGCGTATCAGTTCTGCTTTGGCGTCGTTTAAAGTGTTCGATAGTTCTAACCAGTTTTTTTGATGTGCTGTTTTTTGTAAGATCTCAAATGTATTGGCGAGTTCATCAGCTCCCGCAGAGCGGGCGGCTCCCTTTGCAGCATGGGCAATTTGTTGAAGTTCTTTATCGCTTTGCTCAGTCACTGCAAGCTCTACTTTTTCTATATCTTCATTAACGGACTCCCAGTAGCCTTCTAGTAAAGGGCCAACAACCGATATCTCTTTAGTGCCTAAAAGCTGCTCCAAAGTAGACATACTGATAGGGGCTTGCTCTGATTTTTCTACGGGGATTTCGGTATTTTCTGGCGCAGTCTCAGGTTGATTGGCAGATTTATCCCCCAGTGGGATAGGGGAGAGCTTCATCCAGTTCTCTATTGCTTGATCGAGAGTTTTTAGCTCAACTGGTTTGGTCAAATAATCGTCCATCCCTGATGCGATACATTGCTCCGAAGCCTCAACCATCGCGTTGGCGGTAATGGCGACGATTGGCGTATGGCCTCGATTCTTGTCTTGACGTTCTATGTTCCTGATTTGATTCGCCAGTTCATAACCATCCATTACCGGCATGTGGCAATCCGTCAATATCAAATCAAATTGTCCATGCTTCCACTTGTGGAGGGCTTCTTGTCCATGCACGGCCATTTCACATTGGTAACCGAGGTGGCTGAGCTGTCTTTGAATAACATCTCGGTTGGTGGGTTGATCATCGACAACTAAAATGACGCCTGTTTTGCTTTTGGGAATGCCTTTATTGGTGTCATTCTCAAGTTGTTTGATGTTTTTTTCACAACTGATAAGGCCTCGCATGACACCGATAGCGGTAGTGAGCTCGCTTGGCTTAAAAGGCGTACATGGCATTACATAGCTGTTAGGTTTGGTTAAGCCAGATTCTGCGGTTGGATTACGAGTTAGAAAGATGAATTTTTGTGTATCCAGCAGAGGTGATCTGAACTCAGACAGTGGTTTTTCTTCATAATAATGATAGAGATCAGGGCCAATGATAATGAGATCGATGGTCGCACCGGCATTACTTGCGTAGTCGAGTACGGAAATCGCTCTTTGAATGGTGGCAACGCAATTGGTTTTACAACGAAAGTTTGCAAGATTGATATCACAGAAGGTAGAAATGTTTTGATCATTGGTGACGAAAAGGATTCTGGAGCCATTAACATAGTTTGGCGTTGGGTCTTGAGGGCCTTCTTCTACTTCTATGAAAGGAAGTTCCACAGAGAACCGGCTACCCACACCAAACCTGCTGTCTACCTTGATATCGCCTCCCATCATTTCTAATAGGGAGCGGGTGATAGAGAGGCCTAACCCCGTTCCACCATAGAGTCGAGTAGTACTGGTGTCTGCCTGACTAAAGGCTTTGAATAGTTTTTCAACCTGCTCCTCAGTCATACCAATTCCATTGTCTTCAATGATGATTTCGACGTAGGGCGCGATTTCATGCTGGTTAAGAGTTGCAGACACCCACACCTTACCTTTCATTTCGTCCGTGCTATCGGTGAATTTGACGGCATTACCAACTAGGTTGAGTAACACCTGACTGAGCCTAACACTGTCACTCATGATGACTTTCGGTAGGCTGGCATCATAGGTGAGATAAAGCTCAATTCCCTTGTTGTTTGCCTGTAAGCAGAGAACATCTAGTGTCCTTTCGATGAGTTTTTGCAGCTCAACAGGGACACTTTCCAAAGACATTTGACCAGCTTCTATCTTAGAAAAATCTAGGATGTCGTTAATAATATGAAGTAGGGTAAGAGCGGAGTCTTTGATGGTGGTGACCATACTCTTTTGCTCACCGTTAAGCTCTGACTCACTCAAAAGGCTCAACATTCCGACGACACCGTTCATCGGAGTTCGTATTTCATGACTCATGTTCGCTAGGAACATAGATTTTGCTTCACTGGCGGCTAATGCGATTTCACTTTCTTGCCTGAGATTAGCTTGTGCCTTTTTTTCTTTCGTGATGTCAATGTTAACACCACCCATACCAATAGGGGTGGTTCCATCCTGATCAAAGAGAACATCTGCAGCGGCTTTAACCCAGCGTATATTCCCGTCTGGTAATTGTATTCTGAATTCAGAGTTAAATTGAGTGAGGTTTTCTCGGGCTTTGTTAAGGGCTTCCTCGGCGCTGTATACATCTTCTTCTAATACTCGTTCTTGCCACATAGCGTAGTTGTTCTTACAGTTGTCAGGGTCTACGCCATATATCTCGTACATACGTTCATCCCATGAGAGCTCATTGCTTTTAAAGTCCCAGCTCCATATTCCTATCCCCCCAGCTTGAGTTGCTAAATTTAGGCTCCTTACTACCTCCTCAAGCTCACTTTGGCTTTTTCTGAGTTCATTCTGAGCTATCTGCTCTTTACTGATATCACGTAAAACCAAAACGATGTACTTTTGCGATTTCATTGTTATGTATCGAACAGAACCGAGCATGCTGAGAACGTCATTAGTTCGATTGACTTTTATGACGTCATCTAGTGGCACTTCTTGGTACATTTCCACACTGGAAAGCTTACTTTCGATGCTGTTTTCTGAAAACTCATAAAGGAGCGAGGTGAGGTTCAAGCCAAGCAGAGAGGTTTTGTCATGCTCAAAAAGAGAGAGTGCCGAGTCATTGACGTCGAGTATTCTCAATTCAGAGTTGAGCAGCAGCATATTATCGACGGCCTGTTCGAACATGACCCCCATTTGGACTTCTTGCTCATTGATGCGCTGATTTTGGTTAGAGACCAACTGTTGAAGCTTACGATTAGACTTTTTGAGCTCTTGACGAACTTGTTTCATTTGGCTGATGTCAGTTTGGCTTAGAATGAGGTAGTGGTTACCGCCTCCTTTTTTTCTCATTGCTTCCAAGTTGATACGTAGCCAACCTTGCTTTTTTTCTTGATTGATACAAATTTCACTGGTGTGGGATGTGGCTGCATGGACTGCGCTATGAAGACCAGCGATATGATCGTCACTGAGATAATGTGAGAAAAATTCAATGATATTACGGCCAATGACTTGGTTAGAAGGGAGTTGGTAGTATTTGAGAAAAGCAGGGTTGGCATAGAAAATGGCATTGGAGCCTACTTGGCCATCAAATATCACCATACCATCAGATAGCAGATCTAAAATGCTGGTCTTAATGCTGTCATCACGTTGTGGTAATGCTTTCTTTGGCTGTTTGTCTGCCAGTAATGACGTAAACGGGTTCTTCATAGGCGCCAACCTTGATGTGCTCGTGTTACTGCCTCTCCATTATGATATTGGAGATGTCTTTTATGAAATCATATACATAATAATAGAACGAGCTGGCGCATTTGGTAGGATTAATAACAAAATCTCCCTCTTCAGAGGGAGATTTCTAATGTTTTAACAATGGGTTAATTAACCCGCAATATGCAAATTAAGTCTGAGGTCGAGCGGTAGCTTAGAGAGTTTATCTTTCAAAATGCGACGTGTTTTCTCAATATCTGCGATAGCCACCTGTTTCTCTGCTGAATGGACATCAAGGTTCACTCTAAGCTCACGACCCACTTTAGTGACAGCCGTTAACTCAATTTGTTGTTTTACTTCTTTAACCAGTGCCGATACACCTTGATCAACTGCATCACAGATCTCATCACTAGGAGGCATCATCAGGAGTTCACGAACCGCTTCTTTAAGCATCTCATAGGGTACTTTGATGAAGTAAAAGGACATCAGAATCATCATCATAGGATCAGCGTAAACCGAATATTCAGCAAGTGGAGATAAGGCAACTACCCATGCAGCTATAAAGCCTAAAGTGACGGCAACACTTAATAATGTGTCCATTTGCCATTGTTTGACTTCCGCTTCGATTAAACCAGATGAAAAACGCTTGGACTTTTTAGCAATGTGCCACCACGCGTAACCACAGCCTAGAACATTGACTACACCAAACAAGGTAGCGATAGAGGCATCGACTTCACGTCCACCATTGAACACTGCGATAATGGCAGAATAAAGTGAGTACGCAACAATAAGAAGGATGACACTACCTTTAGTTGCGATAACAACTGGCTCTAAGACTGCTTTACCAAAGGGGAAGTGACTTCGGGATGGGCTTTGAATGTACTTAGATACTGCGAGCGACAATAAAGTTAGCAGCAGACTAACTGAAGAATAAACCCCATCAAAGACAATGACTAATGAACCAACAAGCAGACCGAGTACCAACCCGCCAACTGCAAAGCCTGAAGCTAAAAGGGCTGAGAAAGTCAGTATTCGTTTTTCATTTAAGCTTGTCCTGGCACACATAGAGTTTTCTCTTCGCTATACATACCTTTATTCTTCTCATACTGAGAGAATTTGACAAACTCGATCTGACTTTAAAATAGACAATGTTCTTTGCTTTAAATTAAAGTACTTTTAAATCAATGGATTAGTTGTTATTTTTGGTGTCAGTTAAATTGTCACTGACTGTCGTGTTGTAAACGGAATCTATCACTTTACAGCTTGGTTTTGGTTTTTTAATCGAGGCGGCAGTTAAAAATCAAACAGATATTCGTTAAGTTTGTCAGCTAACCAGGACATGCCGGGGTGTTCTGCCATGCCTGCGGCGGTAAACATACAGTAGTCCTCTTGAGTCAGGCCATAGGTATGTTTAATGACCGCCAGTTCTTGCTTGCGCAAGTGATGGCGTATGAGCGGTTCAGGGAGCACTCCCCAGGCGTCTTCTGTAAGAATGGTTTTGAGTATGTAATCAAAGCTGGAAAAGCCAATATGGCGCAGAGAAAAAGGTTGCAATTCCGGATTATCTTTTTCATTCAAATACACCATCACCGCTTGATTTGCGTTGCGAAGCTCTTCGTCTGAAACACGTCGAAGTTGGCTAAGACGATGATCGGCCTTACAGACAGACATCAGCCTTATTTTACCTAAAGGGTGATAGCTGATGTGTGGATCGTCAATGCGCTCGTAGTCGATACCAAAGGCAAAGTCGACTTGCTGTGTTGTGACTAAATTGGCTAAATCTCCACTGGATGCCAGCACAATGTTGAATGAGGTCGCTGGAAATTTATTGTTCAATCGGTGAGAAAGTTCTTGCCACATGTCGTCTGGTAGTGAGTCATCACGTGCTATCCAGACTTCGGCGTTGAATTCGCCTGAAACTTGCGCGCAGGTCTGACGAATACGGGAAACCGTTACCAGTAAATTCTGGCAATCTTTATAGATGGCTTTGCCAGCCTCAGATAGAGATACATGATTACCTGTACGTATAAATAGTTCAATATTAAGGTCTTTTTCAAGTGCTTTAATGGACATGCTCAGCTTAGTGCGATTGCATTCGAGTTGCCTGGCGGCCTCGGATACTGACCCAGTATCAACAACAGTACAAAAGGCTTCAATCTGCGATAGGTTCATCTGAGTAATTCACGTCATTGGTGTTTATATAAGCTAATGTTATAAGAATACATTACGCTTGTCTGTTTTCTGGTGGCAAAAGCTATGAATTTTATGCAGTTTTGATACTCTTACTGGACGCCAAATGAATGAGGTAACAGGGAGATCATGATGGCTACAAATTGGGATGATTACGCAGCAGAGTGGGAAAGCGAACCTTCAGCAGTCTTGTATGCACAGAAAGCATTCGACTCTCTGCAAGAAATTGTCGATGTCCAAGGGAAGCGTATTTTCGATTTTGGTTGTGGTACAGGATTACTAAGCCAGAAACTTTCTCCTCTCGCGAAAGATATTGTCGCGCTAGACAGTTCAGAAGCCATGATTGAGCAACTGGACATGAAAGAGCTGAATAATGTTGAACCTGTTGTTGACTACTTGTCTCGTGGTTTGGTCGCAATGCATCCAGCGTTTCGCAATCAGTTTGATCTCGTTGTCGCATCGTCTGTTTGCAGTTTTCTACCTAACTACTCTGATATTGTCGATATTGTCTATAGCTTGCTTAATAAAGGAAACCACTTTGTTCACTGGGACTGGTTATCTGAGAAAGACGAAGAAGGTGGAATGACCCCAACACATGTTTTGCAGGTATTGAGCAGTGTTGGGTTTGATGAGGTCGAAGTCACAACGCCGTTCAGTATAGACACGCCGCAAGGTAAGTTGACAGTACTGATGGCGATAGCAAAGAAATAACGCCAACTTCAAAATTTTGTAAGCCCGAACGATTGTTGTTCGGGCTTTTTGTTTAAGACACCGCTTGAGTCGCGTATTGAGCAATTTCATCCAATACGTGAGGGTTAGCTATTGCCCCTTTGTTCAGGACTTCTTTACCGTGTAAGGCCTGTTTGACGGCCAGCTCCACTAACTTACCAGATTTGGTTTTTGGTACTTCGCTAATGGGGTAGATTTCAGCGGGTACATGCCTAGGTGAGCATTGAGTTTTGAGCTGTAACTTGATGGTTGAAATGAGTTCATCGTTAAGTGTACGGTTGTCATTTAACTGAACGAACAGCACCACTCTCTCATCACCGTCTGTGACCCGACCAACAGCAATAGAATCCTTGACTTCTTCAAGCTGGTTAACCTGCTGGTAGATCTCCGCTGTGCCTATCCGAACGCCCCCAGGGTTGAGGGTGGCATCACTACGGCCATAGAAAACCATTCCCCCGTTGTCTGTTATTTCTACATCATCCCCATGGTGCCATGTGTTGTGGTACTTATCCCAATAAGCGTTGTGGTAGCGTTCACCATTGTCATGCCAAAAGCCGACGGGTTGATTCGGGAAGCTGTTAAGACAAACGAGTTCACCGCGCTGATTCTCGACGGGCTGTCCTTGCTCATTGAATACTCGGACATCTAACCCCAGTCCCGCCGCCTGACATTCACCGCGATACACCGGAGAAATTGGGTTACCGAGAACAAAACAGCCACAAATATCAGTGCCACCGGAGATAGAAGCCAAGTGAACATCTGCCTTGATGCAACTATAGACGTAGTCATACTGCTGTGGGTAGAGTACGGAACCAGTTGAACAAAGAGTTTTAAGGCTTTCTAGGCGGTAGTAATGAGTCGGGTTGAACTCTGCTTTTTGCAGTGCTTCGAGATACTTAGCTGATGTGCCAAATAAACTGACTTGTGCTTCTTCGGCCAATTCCCATAAAACACTTGGCATTGGATACATAGGGCTGCCGTCGAAAATGACGAGAGTCGCACCACTGGCGAGGGCGGAAACGTGCCAGTTCCACATCATCCAACCACAGGTAGTGTAATAAAACACGCGATCACTTGGCTGAATATCACAATGCAGTTGATGCTCTTTCAAATGGTTAAGTATCGTGCCACCGACGGAATGGACGATACATTTAGGCTTGCCGGTGGTGCCGGAGGAGTAGAGGACAAACAGTGGGTCATTGAATCCGACGCGTTGGTATCGCACTCCACGAGGGATGTAGCTGGCTAAAATCGACTCCCAGTCAGAAAACTTTTCATTGCTGTGGGGCCCTTCTTGCCCAATCTGCAAATAATCAATGTGGCAGGTGTTTTGAATGCTGGA
This sequence comes from Vibrio sp. Isolate23, assembly GCF_022398095.1. Taxonomy (NCBI): domain Bacteria; kingdom Pseudomonadati; phylum Pseudomonadota; class Gammaproteobacteria; order Vibrionales; family Vibrionaceae; genus Vibrio; species Vibrio sp. Isolate23. The sequence continues at coordinate 1,413,207 of NZ_JAKEUV010000001.1, forward strand.
TATAGCCTTCACAATTTGGTTGTTTTTTTCATCCATGTTGAATGTTTTACCGTTGAAGCTATAACCGTTGCAGCAAAACAAAATCTTAGGTTGAACCTGTCCAAATCTTTCTTTGACACTCTCCACCCCAAAATCAGGGGAAGTGGATGTCCATATGGCGCCTAAACTGGTTGTCGCAAGCATAGCGACGACCGTTTCTGGCATATGGGGTAGGTATCCGGCGACCACGTCACCTTTTTCTACACCGTTTTGTTTTAACCATTGCTGAACAATAGACACCTGATCGCACAGTTGTTGCCAAGTTAGCTTACGGCTTTGGCCGCGCTCATTTTTAAACCAGATAGCCACGCCTTCAGGCTCTTGAAATGCATAGGAGAGCAGGTTTTCAGCGTAGTTTAGCTGAGACTGTGGGAACCAGATAGTGTCGCGATTGGATAAGAACTTTTCCCAACGCGCTATTCCTTCGCCATGAATGCAATCACCTTTGAATCCGATTACATCGCAAAAGTGCCAAATCTCCATCCAGAAATGCTTTTTATTTTCTACAGACCATTGGTGTAAATCACTATAATTTTCAATGACCTCTCCCTGCATGTTGATATGCTGGATAAATTGATACAGATTGGATGCGGCCATTCTTTCTTGGCTAGGCTCCCAAAGTGGGAGTGGCTCAACTGACTTTTGAGTGGACATGACTTCCTCGTCTTACACACTTTTCCATAACTATGGCTAAGTTTTGTTGCAAAAATAGCCAATGTCAAACAATCAGCCAATAAACATATCGCTGAAAAATAAGCAAAAAAAACGAAAATGTAAAATAAATGTTACACTGGTCGTGAGGGTGATGTAAGTGGACGAATTGTCACCGATTTCGTGAGGGGATAGGCTTAATGTAAAAGAGTTGTTAAAAGGAAATGTGATGACTCAGTACGTATCTAAACCTGTTAATAAACAAGGAATTGTCGACTGGAGCGGCGAAGAAGATCAGATCTGGCATGATCTTGTCTCACGTCAGTTGGATTTAGTTAATCAGCGTGCTTGTAAGGAATATCTTCGTGGCCTTGAGTTGCTCAATCTACCACTCGATAGAGTCCCTCAACTGCCTGAAATTAATCAAGTCTTACAAAGAGAAACCGGGTGGCAAGTCGAACCTGTTCCTGCATTGATAAACTTTGATCGTTTTTTCGCTCTACTGGCAAATAAGAAATTTCCGGTGGCCACCTTCTTACGCTCACGTGAAGAGTTTGACTACTTACAAGAACCCGATTTCTTTCACGAAATTTTTGGCCATTGTGCGATGCTCACCAATCCGGAATTTGCTGAGTTCACGCATATTTACGGTCAACTTGGCAAAGACGCGACAAGTAAAGAACGGGTGTATTTAGCTAGGCTTTACTGGTTTACTGTGGAGTTTGGTTTGGTGAAAGAAGGCCAAGAATGCAAAATTTATGGGGGAGGGATTTTATCTTCTCCTGGAGAAACACTGTATGCCTTAGATGACGAGCGCCCGTTGAGAGAAGGGTTTGATCTTCATACTGTACTGAGGACGCCATATCGCATTGATATTATGCAACCAATATATTTTCTGCTCGAAGATATTAGGCAGTTATACAAGCTAAGTAAAACGGATCTGATGTCTCATGTACATCAGGCAATGAACGCGGGATTGCTACCTCCGCTATTTGAACCAAAGGAAATCACCCATGCTTAATGAATTACGATGTGAAGCCTGCAGCAGTGATGCGATTGCACTGAACAAAGAAGAGCAAAGATTGCTGCTTACAGAGCTTAACGATTGGATGCTAATAGAGCGAGATGGTATTCCTCAGCTAGAGAAGGAATACAAATTTAAGAACTTTAAGTTAGCGTGGGCATTTGCTAATAAGATTGCCGAATTGGCTGAAGATGAGTTTCACCACCCTTCGATACTATTGGAATGGGGTAAAGTAACCATCACATGGTGGAGCCACTCAATCCAAGGCCTGCACCGTAACGATTTCATCTGTGCAGCGAAATGCGATAAATTGAAAGATTAACCATAAAGGCCTGAAGCTTTCCTCTGTTTTGCTTCAGGCCGTTTTATCTCACTGAACATATCCCCACCTTTATTGCCGCCCTTATCCTATATCGATTTACCATTATCATTTAATGGATTTTCCATCAGTAAGTGGTTAATTAATCCTAAATCATAATTTGATTTATTTAAGAGAGTGGTAATGCTGAATAATTTCTATTAGTGATATTACTATCTTTTAAAGGTTTTGTCCTTTATATGATTTTAAGTCTCCGTTACGATGAGTAAGTATTAATTATTTTTTTATTTTCACTGACAAGATAAGTTAATTTAAATTAAATATTAGTAAGACTTATCTTAGAGGTTTGACAGGTATAGTGGTTGGAAATATATTTTTTTAAAATTTAATACCACTTTAAATTCACAACCATTCAAATAACAGAACTACAGGATATATGATGAACAGACTATTTATAGCGGCATGCCTTACCGTTTCTTTATCAGGTCAGTCGTTTGCTAATGAAGAGCAAAGTTTAGGCGATAAAATGACACCTAAAGTGGAGCAGTTAGCGAAATCTTCTCGAAGCTGGGAAGGTTCTGAACTTCCAAGCTACGGCCAAGGCATACCGGAAATCACCGTCCTGAAAATTACTATTCCACCTAAGGCACAGCTTCCTTTGCATGAGCACCCTGCAATCAACGCTGGTGTTTTGACTAAAGGTCAGTTAACAGTCATTACTCAAGATGAGGTAAAGGGCAAAAAGGTGTTGGAAATGAAGGCGGGAGATTCACTAGTTGAAGTGGTTAACACTTGTCATTATGGTCGTAACGAAGGTAATGAGCCCGCTGAAATCATTGTATTTTACGCAGGGATTAAAGACGCGCCTGTGACGGTTTCAAGTAAGCGATGTGTATAATTCTAAAGGCTGCATTTAATGCAGTCTTTCTTTTTATGATGGTTTGAGTTGATCTAACGTAGTTTCTTTTAATACATAATCGTTCTAAAAGAGGTCTTGTGATTATGTGCGACTTGGATCTACTCTAATTACGCAGGTGATGGGGTTCCACCTATTTAACCGCCACTGTGGCTGATGACTCCTACAGAATACGAAAACAAGTGATTCGTCGAAAGGTAATCTGATCAAATCAGGTTGTTAGTTCTGTAGTAGTGAAAATCCACGACCCACTTCCACTTGTTTTCCGATTAAGAGGAAAACACCATGCAATACTCTTGTGAAATTGAATCCATGTGTCCGATTCAGCGCGGAGAATTACACCCTTCTTCACCTATCCCTGTTGAAGGCCAAATGATACGTCCAAAAGAAGTCATCGCTATTTCGGGCTTGAGCCACGGAGTTGGGGCTTGTGCTCCACAACAAGGTGCAGCAAAGCTTACGCTCAATGTGAAGCAAGGTGCTATCGAAGAAGCCTTGATTGAGACTATTGGATGCTCGGGCATGACTCACTCTGCCTCAATGGCGGCGGAAATCCTCACAGGTAAAACCATTTTGGAGGCACTGAATACTGATTTAGTCTGCGATGCCATTAATGTAGCGATGCGCGAAATCTTTCTACAGTTTGTTTACGGGCGGACACAGTCGGCTTTCTCTGAAGGAGGGTTAGAAATAGGTGCAGCACTCGAAGACTTAGGGAAGTCACAACGCAGCCAGGTAGGGACGAGTTATTCAACCATAGCAAAAGGCGTACGTTATATGGAGTTAACAGAAGGCTATGTGACCAAGCTTGCCTTAGATGAATACAGCGAAGTGATAGGGTATCAATACTTGAACTTGGGCAAGATGATGGCGGACCTTGATCAAGGTATGGATGCGAATGAAGCAATGGTGCGCGCAACGGGCTGTTATGGCCGATTTGACGAAGCCAGCACAGTCATCAACCCCCGTAATGCGTAGGAGGCTGCCGTTATGAATGAATCAATGACTCAATTACTCCAAGAGATGAACTTATCCACTATCGAGCAAGCTCATGAATACTGTATGAGTTTCGGTATTGATCCTAAAAAAGTAGTACTGGAGACTCAGCCCATAGCCTTTGACAATGCCTGTGATGCTTATACGTTGGGTTCTGCACTTGCCATAAATCGAAAAGCTCAGACTGCGGTAGATGCGGCGAATATCATCGGTGAAGGCTTGCAGGCATATTGTAAACCGGGCAGTGTGGCCGCGCAGCGAGAAGTCGGTTTAGGGCACGGGGCTCTTGCTGCTCGTTTACTTAGTGAAGAAACCCAATGCTTTGCATTTCTGGCCGGTCATGAGTCGTTCGCTGCTGCTGAAGGGGCGATTAAAATAGCGCTTAATGCCAACAAGTCTCGTCAAATACCTCTTAAGGTCATTTTAAATGGCCTGGGTAAAGATGCGGCATATCTTATTTCGTGCATTAATGGTTTTACCTATATTCGAACAGAATTTGATTACCAGACCAATCAACTGATCGAAGTCGAACGTAAGCGGTTCTCTGAAGGTGCGCGAGGCGATATCTTGTGTTACGGTGCCGATGAGGTACGTGAAGGCGTTGCTATCATGCATAAAGAATCAGTCGATGTCAGTATTACAGGGAATTCAACAAATCCAACGCGATTTCAGCATCCGGTCGCAGGCATCTACAAGTCAGAATGTAACGCATTAGGTAAACACTATTTTTCAGTGGCGTCAGGAGGTGGCACTGGGCGAACCTTGCATCCTGACAATGTTGCCGCCGGCCCTGCGTCCTATGGGATGACAGATACCATGGGAAGAATGCATGCAGATGCTCAGTTTGCAGGCAGCTCTTCTGTGCCAGCTCACGTTGCGATGATGGGTTTTATTGGAATGGGCAATAATCCGATGGTGGGAGCGACTGTCGCTTTAGCAGTTGCCGTCGAACAGCAACTACATCGCTAGCAAAGTGTGGAGATTGGGGTTTATGGTTTGTTCTTTTCCAGGGCCTCGATTTCTTGCTGGTAAATACGTCGGACCCGCTCTATTTTTCTAAGCAAGATTTGAGTGTCATTTCTTAACGTCTGATTAAGCTGTATGTATGTCAGGCTAGAAAAGCTATTAAGCTTGTACTGGGCGACTTTACAGTGGCGGTGAATACCTTCCCACATTGAGATTGCGTTATCAATGATGGCAGATTCACTAGTGAGTGCATCCATTTCTTGATTGAGTGATTGGACCACCGTGTTGGCAGCACGTATCTGCTGATTCATCTTGTAATGTAAAGCGTGCTTTTCCGGTCTCCAAAAACTGGTGATCTCTTGTTCAGAGAAGGCTTTGTGTAGGAATGTCTGTTGGCGGTGTAGCTTGAGTAACTGATTGAAACGTTCGGCTTTGGTATTATACCAGTCTTCAACTTTTTGCTGAGATTTGAGGGCTTTATTCCACGTATCTGCACGGCAATGCTCACCAAAACTTTTAATTGGTAAAGTGATCAATATAAATGCCGTTACAGTGACATATAGCCCGTGCCATTTCATATTAGCTATATTGTTCATGAAAGATGGCTTAAGTATAGAAAAGACGCTGACTCAATATGAAAAAGATAATCATGGTTGTTTTGCTGTTACTCGGTATAGCTTGTGCTGGTGGTGGCTACTACATCTTCTACTTAAAGCCGCAGCAAGATGCAGAAGCAGCAGCGGCGATGATGGAGGCGAATAAGAAGCCGCCGCCCCTGCCAGTGAAAGAAGAGAAAGCACCACCGCCTAAGCCAGAAGTGACAGATTTTTACGTTAGCCCCGCGAAACTCGGCGTTAGAGAATATCCCCAATATGAAGCGTTCGTGGAAAGCGTTGTTTACCGTGGTGACAAACTGCATATTCTGGAGAAGAAAAATGGGTGGGGGCGTATCTCTCCTTACTATGTTTACGAGGAGGGAGGGGAAGAAGTGGCCGAATGGGTGCCAATGGAAGCCTTACTAGAAGTAGCGCCAACCATAACTAAAGAAGAACGTGTAGAAACAGTCAGCAGTTACATAGAAGAATCTGATGACTTTAAACTTCACTTTGAGATGTTTGTACAGAAAACCGATCAACTACTCAAGGAGAAGACCTGTGTGCCTGAAGATTTTGAAGAAACCAGCGGTTGGATTCGGTCACTGACGTTTGAGCAAAGGGATGTGTACTTTGTCTATTGTGGAGGAATTAAGCAAGCCAACAAAGTTTACCTCGATGTGAAGACGGGAGAGATATTCTATCGATAGCCAGTGAAGACTCAGGTTTTTACTGGTTTTATCTGACATTGTTTACTGTTCAAATGTGGAATGTTAGCTTTTAGATAATTTTAGTTGTTTATAGATAGGCTTGGACTTAACATCCAGCTGTCTTTTTGTATTGGTGTTGTGAATGGCTCAACGTTTTATCCACTTTTTCTGGTTTTTATTGCTTGCGATGGTTCTTCCAACGCAGGCAATGGCGTATTTCACGCAAGCAGAAAATGATGCAAGCGCACGCTTAAGCCGCCATACGACCCAGATCTTACCTCAGTCCCAAGCGGGCTATCAGACTCTGTTTGAAGAGTCCCAGCAGGAAGATACGCCCCAACAACCCATATCTCAGTCTGAAGTTGGTGTTGATGTGGTGGCGATTGTCCCACTCAGTCGTTGGAGCTTATCTGATCGCCACACTGAGGAAGGAGAAGCGCCTGGGGCCAGCGATGGCCATTATTCCGGTCAAGCACAGCTTCCTCTTCATTCGCTTTATCTTTACCCCTTAGCCAGTCAAGGCTATTGGGTTACACATTCGTTTTCCTCAAACCACCGTATCTCGGGCTGGAAAGAGTCCAATGCACTGTACGTTGCACTCAATAGCCAGTTCGCTTGAACGCCTTCCTGTAATCTGTTGATGGCGCTTAATGTAGCGTAAATTCGCTGCATAAATGGACGATACGTCACTGTTGTCCCACTTCAGATTCTATCAACAAGTTTAAGACCGGCCTCTTTGAGGATCAGGCGACTTTCTATACCTATCAGGCTACAGCCGTGACTAGGTATTGCATGTAAAAGATAAATATATGAAGAAAAATACACCTAATAAAAAACATGCGAGAGTGATGAACCGTTACTCAGCATGGCAATATGTTGTGCTGCTTGTAACAGTGGTCGTTTTTGCACTCAGTGCCATCCCAACTTGGTATGGGGAGCTGCCCTCCATTCAAGTGACGACGTCACAAAAAAATGAAGTTCTTGATAATCCCTTGCAACTGAATCGCTACTTGGAACAACGAAATATCCACTCGAATGAGATTACTCAGGAAGATAACACCACCATTTTGGTGTTTGATAACGAAACCGCTCAAACCCAAGCGCGTGAAGTGCTGAATGATTTGTTAGGTAAACAAGACTCGATTACTTTTTCGTACGTGTCTGTTGCACCCAAGTGGTTGAGTGACATGGGCTTTAGCCCAATTAAACTTGGGCTGGATCTTCGAGGCGGTGTGCAATTCTTGCTTAATGTGGATGTAGACAAAGCATTTGAAGAACAAAGAAATACCATTGTGGATGAAATGCGAGATATGTTGCGTCGGGAGCATATTCGCGGGGTTAAATTTGCCCAAGTTGGCGTGGATGGTTTTGATCTGAAAAGTAACTCAGGAGAAGCGTTAACTCAGTCTGCGAACTATATCCGTCAAAATTATTCGGGTTGGGAGATTAAGCGTCATTCTGACTATTTAGCAGTGAAACCAACAGCGCAGAACAAATCAGATTTCCAAACCGTCACGATAAAGCAAAACCTTAAGATCATGCGCGATCGTATCGAAGAGCTTGGGATTACAGAGGCGCTGGTACAACGACAGGGAGAGCACAGCATTCGGATCGAGCTACCTGGGGTGCAAGATCCTTCACAAGCAAAGAATGTCATAGGTGCAACAGCCACACTTGCGTTTCATGAAGCAAAAGCGCCATCTGAAGGAGTTTCCTATGGTGACATTGTTCTGAAGGACAATGATGGCCGTGATGTAGTGCTGTCAAAACGTCCGGTCTTAACGGGTGAGCACATCGTTAATGCTCGCGCTGGTGTCGACAAAATGGGTTTTTCCGAGGTGAACATTTCACTGGATCACTCTGGTGGTAAAACAATGAGTGATTTTTCCGGCAAACACATTGGTAAGCCAATGGCGACGGTATACCGTGAGTACACGACCAATGCTAACGGCGAAACCGAGCGCAGTGAGAAGGTCATCAGTGTTGCCACTATTCAGTCGCAACTTGGTAGTCAGTTCCGCATTACTGGAGCAGGTACTTTGGATGAAGCTCAAAATTTAGCGTTACTGCTTCGTGCAGGTTCACTAACTGCGCCCGTCACTATCGTTGAAGAACGTACCATTGGTGCCTCACTCGGAGCCGAAAACATTGAAAATGGTTTTGCGGCACTAGCGCTTGGTATGGCGATGACGTTGATTTTTATGGCGCTTTGGTATCGACGCTTAGGATGGGTTGCCAATGTGGCACTTGTCGTCAACATGATTAGCTTGCTGGGCCTAATCGCGTTATTACCGGGGGCGGTTTTAACACTGCCGGGCATTGCAGGGCTTGTACTGACTGTCGGTATGGCGGTGGACACGAATGTTCTGATATTTGAAAGAATAAAAGATAAGTTGGCAGAGGGGCGAACTTTTGCTCAGTCAATTGATTTAGGCTTTGGCAGTGCATTGAGTACCATTCTGGATGCCAATATTACCACTATGATCACGGCGGTGGTCCTTTACTCGATCGGTAACGGTCCGATCCAAGGTTTTGCTCTGACGTTAGGCCTCGGGTTGTTAACTAGTATGTTCAGTGGCGTTTTCGCTTCACGCGCAATTATTAATTTAGTTTGGGGACGCGATAGCCGTCGTGATGTAAGGGTTTAATTATGGTTGAGTATCTAAAACAAAATATCCGTCGAATCCGATATATCACAAGTTTTGTTTCGGTTGGATTGATGGCCATCTCACTGATTGCCTTCGGTGTAAAAGGCTTAAATATGGGCCTAGACTTCACTGGTGGTATGGTGACAGAAGTTCAGGTAGATAAAACCCTGAACAACAGCGATTTGCTCGAAGCTCTACAGCCTTCGCTGGGAGAGTTCACGTCTGTGACGCATTCTGATCAAGAGGGACGTTGGATAATTCGTTACCCAATCCCAGATGAAGGGGAAAGCACACCTGATATTCCATCAGTATTGTCTGGGTTATCACATCAAGTGAATATAGTGAGTAACAGCATGGTAGGGTCTCAGGTCGGACAGGATTTGGTTGACCAAGGTGGATTGGCGTTGCTGATATCGATGATGTGCATTCTGGGCTATCTGTGCTTCCGTTTTGAGTGGCGATTGGCAAGTGGCTCATTGCTGGCCCTTATTCATGATGTCGTCTTGGTACTGGGTTTCTTTGCTGCTACTCAGATGGAGTTCAATTTAACTGTATTCGCCGCTATTCTGGCAATATTAGGTTACTCGTTAAATGATTCTATCATTATTGCAGACCGCATTCGTGAGCTGCTAGTGGCCAAACAGACTACACCTACTGATGAGATAAACGATCAAGCAGTTATTGCAACATTCTCCAGAACCATGGTTACGTCCGGCACCACGCTACTCACAGTATCAGCACTATGGATCATGGGGGGCAATGCGCTTGAAGGGTTTGCGATTGCAATGTTTATCGGCATTCTTTCTGGTACTTGGTCTTCGATATCGATAGGGACGGTATTGCCGGAGTGGCTAAAGCTGGAGCCTAAGCATTACTTACCTGTTGAAGTTGACTCTGCGCCATAAGTAGTGAGCAACGTAACTACATAGCTTACACTAAACCCAACGCGAAGCCGAACATGCTAAGCGTTGGGAATCACCCGTAAAAATTTTATGTGTATTTTAGTCGTATAAAGAGGGCGTACTTTGCAGTTGTTCAGTAAAATTAAAAATATCATCTATGGAGTCTATGGGATGACGAGTCTCATTTTTTTCTTCATTGAAAATACCAATGTACTTTTGCTTCGTATTAAACCAAAGGCGACATAGCGGCTTTCGATTGTTATCATCAAGCAATATACCAAAATAGCTCTGTGTATCACGTGCGCACACCCTTTGTACATCCACTTTTTGTCTTAGGATTGCTTTGACTACATTAAAACCTTCAATCTCTTCTTCAGTTGTCATTATCTTGTTTTTTTCCTGAATTTTACTTGCTAGTGGCTCTTCTGCTGACTCAGTTGCAACTTTGATAGATTCTTTATCATCTCCTCCAATCGCAGACTTCAATCTTGCATTAATACTGTCATTAAGGAACTGCTTTAATGCCTTAGTTGTTATGTCCATGAACTGGGCCTTAACTTTTACTGTCTGAACGCCATCATAGACTTTTGAGGTAAAAAACTTAACAAACTCTTCCTCTGGATTCTGAAACTGTTCGCTCAAAGCTTTTTTTATTTGATTTAGATATTTAAGCTCTCCAGCAGCATCTACTACTGATTCGACATCAAACGAAGATTTGGTTAGTTTTTTACCTCTGGGATAACATGCTCATCAAGATCTTCCAAATTTAATGTTAAAAAAGGTTTTTCGTCCATTTTATTTGGCGCATCAAGGTCAGTAAAAAACTGATATTGACTGCCATTAGTTAAGATAGCTATACGTGCATTTGTTACTGAAAAGTACCTAAATAACTGGTTTGCATGCTTAGTAGCCAATATTTCACCAAACTTTTTACATTCTATTAAAATTTGAACAGTTCCATCCTTTATAAGCGCATAGTCAACCTTTTCTCCTTTTTTAGTCGCTGTATCAGCGGTAAATTCAGGAATTACTTCATTGGGGCTAAAGACATCGTAACCAAGAACAGAGTGGAGAAATGGCATAACAAGAGCATTTTTTGTTCTCTTCACACCAAAACTTTGTTCAAAGCCGCACTAGTCACCGCTTGTTTGAGCTTAGTCGGTTGTAACCTTGGTTCATCAGATGATGCGTCACAAGGAAACCTTTCTTTAAATGTTGAAGAGGTATAGGATGCTGAGAAAAACATGACATACGATATTTCAGCCGTTAACACGGGCGAAGAAGGGTCAATCACTTGGTCGACAACCGTCAATTTAAAAGCAAGAGAATAATCTCGTTGGGTTCGTTTACTAGTTGATTTCATGACACTCTCCAATTTCATGTTGGAAAATGTGTCAACCTTATTTAGGAAGGTACACTGCTATGAAAAAAGCCTCCCGAAAGAGGCTTGAGTTAGGAAAAGAAAAACGAAATTACATAGCGGCTTCGAAGATGGAAGAAATTTCCTCGTGAGTCGCTTGTTTCGGGTTGGTAAAGCCACATGCATCTTTCAGTGCGTTATCTGCGAGTGTCGGAATGTCTTCTGATTTCGCACCTAGCTCTTTGATGCCCGCAGGAATGCCCACATCTTTCGCCAGTGTCACGATGGCATCGATTGCTGCTTCTGCGCCTTGCTCCGCTGTCATACCTTCAATATCTACTCCCATCGCTTTCGCAACATCACGTAAACGTTCAGGGCACACCTGCGCGTTGTATCGTTGTACATGTGGAAGCAGAATGGCGTTACACACCCCGTGTGGTAGGTCATAGAAGCCGCCCAGCTGATGAGCCATTGCGTGGACATAACCCAGAGAAGCGTTATTAAACGCCATACCGGCCATAAATTGCGCGTAAGCCATTTGTTCGCGAGCTTCGATATCTTCACCGTTTTCGACAGCGGTGCGCAGATGAGCCTGAATAAGCTCAATAGCTTTGATGGCGACGGCGTCGGTGATAGGAGTTGCAGCGATAGAAACATACGCTTCAATAGCGTGTGTAAGGGCATCCATACCTGTTGCCGCTGTCAATGATGCAGGTTTTGCTAGCATCAGTTCCGGATCATTCACTGAAATTAGCGGAGTGGTGTGTTTGTCAACAATAGCCATCTTAATGTGGCGTTCTTCATCAGTAATGATGCAGAATCGGGTCATTTCAGATGCCGTTCCAGCAGTGGTGTTGATTGCAATCAGAGGTAACATGGGTTTGGCTGATTGATCAACGCCTTCGTAATCGCCGATCTTGCCACCGTTTGAAGCGACAAGCGCAATTCCTTTTGCGCAATCATGTGGAGACCCACCGCCTAGAGAAATAACAAAATCACATTCGTTGTCGGCGAGTAGAGCCAGGCCGTCGTTTACGTTTCCTATTGTTGGATTAGGTTGAGTGCCGTCAAACACTACAGTTTGGACGTCGCGTTCTGTCAGCAGATCTTGAACCTGCTTTACTACACCGATTTGGTTAAGAATCTTGTCTGTAACGATAAGACCTTTTTTGAAGCCCTGAGACTGCACACTGTCTGCTGCATCCTTTAAACAGCCAGCACCCATTAAGTTTACAGTAGGGATAAAAAATGCACTTGTCATCGACTTGCTCCGAATATATTTAGAATAAAAACTACAAATAGATTGGCACATACAGAGGCCTTGTAATTTTGATCTCAAACAATTTGCTTACCCAAAAGTGGTATATATGCTCTAGATTTGTGAGCTTGGTCAGAGAGGCCGAGTTTTCCTGATAATAATGTTAAATATGAGTGGGTTACCGCAACCGTTTATTCAACAGGAACCGTGATTGTCGTAATATTGTTCAGGGATGGTTTTGTGTGAAAAATGAAAAATGAAAAATGAAAAAAAAGCCCTCTGATTGAGCAGAGAGCTGTGGTGTCGAATCGGGAAATTAAGCAATTTCTACTAGTTTTCTCACTAGTTTTTCGATGCCGCTGGCTGCCTGAGAAATATTGCCCGCTAACATATATGCAGGTGTTGAAAGCACTTTGTGCTCTTCATCGAAGACGATGTCGTCCACCTCACAATTGATATGTTCACCTCCCAATGCACTGAACGCAGAAGCAGTGGCTTCATCATTGCCGACTGTACCCTTGACGCCATTGCCGTAAATCATCGGAATGATGGCTGGTGCAATGCACAGATAGCCGGCTGGTTTTCTTGCTTGGGCGAAAGCTCGACACGCTGAAGCGACATGTGTATTGATACTGCATTCTGCGCCATTAATAGCAAAGTCCGTCAGGTTTTTTGCGGCACCAAAACCACCAGGTAGAACGAGTGCGTCAAATTCTTCAGCATTTAATTTCGCCACATCTTCAATATTACCGCGTGCGATACGAGCCGCTTCGATCAAGACATTTCGATTTTCCGGCATCTCTTCTCCGGTGATGTGATTAATCACATGGAGCTGATCAATATCTGGAGCGAAGCAGTGCCAACTGGCTCCTTGCTTTTCAATCGCGTGCAAGGCGAGAACTGATTCATGAATCTCTGCGCCATCAAATACACCTGAGCCACTGAGTATAACTGCGATTTTCTTCATTAATTATTTCCTTATCAAACTGACGTTGCATAGGTTAGATGAAAATAAATACTTTAGATCGGAAGTGAGTCGCATTCTTTCTCATCAGTTTGAGACAAGGTGTTCGAGTCATCATCAGTATCAATGTCACTATCATCTTGTTCTGGCTCAGAATAATATTTGACGACAAAAGGAGTGAGCATCACACTCGAGGGGAAAAATCGTTTCATAAAACCTCTAGATTCATCGCGTTGGGATTGGTCTAATTGTGGTCTTGATAAGTTGATTAACTTTTGTCTTACATCATGAAATTGACCTCGAAATTGGCCGATGGTTTGGTAGTGAGGACACAGTCACGTTTTTATGGTGATGACGGTCACTTGTTTAAATCGAGTCCCAGTAGGGGATATCGGAGCCAAATTTTTCGGCGATAAAGTCAACAAAAGCTCGAACTTTCAGTGGTAGGTGTTTTCTTTCTGGGAATATGGCATATACGGCATGAGTAGGTAGGTCATAGTTTGACAGTACAGGTTTGAGGTTACCTGCGGCAATATCTTTAGCGACAATGAAAGTCGGCAGTTGGCCGATGCCAAGCCCTTCAAGTAAGGCTCGTCGAATGGCTTCGCTGTTATTGACGACTAATTTTCCTTTTGGTACCACACTGAAAGATCCCGCAGCACTTTCAAATGTCCATTCACTTCCACCACGAAAATAGGCGTAGCGTAAACAATTATGATGACTAAGATCGCTGGGTTTTTCGGGCTCTCCAAATGCATCGAGATACTGTTGAGAGGCACATAAGATGCTTCGACATGTTGCGAGTCTTTTCGCAACTAAGTTGGAAAGAGGTAAGTGACCGATTCTGATTCCCAAGTCAAAACCACCTTGGACGAGATCAACCATCTGATCTTCAAGCTGCAAGTCAATTTCTAGATCAGGATATAGATTCAAAAACTCAGCCACCAGAGGGGCAATATGCAGAACACCAAAAGACATTGGAGCAGTGATCTTTAGCTTCCCAGTTGGCTTTCCTTGCAGTTCTGTTACAGCATCAATCCCTTGTTGGGCCAAGCTAAGTGATTGAGCTACGTAATCATAGTAGCGTTGTCCGGCTTCCGTGAGGCTGAGCTTTCGAGTCGTGCGGTTCAACAATCGAATCCCCAGTTCATCTTCTAGCTGGTTAATTCGCTTGCTGACGGCTGATTTTGTTATATGGAGCTTCTCTGCCGCTGTTGAGAAGCTTCCGCTCTCTACGACGGCAACAAAAATAGGTATGGACGAGTATGCTTGCATTGGTTGAGTAATAGTAAACAATAAGTTTCTTGATTGGTAGATTATCATCTTAAGGAAAACAATCTACACTGGCAGCGAATTTTGAGGAGAGAAAAATGAAGTACGATTGGATCTTATTTGATGCTGACGAAACCCTGTTCCACTTCGATGCCTTTCAAGGGATGCAGTTGATGTTCTCTCGTCAAGGGGTTGAGTTTACACAGGATGACTACAACCACTACCAAAAAGTGAACAAGCCACTGTGGGTTGATTATCAGAACGGTGCCATCTCCGCCCATGAATTGAAGCACACTCGTTTTGAAGAGTGGGCAGCAAAGCTTGAAACGACGACCTCAGAGCTAAACAGCGCATTTCTTGATGCAATGGCAGATATTTGTACCTTGCTACCGGGGGCAAAAGAGCTAATGGACGCGTTACAGGGAAAAGCGAAGCTGGGGATTATCACTAATGGTTTTACTGAGCTACAGGCGATCCGCTTAGAGCGTACCGGAATGACCAATTATTTTGAGCATGTGATCATTTCAGAAGAAGTTGGCATTGCTAAACCAGATGTGGGTATTTTCACTCATGCGTTGGAGAAAATGGGCAGCCCATGTAAAAGTAAAATCCTGATGGTGGGCGATAATCCACATTCCGATATTTTAGGCGGTATCAACTTTGGTATTGAAACCTGTTGGTTGAATCGTGCCAAGCTGGATGATGTGGAAGGCATTGTCCCGAATCACACCGTCAGTTCTTTATTTGAATTGAAAGAAATATTATTGGCTTGAAGGTGATCTTATTGCGCTACCTGTCAGTACAATCTTCAAGATCATGAATGAGGGTTAGCGCATGTTAGGAGTCATCGTAAAGTGGAATGCAAAACATGGCTATGGTTTGATATCGTCACAAAATTCACCCACTCAGCACATTTTCTTTCATATTAGAGATATGAGCCGTGATGAAGGACCTCCTTTTGTAACTGAACATGTGGAGTTTGATGTGCTGTGTGACATGAGTGGATGCAAGATGGCAACCAACATCTGTCCGACATTTTTAACTGTCGATTAGTCCTTAGGAGCATATATTGTGATGTAATGCTCTAGGCATTTATCTGCTGTAGTTTCAAACTGTTGATCCAATATGCTCAGTGTTTCTATTCTATCTAACCGGAAATGTCGATAGGCATTTCTGAGTTCACACCAAGCGACCAGCGTCCACACTTTTCCCCAGAACATTTGTCCAAGTGGTTGCAGCCTTCGTTGCGTTCTAGCGCCACTTTCTGCGGTGTAATCAATATCTATTTTCAGTTTTGCATCAATCGCATGGCGCAGCATTTGTCCATGTTGGGCAGACTCTGTTTGCGTGTAAAAATCGGGGACTAGAATGGGGAAACTTTCAACTTGTTGCTTTCGTTTGTCTGGTAATACGGAAAGAATTTTTGTAGACGCAGTTGTGGAAGCATCAGCGAGTTCGCTATCGGACCAAGCGCGTACCATCCTCATACCTAGCACGAGAGCCATCATTTCCCGTTCAGAAAACATTAAGGGAGGTAAATGCGAACCAGCTTGTAGGACATAGCCCACACCAGCTTCCCCCTGAATCGGGACACCGGAGTTCATCAGCGACTGAATGTCACGATAAATGGTTCGTTCACTGACTTCCATTGACTGAGCTAACTCTGCTGCTGTCACCGCATAGCGCTTTGAACGCAGCAAGGTTAGTAGCTCAAACAATCTTTCCGATTTACTCATTTCTTTCCTTGTTGATTAAAAGGAGAACATCGAAATGTTCTCCTTGGCGAGGCGTTAAATCAATATTACTGGTACTTAGCTGCTAGATCGCTCATTCGGAGAATCTGATGTTGCATGTTCACCGATTCGGAGTCAATCAGTGCCATTAGAGGTTGACAGTCAGCACAGTTAACAAACTGCTCACCAGCGGCTTTAGCATCTTCCATTGAGTCCCAATACACGACATCTGTCCATGTGTTGTTCTCCTCGTTATGGCTCAAGGAACGATATTGAAAGCCTTTTAAATTGGCGACGAGCTTCTGGCTTTGATTGGCCGCTTCTACCAATTCCTCCGGTGTTGTACCTGATAATAGTTTAAAGCTAACCATTTCAATAACGTTTTCCATTGTGTTACTCCTTTCGACTGTGTTTTAAGTTCGAAGTGAGTGTATGGCAGTGGAGTGTCAGAAACTGTCAGTAATGATGTTGAGTCCAAACTGGGGTTACTTGAAGCATTATTATAATGTTATTAAGCAACTTGTTGTTTATGAGCTAAACTACTCGTAGCAGTGCAAATAAACAATAGATTGGTTGGGCTAGGTATCCTTGAGTAGGACGCTCAAGGGAGAGAGGGATCATTATGGCTATTCAAGGCACCATTAGTGAGTGGCATGATAGTAAAGGCTACGGATATATTTCGGTTGATGATCAGGAAGCACAGATTAAGTTCCATCTATGTGATTTGGAAGCGTATGGTCATCCTCCTCGTATTAGTGAACGAGTGCAATTTCGCTTAGCTAAGGATGCGCATGGAGGTATATGTGCTGTTAATATAGAGCGTCAGGTAGTCTTCAATTTTACGCTTACAATAGCCATTTGGTTTTTCAGCACTCTTGTGGCGAGTGTTTTTCTCCTTGATTATCCACCGCTTTCTTTTGTGCTCTACATTACGCTAAGTACCATTGCATATATGGTGTACGCACTAGATAAACACGCGCTTCATACTGGTGGTTGGCGAGTACCATCGGTCACTTTTCATATCATCAATGTTTTTGGCGGCTGGCCCGGAGCGTTGTTGGCTCAGTCTGTTCTGCATCATAAATACAGTGATATAGGCTTTAAAAGTCTATTTTGGGTGACACTACTAGCAAACTTTACTCTGTTTTGCTGGACGCTAACAGAAGAGGGAATGATGACAACCTTAGAGTTTTTGTCTCAGTTGCAAGTGATGCTTTTGTTTTAAAAAGTAGCCAGCTACTTTGTGGTAGCTGGCTGATACTCACTATAGCTGTCACCGTTTATGGGCGCTCTCCAGCTGCTAATCGGCGCTCGACATCTTTAATCACGTCTGGTAGCTCAGAAATCGTATCGATGAGGTAATGAGGGGCGCTTTTGATGAGTTTTGCTTTGGCCTTCTCACGTGCTTTATTCAACGTGTCTTCATCTGCAGATTGATATTCTTCGAAAGTTAACCCGGCTTCATTACCGGATAGTAGCAATCCAACAGTCCACATACCCGCATTGTGCCCTTCGTCAATTCCTGGGGCAGCGTCATCAACTTTGATGCATGCCTTAACATCCGTCACACTGAGTTCGATAACATTTTTTAGTGCCATGTAGGGGGCAGGGCGACCACCTTGAGGAAGGTCATCCGTTGCTACTACATAGTCTGGTTTGTAGCCATAGTCGGCTGCGACAGGAATAAGCACATCCATGACTTCACGAGGGTAACCTGAACAGGATCCAATTTTGATACCTTGAGCTTTTAGATTATCGACGACTTCAATGGCATTGAGAATTGGTTCTGCGTGAACGGCCACTTTGGCTTTTTGCAGCGGCATAAAGGCTGCGTAAATACGATCAATATCGTCACTGTTCATTGAACGACCAAATTGTTCGTTCCAGCGTTTATCGACAGATGGTAGCTGGCCTACCGCTTGGATGTGATCCCATTTACCCAGTCCCATCGGCTCTCGGGCTTCTGCAAGGTTTATGTCGAAATCGAAACCTTGTTTGAAGGCTTCAACGAAAATACTGGTTGGAGCAAATGAACCAAAATCTACTATAGTCCCAGCCCAGTCAAAGATAACGGCTTGGATTGGTGAATTAGTCATAATTGATACCTTGTTATCAATAGTTGTATTCATTACACACATTAGCGATTGCTTCTTCAAAGATCGCTAGTGCTTCGGTCAGTTGTTGGCGTGAAATGATCAGTGGAGGACTCAACTGAATCACATTACCTTGGGAGACTTTAAAGCTCAGCCCATTGTTGAGGCATTGGTAAAGTACTGACTCTGCTTCATCGTATGCTCGCTGTTTCGTTTGTTTGTTGGTAACGAGCTCTATTCCCCAGAGCAGGCCAATGCCACGAATGTCTCCAATTACTGGATATTTCTCTTTCATTTCCAGCAATTTTTTACGTACAAATTTGCTATCGTCTTTTACTTTTTCCAGCAAACCTTCTTGCTCAATAGCTTCCATGGTCGCGAGAGCGGCGGCGCAACCTATTGGACTCTTCTCATGGGTGTAATGACCCATAGAGATCTGCTCAGCGGTGTTGTATTTGTCTTTGGTGACCATAGCTGCAATTGGAACCAGGCCTCCGCCAAAGCCTTTACCAATACATAAAATGTCCGGTTCAATATCGTAAGCTTGATAAGTAAACCATTCACCGCTACGCCCCATACCGTTAGGAATATCGTCGATGATCAACATGACATTGTGTTTATCACAAATCTCACGTACACGTTTCCAATAGGCTTGGCTCGGAACTTGAACATCGGTGTTTCGTACTGCCTCGGCAATAAATGCACCAATACCGCCTTCTTTCTCGATGACATACTCTAAATAATCGGCGTAGTGAACATCATCAGAGGCATTGGGAAATGCCCCCCGATAAGAAACAGCAGGTGGAATGCGTTCTACACCAGCCATTAAAGGCCCCATACCTTCTCGGAAGCAAGCTTCGCCTCCAACGGAAATGGCATCAAGCGAGGCTCCATGAAACGAGTCCCAAAGTGATACCACCTTGAAGTTTCCCGTGACATGGCGAGCTAATTTGAGTGCCATTCCTATGGCCGAAGTGCCACCGGGGGCAAAGAGCACTCGATTTAGCTCTCCGCCACAGATTTGAGTGAGCTTTTCTGCACATTTGATGGCCGTTTCATTGGTGAATCGACGAGGAGAAAATGGCAAGCTTGCTATTTGCTCCGTGACTTTTTTAATGATATGAGGGTGGCCGTAACCTAACTGGTGGACATTGTTACCATGGAAATCCATGTATTTCTTGCCCGTTGCGTCTTGCAGATAAATGCCTTCAGCACTTTCAAGCGCGTCTAAACAAGGGGTCGACATTGCCTGATGCACGAACACATCACTATCGCGTTGAAGTAAGCTTTGCGTTTGCTCATCTTTCAAAGAAGCGCTCCAAGCTTGTCGTGCAGAGGTGGTGTTCACGTCCCCTTCGCTACGAAAGTGAGTGGGTTTGACTGATTGACTCATGGCATTAAGCTACCGTTGCTGTTTCTTGCCAGTACATAGCGTTTTTTATCGCCCCAATCAGGCGTTCAATGTCTTGTGGGTAGACTTCGCCGATGTTGCCAATTCGGAAACAATCTGCATCCGATACTTTACCTGGATAGATCACAAACCCTTGTTCTTTAAGGTGTTCATAAAAGGTCTTAAACTGATAATCTTCGTGGGTGGGTGAATAGAAGGAAGTAATGATTGGAGAGTGAAGCTCGTCGTTGAGCAAAGGCTCAAAACCAAGAGAACGCATACCAGCGACCAGCGTGGTCTGATTGGTGTGGTAGCGCTGGTGCCTCGCTTCGATACCACCTTCTTGTTCCAGCTCTAGCAGAGCTTGGTAGAAAGCACGCACAGTATGAGTTGGTGACGTGAAACGCCATTTACCGTGATTCTTTTCCATGCAGTGCCACTGGTCATAGAGGTCTAAGCTAAGAGAACGTGCAAGACCCTGACATTTTTCCAACTCTTCCTTCTTAGCGATGACAAAGCCAAAACCAGGTACGCCTTGAATGCATTTATTGGCTGAGCTGATCATGAAGTCGATACCCATGTCACCAATATCCATTGGGATACCCCCAAAACTCGACATTGCATCTAGGATGACGACTTTGCCATATTGTTTCGCGAGTTTAGTCAGGGGTTGAATTGGGTTAAGCATGCCGGTTGTCGTTTCACAATGAACGACAGCAACGTGTGTGATATCGGGATCCGTTGCCAATGCCGTTTCCACCTCGTTCAAGTTTGGCTGTGATGTTTCGCCAGGGGAAACGACATGGCAATGGATGTCCAAATATTGTGCGATTTGTGCGATTCGAGCACCATATGCGCCATTATCGATGACCAGCAACTTGCCTTTTTTGCTAATAACGCTGCCTATTGTTGCTTCGACAGACGCCGTGCCACTGCCTTGCATCAATACGCTTGTATAGCCGCTGTGATGAGTGGCTAACTTCACCAGTTGCGCTCGAATCACTTCGACGATATCTCTGTTGTAATCATCATCCCAAGTACACCAGTCTTTGAGCATGGCTTGGCGAACAGTAGCAGAAGTTGATAGAGGTCCAGGAGTAAGCAGTAGGTATTCGTTATTCATCCTAATATCCATTTTGTTTTTGGTATACACCAGAATTTAAGCTTACTCTAGCAAGCGAGGAAACGATGAGTAAATAGACAAAAACTGAAATTCATAAAACTTTCATATCGAAAATATTAGGTCCGTGATGAAGGAGGATTTTTTGAACAGGTTTATAAAAAGTGCCATTTTTTATTCATAGAATCGTCACAAAGCCAATTTAGGGTGTATGTCATTAACTGGTACAGACCAATGTATTTTGCCCAAAGGGAAGTGAATTGGTCTCAAACGATAGAGTCTTAACTGGAGAAAATGATGAAGAACCGTTTGATGAAAGGATCGCTGGCTGCGCTTGTCTCTGTTCTAGCGACCAATGTGATGGCCGCTGAGGAAGTGACGGTTTATACCGCTTTTGAAACTGACATTCTTGCAAAATATAAATCGGCATTTGAAAAAGAAAACCCAGACATCACAATTAAGTGGGTCCGTGACTCTACGGGTATAATGACAGCAAAACTCCTTGCTGAAAAAAACAACCCGCGTGCGGAAGTCGTATGGGGCCTTGCGGGCTCTTCAATGGCATTGCTGAAAGAGCAAGGCTTGCTTAAGCCATATACACCAAAAGGTGCTGAGTCTCTACATGCCAACCTCAACGACCCGCAGTCGAATCAAGCTTGGTTCGGTAATGACGCATATTTCAATGCGGTTTGTTTCAATGAAGCTGTGGCAAAACAGTTGAACCTACCTAAACCATCGTCATGGGAAGATCTGACGGATCCGGTTTACAAAGGCCATATTGCAATGCCAAACCCAGCGTCATCTGGTACTGGATATATGCAGGTGTCAGCGTGGCTTCAAAGCATGGGTGAGGACCAGGGCTGGAATTACATGAAAGCACTGGATAAAAATATTGCTCATTACACGCATTCAGGCTCTAAACCTTGTGTTCAAGCAGGTATGGGAGAAGTGGCGATTGGTATCTCAATGGCAAGTCGCGGCGCTAAGCTGAAAACTCAAGGTGCGCCACTTGCGGTGATTACGCCTAAAGGTATTGGTTGGGAATCAGAAGCGGTTGGTTTGGTAAAAGAGTCTGACGCAGCGAAACGTGTGGTTGACTGGTCCATTTCTAAGAGTGCTAATGAACTGTACGTAGAAATGTACCCAGTGGTTGGTCATAAAGAAGTGAAAGCAACAGTGTCCAACTTCCCGAATGTACAAGAAAATATGGCGGAGATGGATTTTGCGCAAATGGGTAGCAAGCGAGCTGATATCTTGGCTACTTGGTCTGCGAAATTTGACGCAAAGTCTGAGCCAAAATCGTAATCAGTGATACACAATTTGGTTAATCCATAGGGAGAACTTAGGTTCTCCCTTTTGTTTTCTAATGAGCTAAAGGTATTTTTATCAATATTGGTGTGAGCAGATAAAGAGTTACACAAGAGGCTGGTATCCAATAGCACTAGTGGTGTTGGATATATGAATCTCTTATTCATTTTTTTGTCATCTTTGCTCTATAAATTTGTAATGTGCCTGAAATAAACCAGATTTACAGTTGGTATATACCATTTGGAGTGTGTGTTATGCCAACTAACCAACCTTATCTACAGATTGAAAATGTTGTGAAGCAATTCGGACAGTTCACAGCACTAAAACAAATTTCGCTATCCATTGAAAAAGGTGAGTTTGTTTGTTTCCTTGGGCCATCCGGTTGTGGAAAAACGACCTTACTAAGAGCCATTGCTGGTCTCGATTTACCGACTTCTGGCTCCATATCTCAACATGGTGAGGAGACGACTTTTCTCCCCCCAGAGAAGCGCGACTTTGGTATCGTTTTCCAATCCTATGCCTTATTCCCCAATTTAACCGTCCAAGAAAATATTGCCATAGGTTTGAAGAACCAGGGGATGACGAATCAGGAAGCCTTAGAAAAAGTGGATTGCTGGCTTGATATGATAGGGTTAGCAACATCAGGACAAAAGTACCCAAACCAACTTTCTGGAGGGCAGCAGCAGCGTGTTGCGCTTGCTCGTGCATTGGCTTTATCTCCAGGATTGCTGCTTCTTGATGAACCTTTATCAGCTTTGGATGCTAAGGTTCGAGTGCACCTTCGCGATGAGATTTGCAAGCTCCAACGGAAGCTGGGAATTACCACGATTATGGTGACCCATGATCAGGATGAGGCGTTAACCATGGCTGATCGTATTGTTGTTATGAATCATGGTGTTATTGAACAAGTTGGAACGCCACAAGAGATCTATCAACAGCCAGCCACCAGATTTGTCGCGGAGTTTGTTGGTAGCATGAACTTTATCAACGCCTCCGTTGCAACTGACAGCCAGCTTAGAATTGCAGAGTCATTGATTGAAGCGCCGATATTGGAAAATCGTGATTTGGTTCGTGGTGATCACTTTGATTTAGCTATCCGTCCAGAGAATATTCGCTTCTCTGATGAGGTTAAAAATGCGTTGCCGGTGCGTATTCGTACCTATGAATTTCTAGGAGCTTTCTGGCGATATGAGTGTGAGTTGCAGCATGACAAACATGCACAGCCCATCTTTATTGATGTGTCTGGGGAGCAAGCGCAAAACATGAAACTTCGAATTGGTGATATTCGCTACATTCAATTTGCTGAGCATGGGGCAAGAGCCTACCCAGTGATGAGCCCTACGGGTGATAAAGCGATTGCGGCTTAGGGATAGATTAATGGAAAGTAACACAATGAATAGCCCGACGATGAATGCCCTTAAAGCTCGGCCCGCTGGCCTGTTAAAACGAGTAAGCCGCGACAATATCGTCTTATTTGGTTTACTTGCTTTTCTTTTCACACTATTGGTGCTCTTTATCGTCATGCCCTTGTGGGCAATGCTGGAAAAAAGCGTTCAAGGTGCGGAAGGGGAGTTTGTTGGTTTAGCCAATTTTGCTAATTATTTTTCCCAAGCAAGTTTGTGGCAGTCTTTGGGTAATACGTTCACAGTCGGCATTCTGGTGACTGGCGTTGTCGGGGTATTGGCATTTGGCTATGCCTATGCGTTGACACGCTCCTGTATGCCATTTAAAGCCATGTTTCATGTGTTGGGGGCGGCGCCGATTCTTGCTCCGTCGTTATTACCTGCAATTAGTTTGATCTTCTTGTTTGGTAATCAAGGTATTGCCAAAGAAATCCTCGGTGGGCACTCGGTTTATGGTTTGATTGGTATCTCTCTAGGCTTGATCTTCTGGACGTTTCCTCATGCGCTGATGATATTAACCACCTCACTCAGAACGTCTGACGCGCGTCTTTATGAAGCCGCGCGGGCGCTTAAAACATCGCCACTCAAAACTTTTTTTGTGGTGACATTACCTGCTGCCAAATATGGTTTGATAAGCACGCTTATCGTTGTATTTACTTTGGTGGTTTGCGATTTCGGTGTGCCGAAAGTCATTGGAGGGAGTTACAACGTCCTTGCGACTGATATTTTTAAGCAAGTGGTAGGACAGCAGAACTTTTCGATGGGGGCGGTGACCAGCATCTTGTTGTTAATCCCTGCTTTATTAGCGTTTGTTGCTGACCGTTGGGTACAGAAGAAGCAAAAGAGTTTGTTTGATACTCGCTCCGTGCCTTATCAGCCGGAGCCAAACACTCTGCGCGATGGCGCTTGTTTTGTTTATTGCTCAGTCATTTCATTAGCTGTGCTTGCCGTGCTTGGTATGGCGGTGTATGGATCATTGGTTACCTTCTGGCCATGGAATAAAGCATTGACGTTAAATAACTATAATTTTGCCGAGATGAGTACTTACGGCTGGCAACCTTATTTTAATTCATTGTCTTTGGCTACATGGGCTGCGATTATTGGTACTGCACTGATTTTTGTCGGAGCTTACTGCATCGAAAAAGGGCGAGCGTTTGCACCTATTCGGCAGGCAATGCAAATGTTAAGTGTGGTGCCTATGGCGGTTCCTGGTATGGTGCTCGGCTTGGGTTACATATTCTATTTTAATGACGCCAACAATCCTTTGAGTTTCCTTTACGGTACGATGGCATTTTTGGTGATTAATACGGTTGTGCATTACTACACGGTTGGGCATATGACTGCCTTGACGGCACTAAAGCAAATCCCTGCAGAGATTGAAGCCACGGCGGCCTCGGTGAAGCTGCCTCAGTACAAATTGTTCTTCAAAGTGACTTTGCCAGTGTGTGTTCCTGCAACGTTAGATATCGCTACCTATCTGTTTATTAATGCATTAACGACCACTTCTGCGGTAGTATTCATTTATTCAACTGAAACCATTCCTGCTTCAGTATCTGTACTAAATATGGATGATGCTGGGCAAACAGGCGCAGCTGCTGCGATGGCAGTCATGATTATGATTTCTGCTGCTGTGGCAAAATTGGTGCACATGACGTTAGGGAAATGGTTGGAAAATAGAACGCAAGCGTGGCGCAGAAGGTAAGGACAACGAGTGCAGTACGTAAAAATTAAAGATTCCATTGTTGAACAAATAGAATCAGGTCTTTTGTCACCTAGACAAAAATTACCTGCAGAGCGCAAGTTAGCAGAATCCTTTGATACAACCCGTGTGACTTTACGCGAGGCGCTGTCACTACTGGAATCAGAAGGTCGTATTTACCGAGAAGATCGTCGAGGTTGGTTTATATCTCCAGAGCCACTTAGATACGATCCGACGCAAACACTGAACTTTACTAATATGGCCTTATCACAGAAGCGAACACCTCTGACGGAGCTGGTTGCCGCCAAAGGCATATTGGCTAATAAGCAGGCAGCGAGTTTACTTGGGCTTCAGCCTTTTTCCGATGTATACAAGGTAGATAGAGTGCGTTACTTAGAAGGTCGCCCAGTCGTGTTTGTGACTAACTACATTCGCCCTGAATGGTTTCCGAACCTACTCGATTTTGACTTGTCTCAGTCACTCACGGATATTTATCGTGATCACTTTGGCATGGTGTATCAAAAGATCAGATACCGAATCAGTACCAGCAGTTTGCTTGGCGATACCGCACAAGCATTGAGAGCGACCTCAGGTACGCCTGCAATGGTGGTTGAGCGTATTAACTACAACCAGCATGGAGAGCTTATTGATTGTGACATTGAATACTGGCGTCATGATGCTATCAGTATTGAATCCCTTGCTGAACTAAACCGTTAACCTGCTCTTTACTATGGATGGGCTTCCGACAGGAAGCTTTTTTCACAAGGATTTTCTATGTCACTTTGGGCCATCACACTGGTCGTGATCTCCGCTTTCCTTCACGCTGGTTGGAATCTGCTTAGTAAAAGCAACAAGGCTTCAGGGCCCGCATTTTTTCTCGCCAGTAGTTCAGCCGCCGCAATACTACTGACTCCTTATGTGATTTGGTATCTTAACCAAGTTGATATGACTTTCTTTCCGACGACGTTTTGGCTAATCCTGATTGTCAGCGGTATTGCGCAGATGATTTATCTGCTGGGACTTGGTTTTGCTTACAAGCAGGCGGATATCGGCGTGATTTATCCTATCGCACGAGCACTGCCTGTTTTGATGGTTGGAGTAGTAACCGTTGTATTGGGCTATGAGCTGAGCATCAACAGCTGGATTGGCTTTACGTTGATCACTCTTGGCTGTTTATTTGTGCCTTTAGAGTCATTTAGTCAGTTCAATATTAGAGATTATCTCAACGTGGGGGTTCTATGGGCATTGATTGCCGCTTTTGGAACTACAGGTTATTCCATTCTTGATAAAGAAGCCTTGCTGCTTTTAGCCAGTACATTTCAAAACGTGGTTAGTGACAGAAGTTCTGCTATTTTCTATCTTGGTATACAGTTTTGGTCTATTGCTCTTTGCATCACCCTCTATTTGCTTATTGCACGAAGAGGTGACGATTTTAAACAGGCTTGGGCGATTAAAAAGCCTTCAGCATTAGCTGGCACAATGATGTCAACAACTTATGGGTTAGTGCTATATGCCATGACAATGACAGAAAACGTCAGTTATGTTGTTGCCTTGCGTCAACTGAGTATTGTGTTCGGTATGGTTTTTGGGATCATTTGGCTATCAGAAAAATTCTTAATGACCCGACTGATAGGAACAACATTGATTTTAGTTGGATTGGTTTTGACGGTAGCCTAATTGCGCTAACCAACATGCTTTGTATTATTCTCTTTACGACGAAAATCGATGAGAGTTAAACCTCTAGCCTGCAGCGAGTAAAAGCCCCAATGATTTCCTCGCTGGGGCTTTTTATATGTATTTCTGGGTTATTAGCTTTCCACTTCCACCATTGTGGGTTGCTCGTCAGCATGCGCCGCATCGAGCATCTTGCGAATAATGAATGAAGAGACTAGTGCGATGACGACCATTAAGACAGCTAATACAGTCAGCAGTTGGAAGTAATCACCGTAAACCGTTTGAACAATCTCTTGGGTCAGTTCTTGGCCTTTTTCGAGCGCTATAGAAGTAGAGAAAACCGCACCAACAATTCCACTCAGTGCCATTGCGACGGAAAACAAAGACACCGAGAAGCCTTCAATATGCTTAGGAGCCACCGATAGAATAAAGGCAACGACTAAGCTACCGACGATAACTTCTGCAAACGCTTGGAAGAAGTGAATTGCCAGGAAGATTTCAGGGCGGATTACTACGTCTTCACCGACATTCATTACCGCCATCGTTAAGATACCAAAGGCAATAGCAGTGAAGATAAAGGCAAAACCAATCTTTGTCGCGGTAGAGAAGTTAACCCCTTTTTTCTCGAGTGAAGAGAATGTCATGGCAATCACCGGGCCTGCGACGATACACCAAAGCGGGTTCATTGCCATTGAGGCTTCAGGGGCAATAGGGATGATATTGAACAAATCACCACGCATCGTATTGATGGTGACCATCGTCATCGATGTCATCATCTGGCCATAGTAAACAAAGAAGCAGGTTGTCAGCACTGTCATGATCAGAATCGTGCCCATTTTCAGTGCGTCCGACTTGCCAGACTTAATCATGAGAGTAATGAAGTACAGAATCGCGGCTGCGCCAATGGCGTAAACGATGTTTTTACCGACAGCCATGTTCGAGAACATGAAAAACACCAAGCCAACCATCGCGGCAGATAACGCAAAGAAAGAGAGCCAATTTTTTATGCTGACAGGGGTCTGGTCAATATCGGCACCCACGCCAACTAATTGTTTGTTGAAGATAACTAAAATGATAAAAGCAAAGCCAGCCATTACTGCTGAGAGCATAAAGCTACCGTGGAAACCTATCGCTAACACAAACATAGGGAATAGATATTGACCGAGCAGAGCGCCTACATTGTTAACAGAATAGTTGACTGGGTAGCCGTTTTCGAAGTCTTCTTCTGTTGAAAAAGTGCGCTTGTAAAGACTGGGATAAGAAGGAGACATCAACCCACGGGCATAGCTAGCCAAGGCAATACCGATTAAGCTCATCGGAACATTCGTGGTGGAAGCACCTAAAACGAGTAAGGTGTATCCTATTGCGAATGTACCGTAAGCAATGGTCAACGAACGATAGGCGCCGAGGAATTTATCCGCTATGAACCCACCCGCAATGGCGAAAAGTGGGCCAATAGAAGAGAAAGCCCCGACAACCATCATGGTGTCGGCTTCACTGTACCCTAGATCTTCTAAGAAGAATCGGGTCAGGATAACCATCACACCGTAGAATGATAAGCCAAACATTGCTTGGCAGAACATCATTGATTTATTGAGTTTATTCCACATAATAGTCTCGCATAATTGTGTGATATAGAATTAATGTCTGATAATTATATCATTTGTGGTTTGTTATAAATTGAAACAATTATCGCAGAAAACATAATTCATGCACGATTTTTTCTAAATTTCGCATAACTTTTTATAATGAAATTGATCTAAAACGTTTGCGCTGGATAAGCACGATTTGCAAGCCTTTTGTCAGGAGTCTGCAATTTCATTTTTGCGTACTAACCTTTGTGTTAGCCTGTTTATAAAGTTGTTTTTATTGATAAGGAAAGTAACTCAATGAAGATCTTCAGCAATTTCGAAAGTGGTAGTATTGAAGTCGTCAACGCGGATAATAAAGACGTAATTCAGCTTAAGATTCCTAATGATAATCAGTCTGAGTTTTATCAGTGGTTCCATTTTCGTTTGGAAACCGAAGCAGAGCAGTCACACTCGATTCAGATTGTTGACCTGAAAAACTCCGCTTATCCAGAAGGTTGGAAAGACTATGATGTTGTTGCGTCGTATGACCGAGAAGAGTGGTTTCGTATTCCAGCAGAATTTGATGGTGATACGCTGAGCTTTACGCTGATTCCGGAGCACGGATCTGTCTATTTTGCCTACTTTGCACCTTATAGCTACGATCGCCATCAAGATTTACTGCATGCTGCCCAAAGTACCCATCACTGCAAATTAGAAACATTAGGTCATACTCTTGATGGTAATGATATGAGTTTGCTGACTTTTGGTGAGCCTAGTGATGGTAAGAAAAAGATATGGGTGATTGCGAGGCAGCACCCAGGTGAAACCATGGCTGAATGGTTTATGGAGGGTATGATCCAACGCCTTATTGATGAAGAAGATACGGCAGCGCGTGCTTTGCTGGAAAAAGCGGTTCTGTACGTTGTGCCAAATATGAACCCTGATGGTAGTATTCGCGGGCATTTACGCTGCAATGCGGTGGGTGTAAACCTGAATCGTGAATGGCAATCTCCAAGTATGGAGAAGAGCCCTGAAGTCTTTCTTGTAAGAGATAAGATGCTTGAAATTGGCGTGGATATGTTCCTTGATATACACGGTGATGAAGCTATTCCTTACAACTTTGTTGCTGGTTCAGAGGGCATCCCTTCTTATGACGAGCGACTGGCTTCACTGGAAGTTGCATTTAAACAGGCGCTACACACAGTGACACCTGAGTTCCAAGATGAGTTTGGTTATGACAAAGATGAACCAGGCAAGGCTAATCTAACAGTCGGCTCTAACTGGGTAGCGGATCAATTTAAGTGCTTGTCTTACACTGTTGAAATGCCGTTTAAGGACAATAATGATTATCCAGATCCGCTTTATGGCTGGTCGCCGGAAAGAAGTGTGAAATTCGGTGAGGACACCTTGTCTGCAATTCTGGCGGTGTCAGATAAAATATAACCAGAGTGAGCCCAAGTACAAGAAGCGCAGCATAGTCTGCGCTTTTTTCATTGCGTTAGTTATGTTGACGCTAAGCGTCAGATATCCTCGCTATGTACATCAAACGGATCCGATTACATTTTGAATATCGAAAACAACAGGTATTCAATCATGTCACAACATCCCTCATTTTGGTTTAAGCAAGCTTTGGAGCGAGAACAGCCGCTGAATACCACTACCTTAATGGATGATATTCAAGTGGATGTTGCTATTGTTGGTGGTGGTTATACAGGCCTTTGGACGGCCATCATGCTTAAAGAGCAGCAGCCTAAATTATCTATTGCAGTGATTGACAAAGGTCTATGCGGTAGTGGAGCTTCAGGCGCGAATGGCGGCTGTATGTTGACTTGGTCAACGAAATTCCCAACGATGAAGCGGTTGTTTGGGGAGGATGAAGCTAAAAGGTTGGTCAAAGAATCCGAAGCAGCGATATATGAGATTGAAGCGTTTTGCCATCAACATCATATTGATGCCGAGCTTCGTCGTCATGGTGCTTACTACACGGCAACCAATACTGCTCAAAAAAACTCGATGAGTCCCATAGTGGAAGAGTTGAGCCGATTAAATATCAATAGCTGGCAGTCATGTTGTCCTGAAGATATTGCGCGATTAGCGGGCTCACATCGACACTTGGAAGGCTTCTATTCACCTGCTGCTGGCAGTGTGCAACCAGCTTTGTTGGTAAGGGGACTAAGGCGAGTCGCGATAGAAAAGGGGGTCCAAGTCTTTGAAAATACACCCATGAAAGTACTTAATTTTGGTCATCCAGCCCTGATAGAGACGCCTAATGGGACTATCACAGCAGATAAAGTGGTATTAGGGCTTAATGCTTGGATGGTTAAGCACTTTAAACAGTTGAAACGCAGTATTGTCGTGGTTTCCTCTGACATGGTCATTACGGGCCCTATCGAATCGCAACTTAATGAATGTGGAATTGACAGAGGGGCTGCGGTGGTCGATTCACGTATTTTCGTCCATTACTATCGTGATGCCCAAGAAGGGAGGTTGATGCTAGGCAAGGGGGGGAATCGTTTTTCTTATGCCAATCAAGTGGATAAGATGTTCAATCAACCAACTCGATATTTGCCTTTATTGACACGATCATTCGCTCGGTTATTTCCCCAGTTCAAAGGGGTTAAGTTCGCGTATAACTGGACGGGGGGATCTGATCGGTCTGTGACAGGTTTACCTTTCTTTGGTCGATTAGAAGGTCAAGCAAACATCTTCTACGGTTTTGGCTATTCCGGTAACGGTGTTGCTCAAACTCGGATAGGAGGCAAAATTTTATCTTCGCTTGTACTTGGAGAAAACAATGATTGGACACGAAGTGGTTTAGCGCAAGGGCCACTTGGTCTGTTCCCTTCGGAACCTATTCGTTGGATAGGTGCAATGTTAGTCAGAAATGCAGTGAGACGAAAAGAAGAAGCGGAAGATAACGAGCAATCACCAATGTTCTGGGATAAATGGCTATCAAAGCTTGCTGGTGCCGCCGGTAAAGCAGACAAGGTGAAGTAATATCTCTGTCACACAGAATTGCCATGCTTGTCGCTTTGACATTAACTTGCCAATCTATGCGTTTTATACCTCCTCTTAATGCTTTAAAAGCTTTTGAATCCGCTGCCCGATTACAAAGTTTGACCAAGGCGGCGGATGAGCTCAATGTCACTCGTGCCGCAGTGAGTCAACACGTTAAACAGCTTGAAAGCTATCTAGAGGCTACTTTATTTGAACGTAGAGGGTCGAAGCTCCAACTAACTGAAGACGCGCAGTATTACTTACCTTTGCTGACTCAAATGTTTGAGTCACTCTCTGTTGGAACAGAGCAGCTGTTTCAACGGAAAAAGCGTTATAGGTTGAACTTGAGTATTGCGCAAAGTTTTTGCTTTCAGTGGTTAATCCCCCGCCTTGAAGACTTTCGCCGTGACCACCCGAATATCGAGCTAAAGATATCTACTTCGTCAAATGCTTATCCCAATGGCAGTAAAGTTGCGGATATTGAAATCATTAATGGCCCGAAGCCCATGGGTGAGGGAGATGTCATTGCTTTAACAAAAGAAAACTGGGTACTGGTTGCAGCACCAAGATTGGTGGTATCCAACTCCATACAGACACTAGATGAGCTAGCGAATAGTGAGAAAATAGCCACTACGGGTTATCAGGAAAACTGGCAGTACTGGTTTGATTATCATCATTTCACAGGTCGTATTGTGGAGCCTGCAATACAATTTGATCATTCGCTTCTCTCAATTGAAGCGGCAGTATCAGGGCTAGGTATTTTGCTGGTCAAAGAGCTACTAGTAGAGGAGCATCTTATTCAGGGCAGTTTAGTGAGAATCAGTGATAAAATAGTGCCCAGTCGAGATGGGCACTATTTACTTCAACACGACCCGAGTAATCCGCTTGCTACCCAATTTTCCAATTGGATAACAAGCAGCTTGGATTATTCACAGGGTGGAGCCATGTGAATGACCGCCAGCCCGCCAAGAGATGTTTCACGGTATTTTTTATTCATGTCTTTACCTGTTTGATACATAGTTGCGATAACTTTATCTAAAGAAATAAGACATTTGCTAGTTCTTTTTAGTGCCATTCGTGAGGCATTGATGGCCTTCATCGCCCCCATTGCATTACGTTCGATACATGGCACTTGAACAAGCCCACCAATGGGATCACAAGTCATGCCTAACGAATGCTCCATTGCAATCTCAGCAGCGATACAGATCTGTTCGTTACTGCCACCTCTGAGTGCGGTTAAGCCAGCTGCGGCCATTGATGACGAAACACCGACTTCGCCCTGACAGCCTACTTCAGCGCCAGATATCGACGCATTTGTTTTGTACAAAATACCAATTGCGCCAGCAACAGCTAAAAAGTCTTTGATTTGTTTAAGGTCGAGTTCTTTAATAAAGCGATGGTAATACATGAGTACAGCGGGAATAACCCCTGCCGCGCCATTCGTTGGAGAGGTAACTACTTGGCCACCTGCCGCGTTCTCTTCACTGACAGCGAAGGCGAAGAGGTTAATCCAGTCCATGATTTCCATAGGATCATTTTCAATCGCTTCGTTAGCTTCAAGCTTTTTCAATAAGTTAGGTGCACGTCGTGTGACATTAAGTCCTCCTTCCAAAATGCCTTCTGTGTCAAAGCCACGTTGCATGCAAAGGGTCATTACTTTCCAGATCTGTTCTGCTTTACGATCGATTTCATCACTGTCAAAGAAGCAGACCTCGTTTTGTAAAATCATGCCGCCAAGGCTGAAGCCGTTCTCTTCTGCCATGTTTAGCATTTCGTCTGCAGAAGTAAATGGATAGGGCACATCGACGGGCTGCTCACTGCTACCATTTTCCAACTCGGCGGCTGTGGCAATAAACCCACCTCCGATAGAATAGTAAGTTTCAAATGCGAGCTGTGCCCCAAAGCTATCATAGGCGGTAATTGTCATGCCATTTTCATGTAACGGTAGATTGTCGCTGTGAAATATAATGTCACTCTCATAGCAGAATGCTAAGGTATGAGCGCCTGCCAGCAGCAACGACTCATTATCCAGTGTCTGTTGTAAAGCTTGCTTGGCACTGGTAATTTTTATTGTGTCAGGCCTATTACCCATAAGTCCTAAGATCACTGCACGATCCGTATGGTGACCTATGCCGGTTAAGGATAGCGAGCCATACAAATCAACCTGTATCCGATCCACTTTGGATAAGGAATCACTGAGCAAGCGCGTGAAATGATAACCGGCCAGCATTGGCCCGTTGGTGTGGGAACTGGATGGCCCAACTCCGACTTTGAAAATATCGAAAATCGACAGCATAAACTAACTTCCTGTGATATGGCCTGTTGGTCAGACTCTACTTAAATATAGTTAACAAAACATTAACCTTGCTAACGCTATCTATAAAGAAGATGTTTGTACAGGACTTCGGCAAGTTAGTATTAATAATTGAGAAGTGAGTAAATAATGAACATTCGTAATGTGGTTATTGTTCTTGGTAAGCGGCTGGTGGACGACACACTAACAAAAGAAGGCCGCTCTCGTGTTGAAGCATTGCCCGCATTACTCAGTTCTCTTAACGCTGACGAAACTGCCTTAGTATTTTGTGGTGGTGTAACCCCAGGGCAAACCGTTTCTGAAGCTGTGGCAATGAGGGAGTATTTTAACCAAAGCGCATCTCAGGTTCGTCTGAAAGAAAGCCATATTATTTTGGAAAGTGAATCGCAAAACACAGTACAAAATATTCACAATGTCGCGCTGAAACTACAGCAAATGGGGCTGAATCGTCAGCCAATCAACATTACCTTGGTATCTAACGATTATCATTTGAAGCGTATCTTCGAAGTTCAGCAATTGATGGATGAGCAAGGGCTACTTCGCGCACTTAAACTGCGCTGCAATAGTGCGGGATTGGACATAAAGATAGATATGGATATTCGTCACCATTGCAGTGTCGAGTACCCGCACCGAGAAGGTAATGCTGAAGCATTTCTACTGGTCGATGAACTGACGACCTATCGAGTGTATTTAGAGGGGGCGACCGACAATGCTTTTCAAAGACCTCTAGAAGGAGTTCGGTGTGTACCGGCGGAGTTAGCGCTTCGCTCACTTTCGCAGTTAGATGCACTTAAACTTTCAGGCGAGGTGCAGGAAAAGTTAACTATCTTGAAAGAGATTGTACTCAGTACAACCTCCGACGTGGATGGAGCAACATTACGTTCATCATTGGCTCGTTTTCATCATAACCTTACTTGGTTAAATAGGCATTTGGACCCAGAAATGGCCGCCATGAAGTCAACTTAGAGAATCAAGATGCAGGTGAATGATGGTTCTGGCGATAGTATTCCCATTCCTCGACTCGCTTCTCTGAGCTAAGGACACAATACGTGATACGTTGTTCATTTTCGCTCACTGTTTCCAGCTTTCCACCTTGCTGAACGCAGTAGACTGACGCAGGGTTAGCGATAGAGGTGTAACCTTTTACCTCATATTTGTCCGGTTCAGCAGCACAACCTGCAAGTGTGATGATAGCGGTTAATATCAGACCCCAAGTGACTTCCTTCATTTTATTTTCCCATCATAATCAATTAGTGGCGCATTTAGTTTAGAAGAGTAGATAAAAAACATTGCCTTAAGTTTGTTAAAAGATCGAAGGTGTCTAAAATTAAAAATGTACTCATAGCGCCTATCTATGAAACGACTGTTGAAGTAACAGTACCAGTTATTCAGATGAAGTACTTTGTGCTGTTAAAAGATAAGGATATTAAGATGTCGAAACAGAAACATCGTTTAGTGACACGAAGTGATTTTGATGGACTAGTGTGTGCCGTACTTCTTAAGCAACTTGACCTTATTGATGATATTAAGTTTGTTCATCCAAAAGACATGCAAGATGGCATTATAGATATTACCCCTAAAGATATTGTCACGAATCTCCCCTATGTTGAGCAGGCTCATCTTGTGTTTGACCATCACCTGTCGGAAATGATTCGCAATCAAGGAGAGCGAACAAATCATATTATTGACCCAGATGCCCCCTCAGCGGCTCGTGTTGTATGGGAGTACTATGGTGGAGAAGAGACTTTTCCCTCTGACTGGCTAGCAATGATGGAGGCGGTTGATAAAGGCGATTCGGCGCAGTTTAGCCGAGATGAAGTTCTCGACTCAACAGGTTGGAATCTACTTAATTTTTTGATGGATGCTAGAACAGGTTTAGGGCGCTTTAGAAATTTCAGAATTTCAAACTACAACCTGATGATGGATTTGATTGAGTATTGTACTTCTCACTCGATAGAAGAAATCCTTGCGCATCCTGATGTCAAAGAACGTATTGATCTTTATAAAGAGCACGAGAACTTATTCAAAGAGCAGATCCAGCGTTGTGCCACAGTGTATGACAATTTAGTGTTTCTCGATCTTACTGGAGAAGAAACAATCTTCGCTGGTAATCGATTCATGATATATGCCTTATACCCTCAGTGTAATATCTCAATTCATAAAATGTGGGGATTTCAAAAACAGAATATTGTATTTGCTACGGGTAAATCGATATTTGACCGAAGCTCAAAAACGAATGTGGGTGAGCTAATGCTTAAGTATGGCGGGGGTGGACATAAGGCCGCTGGAACTTGCCAGATTGATAATGACAAAGCGGATACTGTGCAAAAAGAGTTGATTCAAGCGATCACTTCCGATGGATAAATTCATCCCAACCCAAAAGGAGCCCTTGATTTAATGGGGCTCCTTTTTTACGTGGTTCAGAAAGTTAAATTGGCATTACTCGGTTGCGGCCGAGCTGCTTCGCTTCATAAAGAAGTTTGTCCGCTCGCTCGATGATTGAGTGTGGCATTTCACCGGGCTGTAATTCAGCAACACCAAAGGATGCGGTGATATTTCCTACCTGCTTGCCAGAACGACGGTCTTTCACTGATAATTTTTCGATTGAGCGCCGTAAACTCTCTGCAAATTGGCGAGCAATTCTTAGTTGTTTATTTGGCATAATCAAAGCAAATTCTTCGCCGCCAAATCGGTAAGCATGAATACCATCCCGACTGCTGATCTGAAGGCGTTTGGCGATGCCTTTGATAACCGCATCGCCAAAAAGATGGCCGTAAGTATCGTTGTAATTTTTGAAGTGGTCGATATCAGTCAGAATTAAACAAATTTTTTGCTCTGAGCGACAGAGAGTATCTAAATCATTATCGAAGGCACGACGATTGTACAAACTGGTTAATCCATCAAACAGAGCATCCTGTTGGACTTCGGCTAGCTGAGTTTTTAGGTTCTTTATTTCTTTGGTTGCTGTTTCAAGTTGGTTGTTAAGAAAGTTTGTCGAATGGCGAATATCTTTAGATTCCGCAACCAGTTGACGAATTACTTTCATCACTTCATCAATGGACATCGCTTCGTCATCGACTTTTTCTAGGTTCTCAAAGCTTTTATCGATTACCTGAGAAAAGTGAGAGGTATCCGCGAGAGTATCCGTCATGGAGGATGCGACTTGACTCACCAGCACTTCAATGTTCGCACGCAAGTCGTTTATGTCTGTTTCCGCTCTACTCGCAACATAATTGTTGTAGAGCATTTCACCAGCTGCGGGGGGGCATACACCGTAATTCTCGATGATGGTTTCAAGCTCACGGTTCATCTGAGGAATGGCATTTTCGACGTAGGTGTACCATAGCGCGTAGTTAGCAGGTGTTGCGGCTACGTGATTTTGCATCATGAGTGGGACAGCTTTTTTTAAATTAGCGGTTGATTTTTTAAAATCGTCGGTCATCTGTTTATTAGCATTCTGCGTTAACTACCAATTAACTTAAGATTAGCGGATTTGTTTCTGAGATGCTTGAGTTAATGGCAATAAAATTCGAATATTTAATAGGTTTGATAAGTCGAATTCAGTGAAACTCATCAAACCTAAACTTCCAGTAGGTTAAACTTCTACTTCAATTCGCTCTGTTGGGTTTCCGGACTCAAGCTTGGCAGCACCTCTCAGCATAGCTTTGATTAAATCCCCAGCATTAAACTTTTCAAGGGCTTCATGTGCGCCGACTTGGCGTGCTCTGTCCACACAGATCTCGCTCGATAGTGAGGTGTGAAGAATGATGTAAGTGTTACTCAGTTGCTGCTCACTTTGGGTTTCAAAGGCCAACTCGTAACCGTCTAGTCCCGGCATTTCAATATCGCTCACTAATAGCTGAATAGGCTGCCCACGTTCTGCTTCCTCTTTCATCAGTTCAAGTGCTTCAATGCCATTGTTTCGTATTTGATAGGAAATATTAATGCTATCAAGAGCATCAGCGAGTTGTTTTCTTGCAATAGAGGAGTCATCGACAAGCAAAATATTTAATGCTTTGAGTCGTTCACGTTCAATATCCGTCAACATTGGAATCTTTGTGGATTCGTACTGTGGGTAGATTTTCGATAGAAGCAGTTCGACATCGAGCATCTGAACGATCTGATCTTCAAAACGAGTGATACCTGTTACAAAGACGTTTCGGCCTGCAGATTGGGGTGATGGTTCGATGGAGCGCCAATCACATTCAATGATTTTTTCAATTGAACGCACCATAAAGGCAACGATAGTCCTTAGGCAATCTGTCACAATCAAATAACAAGAGTCATACTCTTCCGGTTGTATAGGTCTGAAGCCAATAGCCGCAGGCATGTTAATCACTGGAATGGTTTTATCTCGAATCGTGACAGTACCAATCACATGGTGGTGCGAGTAGGGAATTTGAGTTGTCGGTTGATACGGGACAATCTCACGAACCTTTAGTGTGCCAATCGCAAAAAGTTGTTCACTTTTAGTCAGAGTGAACATCAACATGCCTTGAGACTGATTTGCTTTACTGATTGTTTTTGCCATAACGGACGTTTCTCAAATATGATACTTTATAAATGTGATGTTAACTGATCTGTGGAGCTATTCAATTAAGATAGGTCAATTAACCCAGACTCTTTGATAATTTTTATGGATATTTTCCTGAGAGATGGTGATCTTGCCGTAAATCGTTAAAATATGCCCTTATAGTTAAGCCCAATAGGTTAAGAGTTTTACATGGCAAATACAGCAGCTGCTTTACACATTTTGGTCAAGCATAAAGAACAGGCTGAAGACATTATCAAACAGCTGAAGAAAGGCGCTAAGTTTCAGACATTGGCGAAGAAGTATTCCACTTGTCCATCAGGCAAAAAAGGTGGGGATTTGGGAGAGTTTCGCCGAGGGCAAATGGTTCCGCAATTCGATAAAGTGTGTTTTCAAGGTGAAACGCTCGTTCCTCATTTAGTAAAAACCAAATTCGGATGGCACGTAGTTAAGGTGCTTTATCGAACATAAAAACACCCCGCACTTGCGGGGTGTAGTTCACTTAAACGGTGCTGCGTTGCGATTAACCGGATAGCGGGTCTTTGATATTTTTACCGCCCTAGGCCGATTAGGCTTAGGGCGTTTGTCTATAAAGAGGATAGATAAATCTCCTCCAGAAAAACCTTTATCCAGTAACGTCACTGAGTTGTCTGGCAGAGCGTTGATGAAAGGCATCGCTAGAGGAATTTCACCTCGGCGATACCGGCTTATCGCAGCATCAACGATGACATGAGAGCGGACGTTCATCATGGTCACAACTCATAATACTGGCGCTCAAGCCCCTAAGTTTTCCCACATTGCTTAAATAGCCATTCGGGTGCTGCTTTGCCTAAGCATTGTTTTGCTTGGGTTAAGGCGTTCTTTGCCACTAACTCTTCATCAGCCAAGCCATTTCACTCGGTAATCGACGTCGACGGATTGTCGCTTTATCGGACAGTGAGGTCGCTTTAGCTACCCACGCATCGGGGGATGTGTTCAGAAAAGGTGGTGAGTTGGGCGACATCAACAGGGTTTTCTTCAAGGAAGTCGGCAAAGAAGTGTTGAATCGACATAAAAAATCGGAAACCTATAAACAGATTTCCGATTGTCTCTCATCAGAAGGATCGGTCAAGCGATCCTTATCTGCTCTATATTGCGAACATGTTTAGCGGATAATGACTTACTATGCTGCGCTTTCGGCTTCAGTGCTCTTTTTTTCGCTTTGCATTTTCGCAAGGAAGTACACATTAACGCATGCAATAAAGCCATTCGTCACTACGACTGGCCACGCATCAATCATAAGACCGTAAGCGGTGAAAAGTGCACAACCAATGAAGTTCAGTACACGTAGCTTAACAATGTCTTTCATGGTTAAGGAAATCGCTACCATGATCGATGCTGCGTAACCTAAAATTTCAACCATATCCATAATTTGACCCTCTAAAAGTTTGCCGAACAATGTCGGTACCAATTCTTCTCATCTTGAGATAATTGAGGAAGCTCCATGCCTCGAATGGTCTAAATGATTATCTGTGAGGAAATATAACAGGGCTAAATGTGTGATGAAAGCCCCAGTTTTGGGTTTGTAGAAGGTTAGCGATTACGCAAACGTTTAACGCAATTTACTAAATTATAATAACCAAAAATGTTGGCATTACCTTCCGCTGGAATTAAAAAAGCTCGCATATTTTAATGCGAGCTTGACGTGTTACTAGAGTAAACCACTATTTCTTTTTGCCTTGAACGACTTGCTTATCTTCTTCTGTCAGTTCACGAATACGACGGCTGATATCACGACGCTCTTTTGAGATTTCTGCGCTCTTAATGATATGGTCGTCTACACGATCTTCGTAATCCGCTTTCATATTTTTAATGATGCCTACGATTTCATCTGGAGTCATATCAGGTTTGATGTAGTCCATCAGGTTATCTAATAGGTCGACACGTTTGCGGTTATCACGAACCTTCTTTTCATTGTCAAGCAGCTCGCGTTTTAGTTTATTCTTACGACGAGCCTGAGCTACAATTTCAAATACACCACTCATAGGTTCCTTTCCCATATTTACTTACCTTTAACTGTCAATGATTAAAACATAACATTCCTGCCGATAACAGTCTTAAGATCAATCATGACAAGGCGTTGACGGTTTTATCACCAATCTC
This sequence comes from Vibrio sp. Isolate23, assembly GCF_022398095.1. Classification (NCBI taxonomy): domain Bacteria; kingdom Pseudomonadati; phylum Pseudomonadota; class Gammaproteobacteria; order Vibrionales; family Vibrionaceae; genus Vibrio; species Vibrio sp. Isolate23. The sequence continues at coordinate 1,453,800 of NZ_JAKEUV010000001.1, forward strand.
ATTATTAGGTGATTGAGCAGCAGCTATAGTTCAGGATATGATTTCATTCTCAATAGCAACGTATACCTCAATATTATGCGAACTTCTGACATTATCATCCCAAGAATTGAACCTAATGATGCTCCTCAACGCTCAAGTAAAATTGTAGAAGCTTATCGAAAAGAGCGTACACGCCAAGAAGCGACAGAAGTTGAATTAAACCGTAGTAAAATCATGATGATCGATGAAGACGGTAATATGAGAAAAGTTCCCATTCTTTCTGAACACTGATTTGGGAAGATGCCAATAAGGAAATAAAAATGAGTATAGAACTAAACCCTATTGAAGCCCGTGTCATTGGCTGCTTGATTGAAAAAGAAGTGACCACACCCGATTATTACCCGCTGACTTTAAACAGCCTAACCAGCGCATGTAATCAGAAAAGCAATCGTGAGCCTGTAATGACGTTAAGTGAAGTAGAAGTTCAACAAGCTGTTGATGGCCTGATTGCACGTCGATTAGTGAGCGATGAGAGTGCCTTTAACAGCCGAGCTAGCAAGTTCCAACACAGATTTTGCAATACGGAATTTGGTGACTTGAAGCTGACTGCACAAGAAAAAGCGATTGTTTGCTGCATGTTGTTACGAGGTGCACAAACGCCCGGTGAGTTACGCACTCGAACTAATCGACTGGCAGAGTTTTCTGATGTTAAAGAAGTTGAGGTCGTGCTCGAAGGTATGGCAGCTAGAGAAGAGGGCACTTTAGTCGTTAAGCTACCACGTGAGGCAGGTAAACGAGAGTCTCGTTATATGCACCTTTTTAGTGGTGAAGTGGATTTGGAAGCACTTGCTTCAGCGACAGAGGGAGTATCTCAGGCAGCAGACAACAGCCGAATGGAGTCTCTAGAGCAAGAGGTGAATGCACTGAAAGCTGAAGTGGCAGAACTACGACAAATGATTGAGGAATTAACGGCTTAATGTCGAACCCTAAGTCAAAAATGGTGTGTGCGGATTGGTATGTGTATCTGATCCGGACACGTTTAAATACGTTGTATTGCGGAATAACAGTCGATGTAAAGCGGCGTTATACCCAGCACCAACAGGGTGTAGGTGCAAAAGCGTTAAAAGGAAAGGGGCCTTTAACCTTAGAATGGTCTGCTAAAGTAGGCCAAAGCCGTTCGGATGCCTCCAAGATTGAATACAGAATTAAGAAACTCACTAAACCTCAAAAAGAGCAGTTGATTTCCGGTCGCTCCAACTTAAACGACTATATCGATATGACGCTATCCGATTAATATCACATCATTTCCTGAAATTTGTATTAACCTTGACTATGGGACTTCATAAAGGTTGATATGGATATGAAACTATTAATAAAAAAGTCAGTAGTGGTGGTGTCAGGTTTAGTTTCGTTAGCTGCTAATGCGGCAACGGTTGTTCCCGATGGTCGGGGAAATGGGATGGGCAATACAGGGGTGACTACAGCGGATTATGTCTTAGCCCCTTTTTATAATCCTGCTCTAGTCGCTGTCTATAGAGATTCCGATACTGTAGGAATTCTTTTTCCGGGTATCGGGGCCAGAATTCGAGATACTGATAAGACGCTTGAAACGGTTGATGACCTTCAAGATGCTATTAAACAGTTTGAAGCAAACCCTTCAACACCAGGTATTGAAGCCGCAATTAACAGCTATTTGGATCAGCTTTCAGATGATAAACCCCTTGGCGTTAATGGTGGAGTGGTTGCTTCTATTGCGTTACCTTTGAACTCACTCTCGACCAATCTGTTTTTACGTGGTTACGCAGATGTCATTGCTAACACGGATATCTCTAGTGATTCTGACACTCAAACCAGATACGAAAACTCCAGTGTTGATACGATTGCTTTTGGCTACAGTGAGTTCGGTGTTGCTATAGCAAAACGTTTGACGATCGCTGGCCAAGACGTCTCTCTGGGGATATCGCCTAAGTTTCAAACTATGCGAACCTATAAACAGGTTCTGACCGTCGAAAACTTTGATCTGGATGATTATGATCAAAGTGAAACCAAGGATGATGCATTTAACCTCGATCTGGGTGCAGTGTGGTTTTATCAGCAATTCCGCGCTGGGTTTGCCGTTAAGGACTTGTTTTCTCAAAAGATTGATACATTAAACATTGGCGGTGTTAGTACCTACAAATTAGATACTCAGGTGACGGTTTCAGGGGCATACGCGTTAGATTACTTTGTTGCAACGGTTGATTGGGATCTCACTAAACAGGAACGTTTTACTGATCGTAATGATGACACTCAATTTTTGCGTTTTGGTATTGAAGGAAATGCGATGGGTTGGGCGCAGCTCAGAGTAGGTTATGAAGTGGATTTGGAAGACACATTAGATAATTCTATTACCGCTGGTATTGGCATAAGTCCGGGCGATATAGTCAGCCTAGATCTAGCGGGAAGCTATGCCGGAGATAACCAATATGGCCTTTCAGGCAATTTATCTTTTACGTTCTAAGTGCATTTGTGCATAATGCCATAACTTATGTAAGTTAATGTTTTTAATGGATTAATCTGTAGTATACAGCCTGTTTATGGCTGTCTTCTACGAATTGTCTGAGAAAACAAAAATGGAAGTCTGTTAGGCATCCAGTAAGAGGATAAAAGATGTTAAAAACAACGTTCTTGTCACTAGCCATCATTGCGTCAGCGGCAAGCCATGCGCATACCACTCAAGTCCTCAATGGTTATTGGCAGTATGATGAATACCTCGAGTCTAATCCAGTACAAAAGCAGTTAACGGATGCGCTTTCAGAAACGGTGAGAAACTATCCGATTCCCATTTCTTTAAAACAGGATAAACCCGTATCGATTGCGGTTGTGTATCCTGGGCAGCAAATTTCAGATTATTGGGTAAGAAATATTAGGGCCTTCGAAACCCGCCTTGAAAAACTGGGGATCAGCTATAAGATTAATCAGGTTTTCACACGCCCTAACCTAGATGTCAGACAACAAAGTTTATCTTTATTAGAAGCGGTACAGAATAAAGCGGACTACCTGATTTTTACTCTTGATACAACCCGGCACCGCAAGTTTATCGAGCATGTGCTTAGCTCGACAAACACTAAGCTTATTCTACAAAACATCACAACTCCGGTAAGAGCTTGGGATGATCAACAACCCTTCATGTACGTTGGATTCGATCATATCAAAGGTGCTCGAATCATTGAGAAGTACTACAAAGAGACGGTCCCTAAGCAAAGCCGTTACTCAGTACTCTATTTCTCCGAAGGCTATGTGAGTGATGCGCGCGGTGATACGTTTATCGAAGAAATGAGTCACCACGACTCTTATCAACTTTCTTCATCCTATTATACAACAGCTACTCGAGAGTCCGGTTTTAAGGCCGCGGTTAAAGCGATTGAGAAAGATCCGAACCTTTCATTTATCTATGCGTGTTCAACCGATGTTGCTTTGGGTGCAGCGGATGCTCTTAAGTCGATGAAAAGAGAAGATATTCTCATCAATGGTTGGGGAGGGGGAAGTGCAGAATTGGAAGCGATTGCTAACGGGCAGTTAGATGTCACTGCGATGCGAATGAATGATGATACGGGGATCGCAATGGCTGAAGCAATCAAGTGGGATCTAGAAGGGAAAGCTGTCCCTCATGTTTATTCTGGTGATTTTGAGGTTGTGGCTAAGACAGACAGCCCGGCTAAAGTTGAGAAACTTAAGCAAAGAGCATTTAGGTACTCGGATCAATAATGGACTTACTAGCGCGGCGAGGCAGGAAAAGTCGTCTCGCCACATTACTTACTCGTTCTATATTCCTCACCATAGGCGTGTTGTCTTTGGTGATGGTACTTCAGAACTATCAAGTAAACCGCCAAGTCGTTTCCCAAGAGGTTGCACGCTCTAAACTGCAAACTCAGAGTTTAGTACAGCAAATTTTCAACTTTAGACTGAAAGCTTTAGAGATCCAGCAGGACAGCTACAGTCGAAATGAATCCCTTATCGATGCATTTGTCACATCAAATGTTGCCGGTTTAGACCGTTTCTTTAATGGAATTGATCAAACTGCGCCTGAACTTGCTCCTGATTTTAGATTCATTACCGCAGAAACTGAGGTGGTATGGGATGATTCTAACTATCAATTTTATGGGATTTCTCCTGAACAACTCGCGTACCTGAATGATGAAATGACGACGGGTGGTAGTTGGCATTTGTCACAAACACCATCGCTACTTGGCACTCGTTACCTAATGATTCGAAGAGTCCCGATTATTTACATGATTTCCGGTGAAGTTCTTGGGTACCTACACGTTGGTGTTGTGCTTAATAATAACTTCGCACTGATCAATGCATTAGTTAGGGGGAGTAATGCCGATGAAGTGCTGTTGTCTGTCGGTTCGGAAGTTATTGCATCAAGCACTAAGGACAAAGGGTTTAGGCATATTGAGTGGCTGGAAGAAGCTGCTCTGGACTATACCGCCAGTCAGTATATGGTTTCTAAAACGGACTTAACCATCAGCGATGTTGCAACATTTTTATCGATTTATACTATACAGAACAACCAGCCGATTATTACGCTGGTGCGCAGTCACTATATGTGGGTAGCGATCACCGCGTTGCTATTGGTTGTGATTGCGGTATACAGCCGTCAGTGGTTGGGTAAACGGGTATCCAAAGAGCTTGCTAAGCTGATGCGCTATACAGAAAGCACTGTTGAAGCTAAGGATGCCAGTAAATTTCCAGGCTCTACGATTGAAGAGTTTGATCAAATTGGCCATTCCTTTGAGTTGTCTTTTCTACGATTAAGTGAGCAGGAAAAGCAATTTGCTGACTTATTTAACTTTTCTCTTTCTCCAATCACACTCTGGAATGTAGAAGGCAAGTTGTTGAGAAGCAATCCTGCTGCAGAACGAAGCTTTAGAAAAAACACAGGCTTAGAATATGATGATGACCTGCTCTTAGTTGAAAAGCTCGGACCACATATTCGTATGTGCGCTAAAGGGGCAACGTTAACCGGAATTAACATTGCCATTAGAGATAAGACGTATAGATGGAATTTATCTCCTATTTTCATCGATAAAGGCATAAGCAACATTATGGCTCAAGGTCAGGATGTAACGAGTTTTGTTGAGGCTGAGCTTCAAAGCCAGGCGGCTCGAAAAGAAGCGGAAGAATCGGCGCGAGTACGAGCAGACTTTTTGGCAAAAATGAGCCATGAACTCAGAACACCACTCAATGGTATTTTGGGGGTATCCCAACTGCTAAAAAGTAAATTGTCAGATACGGAAGACATCGAACATTTGGATGTGCTCTGTAACAGTGGAGAGCACCTCCTTGCTGTACTTAACGATATTCTTGACTTCTCAAAAATAGAACAGGGTAAATTCCATATTCAGGCAGCTGACTTCCGCTTAATTGAGCTGATTAGTGCAGTTGAGAAAATTTACACGCCACTATGTGATGAGAAAGGAATTGGTTTTGAAGTCAAGACCAATGTAAGCCATGCCACCTTTGCCCATAGCGATCAAGTGCGGCTTAACCAAATTCTGTTTAACCTTGTGAGTAATGCGATCAAGTTTACTCACGAAGGTAAAGTGACTGTATCGTTAATGTGTGGCAATGATGGTCAAAACTCTTGTTTAAATATTAGCGTTAGTGATACAGGTATAGGCATTGACCGTGAACGTATTTCGCATATTTTTGAACCGTTTGTTCAAGCGGAGGCAACCACCACTCGTGAATATGGTGGTAGTGGCTTGGGGTTAGCCATTGTTCACAGTTTAGTTGAAATGCTCAATGGTCATATCGAGATTGAAAGTTCAATAGGGCAAGGTACTACATTTAGTTTGTCAGTACCCATAGAGTTGACGGAGTCCGTAGAACAGGTAGAAGCCAATACACTCTTAGCTGACCCAGAGACTTTGTTTGATCGTCCGCTCAACGTTTTACTTGTCGAAGATAATCACACGAATGCATTTATCGCAAAAGCCTTTTGTGAAAAGTACGGTATGGAAGTGATCTGGGTGCAAGATGGACATAATGCGATAGACCAACTCCAAAAGTCAGCTAAATTTGACCTAATTCTCATGGATAACCAATTGCCTAACTTAGGCGGTATTGAAACCACCAAAATAATTCGTGAAGATTTGAAGCTCGATATCCCAATATTTGCTTGTACTGCAGACGGTATGCAAGACACCAAGCGAGCATTTCTAAGCGTTGGTGCAGATTACGTAATTGTGAAACCAATCAAAGAGTTGGCACTGAATCAGGCGTTTATACACTTTAAAGAGCAGTACCTTACCAAGCTAGAAGAGTGTTGAAAGTGCTGATTGTTCTAGTAGTGCTTGCTTTAATTCGTCGGAGAGTACGATTTCCTCATTGAACTTGATACCAAACCGATGCCCTTTGTTTTCTTTTTGAATCCCGACAATTGAGTATTTAATCTCGTCCGGTAGCCATTCACTGAGTGGGGTGTCGAGTTCGATGATGCTTGCTTTCGACAATTCACTCTCACCAGGTATAAAAAACGCACAGCCAGATACAGAGAAATCAACCATGACCGCGTTATAGCTGACGGTATTAGATTTCACTTCAATAGGAACATTCAATGCGTAACGTTCATGCTCACGAATGGCTTTGGATGCAAAGTGCTGTGGTATGCGAAGGAATATTAGCGCACCTGGAGAACTGACTTGAGATATGATCGAAGTTTTAAACGCAACAATGTGGCCGAGTTTGGTGTTGGTTATCCCGCGAATAATGATGGCGGCATTGGTTAGCTTGCGCATAACCAGAGACTCTCTGGCTTTCTGTGGTAAATCGATGATCAAAAATTGATTGGTCTTACAGCCAATGTAACTAGTACTGAAAGGCTGAAGGTCTTCAGGGCCAAATTCGATGGTTGCAGATAAGCGCATTCCAGGAGCGAGAAGTTTTATAAGTTCAGAAGCAGTGTCATTCACAGAGTGCATGGGCAATACCAAATCATATTATAATTTTAGCGTGTTTTTTAAATATACTCCCTTCTTAATCAAGTGTAAGTTTCGTGATTAAAAATGGGGGCTAAGCCCCCATTTCTCATGCACATTGTGCGTGAATGCTATATTCCGTTTTTTCAAGGTAGCGTTCAATGGCGCGATAGCATTCGGGGTCACACAATAAGTGCAACTTACTACGTCGTTTAAGAACATCTTCTACGTTAGTGCCGAGTTCTTGCTTCACTAGATAATCTATTTCCTTTTGATAAATGCCTTCAGAAAACTTGATACCGAGATCTTGTTCAGTTACGACATCATTAAGCAGTTGTTCGACACGACTACCGTATGCACGTAGCCAACGCAGGCGAGTATCACTATCAACAAACGGAACCTGCTTGGATAAATGAGATTCCATTTCGTCCCATATGAAGTTCTCACCGCCAGGCAGTGGGGCCTCTTTCGTCCAAGACTCCTTTAAATTGAAGTATGGAGAAAGATGCTGCATAGCAGATTCCGAAAGCTTTCTGTAAGTTGTTAGTTTCCCGCCAAAAATGGAGAGTAAGGGCGCTTCACCTTCTTGGTGATCTAATGACAGTGTGTAATCGCGGGTGATCGCTTGCGGTGAATCGGACTCATCATCACACAGCGGTCTAACACCACTGAAATCAGCAACCACATCGTCCAGTGAAATCTGCTTACGGAAGTGCTGGTTTGTGACATCAATGAGGTACTGCTTTTCTTCTTGGCTAATCGAAACTTGTCGAGGATCCCCTTTGTACTCGACATCGGTTGTACCGATCATCGAGAATTTACCAAGATAAGGAATCACAAACACGATGCGGTTGTCTTCGTTTTGCATGATATATGCTTGCTCTTCATCGTGTATTTTAGGCACGATGATATGAGAGCCTTTAATTAATCGAATACCGTAAGGAGAAGGTAGTTTAGTGTTTTCGGTTAAGAACTCTTTAACCCACGGCCCCGTTGCATTGACTAACGCTTTAGCCTTTCTGAAAAACGTTTTGCACGTGCGCTGATCATAAAGCTCAACGTGCCAGATACCATTGACACGTTGTGCTTTTGTTACCTGACAATAGTTGCTGACCTCTGCCCCAAGTTCTTGAGCTTGGATTACATTAAGAATCACTAAGCGCGCATCATCAACCCAACAATCAGAATATTCAAAGCCAACATTTAACTCGGGTAAGGTCACATTCTGGTTGTCCAGTTTGATTTTTTTACTACTAGGTAGAGAAGTCCTCTTACCTAAATGATCGTAAAGGAACAAGCCTGCGCGGATCATCCATGCAGGTCTTAGGAAAGGGCGGTGAGGCAGTCTAAAACGCATCGGAAAAGCGATGTGTGGAGCTTTGGCGAGCAATACTTCTCGCTCAGCGAGTGCTTCACCCACCAAACGAAATTCATAATGTTCAAGGTACCTTAATCCACCATGTATCAACTTTGAGCTAGCTGATGAAGTAGCTCCGGCAAAATCCTGTGATTCATAGAGACCGACTTTCAAGCCTCGGCCAGCAGCGTCTACTGCGATACCAGCACCATTGATGCCACCTCCGACGACTATTAAGTCTAGCAATTCTTGTTCTTTTTGTTCTTTTAAGTAACTAACGGTCATCTTTTTGTTCCCTAATGTTCGAACGAGCATTTAATTTCTGCAATATAACCATATTGTAGTCGGTGATGTTAGTCTTTACGTAAATAAATATGATCTGGATCATTCAAAGGAGCGATTTTCGAAAGTGAAACGAACGTTTTTTGGTGGAAAGAAAATGTAGGAACAAAAAAGCCCTCGACAAAGCGAGGGCTACGTAATAAAGAGGTTAAAGTTATCGTGCGAGTTTTTGATGTGCTCTCGAAAAATGACCAGCACAGAATGCTCCGACAATTGAAAGTTCACCAGCAAGACAAAGTGCAGCGGCGACTTCAGCCAGTGCTTTCGCTTTACCAGTGCCATGTAACCCGAGAAGTTCTAAACAGGCCTTTTGGCTAGGAAGGCTGGTACCTCCGCCAATCGTACCCACCATAATGTTGGGTAAAGTCACACACGCATAGAGATCTCCTTGTTTATTGATCTCCATACGTGTGATGCCTATTGCTGATTCAGAAACACACGCTGCATCCTGGCCGCAGGCGATGTATAAAGCGGCAAGAGCGTTCGCGTAATGCGCATTCACGCCGATTGACCCGCTCAAAGCTGCGCCGATAGACGTCATCTGACCAAATTTAACCATTTTTTCGGGTGTGGTATGAAGAAACTTTTCAACCAACCCTTTGGGGATCTGGATTTCAGCAGTGACCTTTTTTCCTCGAACATGCCGTAAAGTGTGTGTGTTGGGCTTCTTATCTCCTGACAGGTTGCCATCAAGAAAAGATTCCTGAGGCGCTATGGGGGAGTGCTCCAATATGTAGTTGTACACTTCGTTGGTTGCGATAGTGACCATGTTCTGTCCGGATGCATCGCCAGTGTGGAATTCAAAAATCAGATAAACGTGATTGCCTTCGATATTGACGTTGATATCGTGTAGTTTGCCATGCGATGTGGTTGATTCTGCCACTTGCTTAAAGTGGTCGTATTGAGTTACTACCCAAGCGACAAACTGACCAGCATCGGCAAGATGTTGAAATTCGAACACAGGCGTTCTGGTCACGCCTTCGTTGAGTAACATCGCACTCGCGCCACCTGCTGCTGTAATCAATTGAGCACCGCGGTTATATGAAGCGACAAGAGCAGCTTCGGTTGTAGCGAGGGGGACATGATAATCTTGGTTGGCATAAAGGCCGTTGACACGTAAGGGACCAGCGACTCCCACAGGGAGTTTTACTGTTCCAATGAAATGCTCAATGTTCTTGTTGTAAACGTCAGCATGTTGAGCCGTTACCGGATCGAGTAATACTTCCTTCGCTGTTAACGTACTGAGTTTCTCCCAACGTTTCGCTATATTTCTCTCCGAGATATATGGGCTTGGTGTTAAACGCATGGCTGGGCGTTCGAAATGCGGGCTAAGTTGTTGCTCGAGTTGATCGGATTGTGGCCCTTGTTTGAAAACAGGATTATTGTCATGACGAGACAAATTGATTTTGGGCATGGCGAAAACAAAATATAAAATTATCAGTGGATTCTAACGTCTCTGAGCGGGAAGACAATAACTGTTTGCTTTTTATACCTACACATGAATATCGAGTAGTGTACCTATCATCTCCTGATCTCTTTGCAGCATATTTGTGCCTATGCGGCTGTACTGTTCTGCTTGGGTCAGTTTCAGCATTGGCTCGATTTGGGAAGGCTCTGGTTGTTTAAATTCAACTTTATTGAATTCGTAAGATTCGTCTTTTTGGATAGGGTTGGTAAGCGGAACTTGGTTGATTTCGTGCGCAGCCTCCTCAGCCATTTTCGATGACTGCTCAATCAGTTGATAACTGGGCTGGACTAATGAGACGGACATAAACACCCCCTACATATTTAAGCTTAAGGTGCATTTGCGTTTTCAGCAAGTTGTGCTAGGAAAACAGACTTGCGATCAGTTTTTGCTCTTCATCTGTAACCAGAACAAGGCTGGACTCTTCCAACGTTTGTGTAATTTCACCTCTCAATGCACGTAGTTGATGAGGGGTTAGTGTTTTTATCTGTTCTTTGAACAGTTCAAATTGTTTTGTATTCATATTATGTTGCGTTCGAATCAATCTAGATGGTCGGTTCGAAAGACAAGAGCTGCTTCTTTCCATCTTCTTACTCCCGTAAGAATTATCTGAATACAGTTTATGAAAAAGAGGTCAAATTATGTCCGAATAATGTCAGGGAGTGTTAGAGAAACGTGAGGGTGTACCCATTGCGGCCCCTTATGATTACTGGCTTTTATCGATAGTATCCAACTGATTGACACGGACAGAAAACTTACTTGCTAAGGAGTGTAATTCGGGAAGCATTCGATAGATTAAATATAACTGCTGCAATACCATTTTGGCTGAGTTGTCATCCTCTTCACGCCATTCTGCCAACCTCGCTTCAAGTGCAGGATCATCGATATCACTGGTATCACAGCTATTGCAGTGATCGTTCAATTGAGTGAATAACACCTCTAGATGCTGATGAATGACACGGTGTGCATCCAGCACCAGTTTGTGTGTCTCCTCGTCACTGATTCTTGTTCTGTGCGCTCCTAACGCGGAAATATAACTCAGTAGAGCATGACTTAATGTAAGAAAACGGAAGCTTTCATCAACAGCAGAGCGATAACGTCCAGGCTCTGCCAGCATTGAACTGATAGCGTTAGTCAGGTTCGCATCATGATTGTGGGCACTGCGTCTAGCGATTCGATAGGTTAGGTTATCCTTTTTACCAATCCGATATTGACCAATGATCTGCGCAAGATAGTGGCGGTTAGCCTGAATCGTGTCCGCCATAACTTTATGTAAGCGTTTAGATTGCCAGTCAGGCAGAATAAAGGCGACAGCGAGCACCGCTACTGCGCAGCCAATGATCGTATCGGCTAAGCGAGGGAGGACAACCGCATACCCCTCACCAAGTTGATGGAAGCAGAACAGGACTAGTACGGTAATAAACCCTGTAGCATAACCATAGTTTGCTAGCCTGAATGCAAAGAAGGCAACACCAGAGATAACAATGAATACCAGCTGGCTTTCCTGTGAAGGGAAAAAAGTCAGCAGCGGGACCCCAATCAGTAAGCCTGCAAGGGTGCCGAGTACTCTGGCGATAAGCTTTTGCCGTGTGGCGCTGTAGTTAGGCTGACAAACGAATAGTGTCGTCAGTAATATCCAGTAGCCCCGTTCAATATCAAAAGCTTGAATAATGCCGTAACCCAGGGTTAGGGCAATAGACATTCTCACTGCATGGCGAAATAACATTGAATCTTTGTTGAAGTGGGAAGTGATACGCATCCACATAGCACTGAGAGTATGTGCCTCAGTATCATCGAGTACATCTTCTTCAAGTGCTTCAGCATCTGGATTACTGATGTTACTCAGCTGCTTTTCTACTGTCGCAAGGTTATTGAATAGATAATTAAGTTGATTAAGAAGAGATTTCCATTTGGGGTTGTTTTGCTCTTGTAAATGACTCAATGAACTCATCAGTTCATCCAGTGCGACGACGGACTCTCCACTGTGTTGGTATTCCTTGCCTAATCGAATAGCTTGAGCTATCTCTCGACATGCTTTGGCTTGTGTTTCTAACAAGTATTTAAAGCGGAATAAAACATCTGAACGTTCAAAGTGTTCGGCAAGCTCTTGATAACGATAATGACTGGAGCTGACTCGTTCATGAATATCTTGAGCGAGGAAATAGATGTTGAGGAAACGGTCGCTAGCCCCATCAACATGTCCGCGATTAGAACGACTCAATAATGTCGCTTTACATAGGTTTAAGGCGGTTACGGTTGCGGCATTGAGTGTGGCTTCTTTTAGACGATAAGGCTGAGGATCCAAGTTGGTCACTGGGTGAAATAACTGACTGCGAGAGTCTAAGTAATTGGCTAACTGTAAAAATACAGTCGCTAAACTTTGTTGGACAGGCTGCATTGGCCAAAGTGAGGACCAGAGTATCGACATGAAAAAATACCAAGATGCCCCAGCGAGTAACATCAAAGGCTGAAGCCAAACACTTGTACTTTCATGAGCTCCAAGCATGGTGTAGACAGCGATGAGCAAAGAGCCAAATGCGATACTGGCATATCGGGGGCCGATAGCGCCCAGCATAATAAAACCAAAGCTGGATACAAACAGGCCAACCGCAAACAGAGTCGGTGTATCAAATAGCAGCTCAATCGATAACGACGCTATAGCGAAACATGCCAATGTTAAGGTGATAGAGATGAGTCGGCCGGTAAATTTATCATCACTTTCTGCAAGTGCTGCCGCAATTACGCCCAGAATGAGAGGAATAATGTAAGCGTCCATCGGGTAATACCAACTTGGGATGACAACACCCAATAAGGTCACCAAAATAAGCAGGCTGTAGTTTATGGTCTTATTAACCCAGTAAAGGCGGAGTTGACTGATAAATTGCACGTTATCGATTCTTTGTGTGGCTTTGTATTGACTATTGTAACTAATAGTCAATGGTAAACTTCTGATACAGGTAAAGAAACGGGTCTGTTTGATTACCTTTTCTACATCGTGAGCATAACAATAGATATTGACAGGATCTTTTCATTCTTCAATCCGGTTGAGTTATGATGTCGGCAATTGAATTTAAGGACAAGCAAGAATGCAGCTAATTGCCAACAAGACTGCACAATATTTAATTCAAAATGAATATCATCAGGTTTCCCTCGAGTCTGATTTCCTCGTACTCAGTTCCAAAGCTTGCGAAGAGAGAATTCCGTTTAATGTTTGGAATGGTAAGGTGAAGCTTAAGCGAGGATTATTTTGGGGGGGCTTACAGTTTTTCGCTCATTCTGAAGGTGGGGTTCAGCGTTCTTGGCTAATCCAAGGGCTTCCCTGGGAGCGCTGTCGAGATTTCGCTAGATTCGCTGTCGCGGCGTATCAAAAGTGGCACCAGCATCAATGTGTTCAGCTCAATAAATTCTTACCCGAGTGGGAAATGGAGATTCGAGGTTTTGAACGTCAGCCCGCATTTCTGACACATTCAACCGTGAATAGTTGGCTTGATAAGCTGAATCAAGACTTCTCTTCTATGGAAATGACCCTAGAAGATGCCGTTCTCAGGATGCCAGAAAGGATGTCCAGTATTATTCCGTGGATAGAGCAAACCGATGAGGTAATGGCCGAACGTAATCAAAACTGGATGGTGACTGAGTTAGACAATTGGAAAGTACTGTTTTCACAGATAGAGTCTTCTCCACTGAATCTTTCCCAGCAACGAGCGGTTTTGCTTAATGACGACAACAACCTTGTTCTTGCAGGTGCGGGCTCAGGTAAAACCAGTGTTTTAACTGCACGGGTTGCTTACCTACTACAAAGCCACCTTGCGCAGGCTGAAGACATACTGATGTTGGCGTTTGGCCGCGATGCCGCTGAGGAGATGAAACAGCGTCTTGAGACCAAGATAGGGCTCAGTGCTGAAAACGTCACGGTAAATACGTTCCACCAACTGGGCTTAAAAATTCTAAATCAAGTAGAGAATGAACCTGTCATCATTTCTCCTATTGCTTTAGACGACAATCTTAAAAACGCTTGGTGCATCGACTGGCTCAAGAAACATTGGATGACACCAACGGCATTTAAACGCTGGCAAAAGCATCTTCAAAAATGGCCTATTGCTTATTTAGCAGGTGATGATGAGCTCGGCAGTCATGTAGAGAACCCGAAACTGATTGCTTGGTTAAATAAGCAGCTGAATCAGTTGTCATCAATGGGATGCACTAAGAAAGAGATACAACAGAAATTAGTGGATCACAACGATTACACCAGATTGAACAGCGAACTCTCGCTTGTCTGGCCTTGTTATCAGGCGTGGTTGGAGATGTTGAAGGCCGAAGGACATATCGACTTTAATATCATGATCACCAAAGCGACCCAATATGTTATGAAAGGTAAGTTCAAAGCGCCTTGGAAGTACATCATGATTGATGAGTATCAGGACATATCACCACAACGCTTAGCCTTGGTAGAAGCATTATGTCAGCACGTGAACGATCAACACTGTGTGTTGTTTGCCGTTGGCGATGATTGGCAGTCGATTTATGAATTTGCTGGGGCCGATGTTGACCTGACGACGGGTTTTTCTGAGCGCTTCCCGCACTCAACCGTTCATTATCTTGATACGACCTATCGGTTTAATAATCAGATAGGGCAAGTTGCGAATCAATTTATACAGCAAAACCCTGCTCAGTTGGAAAAAGAGCTGAAAAGTCACAAAGGGCAGAAATCAAAAGCGGTGACACTAGCGCCAAGTAACTCTGTTGAAAAAATCTTAGATGAGCTTAATCGGAAAGCGAAAAGTACTCAGACCGTATTGATGCTTGGCAGAAATCATTATCATAAACCTGAACTTCTTTCTGAGTGGCAAAAACAATTCGCCTTGCTGTCTATTGAGTTTATGACTTGCCATGCTAGTAAAGGTAAAGAGGCAGACTTTGTTATTGTTCTCTCTGTAGATGAAGGGCAGTTTCCAGCTCGTGTTAAAGCCTTGCACATTGACGGTGCTTTAACCCAAACTGGTGAGACCTTCCCCTATGCCGAGGAGAGGCGTCTGTTTTATGTAGCTTTGACGCGTGCCAAGAAAAAAGTATGGGTGACTTACACTGGATCTGGCTCAAGCTTTGTCAAAGAGCTGGTGGAGAATGACTATCCAGTCATTGTTAAGAAATAAGGATATACGAATTATGAGTGGGCAATTCTGTATTACTCTGACTACATCAAATAGTGACAGCATTACTCAGCAAATTATTGAGTCTGCGCTTAAGAAAGGCTTAGCAGCTTGCATTCAGACAATGCCGATTCGAAGTCATTACATTTGGGAAGGAAAAATCTGCAGCGATAAAGAAACGCTACTTATCATGAAAACCAAGAAAGCGTGCTATGCGGAACTTGAACACGTGATTGTTTCTAATCACAATTATGAGGTGCCTCAGGTTGTTCAAGTCCCGTTTACAGAAGGGTTTAACCCTTACCTCACTTGGATAGAAGAGAGCACCCGCTGTTGAGACGCAAGCAAGGTTAATGAAAGTAATGCACCAAGCGTATCCATTAACATATCTTTTTGTGCATCCCATATGTCGCCTTGAGAGCCTAAAAAGGCAATGCCCTCATCCCCGCCTACGAGGGCAGCATACCACCATTCGATAATTTCATACCCTGCAGCAAGAGACATTATTGCGAAAAGAGCGAAAGCCATGGCTAGTTTTATGCTCATCAGCTGTTTTTTGATTAGGTATTCAGCAATTGGGTAGGCGTATAAGCCGATAGAGAAGTGTGCGACACGATCGAAATGGTTTCTTTCGGAACCGATTAAGTTGTTAAACCAGTCGAATGGTACCTCAGCAAAGGTGTACTTCGCCCCAATGGTATGCAGGGTTAGCCAGATAAACATTAGACAATAGGCAGTGTTGGAAAACTGAAAGCGTCTAGAGACCCACCAAATAACGGCAAGGATTCCTAATGCAGGAATGATCTCTGCTATCCATACTGGGTACGAAGAAGGGGATATAGCAGAAAATAAGAAAACTAAAGCGTAGACTGCTGTTAACCAATGTAATATTGAAAGTGAAGCTTTATTCGGATTCATTAGACGTTCCCTAATTCAGTTCGTAACGTAATCATGCCACTCAATAAAACATTGTTCAATTGTGGGTTGAGATGTTTCCGGTAATAAGTGTTTAACGATTTATGTTGAAAGACATAAATATCGCACAGTTAGAGCTCAAACAAACGTTTTCATTTCATCAAAGTTTGATTTACCTATATGTCACACTTAGAATCGCAAACTCACTTATTACATAAACAATAAAAGTAAAGCCATGAAACTGGAAACTGTCGATTATTTAGCTGAAGATGCTGCTCAGCAATTTGTCACCTCACTTCGTGAGACTGGATTCGGTGTACTAAAAAACCACCCGATTCCAAAAGAGCTTGTGGAATCTATCTATGAGAACTGGTATCAGTTCTTCATGACGGAGCGTAAGAACGAGTTTACCTACAATGTTGAAACTCAAGATGGTTACTTTCCACCTTCCGTTTCAGAAGTTGCAAAAGGCCACACAGTTAAAGATATCAAGGAGTATTTCCATATCTACCCTTGGGGGCAGATGCCAGAAGAGCTTAAAGAGCAGATCATGGATTACTATGATCGTGCGAATCAATTTGCTCAAGAATTACTAGGCTGGGTTGAAGCATATGCACCGAAAGAGGTACAAGAAAAATTTTCTGTAGCGCTTTCTGAAATGATCAAGGATAGTGATAAGACGCTGCTTCGTGTCCTTCATTACCCACCAATGACAGGTGATGAAGAGCCTGGGGCAATCCGCGCTGCAGCTCATGAAGATATTAACCTGTTAACCGTTCTTCCAGCGGCAAATGAACCAGGCCTGCAAGTGAAAGGTAAAGATGGCGCTTGGATTGATGTGCCGTGTGATTTTGGTAATTTAATCATCAATATTGGCGACATGCTCCAAGAAGCTTCTGGTGGTTACTTTCCATCAACGACACATAGAGTGATTAACCCTACTGGTGAACGTCAGGAAACATCGCGCATTTCATTGCCTTTGTTTTTGCATCCTAAACCTGAAGTGGTATTGTCTGAACGTCATACAGCCGACAGTTACTTGATGGAACGACTACGTGAGTTAGGTGTTATCTAACAGCCAGTTTATTAGAAAGAGCCAGCAACCGCTGGCTCTTTTTTTGGGTCACGATCCTTAAATCTAAGATATTCGCTCGACAAACGGCCCATTTTGGATTTTTATTAAAAATAAACCCCTAGTGAGTGGATATGAACGAGCATCAGGAAGTCGCGGCCCAGTTCCAGCAGTATATGGAGAATCCTCTGCTGTGGCCTATCATGGAAATCCTCAGAAAGCAGCCTTCAGGATGGAAAGTTCATACATTATCTTCCCACCTCAGTGAGCTCGAACTGTTACCTGTGCTTGATGGTTCACCGGAAAAAGATCTCTTCAAGCGCAATTTCTTAATCATGAATGCTCTGTATCAGCTTCAGGAAACCTTATATCCAGATAATTGGTTACAGGTGCAGGCGATGGACATTGTCTTAATGCCTCAGTCACGAGTGTTTGGTCATGAAGTGGATCATGAGGATCCGCTGCGGGATTATTATCTAGATTGGCACAACTATGAAGCAGAAGAGGGTGAGGTTAAACGCCTACTGAATGAATTCTGGACTCGATACCGAGAGTTTGTAGGCAGTACAAATGATGATATGGACCGTGCTAAAGCACTGTCCTTATTCAAGTTACCGCGCGACGCTAGCCAAACGGAAATACGTAAAACATGGCGTAAACTCGCGCTTAAGTGGCATCCAGACAGAGAAAACGGCAATAGTGAGCGTTTTCGAGTGCTTTGTGAAGCATGGCATGTACTCAGACACTAACAAAAAGCGCCAATCAAGGCGCTTTTTACGTGGAGTCTTTCCAGACTATCTCATTACGATGTCGCTTTAAAATGCGACTTTCTCATCCGGTTTAGCGCGGCCATGACATCAAGAGTTCTTGGCTTAGCAAGGTCGCCTTGATTAGGCATGTTTTGACACCAGTCGCCCTGTAAAATCTGTTGGACTTCTTTTGCAGGGTTTTCAGACCAACCAGGCAATTGTGCTAATTGGAACCACAGCCAACCGATGGCGTTGATCTCCGAGCTGGACTCAATCTGCTCCAACGCACTGAGGTCAGTAAATTCTTTACCAAAACGCAGAGAGTCTATGCCCTTTGCTGACACACGGAATTTCCCATCAGCCAGTATTTTTTGCAATGCTGCTCTGTTGAGCGCTCTTGGTCGGAATGTCCTTAGAGCATTTTCTGACTCATTATGTCGCTCTGTTGGATGTTGCTCTACCACTTGCCGGGCTTTCCCGGTGACATCTACGGCTTGGTAATCGTGCATTTGAATCACGGTATCAGCGACATCCAAGTAATCACCAGATCCCCCCATGACGATAACAGTCGATATATCTAGCTCATCGCGAAGCTGCCCAATACGATCAACTAAAGGGGTGATTGGTTCATCCCCTTTGCTAACCAGAGCCTGCATACGTTCATCGCGAATCATAAAGTTGGTTGCAGACGTATCTTCATCAATTAGAATACCTTGCACACCTGCTTCAATAGATTCTTGCAGCCAGGCCGCTTGAGAGGTTGAACCTGATGCATCCTGAGTGGAGAAGTCTTTGGTATCACGGCCCATCGGAAGGTGATTAATATAGTTGGAAAGATTGAGATTGTGCACGCAGCGACCGTCTTCCGCACGTATCTTCATGGCGTTCAGGTTTGTTACTACAAGTTCACGTCCATCATCAGGGATGTGGTTGTAAATTGAGCGTTCAATGGCGTTAAGAAGAGTGGATTTACCATGGAATCCGCCACCGACGATCAAGGTAATGCCTTTTTTAATAGCCAAGCCTTGGACAATGCCTTGGTTTGGAGTTGTAAAGCTGACTTGCAAAGATTCAGGAGCTTTAAGGGTAACGGCGTCTTTCATCGGCAAATCACAGTTGCCAGCGACACGAGGTAATACAGAGCCGTTACCCACAAAAGCAAGTAGGTTAAGCTCATCAAGCTTGCTACGAATAAATTCCTGATCTTCAACGATTTCGCAATGATGGATTAGGGCTTCTTTATCTAACTCACGTTCTAGGGTTGCACGTCGAATAAACTTTGGAAGATGGAATGTCAGAATATTGTTGGCTTTTTTGCCCAGCACTGAACGGCCTTCTGCCGGAAGATTAACGCGGAATCTGAGCTCGATGCCAGCTTCAGTAAACAACACAGCGGTGCTATCCAAAACGGTTTGTCCGGTTAAAGCGATACTGATGCTGTTTTCATGCTTAGCAAACTCGGCAAAGCTTCGTGCAATAAAGTCGCGAGCAGCCATTTGATACGTTTGAGACTTATCACGTAACCACTGTAATCCAGTAACTGACCAAGGGCGGATAGCACGTACGCGAGAAGCTGATGCATAAGGGTCAGCCTGAACATAGTCGATATAGAATGTGTAATCGCTAAAGTCGTACTGACCTTTGATTTGCTGGTAAGCGCGATAATTCTGTTTTTCGATTTTTTTTAGCGTAGCAGTTAGCTGGTCCATAAGACGTTCTCAAGCGAGATAAAATGAAGGCGAGGATTATAAGAATCGCTCGCCACAGAGTAAAGGGTTAAGCTACTGATAAGTCATGTTGGTATGACTGGGGTAATTTTGGCTGAGCAAGCTGGTTTCAAACTCATCGCATGGCATAGGTTTGCCATAGAAGTAACCTTGCCCATATTCACAGCCTTCTTTAATGATAAAGCTCTCTTGACTTTCGCTCTCTATACCTTCAACAGTGACGGTTAAGTTGAGCTTTTTGGCAACATGAATGATTGACCTGACAATTTCTTTATCTTCCTCACTGTCGTCCAATTGCTGAACAAAGCTTCTATCAACTTTAATCGCGTCAAATGGAAACTTTTTCAAATAATTAAAGGAAGAATAACCAGTTCCAAAATCATCGAGCGATAGCGTTACACCTAGATTATTCAGAGCAAGTAAAGTATTTCGCGCAGTGACTTCATCATCAATTAAACCACTCTCAGTGATCTCAAGTTCTAGAAACTTAGCTGGAAGCTGGTAGGCGTTGAGCAGATCTTCAACTTGCTCGATAAAATGCGGGTTTTTAAGCTGTATCGCTGAAATATTAACGGCGATTTTAAAATCGTCCACATGTTCCATCCAATCAGCGGCTTTTTGAATAGCGGCTCGAAGTACGAAACTGCCAACTTCGAAGATCAGCCCGTTTTGCTCGGCCATATGGATAAGAGTTTCATTGGAAATATCACCCAGAATAGGATGACGCCACCTCAGTAGAGCTTCAGCGCCAGTCCATTTATGTGTCGTCGGTGACACTTTCGGTTGGAAGTAGAGCAATAAATCATCATTACGTACTGCTTGCAATAAATAGCTTTCCATCTGATTTATGTGCTTCTGAATATCAGCGATCGCTTGTGAGTAGTAACTGAATTTATGCCCTGAATCTTTACACGATTGCATCGCTTCAGAAGCGTACTTTAGTAAGTTTTTTGGGCAAAGTGTGTCGTTGGTGGTGCTGATTCCAATATACGCATTAAGGTGAAGAATATCGCCATCAATATCAAATTCAGATTGACTAACTTCGACCAGTAGATGGCTGAGAATGTTTAAGTCAACGTCGAGTTTAGATGATTCAATCAGTAATACTAAATTGGTGGAAGTAGGGCGAGCGATTAGAATCTGATACTGGCTTAAATCACCCAGCCTTTCTCGGTATTGAATTAATACATCTTCCCATGAACTGTAGCCATATTTTGACTGGATTCTGCGACCATTGGTAAAACCAATATGGATAGCTGCCGCCTGTAATGAAGGGCTGATTCCCACATCTTTAATAAAGTGTTCCGCTTCATGCTCAAGTGCGGAACGGTTTAAAAAACCAGTACCCAAGTCATGTCTTTGTTGGTAGCGAATTTTTTGTTCAGCGGCGCGCCGTTTATCTATCTCTTGATTCAGAGAGTAGTTGAGATCTACAAGATCCTGAGTGCGAGTATGTACTCTTGATTTGAGCTCTAAGTTGAGGTGTTTTAGCTTTTCATGCTGATAGAGTGTTTTTAGTTGTGATTCGATAGAGTCACGAAAACTTTCTATCAATTGCTGATAGGTCTCAGAAAAGTGGTTTTCTTTATTGTCGAGTACACAGATGGTGCCAAAAGTATCGCCATTCGGCCAGTTAATAGGAACACCACAGTAAGCCAGCATGCCAAACTTGATGTCTGGATTGTCTTGCCATGCAGGGTCTATCTCAGCGTTTGGTACAATAAGCTGACTTTGTTCATTGACAACGGTTTCACAGTACAGGCCTTGCCCCAGCGTTTCTGAATCACCCACACGATAGGGGTGGTTTCCATTGTTATTCGACGAAAAAACTTCAATATGTTGTGGGTAAATACGCATGATCAATGCGGTGGGTACTGACACAATCTCTGCGAGCAAGTCGACAATATTTTGCCAACCACTGGTCATTTCGTCAGGAATGACCAAGTTTGTAGTATTGATTTTTGACATACATTTTTTATCCCTGGCAGCTTAGCCTTCTAACCGGGCAATCCTAGCCCTTATGTTAATAATAGTCGCTATTTAGTAGGAAGCAGGAGAAGAGGCGTGCTTGGGAGACAACCTTCGTTCTTATTATTAAGAAAGGCAGATGCTACGTTTAAATAAACGCCCTGTCAGTAAGGCAGGGCGCTTGTTGTATGTGTGTTTCAAAAATAAGACAGACTTGGTAGGCGAATAATCAGCGCGTAAAATCACTTAAGTCAACGGGTTTGGTATAGTCTATTTCGCTGAATCCGAATCCGTTAATGTTCAAAAATTCTTGCTTAAAGCCCGCATAGTCACCAAGCTCTTTGAAGTTCTGACTGTTCATTTTTTCAAGCAACACACTCACTTGGCTCTGAATAGCTGGGCTCAGCTCCCAGTCATCCATTCTGATCAATCGCTCACTATCCAAAGGAATAAGGGAGCCTGAGTAGAGTTTCTCTCTGAAAAGGCGCTGCATTTGTTCAATACAGCCTTCATGAGTCCCTTCCTGTTTCATTACCCGATAAAGGGCGAGAATATACGGAGTGAGGCCGGGAATAAACACACTTGCTTTGGTTACCAGTGCTTTACACACCGTGGCATAGGCACCGCCACTGAAGTTTGCCATTTTAAGATTCAAAGCGTGACTGGTTTGGTGCAAATCGATTTTTGCTCGCCCGAGCGTTCCATCGAGATAGATTGCATGTGTCGACTCTGGGCCAATGTAAGAAAATGCAATAGTTTTACAGCCTTCAGCGATGGACTCTGCATTGATCAAGGCATCAATCCAGTTTTCCCAATCTTCTCCCCCCATCACTTTTAGCGTGGCTTCCGTTTCTTCTTCACTGGCTGAGTGAAGTGATGTTTCTACCCATTGATCGGTCTCCAAAGATACAGACGACCCTGAAACATCCTGCCCAATCGGTTTTATGGTCGAACGCCACATATCGTCACTATTGGGCTTTGGTCGAACACCACTTGCCAAACTATAAATAATTAAATCCACTTCACCTTCAAAATAGGTCTCAATGGCTTCAATCACTTCAGCTTTAGTTTGAGGTAAAAAAGCGTCACCTTGGATATTGATCGCAACACGGCCAGACTTTTGTGCGTGTTTTTGGAAGAAGATGTCATTGAAATAACCAGCAGAGCCTACTGATCTACTGGAGGGCCCTCGTTCGTATGAAACGGAAATGGTGTCTGCGTTTGCGCCACCGAAGGTGAGTGCTATGCGCGCTGCTAGACCAAGGCCAGAAGAACCACCAATGATAAGAACGCGTTTTGGCCCGCATTTTATTGGAGTGGCTTGTTGTGAATATTCGATTTGTTTTATTACTGAATGCTCGCATCCGGTTGGATGAGCGGTACGAGCAACAACGCCTTCAATCATGGGTTCTATGATCATGGAAACTTCCTTTTCAACACGGAGTTTCGTCACATTAACGTAAAGCTAGGTAAAGTTTATTGAGCTAGACCAATTAGAGGTGATTTAGTAATTCATTGGCGACAAATTCCGCAATCCATGGTTGAGCGATGTCCTTAGGGTGTAGGCCATCGTCCATCATCCATTCCGGTTTTGTAATTACTCCTTCCAAAAAGAAAGGAAGTAAGGGAACGTCAAGTCGCTCAGCCGTTGCAGGGTAAAGCGCTGAGAACGCCTGCGTATAGCGCTTACCATAATTAGGGAGTACGTGAATTTGCATCAATAGAGGTTCAGAACCTGCATCACGTACCATATTGATGAGTTGAGTTAAATTATTTTGAATCAGGCTTGGTGGGAAGCCTCGTAAACCATCGTTAGCACCAAGCTCGATCAAAACAGAGTCTGGCTGGTGTTCTTTGAGTAGTTTGGGCAGTCGAGCTAAGCCGTTACCTGTAGTGTCACCGGAAATACTGCCGTTAATAACGGTCAGATTTTTCCCTTTTTTAGACATGATGTCGGGTAACAATGTAGGCCATGCTTTTTCGATTGGCATCTGATAGCCTGCACTAAGACTGTCACCTAAAATCAAGAGTTTAGTCGCACTTGCTGGGTTAACGAAGAAAAGCACAAATACAAAGGAAAGTAGTCGAAACATGCATGCATCCGTAATTAAAGCTGAATCACTGTCCAAAGTAGTCTCTACTAATCAAGAGCAATTAACAATCCTAGAAAATGTAAATATTGACATTAAGGAAGCTGAAAGCGTCGCTATTGTTGGCACATCCGGCGCAGGTAAGTCTACGTTGATGACTCTGTTGGCTGGTCTAGATACACCAACGTCAGGTGATGTGCATTTACTAGGACGAACCCTCAATACTCTCAATGATGAGGAGAGAGCTGCGATTCGCAGTGAGTCGGTCGGTTTTGTTTTCCAAAGCTTTTTGCTTATTCCGAGCTTGAGTGCCTTGGAGAATGTCACTCTACCTTGTTTGCTGAAGGGAGAGAATGAAGATGTAGACAGAGCCAAAGCTTTGTTGACCTCTGTAGGCTTGGAGCACCGTATTCATCATTCTCCGTCTCAGCTATCTGGCGGTGAGCAACAGCGTGTGGCGTTGGCTCGAGCATTTATGGTGCAGCCAAAAGTGTTGTTTGCAGACGAGCCAACAGGAAACTTGGACCAGCAAACGGCTACTAAAGTCATTGAGCTACTGTTTGAGCTGAATAAACAGCACGGTACGACTCTAGTTTTGGTTACCCATGATATGAAGTTAGCTGAGCAGTGTGATCGCCGCATCCATATTCAAGCAGGGCATGTGGAGGAATCATAATGAGCTCGAGTTATTCTCCAACCTTAAATCGCAGGCTGTTTTCATGGAGTTTGAGTGAGATACGCCATGGGCAGCTATGGCCAGTTTCGATTGCTTTAACACTAATTATCGCCTGTATTTTTGCTTTGACAGCGCTTGCTGAACGAATGGAGCAGGTTGTGGTGAAACAAGGTAAAGAGGCGTTGACAGCAGATACTGTGTTCGCAACCGCAAATCCAATCCCGGATGTGCTCTATCAAGCAACCAATGAGGCAGGGTTGACCACTTCCACTCAAACTCGCTTTGCCACTATGGCATTTAGTGATCAAAGCATGAAGTTGATTACCGTGAAATCGGTAGACAGCGCATATCCTCTCAGAGGGGAAATGGTGCTATCGGATGACAATCAAAAGTACAAGGCGGTTAGCCCCGGTGAGTTGTGGTTAGATGAGCGGCTGTTTTCTCAACTTGAGGTTAATATTGGTGACAGTGTCACTGTTGGTGATGCTGATTTCACGGTTACGGGGCGTATTGTTGAAGAACCGGGACTTAGCTTTAATCCATTCCAGCAGATGCCGTCGGCATTCATTCACAATACAGATTTAGAAAAAACTGGGGCTGTTCAGCTAGGTAGCCGTGTCCGATACAGCTTGTATATCAATGGGGATGAGTCTGACATAGAGCAGGTAAAGCAAGCTATCGACTTAACTCCAAGTGATCGTTGGCGCGACCAAAATAGTGCTAGCCGAACCAATGAAGTATTCCAGCGTACTGAGCAGTACCTGTCACTCACGGTGGCGATTGTTGTTATCATGGCTGCGACAACGCTAGTGTTGACCTGCCAGCATTATGTTGCCACTCGCCGTAAAACAATATCGATGCTTAAAAGTCTCGGGGCAAGTAAACGTTGGATAGGGCGTTGGTTAGGTATTCAGGGCACTATCTTACTTAGCAGCGCTTCTGTGATTGGAGTGATAATTGGTATTGCACTTGAGTACTTACTGCGTATTCCACTTGTGGATTTATTACCAAACCCCTTGCCGAGTTATGGTCTTCAACCAGCGTTTCTTTCCATCATCACCAGTATTCTGATCGCAGTACCAGCACTCGGTATTCCTTTACTCAGTTTGCTGAATGTTAGTGCAATGGATGTCATGCAATCACAAGTAACGGCACAAAGAAGCCGCAAAACGGGTTGGCTGATCTTGGTTCCCATTGTGCCAATGTTATTCGTTTACAGAGAGAATACTTTGGTATGGATTGTACTGGGAGGGATGCTCGCTTTGTTTGTGACACTAGCAGCGGTGAGCTTGGTAGTGACCAGAATGCTTGGACGACTTCCGTTATCAACATCTTTCAAATTGGCGCTTAGCCGTATTAATCGATCTTCATTAGCTACAGGCATTCAGTTTGGTGCGTTAGCTCTTTCTCTGATGTTATTGGCGGTGATGTGGTTGGTTCGTACGGACTTGTTGTCAGATTGGCAAAAAACGATTCCTGAGAATGCGCCGAATGCTTTTGCGTTAAATATTGTTCCATATGAGAAAGAAGCCTACATAAGCGCGCTAGACGATCATCAAATTGAGCGTTCAGAAGCTTATCCGATCATAAGAGGCCGTTTAACGGAAATAAATGGTGAAGATGCTAAAGATAAGGCGCAAGGCGAAGAAGGCAGTGATGTACTACGCCGAGAAATTAATTTTACCTTCGGTAAAGAAAACCCTGAGCATAACATCATCTTGCAAGGGGAATGGACTGACCGCAATGGCGTTTCAGTAGAATCGGATGTCGCAGAAGACTTTGGACTTCAAATTGGTGATCAACTTACGTTTGTGATCAATAGTCAAGTCGTGAAGGCGAACGTCAACAGTATTCGTCATGTTGAATGGCGAGATATGAAGCCTAACTTCTATTTTATATTCACTCCAGACGTTTTAATGAATATTCCTGCAACGTATTTGGTGAGTTTCAGAGTGGAGGAGCAGCACAATGGTGTCCTTAATGAGCTATCAAGAAGTCACCCAACAGTGAGTCTAATGGATATTCGCAGTATGGGTGCGAAAATTCAGGAGCTACTTACACAAATCGTTTGGTCAATTACTGTGTTAGCCGCGTTAGGTGTTATTGCTGGTGTGCTGTTAATCTTCACTTTGCTACGTCTCAGTTTGGGTCAGAGACAATCGGAAATACAGTTGTATCGAACGTTAGGAGCAAGTAAAAAGCGGGTTACTCGAACCATTTGGGCTGAATATGGATTAATGGCTCTTGTGGCAGGTTTGATCGCAACAATCGGTGCGGAGGCAGTGGTAGGGGGGATTATGTCATTTGGTTTTGATCTTTCTCCCAACTTGCATTTTTCACTCTGGTTTGCACTTCCTTTGGTGACTTTTTGCACACTTGCATTGGTTGTGAACAGCCTAATAAAACGGCTGCTAGTCCCTATAAATAAAGAGTTTAGCTAACTCATCAGTGGCTAAGTTATCCAGTTATCCACAAAAACAGTGGATAAAGTTTGGGATAACTTAGCCTGTAGATAACTCCCCATTTCCTCCAAAGCCAATAAGCATAATGTTTAGAGGATTCTTGTTATTCACAGTGACAATTTTTCTTCTTTCCACAAGATATGAGTCAAGCGTTTTTTTTCATTTTTTTTACTTGAAATTGTCATATTTATCCCCTTCAAAAAATGTGATTTTATTGGGCGCGCAAACTCAGTAAAATGTGCTGAGAATGAATAAATTAGCAACATAAATGCAGTCTGAAAAAACGAAAGTGGATACGCCTTCTGTCGCTGTGATCGGTGGGGGCATCGCGGGTTCGACCGCTGCCTTGCATCTGGCAGAAATCGGTATAAATGTTGTGTTGCTGGAAAAAGGCAAAACTTTAATCAGTGGGCCACCCATTTGTCATTTGCATGCTGGTGGAAATTTGTACAGAGAAATTTCCACCTCACAATGCATTGAGCTGTTGGAACAGTCCATCGAATCCGTACGTCTTTATCCACATACTATCAATCGTCGCCCAACCGTCATTGCTGTGCCATACAGTGATGGTGGTAGCCCAGATGAATTGTATGAGAGGTTAATCACGATACAGCGATGCTATCAGGAGTTGGTCGATTTAGATCCGGCGAATGAAGTGCTCGGTGCCCCATCAGACTATTACAAGTTTTATGGTCGAGAAGAACTGGAAGTGTTAGCGACACTTAATCAACCGAGCCAGCCAAGCAATGTGGATGATTGGATGATACCGTTTGCTAAATCTGCTGATTTAGACTCGCTCAAGTTTCCAGTCGTTGCAGTGCAGGAGCATGGTTGGAGTGTATTTCGAATCGCTGCATCTGCAACATTAGCATTGGAGTCGATCCCCAACTGCCAGTTGCTGACAGAGTCACAAGTTATAGGCCTCGAAAACACAAACCGTGGCTGGAAACTGGAATACATCAGCGCTAATGGTGTAACCAGCGTTTTGGAAGTGGACTATTTAGTCAACGCATGCGGTTATGAGACGGGAAGCATCGATGATCTTGCTCAAACTCCGCGCAATCGACTCGTTGAATTCAAAGCTGCTTATGTAACGCGCTGGGATGATTGCTGTGAGCTGTGGCCTGAGGTGATTTTCCACGGTCCAAGGGGAACTCCAAATGGAATGGCTCAACTGACTCCTTACCCTAACGGCATTTTCCAACTCCACGGAATGACGAAAGATATTACCTTGTTTGATGATGGCTTGGTGGCCTCAGGAGAAGAGTCGTCGCAGCCTACATTACCACTCAGGCTCCGGCGTAAGATTCAACAGGGCTGGGATGAAGAGGTGGTTCTATCAAGAACACGCCGAGCCATTGAACACATGGCGAAATTTGTGCCTAGCTATGGGAAGGCTCATGAGTTTGGTACGCCTCTTTTTGGGGCCCAACAAATCCCAGGTTCTGATGAAACACTGCGCGCTGCTGACGTGACTTTTGAAGGGCGGAACTACGCGAGGATCGAAGTTGTTAAAGGTTCTTCTGCACTTGAAGCGGCTAATAAACTGGTTGAAGAGTGGAAGTTGTTTGACTATCAAGGAATGGCGATCGAAGCGTTGCACCCTGTCAGTATGGCGCTCAAACCTGAGGATATCGAATCAAAAGCGGAACAGTTAGCGACCTTGCGGAATTACCCAAAGGAATTGGCTAACGTGTACGGTCAATAGTCAGAAAGCTCCCGAGATTGGGAGCTTTGACGTTGTCTTGAAGATAGACTAGTAGCCAAAGAACTTTGCCCATTGGCACCATACGTCCTGTAAGCCTAATAGGTCACCCCTGACGAATCTAACCTTCTGCCCAGGCTTCGCTTGTGCAAGGCGAGGTAGATCAATCCGAGCGACACAGCCAATTTTCGGGTATCCGCCGATAGTCTGTCTGTCATTGAGAAGCACGATGGGCTCACCATTCGGTGGGATTTGGATTGCTCCTAAAGCAATGCCTTCACTAAGATATTCTTTGTCTGGTGGAATGACTTTGCTATCGCATAGTCGATAACCCATGCGATCTACCAATTGGCTGACTGTGAATTCTTGATTGTACAGTGAGCTAACGGCATCCTTGGAAAAGTCATTGATTTGATATCCTTCTATGACTCTTAGTTCAAGGGGAAGGTTATAGTCAGGTTTGTACCGAAACGTCATTTGTAGAGGCTTCGCTCTCACATCATGGGGCTTAAAGCCAATGACTTCTCCTGCTTGTACGGGGTTTCCTGACTGACTGCCACCTAGCTGATCTCGAGTGACGGTAGCGCAGCTTCCAAGCTGAGGTGTGACAGTAAAGCCTCCTTTGATTGCGAGGTAAGCCCTTAGCCCGTTTTTTGGTAAGGAAAAGGTCAGAGTTTGCCCTTGGCGAGCAACGAATGTTGACCAATTTTCGAGAGGCTTACCATCAAGTCGAGCATTAAGGTCTCCGCCTGCTATGGACATTTCGCATTTAGAGTGAATAAGAAACTCCGCCTGACCTAGTGTGATTTCAAGAGAAGCGCAATTAGTGGTGTTACCAAGCAGATGATTAGCCCAACTATATGCGTAGTCATCTACTGGGCCACCTTGAGTAATCCCCAAATGTGCCAGACCAAATCTACCGAAATCCTGAATGAGCGTTTGTTGCCCTGGCTTTACGACGGTAATTGCGTGGTTGATCATCATTGCCACCCCTTAGTGATCTCTCCACCTAGGCGGAGAAACTCTTTTTCCGAAATCGGTCTAAAACGTACTTTAGTGCCTATTGAAAAGGGCAAAATGGGTGAGTTTTTGGGAGTATAAAGATCAAGTGGACAATTACCTATGATGTTCCATCCCCCCGGAGATTCAGCAGGATAAACAGCGGTATTAGAATTGGCAATCCCTACGCTGCCTTTTGGTAACTTCACCCTTGGAGAAGGCTTCCTCGGTAAACGAAGGGAGTCTGCGACGGAAGTTAAAAAGGCGAAGCCGGGGGCAAAACCAATCGCACCCACTGTATATTCATGGGTCGTGTGCAGATCTATGATTTCTTCTAAGCTTAAGCCTTTTGCATAGTAATCCTGTAAGTCAGGACCCACATCATCATGGTAGTAGATCGGGAGCTCAATATGCTGTGACTCAACATCATCAGGAAGGGCTTTGATTGCCTCAGTGACCAGTTTTTCTAGGTAAGGGACAAATTCGAAAATTGAGACCCTATGCGGTAAGTAATCAATTAAGATTGAATCAAAGGAAGGGGTGACATTCATAATCATCGCTCCCAATTGATTGGTGAGATAGTGACTTATTTCACCAATGAGGAGTGACAGTTTATGGCTAGGTTCTGCTTCAAAGTGGATGAGTATCGAGCACTCAGCAACAGGGTCGACAGATGTCTCTATATTCACTCGACAGTCTCCTTGCGTTAAAGGATGTTTCGTATTTTTTGAATCATAGTGATGGCTTGTTGATTATCGCCATGGACACAAATCGTGTCGGCTTCAATGGGGATGAGAAAGCCGTCAATTGTGCGTACTTTTCCGTAGTGGACGATTTGGCGGACCTGGTCGAGTATATCTTCCTCTCTATGTAACACTGAACCGGTCATCGAGCGTGGAGAAAGTGAACCATTTGATAAGTAAGATCTATCCGCAAAAGCTTCAAACAGGACAGGAAGTTCATACTTATCAGCGATCTCCAAATGTCTTTCGTTATCATTGAATGCAAGCATCATTAAAGGTACGTCAAAGCAAGAGACAGCGTCAGCGATAGCATCAAAAATCGACATATCGCGCATCATGTCATTGTAGAGCGCACCATGAGGTTTGACGTAGTTCAGTTGGACATTTTGGCTTTCCGCTAAGGATTTCAGCGCCCCCACTTGATAGATTAGCATGTTGGTGATTTCGTCCGTTGCCATCGGTATTGAACGTCGACCAAAACCTTGCAAATCAGGATAACTTGGGTGGGCGCCGATCTGAACATCATGTTCAATAGCCAACTTAATGGTTTGTGACATGATCTGTGGGTCGGAGGCATGAAAGCCGCAGGCGATATTTGCCATGTCGATCCAGGGCATCACAGCTTTATCGTTCCCCATTTTCCATGAGCCAAAGCTTTCACCCATATCGCAATTAAGAGTCATCGAGCGTTTTGTCATTGCTTCCATTCCGCTATTTCTTATCCTTTCAACATCTTATAAAAATAACAAACAATCAATGATCCATTTCATTATTTCAGGAACAAAAAACAGTTTAGCGTGTTTAATACAGAACATTTGATGTTCATGTATCGCTTAGTGGGAGGGAAGACAGTTAGACAAGCTTGATTCTCATTAATAAGCTATATTTTAATTCTCATATTCGTTAATATTTGGCCAAATTAATCAGAAGGTTAGTAATATGAATGTCTTGGTTACAGGTGGCATGGGGTATATAGGCAGCCACACATGTATTCAAATGATTGAAGCAGGAATGACACCTGTTCTTTTTGATAATCTGTACAACAGTAAAAGATCTGTTTTGGGCAGAATCAAGCAGGTGACAGGGACAGTACCGTCTTTTATCGAAGGTGACATTCGGGATAAAAAAAAGTTGGTGTCGGTTTTAAAAGAACACCAAATTAGAGCCGTCATCCACTTTGCAGGTTTGAAGGCGGTGGGGGAATCCGTAGAAAAACCGCTCGAATATTACGATAACAATGTAAACGGTACATTAGTACTGGTTGACGCTATGCGCGAAGCCGGCGTGAAATCAATCGTCTTCTCTTCTTCTGCTACTGTCTATGGTGATCCTGCTAGTGTGCCTATTACAGAAGATTTTCCTACCAGTGCGACCAATCCTTACGGCCGTAGCAAACTAATGGTTGAACAGTGCCTGACTGATTTTCAAAAAGCGAATCCAGATTGGAGTATTACATTACTTCGCTATTTTAATCCGGTAGGCTCACATCCCTCTGGAAACTTAGGCGAGGATCCGCAAGGTATTCCCAACAATCTGATGCCATTTGTTTCACAGGTCGCGGTTGGAAGACGTGAATGTTTGTCTGTCTTCGGTGGTGACTATCCGACTAAAGATGGTACTGGCGTTCGTGATTATATTCATGTCATGGATCTCGCTGATGGTCATGTTGCTGCGCTTAGGAAAGTTGGTCAAAAGGATGGTTTGCATATCTATAACCTAGGAACGGGTAATGGTTACAGCGTGCTAGAAATGGTCAAAGCGTTCGAAATCGCATCAGGTAAGCAAGTGCCTTACCAAATCGTTGCACGCCGTCCCGGGGATATTGCAGAGTGCTGGGCTGATCCTGCAAAAGCAATGAAAGAGTTGGATTGGAAAGCAGAGAGAACATTGGAAGAAATGACAACGGATACTTGGCGTTGGCAGTCCAATAACCCACAGGGCTACCCAGACTTTTAGTCTTACCGCTCGCTAAAAAACAAAGCCACCGTTTCCGGTGGCTTTTTTACGCATTATACAAATTAGGCAAAATTTAAAATGCGAGTGAAGTTAATCGACCTCTTTGTCTTTACCAAGCGATAGTAGCCAAATCGAGATGGCAGCGACGACAGCAAATCCAGACAAAATAATGAATGGCATGGCGCCATAGCCAAGAATATGCCAGATAACGGATTCTAAAGTACTCATATCTCAGTGCTCCTATTGCCAGCCTTCAACGCCGTGCATGTCAGGAAGTTTATGTGCGATACCTTTGTGGCAATCGACACATGTTTTCTCTCCTGATGCTAGCGCGGTTGAGTGTTGCTTCGCACTACGTTCGCCTTGTTCTGAAAAATCCATGAACTCAAATTCGTGACAGTTTCGACACTCCAAGGAGTCATTTTTCTTAAATCTAGCCCACTCACGTTCGGCTAGGTGAGCGCGCCGCTCTTGGAATTTTTCAGGTGTATCGATAGTCTTTGTCACAAAGTGAGCGAATAGCTCTTTTGAAGCTTGAACTTTTCGTACGATTTTATCCGTCCATTCGTGTGGCACGTGACAGTCTGAACAGATAGCCCTTACTCCAGAACGGTTGGAGTAGTGAATAGTCTCTTGAATTTCAGCGACGATAGGCGCGTGACAACCGGAACAGAATTCTTCTGTATTGGTTGCTTCCATGCCTGTGTTAAATGCGCCCCAAAATAGAAGACCACCAGCAAAGCCCATGAATAAAACTACACCGACGGCAGTTTTACTAGGGGATGCTAATCTCTTCCAAAACGCTTTCAATAATTTCATAGATAGCCTCTTACTTACTCGCGTATCACTTATTTAAGTGAATCGACACTCTTGAACTCATTTTCAACAAGCGGCTGAGCGTTTGCTTGCGGAACGTGACACTGAAGACAGAAATAACGGCGAGGAGACATATCTGCTAACACAGCGTCTTCGCGGTTTATGTAGTGCGTGACACTGATCTTAGTTGCGCCCATCTCTTTTGCATTTTTCCAACTGTGGCAAGAAAGACATTTGTTTGCATTCAAAGAGACTTCGTAACCACGGATGTTATGTGGGATCAGCGGTGGCTGATAAACGTAGCTGCTATCTAGTGCCTGTTCACGAGGGTATTTTTTGAAATCGTCAGCAGGGCGAGTTGTTTCTAGCTCACTGGCACCACGTAGTGATTCCAAGCCGCCAATACCACCCGGGTTTTCTAACTCGGCAACGGCAGCTCCACTGATTAAAGCACCAACAGATAACAGTGCAATAAGTAATTTTTTCATCTTACATTCTCCGCCTTATGGCTTAATTCTTATCTGTGGTCGCCCTATGGGCGACCAACACATTCTGGTTTATGCAACTTTAGTGATCTTGACTGGACACTTCTTAAAGTCTGTCTGCTTGGACAGAGGGTCAGTCGCGTCAAGGATCAGTTTGTTGATCAGGATGCGTGCATCAAAGAATGGTACGAATACCAAGCCTTTAGGTGGGCGGTTACGGCCACGTGTTTCAACACGAACACGCACTTCACCACGTTTGTTGGCAATCAGTACTTCTTCTCCACGGCGAACACCACGAGCTTTAGCATCTTCTGGATGCATGTAACACACGGCATCAGGTACTGCTTTGTAAAGTTCAGGTACACGGCGCGTCATTGTGCCAGTATGCCAGTGCTCTAATACTCGACCTGTACATAGCCAGAGATCAAACTCTGAATCAGGCACTTCCGGTGGCGCTTCATATGGCGCAGAGATAATCAGTGCTTTGCCATCTGGTTTGCCATAAAAGTCCCAACCACTACCTGCTTTTGCATAAGGATCAGAACCTTCTTTGTAACGCCATAGGGTTTCTTTACCATCCACAACAGGCCAGCGTAGACCGCGAACTTGGTGGTAAACATCGTAAGGTGCCAAATCATGACCATGCCCACGACCAAAGGCTGCATACTCTTCGAATAAGCCTTTTTGTACGTAGTAACCAAAGTGATGAGCGTCATCATTAAGTTCACGTGCTTCTTCGATAGGGAATTTGTTTACGACACCATTTGCAAATAGCATGTCGTACATGGTTTTACCACGGTACTGAGGTGCTTTAGCCAGTTGTTCTTCTGTCCACACTTCTTCCATCTTGAAGCGTTTAGAGAACTCCATCACTTGCCATAAGTCAGATTTTGCTTCGCCAACGGTATCTACCTGCTGGTACCAAGCCTGAGTACGACGCTCAGCGTTACCATAGGCGCCTTCTTTTTCAATCCACATTGCAGTTGGAAGGACTAAGTCAGCAGCTTGGGCTGTTGCAGTTGGGTAAGGATCAGAACATACGATGAAGTTTTCTGGGTTACGATAACCTGGCAAACGCTCGCCGTTAATGTTTGGACCGGCTTGCATATTGTTGTTACACATTACCCAATATGCATTCAACTTACCGTCGCGAAGCATGCGATCTTGAAGCACAGCGTGGAAGCCAGGTTTTGGAGGGATGACGCCATCAGGAATATTCCAGATGCCTTCTGCAATCTTACGGTGTTTAGGGTTAGCAACGACCATGTCCGCAGGTAGGCGGTGTGCAAAGGTACCAACCTCACGCGCTGTACCACATGCAGATGGCTGACCAGTTAGTGAGAATGGGCTGTTACCCGGAGTTGCAATCTTACCTGTAAGAAGGTGGATGTTGTAAATCAAGCTATTCATCCACACACCACGAGTATGTTGGTTCATACCCATAGTCCAAAGAGACATTACCTTCGTATCTGGATCTGCGTATTGCTTGGCTAGCTCAACGAGTTTCTCTTCAGAAACACCAGAAAGTTCGGCTGTCTTCTCTAGCGTGTATGGCGCAACCGATTTTTTGTATTCCTCAAAAGAGATAGAAGACATAGCGCCAGAGTTAGGATTCGCCGCTGCCATTTGGATTGGGTCGTCGTCGCGAAGACCGTAACCGATATCTGTGGTTGCTTGCTTGAAGTTAGTGTGCTTGTTAACGAAATCCCAATTCACTGCATCATTTTCAATGATGTAGTTGGCAATGAAGTTAGCGATAGCTAAGTCTGACTGAGGTTCGAAAATATAACCTTTGTCTGCAAGCTCAAAAGAACGGTGGTAGTACGTAGACAGTACATTCACCTTAACGTGTGGGTGGCTTAGACGGCGGTCAGTAATACGAGTCCACAAAACAGGGTGCATTTCGGCCATGTTTGAGCCCCAAAGCACGAAAGAGTCAGCGTTTTCGAAGTCATCGTAACAGCCCATAGGCTCATCAATACCGAAAGTACGCATGAAAGCGCCAACAGCAGAAGCCATACAGTGACGTGCATTTGGATCAATGTTGTTCGAACGGAAGCCGGCTTTCATCATTTTTGCTGCCGCATATCCTTCCATGACAGTCCACTGGCCAGAACCGAACATACCTACGCTAGTAGGACCTTTGTCTTTAAGGGCTTGTTTCCATTTCTCTGCCATGGTGTCAAATGCGACGTCCCAAGAAACAGGAGTGAAGTCACCATCTTTATGATACTTACCATCTTTCATACGCAGTAGTGGCTGCGTTAGACGGTCTTGTCCATACATGATCTTAGAGAGGAAGTAGCCCTTGATACAGTTCAGGCCTTTGTTTACTGGTGCTTCTGGGTCACCTTGCGTAGCTACCACTTTGCCGTTTTGTGTACCTACAAGAACGGAACAGCCAGTACCACAGAAACGACAAGGTGCTTTGTCCCATGTGATTTTTGTTTGGTCTGAGCTAGCAATCAGGTTGGTAGCAGAAGCTGGTAGAGTGATACCTGCGACCGCTGCTGCTGATGCTGCTGCGTTTGCTTTCACAAACGCACGTCTTGTCATCTTCATACTTCACCCTCGGTTTGGGAATATTGAGTTCCAGTGTTTTTATTTTTTGATTCGTCTTCTTCTAGCTCAGTTTCAATTTGGTGGTAGACCAGTACTGTGCTCAAAACGTTCGGTAAGTTGTTAATAGCTTCGATAGTGTCAGTAATGAATCCCTGGTTTTCGGTTTCCAAAACAACAACAATTTTGCCTTCTGGACTGTCACCATAGATCTCTGCATTGTCGTATGCTTCGATCTGAGACTTAATCTCGGTCAGGTGTTCAGGAGAAACATGAACCACTAAGCTAGAAATATGCACTTCGTTAAGTGACATAGATATCTTCCGTTCTTATTAAAAATTGCTCACATTGATGGATGAAATAGGGCACACAGAAACACATGCGCCACAGCCGTTACACTCATCAAGGTTTAAAATGGGTTGTGCTACTTTGCCAACTTCTAATTTGAATGTGATTGCCATGGGCTCGCACATATCGCCACAAGTACGACAATCAACGTTTTGTTTTGCTAAACAGCCCTCGTTAATAGTAGCTTTCGCTCCCCAAGGTTGCTCAGTTTTTGGGTTAAACAAGGGTTCAGGACAGGCGTCTGCACATTGATAACAAAAGGTGCATTCATCGACAGAAAAATCGACTTGAGGAAAACCGCCATCCCCTTTAACTATGATTTGAGTTTCGCAAGCGTCTACGCACTTGCCACATCGTGTGCACTGGTCAGTGAAAAAAGCAGGCTGTGATAGCCAAGGCAGATACAGTTCGTTATCTTCCAGCTTCTTTCTTGAGAAAAAACGTCTTTTTGAAAGGTCGACCACTTCGCTACCTAAAGTTGATGAAACCTAAACTAACCATAGCTCACATTTCTTATTAATAATTTGTCATTTAACCTCACACAAATTGTAGTTTTTGACATATTTGTATAAATACCCCTTAGGGGTTAAATAGAGGTGCTTCTTGTTTTAGATCAATAAATTCCGGAACATTTGATCAGATATTGTCTTCGTCAATATATAAAACTATAAATAGTGATATGGCGCCAAAAGGCGTGTGCAGGAGAGTGAGTGTTTAAAAGTGTGAAGAAATCGGTGACGAGTACGATTGCGAAAGCGATGGTGCTCATTTTGTCGTTATCGATAGCAACAACTAGCTTTGCGATCATTACCTTAGCGTCGAGTTTAAATGACGCGGAAGCGGTGAACGTTGCAGGTTCGATGCGTATGCAAAGCTACCGGCTAGCGCACGACATTCAGATCATGTCAGTCGACTATGCGGCGCATATAGAGATGTTTGAGCGCTCGATCTACTCACCTTCCATGAAAGCGCTTCAAAGCTGGACAGTTCCTGAAGACATAACGCACGACTATTACCGTTTGATTATCCGATGGCATGAACTCAAGGAAGTACTCGGTAGTCATGACAGAGAACGCTATCTCATTCTTGTAGCAGGTTTTGTTAATCAAATAGATGCCTTTGTGTATAAACTGCAAAGCTTCTCTGAACAAAAGTTGATCAAGCTGGCTTGGGCTGGCGGTATGGGCCTAGGTGGGATACTGATTGTCAGCATCTTTGTCGTTCATTACATCCGCAAGCAAATCGTTAAGCCTCTTAATGCCCTGGTGACGGCAAGCGAGCAGATACAGTCTCGCTCATTTGATGTATCTCTGAATGTTTCGAGTGATAATGAAATGGGTATCCTCACCCGAACCTTTAATAACATGGCGGCCGATCTGGGTAAGTTATATCGGGGCTTGGAGCATGCTGTTAATGAAAAGACTCAAAAGCTTCAGCATGCTAATGACTCACTTGAAGTACTTTATAGCTCATCACAGGAGCTGACGGCTTCACGAATTACTCAAGAGAACTTTGAAGCTATATTGAAGCACCTAGCAAGCCTTGAAGGTATTCGAGCTGTGCGCTTAGAAATCCGAGAAGCGGGTGAGAAAGCGCTGATTTTGAATGAAGGTGAAGAGTGCTCTGGGTGTGACTCGGAATGCCAGCAAAAGACGCTGTCTCTTGATGGGCAAGAACTAGGGACCCTGTATTGGAAAGTGGCACTACCTTGCCCAGACCCAGCTTTGATTGACAACTTTGTCCAGATCATTTCCCGAGCGATTTACTATAACCAAGCTCAGCGTCAGGCCGAGCAACTTCTATTAATGGAAGAGCGGGCAACAATTGCACGTGAGCTTCATGATTCACTGGCTCAAGCGCTTTCGTATCTGAAGATTCAGGTCTCATTGCTCAAGCGAAGTATGGGTAAATTGCCAGAATCACCACAGCTGGAAAAAACACAGCCAATTTTACTGGAACTCGATACAGGGCTTTCTTCGGCTTATACTCAGTTGAGAGAACTCTTAACAACTTTCAGGC
Source organism: Vibrio sp. Isolate23 (assembly GCF_022398095.1). Taxonomy (NCBI): domain Bacteria; kingdom Pseudomonadati; phylum Pseudomonadota; class Gammaproteobacteria; order Vibrionales; family Vibrionaceae; genus Vibrio; species Vibrio sp. Isolate23. The sequence goes on from NZ_JAKEUV010000001.1 coordinate 1,492,347, forward strand.
TGACGATTAAAGAGGGTAGCTTTGGTGTAGCTTTGCAAGAAATGACCGAGCAACTTGGTGAACAGACAGAATCGGCTATTGTGTTGAGTAACGAGCTGTCTTCGATTGAGATGGATGCCAACCAACAAGTGCATTTATTGCAGTTGATACGTGAAGCAACCATCAATGCAATTAAGCATGCTCAAGCTTCAACGATAGAAATTAGATGCTGTGAGAGCGACACCGCCGTTACCGTGTCAGTGAAAGATAATGGTGTGGGTTTCGACAAGGGTGTTGAAAAAGTAAACCACTACGGTTTGAACATTATGCAGGAGCGAGCTTCGCGTCTGAATGGCCAGTTACAAGTGATAACTGCTTTACATTCTGGCTGTGAAATTTTATTAGAATATCCAAAGACTAAGGAACAAAACATTGACAGAGTGTAGAGTATTGCTGGTGGATGACCATCCACTAATGAGACGAGGTATTCATCAGCTATTAAGCTTTGAAGATGAGTTCACTGTTGTTGCTGAAGCAAGTAACGGTACCGACGCAGTTGCGCAAAACCATGAGCACAAGCCGGACCTAATCCTATTGGATCTCAACATGAAAGGTATGTCTGGACTTGATACTCTTAATGCTCTGCGTGCGGATGACTGTGATGCCACAGTCGTGATTCTTACGGTCTCGGATAGTCCTGCAGATATTGAAGCGATTGTAAAGGCAGGGGCTGATGGCTATTTATTGAAAGATACAGAGCCGGATGAATTGGTGGAGTTACTTAAATATTCATTACAGGGTAACAAGGCCTACAGTAAAGAAGTAGCGAAGTACCTTGTTGATAGAGAAAACATGACGAATGTTTTTGATGAATTGACCGATCGAGAAATGCAAATCTTAAGAGAAGTAGCTAAGGGATATAGGAATAAACAAATCGCTGACAACCTATTTATCTCTGAGTCGACTGTAAAGGTACATATGAAGAGTTTACTCAAAAAGTTAAAAGTACCGTCCCGTACAGCGGCAACAGTATTGTATCTAGAACGTTATGGCGAGATTAAATAGTTAGTTCGAATTCAAATAAAAAGGGCGCTCATCGAGCGCCCTTACTTTTGGGTATATATTATGCGTTCATCGGAACCAATACAAGGGTACCGAGGATCACCGTAATAAGCCCACACAGAACGGGTACGGATGTACGCTTCACTACTTCAAACGGGCTTATTTTACCCATACCAGACGTTGCGACAACTACACCGGATACAGGTGAAACCGTGCGACCTAAGTTAGATGCTTGTAACATCGGGATGATTAAGAATGCTGGGTTTAATCCCATTTTTGCCGCTAATGCAGGCGCTAATTCAACAAAAGCATAGAAAGGAGCATTTCCTGAACCCGTTGCAATCGCGGCAGCAACCGTAAGACCAGTAAGAATCAACATCAATGCGATACCACCTGCACCTGCGGTTTCTGCAAGATGCAGTAGATTATCAATCGCGCCAATTGACATCAGACCTTGAGCAAAAACACCGGCCGCGACCAATAGCATTACTACGCCTTTAAACGCATCGGCCATGCCCTCATAACAGGATTCTAAGTCTTCCAGTGTTTCTTTACCTTTGAACCTCTTAGTCACAAAGTCGATAAGAGCACCAATGAAAATTGATAAAACCACAATGGTGTAGATATCCAGTTTTAAACCCGGAAGCGTTCGTCCATTGAAAAGAAACACACCAATGATAGGTAGAAACGGAAGCACTGCATAATATGCTGGAGCTTTCACCTCTATTTCAGATACGTCGACGCGTTCCATTGGTGAGTTATCTTTCTTATCTAAATATTTGTTCCAGAAAAACGCAGCCGCAGCCATAACAATAATGGCGCAAATAGAGACAGGTAAAACTGTTTGGACGGCGAAAACATCTAAATCTAGCCCAGATTTTTCAGCCGCGATAACAACGTCACCTGATGTTGGAGAGAGAATGATTGCTGCTGGTGAGGCACACACGGCTACCGCTGCGGGTCTGGAGATCCCCATTGCAGTCATCATAGGGAAAAGCGTTGCCATTAGTAGTACGCCTAAACCGGTTGCAGAGCTAACGGCAAGTGACATCAAACATGCAACGATGTAGGCAGCCACGAGTAAAACATAAGGTGACTTTATAACGGAAAGGGGTTTGGAAAACTGCTTAACGACGACATTGTTTGCACCGATATGGGTCATGTAGGAAGCAAAGCCACAGAGCAGCATGATTTGCATGCCTAAACCACCACCACGGTATTGGAGCATGTATTTTACGTACTCAAGAGAGTCGGTAAACATATTACCCGTAGAGGCAATTTTTGATGGCAGTACCGTGTGGCCAATGAGGCCAGTTAGAATGAGTAACAAAATACCTGCAGTTAAAAGAACGCCTGCAGGCTTATATCCTTTAACAATGAAGTAGCCGACAGCAACAGTGACGACTAACCCTATTAAGAGTTCCAGCATAGATATCACCTTAAGATATGAAAATTATATAAAAACTGTTTCAAACTATGACAAAGAATGTACATAAAATGAGGTTGTAGCACGAGTGCTAGTTAAGCATCTGATGATCTAGAGCAATAAATTGATTAACTTATTAAAAGTGGCAAATGATGTTGTAATGTCAGAGTGTTGTAGATGTTATGAATAGTTTGGGATACAGATGAAGATGTTTGTAAATGATAAAAATGTTACATATGGCGTTTGACTTAGTTGGCACATCGGTTTAACGAACACCTCAGGCTTGAGCCTTTATAAGCGGTGACTTTAAACATGTTTACCATGATGTTTGGCAGTTATTTAGAAACTTAAGTTCTGTCTTGAAAGTTTATCGGTGTGATTTCAAGATCTACTCGGTCTAACGTTCATCAAAGAAGTCTTTGTTACGAATATATTTGGTCATTAGATGATAGGAAAAAGGCCGAATTAGCCAAGATCCTATGGATCGACCTAAGCGCATTAAAGTTGGGGTATTTTCGTATATTCTCCCATTATACAACCACAGCATTTTACCCACATGCCAGTAAAAAAGTGGTAAAGGGGGAAGGAAAGTCACTATGTCGAGATCGCAGCAAATACGATAGGTTTTATGTCCGAGTGTATAACGATTCTTAAACCCATACCCTCCGATTGAAGGTTGCCCAAATGTGACAACACGCTTGATTGATTTAGGAAATTGCTTTTCGAGTGCATCCGCGAGTACACAGCCAATAGCACCACCTGAAGAGTGTCCTGTAAAAGTGATTTTTTTTCCTTGCTCTATTAAGGGGACGATGATTGAAGTTAGCTGTTCATAGACAGAGGCGCCGAGTCTGTCATTTTTATGCAAAGGGAGGCTTTCTTGAAAAATCAGGTAGTAGTAGCCCGCGTGAATAGCGTAGTTAAGGCCAAGCGCTTTACAGTGTCGTTTCCACAGAGCCAGATTGAGTAGCCAGTCCCAAGGGTTATGGGATCCCTTGATAACGACAATCACTTCTTCATTGTCATTGGCCCAGAGCACACGAATCATGGGCTTTCCAAACCTATTCGCTATCACTCTTTGGCCATTAGGCGCGAATCCATATCGAGTTTGTTTGAGGACTCTGGAATACGCTAAGTTACATAGGACAGCATAACGCTCATATTGGTAACGTTTTAGTTTTTTCACGCTGAACTCATCAAAGGGTTAACTTTTTGAGTATGGCTGAATAACGTGAAAGTGCGATGACAAGGATAAAGTGAGTGTCTCACTAACTAAGTTGAACGACGGAGTAAAGCTGAATGTATTTGCGAACTAATTGCTTATCCGTCGAGCGTCTGAGTGGATGAGTGCATTTAACAAAGTAGGGGCTCAGGCCGAAGTGTTGCTCCAGCGAATTGGCTAATTGAGAGTCACTTTCAAACAGACTAATACCTTGTAGCTTGTATTGGTCGATTTCATCTGGCAGTTGGCCTGTCCACCAATGGAGTAACTCCCTGCTTTGTTTATTTCGAGAAATCCAGTGATCGCTGAGTAGAAGTAATAAATCGTTGGGTTGAATCGCAAAGGCGTATTCTTCTTGCCATTGAGTAATCGCTTTAAACAACTTTTGCCGACAGTTGCTTCCTGCGCTGAATAAATGCGATGAGAGAATCCAAACAGTCCCCACATCCGAAGTGACTCGATAGTGATGCGGTTGTTCATTATTTGCATACGATTCTAAAGCGACATATTCACAGTGATGGCCGAACTCAATTAATGTCCTTGATAAACGGCGAGAAAAGGCCAAGCTCAAGTGGTGCTCACTCATTCCCTTATTATGGATCGTCGGATAATGTTTTTCACACAGCTTCATACAATCTGCCTGAAATTCATTGACACTTTGAATTAGCACATCAAGTAACAAGACTTCTCTCCATGAGTCGATATTTACCCAAACAAGATTAGCATGTGATGGTTTTATTTAGTTACACTTACCAAGAAAAATATTGAGCAGAGTTAAGGGTTTATGTCTAAGATTGAATTCACGTCACAACAAAAACAAGCAATGTCATCTGCTTTATTGCGATATCTGGAAGATGAGCTAGATATAGAGATTGGTCAGTTTGATGCTGACTTTTTTATCGACTTTATAACAGAGACGTTTGGGCCCGCTTTTTATAATAAAGGTTTAGCCGATGCACAGGCGGTCATGCAGAAGAAAATGCTGGACATTGCCGATGAACTTTATGAAATAGAGCAGGTTAGCGATTTTTGATTAACCTATGAAGTAAAAAGTTCCTTCAAATTTTTTGAATGACTTAATCAAATTCACTCCGTTTCCCGAATGTAAATAATAGTAAATAATCTGTTATAGAAACAAAGGAGGCGATAGTCTCAATGAAAAAGAGAACTATTCAATATTTGGATTGAGTGCAATGAAGTCACAAGTTAAGAACTATAACCCAATCGCTCGGGGTATTCACTGGGTATCAGCGATAGTCATCATTGGTATGTTTGCTGTAGGCCTATGGATGGTTGACCTAACGTATTACAGCGAATGGTATAAAACGGCACCTCACTGGCATAAATCGATAGGTATTTTGCTTGCAGGTCTGACACTATTTCGTTTTGTTTGGAAACACGTAACACCTTCTCCTGAATTGGAAGGCAAAGCCTATGAAAGATTGGGCGCTAAATTGATTCATGCTGCAATGTACCTTGTGCTGCTTGTGCTTTTTGCTTCCGGATACTTTATTTCAACAGAAGATGGCAGAGGTATTGACGTCTTCAACTGGTTTACAGTCCCTGGGTTAGGCGCACTGTTTGAAAATCAAGCCGATCTTTCTGGAGAGATTCACTTTTACGCCGCCTGGGCACTCATTCTAATGGCAGCGGCTCACGCACTCGCTGCTATAAAACACCACGTGATTAACAAAGACAACACGCTACGCAAGATGATAGGAGCTTCGAAATGAAAAAGATGTTATTTGCAACCGGATTGGCTATGACCATGGCATTGCCATTTGGTGCAAGCGCAGCGGACTACGTAATTGACAATAAAGGTGCTCACGCATCGGTTAACTTTAAAGTCAGCCACTTAGGCTACAGCTTTATCAAGGGGCGTTTTAACACATTTGAAGGTGACTTTTCTTACGACCCTGCAAATATTGATGCCTCAAAAGTATCGGTCATCGTTGATACAACAAGTTTAGACTCGAACCATGCAGAACGTGACAAGCACATTCGCAGCTCAGACTTCATTGATGCCTCTAAGTACTCCACCGCAACATTTGAAAGTACGAGTGTAAAGGACAAAGGTAACGGCAAACTTGAAGTGACGGGCAACCTTAACCTTCATGGCGTCACCAAAGAGATTACCATCGATGCTGAATTTGTTGGTGCGGGTAAAGATCCGTGGGGTGGTGAACGTGCGGGCTTTTATGGTACTACTCGTCTTGAACTAGCGGACTTCGACATTTCTGTGATGGGAGCTTCAAGCTACGTCGACATGGAGTTGCATGTCGAAGGTATCAAGAAGTAAATACAGTCAAAGTAAAGCGTCCCCAACTAATGTTGGGGACTTTTTTGATCAAGCGACTTATTTCCTGACCAAAATTGGTTATGCAGTCTCTCGTTGATTTGCTTCTGTGACTAATGTGACGGTATCACTATAAATTGAACGCATAGCCCGCAGTACATCTTCTCTGGTTACCACGCCCACAAACTCACCTTTTTCCAGAACAGGCAATACGTGTGGTTTATGTACCTTGATACTCTTCGCTCGTTCTTCAAGAGAAAGAGAACTAAGCTGTGTTGCTATCCCCATACTGGTTGTCGGATAAAGCTGTTCTTTATCGATGCAGAGAAACTCAGCAACATCAACTAACGTATCTTGAGAGCTGATGGCAATGATATCCCTAGACATCAAATCCACCACTTTTTGTCCTTCAACTGGGATGTAATCCTGACACCACAAATCCACCATCACATCATGCACAGAGTAGAAACCAATTAATCGACCTTGAGAGTCAACAACAGGAGAGCTGACCAAATGGTGCTTTAGTAACGTATCTATTGCGCTAGCAGTAGGCATTTCAGGGCTCAGAGTAATGGGATTTGGGTTCATAAAGTCTTTTACGATGAGTGTGTTGTTCATGGTGTTTTCCTTGACTGACGTAATGTTAGTGGTTGTTGTAATACTTGAAATAGATGCGGCTTTTAGTTGAGGTCTGCGATATATACTCCAATTGGCAAGACCCACTAACACCGCTCCGCCAAGAATATTCCCTAAAGTGACAGGGATGAGGTTAGCGGTAATAAATTGATAAATATTAAGGTCGCTGTATTGAGCAGGGCTTGCACTCACTTGGGTCCAAAAGGTTTCTGGTGCAAAACTTTGGATTACGATGCCAAGCGGCACCATAAACATATTGGCAACGCAGTGCTCGAAGCCACTTGAAACAAACATGGCTACAGGCATTATGGTCATCACTGCTTTTGTCATGGCATTTGCACTGCTAAATGTTAGCCAAATAGCAAGACACACCAATAGGTTACACAGTACCCCTAATGCGAATGCTTCTATTGTAGAGTGATGGAGTTTATGCTGTGCAATATTGAGTGCATTGAGGCCCCATTGACCGTTATCCATTTGATAGAGGCCAGCAGCAGTAACAATAATTAGCAGCAACATGGCTCCTAAAAAGTTACCCACATAAACTTTTCCCCATATAGACAACATTTTTCCAAGGCTAATTTGTTTATTGGCCCACGAAATGCTGGATAAGACGGAGCTGGTAAATAGCTCTCCGCCGCAAATAACAATCAGAATCAGCCCCATGCTGAACGCTAGACCTCCAGCTAGTCGGCTGATCCCCCAACCTGATTCTGTATTGCCAGTAGTGACGGTTATGTAGAACAGAAAAGCGAGCCCAATAAAAGCTCCTGCCATTACAGCGAGCCCTAACGTTATACTGCTGGTTTTTTTGGCCTTACTAAGGGCAAACTTTTCCGCCTCAGCCATCATCTCACTAGGAGAAAAGTAGAGATTATTCGCTTGAGCTTGTGTCATATCGGCTCCCGAATTGATTAGTCATGATTACCTCCTGTTAATGCAGTAAAAGCATCTCACTGCCAATTCAGGTTATGGTGTTCGGCAATACACGTAAAATTGATAATATTTAAAAACCTTATCAAAAATGTTGATATAGAAAGTGAGAAGAATAGAATGAAACAACTTGCTTATTTATAAGCAGTTGTGTACTCACACTCTCTAAGCAAAGGATCAAAGCTTAATGAGATACTCTCTTAAACAACTCGCCGTATTTGACGCAGTCGCAGATATGGGGAGTGTCAGCATGGCGGCTGATAAGCTAGCGTTAACTCAGTCTGCAACCAGCATGTCGCTCGCTCAACTCGAAAAAATGCTTGGCCGACCATTGTTTGAACGACAAGGTAAACAAATGGCACTGACCCATTGGGGGATGTGGCTCAGACCGAAAGCGAAGCGCTTATTACAAGATGCGCAGCAGATTGAAATGGGCTTTTACGAGCAACATTTGCTCAGTGGTCACATCAAATTAGGTGCGAGTCAAACACCTGCGGAACACTTGGTTCCGGACCTTATCAGTATTATTGATAACTCATTCCCAGAGATGCGAATCTCACTGAAAGTAAAAAGTACGGATAGCGTCATGCAGGGCGTTTTAGACTATAAGTACGATCTGGGTATCATTGAAGGGCGTTGTGATGATAACCGTCTCCACCAAGAGGTATGGTGTCGTGACCATTTGACCGTGGTCGCAGCTGCTCATCACCCTTTTGCGAAACATAACACGGTTAGCTTGGCGCAGTTAGAGCAAGCTAGGTGGGTATTGAGGGAGCATGGTAGTGGTACTCGCAAAATATTTGATAGCTCCATTCATCATTTAATTGAAGATTTAGACGTTTGGCGTGAGTATGAGCATGTACCTGTCCTACGTAGCATGGTTGAAAATGGACAATACCTCACTTGCTTACCTTATTTGGATGTTGAGCGCTTTATTGAAAATGGTCAACTAGTGGCGTTGAATGTGCCGGAACTGAATATGGAGAGGACATTGTCTTTTATATGGCGTGCAGATATGTTGGAAAACCCACTTGTCGAGTGTATTAAGCGAGAAGGCTTACGGATGATGAAAGGTAAACCGTCAGTCCTTTGATATTTTCACTATCTGTTGAAATAGCGTTTGCGTCACAAAATATTTTTAATATTTCATTTTATTGCCTTTTTATTGTGATTCAGATCGTTTTTTTTCGCTTATTTAACCCTTAACATGCCGTCTTGTACTTTTGATGTGTGGAAAGCACACTTAGCGAGGCGGTATGAGCACACTTGTCGCGATTTCATTAACTACAGGTATTCTTTCTGGGCTTTGGGGGTGGATTGCTATCTCACTTGGCCTATTGTCATGGGCTGGTTTCTTAGGTTGTACCAGTTACTTTGCTTCTCCAACCAGTGGGCTTAAGGGCCTGGCTGAGAGCTTGGTGACCAACATGGCAGGTGTATTTTGGGCAATGGTGATTATCCATGCTTCCCAGTATGCTTCGCTAGAAATTCTTGGTTATGTGATCACTGCTATCGTGGCATTCATGATGTGTATTCAAGCAAAGCAAAATTGGCTTGGGTATATACCAGGTACTTTTATCGGTTCTTGCGCAACTTTCGCAGCAGATGGTAACTGGCAGCTTGTTATTCCTTCGTTGATCTTAGGTGGAGTGTTTGGTTACTTAATGAAAGCAAGTGGCTTATGGCTGCATCAGAAGTCTTCTCAAACACAATCTGCCAGCGAGTTGCCAACTCGCTCATGATTGTGAACCCCCGATTGATTCGTATCGCTGATGTTTGATACGCGGCCTTGGTTGCTGAAAGCAATCAGGGCCGCTTTTTTATGTGTTGCCGTTTGCCATGGTAACAACGCGTTTTAACGTCCACCTAAGCAGCAGTGGGATGCATTCCATGCCTTGACTCTCACAGTGAGAAACAATCGCAAGAGCAAGGTCAGGCTTCGCAAATTTCTTGAGTACTCTAGTGACTACTTTCTTGGCCGGAATTGGATGATCAAGGGGAATTCGGACCATACCTTTAAAGAAGGGTTCGAAGCCATTGTTATAGAGATAGTGCTCAATATCTCTATCTGGTAACTCTGTCAGACGATGACGTTCTTGATCGTTGCCTAATTGAGCCCGCACTGCGGCAGCATACTTTTTACCAGCTGCATCGCCGTCGGTGACAACATGCCAATCAATACCGAAAGCTTTGGCGATCTTGACTAAGGATTTTAGCCCTGATTGAGCGAATTCTATGATTTGCACACCTTCAGCCGCCAAATTATAACCGCATTGGTTGGCTAATTCATTGAACAACCAGACTTCAGTTTCCCCTTCAACCAAAAGCCAACACCTCGCAAACAATGCGCCTGAGCGATGAAAACGAATATGGAAGCCGATGCGTCTGAGCTCATCTTTGCTAAAGCCTTGAGATGGTAGATAGGTGGTAATAGTGCGGTCTGACTGTCGAACCAAACGCCGGATACTGTAAAGTGGAACTTGCCCTAACAGATCCCCACTGTTGGTAGTGAGAATTTTTTGCATGGGAAGAAGTTGTAACAGACTCCAGGCTCTGGCTAGGTGGGTAGGGTGCAACCGACCTTCAGGATCTTCAAGAATTAACAATGGCCTTGCACAGCGCCGAAGCTTGTTCGGCCCTTTGGCTTGTAGGTAGGCATTGAGTAAGCCCATAAATAGAAGTCTGGTCTGTTTACTTTTTGTTTCTTCAACAACTTGCGAAATACTTTTATTGTTGGATGAACCACTAAAGAAAATACCGTCTCTTTGCTTACGTAGGTTCTTACGTGTACTTGATTTAAAGGAAAAGTAATGATCAACGAGAAGGCTCATTGAGCTTAGGCTGCTTTTCATTTCTCCTTTATTTACATGCCCGGGTATTGCCATAAGACGGCGGCATGTGTTGTTAATGCGTTTTTCTATTCGATCATTGGTATCACCCAAGTTGCCTATTGGGCGTTCAAAGCGTCGGGAGTCTTTTAAACGAATGACGGGATGTAGTGTCATTAACTCCTGAGCTAGCTTTTCAGAGTGGTGAAGTGGGAGAGGGTTCCCCTCACGATCAAGAAAGGCATAGCGAGTAGTAACATCATACCCATCACGGCTAGCGCTTAACCGATAGATGATTTTATTCGCGCCTTGTGCATCTTGAATCCAAACGGGCTTGATTTTTCGATAACGGCCTGAGTTGATTTCATTTTTATCGTTGGATATTAGGCTAATAACAATTTGTAGATGTTGAGTTTGTGGGTGAGCAATCGAATAGTCGACGTGAAAATCCGTCATTTCGAATTGGTATGGCACGCCTTCAGGTGGCAACGCGACAGACAGGGCATCAAGTAATGAAGACTTACCCCAAGTATTTTCGCCAATAAGGGTCGTGAGTTCATCAAACGCAATAGATAGTCGTTTGATCCCACGAAAGCCAGAAATTTCAATCCGCTCTAGCAGCATGTACTGACTCCGTTTGAGCTACTGTTACTTAAAGCATAATAGAAAAACCTCGTATAAGCAGAAGCTTAACTCACAAAGTTTGTGCTTTCTTGGTGTAAAAGATGAATAGAGTTAGGCGATTAAACTCACTTTTATTTATGTATAGAGAATCAGGCATACAAGAAAAATGTGAAAGTTAATGAATTTGTCATAGAGAATGGGATACGATGTAGTGGATTATGAGAGAAGAAAATATGAAATATAAAAACAATAAAGCAACCAAGATAAGGCTTGCGCACATCAATGATACCCACTCGTACTTTGAACCAACGTCGTTGCAGTTAACGATCAATGTTGAAGGGGAAATCCTGACACCTTACGTTAGCGCAGGGGGCTTTGCTCGTATTGCAACACGTAAGAAGCAACTTGAAGAGTCTTTGTCAGATCAGCGTAAAATGCTATTTCTACACGCTGGAGACTGCTTTCAAGGGACATTATATTTCTCGCTATTTAAAGGGGAAGCGAATGCGACCATGCTCAATGCTCTAAATATTGATGCAATGGCGTTAGGTAATCATGAGTTGGATATGGGGAATTTACCAGTTGCCAAATTTGCTGAGCAAATTGAGTTTCCCCTACTTGCTGGCAATTGGGATTTGTCGAATGAACACTCACATAAAGAGTCGACGCTGAGAGACAAAGCATGGGTATATTCGTTCTTACCGGAAAGCCAATCAGCTCAATGGATTGTGAAAGAGGTACGTGGAGAGCCTATTGCTATTTTCTCCCTAGCTCTCGAAAAAATGGCAGACATTTCTAACCCTGATCCAGATACCCCATTTGTGAGCTCGATTGAAACCGCAAAGCGCACCGTTGAGGACATTCGAAATCATGGCATTAATAAGATCATCCTCTTAAGCCATATGGGTTATGAAGCTGATCAAGATATGGCAGAACAGGTGGAAGGAATTAGCATTATTGTGGGGGGGCATAGTCATCGATTACAAGGTGATTTCAGCTCACTCGGCCTGCAAAAAGATGATGAATACGGCATTAAAATTAACGGTACTCATGTTGTTCAAGCTGGCTACCACGCCCTCAGCATGGGGCACTGTGATATTGATTTTAATGAACACGGCGAGATCATCAGGTTTAAAGGGCAAAATGAGCTGTTACTAGGGCGTCGATTATTCCTTGATGCCAGTATGAATGAGAGCACCGAAGAATTGCCTTATAACCTTGCACGACGATTTATTGATGAGCACCCCAATGTATTGGTGTGCAAAAAAGATCAACAATTGCAGGGGTTGTTGAATGAAAAGTATGTGACTCGGGTTAGAGCGCTACAGCGCAATGTTATTGCTCATGCAGATAAACCACTACGTCATATCAGAATTCCTGATGAAGTGGGTGCGAGCGAGCTGGCACCTTTGGTCGCTGAGTCTTTTGTTCATTCTATGAACAAACTTGGACATAATGCAGAATTTGCTATTCACAATGCAGGTGGTGTTCGTAATTCGTTGAATGTTGGCAATGTGTCAGTCGCCGATATTGCTGGCAAGTTACTACCGTTTGCCGTACCAATTGGTGTCTATCGACTTAAAGGGAAGGACATTGCCGCAGCACTTGAAGGGGCAATCAATAATGCCACAAATAATGGTGTAGAAGGTACTGGTAACGGATCCTATCCATATACCTACAACCTGAACTTTCAATACCTTCCGGAAGCGGAAAAAGGAAACCGGATCGTTGGTCTAGAAATCTATAGTGATCAGCTAGGCTGGCAAAAGATTGAAGAAGAGCGGTACTACACCGGAACCTCTTCAGCCTATACGATGAAAGGTAAAGAAGGCTATGAAGCTTTGTTAAATATGCTTGATGACGGTGTGGTGACGACAAGCTCGATGGCGGACTGTTTTATTGAGTTGTTAACAGACTTTCCTGAAACACTGAATAGACAGCAAGAGAAAGTGCAAATATGGTGGCATAAAGGTTGCTAATTAATCCTTTGAGTTAATTGAGTAAGTAAATGTTACTCGGAGGAATCTATGTGGAGTAGAGACTGGATCGACGTAGCTGTCGTGGTTAGCTGGATAGGCGTTTGGTCTGCATTGGTATACTTTCTCCCTATTGGGGGAGTATAACTTAGCAAGAGTTATTGCGTAATGTAAAAAAGGAGTCAAATCGGCTCCTTTTTCGTTTCTAGCTATAGACGGAGCCTAAACGTCAGAATACAATCCGCACTGTTTGGGGAGTAGTCGCCTCTGGTTTACTTATCGTCATCTCGTTAGACGTCGTTCTATCCGGTAAGTATAAATGCCGCTCTATTCATTTAGTGCGCTTTTCGACGAGACCAACGCAATCAAGTATCCAATGTAGCCATACATTGGATTTGTTTTGTTTGCGGTGGGAGAGTCATGCACAATTCTGATCCCTCCGCTTTGGAGGTATAATGACCCTATCAATTTATCTTGGTTTTGGTTTGCTGACACTGTCGATGGTGGCATTGGATATTTGGCAGACTCGTGGCGGTAATATCAGTATTAAAAAAGCGGCAGTATGGAGCGTATTTTGGTTTCTGCTTGCGTTTGCCTTTGCCGTTAGTATTTATTTCTTCTGGGAGGTATACGCCCCGGGAAGCCAATATAGCGCAGAGAAAGCCACCATATCATTTATCACTGGTTATTTATTAGAGAAGTCTCTGAGTGTTGATAACCTGTTCGTTTTTGCCATTATTTTTCATCAGTACATGGTTCCGGAACATTTACGTCCAAGAGCACTGCTATGGGGAGTGATCGGGGCGCTTGTATTACGTGCCATTATGATTGCAGTTGGTGCACAATTGCTCGCACAGTACCATTGGGTCTTGTACATATTTGCGTTATTTCTGATTTGGACAGGTATTCAGCTTGCGAGGGATAAAGCTGAAGAGGGCATTAGTCCCCTGCCTGAAAAGCTAATTAGAAAGTGGGCAAGTGTGACGCCGGACTTTCGTGGTAATGCATTGAGTGTTGTGGAGCAGGGAAAACGTGTATTGACGCCAATGGCGATTGTTATCGGCGTGATTGCGTTTATGGATGTGATGTTTGCACTTGATTCGATACCAGCCATTTTTGCAGTTACTAAGGAGCCTTTCTTAGTGCTAGCGGCCAATGTGTTTGCTTTGCTGGGGCTGCGTTCGCTGTATTTTGTACTGCAAGGGATGATGGATAAGTTTATCTACCTAAAACCTGCTCTGTCATTCATCATGATCTTCATCGGGATCAAGATGATGTTGGTGGGTTCTCCGTGGGAAATTCCGACACCATTATCCTTAGCTGTATTATTGATTACCATGCTGGTGGCGATAGTTGCTTCTGTACATAAACAAAGGAAAACGGCCACCCCTCGAAGTAAGTATTGATAAATAAACTAATTCAACGGAGACGAATTGCTCCTTTTTATACGTATTTTTTGTAAATTATTTGTGATTTAAAGCATGTTTATGATTGCTTTAAAAATTAAAAACGCAGATTTAACGGATACAAATGCATTATTTAGATATTGTTTTGCATTTTATTTGAATTTACATGTTAATAGGTTGTTTTATTAGAAAAACTAATCTCAAATAATAAAATTTGTCATTTTTTGAACAATAAATAATTGCTTAATATTCCCCCATCGAAACGAATTACACGATTTATAGAGAGGCAATCATGGCACAGGCAATGCACATCGGAACTATCGAAGCTCCAATCTCTATGGACAAAAAAACCTACTCGGTTACTTTCAAAGGATTGATTGCACACCTATTAGATATTCTTTTCACAGACGATACGCCACGCGCTTACTACGCGAGCGATATGTCTGGCCACATGCAAAAGGATATTGGTCTAACTCGTTAATTGACCAAGTCGTAAAAGAGATTAAGCGCTAGCAAAAATGCTAGCGCTTTTTTTTGTTTTCCCTCATGAAATAGAGTGTGCGAAACATCGGTCATAGTCAGTAGAACAATAAAGGATCTGTCTATGAACCCATTACTAGCAATATCTTTTGTATCGAGTCTATCTAGTGGACAAATCTGGTCACACGAAGGTCAACCAGCGCAGGTAATAGAGTTATTTACATCTGAGGGCTGCTCCAGCTGCCCACCTGCGGACAAATATTTGTCGGAATTTGAAGAAGACGACCGTCTGTGGAAAGACATTATTCCCGTTGCTTATCACGTTGATTATTGGGATTACTTAGGTTGGCAAGATGATTTTGCTAAGCCTGAATATTCGCAATTGCAAAGGTTGTATCGAGCGTACGATGTGGTTGGCAGTGTTTACACGCCAGGCTTCATCGTTGATGGTAAAGAATGGCGTGGTTTTTTCAACTGGTTGAATCGAGAATTACCAGCACTAGAGCCAAGAAATGCTGAAAGGCTAACACTTAGCCGAAAGGGCAGTCAGTTTACTCTAAGCTTCGATAAGTCCGGTTACCTTGATGCGACCATCATCTTTTTAGCGAATAACAGAACAACGCTTGTGAAAGCCGGTGAGAATAAGGGTAAATCACTCGAGCATGACTTCATCGCTAAAGAGCGTCAGCAGAGTCGTTCAAATACAGGAATATGGCGCTTTGAGTTGACTAATGAATTGCGTGATATTGACGCTGTGGTTGCATGGGTCACAAAACCAGGCAGCTTCGAGAGAATCCAGACTGTTGGGGGAGAAATAGAGTAGCGCGTATTTATATGTTACAGTGTCATGATTGAGGTATTGCTACTTTTGTACTAGAAGTATAAAGGTTGAGCTTATTAGTAGGACATTAATATGGGCGATTTTAGCCGTTTAGCAAAACTGCCACTTTTATTGTTACTGCTGGTCTCTTCTCTCCAAGAAGTTTACGCAAAAACAGTTACATTTGTTACTGATATTTGGCCCCCTTATGTACTTGACGCATCAAAGAACCAGGGAAAAGGTTTTTTTGTCGATCTAGTGATCGAGATGTGTGAAAGTGAAGGAACGAAAATAAGCATAACTTATGTCCCTTGGCTAAGGGCTGAGACCATGGTCAAACATGGGTCAGCCTTTGCGGCATTCCCTTATGCAGTCACTCAAGCGAGAAAACAATTTGCAGATTTTTCGATTGCTTTAACTCAATCTGCAAACCCACCACGAATATTTTATTACCGGCCTTCTGTACCTCAGACTGAACCTATTAGCCTTGAGAAGTTAATGACCTATCGCATAGGTACTTATCTTGGTTATTACATAAAAGAACAGTTTGATGAACAGGGGCAGAAATACGTTTTAGCTCAAACGGAAGAGAGGGCGTTTAGATTGCTTAAAAAAGGTCGCATAGACTATTTGCCTGCTGATCCTGAATCTGGATGGAAGTGGATCGCTAAACTTTTCCCTGATTCGCAGCACCTCTTCGATGTCCTACCGGAACCTTTCCCTGGAACTTCACTCCATTTGATGGTTTCCCGCTCTTTTCCTAATGCCAAAGAAATCCTTGCCCAATGTGAATCAGGGTTCCAGCAAATGATAGATTCCGGAAAGTATCACGAGATGTTAAAGCGTGAAGGCAAGTTAAACTATGCGATACCAAACTAAGCGGTGTCCTTAGTGATGCAGAGAGAGCATCTCAAACTGAGATGGACTAAAAAGGGCGCTGAATAGCGCCCCCGAGTAATCATGAAGTAACAATTACTTTTTACGGCAGTATTCAGCGATAACGTACATGGATTGGCCGCCGTTTGCCTTACCAGAAACTAGCTTAGGATCGTCGCCGATACTGATACCTCGAATAACGGTACCTTGCTTGATGACTTGATTGGTGCCTTTAACAGGTAGGTCTTTGATAACCGTTACGTCGTCACCTTTTTTAAGCTCAACGCCGTTACAGTCAAGAGGCTTGTCATCGGCAGACATACCAATCATGGCCCAGTTCATTTGTTCTTCTTCCATGTACATCATGTCTAGCGCATCTTGTGCCCAGCTTTCACTGTTCAAGCGCGTCAACTGACGCCATGCAGTGACTTGTACACCTGGAACTTGACTCCACATACTGTCATTCAAACAGCGCCAGTGGTTGATGTCTTTCGGGTCATCGATTTCGCCAAGACATTTCTCGCAAACCATAATGGCGTGATCCACAGTAACATGGCTATGTGGTGGTACAGCGTAGGCTGTCAGTGGAGAATCACCGCTGCACAATTCACATTTGGATTGACAACGCTCTAGCATGGTCGCTTCAGAAGACATATTGAACTCACATATTAATAGGGACTTAATTAAGGTCGCTATTATCCACTTTATCCATCGAAAATAAAGGGATATTGAACAGAGGAGTATAGAGAAGGTGTCATTGAGTTACTTTTTAATCTTAACTGAATGGCAGGTGTGACGGTGTCACTATTATCTGTGAGTTTTCTTTGCCATTTGTCTAACAATTGGCATAATTGGCGCCGCTTATATAACAAATTACTAGGACAAACATTGGAACTGCTTTCTATTGATTTTTTGGGAAAGCCTTTGCGCTTAGAAGGTTCCCTCGCTGGCTGGCAACAACTTTTTTGGGACAATCAATTGGTCTCTCAACTGGACGCAGATTCAGAGCGTGGTAAAAAGTCTGCACACGAGTTTAAATTGCTTAATGGTGAAGAAGAACTGATTTGTCGACTTGAAACCTCTTTGGAATGGCAACCGTTCCTGATCGAATATAAAGCGATATTGAATGACCAGCTTGTCGTTCAAGGAAGCCGAGATACGAAGGATATTGAAAAGCAGACACCATTCACTCCGCTACAACCAGAGAAAAAATGGAGCCTGTTGGGTCTATTGTCACTTGGTGTAAAAGCTTTTAAGAGCGCAAAACTCATTAAGGTAGCGCTTGCATCAGCCAGTCTCGCGGCATACTCATGGCTGTTTTCTTTCCAGTTTGCACTGGCGTTAATTGCTTGCTTGATTTTCCATGAATATGGGCATGTTAAAGCGATGAAATACTTTGGAATGAGGACTAAAGGTATCTATTTAGTTCCTTTTCTAGGAGGTTTGGCGCTCAGTGATGAGAAGATCAACACACGTTGGCAAGATGTAGTCATTTCAATAATGGGGCCTATGTTTGGCTTTGTTCTCTCGTTGATCCTGGTAGTACTATATTGGGTGACGGGAGAGATGTTCTTTGCCGGTTTAGCTGTATTTAACGCATTTCTAAACCTGTTTAACCTATTGCCAATATTACCTCTTGATGGTGGGCATATTTTAAAAAGCATTAGCTTTTCTATGAATAGCTTAATGGGGATTCTCCTCTGTACCGCTGCAGCACTGGGTGGGGTTGCACTGAGTTATTCACTAGGGCTGACATTGTTAGGCTTATTGCTTGCCTTAGGGACTTTTGAAATCGTGATTGAGTGGCGTAGTCGGCATCACAGTCACTTGCTGCCGCTCGATCGTTACGGTCAAGTCGTCGCTGCGGTATGGTACTTGGCGTTAGTGACTGGATTGATTGGGATTATTTGGTATTTCGCGAGTACTGGTGACCAATTACTGCGTTTACCACTGATGATTCTTGGAACATAAGAATGGGGGGCACGAGCTCCCCATTACTTTAAGAACAATTCGGTTTTTTCATGCTGTAGTTTGGTAGTGTTTTTATTTTTTCTGACAAGTCGTGGATCCGAGTTCCATGTGAAGGGTGAGTAGACAGTAACTCAGGTGGCTGACTGCCACCGGAAGCTTTCGCCATGTTCTGCCACAAACTGATGCTTTGGTTAGGCTCAAAACCTGCTTTAGCCATGATTTCCAACCCTACCAAGTCTGCTTCTGATTCTTGCGTTCGACCGTAAGGGAGTAACACTCCGTATTGCAGACCGAGCCCTAACGCTGCCATTGTTGCACTTTGGTATTGGGCATATTCGGATGACCCCAAAGCTATACTGGTGATTTGTAATCCTGCATTTGCTAACTGAGATTGGGACAAACGCTCATTACTATGATCCGCGAGAACATGAGCGATTTCGTGACCAATCACAGTGGCAAGTTGATCTTCATTTTTTGCCACTTTGAGTAAGCCAGTATAGACGCCAATTTTGCCACCAGGAAGAGCGAAAGCATTGACTTGGTCACTGTCAAATACGACCACTTCCCACTCCTTAAACTCAGGTTGTTGCGGTACTTGCTTCGTGACGGCTTTAGCCACACATTGCACGTAGGCATTTATTTTTGAGTCTTGACTTATCTTCTGTTGCTGCTTCATTTGCTCGAAAGACTGGGTGCCCAACGTACTCATGTCATTATCAGAGAAGAGCAGTAACTGATTGCGCCCTGTGGGTGAAGAGGTACAAGCGGCCAATCCTATGATGGCGGCTAGGGTTGTGTGTTTCAACCATGTTTTCATGGATTACTCCGTTTCACTCTTATTATTTTGCTAATCATACCATTAGGTTACAATGCGTTGTAACGAATCATTACGAGAATCTATATGACTATCTGGAAACGACCCATTGATCTTGAGCGTCTCAATGCGACGTCTGAAAACACTTTGATAGATCACCTCAAGATTATTTATAGCAGCGTTGGAGAAGATTTCATTGAAGCGACAATGCCGGTCTGTCACTTCACTCACCAACCTTTAGGTATGCTTCACGGTGGGGCTTCAGTGGTCTTGGCGGAAACTCTGGGTTCTGTTGCTGCCAATTTCTGTGTTGATGAGGATGCATATTGTGTTGGTTTGGATATTAATGCCAACCATATTCGATCGATGCGTGAAGGCTATGTGATTGGCCGGGCAGAGCCGATTCACCTCGGTGTATCGACGCAAGTTTGGCAAATTAACATTACTGATGAACGTCAAAGGCTTGTATGTACTAGCCGATTGACTATTGCGGTTAAGAAAAAACGCAACGTTAAGCAATCTCTTAAGGTAAACCAGTAATGGTCATTGAGTTTAAAAGCGGAAAAATCATCGTGACGGTGCATGAAATTGTTGTGAAAGTCGCTTCGGAACATATGATCACTCTTTCTGCCCAAATCGACGCGATTCAACTCATAGGCCGAGGTGCCAATGTTATTGCTGCAAATGGCTCGGAGACAAAGTGGTCGATTAAATTAGATAACGCACAACAACTGTCCGAAATCTCGAGTGAAATCGGGATCGACATTCAATAACACTAAAACTCACTTGCTTCTTTAAATTAAATAAGGAAACTTAATCTAGTTATAAATCTATGAGATTTCCTCTTTATGAGTAGCCCTAGACTGCGTGTTCAGTTCGAGACCTTGTTTGAGCATTACAATGGCAAAGATTGTGGTGTTCAACTTGAAGAAATTACCGACATCCTTTTTTGTACCCGCCGTAACGCACGTATCGTGCTAAATAAAATGGAAGAAGAGGGCTGGATAGAATGGCACCCCTCACCAGGTCGCGGAAAGCTTTCTCAGCTCAACTTCAAGCGAAGCCGAAGCGATGTCAGTGAAAATCTTGCTCGTCGATATTTAGAGGAAGGTAAGATCGGTCAGGCGCTGAAAGTGCTTGACCAAGACTCAGCTAAACTTGCGCAGGTAGTTGAGAGCTATTTAGGTGTCCAGCAACTGGAAGGGCAGCAAGTTCTGCGTTTACCGTATTATCGTCCACTGTCAATGCTCAATCCTACCAAACCTGTCCGTCGTTCAGAACAGCACATTGCACGTCAGATATTTAGTGGCCTGACACGCTTAGATGAAAGCGAAAAACTTTGTCCAGACCTTGCCCACACATGGGAAATGCTGTCACCAAGGCATTGGCGCTTTTATCTGAGGCCGAATGTCCGTTTTCACAATGGCGATTTGCTTACCACCAATATTGTGGTGGACTCATTGTTGGAGCTTAAAGAGAAAAATCTGTATTCACATATCCATGATGTGGTAAGCCCAGGCCGTTTTGTGATTGACGTGTTATTAAGTAAAGATAACTATCATTTACCGCTATTATTGTCCGAATCGGATGCAAAAGTCTTGTTACCTAAAAAGTCTAGGGCTGAAGATTATGATTTAAACCCAATTGGGACAGGCCCTTATAAGGTAATTCAAAATGATGATAAACGCCTTGTTTTACAGGCTTTTGATGGTTATTTTGGCTTCAGACCTTTAATGGATCGTGTAGAAGTTTGGGTTATTGATGATATTCACTCGTCAATGGTGTTCCCAAGTATGACTAATCCGATTAAGCCAGAAACAGGGACCTACAGTGATGAGGTTGAATTGGACCCGGGGTGCACCTATTTGCTGTTGAATAGGCGCAGTGGCCTTGCGAAATCTGACGATTGGGCCAATTACTTTAGTCATAGGCTTGGTTCGCTAAATCTCTATCAGGAGCTTCCTCAAGAAAAGATTGTGGAGCTTGGTGTATTGCCTGCACATGGCCTAAAGCCAGGCTGGTATCACCACACTAGGCAAGGGCATTACACGTCACCACCTTCTTATCGAAAGGTGACCATTGCTTACCATGGTCAGCACCCTATGTTTCCAACCTTAGTGAAATGCATCGAATCATTGTTGAAGCAAGACAACCTTGAAGTTGAGCTAATTAAGTATGACATTTCTTTACCGGATGCTGATGATGTTGATATCTGGGTTAAGCCTATGGGGATCGCCAACAACCGAGAAGATGGACTAGCGGGGTGGTTGCTTAACTACAGCGATATTGAACAATTAAGCAAACCCGAAGATTTCAAATATTGGTCTGGCTTGGTTGAGGTGTGGCAGGCAGAAGAAAATAGTGCATTCCCAGCAAAAGACTTAGGTAAATCTCTAGTTGAACGAATGCAGATTATCCCTATGTTTCATTGTTGGTTGGGTATTAGCAAAGACCAATGTGGCTCATTACAGAATGCTAAATGTAACGCGTTGGGTTGGTTTGATTTCAGTCAGGTCTGGTTAAAACCAGAGAAGCTTATTCAAAGTTCAGAGATGTTAAATGGCCAAACCGAATAAGAAGCAACCGAACAAAACGGTCGATATTTATTGCTCTAAGTGTCAATCCAAACTGTTCAAGTATCGTAAAGGTGGTAAAGGGGCTTTAGTGAAGTGCTTTAAAGAACGGATCGTTGAGGACTATACAAAAAAGACATGCTATTGCCCTGAGTGCGATAGAGAGTTTGCGAGAGAAACTTTAATAAGAGGAACGCCAGCTTATAAAATTATTGGCGGAAAAGTTACCATGAAGTAGGATGTATTTAGCATAATCTTTTAACAAAAATAACAGTAATTTTGATGAACAAATTTGTTGAAAATGAGGCTAGGCGCACCGATTTTTATCTGAGTCGACAAAAATCGTAAAAATCTCGTTAATAACTATCATTGATCTTTAAAAGTGTTAGAATGGCGCTGTTTAAAAATTAGTCCAGTCTATCAACTTTGCAAACAATAGGGGTTATCAATGGAGCTAGGTCTCATCATCGCTTTCATCGTCACGTCAGCTGTAATGGTTAAGAAAGAGATGACAAGCTCAAAATAATTGCTGTTTCATTCATAACATTTTTGTTTTCCTTTTTGAATGAACGATGGAAGCTCCCAGATTCGGGGGCTTTTTTGTTTTTTAAACCCATTCATCGTTTGTAAAGTTTGTTGGTAGAACCACCTTCTTATAAGGTGGTTTCTGCACCGGCTCTATATTATTATTTAAATCCACACTTGATTCAGTTTTGTCGTCCGTTCGTAATGATGAGCGATTTGTGCCTGCAGTAATTCGGCAGTAGCGACTGCATCAGTTAAAGCGTGGTGTGGTGTGTAAGGTGGAAGGCCGTAACGTTCACGGCTTGCGCCTAATCTGACCGAGGCAGGTTTCTTGCCCAGAACTTTATTGAGAATCCCACCACGTAGGCGCTGTTGATGGAGTGTTTCAAGGTGCATCGTATCGACAACAGGAAACTCGATACCTTCATTGATGCGGTCTTTCAGTGCTCGATCAAGAAACTCTCGCTCTATTCTTTGATAATGCACCACCATGATTCTACCTGACATCTGTTGCAACACCTGATCGTAAATATTTGATAAATCAGGGGCGTCAAGAATATCACTGTGTGTGATGCCGTGAATGATGACAGATTCCTCAGCCAATTGCTGGCGCGGTCGTACTGTCCAGTGATGGGCTTGGTTAATGAAGATCCTATTGAGATTAAACGGCACCGTACCAATCGTAATGATGTCGTCTTTGTCGGAATCCAAACCTGTTGTTTCAAAATCCATCGCCAAAAAGGTTACATCTTCGAGGTTGGTTTCAGCACTAGGGATGCCAGCATTGTAATAGTCCTTGAGTGAAGCATCTCGACTTGTTTGTTGCTTTGCTGCAAACTTGTTTTCCCAGTCAATGGCAGGTGTGTGCATCATTTTTCTGATCATCATTTACCTACTTAAAGTTATTGCTGGCTTGGTAGCGGAACTTAAGAAAATTTTGCGCATTACTGAGAATTTGAAACGCATCTTTTAAGTTGCGACGCTCAAAGTCGGACAAGTTCTCTGGTTCAATATTGTTATCTGGCTCGATTTGATTTTCGACATCAAAAGCTTGGTGGCGAATACGCACCATGGAGATGAACTCTAAGGCATCTCGTAAATCCCGTGCTTTCCCTTTGGGTAGAATGCCGGCTTCGTGAATGTCATCAAGACGCTCAAATGAGTTGGTTGAACGCGAGCCTACCGCCAAAGCATGTACACGGATCAGATCTGCAAGCGGGGCAGTGCCACGACGTTTGAGGTTGATGGAATTCTTATGCTGGCCGTCTTTCTCCATGACAAAATCTTTAAAGAATCCGAGTGGTGGGGTGCGATTCATCGCGTTTCGAGCTAAACAGGCTAAGAAACGGTTGTTTCTACGTGCGCGCCTGACGATGAAACCATTGAGCTGCTCAGCCCACTTCAGACGACCGTAAACACCGACCAAGTCAAAGAAGATAGAGGCATTTAAAAGTGCTTTTGGATTTGGATCATCAATCCAGTCAGCAAAACATTCTTCCCACTCTGTCCGTGTCATGCGCCAGTCAGGGTTGGTTGCCATAATATCGCCAGTGCAGTAGGTGTAGCCGCATTCGTTTAATCCATCACAGATTTTCTTCGCCAGCGCATCGAAGTATTCATTGTGCTCTTCTTCAACGTATGAATTATCAAGAATAATGGCGTTATCTTGGTCGGTTACTAGGATCTGTTCATCTCGCCCCATTGAACCTAAAGCGAGAAAACAATAGGGAATAGGAGGCTCGCCCAGCTCTTCTTCTGCCAGTTCAATAATGCGTTGTTTAAAGCTTCTGCCTATCACTGACATCGCACTCCCGACCATGTGCGAATTGGCATCTTCGTTCACCAAACGCACGAAACTATCCTTGACTTGCTCGGATAGGGAAGCGAGTTCTTCAATGGATTGCTGTTGGAAGATGCTACTCACTAGCAGTAGAGAGTTTTGGGATTCATAACGAACAATGTCAGTGGCTTCAATAATACCAATGGGCTTTTTGTCTTTCAAAACTGGAAGGTGGTGTACGTTGTAGCGTAGCATCGTGAGCATAGCTTCATAGACGTAGGCATTGTGGTCTAACGAAATAACCTCAGTGGTCATCACACTGGATACTTCATCACTGGCATCGAGTCCCTCGGCGAGTACTCGGGTACATAGATCTCGGTCTGTAATGATTCCGACAAGCGGTGAGTTATCTTCTTCGTTATCTTCGAGAATATCTGGATCAATGATTAACAGTGATGAAACGTTTTCTTCAGCCATTTTTATCGCGGCATTCTGAATAGTTTCTGTTTTCTCTAGGAAGGGGGCTTCGCCTGTCAGCAAAGTGCGCACTTTGGACGTCGTTAGATCGTTTTGTTCATTGGTGCTTGAAACGGCTTGGCGTAAGCGGGCGGTATCTTCGACCTCTACAAAGTCAGCGAAAGCTTCGTGGTTGTCGTAGAGCTCCTGAAATACGGGCTCAGGGATGCAGTATACCAAGGTGTCTTTTATAGCTTTGACCGGAAAGCGAACTTTATTGTTGGTCAACAGGCCCATTTGACCAAATAGGGCTCCTTCATCGAGGCGATTATAGAGCTCACCTTTACGTCGATAGACTTCAACGACGCCACTCCGAACCATGTATAAATCGTGGATTTCATCACCAAAATGGATGACGGGCGTATCCTCGCGAAAATAAGAAATTTCGACATGTTTGGTGATGAAGTTAAGGACTTCCTCTTCTAGTTCATCAAAGGGAGGGTGCTGAGAGAGGAAATTTTTTATTTCCAGTAATTCTGCTTCCATGAAGACATCCGATCTATCAGTGTGGTCTTTCAATGTTACATGATCTGCGGATGTACTTCATGGTGAAGGGTTGAAAAGATTAGGAAAATAACCAAGTCTACTTGGTCAGATCTTCAATAATAGGACATTCACTGCTTTCATTACCAGGACAGGCATTCACCCAGCCTTTCAATTGCTTTTCAATTTCTTTCAATTCCCGAATTTTGATTTCCACCTCTTTTAGCTTTTCCTGAGCTTTCGCTTTTACTTCACTGCTTTTCCGTTTTGGGTTGTGGGCGAGTTCGACAAATTCTTTACACTCCGCCAGTGAAAAGCCGGCATTTTTGGCTCTTGAAACCAAGTTAAGCTCTTGAACATGCTGTTCATTATATTCTCGATAACCTGCTTCACTGCGGCTAGGGGAAGAAATGACGCCTTTTTCCTCGTACAGGCGAATGGACTTACTGGATAATCCGGTAAGTTTCGCTACTGAGCCTATATTCATGGGGAACCTCTGCCAATGGGTAAGTTGTTCGCATCGAAATTTCATGATCAGTTTTACTACTTTCAGACTTTTAGGCCAATCGTTTTATGGCAGTCAAAAGGAAAAGCTTACCGTGGAAAATGAAAGGTAGGTAGAAATGGTGGGTAAAATTTCTGGGCTCTCCCTTACGTTTCCTCCGCTAATTCAATGATATGAGGGGGATTATGATTGTGAGTCCAACGGATGACCTCATCGATTTTTAACGCTGGGCTATACAGAAAGCCCTGAATATAGTCGCAGCCGTAATGCCTTAATAGTTCGAGAACGCTGTTATCTTCAACCCCTTCAGCGACGACGGTATAGCCGAGGCCATGAGCCAATGCGATGGCATTTGAGACAATCGAGCTGTTACGCTGATTGGTTTCTAGTTGATACAAAAAAGATCGATCAATTTTTATCTGATCAACGGGTAAGTCTCTGAGCAGCGAGAGGGAAGAATAGCCCGTTCCGAAATCGTCTAAGCTGATCTTGAAGCCGAGAATTTTGAGGCTTTCTAGTAATTCTTCAGGGCTTCTTAAACGATTAATTGCTGTGCTTTCTGTTATTTCCAGAATGAGGTTTTCTGTGATATCGGGGTATATCTGAATCAACTTTTCAAGATGCCTTTTGAGGTTATTTCCCATGAGATCTTTCGCAGATAAGTTGATATGTACAGGGCATCGAATATTCTCAGACTTTAGCTTTTCGATATCGGTAGACACCTGATTAAGGACCCAGCTAGTAATGGAGGTGATTTTGTTACTTTGTTCTGCAATAGGAATGAATTCGACCGGACTCATCACGGTACCATCTTCTTTTTGCCAGCGGATTAGTGCTTCGTAGCCAGAAACAATCGCGCTTTTCCCGCACAGGATTGGCTGGTAATAGATACAAAACTCGTCATTAAGAAGTGCAGCATCAATTTCGCGAGTGATGCGCAGTTTTTTCTTGGCTCCTTGGCTCATTTTATCGTCATAGCACGCAAACAAGCGACCAGACTTTTTGGCCCAATACATAGCAACATCAGCGGTATTAATGATTTGTTCTGCGTCTTCTCCGTGTCTTGGAAATTCGCTTAAGCCAATAATTGCACCGGTGCTCAACTCAAAACCGTCTATACAAAAGGGTTTGCGCAGTTCTGTATCAATACGCTTAGCCAATACTTTTGATGCGGATTCACTGCTATTTGGACAAATAAGAACAAATTCATCACCACCAATTCTGGCAATGAAATCTTCTTTACGCAGCAGAGATGAAATTCGTTGGCCGATTTGAATCAATAACTGATCACCACAGAAGTGACCCATTCCATCATTAACTTGCTTGAAATTCACGATATCAAGCAGCATCAAATCAAAGGGGGTATCGGACTCAATTAAGAACTCAATTGTTTCTATACAGTGTTTTCGGTTGGGGAGTGTGGTGAGTGAGTCGTGAAGCGCATTGTGCTTTTCTTCGTCGGCTAGAACATGGAGTTGGTTGATGCTTTGTAAACTGTAGGTGGTCACCATATACACGAAAATGCTACCACAAAAAAGAATGATGCAGAGGCCAAATAATACAGGAGTAACAATAGGATCATAAAAAATAGCTACTAAAACAAAGGTATAGCCGGCGACGAAACCAAGAATTAAGTAGCTTAAAACCTGCCAGCCTAAGTGCTTTGTCTTCCGACAAACTTTATTAGCGGGAACGTACCCCGCTAATAGAATGATGATGCCTGAAATGACCAGAACAATAGATAAAGTCGTCACTAGTTAGACCATAAGGAACAGGTTTGGGTAAACTCGCAAAAGTGTCACTCTGTTAATAGAGTTTAGGCTTGGATTTCATATTTATAAAACTAACATTAAATTTATGGCTAGAAATAAAGCGTAAGTTGCGTTAGATCAACAAAAAATCGTTTCCTACAGGTCCTTTTTTAAAATAAAGTTGAATCATTAAAAAAATATTGAATAATGTAAGGCACACAAAAAGAAGCACTTTGCTTCCAAAATTCAGTCTGAAACAGGATACATACTCCATGTCTAACTCGTTTGTGCTGGTTATTAACTCTGGTAGCTCTTCTCTTAAATTTGCGGTGATCGACTCCATTACAGGTGACGCTGTTATCACAGGCTTAGGAGAGTGTTTTGGGCTCTCTGAAGCAGTCATTGGCTGGAAGTATAAAGGTGAGAAGACAGAAGAGGCCATCACTGCTCCAGACAATCATCATCAACACGCAATTAACCGAATTGTTAGCCTGATGGAGTCATTAGGTTTGACAAACGATCTAGTTGCTGTGGGACACCGTATTGTGCATGGTGGCGAGAAATTCACCTCCACAGTTCGTATTAATGACGAAGTTCTAGCAGAAATTGAAAGCTTGTCTGATCTGGCACCGCTCCACAACCCAGCAGGCGCAAAAGGGATTCAAGCAGCCATGCAAGCATTCCCAAGCCTTCCTCAATTTGCTGTTTTTGACACGGCATTCCACCAAACTATGCCTCAGAAGGCATTTACTGGTGCGATTTCTAACGAACTGTATAAAGAATATGGCATCCGCCGATACGGTTTCCACGGCACTAGTCACTATTTTGTAAGCCGTGAAGCAGCCAAAATGCTAAATAAACGTGTGGAAGAGTCGAGTTTTATCTCTGTTCACTTGGGTAACGGAGCCTCGGTCTGCGCGATCAGCAACGGTCAGTCTGTTGATACATCAATGGGCTTTACACCATTAGCCGGTTTGATGATGGGAACTCGCTCTGGGGACCTTGACCCAGGAATAATTGAGTTTCTAATGAAAAAAGGCTGGAGCCAAGAGAAGGTGTTTGAGACTTTGAATAAGAAGTCTGGTTTCTTGGGGGTTTCTGGTTTGACGTCTGATGCGCGCGGTATTTTAGAAGCAATGGAAAAGGGACACGAGGGGGCTAAACTTGCTTTTGAAGTCTTCACTTATCGTGTTGCCAAGTACATTGGCTCATATTTGATTCCGCTGAATGCGTTAGATGCGATTATTTTCACCGGCGGTATTGGTGAAAACTCACTACCTATTCGCCGTGAAATACTGAACAACCTCAAGTTACTTGGCTTTATTGAAGACGATCAGGGCAACGAAGATGCCCGTTTTGGACGCGCAGGTATCATTGCAAAATCAGACATGCTTAATGCGGTTGCTATGGTTATTCCAACCAATGAAGAATTTGTGATTGCCCAACAATCGGTAGAATTGCTGTAATATATAACAAAACAGATAGTTAAAAAGCGAGCCTCGTGCTCGCTTTTTTGATCTTATATGGTTAGATATAAGCTAAGCAGCGCTTGACGCCACACTAGTTACTGCTCTATTGATTTCTGAAATTCACTTTGTGCCCTTAGGTCAGCAAGGTTCATATTGACTTGTTTTTGCCCCTAAATGAGTTGCAATAAGCATCAGAGCGAATGGAGGACAAAAGACCAAACCTGACTCTTGCCATTTTTTTTGCTTTCAAAGCTATTTAGCAATTGCTTATGATGTGTACCAATGGCTGAGGCATCCGAGATGTGATATTGATGAGCGTATTTAATGATATAAATCGTGATTTAAATCATTAATATATCGAGTTTATAAAAATTAACTAATTCTACTGTACATATAACAGGTACCCTTAACGTTTGTAGCTTCAATTTTGAAGCAATCTTTCATATAGATTGGTCAGGTGAAGTATTTGGACAAAATTGATAAAGAATGGGGATGTGCTTATTCTCGTTACCACGACGGCAGCAACGTCAAAACATGTATTGTGGCAGTTTCCGGTTTAGAAAAGATCTCTGAAAAACTAACTTCGGCAGTGCTTGACTTGTCAAAGTGACTTTTTTGTTAGTGAAATCGTCAGATTGTCTTACTGGGAATTATAAGCTACTGAAAATATGGTTATCATCCTTGTTATTTATCATTAAAGCCTACTCCTATGAGATATAAATCGAAACGTTTAGAACCAGAAGTAAGACAAAAAACCGCAAGAGAACGTGCCGCACACCAACGCCTAGAACGCAGGGCTGAATTAACGTCTGATGAAACTGATGAGAAACGATGGGCTGATAATAGAAGGCGGGCTATCGCTAAGTGTGAGAAAGCAGCACAGCAAAAAGAAAGTCGTAAATCTTGCCTTGATGAAGTACTTAATCTGCTGGGAAAAACACGCAACGATTTCAAGTCTTCTATCCCTAAGGGGCCTAATAGTAAATATTATCGAGGTGATGTGTTTGCCTTGAGTTTACCAGACTCTTACCCAAATCTTGATGAGCGTATGAGTTCGATCATTAAGCACACTTCAAGAACTAGCGGGAGTGCTGGAGAAGTTCAATCCTTTACTTCTAATGTGTATGTCGCTCATAGGTTTGCACAAAGTAGAGGGGGAACTGTTCATACGGTTGACGCTTCAGATGGTATTTTTATGTCAGCTGCGGATATTATTTATGCTCATGGTGACCGGTTAGTTGAATTAGGCCATATTCAAGCGGGGACTTTGAGGGCGGCTGTTGAACATTTCTATCAGGATGGTGAGTCTGAGTATTTTTGGATGGGACGTCGTTAAAGTAAACACTCCATGAAGCAACGAGGCTACAATGCACTTGACCGTGTAGTCATAGGGAATTTCATTGACTGTAAAGCATTGCGCTCTCATTAGCGGTTTAATGGCGCGTTCAGCTCGATTGTTGTCGAGAGATAAGTGACCATCGTCTAGCGGACTAAGCCGGAACCCCGAAAATGCCGAATTCCTAAGATTAAGAATTTCACACAAGCAATCGTGCACGAATAAAGCTCCTTTGGGGCCTTTCTTTTGAGTGGCGAACCAGAGCCTTATGAATATCTATGTGATAATCTGCTCCAAATCAAGTATGGGTAGGAGATATGTAGTGGCCCAAAAATACAGTATGACCTCTAATAGATAATCAAAAAGGGAAATAAACATGAAATTAGCAATATCATCATTGGCTCTTCTTTTCACAGCCATCAATGTTCACGCCCAGCAAGTCCCATTTTTTGATGATGACCCTAATACGGCTTTCGCTCCTGAATATACATTTAAAAACAAACCCATTGATAAAGACGTACTTAGAATATGTGGAGAATGGGGAAGTGGTGTATCTGAACAGGACCTACAATCTTTATTTGAAAATTATCCAGATATCACAAAGAAACTGCTATCTATTGATAAATCTTTAAACATAGAGAAGCTCGTAACATTGTGGACCAAGAATGATGGGTTTGACCATATATTCTGTGGAGAGAGAGAAAGTGACGGTAGTCTTGGCGGGTTACATTATGCCCCAAGATATAAAGAACTATACGAAATGGGCGTCATTTCTATGTGTCCACCAAACAATGATAAATGTTTTGGTTCGGGCAATGAGGTTGTGCCGGAAAAAGGTATCTACTCAATTCCTACGAGCTATCTCAACAATGAAAGCAAATGGAAGTTGAAGCCTGTCAACGGTTACAACATGGAAATGAATGCAGATGAAATTCTTTATCAAGCCACCAAAGGTTACTTTGACCTAGCGGATAGAAGGAGTTGTTTCCATAAAATCCCACAAACCAATGACCATCCTGAACACTACGCAGTGATTGTTAGTGTAAAGGGCGATGAGATCACTACTTTTTACTCAGTAGGTCCAAATGGTCGAAAGGCAAATTCTCAACGTTACGGTACTAGTTACTGTGAAAAATAAGACCGTATAGAATCACTCTTAATGTGGGCCAGTAAGGATTCAATCTGTCAGTCCAAAATGACGATGTAATCAAATCTGACAGATTGTTCTAATCCCTCTTATATACCATACTAGGGGAACAGATCCTCACTTAACCGCAGCTTTCAACTTTCCGAATGGTTGTTAGTCAAGTCGGGTAATAAAGGTTTGTTCGTCATCCACAAAAGCGACAAAGCCGCCGTGATAGATAAACACTCGTCCACGCCCTTCAACTAGGCAGGCAAGTTGTGGGTTCAAATCTTCTTCGTTATCTTGGCTTTGAAACGTACCGGTATCTGTGACTACGCCGCTGAGTTTGGGCAAATATCCATAAATACGCTTGGCTTGGTCAATCAGGTTCAATTCACTCGCAGTAGAGAAGTAAGAGGGGATTGCCCCGGCTTCTTCGATGAATATGGTTTTCAGTTCTTCAAAAGCGGTAATCACCAGCCAGTCAATGTCGTTAATGCGATGGATAAACATAGAATTTCTCGATAGTACTAATATGGAGATTTTATCATTATCAGGGGAGGGCATAGTAGAGATTTAACTGATAAAGGCGGAAACCTTATGGCTGTTCATCAGTATGAGATTCATTCGAAGCATTATCTGTTTCTTTACTTAGCATGAGAGAAGGCAGAATCATGGCGATCTCACGAGGAAGTGGAACCTTAATGTTTAGGCGTGAGAACAATCGAACTTTACTAGCCGCTGTTTTGTTCTTTGAGGGGACTTCCTCCTTGTTAACGTTAGCATTCGATTTTCTGTCTTTCTTGTCATTAGTCGCCATTGATGTTCCCTGCCATTATGAAATTAGTCTCTCTTCAGTAAAGTACAAATTCTGATTCTTTTCTATCTTCAGCAACTATTTAAAATGATTAGATTTTGTTATCACCCAGCTATCAGTTTTAGTGGTTGTCATATTCGCAATAATGCGCTCAAAGCGTACTGTGTTATCAGCGATCTTGTTCTTGGTAAATCTTTAATGTGATCGTTTCATTAGGTGTGCCTACAACTTTGACTGGGTAGCTACCCCATTCATGAGTGTTTATGTGAGTGATGGTCATATCTGGTTGTTCGCATTGCTGGTTAGTAATGTTTTGCCCCGTTGTATCCGCGTCTTTCATTTCTATATTTATTCCCGTGCTGTGGAAGACAACGAGCTTTTCATCCCAATTCTCAACAGATAGATTTAGGTAAGCTTGTCCATCATTATTGAGTTTAAGTGTGATCGATAAGGGAGTGGAAACGCTCAAGCTTTGTTGAGCGGCTTCATCGGGCGACTGTGCCGTTTCAAATGTGTTGGTTGGTAGCTCACATAGGGCACGATATTCTTTAGCAAAATATTGGTTGCGTGCTGAATTCATATCGGCAAGGGCTTGAGGGCTAATAAGCGCGATAGCGGTTGTCAGGCTGATGAATATTGGGCGTGTTAGTATCATCTTAATATTGTTTCCGATTGTTGTTGGTGTAGGCATGATGGTGTTGAATTTTGCTCATTCTTAGTACTAACAGAGGAGCCGAATGGTGAATTAAATGGATAGCGTGTCCAGTCTTGGTCGATAGATAACGAGCGAAGAAAAGCAATGAGCGCTTTTTTCTCATTGGTCGTTATATTAAATCCATTAATTAGAGTACTTTTGGCCGGGTGATGGTAACCATCGCCCTTATTCGGCCCATAGCTAAGTTTTCTTCCACCTCTGGCATAACTCTCTATGACGGACTCCAATGATTGGAAGCTACCGTCATGTCCCCAAGGCCCAGTGTTTGATACATTGATTAAAGAAGGAATGCGAAACTTCCCATCGTCCTCCCATCGTTTTGTATATTGCCTTACCCCAGGCTCACCAATAGGGTAGGAGAGCATCCCATTTTTGTTAGGTACCCCGTAGAGACCCGTATTTTGATAATGGCTTAGGGTATTTACAGGTTGATTCAGCAAGGGGCCGCCATGACAGGCTGAGCAGTTGAGTTTGTCACTATAGAAGAGCTGCAGGCCATGTTGCTCCTGTTGTGTTAGGGCTGTGATATCTCCATCTCTATACCGTAGGTAGCGTGACTCTTGGCTAGTGATCAGCGTTAAGTACTGCTTTAGAGCCCGTACTATGCGCTCTACGCTGATGTTTTCATCACCAAATGAACGCTCAAACATCGATGGATAACAGCTGTCTTGAGCTATCCGTGAGATCAACTTTTTCGGTGTTATACCCATTTCGATGGGGTGAGTCGAAAACATTGGGTTGGTGATCGCAGTATCGATCATCTTGCGAGTGGGATCGGCCTGAGAAAAGTGAGTAAAGAGAGATACATTGAGCAGTGAAGGAGTATTTAGCGTGCTGTGGTTGCCATTAATGTCGATGGTTTTCGTAAATGTGTTACTCCAGCCATGTGTGGGTGAGTGACAAAGTGCGCAGCTTCTGTTCTCTTTGACGGATAACCGAGTATCAAAAAATAGATGACGGCCTAGCTCTTGTATTGCACTAATCGGCTCCTCTGCGAAGGTGACACTAGGTAAAAGCAAAAGTAGAGCCAATAAGACGTTGAAGTAATACGACATAGAAAACTTACAAAACTAGGCCACCTAAATATAGATGGCCTTTGATTGACTTTAATCTAGCTTACGCCACTGTTGATCGACCCAGTTAGGGTCACTGGCAACACCAGGTAAGAACGCTTCGTCGTTACAGTGTGCAGCCCAGTCGCCGAAACATTCGTAGATACCTTCGCCTTCAAACTTCACCACGTCACCGGCCACGTAGCTGCCAAAGCCTTCTGGGTATAGGTAGTCATACTCAATCTCGCCTTGTTCTTCAACAACGGAGAATTCGTATGCGGCTTGTTCAGTAGAACCATCAACCTGACTAAGAATTCGAACGCTATAGTTTCCTAATGCATTGACTTCAAAAGATGCAGGCTGCTCTGTTGTTCCTTTGATGATTTGTTCTGGTTTCTCACCGCCAACGGTTCTCAATGTCGCTGTGTATGAGTAAACATCTTGTTTGCCATTGATAACAGTGACCTCAACAGGAATAGAAAGAGTTTCGCTAGGTGCTAACTCATACTCTGCTTCTTTGTTTGACCACTCTATAGAGGTGTCATTGGCATCCTGATCGACTTTTTCAATCAAGTGTGACCAATTCTCGTTGGTGTAGTAGATATTATTCTCTGATGGGTTGTCACTGATGATCACTTCATCTTCATCGTTTAATACACCGACTTGCACATATTGTGAAATAGTCTGATTACTGTTGATGGACTCTGCTAAGTCAATCTTCCAAAGATCGTTTTTTTCGTTCTCAGGCGTAATATCCTGTAAGACTTCGAAATCTTCATAACCTTCATACATCAAACGAGCCTTGACTTGGTCTCCAGAAGCGACGTCGATTGTTTCCGTTGCAAACTCTTCACTTTTCACCCATGGTGACTCGTCTGGCCCCGGTTCGTGGTCACCGACTATAACGTTGGCACAGCTATAAAAGGCTTCTGGGCTGTCCCATACATCTTGAGGCGGCTCTCCTAAAACTTCATGAGCTTTATGATTTGGGTTAGGGCGTTGCCAAACTTGGTAGATAATGTGTTTGCCCGTTTTGCCTTCTGGCCATTTTACCTTGTATTTAATGACCTGATCAGGTAAACCTCCTTTACCGTCAATAACGGTAAGCCTTTCCAAGTCTGCCCAAGTCAACCTATCCGTATCGGGATTAAAGCCGTCACGAGTGACGAAAAGATCCCAATACCATGTTTTGTGTACTGCTGTGTGCATATAGGTGATTTCAAATTCGCCATTTTCGTCCAGCTCAATTTCAGTGGCGTATCGGTTAGCACTTGGGATATCAAGTACTGAGTAATCGCCACCTTTAGAAGCTGAACATAGCTCTTCGTCTTTGATGACTGCTTGGTGATCGCCAGCAGCACTGCCGCTATTAATCTCATTTTTTTGATTTTCGACAGTGCTATTACACAAGCTTGGATCTGTGGTTGTGTTTTCGTAACAGCTATTCGCATAATCTTGTGGTGAGACCATATAGCCATGAGCTGACACAGGGGTGACATAAACACTGCTCAGTGCCGCAGTGAGTAAACTCAGCTGCAATACTGTATTTTTCTTATTGATTTTCATTAGGTGTATCCTCTTGTTGTCATAACCTAGAACTGAAAATAGTACGGGTTTAATAAGTTACTTATCTAATTGCTCGATAGTTAAATTTATAAAACTAAACGATGTGAATTACTTTTATTAACGGTATAAATATATCGATGATATTTTAAAATGTAATTGTGATTTATTTAAATTTTCAATAATTAATATTTCAAGTGTTCATTATTGAATTGGTATTTGCGTGATTAATGCATTGTCAGAACTATATTCAGCTTGTTTTGTATACCCATACTCTTGGTGAACATTGTTTTTATGGCATAGGTCTCAGTCTAAGGCGTTAAGCTCAACTAAACAGACTTGTTCTTGTTATATATTTTGACGTTATTAACGTAGGTTGCTTTTGTATCCAAAAAATTAAACTCTCGAATACTTTTGGCAGTTATTTTTTATTTTATATAAATTTACATATTCCTATTCAAGTTTTATTTCTGATTTTCCATCTCAGAGAAGAAAGTGGTTTTTTATAAAAACAAAATTTGAATGGATGTCACGTAAATAATTTAATCTTGCATTCGTTTAATATGTATTGGAGTAAAACTGAGCGCAGTTTTTCACCCGTTCATTGCCATCTCGATAGACTATAGTGTGGAATTTAAGCTGATACTCAACAAGTCCAATATTGGTTTAACTTTGCATGGTGTGTCAGTATGTAACCTATATAAATARCAAAAAGACATTTGCTATCTATACTTATATTAATTATTAAGAGATAACTGTTTGATATGATGACAAAACCCTTACTGATCACAGCATTAGTGTTCATTTTTATGAGTATGAAGACGCATGCTGCATACGATATGCATTTTTTCCTGCCAGATTTTCCGCCTTACACTATGGTTAATGATCAAGGACAGCCAGATGGAATTGGTCTTGAAAAGGTCTTACCGATCTTGTCGTCTATAGGAGTAAATTATACGGTAACAGTGTCAT
Organism: Vibrio sp. Isolate23; assembly: GCF_022398095.1. NCBI lineage: Bacteria > Pseudomonadati > Pseudomonadota > Gammaproteobacteria > Vibrionales > Vibrionaceae > Vibrio > Vibrio sp. Isolate23. The sequence continues at coordinate 1,528,879 of NZ_JAKEUV010000001.1, forward strand.
CAAACCACGGTAGAGCATTGTCTGAATTAAGAAAAGAGCGCTCTGATGGCTTCTTCATGGCCTCGAAAAACGAAGAACGGGATAAGTATGCGGTTTTTTCAGAACCCGTGATGATCAATCGTTGGGTTTGGGTGGTTAGAACCGAAGATATGAACGGATTTGATCCCCATAGTGATACCTTCAAAGCAAACGCCAAGGTAGCGAGTTTACTCAATACGAACACTTCTTATTGGCTCAAAAACCAAGGGTATCAAATCAGTCCGCCAGCGACCAATCCCTCAGGGTTAGTTGAAAAGCTGGATAACAAGGAGATTGATGCTTTTCTTGTTGCTGAGGTGGTATTTCTCCATGATGTGATCGATTTAGAAGGGTATGGTGTGGTTTTAGAAGAAGAAAAGGCTTTTGGCCTCTATGTCTCAAAACGTTTTCTAGAACAACACCCTGAGTTCATGGAAAAGCTTAATACAGCCATCCGGCGTTTTCGTTGGTTGTGAAAACTTTGTGATGAGTCAGTATTGGGGCTGTCGATATATCATCACTTTTATAAATGAAACAGGAGCCATGTAAGGCTCCTTTTTACTTAGTACGCAACACCAATACGTTGGTTTAGGTGCTTGGCTGACTCAAGTTCGTCGATCATAGCAACAGCATAATCAGCGACTGAGATTCGACTGTTGCCATCACTGTCTGTCAGCAGTGTGTCACCACCAATTCGGTAGGGGGACTGCTTCTCCCCAGGGAAAATATCTGCTGCAGGGCTAACGAAGGTCCAATTAATGGCACTTTCTAGAGAGCGAAATACCTCTAATGCTTCACCCATAGCGACCGCTTCAGGCTTATACTCGTCAGGAAATTCTGGAATAGTCACAAGCTTAACTCCCGGTGCAACTTCCAGAGAACCAGCGCCACCGACCCAAAGTAGTCGAGAAGCAGTAGATTGTGGCAATTGCGTCAGCAGAGTTTCTGCGGTTTTCGCGACGATGTCGTGATTACCCGCCGCTCGGCCGCCAATGGATGAAATCACCACTTCGGCACCATCAACTGCGGCGATGATATCAGAATTTTGGTCCAGTAAATCAAACTGTCGTGTTTCAACATTCTCTATTTCGAAGCCCGCTGGGTTTCTTACTAAAGCGATAACCTCATGCCCGCGCGCCTTTGCTTCATTTACGATGTGGCTACCGATCCAACCTGATGCACCTAAAACTGCAATTTTCATCTTCATATCTCCTGTCAGTAATTCAGTATTTCGTAACAACAAATGCAGTCTAATGGATACCTATCTAGCGATAAATGAGCGTATGTGATACACATTGCTTCAGTTTAAGTTACTAATGGTGATGTATGGATCGTTTAGTCGCAATAAGAAGTTTTGTTGAAGTCGTGAATGCTAAGAGCTTTACCAAGGCAGCAGAGTCACTAGATATCAGCCGGTTGCAGGTGTCTCGACATGTACAGGAGGTTGAAAGCTGGCTACAGCAGCGTTTATTGCATCGTACGACGAGAAAAGTCAGTTTAACTCACGCTGGTGAGCAGGCGTTTGTTCGATGTCAGCGCATTTTGGATGAAGCCGCTGCGTTGGAGTTAGACTCAATGAGTGGTAGAGAGGCTCTAGCAGGAACCATTAGGGTGGCTTCGCCGATTGGGTTTGCACAGAACCTGCTGATCGATAGAGTCCAAAATTTTGTGTCACGCCATCCACAAGTTGTTATCGATATATTGGCTTCGGATCAAAACTCAGAGCTGGTGGATGAGAGAGTGGATGTTGCATTGCGCTTCACTGATAAACCAGCGGACAACCTAATTGCTCGAAGGTTAATGGCAATTGATACGGCCATATGCGCATCGCAGGAGTATCTAAATGAATTTGGAGAACCTAAACACGCCGAGGAGTTAGCACGCCACAACTGTTTAACGCATTTAAATGCCAAAAACTGGTTGTTCGTTAAAGACAATAAAACGGTGGACGTTGCGGTATCGGGCAATGTTAGAGCGAACGATCTGAGTACTTTAGTGAGAGTTGCGGTTAATGGAAAGGGAGTGATTCGGTTACCGTGCGACTTAGCCAACCCATTAATAGAGAAAGGGGAGTTGATCTCCATTCTAAATGACTATCACTATCCAAGTTATGCGCTATGGGCGGTGTATTTGTCGCGAAGCTATCAGCAGCCCCTTGTACGACAGTTTATCGACTATCTGGTTGAATGTTGGCAAGAAGACATAAAACGAAAATAAAAAGCCCGGCGAAAGTGCCGGGCTTGAATTTCTTAGAGGCTGAGGTTACTTACTGCTCAACCGCTTCAGTCTGAGATTGCTTCTGCTGAACTTTGTACACTTTACCCGCATTGAATCGCTCTAGGTAATCAGCTAGATCGCGTTTCACTTCTGGAACCAGAATGTACAGACCAATAATGTTCACTAGTGCCATCGCGAAGATCATCGCATCAGAGAAGTCGATAACAGGGCCAAGGTTCATTGCTGCACCAATTACTACAAAGATACAGAATTTAACTTTGAAGATAAGCTCCGCTGTTTTGCTCTCACCGAATAGGTAAGTCCAAGCTTTAAGACCGTAGTAAGACCAAGAGATCATGGTAGAGAAAGCAAACAGAACAACGGCAATAGCAAGAATGTATGGGAACCAGCTGATCGCGCTGCCAAATGCTGCTGAAGTCAGTTCAACACCTGCTAGGCCTGTGTCTTTATCTAGGTAACCTGTGATGATGATAACTAGTGCAGTCATGGTACAAATTACAACGGTATCGATGAACGGTTCTAGCAGAGACACGAAACCTTCTGACATCGGTTCTTTTGTTTTAACTGCTGAGTGAGCAATAGCCGCAGAACCCACACCCGCTTCGTTCGAGAATGCAGCACGTTTGAAACCTTGGATAAGCACACCAATTACGCCACCAGCGATACCTTCACCAGTGAATGCTCCGTTAAAGATAGCGCCAAATGCGTCATCAATGCGGTCGAAGTTCATTAGGATGATGATAAGTGCCGCACCGACATAAATGGTCGCCATGAAAGGAACCACTTTCTCTGTCACTTTGGCGATAGACTTGATACCACCGATGATAACAATACCAACGATGACAGCTAGGATAAGACCAAACAACCAGCCTTTATCAGCAAAGAACGAAGCGTCGCCACCTGTTACACCTACTACCTGCTTGAACGCTTGGTTAGCTTGGAACATGTTACCGCCACCAAGAGAACCACCGATCGCAAACACAGAGAACAGAACTGCTAGGGTACGGCCAAATGCAGCGTTACCGCGTTTAGCTAGACCTTTGCTTAGGTAGTACATAGGACCACCAGAAACAGAACCGTCTGGGTTGGTGTTACGATATTTCACACCAAGAGCACATTCCACAAACTTACTAGACATACCAAGTAGGCCAGCAAGGATCATCCAGAATGTTGCACCCGCGCCACCGATAGAAACTGCGACCGCAACGCCAGCGATGTTACCTAGACCAACAGTACCAGACAACGCCGTAGTCAGTGCTTGGAAGTGAGATACCTCGCCATCTTCTTTGGCTTTTGGATCTGAGAATTTACCGGAGACTAATTGAACTGCGTGTTTGAACCCACGGAAGTTGATGAAGCCAAGGTAAAAAGTAAAGAAGCTTGCTGCAACAACCAACCAAAGAACGATCCAAGGCACCTGTACGTCTGTAAAAGGGAAAGGAATGGTCGAGAAGATCATACCTACAAATGGGTTGACGATAGGTGCAACGACTTCGTTGATTTTGTCATCCAAGTTGGATGCCGCAGCGCTACCCGCAAAAAGACTTGCCAAAACGGCAAGCGATATACGCTTTGTCATGCTTTTCCTGCCTATGCATTATGGTTTATATGAATATTATTTATATAGATGTTGTGTTTGTTACATGCGTGTAACAAATGGGTATTATTCATTTTATAAATAGGTCCGCAACATCTTTGGCGGAAAACTTGATCCAGCAAACAATTCTGATATTCGCTAACTCTAGACGGGTAAATTGAACTTCTTCACTGCTTTTTTTCTGAAAAGTGGAATTATTGATGATAATTCTGTTTTTAATGTGGTTGTTCATACTGTATTGAAGGCCAAAATATAAAACTGTGTGATTAAAGTTTGAACAGCAGACAAATTTGCGTTAAGGCCCATTGTAAGTGATTTGTGATGATTTATATTCTTTAGGTGAATATTGATTCAAAGTGTTTAACTAGCCACTTGTGAGTATTCACGAGGCCAATTCACTATGTGGTAATCAAAATTACTTTATCTCTCGTATAGGTTCCTAGGACACGAGAGGAGAATAAGGTATGGAACTTCAAACTGAATCATTGGAAGGCGGCATTTACTTGGCTTATTCGATCGATGTAGGCGATAGATTGCTTTTGCGCGATACCAATCAAAATCCGCTGAAATTTCGCAGTTTATCTCAAGCAAAAGAACACTTTAAAGACCAGCATTACCACAGTGCGTCATTGGTTCATCAGAGTGCTTACGATGAAATGTGCGGAGAGGATATAGGTTCCAGTCACTTTCTTAAAACCGGCCTAATGTGGTTCTAGAGAGGCCTTGCGAGCGGCGGGAACCGTGTAAAATGTGCCCGCTCTAGAGCTTATAGAACGCTGTCACTTTCTTGTCATACTCCGAGAGTATTTTTCCGACGGAATATCACCCTTAGCATGTTTTTTAGAATGATGTACGAGTGTTGTAGCCAGAAGTAGAAGAAAATGACAAGAAAGTTGAGTGAACTAGATGATGTGATCATCAAGAATCTTCAGGATAATGGATTTATCAAAAGCGAAGCTGAAGCGTATTTAAAGCGCAATGTGTATAAGCTGGAAAAGCACGAAGTGGATACGATTAAGAATTATGCGGAACATTTTGGTCTCAATGCAAAAGAGCGAATCATTGAAGATATTCTTGAGCTTCGCAGAGAGGCACTTATGCTAAAGCTCATATCGCAACCAGCTGCAATATAAGCCTAGATATCCAAAGCTTTTAAGCCTCAGAGATCTTACTCGCTCCGAGGCTTGATTACACAGCTAGGGGAGATCAAAGATTAGAGCAGTAACTGGTGCATCTCCCGAGTTTTTGAAAGAAACCGATGTGGTTGCCTCAACTTTTGCTCCGTCACCTGAGTGCAATACGGTACTATCGACGGTCAATTGTCCTTCTACTTGGTGGATGTAGACACTTCTGCCTTGTGTAATCTCATAGTCAATGTGTTGGCCAGCAGCCAAAATCAATTGTTGAAGAGAGGCATTCTGCTTTATATGCAAAGTGCCATTGCGACCATCGGGTGTTGCTATAGGCGTTAGCCCTTCCACTTTACCAAAGTCTTTCTGTTGATAGCCAGGTTCATTACCAAACGTGTTTGGTTGAATCCAAATCTGTAGAAATCGCAGCGTATCAGAGTCGGACGCATTGTATTCGCTATGATAAATTCCACGGCCAGCGGACATTAGCTGGAACTCTCCAGCAGGCAAGGTTTGAATATTGCCTTCGCTGTCTTTGTGCTCGATGGCGCCTTCTAAGACATAGCTGATGATTTCCATATCTCTGTGACCGTGTGTTGCAAAACCAGCACTTGGCTGAACGATATCGTCATTAATCACTCGTAAAGCAGAAAATCCCATGTGTTTTGGATCATAGTAATCACCAAAGGAAAACGTATGTTTACTATCCAGCCAGCCAAAACTTGCGCCGCCACGATCATCTGAGTGTCTAACTGTAATCATAATATTGCCCTCCAGTGTTCGATATTAAGCGAATTTCTTTGCGATAAATTGATCAACTGCTGCTTTGCCTGAACCTGATAATGCCAGTGATACACTCGCAGCCATAAGGGCTAGGCCAAACTCATAGCCGTTGTTAGACATGAAAAGTCCGTTCTCAAAGTGAACTGAGAAAATGGCGATAAGCATAGTAAATGCAAGAGCAATGGAAGCTGGACGTGTAAGAAGGCCAAGCAAAATGAAAAGACCACCAAAGAACTCAGCACTACCTGCTAAGAATGCCATTAGAATACCAGGCCCTAGACCGATAGATGCCATCCACTGACCAGTCCCTTCCAGCCCGTAACCACCAAACCAGCCAAACAGTTTTTGTGCTCCATGCGCCATAAAAATGATCCCAACTGGAATACGTAGCGCCAGAGCGCTGTAACCTGCTTTTGATTCTGTCAGTGTTTTCAGTAGAGCTTTCATAGTGTCATCCTCAAATTTTTCAAATTCATTGGTAGAGGGTTTATATCTTTCCCTCATTGGTTAAAACTGAGTTTAGGCGTTGATGAGGTGAGAAAAAATCGGAGAAAATTAACATACTCGTTCGAAATATTTGAATAACCGCGTTTTGGGAAAGGAGAGGCCAAGTTCTTAGGGGCTTTGGCAAGATTGGGTTGGCTACCGCAATGGTAAAGGTAATAGATGTTCTGGCTGCCTTGTTGCTATTTAGCCTGTTTCCAATGAGTGATGCTCTGCAATATCGTTCAATACTGTCTCTCTCCTAGTCGTTATCTTGGTGAAAAAGAGGAGATAACGAGATGGAAAATTTGATATTGGCGATGGTGGTGTTTGCATTTGTTGGAGCCGTGACACCTGGCCCGGTGAATCTGTTAGCGACAACCACTGCGGTAAATGATGGGCTAAGGGCGGCGTCCAAGCACGTTCTGGGCGCATCGATAGCGTATGCTGCTGTCGTGTTTGGTACCGGGCAGATGATGCAAACACTGGCTTCGACGTTACCGAAGCTTGAGTTTTGGATGCAGTTAGTTGGAAGTAGCTTCTTGTTTTACCTTGCTTACCAAATCTTTGCAGCGCCGGTACAAGGTGTCACTGTTCAACAAGGGAAGAGTTCCGGCTGGGTGACCGGAAGTTTGACTCAAATACTCAACCCTAAGGCATGGTTGGTAGCGATGTCCGGCGTAAGTCTTTATGTAATAGGGCAGGAAAATGAACATTATTCCTTGTGGCTCTTTACTCTGGTTTCATTATTAGTCTGTGTGATCGGGGTTGGCATATGGGCGATGATTGGCCGTGTTTTAGCGAATCGACTTGCAAATCCAAGAGCTCACCGCCAATTTAATAGATTCATGGCAATGATGTTATGCGCGTCTGTCGTGATGATTTGGCTCTGAATGCGATGGTGAGAGAATGAAGAAAGATAAAAGTGCGAGCTTCAAACAGAGTACGGTTCTTCCATGGATCGAGCTACGTGTCGCGAATCAGTCGACGGCATGTTATGACGCTCACTCCCATGATGAATTTTCATTTGGCATTATCAATCAGGGCCGTGCAGATTACCGAAATCGACGCAATACACATCAAATTGGGCAGGGGGATATCGTTACTATTAACCCTGCAGATATTCATTCGTGTAATCCACACCAAGGTACATGGTCCTATAGTATGTTGTTTGTTGATGCGCTGGAAATGGGTGAAATTCAGCGAGAAATGAGTTCGAATCAACGATATGACTACCTAGCTTTTGAAAACGATTTAGAGCGTCATCCGGAATTTCAGCAACGATATTTGACTCTTTTTTCCGCGCTTCAGAGCGAAGAAAATGTGTTGTTAGCTCAATCTTGTTTGTATGATTTTATTGAGCTTAGTTCTCGACAGAGAGTTGAACCGATGGCAAAGACCGGCTTGTCGAGTCTTGCGGTGGTGCGCGAGAAGTTAATGGATGAACTGAGTAACTCTCATTCCCTAGAAGCGTTAGCAGAGGAAGTGGGAATGAGCCGATATCAGCTTCTACGTGCTTTCAAGGACCAGTATGGGTTACCACCATACGCTTATCTTATGGATGAAAAGATCAAGCGTGCGAAAGTGATGCTCAAGTCTGGAGAAGATATTGTTGATGTTGCCAACAATCTAGGCTTCTCAGATCAAGCGCATTTTCAGCGACATTTTAAAAAGAAACTTGCTGTGACACCTAAGTTTTATCAGTCTCACTTTGTGGAGTGAACCCAGTCCGATGTTGGAAAACAATCTCACCATTCGAGCCTATACCCGTCAACGTAGAGGCCATGCTCATGAACATCATCAACTTGTGCTTCCTATTTTAGGTACCATCATTATTGAGCTGAAAGGCTATCAAGGAAAAGTGTCGGTCGGTGAGTGCGTGGTGATACAGGCCAACACTTTTCACCATTTTCGCGCTAAAGAGGCTGCGCGTTTCATTGTCGCTGATTTAAACACCATGCCAGAGAATTTGTTGAATATGGACACTCTGGTTTTTCCGATTTCTTCACCACTTCAGTCCTACCTAACATTTGTTGAATCTCAGCTTCAGCATCGGGTAACCCCTACCATCGAAGAGCCAATGGTCGACATGTTTATGAAGCTATTGGCGGAACAACAGGCCGGGCAGCAACTTGATCATAGGGTTAGAGCCGTGCTGCATCATATTGAGGAAGATCTAGCCAGAGAGATCACGGTTGATAACTTAGCTAAGGTCGCCTGTTTGAGTCCGACGCAGTTTAAAAAGATCTTCAAACAATCCACTGGATTAAGTGTCCTCCAATACGTGACCAAACAAAGAATGGAAAAAGCCAAGGCACTCCTCACGCATACGGATATCCCAGTTCAGCTTATTGCAGAGAGAGTAGGGTACGCTGACCTGTCGGCTTTTAGCCGTCGTTTTTCATCATCATTTGGGCTTTCTCCCCGAGAGCTACGCGGTTGATGAAATTGAGTCTATAAAATCAAGTAAAGTGTCTTTTCTGCAAAGTTAAATGCTATTCGCTTGTTTAAGCTGTGCTTATCATAATGATAAATACAAAGAGTACAGCTATGAGTCAGAGGCTAAAAACACACAATGAACAGCTTGGAGTTCTGGTCATCCTGTTTGCTTCTTTATTGTGGGGGACGACTGGTACCGCAGCCACGTATGCGCCTGATATAAGCCCGTTGGCTATTGGTGCTTTTTCTATGGGTGTGGGTGGACTTCTCCTGGCTCTGTTTGCTTGCAACACGATCAGAAAAGATCGGCGCATATTGAAATCCAATAAAGCTATTTTGTTGACCGGAGCATTTGCTTTGGCCGTTTACCCTCTCGCGTTTTATAGCTCTATGAGAATGGCCGGTGTGGCGATTGGGACGGTAGTCTCTATCGCGAGTGCGCCATTCTTCGTAGCATTTCTGGAGTGCCTGTTTGGCAAAGAGAAAACAATTGATACCCGCTGGGTGATAAGCCTCATCGTGGGCTCAACTGGTATCCTTTTACTGACTCTATCAGAGACATCAACTACCACACAAACTGATATTCAACACATGAAATACATAGGAATAGCGCTCGGATTGCTTGCAGGTTTCACCTATGCCACTTACGCGTGGGCGGCCAAAATGCTCATCACTGAAGGTGTACATTCCAAATCTGCGATGGGAAGTATTTTCGGGCTGGGCTCACTATTGCTGTTACCTTCACTGTTTTTTACTGGTGGTAATCTGTTTGCGACACCAATAAATACATCTGTCGCCTTGTACATGGCGTTTGTTCCAATGTTTCTTGGTTATGTCTGCTTTGGTTATGGGTTAAAAACAGTGTCTGCCAGCAAAGCGAGTTTGTTGACGTTGTTTGAGCCTGCTGTAGCTGCAGTATTTGCGGTAGTTGTGGTGGGAGAGCATATTGGCATGTCAGGATGGGGAGGAATTGGGCTGATAATGGTTTGCTTGTTACTTCAATCCTATCAGCCCAAAAATAGCGAGAGTTTGTTAGCTACGCAAAGCCAGTGAAACTTTGGAAGTCGGCTGGCGCCCTAAGGCGTCGCTGATTTCCCACCCTGCCTGAGCGAGGCGATATAGATCCACGCCCGTTTCAATCCCTAAACCTTGGCAAAGATAAACCACATCTTCGGTCGCTACGTTACCAGTTGCGCCTGCAGCATAAGGGCATCCCCCTAACCCTGCTACGCTACTATCGACAACACGAACGCCCATTTGAAGGGCTTGGTATATATTGGCAAGCGCTTGTCCCCAAGTGTCATGGAAATGAACAGCGACCTGCTGTGAAGGTACTCGCTCAAAAACCGCGTTGAGCATGTTCACAATTCGTACTGGCGTACCCGTACCAATCGTGTCTCCAAGAGACACTTCATAGCAACCAAGATCAAGCAGTGCTTGAGCAACCTTGGCGACCTGACTGGGCTCGGTTGGGCCGTCATAAGGGCAATCGACGATACAGGATAAGTAACCTCTAACCGGAATGCCTTTGTCTTTTGCTTGAGCCACCACTGGGCGAAATCTTTCCAGGCTTTCTTCAATAGAACAGTTGATGTTCTTCTGACAGAAACCTTCTGAAGCCGATGTGAATACCGCAACTTCATCGGCACTGGTGTTTAGGGCTTGTTCGAAGCCTCTCAGATTGGGAGTCAGCACCGAGTAAGTCACTCCTGTTATACGAGTGATTTGAGACATCACCTCCATCGAATCCGACATTTGTGGTACCCATTTTGGCGAAACAAAGGAACCCGCCTCAATGTGTGTTAAACCGCAGCAGGACAGTTGATTAATAAGTGAAACTTTCACTTTTGTAGAAACCAATTCCTCATTTTGCAAACCGTCACGAGGACCTACTTCAACTATCTTGACTGACTCTGGTAGTAACGAGGTCGTCGTCATTCACGGCCTCCCATTGCCCAATTTGGTGGTCGCTTATCAAAGAAAGCTCTAAGACCTTCTTGCCCTTGCTCAGATACCCTGACTTTTGCGATTAATTGACTGGTGTATTCAATTAAAGCATCGTCAAGCGCCTGAGAGTCACACTCTCGAATCAGAGCTTTGGTTTGCGTAAGCGCAGCAGGGCTATTAAGCTGCAACTGATTTACCATTTCAGTGACGGCTTTCTCCAGTTCGCTGGCTTCAACAGCTTCATGAATCAAACCAATCTCAACCGCTTTGTTGGCGCCAAAGCGCTCTGCAGTCAGCATGTAGCGCCTTGACTGGCGAGCACCAATCGCGCGGTTTACATAGGGCCCGATGGTCGCTGGAACAAGTCCTAGCTTTACTTCGCTGAGACAGAACAAGGCGCTTTGATCAGCAATCGCGACATCACAGCAACAGATGAGCCCCAGAGCTCCACCAAACGCACAGCCATGAACAACAGCGAGAGTAGGGTGAGGGAAGTTATCCAAGCAGCGCATCAACTGAGCAAGTCTTGACGCATCTTGCTGATTTTCCAGTTCACTTTTACCTACCATTGACTGCATCCAGCCAAGATCAGCGCCTGCAGAAAAGTGCTTCCCGTTACCACGTAACACCAAGCATCTGACTTCTGGGAGTTGTGCCAGTGAGTTAATCGATTCTATTAACTGTTCGATAACCTGCGCGTTGAACGCATTGTGCTTGTCTGGCCGGTTAAGTGACAGACTGGCAACGCCGAATGTATCGACGCTGCAAGTGAGATAGTCGGTATCTTTTAGAGTGGTCATGTCAGGCTCCTACATTCTAAAGATACCGAAATGGCTATCAGGCATCGGAGCATGCTCTGTCGCGCTGAGCGCTTGGGCGAGAACATGTCGAGTTTCTTTAGGATCTATGATGCCATCATCCCAGAGGCGTGCACTTGCGTAGTATGGGTGGCCTTGTTCTTCATACTGATCAACGATGGTTTGCCTGAACTGACCTTCTTCCATTTCTGACCAAGGTTCGCCTTGGCGTTTCAGGACCTCACGTTTCACTTGGGTGAGCACGCCAGCGGCTTGTTCACCGCCCATTACTGAGATGCGAGCGTTAGGCCACATCCACATCATCGTTGGCTCGTAAGCTCGACCGCACATACCGTAGTTGCCCGCTCCGTATGAGCCGCCAATGATGATGGTGAATTTAGGCACATCAGCACAAGCCACTGCCATGACGAGTTTGGCGCCATGTTTGGCGATGCCACCTTCCTCAACTTTTTTGCCAACCATGAATCCCGTAATGTTCTGTAGGAACAGCAATGGAATTTTTCGTTTGGCACACAACTCGATAAAGTGGGCGCCTTTCTGCGCTGATTCCGCGAACAAGATGCCGTTGTTCGCGACGATGCCAATGAGTTTGCCCTCGATACGAGCAAAGCCACACACCAAAGTCGTGCCGAATAGGGCTTTAAATTCATCGAAATCGGAATCATCAACAATACGTGCAATCACTTCTCTCACATCGAAAGACAAGCGAAGATCGGCATTGACGATGCCGTAGATATCTTCAGCGGGTAGACGTGGTGGCAACACCTTTTCCGTCTGGGGTATCACAGGTTCTTGATTGCTGCTTGCAAGTGCTTCTCGCGCCATATGGAAAGCTTGTTGCTCATTTTCTGCGTAGTAGTCTGCAACCCCTGATTTACGGCAATGAACATCTGCGCCGCCGAGTTCTTCGTCCGTCACGATTTCACCTGTGGCCGCTTTAACTAAAGGAGGCCCGGCAAGGAAAATGGTGCCTTGTTTTTTAACTATCACAGAGACATCTGCCATCGCCGGAATATAAGCGCCACCTGCGGTACAAGGCCCAAGAACAACCGCTATTTGTGGTATACCCTTGGCAGACATTCGTGCTTGATTAAAGAAAATACGCCCAAAATGGTCTTTGTCTGGGAACACCTCAGCTTGGTGAGGTAAGTTCGCGCCACCCGAGTCGACCAGATAAACACAGGGCAAGTGGCAGCGTTCAGCGATTTCTTGTGCTCTGAGGTGTTTTTTCACTGTCAGTGGGTAGTAGGTACCGCCTTTGACTGATGGGTCGTTGGCCAGCACCATACAGGTAACCCCTTTTATTTTGCCGATACCTGCAACGACACCCGCACAAGGGATTGATTCTTCATAAACATTCCACGCTGCGAACTGACCGACTTCTAAAAAGTCTGATCCTTGATCGAGCAGAAGATCAATACGTTCGCGTACCGGAAGTTTTCCTTTCTTTCGCTGTCTTTCGACAGCCCTAGCGCCACCACCTTGTTTGATGGATTCAACATCTGCGTTCAATTTTTCGACCAGTCCACTCATCGCTTGCTGATTTTTGGTGAACAGGGGAGAGTCGGTTTTGATTTTAGTTTTTATGATTGCCATAACATCCTCGTTAGCGTGACTCTTCAAACAGTTCACGCCCGATAAGCATCCTGCGAATTTCAGAAGTACCTGCGCCAATTTCATAGAGTTTGGCGTCTCTTAATAATCGGCCAGCAGGGAATTCATTGATATATCCATTACCGCCTAGCAGCTGGATGGCATCGAGTGCAAGCTGTGTTGCTAATTCGGCGCTGTAAAGAATCGCGCCAGCGGCATCTTTTCTTGTCGTTTCACCGCGGTCACAGGCAGCGGCAACGGTATAGACATAAGCGCGTGCCGCGTTGGCACGGGTGTACATATCTGCCACCTTGGCTTGAACTAACTGGAACTCACCGATGGACTGACCAAATTGCTTACGGTCATGAACGTAAGGCACGACAAGATCCAAGCAAGCCTGCATGATGCCTAGTGGGCCAGCGGCAAGTACCACACGCTCGTAATCTAAGCCACTCATTAAGACTTTGACGCCTTGGTCTACTTCACCAAGTACGTTTTCAACGGGTACTTTGCAGTTTTTGAAAACCAGCTCGCAGGTGTTTGAGCCTCGCATGCCGAGTTTGTCGAGCTTTTGAGCGTGACTGAACCCTTCAAAATCACGTTCGATGATGAAAGCGGTGATACCCCGTGAAGCCGCGCTAGGGTCGGTTTTGGCATAAACGACGAGTACGTCTGCATCTGGGCCGTTGGTGATCCACATTTTGGTGCCATTTAGCACATAATGATCGCCGTTTAATTCGGCTTTGAGCTGCATACTGACAACGTCTGAGCCTGCATTGGGTTCGCTCATTGCCAGCGCACCAATGTAGGAGCCATCGATTAATTTAGGTAGGTATTTTTCTCTTTGAACAGCATTTCCGTTGCGGAAAATCTGATTCACACATAGGTTAGAATGAGCACCGTAACTAAGTGCAACAGAAGCAGACGCACGGCTTATCTCTTCCATGGCTACCACGTGTGCTAAATAGCCCATTGCGGCGCCACCATATTGTTCGTCTATGGTCACGCCAAGCAAGCCCATTTCACCCATTAGCGACCATAAGTGGTTCGGGAATTGGTTTTCCTCGTCCACTTTGGCCGCGATAGGTGCAATGTGCTCGCGGGCAAAAGCATTCACGTGTTCCCGCAACATATTCACAGACTCATCAAGCCCAAAGTTGAGGGGGGTGTACTGAGATATCATATCGCCTCCGATTCAGCGGTTTTTGCTGGTTACGATCCCTGGCGGATTAATGATGTCTCGAGAAGCGCTTTAGCTGGCTTTTGAACGCTGCAACGCTTCTTCACATCGTTGGCGAGCGGTATTCAAATCGTCAAGGACGATGGTGATGTCCTCAAGTTGACGTTTGAGTACATCTTCCTTCTCATCAATGATTTTGAGCATCTTAATCAACTGGGTATCTATTTGATTAGTATCGTAAAGCTCTAACAAGTCGCGTATCTCGGCCAATGAAAAACCAAGTCGCTTCCCTCGTAAAATCAACTTAAGACGAACCCTGTCTCTGCGCTGATAAACTCGCATACTGCCTTTGCGCTCAGGTTGAATTAGGCCCATATCTTCGTAAAAGCGGATACTTCTTGTTGTGATATCAAACTCTTTAGCGAGCTCGCTGATTTTGTATGTTTCCACCAGATGAAACTCCCCAACTGCCAGGTGATAGACAATCACACTTTCCACTACGACGGTAAAAAAGATTTTACAGGTTGTGAATGTGTTTCTTTACGTTAACGTAAATGTTAGTGCTATGCTTACGTAAACGTCAAGAAATAACCATGCAAAAAACAAATGGCTTTGAAAAGTGAAAGCGGCGTCGTGAATTTAGCTGCTTTGTGGTCGCAGAGGTAGTAAAGCCGTTACTCAACAATCTTGTGAGGAGCAGGCAATGCAAGAGAAAGAGATTTGGATAGTTGCAGCGAAGAGAACGCCAATGGGGCGTTTTCAGGGCATGCTTTCTGAATATTCTTCACCCAAGCTAGGGGCGGTCGCGATAAAGGCGGCAATGGAAGAGCAATCTTTATCGCCAGAGTTAGTCGATGAAGTGTATATGGGCTGTGTGTTGCCCGCAGGCTGTGGGCAAGCGCCCGCTAGGCAAGCTGCTTTGGGAGCTGATCTACCGAAAGCGGTGGGTTGTACGACCATCAATAAAGTTTGTGGCTCCGGTATGAAAGCAGTAATGCTAGCAAACGATCTTATTCGAGCGGGCAGTGCCAATTGCATTGTTGCAGGAGGTATGGAGAGCATGACTAATGCGCCGTATTTGCTTAAAGAGTCACGCTCTGGGATGCGCATGGGTCACAAATCGACCTACGATCATATGTTTTTAGATGGTCTGCAGGATGCGTATGAAGGTGAACTGATGGGCGTCTTCGGTCAGCAAATTGCCGATAAGCTTGAATTTACCCGAGAGCAAATGGATGAGTGGGCAACCTTGTCGGTTAACCGAGCGATTGAAGCGCAGCAGCAGGCGTTGTTTGCCGATGAGATCGTCCCTGTTGCTCTCAAGAAAGATCCTCCGCTTGATTATGATGAACAACCACGCTCAATCAAACCTGAAAAAATTCCTCAGTTAAGGCCTGCATTCGCCAAAGATGGTTCGATTACCGCAGCCAACTCCAGCGCAATATCCGACGGGGCTGCCGCTCTTGTGGTGATGGACGCGCAGACTGCCAAGCAGCAGGGTTTGGAACCACTGGCCATTATCAAAGGTCATTCAACGCATGCCCGTATTCCTGCTGAATTTACATTGGCACCTGTTTACGCGATCGAGCAGCTTCTATCTCAGCTAGATTGGGCGGTGGACGAAGTGGATTTATGGGAAATCAACGAAGCTTTTGCAGTGGTGACGCAGATCGCTGTCAAACAGCTCAGCCTCGATAGCGAGAAAGTTAACGTGAAAGGAGGTGCGTGCGCATTAGGCCATCCCATTGGTGCCAGTGGTGCAAGAATTCTTGTCACGCTGATTCATAGCCTTCGTCAGTTGCAGGCTCTGGGCACAGATGGAAACAAGAACAACAAACGCGTGGTGCGAGGTGTTGCATCACTCTGTATTGGTGGCGGTGAAGCAACCGCAATGGGTATTGAGATCCCACTATAAAAGAAAAGGACATCATTATGACTCAGTCAGTTCCCTTATTTATTGGCGGTGAGTTCTGCCAGTCACAGACCAATGAATGGGTTGAGGTGACCAACCCGGCAACCAGTGAAGTCATTGCCAAACTTCCTTGTGCGACTGAACAGGAAATGGAGCAAGCGATTCAAAATGCCGCTGAAGTATTTAAATCTTGGAAGGAAGTTGCGGTATCGGAGCGAGCTCGCTTGATGTTGCGTTATCAGCACTTACTTAAAGAGCACCATGACGAGCTAGCGGAGCTTCTTTCAAAAGAGACCGGAAAAATCACCATCGATGCGAAAGGAGATGTTTGGCGCGGAATCGAGGTCGTTGAACAAGCTGCGAATATCGCCAGTAACATGATGGGCGAAACCGTAGAAAACGTTGCGACAGAAATTGATACTTACTCGATGATTCAACCGCTAGGGGTATGCTGTGGTATCACACCGTTTAACTTCCCAGCCATGATTCCATTGTGGATGTTCCCACTGGCAATCGCCGCAGGTAACACCTTCGTTCTTAAACCTTCTGAGCAAGTGCCGCTTACTGCGATGCGTTTGGCTGAATTATTTGAACAGGCTGGTGCACCAAAAGGTGTTCTGCAGGTTGTTCATGGCCGCAAGAATCAGGTAGACAAACTGCTCGTTCATCCTTTGATTCGTGCTGTGTCATTTGTTGGCTCCGTGCCTGTTGCTCAATACATCTATCAGACGGGCACCAACTTCAATAAACGTGTTCAGGCGTTTGCCGGTGCGAAAAACCATATGGTTGTGATGCCAGACGCCAATAAAGCGCAGGTGATAAATAACTTGGTTGGAAGCTCAGTTGGCGCGGCTGGGCAACGATGTATGGCTATTTCAGTTGCGGTGTTCGTTGGAAGTTCGAAAGAGTGGGTCAATGATCTAAAAACTGAAATGGCGAAGATGACTCCGGGGGCATGGGATGATGGCAACGCAGCGTACGGGCCATTGATCAGCAAAGAAGCTAAGAATCGTGTAGTGAGTTTGATTGAAGAAGGCAAAGCGCAAGGGGCTGTGTGTGCACTAGACGGTACTCAGTGCCATGTTGAAGGTATGCCGGAAGGTAACTGGCTGGGCCCGACCTTGTTCACAGGTGTAACGACTGATATGTCGGTCTATGAGCAGGAAATCTTTGGTCCTGTTTTAGTTTGCCTGGAAGTCGAGACGCTAGAAGAGGCGATCGAACTGATCAATAACAACCCATACGGCAACGGAACATCGATCTTCACTGCAAACGGTGCGGCTGCACGTAAATACCAACACGAAATTCAGGTTGGTCAGGTGGGTATCAATGTCCCGATTCCAGTGCCTTTGCCGTTTTTCTCATTCACTGGATGGCGTGGCAGCTTCTATGGCGACCTGCATGCTTACGGTAAGCAAGCAGTTCGATTCTATACTGAAACCAAAACTGTTACATCGCGCTGGTTTGATGATGATATCCCAACAGGGCCAAACTTAACCATTCAACTGCGATAACGGGAGGACAAATGGATTTTGAACTTAATGAAGACCAACGTGCATTTGCTGAAACCGCTCTGCAGTTTGCGATGGATGAGTTAGCGCCGATGGCTGCTGAGTGGGATGAAAAGCAGCTGTTTCCGAAAGACGTACTCAAAGCTGCAGGTGAATTAGGTTTTCTAAGCCTGTATACGCCGGAAGATCAGGGGGGCTTGCAACTCAGCCGTCTTGATTCCTCGATCATCTTTGAGCAACTGGCGATGGGGTGCACCTCCACCACGGCATTCATGACCATTCACAACATGGTGACCTGGATGATCGCCAGTTTTGCCACTGAGGAAGCTAAAGAAGAGTTTTGTCCAAAACTGATCACTGGCGATTGGCTTGGTTCATATTGTTTAACTGAGCCGAACGCGGGATCCGATGCCGCTTCATTGACAACCTCTGCGAAAAAGCAGGGCGATGAGTACATCATCAATGGCGGTAAAACCTTTATCTCCGGTGCTGGTGACACAGAAGTGTTAGTCGTGATGGCGCGTACAGGCGATAGCTCAGCAAAAGGTGTTTCTGCTTTTGTCATTCCTGCGGGTGCGGAAGGTATCAGCTATGGGCGAAAAGAGCCCAAAATGGGATGGAACAGTCAACCAACACGTGCCATCACGTTTGACAATGTTGTAGTACCTGAAAAGTACTTGTTAGGGAAAGAAGGGGAAGGCTTTACGTTCGCTATGAAAGGGCTGGATGGAGGACGCATCAATATCGCGACTTGTTCCATAGGTACTGCGCAGCAGGCATTGAATGAGGCGATGCAATACGTCAAAGAGCGCAAACAGTTTGGTAAAGAACTGGCTCATTTTCAGGGGCTGCAGTTCAGGTTAGCTGACATGGTGACTGAGCTGGTCGCTGCCAGACAAATGGTGCGCCTCGCGGCAAGCAAATTGGACAATCAGGACCCAGAAGCCACGGCATATTGTGCGATGGCAAAACGATTTGCAACCGATGTCGGTTTTAAGATTTGTGACCAGGCACTTCAGTTATACGGTGGTTACGGCTATATCAAAGAGTACCCGATGGAGCGTCATTTCCGCGATGTGCGTGTTCACCAGATCCTTGAAGGTACTAATGAAATCATGCGATTGATCATCGCGCGTCGAATGCTGGCTGAAGGCTCTCAACTACTCTAATCGAAAGGATGCTCAACGATGAATCATTCAGAAGGAAGTACCATTCAACATACGATTCGCAACCATGTCGCAGTCGTTACCATGAACAACCCTCCGGCGAATACGTGGACAGCGCAAAGTCTGGCTCAATTGAAACAACTCGTCTTAGACCTTAATGAGAACAAAGACGTTTACGCCTTAGTTATTACCGGGCAGGGTGAGAAGTTCTTCTCTGCCGGTGCTGACCTTAAATTGTTTGCTGATGGTGACAAATCTGTCGCAGTAGATATGTCGCGCTTGTTTGGTGAGGCATTTGAAACCTTATCTGCATTCCGTGGTGTTTCCATTGCCGCCATTAATGGCTATGCGATGGGGGGCGGTCTGGAAGTGGCACTAGCTTGTGACATTCGAATCGCAGAAGAGCAGGCGGTTATGGCGCTTCCAGAAGCCAAAGTTGGCCTATTGCCTTGTGCTGGTGGTACGCAAAACCTGACAGCGCTTGTCGGTGAAGGCTGGGCGAAACGCGTCATCTTGTGCGGTGAACAGATTGATGCGGCAAAAGCACTCAACATCAAGTTGGTTGAAGAGGTTGTCAGCAAAGGGAATGCCCTTGATGCAGCAATTAGCCTTGCAGAAATGGTGGCAAATCAATCTCCGTCTTCGGTCACTGCTTGTAAATCATTGATACAAAACACAAGGACGAGCCCACTAGCACACGGTTTGATGAAGGAGCGTGAACTGTTTATTCAGTTGTTTGACACTCAAGATCAAACAGAAGGTGTCAACGCGTTCCTAGAAAAACGTCAACCTCAATGGAAAAATGGCTAGGAGGCAACATGACAGCAACCGTTCATTTTAAAGAGCTGCCATGCCAGGATGGGAATACCAAGATTGGTGTGGCGACTCTTGATAATGCGCCCTCACTGAATGCCTTGACCTATGACATGTTAGTTTTGCTCACAGAGAAACTCGAAAGCTGGCAAGAAGACGACACTATTGCTTGTGTCTTGTTGGAAGGGCAAGGTGAGAAAGCGTTCTGTGCTGGTGGTGACGTACGCACCATGCATGACGTCATGCGAGATAAATCCAGTCAGGAAATCGAAGCGTTCTGTACCACTTTTTTCAAACTTGAGTACGAATGTGACTATCTGATCCACACCTACTGTAAGCCAATTATCGCGTGGGGTGAAGGCATCATCATGGGCGGCGGAATGGGCCTTTATATGGGCTCTAGCCACAAAGTGGTGACGCCATCAACACGCTTGGCCATGCCCGAAGTGAGTATTGGTCTGTATCCCGATGTCGGGGCCACGTGGTTCCTTAATAGGCTTGAACCTGGGGTGGGGCTATTCCTCGGTTTAACGGGAGTGATGATCAACGGTAGCGATGCGCTTGATGTAAATTTAGCTGACCACATGGTGCTTTCAGAAGAGAAAGAGTCGCTGGTTGAGCGCTTGTTATCTTTACTCTGGGACGAGCAGGAAGACGCTTATGAAGCGGTGACAGACTTGCTCATTGAATTCGGTGACAAAGTTAACGGCCACAAGCCAGACCCGCAAATGCAACCCTTTATGCAGGATATCCAACGCGCGTGCAGCGCTAGTGATGTTGTAGAAGTAAGTAAAAACATTCTGGATCTGGAAGGCCAAAGTAAGTGGCTCGACGTTGCGAAGAGAAATCATGCCTCAGGCAGCCCGATCACATCCCATATTTGTTTCAGGCAGTTGAATCGATACAAAGATCTGTCATTAGCCGATTGTTTTCGTCTTGAATTGAATCTCTCGGTACGTTCTGGGCTGTTAGGGGAATTCCGAGAGGGCGTCAGAGCCAGACTGATTGATAAAGATGGTGAGCCTAAATGGCAGTTCAGCCGTGTCGATAATGTCAATGAAGCCGTGATTGATACCTTGTTTACATCTCTTTGGGATGAAAAGTCGCACCCGTTGGCACAACTGGGCCATTACTAAGCTCTACGAGCAGGGAAAGAAGGAAATAATTCATGAGTACCATAGCGTTTATAGGTTTAGGTAATATGGGCGGCCCGATGGCCGAAAACTTACTTGCTGCTGGTTTGAAAGTGCAAGTGTTCGACTTAATGCCTGAAGCAGTAAAAAAACTGGAGTCCGCCGGTGCCGTTGCTGCGCCCACAGTGGAAGGTGCCGTCAAAGGCGCGGATACGGTAGTAACAATGTTACCAGCGGGCGAGCATGTACGAGCTGTATATCTTGGCGACCATAGCGGTGGTGTTGGCTTACTAAATATGGTTGAAGATGGTACTTTTCTGATTGACTCTTCGACTATTGACCCTCAGTCAGCTCGCATTGTTGCTCAGTGTGCGGCAGAGAAGGGGCTTGATTTTGTTGATGCCCCTGTCTCTGGCGGTGTGGCAGGGGCAAAAGCGGGGACGCTGACCTTCATTGTAGGAGGTTCAGACAGTGCCTTTGAAAAAGCAGAGTCTGTGCTTAAACATATGGGCAAAAACATCTTCCATGCTGGTAAAGCTGGTGATGGACAGATGGGTAAAATCTGCAACAACCTGATGTTGGGTATTCTTATGTCAGGGACTTGTGAAGCACTAAACCTAGGCATTGATAATGGATTGGACCCGAAAGTCCTTTCTAACATCATGCTGCAGAGCTCTGGCCGAAACTGGGCACTGGAACTGTATAACCCTTGCCCAGGTGTGATGGAAACAGCACCTGCTAGCAACGAATTTAAGCCAGGTTTTATGAGTAAACTGATGCTTAAAGACTTGGGGTTAGGGTTGGATGCTGCTTCGCAGAGTCAATCTTCCGTGCCGATGGGGTCATTAGCCCGAAATCTGTATGCTTTTCACAACGCTAATGGCAATGAAGAGCTAGACTTTTCAAGTTTGTTCGAGTTTTATCAATCTAAAAAGTAACGGAGTTCGCCGATGGATCTAAAACAGAGCGTAATAGCGATTACTGGTGCAGGGCAAGGCTTAGGCCAGATGATGGCTATCACACTCGCGCAAGCTGGCGCGGAACTGGCCCTACTGGATGTTAACGAAGATGCCCTGATGGACACCAAAGAACAGT
The DNA here is from genome assembly GCF_022398095.1 of Vibrio sp. Isolate23. NCBI lineage: Bacteria > Pseudomonadati > Pseudomonadota > Gammaproteobacteria > Vibrionales > Vibrionaceae > Vibrio > Vibrio sp. Isolate23. The sequence continues at coordinate 1,550,735 of NZ_JAKEUV010000001.1, forward strand.
GCAATATGCTCGGGGTTAAAGCACTGACTTACAAAGCTAATGTGACGGATGAGCATGAAGTGGAGCAGGTATTTAGTGACATTGTCACTGATTTCGGGCAGCTAGACGGTCTGATCAACAATGCTGGGATTCTTCGCGATGGTTTACTGGTGAAAGTCAAAGATGGTGAGATGACTAAAATGTCGCTTGAGCAATTCAACTCCGTGATTGACGTGAACCTTACTGGAACGTTTTTGTGTGGACGAGAAGCAGCGGTTCAGATGATCAATTCCAACCGGAAAGGGGTCATCATCAACATTTCTAGCGTTGCTCGTGCTGGAAACATCGGTCAGACAAACTATGCGGCGTCTAAAGCAGCTGTAGCGACTCTGGCGGCGACTTGGGGTAAAGAGCTGGCAAGGTACGGTATTCGAGCGGCCGCTATTGCACCTGGTGTGATTGAGACATCGATGACGGGAGCGATGAAACCAGAAGCGCGTGAGCGTCTGGAAAGAATGGTACCTGTGGGTCGGATGGGCGATCCCAAAGAAATTGCTAATACGGCTAAGTTTATCTTTGAGAATGACTATGTGAATGCGCGTGTATTTGAAGTCGACGGCGGTATATTTATGTAAAGCTTAAGCTTTCAAGCGTTAAAAGGCACGTGAGTTACGTGCCTTTTTTTGTTTTAGAAATGAGTTACTTTAACTCGAACTTCCCTTTCATAATTGCCCAGTGGCCAGGGAAAGAACAGAAGAAGGTGTAGTCACCACCTGGACTCATTTTTTCTGTACTGAATGTCACTGAAGTGCTTTCACCACCACCAATGATTTTGGTGAACGCGTAAACACGTGCATCATCTGGTTTGACGTAGTTGTTCGCCGCTCCCGCAGACATACCTTCTGTACCCACAGCCTGAACATTTGCTGTATCGGTGATAACCACGTTGTGTCCCATAGAGGTTGCAGCTAGCTTACCTGTATGGTTCAACGTTAGTGTAACTTCTTGACAGCTAGACGGGACGCTAATGCTGTTAGTTGAGAACTGCATCATGTCGTTCGCATCAACAGAAACAGAACATTCTGCGCTTGCTTGAGCTCCGAAGCTGACCGAACCAATGACAACAGCAAGAATTCCAACACTACGTTTAATCATATTTATTCCTCACGGTTTGTAGTTGAGACCTATTCTCATATACGTAAGAAATTGAAACTTTGATCACTTTCACTAAGTGCTGGATTTCTCGTTAAATACAGTTACATATTCTGATAATTGGGACCACCGCCACCTTCTGGCGGTATCCAAGTGATATTTTGCGAAGGATCTTTTATATCACAGGTTTTGCAGTGCAAGCAGTTGGCGGCATTGATCTGTAGCTTTGGCTTGTTATCTACCGTGACAATTTCATACACGCCAGCAGGGCAGTAGCGTTGGCTGGGCTCATCAAAAAGAGGCAGGTGATTTTCAATAGAGATACTTTCACTGGCAATAATCAGATGACAGGGTTGGTCTTCTTCATGCTGTGTGCCTGAAAGGTAAACAGAAGAGGGCTTATCAAAACTTAGTTTTCCATCGGGTTTAGGATAGTGAATCGCGTCGCACCGGGAAATTTCTTTCATCGAAAGGTAATCTGCTTGCGGATCTGAAATCGTCCACGGTGCTGCTTTGTTAAATAGAGACTGCCAGATGTTTTGTTCGAAGGTTGCTAATGCGCCTCCCATAATCGCACCGTATTTGTGGATTGAAGAGGCGAAGTTTCGGCTCTGCTTTAGCTCGTCAAACAGCCACGATGACTCAAACAGGTTTTGATAATCAGCTACTTTCTGGCTATCGTCTGCTTGGAGTGCGTCAAACACCGCTTCGGCAGCGAGCATGCCGGATTTCATAGCAGTATGACTGCCTTTGATTTTTCCTGAATTCAACGTCCCTGCGTCGCAACCAATCAGTAGCCCACCCGGAAACTGCTGTTTGGGTAATGAGTCAAAACCGCCTTTAGCGATCGCTCTTGCGCCATACGAAATCCGTTCACCGCCTTCGAGGTATTGTCGAATCACAGGGTGGTGCTTAAAACGTTGAAATTCATCGAATGGGCTGAGGTATGGGTTCGAGTAGTTTAAATCAATGATCAACCCGACGACGACCTGATTACCTTCTAGATGATAAAGAAAACTACCACCGCTAGAGTCTGTTTCGTTCAGAGGCCAACCTGCGCAATGAAGCACACTACCTGCCTTATGGATCTCGCTGTCCGGAGGGAGTTGCCAGATTTCTTTTAATCCAAGAGCATAGTGTTGCGGTTGTCGACCCTCACTGAGGTTGAATTTATTGATTAACTGTTTGCCCAAGTGACCGCGTGCACCTTCAGCAAACACAGTATATTTGGCTTTCAGTTCTATCCCAGCTTCAAACGTTGGTTTTTGTTCTCCTGATTTGTTCAGACCCATATCGGATGTGTTAATCCCAGTAACTACACCTGACTCATCATAATTCACACTAGCGGCGGCAAAACCCGGATAGACTTCAATCTCCAACTCTTCGGCTTTCTGACCAAGCCAGCGGCACAAGTTGGCTAGGCTAATTACGTGGTTGTTGGAACTGTTGTGCATTAGCTTGGGAGTCAAAAATGCAGGCATCTTGATATGGTTGCTTGCTGTCGTCATGTACATGAACTCATCACGGGTGACGGGATTATTGATTGGCGCACCAAGTTCTTTCCAGTCAGGGAAAAGTTCATCCAATGCTTTGGTTTCAAAAATCGCACCTGAAAGTATATGTGCACCGACTTCAGCCCCTTTTTCAACAACACAGATTGATAGAGGTACTTCGTTGATTTTACTGAGTTGGGCGAGTTTGATTGCGGTCGACAACCCCGCAGGTCCGGCTCCGACGACGACGACATCAAACTCCATACATTCTCTTTCCATGGTGTAAACCTACCTTGCCAATTAATTCTTATAGATAAATATAGTGCAGTTGACGTAAACGTAAACTTTACTAAGCTGAGTATAGGTTAAAAAACCGACACGAGTTGTGTTTAATGTGATGTTAAGCCGCAAAATTGCGACATAAAACAACGATAAACACATCATCTATCTACTTGTTATCGTTCTGGAAATGCTTTAGCACCAAGGAGGAGATGTGAAAATACTAGTCGCCATAAAGCGAGTGATTGACCCTTATGTCAAAGTTAGGGTGAAGAGTGATGGCAGTGGTGTTGAAACCAACAACGTCAAAATGTCGATGAACCCATTTTGCGAAATTGCTGTGGAAGAAGCGGTTCGCCTGAAAGAATCCGGTGTTGCAGAAGAGGTGATTGTCGTCTCTATTGGTGATACTGCGTGTCAAGAGAACCTTAGGGGGGCATTGGCGCTAGGTGCTGATAGAGCTATTCACATAGAGGCAAATGAGTCACCAGAGCCGCTAGTCGTGGCAAAGTTACTGAAAGGCTTAATCGAGCAAGAGCAACCTGGCATCGTCCTTCTGGGTAAACAATCCATTGACACTGACAACAATCAGGTCGCGCAAATGCTCGCCGCGTTGACTCATAGACCTCAAGGCACATTTGCTTCCAAAGTCCAAGTCGACGGAGAGTGGGTAAGTGTAACACGCGAAGTGGATGGCGGTTTAGAAACGGTGAAATTGGCCTTACCTGCGATCATTAGTACCGATTTACGTCTTAACGAACCTCGTTATGCTTCATTACCGAATATCATGAAAGCCAAGAAAAAACCTTTAGATGTTATTTCAGCAGCGGATCTCGGTGTCGATTTGGTACGCAGCCATGAAATCATCGAAGTAATGACTCCAGCTGAGCGTTCTTCTGGAGTGATGGTCTCCAGTGTGGGGGAACTGGTTGATAAACTTAAGAATGAAGCCAAGGTGTTGTGAGGGGAATAAGTATGAATGCGAAAACCTTAGTCATCGTCGAGCACGATAACCAGACCTTGATAGCGGATACATTGAAAACCTTGTCAGCGGCGTCATCACTCAGCACTGAAATCAGCGCACTGGTCGTAGGCAGAGCTTGTCAGCGAGTCGTAGAGCAAGTCGCTAAAGTCGATATAGTCAAAGAAGTGTTGGTCGCAGATTCAGACGCTTATCAAGATCAGCTAGCAGAGAACTGTGCTTCATTAGTACAACAGGTTGCGGCGGACTTTACACATGTGCTTGCTCCTGCGACGACGTTTGGTAAGAACCTAATGCCAAGAGTGGCGGCTTTACTGGATGTCGGACAATTATCAGATGTTATTAAGATTGAGTCTGAGGATACTGTTATCAGACCTATCTATGCCGGTAATGCGCTAGCAAAAGTAAAATCATCAGACCGGATTAAAATGATGACCATTCGAAGCTCTGCATTCGATATGGTACCGATAGACGACGATTCTTCCGCAGAGATCAAGCCTGTGGATATTAACGTCGTAAACGATTTATCCCAATTGGTGGAGCGTCAGAGAACAGAAAGTGCACGTCCAGATTTACCTGCTGCGAGAGTGGTTGTGTCTGGCGGCCGAGGTCTTGCTAGTAAAGAGAACTTTGTGATGGTCGAGCAGCTCGCTGATAAGTTAGGTGGTGCTATTGGCGCGTCACGTGCTGCTGTAGATGCAGGCTTTGTCTCTAATGACCTGCAAGTGGGGCAAACGGGCAAGATTGTTGCGCCAGATCTATATATTGCAGTCGGGATTTCAGGGGCGATTCAGCACTTAGCTGGAATGAAAGATTCTAAGGTGATTGTCGCTATCAATAGTGATCCTGAGGCTCCCATATTCCAGATTGCCGATTATGGCTTGGTTGGCGACCTGTTTGAAATATTACCAGAATTAACTAACTCAATTTAAAAGTAAAACCCCGCTAAAAATTAGCGGGGTTTTATGTGTAAGCGAGCAATAATTCTCCTAAACTCAATCTATTGGTGTTTAGTGAGGGGATTCGATGAGCATACACTTAGATATAGCCACATTGTCTATTATCTGTGTTTTGTTGGCTTTATGTTATTGCATTGGATTGTTATTGATTCAGCAACTTCAACCTACCGTTAGAGGTATTAGCACAATAGCTTTTGCGCTGCTTTTACTCTCCGTGAGTTTCCTTCTCCTTAGCTTTGGTAATCAAATCACTCATTGGATCTCTAAGATACTCGCCAACTCTTTAATGGCGTTTAGTTACATCATTTTACTTTGGGGAGTTTGTCAATTCAGAGGCTTCCCGAGAAAAACTGCCAACATAGGTTTTTATACTTTTCCAGTATTGATAGTCGGGTTAACCTATTTTACGTTCTTTATGCCTTCGACCAATGCACGTGTCATTCTTATGAGCACGTATGTATCAAGTTTATGCTTCATTACTATTATTGCTAATCAAAAAGGCAAAAATGCCGACATGACACCCTCTAAGTATCTGCTTTCAATAGGATTATCAACACAGGGCATCTATAATTTATTCCGTTTTATCTGGACGCTGTTTGAGCAAAGAATTGATGACTTCATGATTTCTGGAACCGCTCATCAACTGGCGTTTGTTAGTACATTACTCATGATCATATTCATCGGTTTTTCAGTGACATGGATGCTAACAGGGCGACTTGTTGCGACTATCTATGATACTTCCATCAAAGATGAATTGACCCAGCTTTATAACCGTCGTGCTTTGGAAGAGCTACTTCCTAGGGAAGTAGCTCGTTCGAGCCGACACAGGCAACCTCTATCGTTGTTACTTCTTGATATCGATCACTTTAAAAAAATCAACGACACATATGGGCATCAAGCTGGGGATCGAGTGCTAAGGACTATGGGTAAGCTTCTGATACTGCAAACCCGTAAAGACGATTTAAGCTTTCGCTATGGTGGGGAAGAATTTTTAGTCTTATTACCAAATACTGATACTGAAAATGCGGTCATTGTAGCCGAAAAGCTGAGAGAGGCGATTAAGAAAGCAAAAATGTTACCGAGTAATGTCGATTTTTGTACCGCAAGCTTTGGCGTGACTCAGTTTAACGGTAGCGATGATTGGCAAAGCGCCATAGAGCGCGCAGATCAGGCACTCTATAGCGCGAAGGAAAATGGCCGCAACCAAGTCGCGGCTAAAAAAGCTAGTTAAGCTTCATTTCCAAGTGCTCAACTAATAGTTTGGTAAAGCGAGCGGCTTCGCCTCCGGTGCACGCTCTATGGTCAAAAGTGACCGAGAGTGGCATCGCTTTGACTGCGACCGCTTCATTATTTCGCATTACGACTTTTTCAATAATACGCCCCGCACCGACGATCGCCACCTGAGGAGGGGAGACAACCGGAGTCGCATAAATCCCTGCAATGGCACCAAAATTAGACAATGTGATAGTGGCATGTTGCAACTGCTCACGGCCAATTTTCCGGTCACGGATGCCTGTCACGGTTTCATTTAACCACGAGCGTATATCTTCCGTTTTCACCTCGTTAGCGTTACGCAGAACGGGGACGTATAAACCGTGGCTGCTGTCCACTGCAATACCAATATTCACAGAGCTATGTACGCATCGAGTCATTGTTTCAGCGTCAAACCAAGCATTAAGTGCTGGCTCTTTCTCACAGGCATGCACAATGGATTGGATCAGCCGACTCGAGATATCTTCCCCTTTTTTCCAATTTTCTAACAAGGCCTCCTCAGTAATCGTCACTGACGCCACATTGTGATGAGACTCAGCCATGGTGCCAGCCATGGTTCTACGAGCACCTTTTAGCACTTCTGTTCCCGGTTGCTGTTTGCCAGCTTCTTCGTAAATATCAGCGTCGGTAATTATGCCGTCATGGCCGCTGCCCTTTACTCGAAGAAGATCCACCCCGAGCTTTTTCGCCAATAAACGTGCAGAAGGCATCGCTGTGATCGGGGAGCCTTCGCTGGTGTTGTGTGAAGCACCGATCCAAAAATCGTCGACATCGACTTGATGAGTTTGGCTTGAGACATTGCCAACAACAGTTGCAGCATCTTTTTGCTTGGATTCTGCTTTCTTTGTCGTCCCTTCTTCTTCGATTTCTAATAGAAGGCTACCGATATTGATGACATCACCTTCCTCTCCATGTCGGCTGACAATTTTACCACTATAGGGGGCTGGTACTTCAACAACAGCTTTTGCTGTTTCGACTGTTAATATAATTTGGTCTACTTCGACCATATCACCGACGTTCACATGCCATTGCACAATCTCTGACTCTGCGAGCCCTTCACCAAGATCTGGCAATAAAAATGATCTCATTTCCATCCCTCCACGAGTTCTTTTGCTGCAATAACAATGTCTTCTTCCTGAATCATAAAGTAATCTTCATTTCGGTAGTAAGGCATAACCGTGTCCATACCTGTTACGCGTTTCGGTGGCGCCTTAAGAGTGCACATAGCATGTTCGGCCGCACGCGCAATGATCTCCGCACCGACACCACAGGTTTTACTGGCTTCGTGCACGACCAGTAAGCGTCCTGTCTTGTCGAGCGATTTCAAAATAGTATCCATATCGATAGGTTTGATGCTCGCGAGATCTATTACCTCAGCTTCAATACCTTGTTCTGACAGCCTTTGCGCTGCTTGTAATGACTCAACTACACAAGCGCCCCATGTGACTAGTGTGACGTCACGGCCTTTACGAAGAGTAAAACAACTATCAAGCGGTAGAGCTTCGCCATTATCAATGACATTAGATTTAACTGTGCGGTAAATACGTTTTGGCTCAAAGAACATCACAGGATCATTACTGCGAATAGCCGCTAGCAGTAATCCATAAGCACGCTGGGGTGATGATGGAATCACAACTCTGAACCCTGGAATGTGAGCAAACAGAGCTTCGATGCTCTCTGAATGATGCTCTGGTGCATGGATACCACCGCCAAAAGGTGCACGAAAAACCGCAGGGCAGGTTAGGCGGCCTCGTGTTCGATTACGCATTCGAGCAGCGTGACACATCAGGTGCTCCATGGCGGGAAACACAAACCCTTGGAACTGAAACTCTGCCACAGGTCTCAAGCCCTGCGTTGCCATACCGACACTCACACCACCGATCAAGGCTTCTGCAAGTGGGGTGTCAATGACTCGTTTTAGACCAAACTTTTCTTTTAGCCCAACAGTGGCACGGAATACACCACCATTGTCACCCACATCTTCACCTAAAACGACAACCTTAGAATCCTTGCTCATTTCATGATGCAAGGCGAGGTTAACTGCTTCAACGAGTGTAATCTCAGACATGTTTGCCTCCCTGTATTCGCATCGCTTTATTGATAAGTTCATCTCTCTGGTTATTCAGTTCTGTAACGGGGGATTCGTACAGATAGTCAAACGCAGATTCAGGAGCTTGAGGAGGGAGGTTAAGATAACGTTCAACCGCTTCTTCGACTTCTAGCTTTGCTTGAGAAAGTAAGGCTTGCTCTTCTTCTTCAGACCAGTGCCCGTAATTGAGGAGGTAATTTTTGAGGCGGAGAATGGGTTCGTACTGCCAAGCTTGGTTTAGTTCATCTTTGCTACGGTAGCGGCTGGCATCATCTGCGGTCGTATGATCACTGAGACGATAGCTGATTGCCTCAATAAGCGTTGCGCCTTTACCTTTTCTTGCTCTATCTAGGGCGGTAGATACAGCGTCAAACATGGCAACGACATCATTACCGTCCACGGTAATACCTGGTATTCCCGCCCCTTTAGCTTTCTCTGAGAGAAAATCAGCTGCGCACTGTAGAGCACGAGGGACGGAAATGGCCCATTGGTTATTGTTAACCACAAACACCAGTGGAATATTCCAAGTACCAGCACAGTTGATAGATTCAAGGAAATCACCTTTCGATGTTGCACCATCGCCACAGGTGACGAGTGCAGCATTATGGTCGCCTGCTATTTTTAACGCCGCCGCCACACCAACTGCATGAGTACATTGTGTGGCAATAGGAACACAGAATGGTAAGTCTTGGCACGATAGATGACTACCCTCAGGGCAGAAGTCACTACCGCGTTCATCACCACCCCAGTATTGAAGATTCTTCTCCATACCTATACCGCGAACCCACATTGCAGGCATATCACGATAATAGGGGACGAAAACATCTTGTACTCGTAGTGCGTGGCCGATGGCTATACCAAAGGCTTCTGCTCCCAAGTGAGATGGGTAGGTTCCTAGCTTTCCGGTTCTTTGTAAGGCGACAGCTTTATTGTCGTAGGTGCGCGCGACAACCATGTCGCAATAGAACTTTTTCAGTGTTGCAGCATCAGCCCACTCAGGGAGTGGTTTAACTACTTGACCATGATGATCGATAAAACGATTCATGGGTAAGGCCTGAACGTTCATCTCAAGCTCCTTGTTGCGCTGCATTCTTTGGCAGCAATTGATTAACATCCTCCGGGCAAAACCAACTTTCGCGCACTGAACTCTGTTATAGCCTGAAATACTATTCTAGAGAATTAGCCATATGCATTCTTTCACACTGCTATATAAACTTAATCCAGTGATGAATCTTGGTTATGCCAGTTAACCTAAGTGTAACCAAAATGTTAAATTGCGCCTGATTTAGGGCGTTCCCTTGGAGTAAACTAATTCTTACAAACGTTAAAAAACAGATGAAAGTGCTGGTTTTTTTGAGTGGAAATATCGAAATCTGAAAAGATTCACTATCGATTTGGATAATTTTACAAGAATATTATCCGGATTTTTTTGCAAAATTTGTTTAAAAACTTCTTTTTGATACTCAAAACAGAGCCAAACTCGTTACTAAATGAATAACTCTATGATGTCATTAATTCGCACACGACATTCTTGCTTTATTAAATGACTCTATTACAGGCACATATAAGTTGATCGAGAATTATTTTTTGATGAAATAAATAGGTCAGACCAGTCCTAAATTACTACTTAATGAGTAGATGAAATTGAATATTTTCTGTTTTTTTCAAATGGTTACGTATTTATTAACCTCAGGGTTTAATTTTCTACAAAACAATAAATCCAACCTGGATCGAAAAAATCTACTTTTATGATTACACTTATATCACTAAATGCATATAAATCGTACGTCAGCTGGCAAGACTCTTCTGAATAAACAGAGGCGGAGATGGAGTTTCCGCAAAGAGGTTCGGTTATGAAGATTGCCACTAAAATAGTTTTGGCTTCAACCTTGTTATGTAGTATTGCCGTTGTTGCAACAGGGATTTTTGTAGGATGGAGAGCGTCAGTGCTCTCAGAACAAGCACTGTTTCAACGTGCCATTAGTCAGCTTACTTCCATTCGAGAAAACAAAAGAAGTGAAATAGAAAATTACTTCCAACACATACGTGGGCAAATGTTGACCACAGCAAACTCCATTGGTGTCAGGGATGCGATGGTGGCGTTTAAGGACACATTTGAGCGTTATCCTGTTGAATCTGTGAGTGCCAGTGATTTATCTCGCCTTAGCAATTATTACACGTCGAGTTTCGGTACAACCTATCGAACGGCTAATGGCGGAAACTCTGCAAATGAAATGCAGAAGTTGAATATGTTGTCACCGAGAGCCAAAGCACTTCAAGCTCGTTACATAGGTGTCAACCCAAATCCACTAGGCGAAAAGCATCAAATGATGGCAGACTCACTGGGTACGGGATACGATGAAGTGCATCGTAAGTACCACCCAAGCATCAAAGGCTTTTTAGAAGAGTTTGGTTATTACGACATTTTCCTAGTCGATCCTAGCGGCAATGTTATTTATTCGGTGTTCAAAGAGCTTGATTATGCGACAAACCTTAACTCTGGCCCTTATGCAGGCAGCGGTATCGCCAGAGCGTTCAAAGGGGCGCTAAATTTGGGGGCTTCTCAATATCACCTTGAGGACTTTGCGCCATACTTTCCTTCATATGAAGCGGCAGCCTCCTTTATTGCCACTCCGGTCAGAGTGGATAATCAAACTATTGGTGTACTGATATTCCAGATGCCCGTCGATAAGATTAACGGTATTATGACCTTTGAGGAAAACTGGAGTTATGCTGGACTCGGTGATTCAGGAGAAACGTATCTTGTTGGGCCTGATCATTTGTTAAGAAGTGAATCTCGCTTTCTTATCGAAGCTCCTGACCAATATTTTAAGGAGCTAGAAAGCTCAGGAGTTTCTAGCTCGATTATTGAACAAATACAAGGTAAATCTTCAGCGATTGGTCGTCAGATGGTGGATACGGATAGCGTTAAAGCAGCATTCCGAGGGCAAAGTGGTTCTAATGTGATTAATGATTACCGTGGTATAGAAGTTTTGTCGGTGTATTCTCCTCTAGATGCTGCGGGATTGCAGTGGGCGATTGTGACTGAAATAGATAAGGCAGAAGCGTTAGCGGATTTGGATGCACTTGTTCAGTCCAACTTTACGACGGTGATGACCAGTATTGTCGTAGGTGTCATAGCAGCCGTATTAGTTTCATACTTCCTTGGTAACAGCATTGCGCGACCTATACGCATTGCGAGCGAGAAAATACAAAAAATCAGTCGTGACAATGATTTGACAGAACGGCTTGAGGAAGATGGTAAAGATGAAATGGCGGATTTGGCGATGTCCCTCAACTCTCTCTTTACTCACTTACAGGATATTATTCGTAAGTTTGCTGAGGCGACCGAAAACCTCAATAGTAATACTCAAAGTATGACGGGGAATATGAACAGTACCCGAGCGGCCGTTCAGGATCAGAATCACAGAACGGAGTCGGTAGCGACTGCGGTAAACGAAATGAGTGCCTCAATTGCTGAGGTGGCACAGTTTGCGAGTCGAGCTGCTGAGTTTGTTAAGAATGCGAACGATACAGGCAGTGAAGGGGTAACTGTCGGACGTAATTTGGGCTCAGAAATCTCACGTTTAAACGAAGAAATGCAGACCGCTGTCGAGGCTATTGGTCGTTTACATCATGAAAGTAACTCCATTGCTGAAGTATTGGATGTCATACAAGGTATTGCAGAGCAAACAAATTTACTTGCTCTCAATGCTGCTATTGAAGCGGCAAGGGCGGGGGAACAAGGCCGCGGTTTTGCTGTGGTTGCGGATGAAGTCCGCTCCCTAGCTGGGCGTACTCAATCATCAACAGAAGAAATACGTGAGAAGATTGAATCCTTGCAACGTGAAACTAATGATGTATCGAAGAGTATAGAAAACGCTAATAGCACGGTTTCACAAGGAGTAGATACGTGTGACCAAAACGCAGTCATGCTGGAACAGATCGTGACTATGCTGAACGATCTTAACGAAATGAATGTGCAAATTGCGGCAGCAACCGAAGAGCAAAGAGCGGTGACTGATGAGATCAGTGGCAGTATTACCTCTATTGCAGATGCATCTTCAGCGGTATCGAGCCAAGTTAGTGATGTGGATAATGTTCTTCAGGGCTTGTCTTCACAGGCTGAGCAGTTAAATGCGGAAGTTTCCCAGTTCAAATATTAGCTAGTTATAAGTAAAGCCATCGCTGTTACCTCTGTTAAAGCAGAGTGTCCAGCGATGGCTTTTGGGACTTAGTTAAAGGTAGGTTTTAAAATTCGTACTTAGCAGTAATGGCCCAGTTACGACCTGCTTGAGTCAAATCTTTGTTTTCCTCAGTCAAGCCACGTACGTCATTCCAGTTATAGTATTCTTTGTCCGCAAGATTGAAAATACCAGCACGTAGGGTTAGATCCTCAACAGGAACATAGTATGCGGTCAGGTCTGCCACTGTAGCGCTTGAAATTGTTATATATTCATCGCTAGAGCCCGATGAGTTAATGTCTTTAGTATCTTTACCGGCAGTATAACTTACACTAAATGATGTACCCCAAGAGCCAGTAGGAGAGTCATAATTGACACCAACGATTGCATTCCAAGGATTTACGCTGTTCAGCGGCTTACCTTCGTTGTCCTCACCTTCAGTGTAAACAGCGGCGATACGTGAGCTGAAGCCTTCCACAGGAGCAATCTCATCCCAATAGAATGTGTTTGAAGCTTCAATACCTTTAATTTTGGCTTCGTCTATGTTTACGTTTTTGTATACCGAAGGATCAGCTGGCGTATTTGAACCACTTACTATTTGCGAATCAATGAAGTTGTCATAATCACTATAGAACAACGAGATTTCTGAGGAAGAAACGTTGGTATTATGGCGCCAACCAAGCTCGTAAGAAACACTTTCTTCGGCTTCTAAATCAGGGTTTGGTGAGTTAATGTAACCGTGAGCTGGATTACCAAATGAGTAATATAGTTCTTGGAAGTCTGGTGCGCGGAAGCCTTGGCTAATCTGAGCAAAAACTTTGTTTTGTTCATCTAGCGTATAGACTGTGCCAAGGCGGCCTGTCAATGCAGAGTCAGAGTATTTTTTGTATTCTGATTGGTCGTTCCCACTTGGGTTTGAGCTTGCATCACCCGGATCTGTCTCAAATGAGTCAAAACGGATACCTGGTGTAACAACAAGGTTACCAAACGTTATTTCGTCCTGTACGAAGAAGCCATATCGTGTTTCAGATGCTGCAGGGATATAGAAAATGACTTTGTCTGCATCAATGGAGTTATATTCATTGTTAAGATTTTTGATGTCTTTATCAGAATATTCGGCACCATAAATCAAGTAGTGTTCTGCATTCCCTACAGAGAAAGACTTATCTAGCTGCAAATCAAACTGTATCCCTTTGTCTTCGTAGATATAGTCTTTCTTTTGAACATTACCTGCTGTTGGCAAAAACATTCCGCCATTCGATGTGCGGTTTGTAACACCATTTTCTTCCTTTTTCAGCCAATCGAGCTGCCAAGTAAGAGTATCCGCGAACTGAGCATTAGTGTTCCAAATATGCTCGATGCCAATTTGTTGCTGTTCAGTGGTGTCGTCACCGGTATAGTTAGTGTAGCTAGTGCTTGTAAGATCAGTATCTACGGTATTGTGAATCACATTACCAGTGAACTTAAGACGGTGATCGTCATTGACTTTGTAATCCAGTTTTACAAGTAAGTTATTATTTGTCGTATCTTGCTTGTCAGGCGTCCCAAAGTTATCAGGTTCGTCGCCATCACGTCTTGTATAGGCAACTAGCGCTTCTAAATCATCAAACTTCTTAGCTACAGCGACAGACTCACTAAAAGTATTACTTGATGAAGAGTAGTTGAATTTGAGGTGGCCACCTGACTCACGGCCATCAAGAAGGTCCTGAGGATCAATCGTTTCAAAAGCAACGATACCCCCAATCGCATCTGAGCCGTAAAGAGATGACGCTGCACCTTTAACGATTTCAACTGACTTTAAGAGATCGGTGTCTACATCAACACGAGAAGAGTTTATGAAGTTGTATGATTGAGTACCGGAAGGGGTAAATTGATTTGTTTGAGAAACCCCGTCGACTAACACCTTGATACGATTTCCCTCCATACCGCGAATGTTGATGCTCTGAACACCTTGACGTGAATTACTTTGAATTGTGACCCCAGGTGTGTACTTAAATACATCTTCCAAACCTGTTGTCATGTTGTTTTCGATATCATCTGCTGTAACAACAGAGACAGAACCTGCCACATCTTCAAGTTGCTGTTCTGTGCGAGAAGCGGATACCACGACCTCGTCAAATAATGCATACTCTTCAGCGTGCGCGTTCGAGGTAAGAGCGAGTATAATTGAAGCTGATAATAATGATTTTTTATACATTGTTGTAATTACCTTTAAATCCACAATGAGGCTTATGTTTGGGACGGACAGAACTCTATAGGATCTAAATGATAATTACTATCGTTCGTATTATTTATTCGTGTTACTTATTTTACCGATCTTCGTGTTAATTAATTAAAAGTCTTTTTAATACAGTTGGATAAACATTTTATTTACAATTGTAAAGATTTATTTAGTACGCTGGAAATGTGATTATTTTCGCTAATCATTAATTTATATTAATAGGAATAACAGCATTGCAAAGTCCAATTACTCTAGAAGCCATGCATATTCTCGATGCAATAGATCGCAGAGGAAGCTTCGCAGCAGCAGCGAATGAGCTCGATAGAGCACCTTCATCGCTGAGTTATCAGATACAGAAACTTGAACAAGATCTAGACATCATGATCTTTGACCGCTCAGGGCACAAAGCGAGTTTCACCAGTGCCGGTAAGCTCATTCTTGAAAGAGGGCGAGCCATTTTAGCAGCGACTGAAAAGCTGGTTAATGATGCTAGTGTGCTTGCTAATGGCTGGGAGTTAGATATCACACTCGCTTTTGATGGGGTGATTCCGGTACAGCATTTTTTCCCTATGGTAGAGGCTTTAAGTAACGTCAGTTCAACACGTATTCGGCTACAAGAAGAGATTCTTGCCGGTTGTTGGGAGTCACTTGATGAAAGTCGATCTGATCTGTTGGTCTGCCCAAAACCAGAAACGTTACCACTTGATGTGAAAGCCGAATCGATTGGTTCATTGAAAATGATTTGGGTCGCAGCACCGAATCATTATGTCCATAAACGGAACGGCCCATTCGATGAAGCAGCAAGAGCTAAATATCGAGTCATCGCAATTGCTGATACCGCACGAGAACAACCAGCTATAAGCGTTAACATCCTTCAAAGACAACCACGGCTAACCGTGAGCAATCTACCGGCCAAAGTTAAAGCTCTGCAATCCGGCTTAGGAATCGGAACCCTGCCGCAATCGGTGGCAAAGCCTTTAATAGATGATGGAACGCTAGCTAAGATCTCAGATACGGAAACGTTTGATATAGACATCATACTTGCTTGGAAAAGAAACCAAATGGGTGAAGCTAAATCATGGTGTATTAAGTATCTTAAGAAAAATTGGATGCTTAAAGAGTGATCCAAGCTCGTTGCTGGCTTACTGAAGCGGGAGTACCATGTCAGCGACGCCATCTTCAAACTGAACATCAAGTTTGAACCCGAGTTTCTGTGCCAACATCAACATTCCCCTGTTAGTTGGCATTGTCATACCTGACATTTGCTGAGTTCCTTTGTGGCGACAGTAGTCTATGATTTTGTTCATCAAAATCTTACCGAGCCCTTTTCCTTTGAGGTCAGATCGAATCAAAATCGCAAACTCAGCATCTGTATTTTCAGGGTTTATCAATGCACGAGAGACACCGATGATTTTCGGTTGCGAATCATAGTCAGCTACGGCAACAAACGCCATTTCTCGGTCGTAATCAATTTGCGTCAAGTTAGCTAGAGCCTCGTGGTTAAACTCTCCTACATCACTAAAAAAACGCTTGTACAGATCTTCTTTAGATACATTACGAATAAAATCTGCATGGCCAGGTTCGTCTTCAGGAAGGATAGGGCGTAATAGGATGACTTCACCATCTCTTAACTCAATTTTTTCTTCATACTCAACTGGGTATGGGCGAATAGCTAACCGTTTTTGAGCATCACCTTGATATTGTTTGAGGATTAAATCTGCATCGAGAATGGTAAAGCTATCTCCAACTGCAAGAACTGGATGGATATCCAGCTCGTGAACTTGAGGGCAATCCACGACCATTTGTGATATCCGAACTAGAAGTTCAGACAGGCCTTGGATATCCATTGGTATGGGTAGCTTTTGCAAGCGAATTTTACCGCTCTTTATTGCCCTGACGATCAAATAGCGAGCCAGTGTCATGTTGAGCGGTGGGAGCGCAGACGCCGCATCGATAGACTCATCCCACTCTGAGCCGCCTTGCCCAATTAAAATCACAGGGCCAAATGTCTCATCGGTTTTGACTTTGATACGTATCTCTTCGCCACCTGCAAGTTTTGCCATGCCTTGAACCAAAAGGCCATGCACATGAGCAGAAGGATAGGAAAGCTTCGTTCTGTCGAGAATCGCTTGTGAAGCACTGGCGACTTCATGACTATTACGTAAGTTGAGCATAACCCCTTGTACATCAGACTTATGGGCAATATCTGGAGATCGGAGTTTTACTGCGACAGGGTAACCAATTTGTTCGGCAACGTGGACCGCTTCACTGGCATCAGAAGCAATCCAAGTGGGTAAGACATTAAAATCAAAGTGCTTAAGAAATTGCCCAATTTGGTGAGTATCTAGTGATACTGTTTCTTTATCCAGTAGTTTGTTGTTTATCCATTTCTTGGCTTCATTTAACTCTCTAATATGCACTGGTTCTGCAGTGGTTGGTGTCTCCATCAATTGTTTTTGATTTCTCCTGTACTCAACCAAGTGCATGAATGCAACAACGGCACTTTCGGGCGTTCGGTAGGTTGGAATTCCTGCTTGAGTAAATATTTGACGGGCAGGCCGCGCCGTAAGTTCACCGGACCAGTTAGTGAGTATATTAAATCGTTTATGCCTAGGGTGCGCTTTAATTGCTTCCACGATAGCCATCGCCGTTTTCTCGGAGTGGGCGATAGCAGAAGGGCTATGCATAATCAGAATGGCATCAGCACAGTCGCTATCCATTAAAATATTGAGTGTATCAATATAACGCCGAGGTCCTGCATCACCCACTAAATCAATCGGGTTATTGTAACTCCAACTGGAAGGTAATACGCCACTGAGCTGTTCTATCACTTCGTCTGGAAGAGCAGCTAGTTTCCCGCCACGGACTAGCAGGGTATCAACGGCCATGATTGCGGGACCGCCACCATTAGTGATAATGGCAAGGCGTTCACCACGAAGTGGGACTGAATGAGTTAGTGTTTCTACTGCAGCAAATAGCTCATGTGAGTTGTTTACCCTTAACATACCGGAACGGCGAATTGCTGAGTCATAAATAATATCGAGGGTATTGTCTCCACCAGTGTGGGCTTGAGCGGCTAACCGACCTGCTGACGTTTTACCTCCTTTCAATACCAAAATTCGACGATTTCGAGATGCCGCGCGAGCTGCCGACATAAATCGCCTAGCGTCTTTAATGGTATCGACGTAAAGCAGTATAGCTTCCGTATGAGCATCAGTACTTAGGTGATCGAGCAAATCTGCAAAGTCTATATCGAGGGCATTACCAAGAGAGATAAAAGCAGAAAAGCCAATGTTTTTGTCATTTGCCCAATCGAGTATTGTGGTGCACATCGCTGCTGATTGAGAGATAAAAGCAATTTTCCCTTGCTGCGCAGTGACCGGCGAAAATGATGCGTTAAAATTGATCCAAGGTAGGATCATACCAAGGCTATTAGGACCTAATACTCGCATATTGGACTGTTGAGCGACCGTAAGACAGGCTTCCTGAATACTACAACCATCGTCAGTAGCCAAATGCATATCTGCAGAGAGAACAATAACCATTTTTACTTTTTTCTCGGCAAGCTGCCTGAAGAGTTCTAAATTCCGGCTCGCGTTTGTACATAAAATAGCGACATCTGGTGTAATGGGAAGTGAATCTATATCTTTATAAGCAAGAACACCACACACTGAGCTATAACGTGGAGTGACGGGCATAATTGCACCTTCGAACCCGCCTTGAAGAAGATTCTTCATAACGATATTGCCTGCTCGCATCGCTCTGGTCGAAGCTCCAACAACAGCGACTGACTTTGGTTTAAGTAAGTGGCTTAGACTATTCATTTATGCACTCCGACATTCAGTGTTTAAGCTAATATTAACCAAGCACTTAAACGAATTCAGAGATAATTAGGCGTTGTTTTAATCAGATCACCTGACGTGACTCCGACTTTGTGCCATGTGTCACAGTGTATTGATATATAATTAGAATGTTGGGTTGATTCTAATCCTATCTAACGGCATGATTTACAGTAATTTCTACAAAAGGCATTTGAAGAATTCATGAAAAAAATCGCAATAGTTGGCTTATCAGTGGTGCTTTCAGCGTGTGTATCGAGTGATTACGTAACTGACGTGTCCTCTGAAAGCTATCGTGAGGATTACAAAACAGCGGCAGTAGAGAAGCCGATTGTTTCACAACAAGGCGTTACAAACGGCGTCACGGAAGAAGCGGTTAAGACTGTAAGGCCGATGGCTGAGAAGCAAATGACTAATATGCAACCTCAGAAGAAGGCTAAGCCAGCAGTCGCGATTATCCCACCAACTGCAAAACAAAAAGCGATGAACCCACGTTATGGTTTCACGATTCAGGTTGTTGCGGTTGGCAGCCAAACCAAAGTGGACCAGTTTGCACGTAAACTACCACGTGATGGCGAGCCAGTGTGGGAAAACTATAAAGTCGTCAACGGCACAAAGTGGTACACAGTCCTTTACGGAGACTACGCCACTCGCGCTGATGCGAAGAAAGCCATTTCAAAACTTCCTAGTGACCTTCAGGATATGAAACCTTTCGTTAAGAGTATTGATGCGATTAAGAACTCTGAGTTCCCAACGCTGAATAAGCTTAACTAATTTCATAAAAAGGGGCATCAGCCCCTTTTTTAATGGGTATTAATCCATCAAACAAACTGTCAGAACGGTCATAATTCGGTTAAATCAATGAATCCTTGCCGAGTTTTTATTATGATTAACTCTACTAATCCCTCTGTTATTTCACGGAAAGATCTTTAATGGCGAATACAACAATTTTACTACTTTGTGGTGGCGGTTCGGCTGAGCATGAAGTGTCGCTCGTTTCAGCAGATTTCGTACAATCCCAACTTGAGTTAACACCTGAATTTGAGGTGATTCGAGTAGAAATGAAACCTGAAGGTTGGTATCAAGGGGGGCAACTGGTTTATCTCGATACCAACGCTGGAACCTTGAACTCTGAAGTAAATGCAACAAAATTGGATTTTGTTGTGCCATGTATTCATGGTTTTCCGGGGGAAACAGGTGATATCCAATCGATGCTTGAGCTTACAGGTATTCCTTATTTAGGCTGTGGTCCTGAAGCCAGTGCGAATAGCTTTAACAAAATCACGTCGAAACTTTGGTACGACGCTCTTTCCATTCCAAATACGCCATATATCTTTTTGTCTGAGAACAATAAGCTAGCATATGATCAAAGCTTAGCGGCGTTCGAGCAGTGGGGTAGTGTATTCGTTAAAGCAGCAAGACAAGGTTCTTCTGTTGGCTGTTATAAAGTGACAGAAAAAGATCAGCTGCAAAAAGCAATCAATGATGCGTTTGAATACTCAGATCAAGTCTTAGTCGAAAAAGCAGTAAAACCTCGCGAGTTAGAAGTGGCGGCGTATGAATACAAAGGTCAATTGCATGTAACTCCACCGGGAGAAATTAAAGCTCCGGAAGACACGTTCTATTCATACGAAGAGAAATACAGTGCAGATAGTCATTCGACAACAGATGTTGAAGCGACGGATCTGACTGACGATCAACGACTCATTATCCAGCAGGCTTCTGAAAAAGTGTTCAGACAGATGAAACTTCGTCATTTATCTCGTATCGATTTTTTCCTTACTCCAGAAGGAGATGTGTATTTGAATGAGGTCAATACTTTTCCTGGTATGACACCGATTTCGATGTTTCCTAAAATGGTCGAGTACAGTGGTTTAAAATTCTCCGAGTTTCTTGCAGATTGTGTAAGACGCTCACTTTAGTCCCACGGTTTAAAACGTTTAAATATCATCATTTCTGCTTCTGCGGTGACCTTATTTCCCAAGTATTGATAAGGCATCGCAGGGCTTAACCATCGACCATAGTGTTGAATATCCACCGTCTTTATCCCTTTGCGTGACATTTCTTTCACGGCTCCAACTCTCAATGACTGACCTGAGAATTTGACGTTTAATTTTAGCTTGTCACTTGCTGATCTCAAAATTCTATAAATAGAAGAATCATTCAATTGGTCAGTACTAATATTTCCATGCTTATCAATGGCACTAAACAAAAATGTATTCTGTATGGGTAGCGTCTTTAACCACTTTGATAAATATTTGTAAGCATTATCAGTAAGTGTGTAGGTTGAGTCTCCAATAAAAACAAGACAATCATTCGTTCCTAGTTTAATGTTGTTTCGAGTTAATTGTTTCAGCTCTGAACGCTTTAGCATGCACTCAAACATTAAGTGATAAATCGCTAGGTCACGTACTACCTTGATTGAAGGTTTCTTGTCGAGCTTTTCTGTCAGCTGATCAAGGTGCTGCCGTTCAAAAGGGATTGCAGGGCTTGCATCACCGGATTTCTCGATTCTTAACTGAGATAATGATTGCTGAACATTAGAATGACTTGTTGGGTCACTCATTGCTAGCGTTTTATGAATAAGTGAAATAGTTACAATGTAACGTCTGAGGGTTGAGTATTTTCTTTGAGCAGACTCTCTTTCCAAAAAAAGACGTACAGCCGCCGTAGAAGCGGGAAGAGTATTAACCGATTTCCTCCTGCAATAATCAGAAAATAAATTCCAGTCTTTTGTTAATGCTAACAGAGAGTTATGTGCGTATTGACCATCTGTGAGTGAATTCATCATGTCTATGCTCACAGATTGAGTAAAGAGTTTAATGAATCGATTTCTTGTATCTAAATCTGTGATTACCCTAATATTTTTCTTCATTCAAGCGCACTATAACAGAATTATCCTTACCCAATATACTTGATTAAGGGCGATATACAATTATTATTAATTTAACTTATTACTAAAATAAAGTGACTATGGCTGCTGCGACATATAGAGGTTTTACCCTCAAAACTGCTGGAAGTTCTACTGACATATGGCAAGTTCAGATCAAAAATCATGTTTTGTCTGGAAGCATGCCAGCAGTAAAAAAGAGTATTGATTGGTTTTGCGATACTGCCACAATAATTGATCCCAAAGAGTTTGGTTCCTTGGGAAATAAAAAACAGGCAGAAGGTAATCCAGCACAAGAAAACTTTCATGGCTACACTATAAAAAACGATACTGGTGAGCCTAATGCTTGGTATTGTTTCTTTAACGGCAAGCTCATTAAGGGTGGGAAGCTTGCGATCCAGAAGCATATAGAGGCATACTTGATGGCTAAACAAAAAGCCGAACAGAAGAAGTAGTACTTATGAGTCTTGTTTATTCCACAGAAGTTGGCCGAATCAAACCTGAAGATGAAAAGGTTAAACGGCCCAAAGGCGATGGCATTGTTCGTATCCAGCGACAAACCAAAGGGCGCAAAGGCAAAGGCGTGTGTATTGTATCTGGGTTAGATCTGGATGATGCACCACTTAAACTATTAGCCGCAGAACTGAAGAAAGTGTGTGGTTGTGGAGGCTCTGTAAAAGATGGCAATATCGAAATTCAAGGTGATGCGAGAGAGAAAATAAAGGCTCACCTTGAAAAGAAAGGTCATACAGTGAAACTCGCTGGCGGTTAAGGACAACTAGTAATGGTTTGTTAATCTCTGATTAAACAAACTGTTTATTAGGTATTTTATGGTAAATCTGATTATGTTTAATTTGAGAAATACCATATAACAGAAGAGAGCGCTTAAACAGGCGCTTTCTATTTTCAAACATAATTTAACTTATCTATGAATTAGACCTTGTACACGTATAGTACTCTGAATAAATTCCATTGAATTACAGATAATTAGAGGCTTAGTTAACGTTTATTGTACGAATTTTGTACATGTATAGTCAATATTTTCCCTTAAATATACAGTTGTGACGACTTTTGTACATGTACAAGGAGGCGCCTCTAAAGCTATTCAACACTTTTTGAGAAACAAGTGATTTTGATGATTTTAGTGATTTTAGTGATGAGCAGTAGGATACTAAAGTTACCTAAGTGGTAGAGGTAAATGTATCAAAAAATACACCATAGGCATGGTAATGCTCCATGCGTCCATCTTTCTCCGCTGATAACAAGGAAAAGCTTCGATTTTCTACGATCCGAGACTAAAAAGGTTTTAGGTTTGACTAAACTTTCACAACTCTAACCAGCTACATCGGATGTTTGTTTTTTCTTCTGTTTAATCTGGCTTTTCTAGGAGTAACAGTTAGTAGTTTCTTTCAATGATATTTCCAAATTTTTAGTTTTCCCCATATTTGACTGCAAAGATTGTCAAATCAGCCAAGTTTTAAAGCTGTCAGTTATCTACGCTGTTGATGAGAAATTTACACCGACTCGTCATTAAAAAAATTGCAGTTATAAAGGGAGAAACAAAAATGAAGGAAACCTATTGCCACCACTGCTTCGTAAAACGCGAACACAACAATGATGTTAACATCAACAATGCATACAACTGCCCATGTCTACATAACCAGATCGATATTGGGTTAACCAGTACTTTCCCTTACACAGTAGGACGGCATTTCATAGCCAACATGCCAAAACGGAATAAGTTGATAAAAGACGAGCCTTATGTAGTGGATTGGTATAACTTGACTCAGATAAAAAAAGGCAAGAACTTAACGCCAGAACTGCTTCTTAAATTGTCTCGGCTTGATCCTAGTAGTAAAAAATTGATTATGCCGTCAGATTCTGATGATGACTTTACAGATGAAGAATTGGATCAACTCAGAGCTTCCGCTCTTGCTGCATTTCGGGAGTCTGGTGGCAATACGCTTTTACCATTGCCCGAACATTCTCAAGGTGGTTCAACAGAGCATATCAATAGTTGCTTAAACTCACCTTATGTCTTCGTTAATACCGTTGGTTTGGAAGATCAACTTTCCTACGAATTATCCGCTAATTTTGATGACTCGTTGTATTTCAAAGAGCTGGGGGAGGATCTGGATCTTAAGGACTTTATTACTCGGGATGACAAAGGCAATATCTCCAGTGCGGGAAGCGTGAGTTCTGATCAGGTAATAGACTTAAAGAAAGTTACTGACGTTGAGCGCCGAGAATACCTCAAATACTTAGGAACGCTTGGCTATGGCAACCTTAAGGGTCATGCTGTTAGTGGTTTTGCTCTCACATATGATGAAACGTCAAAGTCTCTACAAGCGAACATTGATATAACTGATAAACCGAAGCACGGGCCTTTAACCAGTACCAAGGAACTGCAGCAAAGAACCTCAAGCTCTCAGATATTTGGGCAAGGTGGAATACCCACCAAACAAACCGGTAAGCTTACGCTTACTGGTTTAGCTTTGTACCATAAAATGAATGCCGTATTACTCGACTATTGCCAAAACAATAAAAGCACCTTCAAGGGGGTTGTCAGCATTTTAGCTAAGGGTAAAAAGTCTGATTTTGAGAGCTATCAGCAGAAAAAGAAAGGTTTGGATAAGACAGATACCGAATATCTGTTTATCTCTTACAACTATCATAAAGGCGCGGACACCAATCCTGAGTTTAGAGAAGGTCAAAGCTATCCGTTAACTCAAGGCAGTTACGATAACAAGAAAAAGAGCCTAAAAGGTGGATTTGTGCATAAGTATAATGACCTAGAAATAGAGATTTATCACGAAGGTGTCTCAAACACCAAATTCAGCGATACTGACATGGATCAGGACGTCATAGCCAAAGCACTACAAAATCAATTTCATTTGTTGAGCTTAAATCGAGTGGTTGGTGCTAACATGGAGGGTCCAGTTGGTACAATTACTCGCAATACATCAGGCAGGGGGAACAACTGTCTATTTCATGCTACCTGGTTATCTACAATGGCACATAGAATTAATGGTTCACCAAATTCAGAAATGACCCAGAGACAAAACAGTTATTACAACAGCTACCGACGCGCAAATAATGTACCTGTTGGGCGTCTGATGGACTTAGAGCAGCTAGAAGATTTAAACGCAATAAGACAATATGTGCGTGACTTAGGCGTATCACTAAGAATTTATCAACTGGCTCTTTATGGAGAGTGGGTGTGTGCCCATACCATTGTTAACGGACATGAGCCGTTTGTTGCCGTCGCTCATATACCACAGCTTAATCACTTTATGGCTTGTTATCCGTGATTGAAAACTGTAGAACACTCTCAAAATGTGGGGCTTGCTCTGTAAGTTGACTTCGAATCTGATAAGTATCATTAGCCGCACTATGGTAAGCATACATCTCCACAATTGTCCTATTTCGTCCATTTATTGAGTGTTAACCATAGGCTGATTCTATTAGTCGGGTCATCAACGATTATTCCTGTCGCATTTGAAATTCAGAAGAAAAAGCTTCAAAACAAAGATAGGCTAAGTTTGCTTTTTATGATCTTGCCACACATTAGGTTAATGTTTAATCAGCGATCTAAGCATTAGCCTTTACCTAAAACTAAATCATAACCTTGCTCTTTGATTCCTTGCTATATGCTGCTTTGGTCGTTTCGCAACTAAGCCAAGTTGTTCCATCCATCGACGAACTTTCTAGATGCCAATCGTAAACCCCATACTCTGTAATTCAGATCGCATTCGACGCTTCCCATACGTAGCATCCATATCACGATGAACTTGTTTCAGCGCAGCTCTCATCGAACACTTTCAGTATCAATAACTTTGGGCAAATGAGCTAGCAGCGAGAGCTAAGCATCGACAAATCTGTTGTATCGGGTAGCCTAACTTCTTTAGATTTACCGTAATTACTTGTTTTTGTTTATTTCCATTGCGAAGAAGGCCGAAGATTTTTTAACAGTTCATTATCGCTTTTAAGCTGCTTGAGCTGTTTTTCTAACTCTTGAATTCGCAGTTGTTCAGCAGTTCAGTGCTGTTGATTTGGGTGTAACGCCAGATTGCTTCTGCTTGTATTGAAGACAAACCGACACCCATTGCAGCGGCCGCGTCCTTATGTTTGTAACCATGAATGATCACGAGTTCAGCACACTCACGTTTAAATTCGGGAGAAATATTCCTTGGCATATATAACCTCATTTAATCGAACGAAATCATACCTCTAAACAGGTCTCCAATTTAAGTCTACCGTTACACTTACCTGACTCTAAGCTACAAAACGCCCGATGAGGTGCATCGAGCGTTTTAATTAAAAAATGTCAACTCATCACTTGGCATATATAACCTCATTTAATCGAACGAAATCATACCTCTAAACAGGTCTCCAATTTAAGTCTACCGTTACACTTACCTGACTCTAAGCTACAAAACGCCCGATGAGGTGCATCGAGCGTTTTAATTAAAAAATGTCAACTCATCTCAGAACGGGTCTTTACTGATTAGGGTTAGAGTCTTCCACACTCTCTTGCGTAAATTCAGGATAACCAGAAGGTCGCCAACGATTAATATGGCTTAAGAAGGAACTATCTCTCACTTTTATAGATGCGCTACCATAATCAAAGCTGTTGAGTTTATCTCTCATTTGTTGGTTTGTTAACCCGTCACCTTGAAGTTCATACCATGAAGTAATAGTTGGTAGGACAAATTTACCATAGTGATTCTCTGCTAGCTCTCCAGGTTTAGCAAACCGATTGCAATGTGTCCCWGCACCATCTTTATGATAGACGACCTTTAGGTGTTCACCATCCATTGGCAACTCACCTCTACTTTTGGTTTCCATGTCTCCGTGGCAACTCACCGAACCGTGGGTGATGCTGCTATCTTTGGTCCAGACAATTATCGACTCCCAATCATGTTTATGACCACCGATTCCCGAACCATGAATAGCTTGGTCTTTTTCGTAATAGTTATCATATGCTTGGGCACAGTAGCTGCTGCCATCAGTTCCAGAAATACACGCATAACGATGAAGAGTATTTGAAATATCCAGAAAGCCAGCGTCATGGCAGCTACCATTGATAGCACCGGTAGTTTTCAAACCATCGTTCATTTTTCCCGATCTACTGATACCAGCAGCTGGATAACATCCGTCACCGTCCCAATCCATAATAGGAGTTTGTCTAGTGATATCAATCATACTTGGCAAAGCTTCATCCAACCTTGGAAACTCTTCTGCATTAACAAAATTAGGTGCAGTTAATAACAAATAAAAAAATATTCTCTTCATAATAACCTCGAATTAAACAATGGTTTTAAATTAGTTGTCGCTCATTATCAAATAAATAAATCGCAARTCATTTATACGTTATTAATATGCAATGTGCATTATATTKAGTTGTGATTTTTATGTTTTTTATATATGTTAATCTTATTACTAAGTGTGGTTTCGGTTATTAACTGGCTACTCTACCATCCTATCAGGCATTAATTTATGTTGGATAATAATTTATTAATCATATTTTTTCATGAGCTTTTATATAATTTATATAAAAAGGTTTTCGTTATGCTCGACGACAGTAAAATTACGTGTAACCGAAAGGTCACGCGTACCAAGTGACTACATATCTTACGGCACTTTCCCCGCAAAGACCCTAATGGCAACAATTCTTCACATCATTGGGCTAGACAGTTCATGACTATGGACCACAACGTGTATTTGATACCAGCTCAGGATGTAAAACCTTTCGTTGGTAGGCAAAAAAATGATGCTAAAGACGCTTAAGGTTTCAAGATACTTTTTCTCATCTGGAGCAAGTCGTTCACCYATGATAACCATTGTTTATGTAATGAATGGTTGGAACAAGCCAAAATTGCCAGTGCTGAGCTAGGCAAGCTAGCGGATGAAGAACTCTCCACACTCAATCGGTACTTTGATTTATTTTCTATGAACGGATCTGTAAAGATGGGTTGCCTACAGATTTCTATGCACAAGTGGTAATCGGGGTGGGAGCTACATCAGCGTTGATCGAGCAGAACCTGAAAATCTTCAGAATGTGTTTTTAGAAATCAATGGGCTG